>CAVWTB010000060.1:0-19926 GCA_963757845.1 uncultured Alphaproteobacteria bacterium
GGAGGCGCAAACTCTAAACCGCGGAGGTCTGCAATGAGGCTCTCCATTGCGTTGGCAGCTGCGCTGCTAACAACTGGTTTCCTGGCCGCGAGCACTGAACAGGCCAGTGCAGTGGTGTACTGCCAATACGTTGATTATCCCGCCAATTGCGTCGCAAGGGCCGGCGTCGCGCTACGGCCGCGGCCGGTCGCGCGAGCTGCGGCGCGAGAAGCGGTACGGCCTGGAACACCGGCGAATCGCGGTGGTCCAGTCGATCGCGCCGGCAGGCGCTGACGGAGCGCTTTTGCCGCTGATGTGGGCGCTTGTCCCAGCTGGGCCGTGCCGTAGAGTGGCGCTCAGAGGCTCCGATTTCCCGTTGCGCGGGCTTGCTCTCGTCGGCGCAGCGGACGCGGCTTTCGCGCACCGTCCAGAACTGCTCCCGGTGAACGGCGCTTCGGCCTGCGCCTGCGCGAGGCCGCTGATCTCCGCCGCTAACCTGGGAGCTTGATGTTCGGCTGGGTTGCTCGCACCGGAGGACCGTCATGACCAATGCTTCAGATACCTTCAGAGATCCTCAAGCCGGTTCGGATACGGCACCGCTGCGCGCCAAGTGGGGCTGGATCGTCGCACTCGGTGTTGTCTATCTGCTCGCCGGGTTCATCGCGCTTGGCAGCGTTGCGATGGCCACCGTCGCAAGCGTCCTCGTCGTCGGCGTGATGATGATCGTCGCTGGCGTCGCCGAAGTGGTTAGCGCCTTTCAAATCAAGAGCTGGGGCAAATTCCTGCTCTGGGTGCTGCTCGGCGTGCTCTATATCATCGCCGGCGTCGTCACGTTCGCGAATCCGCTGCTCGCCGCTGTGCTGCTCACCCTCATTCTCGGCGCATCGCTGGTGGCCTCGGGCATCATGCGGATCATCCTGGCCTTCGGCATGAAACGGGAAGCACCCTGGATCTGGGTGGCGCTGTCCGGTGGCATCACGCTGCTGCTCGGCCTGCTGATTTTGGCGCGCTGGCCGGTCTCAAGCCTCTACATCCTCGGCCTGTTCCTTGGCATCGATCTGATCATGGCCGGCGCAGGCTGGATCGGCGTAGGCTTCGGGCTGCGCCGCGCTCGTTGAGATGCAGTTGGCGGACCGCATGCCACGCGGTCCCGAAGGAGGCACCCATGCGCTGGGTCTACCTTGCCGTCATTGTTCTCTTCGCGGCAGCGACGATCATCTTCGCGCTGCAGAACTTTGAGATTGTCACCGTCTCTTTCCTTGGCACCAACGTCCGCGTGCCGCTCGCGCTGCTGATCGCCGTTGTCTATCTCCTGGGAGCGGTAACGGGCGGCAGCCTGTTCGCGTTGCTGCGTCGATCGTACGAAGAGTCCAGGCGAAGCCTTGTTGGCTCGAGCTGAATTAAAACCCTCAATGAATAAGGCCGGCATTTCTGCCGGCCTTATAACTTGAGATACGGAGTAACAGGACGAAGTCAGTATCTCGTTACGAGTGGTCCCCCAAAGCGGTAGTTCACGCGCACGGTGACCATGTCCACGTCCTGGTCGACGCGACTGGAAGCAAGAGCAAGGGCGGGAACGAAGAACGTATGGTCCGAGTCGCCCATGAAAAGGTGGTTGTATTCGATGCCGGCCGACCAGTTCGGAGCGAAGCCATACTCGAAGCCGATACCCACGGTGGCGCCCCAGCGGGTCGAGCTTGCCGAGACAAGTTCAACTTCGCCAAGCGTGGTCAGGATGCCGAAACTATTGCTCGTCACCGCCGCGCCGCCCTTTATGTAAACCAGCGCCGCGTCCCAGGCCCAACCGATCTGGCCGGTGAAAAGGCCGATGGCATCAGTGCTTGCGCAGAGTCGAGAACAGGGGATTGAGAAGGCTGACGCGCGTGCTGGTCAGGTCCGCCCAATTGCCCTGAGCTTCCAGGCCGAAAACAAACTGATTGGACTGCCAACGGTAGCCGATCTGCCCACCGAAAAGGCCCCCGGACCGATTGCTGCAGCCGTCAGCAAAGGACACTCCACCTAACAGCTCGAAGTCCCAACAATTCTCGACCTGCCCCCAGCCGCCGTTGGCGCCGATGTAAAAGCCGCTCCAGTTGTAAAGCGGGGCCACCACTGGGGCCGGCGGTGGCGCCTTAACGCGCATATCAGCAGCGGACGCGGAAGCTACCATGCCCAACAAAGCCGGCAGACCAACCATAGCAAGCAAAAACTTCTTCATTGCGAGTTCTCCATCCCCGGCGCTTTTTCGCGACCGCCATAATTCGTTGCATTGCATGCAATTCGAACTTCCAATCTCGATGCTAAATCCTTCGGCCTGAAGCCCCTGTGCCATATGGGCAACAATGCGTTCTTCAAATGTGGCGACAAGCTGGCGTTGATTGGTCGGGCGGCTCACAAATGAGGCAGAACGATGGACCGTTAGGTCCTGGATCCACCCGCAAGTGACTGCAAATGCATCAGAAGCCAAGGGCAGGCCACTGACACGGAGCGACGTACCGGCCGGTGGCAACGAGCCGCTCATTCGCGGTCATCGACCGCGAACTGTCCGATCGAATGATTGCTTGTCCTGGAGAGGCGTGATGGCTGTCCTCTGGCCGCGCCAAGACGCTTGCTCATGAGACGTTTCGGCGCGATAGGCCGAGGCCTTGACGATCCTCGTGGCGCGCCGTCTCCTGATCAGTGGCGTCCGGTATCGCACGCTCGATCACCGCATCAAGCTGCATCAGATATCGTCGCACCACATCGGCGCGCGCCTCCGGTGTCGCAGAATCCACCAGTCCGACGAGGGCTGATCTCAGGCGACGCATCACCTGGATCGAGCTGGCGCCATACTGGCGAATTTCTTGGAACGCCAGCGCCAGATAGTCCTCCCACGTCGGCATCGGAAATACGACGCGCAAAGCGCCCCCCGCATCCCGGGCGTAGCCGGCGTCCAGTTCGCGCCGTCCCAATCGCCGCAGCAGATCCTCGATCTGATCGATCGCCTGGACCGCCGTTGTCGGATCATTGATGGCCGGGGATAGCGCCGCAGACGAATGGGGTATTTGGGATCCTGCTCCGCGGTGCGTTCCGACCCCAGGTGGATGCAGCGCATCAGATCGCTCTCGGGCAGAGCAGCTCTTGCGCAATGAACCCGCAGTACTGTCGTGTCCGCGACAAGCGTGTCGCCAACCCCATGTGCCATCACGATGACGGCCCCCGCCTGTCGCGCCTGGCGCACCAGATCATCAATATCAAATCTGACAATCGTGAGCGGGGCGTCGGAGTATATCAGCGTCTGGATGACCGGCCCCAGTTCAGGATCCCCAGCCGCCTCGCTTGCGACGTTCGCTTTGCCATCCGCCTTCTCATCGAGGCGCTGGAACGACGCGCGCACGATCTCGCGCCCCTGGTCTCCAAGCAGGTGAAGCACATTCGTGATCTGCAGGTCGCTCAGCCCCTTTATCAGGCGGGAAAAGAGCAGCATGCTGAGCGAGAGCAACGACACGACAAGAAGACCGGAGAACAGCGGCACGATTCCGGATCCCTCGCGATCGACCCATGCCAGTGCTCCGAGCGAGTACAGACACGTAGCGATGAACACACCGAGCGAGTGAAACAGCATCGGGTCGCGTGCAAACATCAGAACAAGCCGTGGCGAGTAGGCCATCGCGCTGAACTGCACCATCACCAGGCCTACCGAGAACACGATGCCCGTCAGGGCAATCATGCCGGAAGCGACGGCCGCAAAGAACGACTGCGCCGAGGCGACCGAGAGGCCACTGGCATAGGATGCGAAGTAGACGTTTTCGAACCGCGGCAGCGTCAAAGCAGCAACGAAAGTCACCGCCGCATACATCAGCGGAATCAACCAGAGCGGCAGTCTGCCAAGCAGCCTTTTCATCTCCGTTCCTCCTGGCGTTCGACCCGTGTCCCGGCGGATCGATGATCCATGACGACCGCGCGTTGAGAATAATCCCAGGCCGGGAACTGGGGCAGTCGTACTTGCCAACTGCAGTCGCAACCTTTGACCCAAATCAAAGGAAGTCGGGACATCGTCACTCAGGGTTGAAACAGGCATCGCGGCGATCACAAGGGCTGCGGTGCCGGCGACCGTTCGGGCGCCCGGGAGCGAGCCCGAGGACGATGAGATGCCCACTTGGTACGTCACCTTTGAAGTGCAAAGACGAGGATTGGTGAAGCAAAGGGCGCGCCCTCGCATGACCAGGACGTTCGAAACCGAAGCAGAGGCGAAGCTGTTTGCTCGCGAGAAACTCGATGAAGGACTGATCGTCTTCGCGGGAACCCTTAATCCTCACTCGCCGAAACAGTTCATTTCGTCGACCGACGTGTCTTCCTGGGTCGAAAACACGCAACAACGGCCCGCGCATCGCTCTCAAGAGTGACGTTTGCCTCAGAATGGCGCCTGGCGCAGCACGCCAACCGACCGGAGCACGGGGTATCCTGGTCGCCTGCACAAGCTGTGTGTCGTTGCTGCATTGGTCATCATCAACACGATGCCTTGACGCTCCTTCGCCGCGCTAGGATCGCCCGCCGTCAACGGAAAGAATCTGGCCCGAGACCCAGCTTGCCTGTTCGCTTGCCAGGAACAGAACAGCGGACGCGATATCGTCCGCCGTCCCCAGGCGCCGCGTATGGATGCTCTCGATGAGCCGGGCCTGACCTTCGGCGCCATAGCTTTCCCACTGGCGCTCGGTGGATGGATTTGAGCGCACAAAGCCCGGCGCAACCGCATTGCAGGTGATCCCAAAGCGGCCGAGATCCTGCGACAGCTGCCTGGTCAGCCCGACCAGCGCATGTTTCGCCGCCGTATAGGCCTGGATGCCGGTGAGGCTCGGCCGCAGCCCCGCGCCCGACGCGATGTTGACGATGCGCCCGAAGCCGGCCCGCCGCATGCGAAGGCGCGGCCGCTTGCGCAAGCCAGAACGCGCCGTCGACATTCGCCTGAAAAATGGCGCGCCAGTCGTCCTCGCCGATGTCCTCGATCGGGCGGCCGACTTGCCCGCGCACTCCGCCGGCGGCATTCACCAGAATATCGAGCTGTCCCTCGCGTGCGACGATCGCGCTCACGGCGTCACCCGCGGCGCTGCGATCCGACACATCGAGCACATGCGCCGTGAAACCGTGCGACTGCGCGAAAGCGCTCACGCCCGCGGCATCGAGATCGGCGACATGCACCTTCGCGCCGCCGTCTCTCAATCCCCTGGCAATCGCCTGGCCGATGCCCTGTGCGGCACCGGTTACGAGCGCGACGCGGCCATCGTGGCGGATGTGCATGTGTCGATGAGCTCCTGGAATGTCGCAAACGACATCGGACGGCGTCCGTCCTCGATGTCGTGGATCAGCGCGATCAGCTTGTCGATCGCGGGCGTCGCGACGCCCGCGGCCCGGCCAAGCGAACCGATGACGCCGATCTGGGGGTCGATCTCCGTCTTGCGCTTTCTCACCGCGAGGTCGCGCCAGATGCCGGAATGCGTCTTGGCCGTGTGGCTCGTGTAGTCTGCGAGCGAGGCGATGACGGCGCGTGACTGCGCCTCGCCAGCGCCGCGGGCGAAAGCCTGCGGATCGAACTCCTTGAAGCCGACCGGTTTGACGCCGCGCGCTTGTGCGACCGCGAGGACTTCTCGCCCGAGCGTGTCGAAGACGACGAAGCGCCGGGGGTCGGCAAAATTCTCCGTCATGGAGTCGTTGGTCAGCGCGGTTGCGAACAGCATCGCCCCGTAGGCGAGCTTGCCCCAGAGGTAACCCCAGATGTTGTCGGTCAGCACTGCGTCGGGCTCGAACATCGCCAGCAGCGCGTGCATCTCGCGTGTGCGTGCGCGGATCGTCCCGTCGATCTCGCCGACCACGACGGCGCCGCGGTTTCCATAGAGGATCTGGCCCGGGCCGTGCCAGTCGGCGCCGAAATTGACGAAGCAGCCCATGGTGCGTTCCGCACCGACCTTCTCGGCAATCGCGATCTCGTTGAGCCCGTTCTGGGCCGAAAGCACGAAGCCGTCCTGCAGCGAGATGCGGCGCCAGTTGCTGCAGCGCCGCCTCGGTCGCCGGCGCTTTCACGGCGAGCACGATGCGGTGGTAGGTGCCGGTGACGTCATGCGGCTCGACGGCGGGGAGGGCGACCTTGAACGCTTCGACCGGACCAGAGATCTCCAGCCCGGCCGTGCGGCAGGCCCGCACGTGCTCAGCCACGACGTCGACCAACAGCACCGGGACGCCGGCCCGCGCCCAGTACGCGCCGAGCGTGCCGCCGATCGCGCCTGCGCCCCAGATCAGGATCGGTTCGGATGAGCTCATCGCGGCACCGGCTATGACACAGGAACCTCGGCCGTCCCGCGCCGCAGAGCGGCGCGAGGCAGCTCCGGATCGTCAGTTCGTCGCGGGCTTGATGTTCATCGCCAGCGTGTCCTCGTCGACGCGCGACCTGATCGTCACCTTGCCCTTTTGCATGGCCCAGGCCGAGCCGACCGCCACGATCGGCAGGCGCTGACGATCCTTGAAGACAAGCTCGTTGGCCTTTTCGAGATATCCGCGGCGCTTGGCTTCATCCATCTCGACGGCCGCATCCTGAATCAGCTTGTCCATGTCGGCATTCTTGTAGCCGAGCACATTGAACGCGCCGAACTTCAGGTCCTTGTCGTTGGAATGGGCGAGCGAGGACAGCGTGTAGTGTGCCTCGCCCGTCAGCGTGCCCCAGCCGGACATGGACATCGACAGGTCGCCGCGCGTGCGCGCCGGGAAGAACACCGCGGCGGGCTGGGCGTTGGCCTGCGCATCGATACCGATGGCCGCGAGCATCTGCGCGATGGTGGTGCCGACCTGCCGGTCGCCGGGCAGTCGGTCCTGGGTGAAGCTGAAGACGAGCTTGAAGCCGTTTGGATACCCGGCCTCGGTCATCAGCTTCTTTGCCGCCGCCACGTCGTATTTCCGTTCCGGCAAGGCTTTGTTGTAGCCGAAGATCGAGGGCGTGACGAGCTGGTTCACCGGCTTGCCGAGGCCTTCCATCGCGATCTCGGCGAGCGCCTTGCGGTCGATGGCGAGATCGATCGCCTCGCGCACGCGGATGTCGAGATAGGGGTTCTTCGGCAGTGCGGAGCCGTCCTTGGCGGTGATCTGACCGGCCGGCGGCTGCTCGCGCATGTCCATTTCCATGTTGAACACATAGACCGTGTCGACTTTCACCACGGCGACCTTCGAGTCGCGCTCGAGCGTCGCAACGTCCGAGGCGGGCACACGCGTGATCAGGTCGAGTTGTCCCGCCTTGAGCTGCGCGACGCGCGCGGCGTCATTCGGAATTTCCTTGCGCACCACCCGCGCCCACGGCTCCTTGCCACCCCAGTAGCCGTCGAAGCGCTCGGCGACGAAGTCACCCTTCGGCGTCCACGAGACGAATTTGTACGGCCCGGTCCCGATCGCGGCTTTGCCGGAGTTGAAGGTCTCGTTGGCGTTGTCCTTGGTGAGACCGGCGGCCGCCTTGTGCGAGACGATGAACAGCCGGATGAAGTCGTTCGGAAGGTTTGGCGCCGGACCGTCGGTGATGACGTGAAGCGTGTGCGGGTCGACGACCTTGGTCTCCTTCACCCGGCGGACGTAGATCGTTGTCGGGTTCGGGCCCATCGGCGTCGCCATGCGCGCGATCGAGAACTTCACATCCTCAGCCGTGAAATCCGAGCCATCGTGGAATTTCACGCCGCGCTTGAGCTTGAATTCCCACGTGGTCGGATCGATCGCCTTCCAGCTTTCGGCAAGGCGCGGTTCGATCTCCAGCCCGTCGCCGGACCACACCAGCGTATCGAACACGTGCTTGAGAGTCTCGGCATGAGTGCCGGTCGCAGTGAAGTGCGGATCGATCGAGTCCGGTCCACCGCGAACGCCGATGGTGAGCGTCTGCGCAGAGCGAAACTCGCGGATGCGGTCAGCAGTCCGGCGGCGATTGCAATGCGGTACAGGCTAGTTCGCGCCATGGGATGGTCTCCTTATCCGACGGTTGCCGGCCATTGGGATTTGCTCAGGATGATCTTGGTGAGGAGTTGATTGAGAACGTGTTGCTCCGAGGCTGTCAGGGCGGCGGCCATGGCCTGCTCGCGCGCAACAAAGTGCGGGACCGTCTCGTTGAAAATTCTGCGTCCCGAACGCGTGAGGTACAGGCTGAGCCGGCGACGATCCGCCTGGTCCTGCTTGCGCAGCAGCAGCTTCTTTCGCAACAGGCTGTTGACGGCGCGGCTCAAGGTGTTCTTCGGGCGGGACGAAGACGCCGCGATATCGTCGGCCGTGATCCCCTCTTTCAGTCCAAGCGCATAGAGCACCACGTGCTCCGGCGCGGTGAGCCGATAGCGCCGTTGAATCCAGTCGTAGAGCGGCTGATTGAAGTGATGCGCGATGAAGTTGGCGCGGAACGAGAGCCGGCACGGATTCTGCCACAGCTTCGTGGCGATCATGGCGTTGAGATCGGGTGAGGAATCGTTCGCCTCCTCGTGACGGACACGCTGGCGGATGCGTTTCAAATTCTCGCCCATCAATCAGCCGACTATTGTTCCAGGTGGAACTTGACACGCCATTGCCCTGTGGTCAACGTAGTTCCGTTTGGAACTAATAACGGAGCGTTCATGCAGATCGCCGACATGAACTGGATGCAAGTTCGCGACCATGTTGCGAACGACGACCGCGCCGTGCTTCCGATCGGTTCGACCGAGCAGCATGCGTATTTGAGCCTGGCGGTGGATACGATCCTGTCGGCTCGCGTCGCCGCGGAGGCGGCTGAGCCGCTGCGGATCCCGGTATTTCCCGTGATCGCCTATGGCTTGACGCCTAATTTTGTCGAGTATCCGGGGACGGTCACCTTGAGCGTCGCGACGATGTGCGCTCTCGTGACCGATGTGCTCGACGGCATCGCGCGATCCGGCTTTCGGCGCATCCTGATCGTGAATGGGCACGGCGGAAACATCCCGGTTCACGGCGCAGTGCTCGAATGGCTCGGACGTCATCACGGTTGCCGCGTAAAGTGGCACAATTGGTGGAACGCGCCGAAAACCTGGGCAAAGGCGATGGAAATCGATCCGGTCGCATCACATGCGTCCTGGCTCGAAAATTTTCCATGGACGCGGCTTCCCGGCGTCACGCAACCGGACGGCCAGAAACCGATGATGGACTTCGCGCGATTCATGCAGCTTGACCCCGTGGCGAAGAAAGAGCTGCTGGGTGACGGCAACTATGGCGGCCTCTATCAGCGCAGCGACGAGGAGATGCTCGCCATGTGGCGTGTGGCGGTGGAGGAAACGCGAGGCTGAGCAGGAGGCTGGGCGACGTGCGAGCGGATTTGACTGCAGGACGGGCATGTGGCGTGAGATTTCAATGCGCAAGCCTGAGGAGCGACGCGATGCTTGGCTTCGTCATCCAGCGTTTGCTGCAAGCCTTCATCGTGATGATGGTGATTTCGTTCCTGGTTTTTCTCGGCGTCTACGCGATCGGCAATCCGATCGATGTCTTGATCTCGCCGGACGCAGACCAGCGCATCCGCGAGATGGTGATCCGGCAATACGGGTTGGACCTTCCGCTCTGGCAACAATATCTCGGCTTTCTCAAGCGCCTGATCGTCGGCGACTTCGGACGCTCGTTCGTCTACAACATGCCGGTGCTGGACTTGATCCTCTCGCGCGTGCCGGCAACGCTTGAATTGACGCTGGCCGCCGTGCTCGGTGCGACGCTGCTCGGTGTGCCGCTCGGCATGTACGCGGGCTACAAACCCGATGGTCTCGCCTCCAGGCTGATCATGGGGCTTTCGATCCTCGGCTTCTCGGTCCCGACCTTCTGGGTCGGTCTTGTGCTTATTCTCACCTTCGCGGTCACGCTCGGATGGCTTCCGGCGGGGGAGCGCGGCGACACGGTGACGGTTTTCGGGGTGCCATGGAGCTTCCTCACGCTCGATGGACTGCGCCATCTGTTCTTGCCCGCTTTGAACCTGGCCCTGTTCAAACTCGCCATGATGATCCGCCTGGCGCGCGCCGGCACGCGCGAGGTGATGTTGACCGACATCGTGAAATTCGCGCGCGCCGCGGGGGAAACCGAGCGCACGATCCTCGCGCGGCATGTGCTGCGGCTCATCTCGATCCCGCTCGTCACCGTGTTCGGGCTGGAGTTCGGCTCGACGCTGGCGTTCGCGGTCGTGACCGAAACGATTTTTTCCTGGCCGGGCATTGGCAAGCTGATCATCGACTCGATCAGTTCGCTCGACCGGCCGGTGATGGTTGCCTACCTGATGCTGGTGGCGTTCCTGTTCATCATGATCAATTTTCTGGTCGACATCGCCTATGCGGCGCTTGATCCGCGCATGCGCGTGCGGAGAGCGTAGTGGACCGCCCGTTCGCACGCATCTGGGGCGAATTCCGCGAGAACCGTGTTGCGGTCGCAGCACTTGCGGTCGTGCTCGCGATCGCGCTCGTCGCTTTGCTGGCGCCGCTGATCGCGCCCCAGAACCCTTACGATCTCGCAAAACTCGTGCTCATGGATGCCCGCCGTCCGCCGGGATATGTCGGATCCGGCGGCTACGTGCATATCCTCGGCACCGATGCGCAGGGCCGCGATCTTTTCTCCGCGATCCTCTATGGCTTGCGCATCTCGATCCAGATCGGCGTCCTGGCCGGGATGGCGGCGCTGGTTTTCGGCGCCCTGTTGGGGACGAGCGCGGCCTATTTCGGCGGGCGGATCGAAGCCTTCATCATGCGCATCGTCGACCTGCAGCTGTCGTTTCCGGCAATCCTGCTCGCGCTCATGCTCGCGGCGCTGCTCGGCAAGGGCATGGCGCAGCTTGTCGCTGCGCTGGTGACCGCGCAGTACGCCTATTTTGCGCGCACCGCGCATGGCGCGGCGTCCGTCGAGCGCAGCAAGGAGTATGTCGAAGCGGCGCTGTCGACGCCGTTGCCGGCCGCCATCGTCGTGTTCCGGCACATCCTGCCGAACTGCCTGCCGCCGCTGATCGTCGTCGCGACGGTGCAGATCGCCAACTCGATCTCGCTTGAGGCGACGCTCTCGTTTCTTGGCCTCGGCCTGCCGCCGACCGAGCCCTCGCTCGGCATGCTGATTGCAAACGGATTCCAGTACATGCTGTCCGGCCGCTACTGGATCTCGATCTATCCCGGCATCGCGCTCATCGTCCTGATCGTTGCCATCAACCTCGTCGGGGACCAGGTGCGCGACCAGTTCAATCCGAGACTGAAGCGATGAGTGCGCTGCTCGAGGTGCGGGATCTGACGACGCATTTCATGACCCGCGCCGGCGTCGTCAAGGCCGTCGAAGGCGTGTCGTTCGAGGTGAAAGCCGGTGAAGTCGTCGGACTCGTCGGCGAGTCGGGTTCCGGCAAGAGCGTCACGGGGCTTTCCATCCTCGGCCTCGTCGATCCTCCAGGCCGGATCGTGGCCGGTTCCGTCAAGCTCGCAGGGCAGGAGCTTGTCGGGCTGGACCACGAGGCGTTGCGGCGCCTGCGCGGGCGGCGCGTGGCCATGGTGTTCCAGGACCCCATGAGCATGCTCAATCCGGTGCTCACCATCGCAACGCAGATGCGTCTTGCGATCGAGGCCCACGAACGCGTGTCGAAAGAAGCCGCGCGGACACGGTCGATCGAGGCACTCGCGGCGGTCCGTATTCCCGACGCCGCGCAGCGCCTTGACGCCTATCCGCATCAGTTCTCGGGCGGCATGCGCCAGCGCGTCGCAATCGCGATCGCGCTCCTGCACCGGCCGGCGCTGATCGTTTGCGATGAGCCGACGACGGCGCTGGACGTGTCGATACAGGCTCAGATCCTCACCGAAATGCGAAGCCTCGTGCGTGATCTCGGGACGGCGCTCATCTGGATCAGCCACGATCTCGCGACCGTTTCCTCACTCGCCAGCCGCATCCTCGTGATGTATGCGGGCCGCATCATCGAGGAAGGGCCGACGGCCGCCGTCCTGCGCAACCCACGCCATCCTTACAGCCGGGGCCTGCTCAAATCGCTGCCGTTCCGCGTCGAGCCGGGCCGCGATCTTGCGCAAATCCCGGGCTCTACGCCGTCGCTGCTCAGGCTTCCGGAGGGTTGCGCGTTTCGGCCGCGCTGCGGTGAAGCGACTGAGCTGTGTCACAAGATGCCGCTCCTCGAGCGGCATGAGACGCGCGCGTTCCGCTGCCATCACCCTCTGCCGGCGGAGGCTGGCCCTTGAGCGCGCTTGTCGAGGTGAAGGAGGTCTCGAAACTCTTCGCGCCGCGGCTCACAGTCGGCGAGAAGATTGCCGCAGGATTGGGCAGTGCGATCGAGACGCGCACGGTCCACGCGCTCGATCGCGTTTCGTTGACGATCAGCCCGGGTGAGGCGGTGGGCCTCGTCGGCGAATCGGGATGCGGCAAATCCACGCTCGGCCGCGTCATTGCGGGTATTCTGCCGCCGACGTCCGGACAGGTTCGCATTGCCGACGAACCGGTCATGTCCGGCGGCCGGCAGCCTGTCAAACGGACGACCCGTGTTCAGATGGTGTTCCAGGATCCGTTCGCATCGCTGGATCCACGCATGCGTGTCGGCCACACGATCGCGGAGGGGCCGATCGCACACGGGTTGGTGAGCCGCGCAGGCGCAGGCGCCTACGTTTCGGAATGGCTCGAGGCGGTCGGTCTCGATCCCGACTTCGCAAGCAGGTTTCCGCACCAATTCTCCGGCGGGCAGCGCCAGCGTATCGCGATCGCGCGGGCACTCGCCATGAAGCCGGACGTGATCGTCTGCGACGAGCCCGTGGCCTCGCTCGATGTGTCGATCCAGGCGCAGATCATCAATCTGTTTCTCAAGCTGCGCCGCGAGCTCGGCCTCACCATGCTGTTCATCAGTCACGATCTCGGAGTTGTGCGGCACGTCTCGGATCGCATCGCCATCATGTATCTCGGCCGGATCGTCGAAATCGGCGACTCGCGGCGCACCTACGCCAACCCGCTTCACCCCTATACGCGCGCGCTCCTCGACAGCGTTCCGAAGCTCGTGCTCGCCGACGATGAGATCGTCAGCTTCAAGGCGATCCACGGCGAACTCCCTCCGCGCTGTCGCCGCCGAGCGGCTGTCATTTCCATCAGCGCTGCCCGCATGCCGTCGGTCGCTGCCGTGGCGAGGTTCCGCAGCTGCGTGAGATCGAGGCCGCTCACCGGGCCGCGTGCCATCTCGCACCGCTTGGCTTGTGATGCGGTGCGACGCAGTGCGCGGCGCCGCCCGAGATCTAGTTGTTCTCCGACGGCTTGAAATCGGGGAACCTGACCCGCAGGGCCGTCCTGAAAAACTCGAAATGCATGATG
Source organism: uncultured Alphaproteobacteria bacterium (assembly GCA_963757845.1). Classification (GTDB taxonomy): domain Bacteria; phylum Pseudomonadota; class Alphaproteobacteria; order Rhizobiales; family Xanthobacteraceae; genus P52-10. The sequence goes on from CAVWTB010000060.1 coordinate 13,279, forward strand.
CTCGCGCGCGAGCTGCTCCAGCCTGCGCTCCGCATGCAGCATGTCCTGCTCGAGCTGACCAAGCCGGCGAGTGTCGAGACCGTCGCGCGTCAAATACTCGTCCGTGCCGTTGCCGAGCGGAACCAGTGCGCGCGTCGTTAGCTGCTCCAGTCTGTGAACGAGGTCCGCCTGTTCGGCCCGGGCCGCCCGTAGCGACCATTCGACGGATCGCGAAACCAGCTCCACACGTGCCTGGTCGCTCTCGGCATCGCGGTTGACCGATCGCGCCCTGAAAAGCTGACGAGCTCTCGTTCGGGAAAAAAATTCAAGCAGGTGCGGGCCGCGACCGCTGGATGAGACGGGCCTTGCGACAACCCGGTGTGCGTGACCTCGTGAACCGAGCAGCGGCATTTAAATGCCTTTCCCGCAATTAATTAACGTTATTAATAAATTAAATATAAATATCTGTCAAGTGACGGTGATAGCAGCGTTTTTCTCATGATCTCATTTAAATCGGATGAGCGCGCGGGCCACAAATTACCGCCCTGGTCGCTTTTGAGGTACCTTGGTGCGGCAACTCTAGGGCGGACTTTTGAAGCTGCCTGCCTTGGTTGAACGGGCGTCAGTCCTGTCGCAAAGAATCCGGGCCTGATGGTGTGGAAGCTATCTTCTCTGCGAATGAAATGATCCGGAGGCAAGAATAGATTATGTCGCTGCATGCGTTCGGTGTCCGAAGGTCCGACCAGGCAAAGCGGTATCGGGCAGGTCATCACGTTCGCCAACGCTTGTGCCATTTCTCACCAAATACATAGAGGCCGATTGGGCTCCGAAAGAGGGCGTCCCTTGCGCGGAAGGCTTCGTTCAGAAGCGGGTGATCTGTGATCCACAAGCCGGCAAGCCAGCCCGCCGCCGACAGCGCAACGGCGACGGCACCGCCAGCAACAGTAATGTCGGGGACGTGGCACCCGCCCTGAGGGCCACCAGGGTGGGTCCGACCGCGCTCAACCCGGCCACCACCGCGCTCTTGGACATCGACGCTGCGAGTTCGCGCAGCGGGATCTGGAACGTGGAGCCGAACCAAATACACGGGAAAACCCGACGAATACCGGTGCTGTAACGAACATGGTCAGGGCGACGGCATGAAGGCCGTATGGCGCCGCTAGCAATAGCGCAGTAACCGACGATGAAACGGCTCGCAAGTGCCAACAGAAACGTGTGTCGGATGGCACCCGCCGCTATGAGCGTCGGGCCGGTCAAGCTTGGGTTGAACCACAATAGCATTGCGCCTGCCATGATTTGGGCGAGCGGGGCAACCTCGGTCCATTGGCTCCCGAGCAGCAGCGACACGATCGGGTAGGCCAGAATGACGACATTGAGCAGAACGGGCCACAGCACTGCGGTACATATACCCACACCCCTGAGATAACCTTCCTTGAAGACTTTGCCCTTTGTCAGCCCGCTGGGCGAAAGCCGGAGAGCAACACGGGAATTATCCCGGCCAGCAGCCTCGCTCCGGAAGAGTGCACAGCGTCACGGCGCGCTGGTACAAACCCACGGCTCCCGCTCCCAGAGTTCGCCCCAGTACTAGGGACGGGAGATTTTCGCCGGATCGTAGTACACTAGGGATGCCGCGCAATCGTAGCCCCCGAAGGACACGACCTCGCGCCAATCGCTGAGCGAAAAACGAAATATCGACAGGTCCCTGTAAATGAACTGGTACAGCAGCAATCCGGCCGCAGCCGAGATCACAGCGGCCCAGGCAAAGCTCATGAAACTGAAGCCCAGATAAGCCAGCAAAATAATCGTTGCGGCATTCAAGGTGGTAGTCGCCACGCCGACGGCGGCGATGGTTGCAAAGGCCATTTCCCGACGCCACAATGCTTGAATAGGAATAAAGAATGGCCCGACGCAAAAAGAAAACGCCATGACGTAGAAATAGTGCTCGATCTCCGGCGCACCGTAGAACCGCGCAATGAACGGGGAGGCTAGCGTAATAAGGCCGACCAGCGTAAGCGTCAGCAGCAACATGATTGTGAAGGAAGTGCGAACCTTCGCGGTGGTCAATTGCGGTTGCTGGACCAGGTAGGCCGTGATGCCTGCTTCGCGGATCGCGTCGGCCACTGTCCAAACTGACAACCCTAGGAAGGCGAGCCCAACCTCGTCAGGACGGAGCAGGCGAGCTGTGATCGCGATCGTAGCCAGGTTGACCGCCACTGCGATGTATCGCTCGACCGAAACCAGTAGAAAGGCAAGTCTGACAGACACGACATTCGTCCTATTTCGGGCTAAGCGCGCACTTCGGTGTAGTGTCCTTGCGGTCGCCAAAGAAAGAACGTCCACCGATATGCGGCAAAAGACGAGTAGATCGGCTACTCCCGCAATGTCGCTGATTGGCGGTCACGAAAGAATTCTCGAGGCAAGCAGCGCGTCTTGCGCACGAAGACGTTCGCGAAATGCGATATTTGCCGATTGAATTTCAGGTTCGTGCCGCGGACGATCCGACACGAGCCGGGAAAATTGGTTCATGAGCAGGTCGACGTCGAGGCTTTCTATATACTGACAATAGTCTTGGAGCTGCATGTCGGCCAACAAGGCATCATTTTCTTGGCGTATCCTATGGAGATCGTCGGCTTGCCCAGCATCAGTGCGCAAACGACATTGTGATATCGCGTTGCAACGACGATGTCGGTCTCCGCGAGCTGGGTCATGACATCGTGGACTGAGGAGGCAGTGTCGGCCGCAATGCTGCCCTCGGGCAGTCCCGGCCTCAATGCCGCGATGGCCTCGAGCAGATCGCAAACGGCGGTCCAGTCGGCGTTGTCTCCGATGACTACTCGGACGCGATGTCCGCGATCCAACAGCCAAACGGCGAATTTCGTGATCTTCCCTATGTATGTCGTGTAGATCTCCTGAGCCTGGCTGCTTGTTCCGTACCAACCGTAATAGGCCATGACGCCGATCCCTACAGTCAGGCGCCGGTCCCCGCCATGTGGTCGTACTGATTGTTCCCCTACGGGGAGGTTGAAGACGACGTCAGGAAGTACCGGATCATTCTGCGCCTCGACCCCTATGCTCAGCATGAACGACCGTGAGACCTGGTCGCGATACGACCGGTAGGAGGCCATGCGCGCCGCCGATTTCATGAGCCAACGCGTAGCCCGGTTGTGGATCGGTCCTGCACCAACGCTCACAAAGGCGACCTTGGTACCGCAGCAGCGAGCCGCCAGACACCAGAGGAACAGGAAAAGGGATTGCCTGAGGGCTCGCCGAAGTCGTCAGCGACAGCTCGAAGGCCCCCGGCGTCGCGGACACGAAGACGAGCTGCGGGACCTTGCCGAGGAACTCGTCGAAGCGGAGCGGGCGGTTGTCGAGGGCCGACGGAAGCCGGAAGCCGTAGTCGACGAGCGTCTGCTTGCGCGAGCGGTAGCCCTCGTACATGCCTCCGAGCTGCGGCACGGTCTGGTGCGACTCGTCGACGAAGACGACGAGATCGTCGGGGAAGTAGTCGATGAGCGTGAACGGGTGCGAGCCGGGCGGCCGCCCTCGAGGACTCTGGAGTAGTTCTCGATCCCGCTCGGAAGCCGAGCTCCCTCATCATCTCGAGGTCGTACTCGGTGCGCTGCCGGATCCGGTGCGCCTCGAGCATTCGCCCCTCGGCCTCGAACTTGGCGACCTGCTCCTCGAGCTCGGCACGGAGCTCGTCGAGGGCGCGCTCGATCGTCGGCTTCGACGTCACGTACTCCGTGGCCGGCCAGACGACGAGGTTGTCGAGCTTCGCGTAGACCTCGCCGGTCAGCGGGTCGAAGTGCGAGATCTGCTCGACCTCGTCCCCGAAGAAGGAGATGCGGTACGCCGTCTCCTGGTTCGCCGGCTGCACCTCCATGACGTCGCCCTTCACCCGGAAGCGGCCGCGGCCGAGGATGGTGTCGTTCCGGACGTACTGGCTCTCGATCAGCTTCCGAAGCACCTCGTCGCGGTCGTGCTCCTCCCCCACTTCGAGGATCAGCACCCGCTCGCGCCACTCCTCCGGCGAGCCGAGGCCGTAGATGCACGAGACCGACGCGACGACGACTACGTCGCGGCGCGTCGAGGAGCGACGAGGTCGCGGAGAGCCGCAGGCGCGCGATGTCGTCGTTCTGGGACGAGTCCTTCTCGATGTAGAGGTCGGCCTGCGGGATGTACGCCTCGGGCTGGTAGTAGTCGTAGTAGGAGACGAAGTACTCGACCGCGTTCTCGGGGAAGAACTCGCGGAACTCGTTGCAGAGCTGCGCGGCCAGCGTCTTGTTGTGAGCGATGACGAGCGCCGGGCGCTGGAGCTTCTCGATCGTCCACGCCATCGTCGCCGTCTTGCCCGTGCCCGTCGCGCCCAGGATGGTCTGGAAGCGGTTGCCCTCCCCGACGGACTCCGCGATCTGCGCGATCGCACGCTGCTGGTCGCCGATCGGCGAGTAGACGTCGGTGGTGCGGAACTCGCGACCCGGAGGCAAGCGTAGCCGCCCCGATTTAGGGCATTGAGCCCGTCTTGAGCGGCTCCTACGATGCTCGAGAACACTCGATGGCGCCCGATTCGCAGCCGGGCCGCCTCGCTCCTGGCCGTCGCTGCGGCCGCCGGGCTGGTGCTCGGCGCGCCGGCCGCGGCGAGCGATTCCTCCGTTGCTGTTCTGCAAACTCCCGGCGCGGACCGAGAAGCTGCCTGCGACCGCACGCCGCGGGCTGGTCCAGCACCTCCTCCAGTACCCGGTGGTCTCGCTGGCAACTCCGCGGGAGCGCCTGCGGGCGCGGGGCATCCTCACGCGTCTCGTCGCCGCCGCCGAGCGGGGACGCTGGCGAGACCTGCGAGCGGCGCGCCGGGCGGGATTCGACACGCGCACGGCGGAGCGCAAGGCGGGAGACCTGTCCGTCCGCTACTTCCACGCAGAGCGCCCCCAGGAGCCGCAGGGCACGTCGATCTTCAACTTCCGCCGGCCCAAGGCGCTCATTTACGCGAACGCGCCCGGACGGCCGCTCGTCCTCGTGGGAGCGATGTGGAGCACGCGGGACGGCAAGCTCGGGCCGACCCCGGCCGGCCCGATCATGCGCTGGCACTCGCACGTCGTGTGCAAGAAAGGGAACCGCCGCGGCTTCAAGCCTCCGGCGAGCGGCCGGTGCCCTCAGGGCGCGCGGCTGACCCAGGGCGCGAGCGAGATGCTGCACGTCTGGTTCACGCCCGGCCTGCGGAGCGCGTTCGCGATACGGGCTCCGGAGCCCGAGCTCTGCGCGGCCGGGATGCTTCCGAGAGGCTACTGCCGGCGCTGACCCGCCCTTGAGCCCTCCTTGAGAGGAGCCGCCGATCGTGAGCCACGATGGCTCCTCGATCGAAGATCGGACGCTGTTGGCGGTGGTGCTCATTCGGGCGCGTGCGGGCCCGGCTCCGGAGCGAGCCACCCGAGGGCCGGGACCCGACCCCGACGGAGCTGCTCCCCTCGGTCGAGGCGGCCTTTCCGCGCGAGAGCTACGCGCCGGGCGACGCGGCAGCGCTGGTCGTCTTCAACCGCGCCCGCGGCCTCACGCTCCAGCTCTTCCGCTCCGGCCCCGACCGTGTCGTGACGCGGAGCAACGCGATGATGGACGGCGTGCCGGTCTCGGCCAGGCGCGCCGTAGGCTTGAGCCGCGGCCGAAAGGCGATCGCCGTCCGGATCGGCGACCTGGCCGAGCGGCCTCTACTTCGCGCGACTCGCCGCGCGGGACGGGCGCATCGGCTTCGCCCCGTTCGTCGTCCGGCCGCGCCGCTCGGCGAGCAGCGGGTCGCGGTCGTCCTGCCGACGCTCACCTGGCAGGCCTACAACCTCCGCGACGACGACGGCGACGGCACCGCCGACACGGTGGTACGCGGACTGGCGGACGAAGACCGTCCGCCTCGCGCGGCCGTTCCTCAGCCGCGGCGTGCCCTCGACTTCCGCCGCTACGACCTGCCGTTCCTGCACTGGCTCGCCTGGACGGGGCGAGAGGTCGATATGTCGCGCAGTCGGACGTCGAAGCGGCGGGCGCGCGCGGGCTGGCGGCCGCGTACGACCTGATCGTCTTCCCCGGGCATCACGAGTACGTCACGAGTCGCGAGTACGACGCGATCGAGGGTTATCGCGACCGCGGCGGTCACCTCATGTTCCTCTCGGCCAACAACTTCTTCTGGCAGGTCGAGAGGCGCAGCAACGCGATCACGAAGACGGAGCTCTGGCGGAACTCGGGAGGGCCGGAGTCGTCGCTGATCGGCGTGCAGTACATCGCGAACGGCAGGCGCGCGCCAGCCGTGGATCCTGCGCACGTCGCGTGCGGGATCGTGGATCTTCGCAGGAACCGGACTCCGTAACGGGTGCGCGGCTGGGGCGCGGCGGCGTCGAGATCGACCGGACGACACCCGCGTCGCCTCGCCGGATCGAGGTGCTTGCCGGATCCCGAACCTGTTCGGCTCGGGCAGGACTGCGCAGATGACGTACTACGAGACGCCGGGAGGCGCGAAGGTGTTCGCTGCGGGCGCCTTCCACTTCATCCGGCTCGTCCACCTCGACCCGGTGACGTCGCGCATCATCGAGAACCTCTGGGCGCGCCTCGCGGGCGACTAACCCAGGTAGCGCTCGCGTTCCTCGGGAGTGAGCACTCGGCCCGTCGCCGCGAGCCGCTGGGCCGCGCGCC
>CAVWTB010000061.1:0-13331 GCA_963757845.1 uncultured Alphaproteobacteria bacterium
GGCTGAGATCGAGCACGGTGTCGAGCCCGCGGTGAACGCCGACAATGCCTGACACCTTTCGAATGGCAAGCAGCGCCCCGTCGACATAGGGACGGGCGCTGCTTCCTGAATCGTGGCGGATGGTCAGCCGCTGGTCCGGCATGCCGAAGATGATTTCGGCGCTGATCACGTAGCCCGGCAGCCGCACGGAATGCACCCGTGAGCCTGAGACCGTGGCGCCGCGCGCTTCCTTCGGTCCGACGGTTTTCTCCAGTGGGATCGTGAGTTCGGGCTGTCTCACTTTGGACAACCGGTTCGCAAGCTCACGCACGGTGCCGCTAGGCGCATCGACCTTGTCGTCGTGCGCGTAGTCGAAGATCTCCCACTGCGGAATAAGTTTCGCCGCGACCTCGGCGAACTTCTGCAAGAGGACCACCGTGAGCGCAAAATTGCCGCAGGCGAGCACGCCGCGGCCTTGTTCTCGCGCGACCGCGTCGATCTCCGAATAATCCTGCTCGGTCAGTCCCGATGTGCCCACCACGACATGCGCTCCGCGCCGCAGCGCCGTCAGGATGTTGGGCTTGGCCACGTCCGGCTTGGTGTACTCCACGAACACATCGCAGGGGTTTGTGAGCGCGTCAGCCGCCGTTGCATAGACAGGGCAGGTGAGCAGCGGCTCGGCCAGAACTTCGCCGAGCTTGCGCCCGGCATGCGTGCGCGAGACTGCGCCAACGAGCGTCAATCCTTCGGCCTTGACGATACCGCGCGCAAGCTCCGAGCCGGCCCAGCCCGTTGCGCCGGCCAGACATACATTGATCACGTTTCGCTCCATCGCGCATGTTGAAGGACGTCGGAGGCTGGAGCAGTGGAGCGCAAAAGTCGACCCTCAATCTGGCGGTCATCGCCAGCCCTCAGCTCCGTCCGCGCCACACCGACGACAGCAAGCCCTTCTTGCCCAGTTGCTGCAGTCCGTTGAAACGGACGGCCATGGGATGTCCGCGCCAGAGCGGCCTCGACGGCACGCTGGGATCGAATGCATCGCCGCGGCTGGCGACGATGACGGACGCAAAATGTCCGACCGTGCCGAGCGCCTTGCACTGCTCGGCGATGGCCGGCCAGTTGTCGGGCGGCTGTGGATCTGTGGCAGGCATTCGCGCGGAGCGGACGATCACCCATTCGGGGCCGCTCCGTCCGACGAACCAGATCGAAGGGTCGAGCGATGGATCGCCCTGCGTCGACATGATCCGCCGGCCCTCGTCCTCGAGGTTTTGGCGAACCACCTGCACGGCGAAATCGTGCACCTCCCAATCCGTCATCTCGATCCGGGCGTCGCTGATCAACGCAACCGGGTCGATGTCGTGTCCGGTGCGGGCGTCGATCAGTCCCCAGCCTGGTCGGTGCGGAGCCCAGCTGCCCGAACGCTTGCTCATCAGCATGATGCAGGGGATGCCGTTGCAGCCGTCGGCGATCCGGTGCAGCCCTGCATCGTTGCGCGGTATCGGGAGCTTGCGATCGATATCCTCCAGCATCACGAAGAAGAGCTGGTTGCCGAGCCGAAAGGAAAGATGCTCGAGCGAGGGGGCGTTGAGGTCAGCCTTGAGCCAGTTGATCCGGCCGTCCCCCTGCGCCTGAAGGTGCTGGCCCGCTGCGCTCCAGCAGCGGGCGAACTCGTCGTTGAACGAGGGCTGCTTGATGTCGTAGAGCATTCGATCGTCCGGCCTGTCGTCCCCGAATACTTGTCCCTGAAGACTTATCGTCCTTGAATACTTATCGTCCCTGAATACTTGGCTTCCGCTTGTCCCGCCAGGCGCGATGCGATTCCTTGGCGTCCTCGGTCTGGCCCAGCACCATGAAACGATAGACGTCGACCTCGGACGCGTCGCGGATGTTCGGGATATCGAGACCCCTGGTCAGCGATTCCTTCACCATGCGCGCGGCTAGCGGCGGCAATGCGGCAATGTCGTCGGCGATCTGCAGCGCTTGCGCCATCAGCTGCTCGTGCGGCACCAGCCATTGCGCCAGGCCGATGCGAAAAGCTTCCGCGCCGTCGATCGGATAGCCCAGCGCCGCGCGCATGGCGTTGCCCTTGCCGACCCAGCGCGCGAGCCGCGGCGCGCCGCCGTAGGCGGGCAGGATGCCGAGCTTCACTTGCGGCAGCCGCCATTCGGCGCGCTCCGAGGCGACGATCAGGTCGCAACTGTAGGTGGCGATGCAACCGATGCCGACCGCGTAGCCGTTGACGGCGGCGATCACCGGTTTGGGAAAGTCCGTCAGCAGGTTGGCAACGAAATTCCGCTTCGCCGGGATTTCGCCGGTGATGAAATCGGCGGCCGAGCCCGACATGTGCGTCGCCGGGTTTGCGATATTCGCGCCTGCCGAGAACGCGCGGCCTCGCTCGTCGCCGGTGAGAATCACGCAACGAATTCCGTGATCTGCCTCCGCGTCCTTCAGAATTGACTTCAGCCCTTCGTTGTAATCGTCACCCCACGCGTTGCGTGCTTCGGGACGGCTCAGCGTGAGGATGGCGGCGTGGCCGCGGGTCTCGAACAGCACGGGCATGGTTCACCTCCTTTTTGTTCCGGCGTGCGGCGCGACAGGTCGCACCTGGCCGGTTTTGCGCGCTACGAGACCACATCATTTTGCTCTTGGCTATTGGAGCGCGCGAGAGGGCCTGATGACCCTTGTCCGAATGACGGCCGTCGTGCCCGCGAAAGCGGCATCCCATGCGCCGCAGCGCTGCAAGAATCGCGAGAAGGCTTTGCCGAGAAAAGTCTCTGTCACGGCAATGAATCGATTCCTTCACCGGACTTTGCAATTGGCGTGAGACGGTCGGCGCGGAATTTCTGACAAGCCGTTAGCGCCAATTCATTCGCGAGATCGCGACCTGCTCGACGGCCGTCCGGCCGCCGATCGGATCGTCGTGCGCCAGCGGCTTTTCGACGGGAGAGCCGCCCGTGCGCTCGGGTTTTGTCACGCGTTCCTGCCTGCTCATGGCCGCCTTCGTTCCTTGTGCCGACGCCGCTGCCGACGAGCGCATTGCTCGATCATTCAAGGCGGCGGCTGCGCCGGACCCTTGCGTGAAGCCGGAGCCGGCACCCGGCACGCCGGAAGTGCCGGGCGGCGACATCTTCGGATTCATCAGTCCGACCGATATCGGCGATCCCTGCAGCTTTGCCTATGCGGCCGAGATCACCGGCCGCGCGGGCAAGCGCGACGGGCGCTACTTCACCGCGACCAAGAAATCGCAGTTCGCCTATACATATTCGGACCAGCTGTCGTTCGCGGTTTCGCCGTTCGTCAGCGCATTCAGCTGGAACGATGTTTCGATCAATCGCGGCATCCTGCTCACCTCGGGCGCCGGCGTCGACCGGACGAGCCTGAGCACCATCGACTTCGATGGCCTGTCCGCCGAAGCCAGCTGGCGCGTGCTGTCGCGCTCTGTCAATCAGCCGCTCGCCATCACGCTGTCGACCGAGCCGCGCTGGTTTCGCCGCGATGCCATCACCGGCCATCGCGTCGAGGGGCGACAGATCGAGCTGAAGCTGTTCGCCGACATCGCGCTCAGCGAACGATGGTTCGCGGCCATGAACGTCATCTACGGGATCGGCACGCAGCGGTTCGCCATTCCGGGCGCCGAATTGCAGAAGGGCTCGGCCTATGGCGTGACCTCCGCGCTCACCTGGCAGGCCTACAAGCACGAGGCGGGCGGCGTCCAGGGCGTGTTCGTCGGCGCGGAGGCCCGCTACATCGCGGGCTTTTCCGGGCTGACACTCAACTTCCGCGTCGGCGAGGCGGTGTTTGCCGGCCCGACGCTGGCGATCGCGTTCAAGGGCGGATCGATGCTGAACCTGGCGTGGTCGCCGCAGCTCTCGGGTCGCGCGCGGCCGGCCAGTGCGCCGGGGTCGCTCGATCTGCGACAATTTCGAACGGCATCAGTTCCGGATCAAGTTCGCGACGCCGCTGTGATCAGGCGTAGCCCGGAGAACGGCGTCGCCCCGTCTAGACGCCGAGCTCGCATCGGCTATGGCGAATCCGGGATTTTTGTCGCGATCAGCCCCGGATTTCGCTGCGCTTCATCCGGGCTACGATCTCAGCTCGAAAACTTGAAGCTCGCCGTCCAGTACTTCTTGATGTCGGTCACAAGCTGCGACGGCAGCGGCACGTAGCCGAGATGGGCGGCATCGGCTGCGCCGCGCTCGAGCGACCACTGCAGGAAGTTCAGCGTTGCGCGCGAGCGCAGCGTGCCGCCGGACTTCTTCATCTGCGCGAACACGGTGACGACGACGGGATAGGCAGCTTCGCCCGGCGCGTCGACCAGAAGCTGATCGAAGTCGGTCGCGCCGCTCCAGGTGGCGCTGGAGGCCGCGGCCTGGAAGGCGAGCGGCTCGGGCTTGATGAACTTGCCGGCCTTGTTCTGCAGGCTGGCGTAGGCGAGCTTCGACTGCAGCGCCTGGGCGAACTCGACATAGCCGATCGCGTTCGGCGTCGACTTGACCGACTGCGCAACGCCGTCATTGCCCTTCGCGCCCGTCGCCGACCGGCCATTTTACCAGCAGGTCCGAGCCGACCTTGTCCTTCCACTCCGCGCTCGCCTTCGAAAGATAATTGGTGAAGTTGAAGGTGGTGCCGGAGCCGTCGCTGCGGCGGATGACCGCGATCTTCGCGTCGGGAAGTTTTACGGTCGGATTGATCGCCTTGATCGCCGGATCGCTCCAGCTCTGCGACCTTGCCGAGGAAGATGTCGGCGAGCAGCGGACCGGTGAACTTGATGTCGCCTGCAGCGACGCCGTCGAGATTGACCACGATGGCGACGCCGCCGATCACGATCGGAAACTGGCCGAGCCCGAGCTTTGTGAGCTCGGCGGAATTCAGCGGCACGTCGGAGGCGCCGAAGTCGACCGAGCCGTCGCGCACGCGCAAGGTGCCTGCGAGTGAGCCGCTCGGCTCGTAGTCGACGGCCCGCCCGGTCATCGCATCATCGAGCCCGCCGCCCGACACTTGATAGTCGCCGCCGCCGGCCTTCCAGCGCTGGTAGCCGGCCGCCCACTTGGCGATGATCGGAAACGCGAAGGTCGATCCGGCGCCGCTCACCGCGGCATTTCCGGCGACCTCCTGCGCCCGCGCGGGCACAGCCGACGCACCGGCAAGAAGCAACAGGGCGATGCAAGGTCCCGCGAGAATTTTCATGGCACTGCTCCTTCGTTTCGAAAGATCGGAAATTTGATAAGGACCGCGAATGACAGGTGCATGACGCTCACGATGGTGCACTAGTCGTTGGCCGCGCCGACAAATTTCTGCACGGTGTCCTTCCAGGCCGGGCGATGGACGACCTTCAGCAGCGCGCGATTGATCGGCTCCTTCAGCGCACTTCCTTGCGGCAGCGCAATCGCATAGTCGCGCACGGCCAGCGTATGCGGCAGGACCTGCAATTCGCGCCAGCCGTACTCTTTTACCATGTGGCCGAGGATCGCGCGCTCGTGCACCAGCGCCTGCACGTCGCCACGCTGCAGCGCCTTGCTGGCCTGGATGACGAACGGATAGTTGCGCATGGTCAGGCCCTGCAGCGACGACCATTCCTCGCCGGCCGTGCCTGCGACGACCGCCACGCGGGCGCGCGGCAGGTCGGCGGGACCAGTGACGCCGGTCTTGAGCTGGCCGACGACGAATGACGACGCCAGCGTCGCCGAGAACAGCGACACCAGGAAAATGCTGGCGAACATCCAGATCAGCGCCAGCGTGCGGCCGCGCCAGCCGAGCGGAACCTTGTCGCCGTAGCCGGTCGTGGTCATGGTGACTGCCGCCCACCAGATGCCGTCGCCGATGCCCGGAAGCAGGCGCGGATTGAATTGAGTGTCGTGGCGCCGCCGCTCGAGAAACCAGATCAGCGCGCCGACGACGACCAGCACCGCCAGCAATGCGGCAACGATGCCGAACGCCTTCAGCGTCATCAGGCTGCCGATCGTCGCAAGCAGGCCGCTGTCCGGTTCGGTCTGCACCAGAATTCCGAGGCCGGCGGCAAAGTAAGGGTGCGTGAAGTCGAACTTGGTCTCGCCTTCGTGGGTCACCGGGATCGCCGCCAGCGCCGCGTCGATCTCGCGCCGTTCGAGTGCTTCGAGCAGGCCTGCGGGATCATAGTCGAACTCGCGAAGCTCGAGCGGCACCTTCAGTTCGTCCGCGACCTGCTTCCAGAGCTCGATGCTGAGGCCGTTCCACTGGCCGTCGTCGCCGCGCAGCACGAACGGCGGCACGCGCATCGTCCCGACGACGATCTTGCCGGACTCGGCGCCGGTCGGCGCCTGCGCCAGCAACGGCCCCGCCGTGGCGCACAGGACAAGCGCGAGCAGGGCAAACGTGCGGGCGGGGGATCTCATTCGCTCCCCTCTGCGGCGCCGATGTAGCCGGCCTTGCGCACGAGCGACTGGCCGGCCGGGCCGAGGCAGAAGTTGACGAAGGCGCTCGCCGTGTCGGTTGCGCGGCGGGGCCCGATCAGGTGCAAAGTGCGTGACAGCGGATAGCGCCCGGAGCGGACCTCGTCCGCCGTCGGCAACGCCGCCTGCAACTGGTCGCCGGTGCGCAGCGCCAGCGGCTTGACGCTGTTGCGCGCGGTCCGCAAAGCCCCAAGGCTCGTATAGCCGATGGCGCCGGCGCGGGCTGCGACCTCGGAGACGATCGCCTCGTTGGTCGGCAACTGCGCAACGGAGGAAGCGTAGGGCGCGCCTCTCAGAACGCGGTCGCCGAACAGCGATGCCGTGCCCGAGCCTGTCGCGCGCGCAAATGCCGTGATTTCCGCATCGTCGCCGCCGAGTTCGCGCCAGTTGCGGATCCTGCCGGTGAAGATGGCCTGAAGCTGGTCGAGGTCGAGCGCGGAAATCCCGCTCGCACCGTTGACGATGACGGTGACGCCGTCGCGCGCCAGATGAAATTCCGAAAGCTCGATGCCCTTCGAGGCGGCGTAGTCGCGCTCGCGCTGCGTAAGGTCGCGCGACGTCATGCCGACATCGGCGATGCCGTGCAGGATCGCCGCGACACCGTCACCGGAACCGCCGCCCTTGACGACGATGTCGGCCTTCGGATTCTTGGCCATGAACTCCTCGGCGCAGGCGGCAACGACCAGCCGCATGGATTCGGAGCCTGCGACCTGCACCGATCCGGTCGCGCCGACGACCGTCTGGCCTTCGCGGAGAAGAAAGAAAAGCGCCGTGAGGCCGGCGAGCGCGAGCACCGTCGAAAAGGCCGAACGGGCGTGGCGGTATGCAACGAGGCCGGCGGACGCGTCTTGCGTCCGCCGGGAGCGGTTGCTTCGAGACCTCAAGCCGGCGCGACCGCAGCGCTGCCCGGGCCTTCGACGCACGGCGCCGGTGCGGGCCGCTTCGGCCGCCGGCAGCACGCGCGCGACGGAGCGGCGTTCTTCATCGATACGGTCGATCAGGTAGAATGCGCGCTCGGCGCTGCCGAGGATCGCAAGGATGGCGCCGCGGTCCTCTGCGGGCAGTTCGGTGCCGAGCTTCAGGACGCGTTCGCGGAGCGCCGTGAGCTTCGGCATCCGGTCGGCCACGTTGGTCGCCGCCTTCACCGCCGCACCGTCCGCGGTGATTGTCTTCAGCGCGGCGTCAAGCTCGTCGATGACGCCGTTGACGAGCTCCTTGCCCGGCGCCGAGAACGGATGCCGCTCGACGCGGCGCGCCACCTGATAGAGCGACTCGCCGAGGCTTGCGGTGAAGTCTTCCTCCTCGATCAGGCTCGCGACCACATTGGCGTGCGAATAGGACAGGTTCGGCGCGAACAGCACCGAGGTGTACTGGCGGATTTCGCGGCTGAGCACATCGATGGCGCCGGCATGCTCCTCGACATCGTCCGGCGCATTCTCAGCGCCGCGCGCGATGTCCAGGAATTGTGCCGCGGCTTCGACGTAACGCCTGGTCTCGTTCTGGATCGCCGGCAGCGCCTGGGCCGGATCGCCCGCGAGGCGGGGATCAAGGAAGCGCGGCTGCGAGTAATCCTCCACGTCCTCCGCCGAGGTGTGGCCGACCCGCGACAGCACCCGCTCGAACACGCCGACGAACGGGAACAGCAGCGCCGTGTTGAAGACGTTGAAGAAGGTCGAATAGAGGCCAACCGCCACCGGCACCAGCGGGAAGGTCTCCTTGCCGTTGACGATCACGGGCACGCTCGGATCGCCGCCGAAATAGCCCATCGCCCAGGTCAGCACCTGCATCGATGGGAAGAACAGCGGCACCATCACGCAGACGCCGATGATATTGAACGATATGTGGGCGTAGGCCGCGCGTTTGGCGTTCTTCGACAGGTTGAGCGAGGCCATCCAGGAGGTGATGGTGGTGCCGAGGTCGGCGCCGAGCGAGAAGGCCACCGCGGTGGTCCAGTCCAGCACGCCGGCGGCGCCGAGGCCCATGACGATGCCGATCGTCGCCGAGGACGAGTGGATCATCGCCGTGACGAGCGCTGCGATCAGGATGCAGTAGATCAGGCTCATGAAGTTGTCGGCCTTCAGTGCCGACAGCACCGACATCACCTCGGGCATGTTGCGCAGCGGACGCAGGCCGCCGGTCATCAGGTTCAAGCCGTAGAAGATCAGGGCGAAGCCCATGCAGGCGAGCGCGATGTTGCGGACCTTGTCGCTCTTCGCGAACACGTAGACCAGCGCGAAGATGCCGGCCAGGATCAGCCCCAGCGGACCGAGCGGCAGGGCGATCAGGCCGTTGCCGAGCGTGGTGCCGATGTTGGCGCCCATGATCACGCTGATGGCAGGCCGCAGGCCCATCACGCCTGCATTGACGAGGCCGACCACCATCACGGTCATCGCGGTCGACGACTGGATGACGCCGGTGATCGCGGTGCCGGCGATCACGCCCTTGATCGGCGTTCCTGCGATCTTCGCCAGCAACGCCCGCATCTTGTTGACCGCGAGCGACTGGATGCCGTTGCTCATGAATTCGAGGCCGAGCATGAAGATGCCCAGTCCGCCGATCACCGGTACCAAGATGTCCTTGAAGATATCCGACTGCATAGCTTGCCCCTTTACGTGTCTGGGACAATCTAGTCGGCGCACGATGACAGGTAGACGACACTATCGCAGTGCAACGAACGCGCTCCGGGTGTGCCTTCCTGTTCCGATGGCCGATGTCGGTGCGGAACGGTATAAACGGAGCTGCCATTCATAACAATCAAGAAGGCGGCTCTCATGGACCAGATTGCGGACAAGTCGTTGGTCGCAGGCGATTTCGCTGCGGAAGCCTTTCTCGCGCGGCTCGGCGAGCGCGGCATCGACTATGTCTTCGCCAATGCGGGCACCGATTTCGCGCCGATCATCGAGGCCGTGTCGCGCAACAGCGGGCGCAATTACCCGCGCTTCATCACCGCGCCGCACGAAAATCTCGCGATGGCCATGGCCAACGGCTACTACCGCGTCGCCGGCAAGCCTGCGGCGGTGATGCTGCACGTCACCGTCGGCACCGCCAACGCCATCTGCCAGCTCATGAACATGGCGCGCGACAACGTGCCGGTGCTGCTTTGCGCCGGCCGCACGCCGGTCACCGAGACCGGCCATATCGCCTCGCGCAACGGCGCGATCCACTGGGGCCAGGAATCCTTCGACCAGGGCGGCATGGTGCGCGAGTTCGTCAAATGGGATTACGAGCTGCGCGCGGGCCAGCCGGTCGGCGCGCTGGTCGACCGCGCGCTCGACATCGCGATGAGCGAGCCGCGCGGGCCGGTGTATCTCTGCCTGCCGCGCGAGGTTTTGGCGGACGATGCCGTGCCGATGCGGCGCGACAATGTGCGTCCGCTCGGTGTCGTGGCACCTGCGCCGTCGCTCAAGGTGATCGAGGAGGCCGCGCAGCTGATCGCAAGGGCCGAATATCCGCTGATCATCACCTCGGCGATGGGCCGTTCCGCCGAAGCGGTCGCGGCGCTGAGCGCGTTCTGCAGCGCGCAGGCGATCCCGGTGCTGCAGATCAACGCGACCGACATGAACCTGCCGAGCGATCACGAGATGAATCTCGGCTACGGTCCGGACCCGAACCCGCATCTGGCGCAGGCCGATCTCGTGATCGTCATCAATTCGGGCGTGCCGTGGATGCCGCGCATGGCGAAGCCGAAGGCAAGCGCAAAAGTGATCCACATCGGCATCGACCCGCTGGTGAGCCGGCATCCGTTCCGCGAATACGAGGCGGATCTGCTGGTGGCGGGCGATCCGGCCGCGGCGGTGACGATGCTCAACCAGGCGCTCGGCGCCGGTGACAAGGGCAAGCTCGACGCGCGCCGCAAGAGCGTCGCCGCGGCGCGCGAGGAGATGCGGGCCGCGCGCGAAAAAATGCTCGCCCAGGCGAAGAACGCAGGTGCCGATCCATCCGGCCTGGCTCGCGCACTGTCTCAACGAAGCAAAATCGGACGACGCGATCTTCATCAACGAGCTCGGCATCGCGCCCAACCGTCTCGACTTCAAGAGCCCGCTCAGCTTCATCGGCACGTCGCTCGCGGGTGGTCTCGGCGCCGGCCTCGGCTCGGCGCTGGGCGCAAAGCTCGCCGCGCGCGATCGCGAGGTGATCGTCGCGGTCGGCGACGGGTCGTACATGTTCGGCAATCCGGTGCCGTATCATTTCGTGCAGCGCGCGGAGAACCTGCCGACGCTGACCATCGTCGCCAACAACCACCAGTGGCTCGCGGTGAAGCAGTCGACGCTGGCCGTCTATCCGAGCGGCGCGGCCTCGAAGGCGAACGTCATGCCGATCCAGGATCTCAACCCGTCGCCGGCCTTCGAGAAGGTGGCGGAATGCTGCGACGGCTGGGCCATGTCGGTCGAGGATCCGGCAAAGTTGCCGGACGCCATGAAGCAGGCCTTCGACAAGGTCCGCTCCGGCATGCCGGCGCTGCTCAACGTGCACACGCAGGGCATGCGGTAGGGAAAGGTCCCGACTAAGGGCCCACGTCGTCCCGGCCAAGCGAAGCGCAGAGCCGGGACCCATACGCCGTGTCGCCTGTGATGCGACGGGCGCACGTAGCACTTACGAATTCGGAGGGTATGGGTCCCCGCTTTCGCGAGGACGACACCGAGGATCGGGGAGGCCACGGGAATCTTGCGCGCTTTCAACGCGTTGCGCTGTTGAAACGTGCACCATTTGCGGCTATTGCGGCGTTGCCTTGGGCCGGCGGCGCGGCTAGTTTCCGCAGCCTCCAGCTCGACCAGCCGGATATTGGGGCGTCGCCAAGTGGTAAGGCACCGGATTTTGATTCCGGCATTCGGAGGTTCGAATCCTCCCGCCCCAGCCAGGACTTAAAGCACTGAGTTCGTTATAGAAACAACTCTGTTCCTGGCCAAGTTTGCGGGCGCGTTTGGAAATAAATTCGACCCGCCATTTGGAAATTCTGTGCTGCTTTCGTTTCCTCGCTGCTAATAGTTAGACAGTAGTGCTGGATGCCGGGTTGCTGCTTAGCCTCAAGCTGCCCACGTTCAATTCCTCCAGGAGGTTTGCTCGTGACTGCGAACGCCAGTGCGTTTACCGATCGGCGATGATGTGAGGCCCGCAGCTTGCGATGAGTTGTCGGCACGCTCTACTAGCGGCACGCAAATGTAACAGGCCGTTTGCCGCACTTGGACTAGACGCGGGATTTCGTCATGACGCGTTCTGGCGCATCATACCGTTGTCGTTCGTTTCATCTCGGGAGGCCGCATCAATATTCTGGTGTTCGAGCTGCTTCTGCGCCAAGAGATGTGCATGCCGCTTGCGGGTTGCCGCCAACGCCCGCTGCATCGTTTCCTTTGCGTAGCCGCGATAGGCCTGCGCGGTCTTGTGTCCGGAGAGCGCACGGCCTTGGCCGTCTGTCAGTTCGGCTTCCTCCAACTCGGTCATGCCGCCGTGCCGACAGGCATCAAGCGTGAACAGCTCCGACACGCCGTCGATTTTCTTGCGCATCTGCTGCACGACCTTTTGCATGCCAGGATAGGACCACACTTTGGCATCGCCCTTGCGCTCACCTTTCTCTATTCGGCGCATTATCATCGGAACACCGAGCTTGGGCAGATGGCTCAGGATCTCCTCCGCTTCGGCATAAAAATTGACGATTTCGCCATCGACAATTTCTTCGAGCGGATGCCAGACCAACGTTTTGTTCTTGTGGTGCTCGATGCGCACAGCATGTGGCCAATTCTTGCTGCGATAGTCTGGCCAAGTCAAAAAACCGGCCACCACGTTCTCGGGCCGTTGCAGCCACTCAAAGCAGATAACCGCGACAGCTGCCGGTTCGGGCCGGCCTTCCTTAATGCAGCCCCATGCGAATTTATAGACCTCCTCGCGGGCGACCGCGTGCTTCTTACTTTTGGTCCGGCTCTTGAGGGTGAAGTCGTCCCAGGGGTTTGGGTGCTTCTTATCAAACAGATCCGGGTGCAGCCGACGCATGATGCGCCAGGCCTTTCGGCAGAGCCCGACCACCTTCTCTCCCTGCCGCAGCCTTAGCCCGTTCGGGCCGTTGATAATCTTGTCGTAGATCTTGTCAGCGGCTCGTGGCGTGACCTCTCTGATCTGCCGCTCGCCGATGCGCCGCCCGCTCTTGCCGACGGTATCGCATATCATCTGCATGATCTGTTCGTAGTCGGGGCGTGACCGCGGTGAAACCTTCTCGGTGTAGGCCTTCTCCGTCTTGTATTGCCGAAACAGCCAATCGATGGTGCCATAACGTGCAATCCTTGCCTGCTCGATCGGCTCGCCCTTGCGCCGGTCATTCCATTCATCGAACAAGGCATTGAGTGTGGCGGCTCGTCCGCCTTTGCCGTCATCACCACAGGCGGCTTCATAGCTGGTGCCCAGTGGCTCGTTGGCCATTTCGCAGCCGAGCTTGCGGTAATAGGTTGGGATGCGGAAGTAGAACGCAGCCGAGCCGTGGGCGAGCCGACGCACCTCCACGAAGCGCGGAAGCGGGCGTTCCAGCATCACAAATCCTCGGCGAGGTCGCCCGGCACGAGGTCCGGGGCGATGGCTCGGTCCAGATCGTCGCGCAACCACAGCTGACGCCTCCCTTCTTTGATCCGTGGTTGAGGATACTCCGTGCCGACTCGTTTTAGAAATGCTTCAACGGTCGGCTCTCCGCAATACCCCGCTGCGATTGCAGCTGGCATACGGCGCGGCCAAGAACCCGCTGGAATTATGGCAGAACGCGGCATTGCGAAAGCTCGAACGTGAGCTGCCGAAATCGGCTCTTACTCGTCTGGTGGCGATGCATCATGCAGGTCACCAGCAACGCCAGGAACCACGACAGCAGCCAGATCGCAGAAGAAGATAGCGCGGCGTACTAAAGGGATGTGTTGGGCGTGCTCGCGCTGGCAAAAGGTGGCTAAATTC
>CAVWTB010000062.1:0-104278 GCA_963757845.1 uncultured Alphaproteobacteria bacterium
GCCGATACTGAAGCGAACGGTTGGCAGCAGGCCGCTGAAGGCAAGTTCCGCAATGAACACCGCAGCCACCACAATGAGCCAAAGATCGAGCACCGAACGCCGGCGGATTACCAGAACGACGAGGCCAGCGGCAGTGATCAGTATGGTGAACCAGATTGGATAGATCACGAAGGGACTCAGCCGGGACGCGTCAGAATGATCGGGGGTAGCAGCGCCTCACCTCCGGTAGTTAGCCAGGTAATTCCGCTCACCACCGCAACTACGATTGCCACGCTCCAACCAGACTCACGCCCGACAGCGGCTTCGGAAGCGGGCCCGTCGCGCTTCAGGTCCTTCGATATCGCGTAACCCAACAGTGCCGCGGCGAAGCCGATATGCCAGAAGATGAAAAGCCATGACCCCGTCTGCAGGCCCGCACCGAAGAGTCCTGTCGGCGAAAAAGCGCCCGCAAAGGTAAGTGCATGAGGAATGACGATGAATGCCGTGAACAAATAGCCGCTCGCAAGTACAAGGAGCGAGCGCGAACGGGAAATCGAAAACTGGGCATACAACAGAACGGCTGTAATCAGGTCAGTGACCAGAACAATAGCATCGAGCGAGGGAAAAAATGCATTGAGCGCCGCGCCCGGCCTATCGGAAAACGGGGCCACAACCGCAAAGGCAACCAACACTGTTAAAACAACGACGATTGCGGCCCGCGTCTGGCGCCTTGTCGGCGGCAGGTCCGTTAGCAGTATGTCGGAGGCGGTTGGGTGGTCTTCCGTAACCATTGTTGGCACGAACACATCCGACCAGCATTCCGACGCCAAATCAAGGTGATGGCTGAGCGATTGCCGCGCCTGCATCCTGGCGCTGCCGAGGCGCGAACAGGCTGAGCCGCATTGTCAGGCCGCTGCAACCGGTACCAAGATAGGACTCATTCCGGCTCATAGCCCCGGGAGAGTGCCACCCCTCTAAACTGACCGCGAACAGCGCCAGCATGCAGCCTGGGCGAAATTTGTCGCTTACCCGACAGATTGTTTAGCGTCTTGTGATACGCTGTGTGCGCATCCTGAGAGGGCCTGACGGTCCCGCCAACCAGCCTTAGACCGGCAACGGTGGCACGACGATGTGGCCCGCAAGGGCAACAGTAGGTCGACAGCCCTCCAGATGCGTGTGCCATCTCGGAGGATTTTTTCATGCTGCAATCACGACGCGGTTTTCTGATCGGCGCGGGTGCCCTGTTGACGGCAGCATTCGTCAAGGATGCGCGCTCCTTCATTCACCGGACGGCCAGCCCCTGCTGCCGCCGCCGCCGCAGGTGGTCGCAGACGCTGTATTGGTATGAAAGCGCCGACGAGGGCTATCAACTTACGCTTGGCCCGTGGACGCATTGCCGCCGCCCGCGCCGACGTGGCGCGAATTTTTCGTCAGCGAAGGCATCCCGCACCAGACCGACGAAGAGATCGAGAAGATCTGTTCCTGTCACTGCGATCGAGCCGGGGGATTTCGATAAGCCTGTCCGAGCGCTACTGGGAGGATTGGTTCGACATCCAGGTGGTCCGTGCGCCAAGGCTTATCACCTGCTCCGAAGAATTGATCTCGGTCCTGAGCGCGACTCCGGGCGCGGACCCCTCCTCGAATTCCACAAGGGGTCCCATCCCGGCGACAGCAGCCATTGGGTCAACGCGAAGGACAAACTGTCGCTGTCGCTGCTGCAGGCGCGGCTGATCGATCTCAAGATGCCGATCAAGATCGTGGAAGGTGCGTAGTGGAACGGCCGTAATCGATCTTAAATCAAATCGGAGGAGGCTCATGGTCAGACGCAGAGCGGAAAACGGCACCTACTATCACGAGCCGCCGTACACCGAAGAGGAGGAGTTCGAACTCTACCGCATGATGGATCTCAAAGACGGGGTTACAATCCTCCGGGGCTCTCCTCCCGCTGCGACGCCAGCGCCGCCGCATAAACGCCCGCAGCCACCGCAGGAAGAATAGCGCCCTTCTGCGGCCACAGCTCACCCCCCATCGGCCGGGCGGCCTTGGGTTTGCCACTCAGTCGTTAGTGTGGCGCGTGCGCTCGGAGACTGAGCCGCCTCGACCGGCCGGTGCCGTCATCGAAGATCACGCGATAAATCGGCGGGTGCGATGTCAGGAGGGCAATATGAATTCGCTCGTAGGGACTTGGAAACTGTTGTCGTTTCAAAACGAATTTGCTGACAGCCATGAACGTGACGAACCATATGGTGCAAATCCAGTCGGGTATTTGTTTATTACTGAGGAACGCCTGATTACTTTAATCACTACGCGCGAACGGGTTACGGACGCAGCGGCTGGCGAGTTGCTCGACAGCATGATGGCATACACAGGTCGCTACAGGCTGCAAGGCGACGATTGTTTCATCACCACGGTTGAAACCGCGTGGCAACCGGCTTGGATCGGGACCGAGCAAGTTCGTTTCTTCAAAATGGACAAGGAAATGTTGTCTGCCGCGTCACCGCTCCGAGAAACTCCGAAATATCCTGGACGGCGCTTCCGCGGTATGGCGATTTGGCGGAAGGTTAGGTAGACTTCGTTTCGCTGCGTGTGGCGCGTGCGTTCGGAAACCGAGCCGACCTCGACCGGTCCGGTGCCGTCATCGAAGATCACCCGATAGATGATCGGATCGTCGCTTGTCTTGCGGGCGATGAGCTGGCCGTCGAGCATCGTCACCAGAACGCCGGAACCACCGCCGCCAGCACCAGCAGCACGGCCATCGCCGCCACCGTCCGCCCGCCGACCCGCTCAGGTGATCGCCATGGAGAACTTTATCACGGTCGCATTTTGGCTGTGGGGTACTCGGCTCCGGCAGTTGCTGCGGAGGAGATCGGCGCGGCCCGGCCAACTCTCGATAGTCGCAAAACGGGCCTGTAGTTCGCTTCTCCAAGTCGATGATGTTGCTGCTGAAAAGACCATTTCAAGGGGCTGCCAGAACGGTTGATCAAGATCAAAGCCATCGCTCGGCAGCCGCCCAAGGTATTCGCGCTGTAGGTTGCTCAAACGTTTTCTGGGCTGGACGCTTCGCGGCCGGGTCGCCGCGCTGGTGTGTGTGGTCGGGCACCCCGATCCCAACCCCGACGCCGCTTCCTGTTCGGTGATCTGGAGTATGTTACCAATGAAACGCCGTCTCGCTGCTTTCAGCAATCGCCACCAGTCTGTTCGCACCAGCCGCGCACGCCAACGACGCCTTGGAAGCCAAGGTGCGGGCCTACGTTCCGGTCTTCTCCCTCGCCAAAGTATGTGACATCAGGATCAATGACGCCGCTTCGGGTGACCACCGCGCCATGCTTAAAGCGGTGAAATCCGACCCGAACGTCAACAAACTCGCCTACCGCCTGCATTACGAAACGCAGACGGCCTACATCAAGGCCCGCGACGGAGGTCAACGGCTCGCCTTCTGCAAGGACTTCATCGCAGCCAACAGCCAATACGCCAAGGCGCGCTTCACCGCCGAGGTCGAGGGCCACCTGAGCGACGTCAGCACCAGTGTGCAGAAAGCGATTGCCCACAACGTCTGCAGTGCGCCCCCCGCCAGGTTGTCCAAGGCCGACTGGAAATCGTACGCGGCCATCAAACAGATCCTTCAGATCGAGCATAAGTTGGCCAAGGAAAACGCTGAGACGAATGGCTGGGACGTCGCCGACGAAAGGGCGGCGGTCACGGAACGGTTCTGCGCGGCGGTAAAGGCCCGATGAGTATCACCGCCGCCAATTGTCCGAGCCCCACTGATGCGTCTTTGCGCGGCCCCGGTGGTCCGGCGGCCATCCGGCAGCGGTCGCTGCAACGCCTTCGCTTCGTCCCACGGCGCACGCATCCAGACATCACGTTCTTCATCCGTCGTCAGGATCACCGGCATGGCCTTCGGATGGATCGGCTCGACCACCGCGTTCGGCGATGCCGTGAGAAAACCATAGACCTGATGCGGCCCAGGCACCGGCTTCCGACTGCGTGCCGCGATCACCGTCAAACGTCGTCCAGATGCCAGCGAAGGCGAACAGAGGCCGGTCATCGTTGAGCGCGAACCACACCACGTCTCTCTTATTCGTCTCCGGGTTCGGTTCCGGGGCGTACTCGGCGAAGCTGTTGGCCGGGACAAGGCAACGGTTCTCCGGCTTCAGCCAGCCGCGCCAGTGCGGCGACAACGTGTTGCGGATGTTGGTGACCGATGGACCGCCAGTGCGCGGTGGCGGCGGCATTCCCCAGCGCATCATGCTCAACTCGGCCGGTGTCGGTGTTGCGCACCACCGGAGCCGGATAATCTGGAAAGACGCCCGGCATCGGCGCGAGGTTGCCGACGTAGCGATTGAAGACGCGCATCAGTGCAATGATCGCGGCTTGGTTCGTCGTGATGCTGTAGAGATTGCACATCTAAGGGCTATAGATCGACGGCATAAACCTGAATTCCTGAAACTGTTTCCAGCGCTGGCTGACGACCGGCAGAATAGCCGGGACAACAAAAGAAGACGTATCGATACTGCGCGGGGTCTGTCGCCAGTCGCATTTGGTCCTTCTTTAATTTCTGATTGCTCGTAGGCCGCGTGGCAGAGAACACTTCTGCGGCGACCAAGCGCTCCTTGACACTCTCAATATCTCGTCCGCTGCTGGTCCCAAGGGCGAGACGAAAGCCACCAGCAGCTGGATGCAGTTCGAACAACTGCTCGATGGCACGCAGAGTCACGAGGATCGTAAAGGTCTGATTGAGTTGCTCGACGACATTAAGCGGCTCACCTGTCAACGGGTCATGCCCAACGGTATCGAACCGCATTGCCCGCAACAGCGACATCGGGTCACTCGTCTGCGCCGCAAGCCACTTCGCCGTTCATGCAGCACTTTCTGCGAGCTTCGCATGCATATCCTCGGCTTCGGCAAAGCTGAGGATGGTTCGCCGTTTAAGGTCGATTTGCATCAATCAGTCTCGCTCGCCCGGCCACCAGTGCGACGGCGGATCACTCGATGTTGGGGACCGCTGACGGCTTGAAAGGCTTTTTGTTCGTCTAGCCAATGCCTTAGATATATTCACTGGCGGAGAGAGCGGGATTCGAACCCGCGATACGGTTTCCCGTATACACACTTTCCAGGCGTGCGCCTTCAACCACTCGGCCACCTCTCCAGCAGGCCGCCACGTCTAATGCCGCAGCCGGCATTTGCAAGCGCCTATCTGGACCCGGGCGCGGTTTTCCGCAAGTGTTTGGAGATATTTATGAATTGGCGGCAGCGGGACATCGGTCCGCCGACGGGCGACGGTCATGACCCTGCCGCAAGAGCACCCCACACTGGCGCCGCCTGTCCGCCGTTTCCGAACCTCGCGGGCGCGCGCAGGCGACTTAAAAGTGACGCGGCCGCGGTGGCTCCGCAAAAGAAACGAGGGACGACGATGAAACGCAGCCTGCTCCTGCTCACGACGGTGACCCTGGCGATGGCCTGTGGCATCTCGAACGCCTCCGCGCAGGCCTGCAAGCGCGAGGGCAGCATCGTCACCTGCGACGATGGCCGTCAGGGCATCCTGCAGGACACGTCGATCATCTGGCCCGACGGCACGCGATCGCATTCGGCGACGCCGCATCCGAGCGTCATCATCGGCAACAAGTCGTCGGTCCATATCGGCCCCGGCGTGTTCGTCGGCACCGGCAAAGGCACGATGCCGCTCGACAATCCGAACGCTCCCAACAAGACGCGCTGCGCGATCGTCGACGGCGTCTCCTATTGCTGACTTTTCCGGCGGCGATCCCATGCGTCACCCGGTCAAGGCGTCACGCCTGCTCGCGTGCGGTCTGCTGCTGTCCTGGTCCATGCGTAACGCTTATCGGCGCAGATGCCTCAACCTGCTGACATTCCGCGCCGGAAGCCAGCGGACAGATCAGTTTCGTGATGCCGTCGCAGAATATCGGCTGCACCTACACGCCGGCCGGCGGCACGCCGCTGTACAAGCCGCTTCGACGGCGGACCCGAGCTTTCGTGCGATCGCATCGATCCCACCTACGTTCGCGTCGTGCTGACGCCGTCGAGCCTTCGCAGGTTCGACAAGGTCGACGACCAGGGCTGTTGCGGCGTGGAGAACATTCTTACCTACGGCTCGCGCTGGTCCCGGGGCCGTTCACGTGCGAGTCGGCGACATCCGGGCTGACATGCATGCGCAGCGACGGACGCGGTTTCGTGATCAGCCGCGCGAACATCGAACTGCGATAGCGTGGTCGCGGCTGGATGCGCAGGCTTCCTGATCGCGATATCACCCACGGACTGATGACGAACTCCGGTGAGGTTGCGGATCAGCGCCAGGGCGCGATAGGCGACCTGCTTCGACTTCGTGTGGCGGCATTCCCCGTGCCACCAGCTCTCGAGAAGATCGCGGGCATCCTCGCGCTTCGCGTGAACAAGCTGTGCCGCGCCCTCCTCCGCAGACAGGCTTGCGACGATCTCCGACACCGTGCCCCCGCGCAGACCGCAGCGGAGTGCATGCTCCATGGACGTGTCGACGGGGTAGCGGCCGCAGCGGCGCAGCGCAGCCAGCGCCAGCCGATCGGGAAGATAGTTGACCAGCGGAAGGCTGGTGCAATGGGTCTCGATTGGAAACCAGCGCCACGGTGTTTCCGTGACGACCATGTATCCGCCCGGCTTCAGCCTCCGCCAGAGATCGGACATCAGAAGCGGCCGTTCGTGCGGCAGAAGGTGCTCGAACACGGCGTTGAGCTGGATGATATCGAAACCGTCGCCGATCTCCTCGAGCGACGTCGATCCCGTCATGCGAACGACCTGCACCCGCGGATCGGCGCCGAAATGCTGCTCGCACAGCTCCAGCGCATGCGAGATGTAATCCGCCGCGACAAATTGCGAGTTCGGGAAGCGATTGAGAACGGCGTCCAGCGAATGGCCCAGGCCGCAGCCGTAGTCCAGGATCCGGTAGCTCCCTTCCGGGGGAAGCGGAACGAACCGCTCAAAGGTGAAGTCGGCCCGAAACCGCACATAGTGGTTTCGTTCCGATTGTTCGGCATTCCATTCGGGCCGGTCGAGCATGGTCCGCTAAATCCGTTAGGGCTCCGAGATACTTAGCCCAACGGGAAAGCGACTTCCATGGCCTCAGTGGAACGACCGACGCCGCTCTCTCAATGCATCTGGCGGGTGCTGCCGTTGGTCGCGGCGAGCTGCAGCAGCGTGCGGTGATCGGAGACGGGCGACGCGTCGCGCAGCGGCGCATCCTCGAGCGCTGCGAGGAAGTCCGCAAACCAATGATGGATCGTGTGGGCGCGCAGCTTCGCCATCATCGCCGACCACCGCTCCCGCCGCTCGAGGATCGACATCGAGAGCGCGCTCGCCATCGCGCGGGCGACAGCGTCGATGTCATTCGGATTGACCAGCAGCGCGGCGTCGAGCTCGTTGGCGGCGCCGGCGAACTTCGACAGCACCAGCACGCCCGGGATCGTCCGGATTTTGAGCCGCGACATATTCCTTCGCCACCAGGTTCATGCCGTCATGCAACGGCGTGACGACGCCGACATGCGCCGAACGGTAGAATCCCGACAGCACGTGATGGCCGTAGCCCTTGCTGAGATAGCGGATCGGCGTCCAGTCCGCCTCGCCGTGGCGGCCGTTGACGGTGGTCACCAGCGACGCGAGGTCGGCCTGCAGCCGGCTATACGCGTCGATCGCATCGCGCGACGGCGTCGCGATCTGCAGCAGCGAGACCGCGCGCTTCAACGACGGATTGCTCGCCAGCAGACGGTCGAACGCGTTGATGCGATTGACGAGACCCTTCGAGTAGTCGACGCGGTCGACGCCGATCGCGAGCTTCTGCTCGCGCAGCGACAGGCGCAGGCGCGACACCTCCGGATGCGTCGTCGCCTTCGCCGCCTGCGCGGCAAAGCCATCGACGTCGATGCCGATCGGGAACGCCGCAAGTCGCGACAGGCCGTGGCGCGAACGAACGACGCCATCCTCGGCGGCAAGCCCGAGCTCCTCGCGCAGGTAAGTCGGTGAAATGCGCGCAGTCGTCCTCGGTTTGGAAGCCGATCACGTCATAGGCCAGCATCGCCTCGATCAGTTCGCGATGATGCGGCACGCCGACCGCGACCGAATGGGCCGGCCAAGGCGTATGCAGGAAGAAGCCGATCGGCTGAACGACGCCCAGCTGCCTGAGCTCCTCGCCCAGCGCCAGGAAGTGGTAGTCCTGGATCCAGAAGGCGGTGTTGTTCTTGCGAAAGCGCATCAGCGCCTGCGCCATGAACGCATTGATCCGGCGATAGGATTGATAGTCGTCGTCGGACACGCGGATGAGATCGCTGCGCGAATGCAGCGCCGGCCACAACGCCGAGTTGGCGAAGCCCTCATAGAAGCCGGTGTAGTCGTCCGCCGGCATGTCGAGCAGCGCCAGCGCGCCGGCGCCGAGCGACTGCACTTCCATGTTCACCGGACCATAGGCGCGCGGCGACAACCGGCCGCTCGATCCAACCCAGATCGCTCCGGATTTTTCGACGACAGGAAGCAACGCGGCCGCGAGCCCGCCAGTCATGGGTTCGTTGGCCTTGGCGCGAGCGACGCGATTTGAAACGACGACGAGATTCACAGGCTGGTCCCCAAAATTTGACCGGGAGATAAACCAACGTTCATCAATATGGTTCCGCGATGATCACGCGTTTGAATTGAATCGGAAATTTGGCGAGTTCGAAAGGAACCCGGTTCCGAACGAGGGTCGGAGGCAACAATATTTTTTCGACCAAGATTCTGCCGGGAATTCAGCACGGCAGCGGACAGAAAACGCCGCGGCTCGCTATCGCGACAGCTCTGCCTGGCATTCCTTGAGCATCTGCGCGAGCCACTGACGCACGTCGTTCGGCGCATCGAAGTGTCCTGCGACGCCTTGCGCCTTGCGCCCAACCGAATAGGCGATGCCGTCGATGTCGGGCATGATCGCAAATACCGTCTCGTCGGTGACGTCGTCGCCGAGGAAGATCGGCCGGCGGCCGGCGAACGGCGGCTGTTGCATCAGTTCACGCACGGCGGTCGCCTTCGAAAATCCTTCATGCTTGATCTCGACCACGAACTTGCCGTTCAACACCTCGATCGGCGCGTCGGGAAGATCGGCCTGGATGGCTGCAACCGAACTGAAAATGTAGCGTTCCGCCTGCGGCGCGAGACGATAGTGTAGCGCCAACGAGTAGCCCTTGTCCTCGATCAGGATACCGGCACTGAAATTTGCGATCGCCGTGAAGCGCTTCTTCAGGTGCGGATCCATCGGCTTCACCGCTGCCGCCTGCACCTCGCCGCCCGCCAAGAGCCGCATCTCGACGCCGTGGCCGCCGACGGCCGGCAATTTTACCGGCTTCATGATCTGGTCGATGTCGCTGATCATGCGGCCGCTGACCAGCGCGAGCGCGCCGGACGTACGGCGCCACAGCTCCTCCAGTTGGCCGGGCAAATCCGGCGGGATGAAGATTCCGTCCGGCGTCGGCGCAAGGTCGATCAGGGTACCGTCGATATCGAACAACAGCGCACATTTGTCGAGATGTGGAAGGATCGCGCCGGGGACCGGCACCGAGCCCTTCTTCCGCTGTTCCTGTCTGTCAATTTCCGATGTGTCCGACATGTTGACCTACTCTAGCGCAGCCAGCGGCCGCGCGACATGCTCAAGTGGCTTGCGTTCGCAGGCGACGCAGAGCCGCCATGCAAGAAAAGCCGCCGCGATCATCAGCGCCGCGCCCAGCAGATAGCCACCGAACACGCTCGTGCGCGATCCGGTATCGATCAGCACGCCGAACAGCGCCGGCCCCGCCACGCCGCCCACCCCGGTGCCGATCGCATAAAACAATGCGATGGCCAGCGCGCGGATCTCGAGCGGGAACGTCTCGCTCACGGTCAGGTAGGCGGCGCTCGCGGCCGGCGACGCAAAGAAGAAGATGATCATCCAGGCGATCGTCTGGGTCTGCGCAGTCAAGACCCCGATCGAGAACAGATAGCCGGAGATCGCCAGCAGCGCGCCGGACGACGAAGTAGGTGAACGTGATCATCGTTCGCCGCCCCAGCGTGTCGAACAGGCGGCCGAGCAGCAGCGGTCCGAGGAAGTTTCCCGCAGCAAACGGCAGAGATGTACCAGCCGACATGGTCGGCCGGTATCTGATAGAAGTCGGTCAGGATCAGCGCATAGGTGAAGAAGATCGCATTGTAGAAGAACGCCTGCGCCGTCATCAGGCCGAGCCCAAGGATCGTGCGGCTGCGGTAGGCGTGGATCAGCGTGTGCGCAGACCTCGCCGAGCGGCGTGTGCGTGCGCATCCGCAGACGGATGGTCGGCAGCTTTGTGACCGCCGCAGCATCCGCATGCACATCGGCGCCGCGTTCGATATCTGCGACGATCGCGTGCGCGCGCTCCGGCTGGCCATGGATCATCAGCCAGCGCGGGCTTTCCGGAATCCAGAACCGCATCAGGAAGACGACGAGGCCGAGGACAGCGCCCGCAAGAAACGCAAGCCGCCAGCCGAGCTCGGGATCGATCACTTGCGGGATTGAGCAGGACGATGCCCAGCACCGCGCCGACCGCGGCGCCGATCCAGAAGCTGCCGTTGATGACGAGGTCGGTCCAGCCGCGATAGCGCGCCGGCACCAGCTCCTGGATCGTCGAATTGATCGCCGTGTATTCGCCGCCGATGCCCGCGCCGGTCACAAAGCGGCACAGCGCGAAGGTGGCAAGATTCCACGGTCAGCGCGGTCGCGGCGGTGGCGACGAGATAGACCGCGAGCGTCACGAAGAAGAGCTTCTTGCGGCCGATACGATCGGTGAGCCAGCCGAAGAACAGGGCACCGAGCACGGCGCCTGCGAGATAAGCGCTGCTGGCGATGCCGATGTCGGCATTGCTGAAGCGCAGCGTCGGGCTGTCCTTCAGCGCGCCCGAGAGCGAACCGGCCAGCGTCACCTCCAATCCGTCGAGTATCCAGGTGATGCCGAGGGCAGCGACGACAAGCGTGTGAAACCGGCCCCAGCGGAGCCGGTCGAGACGGGCGGGAATATCGGTTTCGACGGTGCGGGCAGCCGCTACGGCCTCGCTCGTCCCCTCTTGCACTTCGATCGAAGCGATCATGCCGTCCTCAACTCACATCGAGGCCGCAGACGATCTCACTTTGAGGATGCCGCAACCGTCCCCCACGCGCATGCAGGAATGCGCAAAAGACGATAAGTCCCGGAACGGGACGTTCCGGGCCTTATCGAGGCAAAGGGTACATCCGCCTTTGCCGTAACTTCAACGCTTGAGGAGCGGGCAGGTTCCCGTCAGGCCGCGCGCACGTTTGCCATGAAGCGGTCAAGCTCCTGGCGCAGCCGCGCGCTTTCGGTCGACAACGTCTGCGCCGAGTTGAGGACGTCGCCCGAGGCGGCACCGGTCTCGGTCGCACCGCGATTGACCTGGACGATGTTGCTCGCGACGTCGGTGGTGCTGGCGGCGACGTTCTGCACGTTGCGCGCAATCTCCTGGGTTGCCGAGCTCTGCTGCTCGACCGAAGCTGCGATGCGCCCGGCAATCTGCGACACGCGGCCGATCGTTTCGCCGATCTCCTTGATGGCGACGACCAACTCCTGCGTCGCCTGCTGCATGCCGAGAATGTGCGACGAGATTTCGTCGGTGGCCTTCGCCGTCTGGCTTGCCAGCGACTTCACTTCCGAGGCGACCACCGCGAAGCCACGGCCCGCTTCGCCGGCGCGCGCCGCCTCGATCGTGGCGTTCAGCGCCAGCAGGTTGGTCTGCTCGGCGATGGCGTTGATCAGCTTGACCACGTCGCCGATCTGCTGCGCGGCCTTCGACAGCTTGCTGATGCGGGTGTCGGTCTCCTGCGCCTGCTGCACCGCGCCTTCGGCGATGTTGCTCGAACTCGCGCACCTGGCGGCCGATCTCCTCGACCGAAGCCGAAAGCTCTTCCGTCGCGCTCGCCACCGACTGGACGTTGGAGGAAGCCTCCTCCGACGCTCCGGCGACCGTCGCCGACAGGTTCTGGGTCGTCTCGGCGGTGCGCGTCAGCGTGCCGGCGGCCGACTCGAGCTGGGTCGCGGACGTCGCGACATTGCCGACGATGGCGCCGACCGCGCTTTCGAAGTCGTCGGCGAAGCGGATCAGCTCTGCGCGGCGCGCGTCGGCGGTGACGCGGCTCTTCTCCTCCTGCTCGGCGGCGTCGCGTTCGGCCTTTGCGATCGCCTGCATCTTGAACTCCTCGACGGCGCTTGCCATCTGGCCGATTTCGTCCTTGCGGCCGAGGCCCGGCAGCACGACCTCGAACTGCCCGGAGGCGAGCTCGCGCATCGACTTGCACAGCGCGACGATCGGACCGGAAATGCCGCGGCCGAGCAGCAGCGCCCACAGCGACGCCGAGGATCGACGCGCCGATGGTCAGCGCCAGCACGAACTGCTGCGTGCTGGTGACGAGCGACTCCGTCTCGCCCTGAATGCGGCGTTCGTCAGCGGTCGAGCAGATCTTGATGGTCTCCGCGTCCTTGACGATCGAATCGGCCAGTGACGACATTTCCGTGACAAGGCCTTCGATCTTCTTCGCGTTGGCGACGATCGCTGCAAACGCCTTGCGGTACACGGTGAGCTGGTCGGTGATCCCGGTGATCTTCTTCTTGATCGCCGCGTCGTCGGTATGCAGCGACGTCAGCGTCGTCTCGATCATCTTCAGCCGGCTGTCGGCGCCGTTCGCGGTCAGGTTGTCGTGGCGCGTCACGAACATGTTGACGTTCGCGGCCGCGGCGACGAACTGGGTGCCGGCTTCCTTGGCGCCGGTCTGCAGGCTCGACAGGTCGGCAAGGGTGGCCGTGTCGGCAAGGTCCTCGAGCCGCTGCCGCAGCATGCTGCCGCCGCGCTGCAACTCGTTGGCGGCGTGCTTGAAATTGTCGCGCTTGAGGTCGAGCACCTGGCTGAAGACCTTGGTGAATTTCTCGAACTTCTGCGACAGCGCCGGTGATCGCCTCGCGCCGGCTGGCGTCCTTCATGTCGCGCGCCGCCTTGTCGATCGCATCGCGCAGGTCGCCCTCCGCGGCCAGCGCATTGGTCGCGTCGGTTTCGTCGCCGGTGACGATGTAGTAGCGGGCGGCCAATTGATAGGCCGTCACCTCGCGGTCGATCGTCCGCGCCATCCCGCCCTCGGAGACGCTGGTGCGGTAGGCTGTAAATCCGGCCGACACCTTGTCGTAGCCGAGATAGGCGACCACGACGCTCACCGCCGACAGGACCAGCACGACCGCGAAGCCGACCGTGATCTTGGTTCTGATGGAGAGGTTGGTGAGAAGCTTGAACTGAGGGAGCCGGATGCGATTGAAGGGAGACATTCTGTGGTCCTGTTTCAACTTTTGCTTTCGTCCGCTTAAGCACCGCTTGTGCGATGCCCTGGCTCCGCGCAGCAACGACCGAGGCCACCCGTTGCGAACTGATAAGGAGTGAGACGACCCGTGCGCGAATGCCTAAAATTAGGCTAAATTCGATAATGGGCCGTAAACGGTTACCGGCTCGCGCAACTTATGGCGTGCATCCGCCGCATCCGTGCACGCTGGACGGGGGTCGGCCACTGGACGACCCGATCGCGTGACACGCACGCCACCGCAGGGGGCGGCTCGTTGCGGCGGCGCACATTATTTTGAAGCTTTCCGGCGTTGACAGACGCGAGCCTGGGCGCGGACCGCTCCTGCCGCTCGGCCAATGACCGATCGATGACAGGCCCAGCCCACGCGATCATCCGGTTGAATCGATCAGCATTTTCAATCGCATGCTGCATCTTGGCGCGGCCCGCCCGATCGCCGCCCGGCGCCATCGGCGTGACGCCGCGTCAAGCTGGATCATTCGCGGCGCACGCACTTGCCTCAACGCAACACGCGCAACAGCGATTTCGATGCTTCCGCCAAAATTCCAATTGAAATGCCTCTCGCTGCAAGGCCTACTTGGAACAACAATAATTCTAAAAGTCCAAAAAGTTGGGGAGGATGTCTGTATGCCCGCAGTCAAACTGACGGTGAACGGCAAGGCGGTTTCCGGCGACGTCGAGGACCGCACTCTGCTCGTTCAGTTTCTTCGCGATCATCTCGGCCTGACCGGCACCCATGTCGGGTGCGACACCAGCCAGTGCGGCGCCTGCGTCGTGCACATCGACGGACGGGCGGTGAAATCCTGCACCGTCCTGGTCGGCCAGGCCGCCGGCGCCAATGTCACGACCATCGAAGGCATCGCCAGGGGTGACGAACTGCACCCGATGCAGGCCGCGTTCCGCGACAATCACGGACTGCAGTGCGGCTTCTGCACCCCGGGAATGATCATGTCGGCGATCGACATCGTCAACCGGCACGGCGGCTCGCTCGATGAGGCGACCGTGCGCCAGGAGCTCGAAGGCAACATCTGCCGCTGCACCGGCTACCACAACATCGTCAAATCGGTGCTCGACGCAGCCGGCCGCATGAAGGTTTCGCAGGCGGCCGAATAAGGCCGCAGCGCCCTCGACCTCACCGAATTTCCAGCAATACGGCCGCTTCTGCGCCGGCCAGGCGCGATCCGAGCGGCTCCTGAAGGAGACACCACCATGGGTATGGAAGGCATCGGCGCCAGCGTCGTCCGCAAGGAAGACAAGCGCTTCATCACCGGCAAGGGCCGGTACACCGACGACATCCGCCTGCACGGCATGACCCACGCGCACTTCATCCGCAGCCCGCACGCGCATGCGAAGGTCAAGAGCATCGACTCGTCCGAAGCCATGAAGATGGAGGGCGTGGTCGCCGTGCTCACCGGCAAGGAGCTGGTCGACGACAAGATCGGCAACCTGATCTGCGGCTGGATGGTCCACTCCAAGGACGGCACGCCGATGAAGATGGGCGCGTTTCCGGCGCTGGCGCCGGAGACCGTGCGCTTCGTCGGCCAGGCCGTTGCGGTCGTGATCGCCGACAGCAAGAACCTCGCCCGCGACGCGGCCGAGCAGGTGAACGTCACCTACGAGGAACTGCCGGCGGTGCACGACATCCGCTCCGCGATCGCTCCGGGAGCACCGCAATTGCACCCGGAAGCGCCCGGCAACGTCGTCTACGACTGGTCGCTGGGCGACGAAGCGGCCACCAACGCCGCCTTCGCCAAGGCCGCGAACGTGGTCTCGATCGAGCTCACCAACAACCGCCTGGTGCCGAACGCGATGGAGCCGCGCTCGGCGATCGCCGACTACGACACGGCGGAAGAGCATTTCACGCTCTACACCACGTCGCAGAATCCGCACGTCGCGCGCCTCGTGCTGTCGGCGTTCTACAACATCGCGCCCGAGCACAAGCTGCGGGTGATCGCGCCGGACGTCGGCGGCGGCTTCGGCTCGAAGATCTTCATCTATCCGGAGGAGATGGTCGCGCTCTGGGCGTCGAAGAAGGTC
The DNA here is from genome assembly GCA_963757845.1 of uncultured Alphaproteobacteria bacterium. Classification (GTDB taxonomy): domain Bacteria; phylum Pseudomonadota; class Alphaproteobacteria; order Rhizobiales; family Xanthobacteraceae; genus P52-10. Next base: position 15,383 of record CAVWTB010000062.1, read on the forward strand.
AGCCGGCCGGTGAAGTGGACGGCCGACCGCACCGAAGCGTTCCTCACCGACGCGCACGGCCGCGATCACCTGTCGAAGGGCGAGATGGCCTTCGACAAGGACAACAAGATCATCGGGCTCAGGGTCAAGACGCACGCGAACTTCGGCGGCTACATGTCGCTGTTCTCGTCGTCGGTGCCGACCTATCTCTACGCAACGCTGCTGTCGGGCCAGTACAACATCCCGAACATCTATTGCGAGGTGATCGGCGTCTACACCAACACCACGCCGGTCGACGCCTATCGCGGCGCGGGACGGCCCGAGGCGAGCTTCCTGCTGGAGCGGCTGATGGAAACGGCCGCGCGCAAGCTGAAGGTCGATCCGAGCCGAGCTGCGGCGGAAGAATTTCATCACCAGCTTCCCGTACCAGACGCCGGTGATCATGGCCTACGACGCCGGCGACTTTAACGCCTCGCTCGACTGCGGCGCTGAAGGCGATCGACTACGCCGGCTTCGCCGCGCGCAAGGAGAAGGCCAAGAAGGAAGGCAAGCTGCGCGGCATCGGCTTCTCCTGCTACATCGAAGCCTGCGGCATCGCGCCGTCGAAGGCGGTCGGCAGCCTCGGCGCCGGCGTCGGCCTGTGGGAATCGGCCGAGGTGCGCGTCAATCCGGTCGGCACCATCGAGGTCCTGACCGGCTCGCACAGCCACGGCCAGGGCCACGAGACGACATTCGCGCAAGTGGTCTCGGACCGGCTCGGCGTGCCGATCAGCCAGGTGTCGATCGTCCATGGCGATACCGACAAGGTGCAGTTCGGCATGGGCACCTACGGCTCGCGCTCCGCGGCGGTCGGCATCTCGGCGATCGTGAAGGCGCTGGAGAAGGTGGAGGCGAAGGCGAAGAAGATCGTCTCGCATCACCTCGAAGCGTCGGAGAACGACATCGTCATCGAGGACGGCAACTTCAAGGTCGCCGGCACCGACAAGTCGATGGCGCTGGCGAACGTGGCGCTCGCCGCCTACACCGCGCACAACCTGCCGCCGGGCATGGAGCCGGGGCTGAAGGAAGGCGCGTTCTACGATCCGACCAACTTCACCTTCCCGGCCGGCGCCTACATCTGCGAAGTCGAGGTCGATGCCGGCACCGGCAAGACCTCGTTCGTGAACTTCGTCGCCGCCGACGACTTCGGCAAGCTGATCAACCCGATGATCGTCGAGGGACAGGTGCATGGCGGGCTTGCGCAGGGCATCGGCCAGGCGCTGCTCGAAGGCACCGTCTACGACAAGAGCGGCCAGCTCATCACCGCGACATTCATGGACTACTCGATGCCGCGCGCCGACGACCTGCCCTCGTTCAATCTCTCGCACACGACGACGCTTTGCCCCGGCAATCCGCTCGGCGTGAAGGGATGCGGCGAGGCCGGCGCGATCGGCGCTTCGGCTGCGGTGATCAACGCGATCACCGACGCGATCGGCACCGAGAAGATCGAGATGCCCGCGACGCCCGCCCGCGTCTGGGCGGCGATCCACAACGCATAAGCTCAAGGGGAGAGAACCATGTATTCGACCACCTATCATCGCCCCTCGAGCGTCGACGAAGCCGCAGCCCTGTTCGCCAAGGGCAAGGAGGCAAAATATCTCGCCGGCGGCCACACGCTGCTGCCGGTGATGAAGCAGCGGCTGGCCTCGCCGTCGGACGTGATCGACCTTGCGAAGATTCCGGCGCTGGTCGGCATCGAGGTCGCGGGCGACACCGTGACCGTCAAGGCGGCGACCACCTACTACGACATCACCACCAACGCGCAGGTGCAGAAGACGCTGCCCGCGCTGGCGAGCCTGACGTCCATGATCGGCGATCCGGCGGTGCGCTATCGCGGCACCATCGGCGGCTCGATCGCCAACAACGATCCGGCGGCGGACCTGCCCGCGGCGGTGCTCGCGCTCGGCGCTTCGGTGAAGACCAACAAGCGCACGATCGCGGCCGACGACTTCTTCAAGGGCCTGTTCTCGACCGCGCTCGAAGACGGCGAGATCATCACCGCGGTCTCCTTCCCGGTGCCGGCGAAGGCGGCCTACGCGAAATTCCGCCATCCGGCCTCGCGCTTTGCCCTGACCGGCGTGTTCGTCGCACAAACGAAATCCGGCGACGTGCGCGTGGCGGCGACCGGCGCATCGCAGAACGGCGTGATGCGCGTTGCGCGCCATCGAGCAGGCGCTGAAGGCGAACTGGTCGGCTTCGGCACTCGACAGCGTGACAATCCCGGCGAGCGGCCTGATGGACGACATCCACGGCAACGCCGCCTATCGCGCCAACCTGATCAAGGTGATGGCGCAGCGCGCGGTGGCGGCTGCGGGCTGACCTGAAACGCATCATTGCAGTACCGAAAACACAAGGCTGCCGGTCGTCCCGGCAGCCTTGATCGTTTGTGGGTGGGACCGGGTGGCATTATCTTCTTGCCGAGCTCATGCAGCCAGAGCACAAGCAACAGGGAGAGAAACCGTGTCCTTCACCGAAGTGGACTACAAGACCACCGGCCACGTCGCCATCGTCACGCTGAACCGCCCGGAGAGCCTGAACGCCTGGACCTCGGTGATGGGCAACGAGGTCCGCCAGGCCATGCGCACAGGCGACCGACGACGCCAATGTGCGGGTGATCGTGCTGACCGGCGCGGGCCGCGGCTTCTGCGCCGGCGCCGACATGAAGCGGCTGTCGAACATCTCCAGCGCCGGCCGGCTCGAGGAGAAGGCGCCTCCGCCATTCGATCCGAACGCGCGCAAGGATTTCCAGCGCACGAACACCTACTTTCCGGCCGTACCGAAGCCGATCATCGCCGCGATCAACGGCCCCTGCGCCGGTCTTGGCCTTTGCTACGCGCTGTTCTGCGACATGCGCTTTGCGGCGCGCGAAGCCTCCTTCACCACGGCGTTCGCCCGGCGCGGCCTGATCGCCGAGCACGGCATGAGCTGGACCTTGCCGCGCCTGATCGGCCACGCCGCGGCCGCCGACCTGTTGCTGTCGGCGCGCAAGTTCATGGCGCCGGAGGCGCTGGAGCTCGGCATGATCAATCGCGTCTATTCGACAGAGGAGCTGATGCCGGCGACGCTTGCTTATGCGAAGGAGCTGGCCGAACTGTCCTCGCCACGCTCGCTCGGCGTCATCAAGCGGCAGCTCTGGGCGACGCAGATGCAGTCGCTCAACGAATCCATGGACCTCGCCGACCACGAGATGGGGCTGAGCCTGGCCAGCGAAGACTTCAAGGAAGGCGTGCGGCATTTCGTGGAGAAGCGCGCGCCGGCGTTCACGGGGCGGTGAGCGCCCTGCGCCGTCATTGCGAGCGAGCGGCATCCATGCGTGCGAGGCGCGATAAGCGGAGTCACGCTGCGCTTGAGGCCGCTCGCGCGCATGATGCCGCTCGCTCGCAATGACCTAAGCCCCAGCATCTGCTTGGCGATGATCTCGTGCTGGATCTCCGACGTGCCGCCGAAGATCGTGTGCGCGCGGCCGTCGAGATGCGACGGCAGGATCGCGAGCTCCTCCTCGGGCAGCACCGACGGTTCGTTCAGGCCATAGAGCGGCCGCCGCGGCTCCCACACCAGCGCGTTGTAGCCAATCGACATCGACGCCGAGCCGGGTGATCGCCTGGAACACCTCCGTGCCGCGCAGCTTCAGCACCGACGAGATCGGCCCCGGGTTGCGGCCGGCCTGCACGTCGGACAGAAGTTTCAGTTCGATCATCTCGATGGCATCGATGTCGATCTCGATCTCCGAGATGCGCGTCGCGATGCCGGCATCGTCGGCGACGCTGCCGCCGCCGTCGCGCGCGATCAGTTCGCGCAGCTCCGCCAGCTGCCGCCGCATGGCCGGTCGCGCGAAAGCCCGCGCCGCGCTCGAACTCGAGCAGATATTTGGCGTAGGTCCAGCCCTTGTTCTCCTCGCCGACGCGGTTCTCGACCGGCACGCGCACGTCGTCGAAGAACACCTGGTTGACCTCGTGGTCGCCGCCGATGGTGATGATCGGCCGGATCGAGATGCCGGGCGTCTTCATGTCGATCAGAAGGAAGCTGATGCCCTCCTGCCGCTTCGGCGTGTCCGAGGTCCGCACCAGCGCGAACATGCGGTCGGCGAAGTGCGCGTGCGTGGTCCAGATCTTCGTGCCGTTGACGACATAATGATCGCCGTCGCGCACGGCGCGCGTCTTCAGCGACGCAAGGTCGGAGCCCGATCCGGGCTCGGAGTAGCCCTGGCACCAGTAGTCCTCGCCGGACAGGATGCGCGGCAGGTAAAAATCCTTCTGCACCTGCGAGCCGAATTTGATGATCACCGGCCCGACCATCTGGACGCCGAACGGCAACAGCCGCGGCGCGCCGGCGCGGCTGCACTCGCTCTCGAAGATGTAGCGCTGCGCCGGCGTCCAGTCGGCGCCGCCATGCTCCTTCGGCCAATACGGCGCGACCCAGCCTCTCTTGTAGAGCGCGGCGTGCCAGCTATCGAACACCGGCTTTTTCGGTCAGCGCCGACGGCGTGAGGCGCTGGCCGCGCTTGGCGTCCTCGGTCAGGTTCCTGGCGATGAAATCGCGCACCTCGTCGCGGAAAGCGAGTTCGTCCGTGGAGAATGACAGATCCATGCTCGTCTCCTGATCAGGCTGCTTGCTGGCGCGACAAGCCGCGCGTGCCGCTGCAGATGGAATTCCGGCGAGCCGAAGATCACATCGATCGCCATCAACCGCTTGAAGTAGGCGCCGACATTGAGCTCCTCGGTGACGCCCATGCCGCCGTGCAGCTGCACCGCCTGCTCGGCGACGAACCGCCCGGCCCGTCCGACCTTCACCTTGGCGCTGGACGCGGCGCGCGCCCGGTGGAGCGGATCGGCATCGACATTCAAGATGGCGTTGAGCGCGCTGGCGCGCGCCTCTTCGAGCTTCACCGCCATCGACGCCATGCGGTGGCGCAGCACCTGGTTGTCGGCGAGCGGCTTGCCGAACTGGATGCGCTGCCTGGTGTAGGCGATCGTCGTCTCCAGCAGCACCTGCATGCAGCCGACGGCCTCCGACGCCATCGCCGCGATCGCGTTGTCTGCCGCCTTCTCGATCGCCGGCAGCGCGTTCTCGCTGTCGCCGAGCAATGCAGTGGCTGCCACATCCTTGAACGTGATGTTGCCGGCGCGCGCGCCGTCGAGCGTTTGAAACGCTGTCGTGCTCAAGCCTGCCGACTTCGCCGGCACGACGAAGACGCCGATGCCCGCCCGGTCGCGCTGGCCTCCCGAAATGCGCGCGGGGACCAGCAGCGCGTCCGCCCAGGGCGCGCCCAGCACGAGATCCTTGCGTCCTGAGATCCGCCAGCCGTCGCCTGCGCGCGTGGCCTTCGTCGCGACGTCGTCGAGGGCGAAACGCGCCTGCGGCTCGGCCTGCGCGAAGGCGAGTATCGACTTGCCTTCGGCAATCGGCGGGAAGCATGCTCGGATTTCTGCTGCTGCGTGCCGAGCCCGGCAATCAGCCCTGCGGAGATCACGGCCGTCGCCAGATATGGCTCGACCACCAGCGCACGGCCGAGCGCTTCCATGACGATGCCGGTTTCGACCGCGCCTGCGCCAAGCCCGCCGAACTCTTCCGGAACGGACAGCCCGAGCCAGCCGAGATCGGCAAACTCGCGCCAGATGTCGCGGCTGAAACCTTCAGCGGTCTGCAAGATGGCGCGACGCTGCTCGAAGGAATACCGGCCGGCGATGAAGCGGCCTGCCGCGTCGCCGAGCAGCCGCTGTTCTTCGGAAAGCGAGAGATCCATCGTTCCTCCGATCGCGGCCTTGATCGCAGCCGTCGTTGGCAGGCACTCTATACGTATCCAACTTTGCCGCGCCAGAGGCGGGCCGCGAGCCCTGCATTTTCGCGAGTCGCCCATGTCGCACGCAAGCATGACGCGGCATTCGCAGACGCTGGCGCTGTTGCAATCGCGGCCGGAATTCCGCAAAGATTGCCGCACGAAAAGTCAAACGGGAGTAACGCCGATGCTGGGTGTCGTCGCAACGATCAAGGTCAAGGAAGGCCAGGGCGCCGAATTCGAGAAGGTCGCGACCGAGCTCGTCAAGAAGGTCAACGAGAACGAGAAGGGCTGCCTGCTCTATCAGCTCTATCATGGCGAAGAGCCGAACACCTACGTGTTCATGGAGCGCTATGCCGACCAGGCCGCGGTCGAAGAGCACCGTGGCACCGAGTACTTCAAGACACTCGGCCGCGCGATGGGCGCGTTCATGGACGGCAAGCCGGTGGTGCAGAGGTTTAAGCAGGTCGGGGCGTAAGGGCTCGGCGTCGCCGCACAACGTGCGTCGTCCCCGCGAAGGCGGGGACCCATACCCTCCGAGATCATGAAAAGTCGCTGACGCCCGCCGTCTAACAGGCGACACGGCGTATGGGTCCCGGCTCGCGCTTCGCTTGGCCGGGACGACATCAGTTGGGCGCGAACGTGATCGCGCCGTTCGCGTCGACCTCGCGCGTCAGCTTGCCCGTCGCGGCGAGCATGTTGAGGTGCGCCAGCGCCTCGCCGAACGCCTGCCGCGGGTTCTCGTGCAGGACGCGCGGAAACACCTCCTGCACGATCGCGAACGCCGTCGTCCGCTCGGTGACGAACGACGCCATGTCGTCGAGCCGCGCCTGATGATGGTCGCGCAGCTGCCTCAGGCGCGCATGCAGGTTGCGGAACGGCAGGCCGTGCGACGGCAGCACCAGCGTATCGGCCGGCAGCGCCTCGAACCGCGCAAGCGAATCCAGATACTCCTGCATCGGGTTGGCGTCCGGCCGCGGCGACGGCACGATCACCGACGGCGTGATGTGCGACAGCACCTGGTCGCCGGCGATCAGGATCTTGTCCTTCTCGCAGTAGAACGACGCGTGCTCCACCGAATGCCCGCCCGCGGTGATGACGCGCCACTCGCGCTGGCCCATGGCGACCACGTCGCCGTCCTTGATGCTGGTGAACTCGCGCGGCGGCCGCAATCCCAGAAATTTCGACGGGCGCTGCGCACCCGACGATCGCCGCGACGTCCTCGTCGGAGGCGCCGTTGCGCTTCATGAACGAGACGAACTGCTCGTTCAGCCCCTCCTCGCGCTCGTGCCACGTCAACCAGGCGGCCAGCCACTCGGCGATCGGCAGGCGCACCGCGCATTTCATCTCCTTCACCAGATAGCCGGCAAAGCCGATGTGATCGATGTGCGCGTGGGTCAGTGTGAGGTTCTGCAGCGGACGGCTGCGCAGCAGCCCGCGCCACAGCTTGTCCCAGATCTCAAAGATATCGTCGGTGTTCATGCCGCAGTCGATCAGCGTCCAGCCCGGCCCGTTGTCGAGCAGCCAGCAGTTGACGTGATTGAGACGAAGCGGCACCGGCAGCCGCACCCAGTAGAGGCCGGGCAGGACGTCGGTCAGCTCGCCATAGGCCGGCGGCCGCTGCACGGTGAAGCGGAGATCTTCGTCGAAGCTGTCGCTCTGCGCCATGTCCCTCGCCCTCCGTTGTCGCGGCGTCCGGGCCACATCCTTCGAGACGCCCCGCCTTCGCCCTTCAGGCTACGGCGCGGCTCCTCAGGATGAGGATTGCAGGCCGACGCACAACTTCCAACCCTCATGGTGAGGAGCCCGCGTAGCTCGGAGAGCGAAGCCGGGCGTCTCGAACGATGTGGCCCGCACCGGCGCAACCAAATCAAGGCAGCTCCAGGATCCGCTTCGAGATGATGTTGCGCTGGATGTCGTTGGTGCCGGACGCGATCATCGAGCCGAAATGGTGGAAGAACAAGCCGGTGAGGTTGACCGCATCGCCTTCGATGTCCTCGTAGCCGAGATTGGCGCCGGCGCCGCCGGCGGTCTCCATCAGAAGCTCGCTCGCAAGCTGCGTTGCCGACGCAACCACGATCTTCAGCTGCGACAGCTCCGGCCCCGGATTGTCGCCGAGGCTCATGAGGTCGGCGAAGCGCTGGTAGGCCGACGACAGATCGGCGATGTCGAGGTGGATCTTCACGTACTTCGCCTGGAATTCGGCATCGTCCCACACGCCGGTGGCCTTCGCGACCTTCTCCACCGCCATCAGCGCGGCGCGCGCCGGCCGCGGGCTGCCGGAGTTCAACCGTTCGAAGCCGAGCAGGCTCTTGGCCACCGTCCAGCCCTTGTCGACCTCGCCGACCACGTTCTGCTTCGGAATGCGCACATTCTCCAGGAATTCCTGCGCGAACTCCTCATGCCCGCCGATGTTCGTGATCGGCCGCACCGTCAGGCCCGGCGTCTTCATGTCGAGCACGAAGAAGGTGATGCCCTCCTGCTTCTTCGCGTCCTTGTTCGTGCGCGCGAGCAGGAACATGTGATCGGCCCAGTGGCCGGACGACGTCCAGATTTTCGAGCCGTTGATGACCCAATGGTCGCCGTCGAGCACGGCCGTGGTCTGCAGGCTCGCCAGATCCGAACCGGCGTTCGGCTCGGAATATCCCTGGCACCAGATGTCTTCGTTGGCGACGATGCGCGGCAGATACGTCTGCTTCTGCTCCTCGGTGCCCCAGCGCATCAGCATCGGACCGAACATGACGATGCCCATGTCCGGATCGCGCATCACGCCGACGCGCTCGCGCTCCTCGATGTAGATGATCTGTTTTGCCGGCGACAGGCCCATGCCGCCCCACCTGGTCGGCCAGGCGGGCGCGATCCAGCCTTTCCGCGCAATCGTCTTCATCCAGCCGCTCATCTCCGCGGCGCTGCCGCGGCGGCCCATGTGGCGCATGTCGTGCGGATAGTTCTTGTCGAACCACGCGAACACACCGGCGCGGAATTCCTCGTCGCTGAACGAGTTCCAGTCCACGTCGGCCTTGTCGTCCTGCAGGAACACCGCCGAGAACGGCACGCTCTCGCGCTTCTCAGCGTCGCCGCCGGTCGCCTGCAGCAGCTTGCCGTAGCGGCGGCGATGCTCGGCCGGATTGCCGAGCCAGGCGTTCAGCGCCATGGCGCGGCGCAGATAGAGACCGACGTCGTATTCGTCGGTGAAGCCGATCGCGCCATGCAGCTTGATGCATTCGCGGCCGATGGCGTGCGCCGCATCGCCCAGGCGCGATTTCGCGCGGCTGGCGGCCATGCTGATCTCGTCCGGCTGTCGCCTTCGGATTGTCGAGCGTTCGCACGGCATCTGCGAGCGCCACCATCGACAGCTCTTTCTGGATCCAGAGGTCCACCGCACGGTGCTGCAGCGCCTGATAGCTGCCGATGGCTTTTCCGAACTGCACGCGGGTGCGCATGTAGCCAAGCGTGATCTCCAGCGTCTGCTGCATGCAGCCGTAAAGTTCGGCGCAGGTCATGATCGTCGCCGCATCCGTCGCCCGCCGCAATGCGGCGTCCGCCTTCGCTCCCTTGGCGACGAGATTTGCGGCGCCAACCTTCACGTCCTTGAAGGTCAGCGTTCCGGCGAACGTGCCGTCCGCGCGCAGCGCGTCCTTGATGGACAAGCCCGCGGCGTTCGCCGGCACATGGTAGAGCGCCACGCCGTCCGCGCCTTTCGCCGCGACGATGAAGTCGGTTGCGCTCAATGCAGGATAGACGTTGTGCGCGACGCCGTTCAGCGCGACATCCGCGCCTGAAGCTTTTGCACTGACGCCGGTTGCACCAGCGAAGCGTCCGGCGATCGCCGCACCGACAATGCTCTCACCTGTCGCGATCTTCGCCAGCAGCGTCCGTTTCAGCGCGTCATTGTCGCTCGCGAGCAGGAGGCTCGCCGACAGCACCGACGAGGCGACCACCGGCTCCGGGCTCAGCGTCCTGGCGAGCTCCTCGACCACGACGGCCATCTCGGCGAAGCCGAGACCCTGCCCGCCGAACTCTTCCGGAATGAGGATCCCGAGCCAGCCCTGCTCGGCCATCTGCGTCCAGACCGCCGCATCCATGCCCGGACGCGTGGCGCGCAGCGCGCGCGAGCGTTCGATGCCGCCGCGCCTGGCGAACGTCGCCGCCGCATCGCGCAGCAGCCGCAGCAGCTCGCCATCGTCCGATTGATGTTCGTCGTGTGCGACTGCAACCGACATGAGCGTCTCCCCTTCAAGCCATCGATGCGCGGCGAGCATTCGACCACTCGCCACGTGGCGTTTGCGTTCTTCTTAGCTTGAGATACCGTTGCGACCAAAGTCGAACGCTGCATGAGGGCACTCGAAATGTGCATTTGTGCAATGCGTGACGGCCGCAGCGGACCGACAAGAAGCAACGAACGGCAAGAAACGAAGGGAGCAGGCAATGGCAGGGATCGTCGAGGGCAAGGTCGCGATCGTCACCGGCGGAGGCGGCGCGATCGGCGGGGCGATCTCGCGGCTGCTGGCCAAGGAAGGCGCGAAGGTCGTCGTCAACGACGTCGGCGGTTCAGTATTTGGAACAGATCAGAACGATCTCGGCCCGGCACAGAAGGTCGTGGCCGACATCAAGGCCGCGGGCGGCCAGGCGATCGCCAACGGCGACAGCGTCTCGAGCTGGGACTCCGCGCAGAAGATCGTTCAGTGCGCGCGCGACACCTTCGGCAAGATCGATCTGGTGGTGAACAACGCCGGCATCATCCGCATGGCGAGCTTCCACAAGATGATGCCGAAGGACTGGGAGGACGTCATCAACGTCCACCTCAACGGCAGTTTCTATGTCGCCCGCGCGGCAGCGCCGCACATGCGCGAGCAGAAGAGCGGCGCATTCGTGCACATGGCCTCGACCGCCGGCCTCGTCGGCACGCTCGGCATGGCCAACTACGCCGCCGCCAAGATCGGCATCCACGGCCTGTCGCGCTCGATCGCCATCGACATGGGCGTCTTCAACGTGCGCTCGAACGCGATCGCGCCGGCCGCGCACAGCCGCATGATCGACGCCACGCCGAACCAGACGCCGGAGATGGCCGCACGCATCGAGCGGCGGCAGCGGATCCAGAAGCCGGAGCACATCGCCAATCTCACCGTGTTCCTGCTCAGCGATGCGGCGAAGGACATCACCGGGCAGATTTTCGGCGCACGCGGTCCGGAAATTTATCTCTACAACCAGCCGCGGCCGATCCGCACCCTGTTCCGCTCCGGCGGCTGGGCGCCGCAGAAGCTCGCCGAAGTGTTGCCGGCGATGCTGAAGAGCTCGCTGACGCCGGTGGAGCGGACCGGCGACGTGTTCAGCTGGGATGTGGATGAGTGAAGCTGTCGTCCCGGATGGAGCGACCCGAAGCCTCCGAGGCTATGAAGGCGCTCACGCTACGGTCTCATTGACGACATGGCGATGGGCCGCATAGGCGATCGAGCGACGCCGTTCTGAACGGCTATGCGCGGACGCCATCCGTGGCGGTCGTCGCTCCGTGCCCTACCTCTTCAACCCGCGCACGTGGTTGATGATGCCGGAAAAATCATCGCCGTCGTGGCCGGCGGCGTTGAACGCGGCGTAAATCTCTTCCGCGTGCGCGCCGAGCGGCGTGGCCGCGCCGGCAGCTTTCGCCGCCTCCTGCGACAGTTTCAGATCCTTCAGCATCAGCGCCGCGGCGAACCCCGGCTTGTAGCCGTTGTTGGCGGGTGACGCGGGCACCGGTCCCGGCACCGGGCAATAGCTCGTGATCGCCCAGCATTGGCCGGACGACGTGGACGCCACGTCGAACAGCGCCTGATGCGACAGGCCGAGTTTTTCCGCGAGCGCAAACGCCTCGCTGGCGCCGATCATGGAAATGGCGAGGATCATGTTGTTGCAGATCTTTGCCGCCTGGCCAGCGCCGGCGTCGCCGCAATGCACGATCCTCTTGCCCATCGCCTCGAGCACGGGCTTTGCCGCGGCGAACGCGTCGCTGCTGCCGCCCGCCATGAAGGTGAGCGTCGCAGCCTTGGCGCCGCCGACGCCGCCGGACACCGGCGCGTCGATCGACGGCAGTTTCCGCGCGGCCGCCTGCGCATGCGCCTTGCGCGCGCTGTCGACGTCGATGGTCGAGCAGTCGATCAGCAGCGCGCCCTCGCGCGCGGCCGGCACGATCTCCGACCACACGGTGAGCACATGCTTGCCCGCCGGCAGCATGGTGATGACGACGTCGGCGGATTTCACCGCCTCGACCGCAGAAGGCGCAATCGTACAGCCGTCCGCCTTCGCCTGATCGCAAGACGCCTGCACCAGATCGAAACCCACGACCTTGTGGCCCGCCTTGATCAGGTTGGCCGCCATCGGCCCGCCCATGTTGCCGAGGCCGATCACTGCAACGGTCTTGCTCATGTCATCCCTCCCTAACTCGGGAAAACCAGTTCATCCGCGCCGCGCGGCACGAAATACGCATCGATCATCGCCGGCGTCACGTCCGCGAGCATCGCCGGCTGCCATTTCGGCGACTTGTCCTTGTCGATCACCGCGGCGCGAATGCCTTCCGGAAAATCGTGGCTGATGAAGATCTCCAGTGCCGCGCCATATTCACGCGCAAGGCACTGCCGCAGCGACGTCGAGGCTCTTGCCTCGCGCAACAGCCGCATCGTCAGCTTCAGGCTGGTTGGCGATTTCGTGCGCAGCGTGCGCGCGACACCTTGCGAGAATTCCGTGAAGTCACGCTCGAAGGCCGAAACGATGTCGGCGGCGCTCTCATGCGCCATGGCGACGTCGATCAGCTTGCGATGCTCGTCGATCGGCGCCGGCCCGCGCGGAAGCGCGTAATGCGCCAGCACACCGCGCACCATGCCGTTGTTGGCGTCGCCTCCCAGCCGTGTCAGCGCCTGCCGCAACTCGCCGAGTTTCTCTGCCGGGACCAGCAGGTCGGCAAAGCCGCAGCGGATCGCATCCATGCCGGTCATCGATTGCCCGGTCAGCCCGTAGTACGCGCCGAGCTGCCCCGGCGCGCGCGACAACAGCCACGTGCCGCCGACATCCGGAAAGAAGCCGATGCCGGTCTCGGGCATCGCAAGCTGGGTCTTCTCCGTGACCACGCGATGAGCGCCGTGCGCGGAAAGGCCGACGCCGCCGCCCATGACCACGCCGTCCATGAAGGAGACATACGGCTTCTTCAGCGAGGCGATCCGCGCGTTCAGGATGTACTCCTCGCGCCAGAACACCTTGCCGAGATCGCCGCCGGCGCGAATGCTGTCGTAGAGGCTGCGGATATCGCCGCCCGCGCACAGTCCGCGCTCGCCCGCGCCCTCGAGCAGGATCACGCCGACCGACGAGTCCGTCTCGAACCGGTCGAGCGCGGCGTTCATCGCGCGCACCATCTCGAGCGTCAGCGCGTTCAGCGCCTTCGGCCGGTTGAGCCGGATCACCCCGAGCGAACCTTCGGTTGTGACGACGAGCTCGTCTTCCTTCTCCAGCACGCTGGCACTATCCGTCATTTACTTACTTCGCCTCGATCAGCTTGCGCGCCACGATCAGCCGCATGATTTCGTTGGTGCCTTCGAGGATCTGGTGCACGCGCAAATCGCGCACGATCTTCTCGATGCCGTATTCGGACAGATAGCCGTAGCCGCCATGCAGTTGCAACGCCTGATTGGCGACCTCGAAGCCGACGTCGGTCGCAACGCGCTTGGCCATCGCGCAACGCATTGTCACATCCGCGTCACCGCGATCGTAGGCGGCGGCCGCCGAATAAAGGAAGACGCGCGCGGCTTCGAGCTCGGTCGCCATGTCGGCAAGGCGGAACTGCAGCGCCTGGAATTCGTCGAGCCGCTTGCCGAACGCCTTTCGCTCGCGCATGTAGTTGAGCGCCGCATCGAGCGCGGCCTGCGCGCCGCCGAGCGAGCAGGCGCCGATGTTGAGACGGCCGCCGTCGAGGCCGGCCATGGCGATGCGGAAGCCCATGCCTTCATCGCCAAGGCGATTGGCGACCGGCACGCGGACATTCTCGAACATCACGGCGCGGGTCGGCTGCGCGTTCCAGCCCATCTTGCGCTCGTTGGCGCCGAGCGAGATCCCCGGTGTATTGCCTTCGACCACAAGCGTGGAGATGCCGTTCGGTCCCTCGCCGCCGGTGCGCACCATGACGACATAGACATCGCCCGCGCCGGCGCCCGAGATGAACTGCTTTGTGCCGTTCAGCACATAGTGCTCGCCGTCGCGCTTCGCCGTCGTGCGCAACGCCGCGGCATCCGAGCCCGCGCCGGGCTCGGTCAGGCAGTAGCTCGCCAGATACTGCATGCTGCAAAGTTTCGGCAGATAGCGCATGCGCTGATCCGACGAGCCATAGGCATCGATCATCCACGCCGCCATGTTGTGGATCGAGATGTAGGCCGACACCGTCGGGCAGCCCTGCGCCAGCGCCTCGAAGATCAGCGCGGCATCGAGCCGGGTCAGGCCGGAACCGCCGACGTCGTCGCGGATGTAGATACCGCCCATGCCGAGCGTCGCCGCTTCGCGGATCGTCTCGACGGGGAAGTGCTTCTCCTCGTCCCATTTCAGCGCGAACGGCGCGATCTTTTCAGCCGCAAAGGCGCGCGCGGTGTCGCGCAGCGCGATCTGATCCTCAGGCAGGGCAAACAGCGTCATCCGGCGTCGGGTCCAGTGGCTGCCTCAAAGGGGCAGCGGGGCCGCAGATTCGCATGCCGGGGGATGAAAGCAAGTGGGGTGGAGCAGGCGTCGAGCGCCTCATTGCCGTCATGGCCGGGCTTGTCCCGGCCATCCACGTCTTGCCGCACGACAGGCCGTAAAGACGTGGATGGCCGCGGTCATAGGCGAGCGAAGCGACGCCGTTCTTCGAACGGCTATGCGCGGGCATGACGACAAACGAAGCCTATGCGCTGCTAGCTTAGCCCTTCGGCACCGAAATCGCGCCGACGACGAACTCGATCATGGTGTCCAGCGGCACATCGATCTGCTTGCCGGCGCACTCGGCGATCATCTGCGGATGGAAGAACCGGCACATGGAGATGCAAACGCATTTCGCCGTCGGTTCCAGATCGCAAGGCTTGAACTCGCCTGCCGCAACGCCCTCGGCGATGACCTTGCCGACGATCTCGCCGAGTCGCGCGATATGCGCGTCGCAGATGTCCCAGGCTTCCTCCATCGCCAGCGCCACCATCTCGTGCAGCTTGGAGTCGCCGACATAGCGCTCGGAATTCATGTGATGGATGGTGGCGAGGATCTCGCGCAGGCGCTCCTTTGGCGACAGCGGCTCGGCGGCGATGGTCTCGACCGCCGCCTCGACCTCGCTCATCAGCCGTCGTGCCACCGCCTGGTGAATCGCCGTCTTTGAATCAAAGAAGCGATAAACGTTGGCCGGACTCATCTTCAGCGCCTTGGCGATATCCGCCACGGTGGTCTTCTGATAGCCGATCTCGCGGAACAGCCGCTCCGCGACCAGCAGGATGCGCGTACGGGTGTCCGTCTCGGTATGTTCAAGGACGAGCGACATCTCTATCTATATAGGTCCCTGCTCATTCGGCCGCCATCGACAGAGCCGCCTGGGTTTCCTCGTGGTTGACCGCTTTTTCCCCAGCGTCGGGCTTCGCGATGCTGTCGTCAAGGCTTTTGCGGAACCAAAGTGCATAGAGACCGGGGAGATACAGCAGCGTCAGGAAGGTCGCGACGAACAGGCCGCCCATGATGGTGACCGCCATCGGCCCCCAGAATGCCGAGCGCGACAGCGGGATCATCGCCAGGATCGCCGCCAGCGCAGTCAGCACCACCGGGCGGGCGCGGCGCACGGTCGCCTCGATGATCGCTTCGCGGCGCGTCATGCCGTGCAGCACTTCGGTCTCGATCTGGTCGACCAGAATGACCGAGTTCCGCATGATCATGCCGGCGAGCGCGATCAGCCCGAGCAGCGCGACGAAGCCGAACGGCAGTCCGGTCAGGTTGAGGCCGAGCGAGGTGCCGACGATGCCGAGCGGCGCGGTCAGGAACACCAGGAACATCCGCGAGAAGCTCTGCAGCTGTATCATCAGCAGCGTCAGCATGACGGCGAACATCAGCGGGAACAGGATCATCAGCGATGAATTGCCCTTTTCCAACTCCTCGATCGCGCCGCCCATCTCGAGCCGGTAGCCCGGTTCGAGCTTGTCGCTGATCGGCTTCAGCTTCGGCCAGATGGCGCTCGACACCGCCGGCGCCTGCGCGCCGTCGACCACGTCGGAGCGGACGGTGATCGACATGTCGCGGTTGCGCCGCCACAGGATCGATTCCTCATGGCTGAATTCGATCTTGGCGATCTGCGAGAGCGGAACGGCGACGCCGTTGCGCGAGGTGATCGTGAGATCGCCGACCTTGCCGAGGTCGAGCCGCTCGGACGCCACCGCCCGCGCCACCACGCCGACCTTCTCGATGCCGTCGCGAACCGTGGTCACCGGCGCGCCGGAGATCAACAGGCTCAGCGCCTGCGACACGTCCTGCGGCGTCAGCCCGAGCGCGCGGGCGCGATCCTGATCGACGACCAGCTTCAGGTACGGCGTCTGTTCGTTCCAGTCGAGCTGCGGCTCGATCAGGCGCTTCTCCTGACGCATCACGTCGCGGATCTGGTAGGCGACCTCGCGCACCTTCTGCGTATCCGGACCGACAACGCGGAACTGCACCGGGAAGCCGACCGGCGGGCCGAAGTTGAAGCGGTCGACGCGCACGCGCGCCTCGGTCAGGAAGCCCTCTGCGACCGCCTTCTCGATCCGCGCCTTGATGCGCTCACGCGCCTCCACGTCCTTCGAGTTGATGACGATCTCGGCGAAGGATTCGTTCGGCAGCTGCGGGTTCAGGCCGAGCCAGAAACGCGGCGAACCCTGACCGACATAGGTCGTATAGGTGGTGATGTCCGGGTCGTTGGCGATCAGCTCTTCGGCCTTCTTCGCCGCTGCGGAGGTGACGTTGAAGGCGGTGCCTTCCGGCATGCGCAGCTGCAGGAACAGCTCCGGCCGTTCGGACAACGGGAAGAACTGCTGCTGCACCCGGCCGAACGCGGCGACCGAGGCGACGAACACGATCACGGTCGCGACCACGACCTTGATGCGATGGTCGACGCACCACTTAACGATCCGCCGCAGACGGTTGTACATCGGCGTCTCGTAGATCGCGTGCGGATTGTCGTTCAGCGGATGGTGCGCGGCGAAATTCGGCAGAAGCTTCACGCCGAGATAGGGCGTGAAGATCACCGCCACGAACCAGGAGGCGATCAGCGCGATCGAGACGATCCAGAAGATGCCGCCGGCGTACTCGCCAACGCCGGATGCCGCAAGGCCGATGGGGAGGAAGCCTGCGGCCGTGATCAGCGTGCCAGTCAGCATCGGAAAAGCGGTCGAGTCCCAGGCGAATGACGCGGCCTTCAGCCGGTCGAACCCCTGCTCCATCTTCACGATCATCATCTCGACCGCGATGATCGCGTCGTCGACCAGGAGGCCGAGCGCGATGATCAGCGCGCCGAGGGTGATGCGATGCAGGTCGAGCCCCATCAGGTTCATGATGACGAAGACGATCGCCAGCACCAGCGGCACCGAGGTCGCGACCACGATGCCGGTGCGCCAGCCGAGCGACAGGAAGCTCACCGCCAGCACGATCGCGAGCGCCTCGAGGAACGAGCGGAGGAACTCCTTGATGGCGTGCTCGACCACCTGCGGCTGGTCGGCGATCTGCTCGATCTCGATGCCGCGCGGCACCGCCTTCATGAATTCGTCGGTGGACTTCTTCAGGTCCTCGCCGAGCTGCAGCAGGTTGCCGCCCTTGGCCATCACCACGCCGACGCCGATCGCGGCCTTGCCGCGCTGGCGCACCACGTAGTCGGACGGGTCCTCGAAGCCGCGGGTGACGGTCGCGATGTCGCCCAGGCGGAACACCCGCCCGTTCGCCTCGACCGGCGTTTCCGCCACCGCTTTGGCGCCGTCGAGCGCACCCGTCACGCGCAGAGCAACACGTTGCGACGAGGTCTCGACGACGCCAGCGGGGGCAACCGCATTCTGCTTGGCAAGCGAATCGAACAGCGCCTGCGGCGTGATGCCGAGCGTCGCGAGCTTCGCATGCGAAAATTCGACGTAGATCTTCTGGTCCTGCACGCCGTAGAGGTTGACCTTGATGACGTTCGGTACCTTCAGCGTCTTCTGGCGCAGCGCGTCGGCAACCTTCTTCAGCTGCGCGTAGTCCGCGCCGTCGCCGGTCAGCATGTAGAGGATCGAATCGACGTCGCCGTATTCGTCGTTGATGATCGGACCGATCACGCCTTGCGGCAGCTCGCCCTGCATGTCGACGAGCTTCTTGCGGGTCAGATAGAACAGGTACGGCACTTCTTTCGGCGGCGTCGAATCCTTGAAGAAGACCTGCATCGCCGCGAAGCCGGGCTTGCTGTAGGTCTGCACGCTTGTCGAAATAGGGCAGCTCCTGCAGCTTCTTTTCCATCGGCTCGGCGACCTGGCTCTGCATCTCCTGCGCGGTCGCGCCGGGCCAGAGGATCGAGACGACGGCAAGCTTGATGGTGAAGGACGGATCTTCCGAACGGCCGAGCCGCTGGTAGGAGAACAGGCCGGCGAGCGCCAGCGCGACGATGAAAAACAGCACCAGCGCCTGATGATGAACTGCCCAGTCCGACAGGTTAAAGCGGCGCATGTCGCGTCCCTATTGGTTGTTTAAGCTGCTGCTTGATCGAGAAAGAGTTGCGTCAGAACGAAAGGCTGGAAACCACGCGAACCTTCTGCCCCGGATCGAGCTTGTGCACGCCGAGCGTGACGACGCTCTCGCCCTCCTCCACGCCGCTCGATGATGAGCGCGTCGCGGGTCTCGTAGGCCTTGACGGTCGACGGGCTTCAGCTCGACGAAGCCGGCTCTTGTCGGCGACGAACAGCGCAGGGCCGCTGCCCTGGTTGTAGATCGCCGACAGCGGCACGCGGGCCACGCGCGTGGTGGCGGCATCCGACAGCGTCAGCGTCGCCGTCATGCCGAGCTTCGACCTCCTCGGTCGCGTCGGGAATCGAGAACTTGGCAAGATAAGTGCGGGTCGCGGCGTCCGCGGCCGGCGCAAGCTCGCGCAGCTTCGCGGTGTACGTCTTGTTCGGATCCGACCACAGCGCGACGCGCGCTTCGCCGCCCTGAGCACGCGCGACCAGAGTCTCAGGCACGGCGACCACGACTTCCTTCTCGGCGATGCGCGCGATGCGCACGACGCCCTGGCCCGAGGCGACCACCTGGCCGGGCTCAGCCGACGTCGCGGTGACGACGCCGCGCGCGTCGGCGGTCAGCGTCGCGTAGGAGAGATTGTTGCTGGGTCAGTTCGACCTGAGCGCTCGGCACGCGTCACGCGGCCGCGCGCTTCGGCGGCCGCAGCGCGGGCCTGGTCCATCTGCGCGTCGGTGGTCCAGCCCTTGGTCCGCAGTTCGATCGCACGGCGCTCGGAGGCATCGGCCTGCGCCAGCACGCCGGTGGCAGCCCGCAACTCGGCTTCGGCCTGTTCGGCCTGCAGCTTCAGGTCGGCCTCGTCGAGCAGCGCCAGCGGCTGGCCGGGCTCGACCAGCTGGCCGACCTCGACGACGCGCTTGGCAACCTTGCCGGAAACACGAAACCCCACATCGTTTTCGATGCGGGGCCTGATCGTGCCGACGAAACTGCGGTCAGGCGTTTGCGGCTCGTACTGGACCTTGATGGTCAGCACCGGGCGTTCCGGCTTGGCCTCTTCCTTGGCCTGGCCGCTGTCGCAGCCGGCGAGAACCAGGGAAACGAGGGCGAGCAGAGCAAACGCAATGAATGGGCTTGGGATACGGCTCTTGGGATAGGGGGATGTTTCGCTCATCGCAGGCACTCCGGTAGTCAATTGCTAAGGAGGCTACCTGACTACTGACGAATGTCAATAATCGTCAGTGATCACAAGCTTGCGATGCAATAGTGATAATGTGAATAACATTAACATGCGGGTGAGAGGCTGGCCGGTGAACCTTCTCCATTGAAATCATTCGCAAATCACTGCGCCAAAAACTGGCAGCAGCGTGCAGCGGTTGATCACGTCGGTGCCGTGTTCCCGCAACGCGCTCGGTCGTGACTCGTTCGCGTTCCGGCGACGGCCCCAGGAACCGTCAAGTACCGATCCAAATACCGTCCGAGGACGGCGCCAGGTGACGCCGAGCCATCGGCACATCGGACCGCCAGGCCGCCGGCGGCCCGGACGCCGACCTGCCCCACCCGATGGCCCTTCAATTCCGGCGACGGCTGCTGTTAATCATCACACCCAGTTCGAACACAACGGGGCGGAACGTCCAATGCCTGCGCATCTCTTCGATCCCATCCAGCTCGAAAGCCTGAAACTTCCGAACCGGATCATCATCGCCCCGATGTGCCAGTACTCGGCGGACGAAGGCACCGCCACCGACTGGCACACCATCCATCTCGGCCACCTGGCGCTGTCCGGCGCCGGCCTTCTGGTGATCGAGGCGACGGCGGTCGAAGCCGACGGGCCGGATCTCGCCGCGCGATCTCGGGCTGTGGTCCGATGAGAACGAGCGCGGGCTCGCCCGCGTGCTCGAGTCCGTGCGCAAGCACGCGACGATGCCGATCGGCATCCAGTTGGCGCATGCCGGCCGCAAAGCCTCGCATCGCGCGCCGTGGGAAGGCGGCACGCAGATCAAGGTCGCCGACGGCGGCTGGATCACGCACGCGCCTTCCGCGGTTCCGTTTCAGCCGGGCACCGAGGCGCCGCGCGCGCTCGACAAGGCCGGTCTCGCGCGGGTGAAGGCCGCGTTCCGCAAGGCCGCCGAACGCTCCGTGCGTCTGGGGCTCGATGCGATCGAGATCCACAGCGCGCACGGCTACCTGCTGCACGAGTTCCTCTCGCCGCTCGCCAACAAGCGCGACGACGAGTACGGCGGATCGCTCGCCAATCGCATGCGCTTTCCGCTGGAGGTGTTCGAGGCGATGCGCGAGGTGGTGCCGCCGCACATGCCGCTGGGCCTGCGTTTCTCCGCGACCGACTATTTCGAAGGCGGCTGGGATCTCGAGCAGACGCTCGCCTATGCGCATGAATTGAAGAAGCGCGGCTGCAGCTTCTTCGACGTCTCCGGCGGCGGCATGACGCCCGAGCAGAAGATCCCGCTCGGCCCCGGCTATCAGGTGCCGTTCGCCGAAGCCGTCAAGCGCGAGACGCAGGTGCCGACGATGGCGGTCGGCCTCATCACCGAAGCCGACCAGGCCGAGGAGATCGTCGTCTCGGAGAAGGCCGACATGGTCGCGCTCGCACGCGGCATGCTCTACGACGCGCGCTGGCCGTGGCACGCGGCAGTGAAGCTGGGCGCAAAACTGCATGGGCCGAAGCAGTATCTGCGCGCGCCGCCGGTCACGGCGAAAGACCTGTTCCATCCGGCAGCGGCGGGCTGACTCATGGCAATCTCCAACGCTCATTCCCTGGTCGAGATCGACAGCCGGGGCGTCGCGCAGATGACCATCTGCAACGCCGGCTCGATGATCATCTTCAACTCGCAGGTGATCACCTCGCTTGCGCGAGACAATCGAGGAGCTCGGCAAGCAGACAAGGCATCCGCGCGCTGGTGCTGCGCGGCGATTCCGAAAAGGCTTTTGTCGGCGGCGCGGACATCAAGGAGATGGCGACGCTGGATCAGGCGAGCGGCGAGCGCTTCATCACCAACCTGCGCGACCTCTGCGAAGCCGTGCGCAATTTTCCGCAGCCGGTGATCGCGCGCATTCCCGGCTGGTGTCTCGGCGGCGGGCTCGAATTCGCGATCTGCTGCGATTTCCGCATTGCATCGGACAAGGCGCAGTTCGCGATGCCGGAGGTCAAGGTCGGCATTCCGTCGGTCATCCAGGCGGCGCTGCTGCCGCGGGTGATGGGCACGCCGCGCGCCCGCTGGCTGGTGATGACCGGCGCCACCATCGACGCCGCCACAGCGCTGAACTGGGGCCTCGTCGACGTGGTGACGACGCCGGAACAGCTCGACGCCGGGATCGAGAAGCTGCTCGGCGAAATCCTCGAATGCGGCGCGGAAGCCATCGCCGCGCAGAAGGTCCTGATCCGCAAGTGGGAAGAGCTGCCGCTGAAGGAGGCCATCGACGCCTCGATCCCGATCTTCGGCCGCTCGTTCCTGACCGGCGAGCCGCAGCACCATATGCAGCAGTTCATCGACAGGCCGAGGAAGCCGAAGGAGTGAAGGCGCTGCGGAAGCGGCATTTTCGGTGTCGTCCTCGCGAAAGCGGGGACCCATAACCTCCGACTTAATTGTTGACGGGAAAGTGGGCGAGTGCTTCCCGCCCCGCCAATGACACGGCGTATGGGTCCCCGCTTTCGCGAGGACGACGGTAGAGAAGTGGCGCGGACGTCGTGCGCCCCTAAAGCGGAAGTGATCGGTCCGCGCTGGAATTCGCCGCCGTCGCCGCCTAAATTCGCCGGCACATGACTTCCGCATCACCCGGTTCCGCGCCTTGCGCCTTTCCCGCATGATCCTGATCGCTCTTCCTCGCACTGTTCGCTGCTCCCATCGCCGTGTCTGCAACGCTCTACGCTTTCAGCGCAACGCGCCGAGAACTGGCAGATCGCCGACCGCTCCAGCGCCGGGCTCCTGCCGCATCCGGACGCAAAGCCCGAGGCCGCGGTTCGCATCTTCGCCGCGCGCACCGTGCGCTGGCGCGGCATTTTTGCCGTCCACAGCTGGATCGTCTTCAAGGACAAGGGTGCGGCGACCTATACGCCGCTACGACTACACCGCCTGGGGCTCGCCGATCCGCGTCAACGGCTTTGCCGCGGACGGACGCTGGTTCGGCGAGGTGCCGGAGACGGTGTTCGCCGCCGACGGCGCCGAGGCCGAAAAGCTGATCCCGAAGATCAAGGCGGCGATCGCCGCCTACGAATATCGCAACTACGGCGACTATCGCGCCTGGCCGGGACCGAACTCCAACACCTTCGTCGCCGCCATCATCGACGCCGTGCCGGAGATGCGAACCGCGTTGCCGCCGACCGCCGTCGGCAAGGATTTTCCCTACGACCGCAACTGGCTGGCATCGACGCCCTCGGGCACCGGCTTTCGCGCGACGCTCGGCGGCTATCTCACGCTGACGATCGGCTGGATCGAAGGCTTCGAGTTCAGCCTGTTCGGCGGCGTGGTCGGCCTCGACATCCGCCGCCCCGCGATAAAGCTCCCCGGCCTCGGCCGCATCGGCATGAGCACGTTCAGCGTGTGATCTCTACCTCTCCCCGCAAGCGCGGCGAGCGAGTACGCCGTGCCTCTTCAGCGCTTCGGCACATCGCGATCGATCGCGAAATCGTCGAACCATGGCCGCGAGCGGCCCGCGACCAGTTCGCCGATCATCTGCGCTGCGAGATAGCTGAAGGTGATGCCGTTGCCGCCGTAGCCATAGGCGGCATGGATGCCGGGATGGCCCGGTACCGGGCCGATCAGCGGCAGGCCGTCGTCGGTCGTCCCGAATGCACCGGACCATACGAACTCGGCAGTGGGCGCGGCGTTCGGCCAGAGCGCGGACAGACGGCGCAGGATCGCGTCGGCTTTCGCCGGCATGATCGCGTCGCGCGCGTCCGGCTCGACCACATGCGGGTCGTCCTCGCCGCCGGCGATGATCCGTCCACCTGCAGTGGTGCGCGCGTAGAGATAGTTTTGCGACGCCTCCCAGATCAGCACGCGATCGCGCCACAGTTTCTCCGGCCGTTGCGGCGGCGTGGCGATCGCAAAGCTCGAGACAGTCTGGTGCAGCTCCGACTGCAGGAAATCAGGCATCACATAGCCCGTCGCCAGCACGACATGTCTTGCCTCGATCCAGTGGCCGTCATCGAGCTGCACGCCGACCGATCGCCCCGCGCAGTCGTAGGCGACTGCTTCGGCATCGAACAGCCGCGCTCCGCGCTCGATCGCAAGCAGCATCAGCCCCTGCGAAAGGCGCAACGGATTTGCTTGCGCGGAATGCGGCGACAGCAGCGCGGCCTCGCGCACAAAACCGTACGCGTCGCGCAGACCTGCATGGTCGAGGAAGCGTCCCGGAAGCTCCGCGCGCACGCGCAATGCATGCTCGTTGCGCAGTTCGGCTTCACCCATCTCTGCCGATGCGAGATAGAGAGCATCATGCCGCGTGAGGTCGCACGGCAACGCCAGGCCTTCCGCCAGCGCAATCATGCCGCGCGCCGCCTCAAGGCTGCGCCGATAGATGCCGGCGGCGCGATCGAAGCCATAGATATTCGCAAGGTCGCCGAGAGATTGATCGATCTCCCAGAGCAACATGGCCGTGCTTGCAGCCGTGCTGCCGTGCCCGGGCCGTTCACGGTCGACGACCACGACCTCGTGGCCGTGCTGCGTCAGGTGCTCCGCCACGGTCGAGCCCGTAATCCCCGCACCGACAATGAGGACATCGCACCGCAAGTCAGCGCTCAGTCTCTGACGCCGCAGCCGCTGCAATCCGACAAGCCATGGCGTCCGGCCGCCACGCAGGTCGCGTTGTTCGGTCGTGCGCTCGTCCAACATCTGCACCGGAAATACCTGTTGCTGCGGTGGGGCTAACCGCCAAGCCGTCACGAAAGTTTCCGCAACCCGTTCCGATTTTGCATCGCCCTGTTCGAAATCGGCACGTTGCGCACGCCCCCCATCTCTGGAAAGCTCCCCGCAACAGAAACGGAAACGACAAGAACCAAGGGCAGTTCGATGAGCAATGAAAGCCGCATTCCGGTCATCGTCGGCGTCGGCGAAATCACCGACAAGCCGGCCAATCCGGCCGAGGGCCTCGAGCCGCTGGCGCTGATGGCGGAGGCGCTGAAGCGCGCCGAGCAGGATGCAGGCGCAAGGCTCGTGGCAGAGATCGAACTCGATCGATCTCGTCAACCTGGTGAGCTGGCGTTACGAGGATCCGGCGCGGCAGCTGTGCGAACGGCTCGGCATCGCGCCGAAGCGCGCCGTGTACGGCCCGGTCGGCGGCGAAGGCCCGATCCGCTACCTGCATGAAGCGGCCTTGCGCATCCAGCGCGGCGAGAGCGTGGTCGGCGCGGTCTGCGGCGCGGAAGCCCAGAGCACCGTCAACAAGGCGGAGAAGGCCGGCGTCAAACTGCCGTGGACGCCGTTCGCCGAGCACGGCGTGCAGTCGGTGCGCAGCGCGAGCTGGCAGCATCCGCTCGCCATTGCGCTCGGCGTGTTCCAGCCGATCACGGTCTATCCGTTCTACGACGCTGCGACCGCCGCGCATTGGGGACAGACGCCGCGCGAGGCGTTGCGGGAATCCGGCGAGCTGTGGTCGACCTTCTCGAGCGTGGCCGCGAAGAACCCGCATTCGTGGCTGAAGCGCGCTTACGCCGCCGACGCCATCATGACGCCGACCGCCGACAACCGGCTGATCGCCTGGCCCTACAACAAGCTGATGGTCGCGAACCCGATGGTCAATCAGGGCGCGGCGCTGATCGTCACCAGCCTTGCGAAGGCGCGGGAAGCCGGCGTGCCGGAAGACCGCCTCGTCTATTTCATCGGCGGCGCCTCCGCGGAAGAACCGCGCGACTATCTCGTGCGCGACCAGTATGTCGAAAGCCACGCGCAGAACGCGGTGCTCAACAGCGTCATCGATATGGCCGGCGGCGACGGCACGGCATTCGACGCCATCGAGCTCTACAGCTGCTTCCCTTGCGTGCCGAAGATGGCGCGCCGCACGCTCGGCTTCGGCGCAGACGTGCAGCCGACCGTCACCGGCGGCCTCACTTTCTTCGGCGCACCGCTCAACAGCTACATGACGCACGCCGCCTGCGCGATGGTTCATCGCATGCGCGACGGCGCAAAGCTCGGCCTGCTCTATGGCCAGGGTGGCTTTGTCACCAAACACCATGCGCTGGTGCTGTCGCCGAAGGCGCCGGCCGAGCCGCTTCCGGACAGCGTCAGCGTGCAGGCGACCGCCGACAAAAATCGCGGCACGGCCCCGAAATTCAATCCCGACGCGGCCGGCAAGGCAAAGGTCGAAAGTTTTACGGTGATCTACGATCGCGATGGCGCTGCCAAGCACGGCGTCGTCATCCTGCGCAACGAGGACGACGAGCGCACGCTCGCGCGCATCCCGGCCGGCGACAAGGCCACGCTCGCGCGGCTGCTCGATCTCGACCGTTCAGCCGTGGGCGCCGCCGGCGTGATCAGCAAGGCGGCCGACGGCATGCAGGAGTGGAAGGCGGCGTAGTCTTCGACCCTCATGGTCAGGGGCCGGCGTAGCTCGAAGAGCGAAGCCGGGCGTCCGAACCATGAGGCCACGAGCCATCCTTCGAGACGCGCTGCTTCGCAGCGACTCCTCGGATGAGGCCGAGGTTGGCAGTCGCATGGCGACCGACCAGACCAGAATGACACACAGGGAGACGCACATGAGTACGAACGACGCCATTCTCACCAGGCAGGTGGCCGAGCATGTCATGCAGGTCACGATCAACCGCCCCGAAGCGCGCAACGCGGTCAACGGCGACGTCGCGCAGGGCCTTGAGCGCGCGGTGTTCGACACCGAGAAGGATCCGAACATCTGGGTGGTGATCCTCACCGGCGCCGGCGACAAGGCGTTCTGCGCCGGCGCGGACCTGAAGGCGGTCTCGGCAGGAACCGCCGGCGGCCTCAGCACCAAGGGCGGCGGCTTCGCCGGTTTTGTGCATCAGCCGCGCACGAAACCCTGGATCGCCGCGGTCAACGGCTTTGCGCTTGCGGGCGGCACCGAGATTGCGCTCGCCTGCGACCTGATCGTGGCGATCGAGGACGCGGCCTTCGGCCTGCCCGAGGTCAAGCGCGGCCTGGTCGCCGGCGCCGGCGGCCTCTACCGGTTGCCGCGCGCGCTGCCGAAGGCGATCGCGCTCGAACTGATCATGACCGGCGCGCATTTCGACGCCAAACGAGCCTTCGACCATGGATTGGTCAACCGCCTCGTCCCGCGCGACCAGTTGATGGCGGAGACGCTGAAGCTTGCCGCAGCCATCTGCGAGAACGCGCCGCTCGCGGTGCGCGCCAGCCTCAGCGTCGCAAGAAAGGCCTATGATCTCGACGACGCGGCCTTGCGCGAAGAGAGCGGCGTCGTCTCGCGCAAGAACGCCGAGACCGAGGACTACAAGGAAGGCCCCCGCGCCTTCATCGAGAAGCGCGCGCCGAGGTGGGCGGGGAGGTAGGATCATCGCGCCTGCCGATCCCGGCGCGCTTGCCGCTCCGCTTGCGGAGAGAGGGCATAGCGCCGAGCGCGCTGATGAGATCCCGCGATGGCGCAGGCAGGCTCAAGGCGTGCCTGCTCTGCACGCCGGCTCGCTAGTGGAGCGACCTCTCGCGCTGCGTCGAGCGCTAGCTACGCCGCCTGCAGGCGCGCGAGGAAGCTCTGCATGCTCTGGCGCAGGTGCTTGCTTTCGCCGGCAAGGCCGCGCACTGAGCCGTGCACCTCGGCGGCTGAGGTTTCCGTCTGCTGCGCGCCCTGGCTGACATCGCCGATGTTGGCGGAAACCCGCGCGGCGCCGCGGGCGGCTTCCTGAACGTTGCGCGCGATTTCCTGGGTCGCGGCGCCCTGCTCTTCGACGGCGGCCGCGATCGCGGCTGCGATGTCCGACATGCTGCTGATCGTCTTGCAGACCTCTTCGATCGACGACACCGTATCCGACGTCGCCAGCTGAATCTGGCCGATCTGCGAGGCGATCTCGTCCGTGGCCTTGGCGGTTTGCGAGGCGAGCGCCTTGACCTCCTGCGCCACGACGGCAAAGCCGCGGCCGGCTTCGCCGGCGCGCGCCGCCTCGATCGTCGCATTCAGCGCGAGCAGGTTGGTTTGTCCGGCGATCGCGGCGATCAGCTTGATGACTTCGCCGATGCGGTTCGCCGACTGCGACAGCACTTCGATCCGCTCGTTGGTCTTCTGCGCCTGCTCGACCGCCTGCCCGGAAATCTGCTGCGACTGCTGCACCTGACGGCCGATCTCGTTGACGGAAATCGCCATCTGCTCGGACGCCGCCGCCGCGGACTGCACGTTCGACGACGATTGCTCGGACGCGGTTGCGACCGTCAGCGACAGCCGCTGGGTCTTTTCGGCCGCGGCAGTCAGCGAATTCGCGGTCGTCTCGATGCTGCTTGCAGCCGAGGATACGCTGTCGACGATGCCGCCGACGGCCCGCTCGAAGTCCGCGGCGATCGACTGCACCGTCGCCTTGCGGTCCTGCGCGGCCTTGTCCGCCAGCGCGGCCTTCTCCTGTTCAAGCGCACGCATCTGCAACGCATTTTCCTTGAACACCTGGACGGCGCCGGCCATCGCGCCGATCTCGTCCTTCCGCTCGCGCGCCGGCACCTCGCAATCGAGTTCGCCGCCTGGCGATCCGCTTCATGGCCGACGTCATCTGCACGACCGGCCGCGCGACGCCGCGCACCATCCACGTCACGCCCGCGCCCAGCAGGATCAGCACCAGGATCGACACGCTCCAGAGCACGACGGAATAGGACGTGATCTGCCGGCGTGCTTCCGCTTCGGTCGCCGTGTTCAGGTCGTTTGCTTGGCGGACGATCTCGTCGATGATCTTGCGGTGCGCGGTGTAGGCCGCGGTCACGGCCGCATAGGATTTTGCGATCGCGTCCTTGTCGCCCTTCTGCAGCGCGGGGAAGAACGATCGCTCGACCTCCCGCCAGAACTTCTGCACCTCGGCGTCGGACTGCTCGACGATGAGCCGCTTCAACGGCGCCTCGAGATCGGAGTCTTTCCAGAACACCTTGCGCTCGTCGTAGCTCTTGCGCAGCTCCTCGATCCGGCTGCGCCGCTCGCCAAGCGTCTTGACGTCGACCATCGCCAGCGTCGCTTCGAGGAACGCCTCGATGACATAGGCCGGTGGCGGCAGCACGTCGGCGACAAGGTCGTTGCCGAGCTTGATCTTGTCGTAAAGCGGACCGCCGACCTTGAGGTGGTTCAGCGCGACCTGGCTGGTCAGCAGGACGGCGATCGAGCCGGCCGCGGTGATGGCGCCGAAGAAGGCAATGGCGCGCGACAACGAAGTCCGCAAAGACATGGCAAATCCCCCCGATGGATTCTGAAATTCATCCCCCAAGGGCAAATCCTTAACCGACAAATCCTGAAAACTCCGTTGGCACCAGTCATGGTTGCCGGGAATTTAGCGCCCAAAATTTGGGCAAAAGCCCGGAAATTCCAGCCGAACCCGAATTTGGTGCATTGCAAGAGACGGCCCGGCGGAGCGAACGCGCCCAACCGATGCGTGCGCCGGACATCACGTTGTTGAACCAACCCAGGCACCGGTGGGGATGCAACGACACCTCGTCGGATCGCCGCGGCGCGCCCGAAAGGACCACCGGACTGCTTTGCCACGCGTTCGGTGTTTCCAGCATTGCCCTCCCAGCCGGACTCCGGCTTCAAGACCTTGGCGGCTTTGGAAGACGCAGCAGCGCAGGGCAGCTTCTTGCCGGCGTTGCTTGACAGTGATGGGCAAACTCCTAGCCTGACCAGCGTCATAAGAAGTTTCGCGCGCGCCTGAAAACCGGCCGGCCGCATTGGAGAAAACGCAACATGGTCGACAATCTCGACGAACAGCTCGGCTTCGCTCCGGACTACGATTCGCCGGTTCCCTACATGAAGCGGACGCGCGACTACTATACCGCGATCGGCTACACCACGCCCTATCGCTGGGCGCACTACCTCGAGGCGCCGTTCCAGCCGCTGAAGAAGCCGCTGGCGCAATCCCGCGTCACCATCGTCACCACGGCGGCCCCGTACGATCCGGCGAAGGGCGACCAGGGGCCCGGCGCGGACTACAACGGCGGCGCGAAATTCTACCAGGTCTATGAGGGCGACACGTCGAAGCAGCACGACCTGCGCATCTCGCACATCGGCTACGACCGCATCCACACCTCGGCCAAAGATGCCGGCACCTGGTTTCCCGCTGCCGCAGCTGATCAAGGCGAAGGCCAAGGGCCGGATCGGCGAGGTCGCGCCGCGCTTCTTCGGCGCGCCGACCAACCGCAGCCACCGCGTCACCATCGAGACCGACGCGCCGGAGATCCTGAAGCGCTGCCGCGAGGACAAGGTCGACGTCGCCGTGCTGGTGCCGAACTGCCCGGTCTGCCACCAGACCACCGCGCTGGTCGCCCGCCACCTCGAAGCCAACGGCATCCCGACCGTGGTCATGGGCTGCGCCAAGGACATCATCGAGCACGCCGCCGTGCCGCGCTTCCTGTTCTCCGATTTCCCGCTCGGCAACTCGGCCGGCAAGCCGCACGACGTGGAGTCGCAGGCGCTGACGCTAGAGCTTGCGCTCCGCGTGCTCGAATCCGCGATCGGTCCGCGCACGACCATGCAGTCGCCACTGCGCTGGAACGCCGACGGCAAGTGGAAGCTCGACTACAACAACATCGAGACCATGAGCCCGGACGAGCTCGCCCGCCGCCGCGCCGACTTCGACAAGCAGAAGGAAATCGCGCGCGGCCTGCGCGTGAATGCGGCTTAGCGGGGTGCCCGCAAGTCCCCCTTCCGACCCTCATGGTGAGGAGCCCGGCGAAGCCGGGCGTCTCGAACCATGTGGCCGGGGCGCCGAGGCAAACAAATCATCCTTCGAGACGTGCTCGCTCCGCAGCCTCCTCAGGATGAGGCAGAGTTAACCGGAACAGCTACTAACGATGAAACGAGGACGTTGCGTGACCAGACCTTTCGAAGGCGTGCGGATACTTGACTTCACGCAGGTGCTTGCCGGGCCCTATGCCAGCTACCAGCTGTGCCTGCTCGGCGCCGACGTCATCAAGGTGGAGCGGCGCGAGGGCGAGGACATGCGCCGCACGCCGCTCAACAAGGAGTGGGCCGAGCGCGGGCTGGCGCCGGGATGGCAGGCGATCAACGGCGGCAAGCGCAGCCTGACGCTGGACCTGCAAAAGCCGGAGGCGATCGAGATCGTCAAACGGCTTGCGGCGAAGGCCGACGTGGTGATGGAGAATTTCCGTCCCGGCGTGATGGACAAGCTCGGCATCGGCTACGAGGCGCTGTCGAAGGTCAATCCGCGGCTGATCTATTGCTGCATCAGCGCCTTCGGCCAGACCGGACCGGAGCGGCTCGGCGCCGGCTACGACGGCAAGATCCAGGCGATGTCCGGCATCATGGCGATCACCGGCCACGAGCAGACAGGACCGACGCGCGCGGGCTTTGCGGTCTGCGACGTGCTCTCCGGCGCGACCGCAGCGTTCGGCGTCTCCAGCGCGCTGTTCCAGCGCACCCACACCGGCAAGGGCCAGCTTGTCGACGTGTCGATGCTGGAAGCGACGATCGCGTTTCTCTCCGGCCAGGTCGCCGACTACACGGTGGCGGGCCATCGCCAGACGCTGTCCGGCAACCAGGCGGTCAGTCGCCGCCCGACGGCCAATCTCTTCAAGGCCGGCAAGGGCGAATTCATCCTGCTCGCCGTGAACAACGAGAAGCAGTTCATCGCGCTGATGAAGGCGCTGGGGCGCGAGGACGTGCTGAGCGACCAGCGCTTCGCCGACTGGTTCCTGCGCAACGAGAACGAGCCCGCGCTGCGCAAGATCATCGAGGACGTGCTGGCGACCAGGAGCCCGAAGGAGTGGGAGAAGATCCTCGACGCCGCAGGCGCCCCCTGCGCCAACATCTGGAGGATCGAGGAGATCATCGACCATCCGCAGATCGAATTCCGCAAAGCGATGCAGACGGTCGACACTCCGTACGGACCGCTACGGTTCGCCGGCTCCGGCTTCAGGCTGGCGCATGGCGGCGGCAAGCTCGACCGCATGGCGCCGGCGTTGAGTGAGCATACCGATGCGGTTCTGGCCGAGGCCGGCTACAGCAAGGACGAAGTCGCCGCCCTGCACAAGGCGGCCGTGGTCTAGTCGTACAGGACGACGCTTGCGTCGCATCCTCAGGCGCGGGACAACTAGCGGCATGGAAGGGTTCGTCTACGTTCTGGGCTGCGCTTACAGGGGCCGCTACCTCACCTATGTGGGGTGGACCACCGACGTCGCCCGCCGGCTTGCCCAGCACAACGCGGGCAAGGGCGCGCGGACGACCAAGGGGCGCGCCTGGGTGCTCTGCATTCGGAGAGCTTTGCCACCCGCGCCGAGGCGATGCGCCGCGAATGGTATCTCAAGCGCGACCGCAAATTTCGCAAAGAGCTCGCAGAGAAAGCACAATGAACGACGGCGGCACGGCGGACCTCCCATAAACCTCGTGCCGGGTCGGCCGAGACCGTTCGCTATTCCGTCGGCGGGCTTGAAGCGCAGGCGGATATCCGCGTCGACCGCTGGGGCGTGCCGCACATCAAGGCAGCCTCGCGCAGCGATGCCTTCTTCGTGCAGGGTTTTAACGCGGCGCGCGACCGGCTCTGGCAGATCGACATCTGGCGCAAGCGCGGCCTTGGCCTCCTGGCTGCAGACTTTGGTCCCGGCTATCTCGCGCAGGATCGCGCCGCGCGGCTGTTCCTCTATCGCTCCGACATGGCGACCGAGTGGAGCTCCTACGGCGTCAGCGATGCGCAAGAGACGGTCGAGCGCTTCGCCGCCGGCATCAACGCGTTCGTCGATCTGACCGAGCGTCACCCTGAGCTGCTGTCGCCGGAATTCGCGCTGACCGGGACAAAGCCCGCGCGCTGGGAGGCCGCCGACGTGGTGCGGATCCGCAGCCATGCAAGGGTGCGCAATATGGAGCACGAGTACGCGCGTGCCCGGGTGCTCGGCCACGGCACGCTTGAGCAGGATCGCGCGCGACGCTCTGTCGATCTCGGCCACACACCGTTCGTGCCGGATGGCGTGGATTTCTCGGTCATCGCCGACGATATGCTCGAGCCGTATTTCCTCGCGACCGCGCCCGTGACCTTCAACAAGGAACGCCTTGCCGCGTCGCTCGCCGACGCTGAGCGCTGGAGCATCACCGATGACCTCGGCGAGGTGGTTGCAGCGACGCAGACGGAGGGATCCAACAACTGGGCGATCGCACCTTCGCATTCGGCGTCCGGCCGGCCGATCCTCGCCAGCGACCCGCATCGCGACTATCAGATGCCGGCGCTGCGCTATGTCGCGCACCTGCGCGCGCCGGGGCTCGACGTCATCGGCGCCGGCGAGCCGGCCCTGCCCGGCATTTCGATCGGCCACAACGACAAGGCAGCGTTCAGCCTGACGATTTTCCCGATCGATCAGGAGGACCTTTACGTCTACCGGACGAAACCCGACGATCCGCATCTCTACGCCTACGGCGACGGTTTCGAGCGCATGCGCATCCTCGAGGAGCGCGTCGCCGTCAAAGGTTATCCCGACCAAACCCTGACCTTGAAGTTCACGCGGCACGGCCCGGTCGTGCACGAGGATCGTGCCCGCAACCTCGCCTATGCCATCCGCACCGTCTGGCTCGAGCCCGGCGGAGCACCGTATCTGTCGAGCCTTGGTTATCAGGACGCGTCGTCGGTGGAAGCCTTCGAGCAGGCGCTGCAAAGCTGGTCGGTGCCCTCAACCAACCAGATCTATGCCGACGTGAACGGACAAGATCGCCTGGATGCCGGCCTGCAAGGCGCCCGTGCGCAGGAACTATGACGGCATGGTGCCGGTGCCGGGCGACGGCCGCTACGAGTGGGACGGCTTCCATTCGCAGAAGGAGCTTCCGCGCGAGATCGCGCCGACAGCGCGGCTATGTCGCCACCTCCAACGAGATGAACCTGCCGCCGGGACCGGCGCAGGAACTCGACATCGGCTTTGAATTTGCCGACCCGTTCCGCGCGCAGCGCGTTCGCGAGGTGCTGGATGCGAAGACGCTCCATACGCTCGAAGAGTCGTGCAAGCTGCAGTGCGACGACCTGTCGATCCCGGCCCGGCGTGTCTGCGTGCATCTGGCCGGGCTCTCCTCGACCGACAAGGATGCGGCCTTCGGACTTTCGATGCTGCAAGACTGGGACCATCACCTCGCGGACGACAGCGCTGCGGCGCTGCTGTTCGAAGTCTGGTGGACGCGGCACCTGAAGCCGGCGCTGCTCGATCTCGTCAGCACCGATCCAAAACTGCGCCCGCTGCTCGCGCCTGGCGACCACGTGACGCTGACCGACTGGCTCGATGAGCCGCCGTCTGTCTTTGGCGCCGATCCGAAGACGCGACGGGCTTCGGTTCTTCTCGCAACGCTTGGCAAGGCCGTGGCGGACTGTCGCCGGCGGCATGGCGACCCGGGCACATGGAAATGGTCCGGCTGGCATCACGGCTATTTCGAGCATCCGCTCGCCAATGTCTTTCCCGACAAACTGCGCGATGTCGGACCGCTGCGGCAAGGTGGCTCCGCCCAGACAGTGATGTGCAGCGGCTATCGCCTGAGCGACGGCCGTGCGACCACCGGCGCGTCGTTCCGCATGGTGGTGGACGTCGGCCAGTGGGACGACAGCGTGTTCGTCAATGCGCCGGGACAGTCCGGCGACGTGCGCTCGAAACACTATGACGATCACGGTGGGCTGTGGTCGGAGCGGAAATACGTGCCGCTGATCTACTCTGAAGAAGCGATTGCGCGCGAGACCGAGCTGCATATCGTGCTGGAGCCCGGCGGCAGCAAATGATGCGTCGTCACCGGGCGTGACCCCATAGCCGTTCGAAGAACGGCGTCGCTTCGCTCGCCTATGGACCCCGCTTGGGCTGCGGCGAGAAAGTCGAGTTGAAGGAGGACATATCCGTGGACGTTACGAAACTGCCGTTCGACACCGAGGCGATGCTTGCAGGGTTGAAGCCATGGGTGGAGTGCGAGAGCCCGACCTGGGACGCGGCACGCGTCGGCGCGATGATGGATGTCGCGTCGCGCGATCTCGCCATTCTCGGCGCGCGGATCGAACGGATCGGCGGCCGCATGGGTTTTGGCGACTGCGTGCGCGCGACGTTTGCCACCGGTGACGCCTCAAAACCCGGCATCCTGATCATGGGCCATCTCGACACCGTGCATCCGGTCGGCACGCTCGCAAAGCTGTCCTGGCGGCGCGAGGGCGACAAATGCTACGGCCCCGGCATATTCGACATGAAGGGGGGCAACTACATCGCACTCGAAGCGGTGCGGCAGCTGTTGCGCGTGGGCGCCGAGATCCACCTGCCGATCACGTTCCTGCTCACCTCCGACGAGGAGGTCGGCAGTCCCTCCACGCGCGACCTGATCGAGGCGGAGGCCGCAAGACATAAATATGTGCTGGTGCCGGAGCCGGCGCGGCCGAATGGCGGCGTGGTCACCGGCCGCTACGCGATTGCGCGCTTCAATCTGGAGGCGATCGGCCGGCCGAGCCACGCCGGCGCCCGCCTCGCCGAAGGCCGCTCGGCGATCCGCATCATGGCCGACATGATCCCGCAGATCGAAGGCATGACCACGTCCGACTGCACCTTCAGCGTCGGCGTCGTTCACGGTGGGCAGTGGGTCAACTGCGTGTCGAGCTCCTGCGCGGGCGAAGCGCTGTCGATGGCCAAGAAGCAGGAAGACCTCGACCGCGGCGTCGAGCAAATGCTGGCGCTGTCGAAGGACAACCGCAATGACGGCCAGTTCATCGTCACACGCGGCGTGACGCGCCCGGTCTGGGAGCCGAACGCGAAAACCATGGCGCTGTACGAGACCGCGAAGGGCATTGCCGCACAGCTCGGCCTCGAGCTGTCGCACATGAGCTCGGGCGGCGGCTCCGACGGCAATTTTACGGGACCGATGGACGTGGCGACGCTGGACGGCCTCGGCGTGCGCGGCAACAGCGCGCATACGCTCGAGGAGCACATCATCGTCGACAGCCTTGTTGAGCGGGCGAAGCTGATGGCGGGGATACTGCTGGCGGTGAGGTAGGCACGGCGCCACCTCACACTTGGCGTCATGCCCGGCCTTGTGCCGGGCATCCACGTCTTGCAGCATTGCCACACAGAAAGACGTGGATGGCCGGGACATAGGCGAGCGAAGCGACGCCGTTCTTCGAACGGCTTTGCCCGGCCATGACGGAGCGGGTTATGATCACCGGTCTCGACCATATCGTCCTGCTGGCCCACGACATCGACACCGCCGTGGCCGCCTACGAAACGCTGCTCGGGCAAAAGCCGGCGTGGCGTACGAGCAGCGACGGCGTCGAGACCGCGATCTTCACCCTGGCCAACATGTCGCTGGAGATCATGGCGCCGTCGGGCGACGGCGCGACCGCCGAGCGCGTGCGCGCGCGGCTTGCCGAACAGGGCGAAGGGCTCGCGAGCCTGTGCTTCCGCGTCAACAGCAATCGACAAATTCCAGCGCCGGCTGAAACGCCTCGGCCTCGCTCCGGAAGACGTGGCCGCAATCCGGCAGCACCAACGCGATCGACGGCGCAACGCTCGCCTGGCAACGCACGCGCACGGCTGTCGAGGCGACGCACGGTGTGCGGCTGTTCTTTCTCGACATGCCGACGGAGCGGCCGCTGTCGCAAACCGTCGCGAGCGCGCCGATCGTCGGTCTCGACCACGTGGTGATCGCCACGGAAGAGCCGGAGCGCGCGGCCGCGCTCTACGGCGCGCGCCTCGGCCTCGACATGACGCTCGATCTCGCGCGGCCGGACTGGGGCGCGCGGCTGATGTTCTTTCGCTGTGGCGACCTCGTGGTCGAGATCGTGCATCACCTGAACGAAGCAAGCCGCGGCAATCCCGACAAGCTCTGGGGCCTGAGCTGGCGCGTCGCCGACATCGAAGCCGCGCAGGCGCGGCTTGCGGCAGCAGGCCTCGACGTATCCGAAATCCGGACCGGCCGGCGCCCCGGTACGCGGGTCTTCACGGTGCGCAGCGGCGCGCTCGGCGTGCCGACGCTGGTCATTCAACCGGCCGCCGCGACCTGATACAATCCCAGATTGCATGCAGGCAATCGGGGGCCGGTCATGGCGCAAGGATCATCGATCAGCTTCATAAGGACGACGAACAAGCAGTTCGAGACCTGGCTCAGGCAGCAATGCGACGTCGACGAGAAAGGACTGAAGAAAAAGCACAAGAAGATGAGCGACGAACGCGTTCCCATTTCTGCGCGCGACATATTTCCGCTGGGCAACGACAATCGAGCGGCTTTGCCCCGAGTTCAAGGACGCACCCAAGGTGCTGGCCGTCGGCGACATCCACATCGAGAATTTCGGCACCTGGCGCAATGTCGAAGCAGCGTCTGGTCTGGGGTATCAACGATTTCGACGAAGCGGCGCGCATGCCCTACGCGTTCGACCTGGTCCGCCTCGTCACCAGCGCGCGGCTTGCGCCGGCATGAAGGTTCGGCCGAAGACAATCGCGCGAAGCCGTGCTCGCCGGCTATCGGCGCGGCCTCGAAGACCCGCGTCCGACGTTGCTCGATCAGCACGAGACATGGATGAACGAATTCGTCGGCACGACCGAGGAGGAGCGCAAGGAGTTCCGCGACGAAATGGACGAGTCAAGGACGAGGAAGGCGTCGACCATGAGCAGGTGCCCGACGCGCAAGGCGATGGCATGCTGGAGGCCGCTGCCGAAGGGCCTGCAAGCCGGCGTTTGCAACGCGCAAGGCCGGCGTCGGCAGCCTCGGCCGTCCGCGCTTCGTCGCGATCGCCGAATGGCGCAGGGGGCTCGTCGTCCGCGAGGCAAAGGCGCAGGTGCCCTCGGCCTGGGACTGGGCGCACGGCAAGACCGGACGCCGAATCCAGACTGCATCGAAGCGGCCCGAAGCTGCATCCCGCTCGCCCGATCCGCTACCTCGAGGCCGACGGCCATTTCGTCTTCCGTCGCCTTGCGGCGGACGCCGACAAGATCGAGTGTCGACAAATCTGGACAAGCCGAAGGCGCTGCAAGCAAGCCTGTTCGAAGCCATGGGCTTCGACCTCGGCTCGTTCCACGGCAGCAATCGCGACGACGCCGACGCGCGATCAAGCAAGGATCTGCGAGACGCGCGCCGACGGCAACTGGCTGCACAAGGCCGCGGACGGGCGGAAGAGCAGGTGCTGGACGGATTTCAACGAGTGGACGGAAGCTGAATGCGAAGAAGCAAAAGAAGAAGTGATGCTCGTAGCCCGGATGAAGCAGAAGCGAAATACGATGCGCTGAGCGCGGCGGCGCGGATCTCGCTGCGCTACATCCAGCGCTTCGGTGCGGTTAATGCCGGTCCATCTCCAGCAAATCCACCACCACGCGCTCGAGCTGGCGCACGGTGCCGCACGGGCGGGTGAAGGTGCAGTAGGGCTGGTAGCGCGGCATTTCGGAATCGCCGGTGCCCCAGGCGAAGCGCGGCTCGGGGTTGAGCCAGATCACGCGGCGGGCGCGTTCGGAGATGCTTCGCAGGATGTCGGTGCGCGGATCGAGGTTGTTGTTGCGGCCGTCGCCGAGAATGATCACGGTGGTGCGGTTGGTGACGCCGCTCATGAAATTGTCGTCGAAGTCGACGAACGATTTTCCGTAGTCGGACGAGCCGTAACCGACCGTCTTCATCACCTCCTGCATCGCCTTGTCGATGGCGTTGTTGTCGAGGATTTCGCTGACGTCGACCAGGCGGCCGGAGAACGCGTAGGTGTGGATGTCGGAGATCGCCTCGTTCAGGCTGTAGAGGAACAACAGCAGGAATTCGGCGACGCGCGCCACCGAGCCGGAGACGTCGCACAGCGCCACGATCTTCGGCTTGTCGATCCGCTTCTGCTTCCACACCGTGATGAACGGAATGCCGCCCCAGCTGGCGTTGCGGCGGATGGTCTTGCGGGTGTCGAGCCGGCCGCGGTTCTTCTTGCGCCGCGGCTTGTTGTACTTGTCGCGCAGCCGCCGCGCCATTTCGCCGACAAGCTTGCGCGTGCGCTCGACGTCCTGCCGCTCCAGCCGATTCAGCGGCACGTTGCGCAGGATCTCGTTGCGCAGCGCTTCGGTGCCTTCGCGCGTGTAGAGCGTGATCGCGTCGTTGACCATGTCGCGCACGGCCTCGCGCAGGCCGTCGCGCGCATTGATCAGCCGCTGCGGCTGGTTGCCCGCCGCCTGCTGGGCGGCGATCGTCGTCCTCCAGCTGCGCCATGCCCATCATTTCGAGGATGCGGCTG
The DNA here is from genome assembly GCA_963757845.1 of uncultured Alphaproteobacteria bacterium. Taxonomy (GTDB): domain Bacteria; phylum Pseudomonadota; class Alphaproteobacteria; order Rhizobiales; family Xanthobacteraceae; genus P52-10. Next base: position 54,184 of record CAVWTB010000062.1, read on the forward strand.
GAAAAAAGCCCGCGCTGGGTGAAGAAGCGGATTTGCGACAGGTTTGCCGCATCGGCCGCGGCTGTCATCGCCGCCAGCGACGCCTGCGCGGTCGCCGGACATCAGCATGCGCGCGAGATCGCCAAACTGGCTGGCGTCCGCCTCGCCCTCGCCTTCGCTCTCATCGTCGCCGGACTGATTTTCCGCATCGTCGTCGGCGTCCTTCGAGCGCCTCCTCGAGATTGCGCGGCTCGGGACTCTTGAAGAAGACGTCGAAGATCTCCGCCAGCGCCGCCTTCTCCTCCTGCGTCTTGGCGATCGTCAGGAGCAGCGCATCGCGCAAGGCCGCCTTGTCGCTGTAGCCGACGTCAGTGACCGCGCGCATCGCGTCCATGCTCTCGGGCGGCGAGATGCGACAGCCCACGCCGCGCGCGGCGCGGAAGAAACGGAGCAGCAGGTCGTCCGGCGCCTGCCTGGCCTCAGCCTGGGACGAAAGCACGTTCCGCCTTGTCGATCAGCTCGGAGACCTGCGGGGTCGCAGTCTCCATGTCGACTTCGTATTTCAGCAGCACGTTCAGCGTATCGCGCACCACATCCGTGCTGAGCGAGGAGGTGTGCAGCAACAAGCAGCACCCGCGCCCAGTCGATGGTCTCGCTCACCGACGGCAGCTTCTTCAGGTCCAGCGTGCGCAGCTCGTGCACGAAGGCGACGATCTTCTTGCGCAGCTCGGTGGAGACGCCCGGCACGCGCGTCTCGATGATGCGCGCTTCCAGCCGCGGCTCGGGGAAACCGATATGCAGATGGATGCAGCGGCGCTTCAGCGCATCGCCGAGATCGCGGTTGGCGTTCGAGGTCAGGATGACGATCGGCTTGGTCACCGCGCTGATGCGGCCGATCTCGGGGATCGTGATCTGGTAGTCGGACAGGATTTCCAGCAGGAACGCCTCGAACTCGGCGTCCGCCTTGTCGACCTCGTCGATCAGGAGCACGCAGCCGTCCTTCTGCTCCAGCGCCTGCAACAGCGGCCGCGGCTCGACGAACTGTTTCGAGAAGAAGATGTCGCCGAAATCGTGCAGCTTGCTCAGCGCCGCCGGCAGCGTCTCGGTCTGGCCGATCACCTCGCCGAGCTTGTCCTTCAAGATCTGGGTGTAGAGCAGCTGCTTGGCGTACTTCCACTCGTACAGCGCCTTGGACTCGTCGAGACCCTCGTAGCACTGCATGCGAATGAGATTGATGTTCTGCCAGGCGGCGATCGATTTCGCGAGCTCGGTCTTGCCGACGCCGGCGGGACCTTCGACCAGGATCGGCTTGTCGAGCCGCTGGGCGAGGAACACCGCGGTCGAAATCTGCCGGCTGGCGATGTATCCGGCTTCCGCAAGTCCGCGATCGACGGCTTCGATCGCAGTGGCCGGATCAAGAAGGCTGTCCATTCGCTTATCTGCCTCGACGTATCCCGTCCCAAAGGGACGTGTGCGGCGCACGGCCGCGTCTTTGACAGCGATGGATAGAAGAATTTTCCCGTCCGCGATAGGCCGAAGGTGCGCCTGGCGCCGGTTGTGGCGCATGCATTTTGACACATAGCCCATGCGCGGAGCGACGGCTCGGAATTCGACAGGTCATCGGCGATAACCTAACGTTTCGTTACTCAGTTCGTTAGGGAGGAACAACGTGCCAAAAATAACCTTTCCGGTCGAAGCGACGCACATCATGATGTTCGCGCGCGCCATCGGCGACACCAACCCGGTCTATCACGACGCGGAAGCCGCGAAGAAAACCGAGGCCAAGGGCGTCATCGCGCCGCCGACCTTCGTGCAGGCGATGGCGCAGTTCGATCCGGAGTATCACCTGCGGCCGAAGCCGGGCCAGCCGTGGTTCGGCTCCGGCAAGGCGCCAAGCGGCATCGAGGGCAAGCCAGCGTCCAGCGGCAGCCTGCACGCCGAGCAGGAGTACACCTATCACCGGCCGCTGCGTGCCGGTGAAGTGCTCACCTCCGAGGTGAAGCAGGGTGCGGTGTGGGAGAAGGAAAGCAAGCGCGCCGGCAAGCTCATTTTCCGCGAGCGGATCACCGAGCATCGCGATGCGAACGGCGAGCTTGTCGTCACCGCGCGCAGCGTCGGCGTCACCACCGAGCGTCCCGGTCGACGCATCGTAAGGAGCAACAACAATGGCTTTGAAGGCATCACAACTGAAAGTCGGCGACACGCATTCCGAGCGCGTCGGTCGAAAATCTCTCGCGCACGCAGATCGTCATGTATGCCGGCGCGTCGGGCGACTACAACCCGCTGCATTCGGACGAGGTCTACACGACGCAAGTCGGCCGGATATAAGAGCACGTTCGCCCACGGCATGCTGTCGATGGGCCTCACCGGAAAAATGCTCACCAACTGGGTCGGCGACGCGCGGCTGAAGAAATTCGGCGTGCGCTTCACCAACCAGGTGTGGCCCGGCGACACCCTCGACGCCAAGGCGACGGTCGCGGCGATCCGCCAGGAGAACGGCGAGCATCTGGTGGATCTGACGATCACCACCATCAATCAGGACGGCAAGGAAGTGGTCAGCGGCCACGCCATCGCCCGCGTCGATCCCTGCAATCGGGCTAGAGGAAAGCGTCAACGCCCGCGGAAGCCGCGGGCGTTTTTCGTTATCGGCCTTGCGTGGCGGAGAGCTTCACCGCGCAAGCGGCATTTCGTCGGGCCCGGTAAGCTGATAGCGTCGGTGGCGAGCGAACAAAGGAACTTGAAGACGATGACCGATACGCCTCCGGACCGCCTCTCGACCGATCCGTCGAGCCCTTACTACAATGCGGAGGTGCTCGCGCGCGATGTCGGCATTCGCTTCAAGGGCGTCGAGCGCACCAATGTCGAGGAATACTGCGTCAGCGAGGGCTGGGTGCGGATGACCGCCGGCAACGCGAAGGATCGCTACGGCAATCCGATGACGATCAAGGTCTCGGGTCCGGTGGAGCCGTACTTCCGCGACAAGAGCTGATCGGCACGGGGCACGCGCGTGGATATCTTCGACAGGCTCAGGAGCGAATGCACGGCCGACTGGTCGAGCTATGTCGATCATGCGTTCGTGCAGAAGCTCGGCGACGCGACGCTGCCGGAAGCTGCATTCCGGACTTATCTGGTGCAGGATTATCTGTTCCTGATCCAGTTCGCGCGCGCCTATGCGCTGGCCGTCTACAAGAGCCGGACGCTCGCCGACATGCGCGCCGCGCACGCGGGCGTCGCTGCGATCCTCGACGTGGAAATGGATCTGCATGTGCGACTGTGCGGACGCTGGGGCCTCACGCCGGCAGAGCTCGAAGCCGCACCGGAACTGCAGGCAACGGTCGCGTACACCCGCTACGTGCTCGATTGCGGTCTGTCCGGCGACCTGCTCGACCTGCATGTGGCGCTCACGCCTTGCGTGATCGGCTATGCGGAAATCGCCAGGGCGCTGGTTGCCAATATCAAGCAGCCGCTGACCAACCATCCCTATCGCGAGTGGATCGGCGAGTATGCGGGCGATGCGTATCAGCAGGTCGCGCAGAACGCGCGCGAGCAGCTGACGCGGCTGGCGGCGAAATCGATGACCGCCGAGCGCTTCCCGGAATTGTGCGGCATCTTCGCAAAGGCGTCGCGGCTCGAAGCGGATTTCTGGCAGATGGCGCTGGACAATCCGGCGTAGCCGTCATTGCGAGCGAAGCGAAGCAATCCAGCTGCGCGCGAAGCGCGCCAAAAAAAGTGCAGCATCAGCAGCGGGTTCAGTTCACTTTATTAACGCGCCTGCCGGCGCGCGCTGGATTGCTTCGCCATAGGCGAGCGAAGCGACGCCGTTCTTCGAACGGCTATGGCTCGCAAGGACGGCTGGCTAACTCCCGCCGAACAACCGCTTCGCATTCCCGTGCGCGATCCTGGCCGCGACATCCGGCGGCAGTTGCGCGAGCCAGGCGCGATAGCCTGCCATGATGTCGCCGTAGGTCGCCCAGCGCTCGTTGATCCAGGTGTCGGAGCCGAGCAGGAAGCGATCGGGGAATTTTGTGAACAGCGCGCGCCAATCCGCGGTCAGCTTGCCGCCGCCGTCGACGATGCCGCTGCGATAGGACAGTTCGCCCCAAACTTGCGGATACTTGGTCAGCATCGCTGCCACACGATCGGTGTCGAGACCGAAGCCGGTGTGCGCCCAGACGATCCGCGCTCTTCGGATTGTGACCCATCAAGATCTCGACCGCTTCGGCATCGGCATGCGCGTGCAGGAACAGATCGTTGGCGACGGCGAAATCGACAGTCTTCTTGACCCACTCGCTCGCGGCCGCCCGGCCGGACAGATGGAACTCGCCAATGCCGCGGTAGTAGCCGCGCTTGAACTCGTCCTGCACCAGTTCGTAGATCGACGGATCGCCGAACCAGCTGCCGATATCGGCGCGAATGCGATAGGGGCGGATGAACGGCACCACCCACAATCCTTCGGCCTTGGCCGCAACCAGTGCGTGAGTACCGTCGTTCGGCCGGCTGGTCGCGAGAATGCCGGTCACGCGATGCTCCTTGAACAGGGCGAGCACGCTGCTCCAGCGAATAAAGGGCGTGGGTTCCCAGTTGTAGTGAAGATGCGCGTCGAAGATCTCGATGCGGTCGTCCGCGCGCGCCGGCGTGGTTGACAGAACCGCTACCGTCGCGAGAGCGAATACAACCTTCGCACGAAAATCCATGTGATTAACCCCGTGTGCGTCATCAATCTTGACGATATCATGGCAGCCTGCTGCAATGGCCGCAAAGGGCTCGGGGCCATGAAATTCTGGTTCACGAAAAAAACTCCGAAGGATGTTTACGACGGCAAGGCGCCTTATGACGCCACCGTCGAGCAGGCCTTGCGCGTTGCGCAGGAGGTCAGCGCTGCCCCGGCCGAGACCGAGCGAGAGATCTTCGACTTCGCGAAGGCGTTTCGCACGAAAGCCGAGCCTGTTCCGCCCGCAGATCCGGCAGCGGTCGAAGAGCAAGCCCCCTTCTCTCTCACCGGCCGACGGTCTCGCGCGCCGCGCGCGAGGAGATGGAGCGCCGCATCGCCGACTATCGCGCCTTCCAGATGAAGCTCAACGAGGAGCGCGAGGCGCGTATTCGCCGCACGATGGATGACGTGCGCGCAAAATTGAAGCAATCTGCCGCGCCGAAGCCTCCGCTTCACTGAACTTTCTTCCACACACATCTGCGAGGTGCAAACGATGGCCGAGATCATCGATTTCAAGGCTGGCGATTTCTCTTTCCTGGTCGCGCCGGGCGGGCCGTTCTCCGCCGGCGTTCGCGCCAACAAGGGATTTGCGCTGCATCGCGCGCGCTTCGCCAGGCCAGTGCCGATGATGGACGGATTTGCACGCATCAAGCAGCACCTGGAAAAGCTCGGTCGCCCGGTCACCGCGCTCGCCGCCTGCGAACTGCGCTCGCCAAAGCCGATGAGCGTGCAGGAGTTCCAGGCCTTCAACAGCGAGTACCTGAAGACGCTGCATGCATGGGGATGCCGCGCACGGCGAGATCAACGCGCCGGCGCGCAGCAACATCGCGCCGATCACCGAGGTGCCGTCAGGCTCGAGCTTCTTCGCCTTCACCTACACCGTGCCGGACGCGAACGCCGCCGGCGATTTCCTGATCTCGGGCCTGCCGGAGATCAAGCTACGGCGCGACCGGCAGCGAGCGCACCTTCGGCGGACGCGACGTGTCGCTGAAGGGCCTCGCCGCGAAGGCGCGCTTCGTGATGGACGGCCTGCGCACACGGGTCGACGCGCTCGGCTGCGACTGGAGCGGCATCACCGGATCGCAGGTCTACACCGTGCATGATTTCCGCCCCGTGCTGGAAAACCTGTTCGCCGAGCTCGGCATCAGCCAGATCGGCGTCGCCTGGTATCCGGGCTGGCCGCCGGTCACCGACATGGAGTTCGAGGTCGACGTGCGCCGCGTGCGCACGGAACTGGTGATCTGATCCGACCTACGCTTCGGCGCGGACCATCTCCGGCAGATAGCCTCGGCCGGTGAGATAGCGGAAGCGCAGGATCAACAGCGCTGCGAACACGACCAGGCTGCAGGAAAAGCCGATCCAGACGCCGACCGCGCCGAGACCGCAGCGGGAACGCCAGGCCGATACGACGCCGTGAAGCCGATCAGCCAGAAGCTGAAGGCGGCGAACGGCGAGCGGCACGCGCGTATCGTTCAACCCGCGCAGCGCGCCCGCGGCCGCGGTCTGCAGGCCGTCGCAGATGAAGAACGTCGCGCCGACGATCAGCAGCAGCGCGACCATCTCGGCGGCCTTCGAGTTCGGCCGCGCCGCTGCCGAGGAAGAAGTGCGCGATCTCGAAGCGCGAGGCGATCACCACGCCGCGTCATGAAGGCCATGAACACACCGGACAAGCGCGATCGCAACGAAGCCCGCGCGCCGCGTGGCGCCGGCGTCGCCGCGCCCCACCGCCTGGCCGACGCGAACGGTCGCAGCCATGCCGATGCCGTACGGCACCATGAACAGGATCGCCGCCGTCTGCAGCGCGATCTGATGCGCGGCAAGCTCGGTGGTGCCGATCCAGCCCATCAGCAGCGCGGCGGACGAGAACAGGCCGTACTCCAGCAGGAACGAGCCGGAGATCGGCGCACCGACCGCGATCAGCTGGCGCATCAGCCGCCAGTCGATCCGCCAGAAATTGCCGAGCGGCTGGAACTTGCGGAACGGCCGGCGCGTATGCGCGATCCAGAAACCGGCGATGCACATGGCGATGTCGACGATCGTCGTCGCAAGGCCCGCGCCGAGCAGATCGAACTTCGGCAAGCCGAACTCGCCGTAGATCAGCGCGTAGCCGAGCAGCGCATTCGCAGGGATCGCGATCAGCGTGATCCAGAGCGCCGGCTCCGGACGGTTGACCGAGCCCATGAAGCCGCGGATGACGATGAACCACCAGCCCGGCAGCAGGCTCCAGGTCAGCCCTTCGAGATAGCGCGCCGCGAGCTTCGCCGAGTCCGGCGTCTGGCCGAGCGCAGATCAGGATCTGCTCGCCCTGCAGCAGCACCGGCGTCAGCGGCACCGTCATGATGCACGGCGAGCCAGAGGCCGACGCGGAACGAGCGGCGGATGGTGCGCGGATCGCGCGCGCCGAACGCCTGCGCGACCAGCGGCGCGACCGCCGACATCGCGCCCATGCCGAGCACGAACACCGCGAAGAAAACCGTATGCGCGAGCGATGCCGCCGCGATCGCCGCGTCGCCGAGCCGGCCGATCAGCGCGAGATCGGTCGTCATCATCGCGATCTGGCCGAGCTGCGTCAGCGCAATCGGCATCGCGAGCCGGATCGTTTCGATCAGCTCGGCGCGAATGGGCCGGTCGGCCGCGGCGGGCGCCGCGGCGCTGGCAATGGCTTCAGACGAGGACATGGCCGACAAAATACCTCGTTATGTGACGGAAAGATGCCCTTGCCGGCGCGCACTTGGATCATATGTCTTTGAGCCATGCACAAGGGGGAGCGCGTCTGGAGGCCGTGATGCCCGTCAAGGGATTGCTAAAGTTGTTGCCATTTCTCGCTGCGTCGCTGGTCGCGAGCGCAACTGCGTTTGCGCAGGACCAGCCGCGCAGCATGCTGGGCGCACTTCGACCTGAAGAGCGTCGTTCTGTCGCCTGCGCCGCTCGGGCCGCCGTCGCAGTTCGAGCCGCCGGCCATTGCGGCAACGCCTGAGACGACGCCGCTGCGCCGCGAGCCGGAACCAGCGGCCTCGGCGAAGCCGGACACCAAGCCGTCGTCGCAAAATCTGAAGCCGCGCCGCGCAAGATGACTAGCAGCAAACCACGCCAGAAATCGGCAGTGGCTGCACGCAAGCCGAAAGCCAATCCGCTCAATTCCTATGCGCGCGATGCGCGCCGGCAGACCTGGCCGTGCGCCGGCGGCGGCATCTGCGCCTGGACGACGCAGCGCTGAGTCGATCAGCTTGCTAGATCGTCTTGGTATCCAGCTCGCGCGACACCGTGACGCTCGTTCCCTCCGGCGAGCCGGTGCAGCGGATGTCGAGCTTGCGATAGCGCGTGACGATGTTCTTGCCGCGCAGGAAGCCGATGCGGTTCGCGCAGCGCTGCGCGCCGCGCAGCGCATCCGGCCTTCGGGATCGTGAACACCAGCGCGGTGGCGCTGGCGATGAATTCGAAGAATTCCTTCGGCGGCTTGCGGCTCGCCGATGACGCAAAAATCTCGTTCTGCTTGTTGCGCGCCGAGCAGCCGAGCGAGGCCTGCTTCACCGCCGGATGCGTCAGATAGACGATGCCGGCGACGGTCTTGCCGACCTTCATCCCGTCGATCTGCTTTGCAAGCTGGGCCGCGAGATCGTCGCAGCGGTCGGCGCGGGCGGGATTCGCGACTGCAAGCGACGGCTGACAGGCGGCGGCGACGATCGCGAAGGGATGAGTCGGTCACGACGTATCCTCGACGTTCGAGAAAGTCAGGTCGAGCGACGCCTGTCTCGCACAGGAGCGGCTCAACTTCAAATCGTCATCGAGATCCTGTCATTCCGGGGCGGCGCCGACGCCCCGGAATGACTGGCCTTACGGATTGATCCCGTTCTGCCAGGTGGACGGCCGGCCGCCGAAACCGGCCGAGGCGCGCTTGTCCAGCCAGTAGCCGTAGGGCTCCGGCACGGTCTGAAACGCCTTGGCGACGCCGAGCTTCTCGGCGGCATCCACCGGCCAGTTCGGGTTCTGCAGGAACTCGCGGCCGATCGCGACGAGGTCGGCGCGGCCGTCGCGCAGGATCTGCTCGGCCTGGTCCGCATGGATGATGTGGCCGACCGCCATGGTCTTGACGCCCGACAGTTTGCGCACGCCCTCCGCATACGGCACCTGATAGCCGTAGCTCGGCGGCTTCTCCGGCTCGACGATCGAGCGGCCGGTCATGCCGCCCGAGGAGCAGTCGATCACGTCGACGCCGTGTGCGGCGAGCTCCTTGGCAAAGCCTGCGGAATCCTCGACGCTCCAGCCGGCCTCGTCGACGGCGGAGATGCGATAGAACAGCGGCTTGTCGGCCGGCCAGACCTTTCGCACGCACTCGACGATCTCGAGCGCAAAGCGCATGCGCTTCTCCGGCGTGCCGCCATAGGCGTCGGTGCGCTGGTTCGACGGCCGGCGAGAGGAACTGGTGCAGCAGGTAGCCGTGCGCGCCGTGGATCTCGAGCACGTCGAAGCCCGCGCGCAGCGCGCGGTCCGTCGCCTTGCCGTACTCCTCGACCAGCTTCTGGATGTCACGCGACCGTCAGTTCGCGCGGCTGGAAATAGCCGTTGCCCTGCGCGATCGCGCTCGGGCCGATGATCTCCCACTCCTCGCCGCGATCGACGCCGGGATGGCTCTGCAGCTGCTTGCGGCCTTCCCACGGCAGCTGGTTGCGCGCCTTGCGCCCGGAGTGGCCGAGCTGGATGCCGATCGCCGCGCCATGCGACTTGCAGAAGTCGGCGATGCGCTTCAGCGGCGGGATGAACTCGTCCTTCCACAGTCCGAGGTCGCGCGGCGTGGTGCAGCCGCGCGGATCGGCCTTGGTGGATTCCACGAAGATCAGCCCCGCCCCGCCGGTGGCGAAACGTCCGTAGTGGATGAAGTGCCAGTCGTCGGCATAACCGTTCTTCGCCGAATAGGTCAGCATCGGCGAGACGACGATGCGGTTGCGAAGACGGACGCCGCGCAAATCCATCGGCGTGAAAAGAAGGCTTTCCATGAACTCCTCGTGTTGTTGCTCTTGCTTTGTCATCCCGTCACCCGTCATGGCGCGGGCTCGACCCGGCCATCCACGTCTTCTTTGCCACAGCAAGAAGACGTGGATGCCCGGCACAAGGCCGGGCATGACGGCAGAACTTTGGGCGCCGCCCCTGGTCGGCAATCAATTCGCCTTCGCCACCAGCGCCATCAACGTCGCCGACGTCCTTGACGCTGTCGAGCTTGCCGCTGATCTCGGCGACCTGCTTCGCGCGCGCAGCACCGATCGCCGGCTCTGCGAGGCCCAAGAACTTCTGGCTCAGGCTTGCGCCTTGCGCCGCGAGATCGGTCATCGGAATGCCGACGTCGAACTCCTTCCGCACCACGCGGCCATCGCTCAGATGCACCGCCACCTCGCTCAGCGTGTGCGACGTCTTCTTCCAGGTGGCGACGTCGATCTTCCTGCAGAGATCGACCACCTCGCCGCGCTTCGCGGTCGCGTCCGAATAGGTCGCATCGTTGGCCGTGTTCTCGCCGAGCAGCGCCAGCGCATTGGTCGCGCGCAGCGAGAATTTCACCTCGAGCCCGGTCTGCGGCTTCTCGATGTTGCAGACGCGCAGATGGCCCTCGTCGACGCTGAGCGTCACCTTGCGGATCGCATCGGCCTGCAGCGCGAATTCCCGGCGCAGCATGTTGCTCGCCTCGATCGAGGAATGGGTCAGGTAGCAGGCCGCGTGATACTTGAAGAGCGTCTGCGGCAGGTAGAAGCCGCCCGGCGGCTCCTCGAGCGCGGCTTGCGGGTTCGGGCTCCTCCGACTGCGTCGCGGTGAATCCCTGCTCGACATCGAGGATCGCCGGATTGCTGGTGAAGCCGCGCTGCGCGAGCCGCGCCGCCTGCAGGCCGATCGCCGCCGCGCGGCCCGGATGCAGCGGCTTGCACATGGTGCCGAACACGCTCTTCAGACCCGCGGCCTGCGTCGCGGCAATGCCGAGCGCATGCGCGGTGGTCGCAGCATCCAGCCGCAGCATGTTGCTGACCGCTGCCGCAGCACCAATCGCGCCGACCGTGGCCGTGGTGTGCCAGCCGCGCTGGTAATGCGAGCGGCCGACCAGCCGGCCGATGCGGCATTCGGTTTCGAAGCCCGCGGCGAACGCTTCCAGCAGCCGCTTGCCGTCGAGCTTGCGATGTTCGGCCAGCGCCAGCACGGCCGGCGCAATCGGCACGGTCGGATGGCCGCCGAGGCTGAAGTTCACGTCGTCGAAATCGAGCGCGTGCGACATCGCGCCATTCAAGCAGCGCCGCCTGCTCGATGTTGGCGCGCGTGCCGCGGCCGATCACGGTCGCCTGCGGCGTGCCGCCGTCCTCGGCGATCTGCTCGGCGAGAATGTTGGCGAGCGGCTCGTGGCGCGCGGCCAGCGTGACGCCGAAGAAATCCATGAAGCAGTGGCCGGCGACCGTGCGCGCCTCGGTCGAAAGATCGTCGTAGCGAAGGTTCGCCGCCTTCTCGGCGAGCGCCGCGGTGACCAGCACCGGCTCGGTCGTGTCGGATCGTTCGCTTCTGCGCGCGGCAGCAGTCATGGCGTCCTCCGTTTTGTTCTTGGCTCTTGACGGCCAAGACTACGGGAGGACGGCGAACCGGCGGAAGGGGCTTTACCGCAATGAAGGCCTTCGCGACTTGCAGCGCGGGCCTCAGCTTCAACGCCCTCGCGCGCCGTCCGCAACACGGACTTTGCGCCTTCGCTTTTGCGGCAGCCTTGACGACTGCCAGCCTTGCGCCCCTTCGCAGCCTTGGCCGCGGCGTATCGCTTGTTGCGCGCAGCCCGTGCGGCCGCGATCTTTGCCGCCCGACGCGCGGCTTCCGCTTCCTCGATCAGTTCGACCGCCAGCTCGGTCAGCTGCACATGATGCTGCGCCTTGCCGGCTTCGCGCGACAGGCCTTCGACGCCGTCGCAAGGTGCCCGGTGCGGCAGCGCGAAGCTGATCTCCAGCGGCTTCTGCACCGTCCAGCGCTGCGGCGGATGCCCGGTGATGATGTTCACATAGTTCCGGGTTTCCTCCGGCATGGCCGACTGTCCGCTGAGCCATTTCCTGATGCGGCCGCCGCCGGCGTTGTACGCAGCGGCAGCAAGGCCGAGGTTGCCGAACTGCTCGCGCAGCTGGCGAAGGAAACGCGCCGACGCCGCAACGCTCTCGATCGGATCGAACGGATCGCGCAAGCCGTACTCTGCCGCCGTCGGCGGCATGAACTGCGCGACGCCGCGGGCGCCCGCAGGGCTGCGCGCCCATTGATCGAACCTGCTCTCCTGCCAGATCAGCCGCGCGAAGAATCCGATCGGCAGGCCTTGCGCAACCGCCGCGTCCGCCAACGCCTCGCAAACGTGTTCGATCGCGACGGTGACAGGCGGGCTTTCCTCATCCTGCTTCACAGCGGCGGGCGCCTCGGGCTTGCCGAGCGCGTCGTCGGCCGGCTCCTCGACCTGCGTCGCAACGGCGTCGTCCTTCGCCTCACGCGGTTCGGATCCGTTGCATTCAGATCGATTTCGGCAATCGCGAGATCACCGAGAGGTTTTGCAAGCTGCCACGGTTCCAACGGCTGATAGTCGTCCGCGACGTGAATGCGTCTGTCGACGACAACTTGCCGTGGTTGCTGAGAACGTAGGAGCCGAAACGCCAAGCACTACTGTGACTGCGAAGAGAATGCGCAATTCGTTGTCCCTGCCTGCAATGTTGTTTGATCTGACGCCCGGGCCGCCTTCTGTTCACCAATCGTGCGCATATTGTGTCGCAGCATGGGCAGCAAAGAGATTCCGCGAAATGGAACTTCGTGAAAGGTTCCAGGAACTTACGGGAAATTCTCATCAACTTCGCGTGCAGGAAGCGGAAGCGCCCGTCCGAGGATGATAAGCCTAGGAGCAAGCGACGCTGCGCGAGTCGTTCCGTCCTTGTGTACGGCGCGCAGCGTCGCTGCGTTGCCGAACGCAGTAGCGTCGGCGCAAATCACTCCACTAAAACATTTCAGCGCGCTGCGACGTGTGTGAAGTGCCGGACTGCCGACACCCTCGAAGCGGCAGCGATCAAGTGGAGGACGCCATGCTGACGATCGATTCCCAGGTGCACGCCTACGAGACGAACTCGTCCGAAGCGGCCGTGGCTGAGCGAGCCGAACTGGCCGGCGTCGGTGAATGCAGACGAGATGGTCGCGGCGATGGATGCGGTCGGCGTCGACGGCGCCATCAACATCTCGCCCTTCTCGCTCTACGGATACGACGCGAGCTACGCGCTGGACGTCTACGCGAAATACCCTAACCGCTTCGCGCCTCATCAAACCCGTCGATACGCGCCGATCCCGCCGTCGGCGACACCATCGCCGACTGGGCCAAGACCAAGGGCGCCGTCGCGGTCCGCATCATGATGAACCAGAAGGAGCTTGTCGACCGATCCGGCCGATCCCGGCATCACGGCCGTGATGCACGGCCGCGGCGAAGCACAACCTGCCGGTCAACATGCTGATCTGGGGCCGCATCGATCAGGCCGAACAGATCTGCGCGCGCAATCCCGACACGTCGATCATCATCGATCATCTCGGCATCCAGCAGCCGCGCGTGCCGCCCGCGCCGAAGGACGCCTGGGCGGAGCTGCCGAAGGTGTTGAAGTTCGCCGCGCACAAGAACGTCAGCATCAAGATTTCGGGCGCATGCACGCTGTCGCACGAGCCGTTCCCGTACAACGACATCTGGGATCCGCTGGCGCGCATGTTCGACGCCTTCGGTCTCGATCGCTGCATGTGGGGCACCGACTGGACGCGCGCGAAGGCGGTGGTGGACTACAAGCCCGCCGTCGATGCGTTTCCGCGTCACCGACCGGCTGTCGGACAGCGACAAGGCAAAGCTGATGGGCGGCAGCCTGACGAAGATCTACAACTGGTCGCCGTCGAAGGCTGATCGCGTAGCGCGAGCGAGTGCATGAGGAAGAGCTGAGGTGAGCGAACCGCACGGGCCCCTGCGGGGCGTCAAGGTCGTGTCCTGCTCGACGGCGCAGGCCGGCACGGTCCCCTACATGCTGATGGCCGACCTCGGCGCCGACGTCATCAAGATCGAAGCGCCGGACGGCGGCGACAGCTCGCGCGTCGCCTCGGTGCTGCCGGGGATGCCGAGCACGTTCTTCGAGACCAACAACCGCGGCGTGAAGAGCGTCACGCTGAACCTCAAGCTGCCGGAGGCGCGCGCGATCCTGCACAAGCTCGTCGCCGACGCCGACATCTTCGGACAGAACTTTCGCCCGGGCGCCGCCGAGAAGAACGGCTTCGGCTGGGAGGACCTGAGGAAGATCAATCCGAGGCTCGTCTACATGTCGATCTCGGGCTACGGCCCGAACGGGCCGAATGCCGACCTTCCGGGCACCGACTCGATGGCGCAGGCGCTGGGCGGCATCGCGCAGGCCTATGCGACGCCCGGCCAGCCGCTGAAGACCGGCGTCGTCTCGGTTGCCGACGAGACCTGCGCCATCCTCGCCTTCGGCGGCGCGCTGGCGGCGCTCACGCATGCGCGCACCACCGGCGTCGGCCAGAAGGTCGACTGCTCGCTGCTCGGCGGCCAGATCCGGCTGATGGGCTGGACGCTGACGACGGCGATGTGGCGCAACCGCGATCCGGTCACGGGCCAGGCGCGCGTCGCCGGCACCCGCGAGCGGCCGGCGATGTCGGCAAGCTTCAGCGACAGGGACGGCAAGCCGTTCGTGCATGCAGCTCGCGCGCGATCAGTGGAAGGAGGCGCTTGACGCGCTGGGCTTCTACGAGGCGATGGAGCAGGCCGGCTTCGGCCAGCTCGGCGTCGCGATGGAATCGGACGAGGTGCGCGAAGCGCTGCTGAAGAAACTCGGCGAGCTGTTCGCAACCGGCACACGCGACGAATGGGTGGCGCGGCTGCGCGAGCGGCGACATCGTCTCGGCGCCGATCAACACCATGCTCGAAGCCGTCCAGCGATCCGGACGTGATCGCCAACGGCTACGTCGCCGAGGTCGACTATCCGAAATACGGCAAGCGGCTGAAGGTGCACGGCACGCCGTGGCAGTTTTCCGAGACGCCGGCGAAGATCGGCATCGCGCCGGAGCTCGGCGAGCACAACAACGAGGTGCTGGCGGGCCTCGGCTACAGCGAGGCGCAGATCGCGGATTTCAAGGCGCGGAAGGTGATTTGAGAACTGTAGCCCGGATGAGCGAAGCGACATCCGCGGGATCCGAATCGCGGAGTCAGCCCCCGCATGTCGCTACGCTCATCCGGGCTACTCGCGACGGCTACAACTTCGGCATCCGATAGCGATCCTCCGGATCGAGCCAGCCCTTGAAATTCGGCTTGCGCTTCTCGGCGAAGGCCGCGCGCGACTCCATCAGGTCGCTCTTGTCGCCGTGATCGTGCAGCTTCTCCGCCAGCGCCTGCTGCGCCTCTGACGGCTCGGGCCGCATCTGGCGCATCATGTGCACGGTGTTGACGCGCGCGGCCGGCGGCAGCGACAGCAGATGCTCGGCCATCGCCATCGCCGTCGGGATCAGCTCGGCCTGCGGCGCGATGCGGTTGATGAAGCCGAGCTGGTGAAACCGCTCGGCGGTGAAGCGGAAGCCGAGCGCCATCTCCATCGCGACCGGATACGGCATGTTGGCGAGATGGCCGTGATTGTAGCCGCCGAGCAGCCAGCGTTTCGCCTCGGAGACCTCGAACACCGCTTCCGGCACGGCGACGCGCAGATCGGTGCGCTCCACCAGCATGAAGCCGCCGCCCATGGCAAAACCGTTGATCGCGGCGATCACCGGCTTCTCGAGCCTGCCGTCCATGAAGGGATTCGAAATCGAGATGCGCGTACCACCGGGCACGCCGGTCGTCAGCGTCTCCTTCATGTCTTCGCCGGCGCAGAAGCCGCGGCCGGTGCCGGTGAAGATCGCAACCTCGAGCGCCTTGTCGTGGCGAAACTCGGTCCACGTCTCCGCGAGCTTCTGCCGCATCTCGGTGTTGAGCGCATTCAGCCGCTCCGGCCGGTTCATGCGCACGATCAGGACCTGCCCGTGACGCTCCGTTTCGACGACAGCCATGCGACACCTCGCTCAACAAACCGCAGCCTCATCATTGATAGCGGGGCGGGCGCGCTTTACAAACGGCACGGGTGAAGAGAAGCTGCGCGGCAACTGGCGAAATTTCACTCGATCCGCGTCAACAGGCAATGGCGTAGCTGAAGCGAGGCGAACAATGCTGATGACAAAGCGCAAGCCGGCAACGGTCGGCGAAATCCTCAACGAGGAATTCATGCAACCGCTCGGATTGACGCAAGGCGCTCTGGCCGCTGCGATGGGCGTTCAGCGCAAGCACGTTAACGAGCTATGCAACGGCCGGCGGAACGTGACGGCGGCGACGGCGCTCATCCTCGCTCGCGTGTTTGGCAACAGCCCGGACTTCTGGCTGAACGTTCAGCGGCGCACCGACTTGTGGGAAGCGATGCATAGCCCCCGCGACCGCAAGCGCATCCAGCGCGCCCGGCCCTTGACCGCCGCCGCATGATCCCGACCTTGGTGGCGGCGAGGCACTAGCAGGCGCTGTTTTCGTGATCGGGAGATCCGAGGCTGGCCGCGCCCGTCGGCTCCTAGCCTCGAGATAGCTACGATGAAGCGTGCTGACGGTCTTGTTGCCGTCCATCTGGACATAGAAGCCGTTGCCCCTGGTTCGTCCTTTGATGACACCGGTGCGCGTCCTCAATCCGGCATTGCGCTTCGCGCCAAGCGACGTCAGCTGCACGCGATCGCCGACTTTCAGATCGTTGTCCTGCATTTCTCAAATTCCCCGACAAACGTCAGGGCACGTTACAAACCGCCCTTCCCGACGAATGTGAGCGTGATCACATTGATCGGACGAGGGCGTCATCCGTCTGGACGATGCAAAGCGGTTCGCCCGGATGCCCCGCAACTCCAGACCGGCCGCATGCAGGAGGGCGCGGATACCTCGCTCGTATTCCCGCCGATGGCAGCCGCTGTGGCTCAGGCAGCTGTCTGGGGTACCTCGCCGTCGAGCACGGCGCGCACCCGCTGGGCCATCGTGGCCGGCGGCAGAGGCTTGTGCAGCACCTCAACTCCCTGGGCGCCGGCCGCAGTCGAGCCGTGCTCGCGATCAAATCCGCTCATGAGCAGCATCTTCAGGTCCGGCCGCATCCGCCCGGCCTGCTCGACCAATTGCCGCCCGTTCATGCCCGGCAGCACGATATCGCTGAGCAGGAGATCGATCTTGCGACGCGCGTCCCCGATCAGCTCGAGGGCCACATGTGAATCCTCGGCCTCGATCACCTTGTAGCCGAGATCCGCGAGCGCCTCGACCGTGACCGCACGCACCTGGGGGTCGTCCTCGACCACCAGGATGGTCTCCTCGCCCGGGGAGGCAGTCGGCGCCTCGAGAATCGCATGGTCGATGTCTTCGACCTCGGAGTACACCCGGGGCAGGAACAGATGAACCGTGGTGCCTGCGCCAGGCGCACTGGTGATCGCGACGCGCCCGCCGGACTGCCGCGAAAATCCGTAGACCTGGCTCAGGCCGAGCCCGGTGCCCTGGCCTACGCCCTTGGTTGTGAAGAAGGGCTCGAAGGCGCGCCTGCGAACCTCCTCGCTCATGCCGGCGCCGTTGTCCGCCACCCTGATCGCCACGTACTCGCCAGCCGGCAAGTCGAGGCGCAGGTCGCGCGAGGCCAACGGCGCCGTGACGTTCTCGACGGTGATTGTGACCATGCCGGTCTGGTCCATGGCATCCCTGGCATTGATCACAAGATTGAGAATGGAAGCCTCCAGCTGGTTCGCATCAACCTCCGTCCGGCCGACGTCGTCGCCAAATCGCACGACCAGCTTTGCCTTCTCACCCAAGGCCCTACTCATCAGGTCCGTCATGCGTTCAACGAGCCTGCGCGGTTCAAGCGTGCGCGGCCGCAATGCTTGACGGCGCGAGAACGCGAGCAGCCTCTCGGTCAGAGCAGCTGCGCGCTTGACGCCCTCGAGGGCGTGACCTGCGGCGCGCTTGACGCGATCAAGCGGCATGCGTGATCCGGCGTCGACATGTCTGCGAATGATGTCGAGGTTCCCCATGACGATGGTGAGGAGATTGTTGAAGTCGTGCGCAATACCGCCCGTCAATTGGCCGACGGCTTCCATCTTCTGCGCCTGGCGCAACTGCTCCTCGGCTTGCTTGCGGGCCGTGATATCAACGATTCCGCCGACGATGCGCACGAAGGCGCCGCCCTCGGAGCGTTCGACGCGAGCCGAGATCAGGGCGTCCACCGCTTGCCCCGCCTTGCCAACGAGCCGGCTCTCGAGGTCGCGCAAATGCCCCACGCGCAGCATCTCGACCCAGCCCTGTTTTGCAGCACGGAGCGCATCCACCGATACAAACCTCGCCATGCGCTGTCCGATCACCTCCTCGCGACGATAGCCAAGCAGGTCGAGCCATGCGTCGCTGACCTCAACGATGCGGGTTCGCTCGTTCAGCGCATAGAGCGGAAGCGGCGAATGCCGGAACAGCCGGCGGAAGTTCTCCTCGCTCAGCCGCAACAGCGCGGCCTCTCGCTCGGCAAGAAGCGCGAATCGGCGATCAAATGCCGCTGCAACAAGCGCCATGGCCAGGATCATCATGGTCACCCCGGCGACAGCAAAGGCGAGATTGGTCTGCTCGATGTAGCCGACCATTCCGCGCGACGCTCCAGTGAACACCGCGGCATGCATGCCGACGTAGTGCATGCCGGAGATCGCCATTCCCATGAACAGGGCGCCGATCATCCGCTGTGTGACATTGGGATTTGAGAAGGCGAAGCGCAGCGCGCATACCGACGCGACGATTGCCACCACGACGGAGAGCGCAACATAGCCTGGACGGTAGGTGAGCGTCGCGTCCATGCGCATCGCTTCCATGCCGGTGTAGTGCATGGTCACGATGCCCAGCCCCATGAACGTTCCGGCGAGAACGAACCTGATGAGGCCGCCGCCCTCACGGGAAACGATCTTGAACCCGATGCCCGTCACCAGAACCGCGAACAGAAGGGATACGACCGTCAGGCTCGGGTCATAGGTCACCTTGACCGGCACCTGGAAGGCCAGCATTGCCACGAAATGCATCGACCAGATGCCGCCGCCGAGGGCAACTGCGGCCGTTACGAGCCAGGTTCCGCGCGCAACCCCTGCCGGAGGCGCGGATGCGTCCGCCGAGGTCGAGCGCCACGTAGGATGCGAGCACCGCGATGGTCAGTGAAAGGGCGACAAGCACCGCATGGTGTGAAGCGACCAGATGGTTTGCGTCCGCTCCGGAGTGAATCATAACCTCCTCTTCCCCCTGCCAAGGCCCGGCTTGAAATCGCGATAGGTCGTAATTCTAGAGTCGGAAAGAGGGGACGTCGACTGTGCTCGCCTCTTGAGGCGCCCCCGGGCGCGGCGCTGTCCCGCGATCATGAGCCTCAAGCAACAGATCTGAATTTCTCGAGATCGCGCCCTGGAGGGTTGGCCCCGAGTTTGCAGAGGTATCGGCAGTTTGCAGAGGCATCGGCCGAGGATCGCCAGCGGCTTCCCGAGGAGGGCTTGCGGGCATGGATCCGCAGCTGCGCGCTGACGCTCAAGGCCGCAGCGTCTCAGATCCGGGTGCGCGGTTTAGAATTGATTCATCGTATTTCTTAAAATGCAATTCAAGTTTTCCATCCATGGTTTCCTGACGAGCGCTTCGATTGGGCTCGCCTTAAATCGGGACCATGAGAATGGCGATTGCGGTGCCATCGATTAGTGCCGAAGTCTGCGAGACTGAGACTACGCGGCTGCGTACCGCCACCGTAAAATCGCTCGCCCCGGCATTTGTGACGGTCTGTGTTGTCCTGTGCTCGATGTTAGCCGCAGGTTGCACGCGCAATCCACCGGAGCGTGAAATCAGTGCGGCCCGACACGAAGTCAAGGCGGCGCCCGTTCGTGCTGCAGCACGCACCCGTCAATATTCTGAGCGCACTTATGCCAAACCAATCATTCGCCGGCCTGACGCCGCGCTGCTCGCGCCACAGCCCGCACCTGATTGCGAGTTCAATAGACCCACCGTCAGCGCCGTGGATCCGAATGAATGGGCCCGCTTGAAACTCGAATACGAGCGGCAGTGCTACCAGGATGCCGAGAAGGCAGCACGCGAGCGTCTGAGCCTGCTGCAGGCATCCGGCACATGTGAGATCGAGCCTGTCCGTCAACCGAAAGTGGCTCACCAACAGTCAACGCAGCGATAGACCGCCGCGGGAGGCTTCGAAGTCGCCGCGCATCTCTTTGCCTTGCGGCCGACCGGGAAGTGCCTGTCTCACTTTGTGGCAAAGTAAGAGTTAACGTCTTCTTTTCGCCACAAGCAGCACGCTTTTGCCACAACTCCATTGATTTGATTGTGGTATTTTACTGGAACTCCTCGGCCCCATTGGGACGGAGGAATTGTTGAGGAGCAGTAGCAGGCAGTTGCGTGAGTAGCGATGAGAACTCTCTACGATTTTCTTGGCGCGCTTCCGGACGACGACGCTGAGAGCCTAAGAGCTGCATTCCGAAAAGCCGCTAAAGGCGCTCACCCCGACGTCAATCCGGGCGATCCGAACGCTCCGCTGAAGTTCAGGCAACTCGTCCGTGCCAACGAAATTCTATCGGATGAGAAGCAGCGCGCAGCATACGATCGTCTGCTGGATCTCGCGCGTCTGGAGCAGCAAGCGGCGTCGAAGCACGTCGCCGGCGCTGCGATTTTCGTGTCACAAATGGCGTCGCCTGTAGCGTGATATTCCTTGCCGGCGCTCTCGTTGTATCCTCCGGAGGATACGTGCTGTTTGGACTTGTTAATGCGACACCTCGCGCTCCCGCACAAATGACCCAGGTATTTGAACACGAACCATCCCGGGTGACTGCGGTTACGACGGGGCTATCCGCTGCACCTGGACGGACTGACCGGCACAATATCCCTGAGGCTATCGGCGCACCCAGGAAGCTCGACGAGGATCCGGAGGATTTCAAACAGGCAACGACACCGAGCGCTGCTGCACCTTCGCAGGATACGGCCAGCGCGAGTGCAAATGTCCCCCTGGTTCGAGACTTCGCGGCCAACGATGCCAGGCACTACCGGGAACGGGGGATCTCAGCGTATCGCATCGGAGACCTGCACCTCGCGCTTGTCGATTTCGATTTGGCAATCCAATACGATCCCAGTTCCCCGGACACCTATATTGATCGCGCGATCGTCTTCTATCGCATGGGTGATCGAAAGCGCGCATTTGCCGACATCGCCGAAGCCAAGCGTATCCATCACGAGTTAAATCGAAACAAGACGCTTTCCACCGCAAGCGCGCCTTGAGTTTTGCGACCGGCGATAGCAAAACTGAAATTGCGATCACCATCTGAGGCAAAGCCACCGGGATATTTGACGGCCCTTCCGGGCACGATGGCGTTGAAGGAATTGGTCGCCCGGTAATTGAAACAAAATGCGTCACCGGGCGAATACACCGTATTTTCCAAATTGAAGCTGTCTGGATTCTTCATTCCTTCGCGTAGCCAAGGCAGGCGTGGCATCGGCCAGCGTCTCAAGTTTCCGACCGTCGGGCAACGTGACCGGCATGAAGTCCGCGTCCCAGTTCATCGATAGGACTTTCCCCGTGGCGGCGGGAGCGGCTCGACATCGACAACGCCGTGCACGGCCCTTGAGACGGCCAACCGTGCGATGAATAAGGGCCTCCACGCTTCGCCGCCTTGAGCATTCCGCCACGGCGTTCCGCCAGCGCTGCTGAGCCTCTTCGGCCTCTTGGTCGCGGCAAGAGAACGCCCGCCGTGCGCTTGGTACCGGACGAGGCAAAAGTCTGCTGGTCGAGGCGAGCAGGTTCCATCAACCCGATGGTCGCGTTCGCAGTGATGGACGCAACTTTCTGATGACAGATCAACGCGCAGCCACCCATCGGATGCAACATGATCGGTCGCATCGTGCGCCTTTTTCGAGGAGATGAGCCATGGGAGACGCTGGAGTGGGCTGGATAGCAGCCATTATCATCGGCGGGATTGCAGGCTGGCTAGCAGAGCAATTCATGAAGAGTAACATGGGACTGATCATGAATATTGTGCTCGGCATTATCGGTGCGGCGATTGCAAGTGCCATTTTGAGCTACTTCGGCGTCGTCCTGGGTGGATGGATCGGCTACCTGATTTGCGGCTTCATCGGCGCGGTCTTGCTGATCTGGATCGTCCGGGCGGTGCGTCCAGCTTGAGAGCATCAAAGGCCAAGTCACGCGGCTGGGTAAGGCACCACGGAGGTTACCGGCGCTGACGGCGAGGACATCAGGATCACGATCCGGAAGATGATCGAGCCCGACGTCGGCGAATGCGTCGAGACGGTCAGTTCACCGGCTGCGCTTCCGGAAACTTCCACTTGCCGCTGAGGATTTCGGCGCGCGGGCGATACAGCCGCACCATATAGTTCCAGCCCGTCATGGTGGGCAGGCAATTCGGAATATTCCCGTCGCAGCCACCGAACTTAATGGCGACGGACCCGTCAGTATTCTTCTTCGCCGTGACGCTGTTGAGCGAGTAAGCGTCGTACTGGTTCTTCTGGAAATGGCCGGTGCCATCGTAGACGGTGACCGACCAGAAAGCGTCGACGGGGACCTTTGCCGGGAGATTGAGCTGGTAGATGGCTGTGCCGTCGTTCTTCGCGGGCGTGACATTGAGATAGATGGCGTCCTTGTCCGGATTGCCGCCCCAGGCGGCGGCGGTGCCGATCAGGTGTCGGACCCGATCAACCTGGAAACTAGCTCCGAACGCTCTCCTCAGGTCAGGCAGGGTCGCGTTCAGCATCAGAAGCGCATCGCGCACATTCTTCTGACTGGCCGGATCCCAATTGGGAACCTCGAAGCGGCCGGGGCTCCGCTGCTGGACCTTGATTGCGTCCTGTAGGGCCTGGGCTTGTTTGATATCCTGCGGGTTACTCGGATCGACGAACGTCCGCAGCGCAATGAAAAGATAGCGCGTGCCGATTTCCGGCTTATTGAAAGTGTAGGAGCCAGCGGCGTAGTCGACCTCGTAGACATAGTGGTCTTGGTTGATCGCCATCATCGACATGAAGCGCTTGCCCGCATTGGGCAGCGTAATTTTCACCGGTCCGGCATCGAGATCGAAGACCGCTTCTGAATAGAGCGTGTCGCGGTTGGGACGCACGCCGGTGCTTTCAAGCGGCAGATCGCGGAGATGGATGAACTTGCCGAATGCTCCGCGTCTGACAAATTGAGCGAAGTACATGTCGGTTTCAGCACGATTGAAATTGTCGGCAGTGACCTGGATGGCATTGCCGGCCGGTGTTTGTCCGAATGCGGCAGAGCTTGCTATTACCAACACAAAGCCGGCGCTGATTTGAACGCAAAGATGTTTCATGGACCCTCTCATTTAATGCGCCGCAACCTTCTCGATGTCCGGTAGCTTCCACGTCTTGTCGAACAAAGGCGTGACTGCAAATAAGGATGTGATCCTAGCTGTCTGCTAGCACCTTGCTAGCGCCGTTTTTCATCGCACCAGCCAAACGATGAACTCGCTGTCCCGCTCGTAGTCGACGATCACATCCCCCAGTGGTTGCTCCACCACAGCATCATGTTGCCGATCCTGACGTGGCCGATACGCGGCTCGAGCAAATCCAGATCGTCGCGTCATCGCCGTGTCCGCTTCGCCTGTGCGCTCGCCGCGTGAGGCTGGCGTCTGGTGGCTCCCGGCGATCACAGCGCACCAGTGATCTTCCCTGCGCCTCGATCATGAAAGTTAGAAAAGCAGTGATCACCGTAGAGGTTCGTAGTGCACCCGGTGCACGACACCAGCACCCTGGCCGATGATCACGCTCGACGCTGGCATGTCCGTCCGTCTATCCTCCCCCCGGTGCGCCTGCCGCTGTCGTCCCGGTGACGGTGGCACACCGGTCGAGGTCGAGGCGTCCGATCCACGAACATGCACGCCGTCTGTGCCGTCCCGCTCCACCTCATGATGGCTTGCCAAGCTGCAGCAGGCCAAAACCGGGGGCTCGAACTTTCCGGTCGTGACGCCGCCGGGCTACTTAATCTTACCCAAGCACTCCCTTAGGCGCTCAAGCTCCAAACGCACTTGCAACTCCATGGCGTTTTGTAATGCGAGCGTGCCCTTGCTGGACAATTCTGCGAAGGCCTTACGGTCCAAATTCTGCTTCCAATCCCGGATTGCCTGCTTAGTGGACTTTTGCGCCTGCGACGCCGCCTTAGCGTACGTTGTTATGCAGTCATCGGCCGTTGAGCACATCTGGCACTCTTGAGCAGCGGCAGCACTTGAAACAAGCAAGGCAAGTGTCGCGGCAAGGACCTTCATCGCTTTTCCCC
Organism: uncultured Alphaproteobacteria bacterium; assembly: GCA_963757845.1. Lineage (GTDB taxonomy): Bacteria > Pseudomonadota > Alphaproteobacteria > Rhizobiales > Xanthobacteraceae > P52-10. Next base: position 78,229 of record CAVWTB010000062.1, read on the forward strand.
GGTATTGGCCCCCGGTGATCGGGAGGGTACCAGCATCGCCGGTCATTGTCCCAGAGGACAATGTTCCCCACACACGTCTTAGTTTAATATGATGCTAACACTCGGAGGACAGCCCTGCATTGAACTGATGATCGTCCAATACTTGACGCGACAGCGACCTCGCAGGATCACGGGTCCTCCCGATAGGGTATGGATGCGGGGACCGCGCGACAGCACTTATCGAGGATATCTGCTGCTAGAAAATCGGTGGTTGCAGTTTCGTGGGACGCGTTCTCACAAATCGAGATTGCGGTGCGTCCTACTCAATGTCCGCTATGCCCCTATTTCTTCCAAGAGTGCTGCAATTCTCAACTTATTCGGGTCGCGTTCACCCTTCGTCGCCGCTGCGAGAATACGCGAGGCCAGCTGCAGCTTCATGGCAGATGTTCGCTCGATCTTAGGCAGGATGATTATCGCCTCATCCAGTGCGGACCCCATCAGCTTGATTTCGTCGGGCTGAAATACCATTTTTCGTTCCCTCCAACGCCACAAACCAAGTGATCCTACTGCCGTATTGGTCCCATCGAGACTACGCGGCCTTGTAGTTTGCTAGAGCGTCTACAAAGCAGCGCCCAAGGACATCGATTGGCGGCCTACAATCGGTTTTGAATTTCGGATTTGGCACGATTTGTCCTGGCAGCTGCACAGGTCGCTTGTCATTCGCCTGAGGCGTTGCTTGCTTGATTGGCAACCTGTCTCGCTTAACCGAGCGATTGACGATCTGACCAGTAATTATCGCAGTCGTACCACTACCCGGCTGAAAGCGTGCCGCTGTCCCCGGTGAGGGAATGACCTGTTGCACCGCCACTGAACTGGTAATGCCGACGATGTAGGTGAGTGAATACAACGTGAGCGTCTTGATAAGCATGATGCTACTCGTTTGATTGTCAGTTGGCAGACACTCCTGTTCGAAAGATAGTCGCAGAGGACATCGCCGCACCTCACTGATCCAGATCAAATTCCGGTTCAGCGCTCGCATGGGACGCTGGTCCTCAAATACGGACAGCGGCTCTCACCTATGTTGAACACAGAGCGAAACTTAGAGCGTCCTGAACCGGCCTCTCGCGAAACTCTCACACGGGTCATTCGCGACCGGGTTGAGCGAGCGGCAAGTCCGGGCATGGTCCGCTATGCCGCCGAAAGCGCATGTAGGAAGTCGTCGGACTGCTGCGTCCGTGAACGCGACGTCCTTGGGATCCTTGGCCGCGACAACTGACCGCAACTGCGGCGGCTCGTCTGTTGAACGCGTTCGCCGCGTGTGAGGTGGGGATTTGCGACGCGAGCGTGTCGGAGTAAACGACAAACGCGTTGTTCGCATGCAGTTCGAGCACGTACAAAAAGTGGTCGATGACCTTCGTCATCTTTGCTTTTGCCAGCGCGATTGACGACGCGGAACAGCGCGGCGATGGCCGCTTGGTTTGTCGTGATGCTGTAAAGGCTGCACATTTGTTTCGCTACAGGCAGATCACGGATCGATAAACTCGATGTGCTTCGGACCGCCGCTACTCGCTCATTGAGTTTGTCGATCTCGACCTGGCATCGTCTGCCCTCCGCGTCGTTGTCATTGGTGTCGGCCAAGGTGGTGATGACATAAGCTTGCAGGCCCAACATGCCCGACGACAAGGTCGTAGAGGTTTCTGAACCAGACGGCTCACCCCTCCGAGAGGTCTAGCGATGTTGGGGACCAGTTTGGGGACCGGCGGCCTACTCGTGCAGGTTATATCAATAAATATAAAGACTTAGTCTATGAGACTGGCGGAGAGGGAGGGATTCGAACCCCCGATAGGCTTGCACCTATGCCGCATTTCGAGTGCGGTGCGTTCAACCACTCTGCCACCTCTCCGAAGCAGCGAAAGACGGTTTCCCGTCTGGTTGCGGGGGCCGTTCTAAGCGAGGTTCGCGCCCTGCACAAGCCGCGGATCACGGGTTTTCCGCCGCAGGCCGCGACGATTTCGCGACCCGAAACGCGCCTCAGCCGGTCCGGCCGGAGCTCGCCGAAATCTCCAGGACCTGCACCGAGCTCGGCAGCTCGATCAGGAACTCCGCGTCGCGCTCCAGGTGATGAATGCGCCGCGGGTCGGGGCCGGCAAAGCGCGACATCGCGTCCACGCTCTCCCAGTACGAGATGGTCACGAACTCGCTTTCATTGGCGCGGTCCTCGCGCAGCAACTGCACGCCGAGCGCCTTCTTCTCCAGCGGCTTGATGCCGTGCTCGTAGAGATAGGCGGCATACTCGTCCGCGCGCGCGGCCGTGGTACGGCCGCGCCAGATCCGCGCGATCTTCGGATGCGTACCCTTGGGTTCCGGATTCATGTCGTTCTCCGCTTCATCGGAAGCGGAGAAACAACGAGTTCGTCCGGAAGCCGGTTCCGCTCAGGTCAGGTACTGACCGCCATTGATCGTCATGGTCGAGCCGTTGATGAAGCCGGCTTCATCGGACGCGAGAAACACGACCGCACGCGCGATCTCTTCGGGCTCGCCCAACCGTCCGGTCGGGATCTGCGAGAGCACGTTCTTCTCCAGCACGTCCTTCGGCACCGCCTGCACCATCTCGGTGTTGATGTAGCCCGGGCAGATCGCATTCACGGTGATGCCGCCGCGCGCAGCCTCCAGCGCCAGCGCCTTGGTGAAGCCGATGTCGCCCGCCTTCGCTGCGGAATAGTTGACCTGGCCGAACTGGCCCTTCTGGCCGTTGATCGAGGAGATGTTGATGATGCGCCCGAATTTTCGCGCGCGCATGCCTTCGTACACATGGCGCGTCATGTTGAACATCGAGCCGAGATTGGTGTTGATCACCGCGTTCCACTGCTCGAGCGACATCCTGTGGAACGGCGTGTCCTTGGTGATGCCGGCATTGTTGACAAGCACCTCGACCGGGCCGAGCTCCGCCTCGACCTTCTTGATGCCCTCGCCGCAAGCCTCGAACGAGCCGACGTCCCACTTGAACACCGGGATGCCGGTGGCCTCCTTGAACTTCGCTGCAGCCGCATCGTTGCCGGCATAGCTCGCCGCAACCTTGTAGCCGGCGGCCTTCAGCGACTTGCTGATTGCTTCGCCGATGCCGCGCGTGCCGCCTGTGACCAGTGCCACCCGTGCCATGACAATTTCCTCCGTAGCTTCTCGTTAGAGGTGAACAGTACGTCGCCCGCTCACCCGGTCCATATCTCCTTAAGACGGAGCCTAGAGACCTAGACGAACATGCCCGGCGCTAAGGCCGGGCATGTCGCATTCCTTGATGACGCCGGCGTTACCGCTCGACGCACATTGCAATGCCCATGCCACCGCCGATGCAGAGCGTGGCGAGACCCTTCTTGGCGTCGCGCTTCTGCATCTCGTGCAGCAACGTGACGAGGATCCGCGTGCCCGACGCGCCGATCGGATGGCCGATGGCGATCGCGCCGCCATTGACGTTGACCTTGGAGGTATCCCAGCCGAGGTCCTTGTTGACCGCGCAGGCCTGGGCCGCGAAGGCCTCGTTGGCCTCGATCAGGTCGAGGTCGGAGGCATTCCAGCCGGCCTTCTCGAGCGCCTTGCGCGAGGCCGGGATCGGGCCTGAGCCCATGATCGACGCATCGACGCCCGCCTGCGCCCAGGAGGCAATGCGCGCCAGCGGCTTGCGGCCTTCCTTGGCGGCCTGGCTGGCCCGCATCAGCACCACGGCGCCACCGCCGTCATTGATGCCCGAGGCGCTTGCTGCGGTGACCGTGCCGTCCTTGTCGAACGCCGGCCGCAGCTTCGAGATGCTGTCCACCGTCACGCCCGCCTTGATGTACTCGTCCGCGTCGACGACCGTGTCGCCCTTCCTGCCCTTGATGGTGAAGGGAACGATCTCGTCCTTGAACTTGCCGGCCTTCTGCGCCGCCTCGGCCTTGTTCTGGGAGGCGACCGCGAATTCGTCCTGCTGCTGGCGGGTGATCTGCCACTGCTTGGCGACGTTCTCGGCGGTGGTGCCCATGTGGTAGCCGTTGAAGGCATCCCACAGGCCGTCCTTGATCATCGTGTCGACGAACTCGAGGTTGCCCATCTTGTGGCCACCGCGCAGATATTGCGCATGCGGCGACAGGGTCATCGATTCCTGGCCGCCGGCGACGACGATGTCGGAATCGCCGTTCATGATCGCCTGATAGCCGAGTGCAACCGAGCGAAGGCCCGAGCCGCAAACCATGTTGACGATCCATGCGGGCGAACCCATCGGGACGCCGGCCTTGATCGAGGCCTGCCGGGCCGGGTTCTGGCCCTGGGCCGCGGTGAGGATCTGGCCCATGATCACTTCCGAGACGCGGGCGGCTTCGACACCGCTGCGCTCAAGCGCGGCCTTGATGGCGGCGGCACCGAGTTCGTGCGCCGGCGTTGAGCCGAATGAGCCGTTGAAGCTGCCGACGGCGGTGCGGGCCGCACCGACGATGACGACATCGTCTTTCATGGGAAAACTCCTGGAGGCTTGGGGGTCCGTGAGGCTGGTTCGCGCCCGGCGGCCGGGATGGTCGCCGCATCCTGAGAAGCCAGCGAATGCGTGTCAATCGGATTAGCAGATAACGGCCGCTGGCGCGACCGGCTAGTGCTGACGTTCGTATCGGCTGCCCGGCGTATCCCGCATACGAGCCCGGAATTCGGAAATCAAAAGCCGCAACTGGAATTATACCTCTGCGTGCAGCGGCCGGGTCTGGACGCTCGTCCGGCCGGCGAAGGTTCGAGCCGGCCGCGCGCCGCTTTCGCCAGGCCGTTAACCCGTCCTGCACAAAACGGTAGCCGAAGGCGCTTGAAAGTGCTTACTTTATTGCAACGCGCCAATCTGCGCTGCCCGGACCGCTTCCGGACGGGAACCCGTCCCTCTTGCTGAGCGAGTGTCCATGGCGAAACCTGTTGAGCGAGTGTCCATGGCGAAATCGGACGAACCCATCACCATCAAGAAATACGCCAACCGGCGGCTCTACAATACGGGCACCAGCACCTATGTGACGCTCGAAGACCTCGCCACGATGGTGAAGAACGGCGAGGATTTTCTGGTCTACGACGCGAAGACCGGCGACGACATTACGCGTCAAGTGCTCGCGCAAATCATCTTCGAGCAGGAGAACAAGGCGGGACAAAACCTGCTGCCGACGACGTTCCTGCGCCAGCTCATCCGCTTCTACGGCGACAGCATGCAGATGCTGGTGCCGCGCTATCTCGAGCAGTCGATCGACACGCTGACGCGCGAGCAGGAAAAATTCCGCACGCAAATGACACAAGCGTTCGGCGGCATCGGCGCGTTCGGCCCGCTCGAAGAGCAGGTCCGCCGCAACATGGAATTGTTCCAGCAGACGTTTTCGATGTTCAAGCCGTTCACGGCGCCACGCCGCACCGACGCGCCGGCGTCCGAGAAGTCTGCCGACGACGCGCCCAAGACTGCCGACGAGATGGAGACCCTGCGTCGCCAGATGAAGGAGATGCAGGACAAGCTCGATCGCATGACGAAGGAGCCGGACAAGGGGTGACGGCTGCGCATCCGTCATTGCGAGGAGCGAAGCGACGAAGCAATCCAGTCTCGAGTCTGCAGGCGGACGTCCAGTCGTCGTATGGCTTTGCGCGCTTCGCGCGCGCTGGATTGCTTCGCCATAGGCGAGCGAAGCGACGCCGTTCTTCGAACGGCTATGGCTCGCAATGACGGCGTCTTAAACCGTCCCGCCAACAACCGCCTTCGACGCCGCTTGCCCCGCGGCCCACGGGCGCTCGTCGGACGCGAGGCCGATGAAGCGGCCCTGGATGTAGTCGCAGCCCCAGTCGCGCAGCAGGTTGGCCGCTTCCGCGTCCTGCACCCATTCCGCCACCGTCTTCAATTCGAGCCGCCGCGCGAGATCGATCAGCGTCTGAACGAACGCGCGATCATCCGACGAACGCACAACGTTCTGCACGAACGCGCCATCGATCTTGACGATATCCACGCCGAGCTTGCGCAGGTTGCGGAACGAGGTGTAGCCGGCGCCGAAATCGTCGATGGCGATACGGCAGCCATGGTTCTTCAGGCGCGTCACGAAGCCACGCACGTCCTCGATGTCGCGGATCGCCACCGTCTCGGTGATCTCGACGATCAGCCGCTGCGCGATCGCGGGGTTCGCGCGCAGGCACGATTCGATGCTGCTCCACCAGTCCGGATCGGTGGTGGTGTCAGGCGAGATGTTGAGGCTGAGCTGGACCGTCGGCGAAGCCGCCAGCTCCGCCAGCACCAGTTCAAGCACGCGGTGATCGACCAGCCGGATCAGCCCCAGCCTTTCGGCGACCGGCACGATGTCCGGCGCAAGCAGGAGGCCGTCGTCGTGACGCATGCGCACCAGGCTTTCATAGAAGGCCGCCTCGCGCGTGTCGGACTTCACCACCGGCTCGAAGGCGATGACCAGGCGGCGGTCGTTCAGCGCGGTGACGATCTCGTCGGTGACGCGAATGTTGACCCTGCGTTGCGCCTCCCGCTCGACGTTCGGCAGCCACGCCACGAACGAGCCTGCGCGGCGTTCCTTGGCGGCCTCGAGCGCTTCCTGCGCGCGGGTCACGACATCGTCGGCGGTGCGCGCATAACGCGGCACGTTGATGCCGCCGACCGACACCGTGACCGACACGGGCCCCGATTTGGTCGGCACCACCTCTTCACGGAAGGCGGCCAGGAACCGTTCCGCCGCCAGCTTCATCTGATCGACCGAGCAGTTCTTCAGGATCAGGCCGAGCTTGTTGCCGGAAAAGCGGCCGAGCACGTCGCCGCCGCGCAACCGTGCCCTGAGGCGCACGGCCAGTTCGCGAATGACCTCGTCGGCGACATCGAAGCCGAACGCGTCGTTCACCCGCGACAGATGGTCGACGGCAACCACCATGAACGAGAAAGAGGTTCGAAAGCGCTGCGCTTCCTCGATCGCCTCCGCCAGCGCCGCGATCAGCCGCGTGCGATTGAGCTCACCGGTCAGGGGGTCGAGTTCGGACAGCTTCAACAATTGCTCTTCGCGCGCGTGCCGCTCGTTGATCGAGCGCATCACGCCTTGAGCCCGGGCAGGCTTGCGGTCGGCGCCCGCGAACCACCGCCCGGTTTCCTCGATCCAGATCAGCGGCGCCGAGGCCGCAAGCCGCACGCCGTACTCGATCTGGTAGGGAACGCCCTTTCCCTTGTCGGACGCAGACGCGTTGGCGATGGCGTCGATGCGAACCGAGCGCTGCGGCTCGATGCGCTTGGCAAGCTCGGCTCCCGAGGCGATCGCCTCGGTCGGGAAATCCGGCAGCATCGCCTTGACGCCGTCACCCCAGGTCATCGCGTCGGTGGCGATGTCCCAGACGAATTCGGCATGCTCGATCGATGCCAGAATTTGGTTGGCCTGGAGCTTTTCGGAACGTGCCACGGACGCCTCGCTTAGCGACGCCACGGCAATGCAGACCGCGGCGCATGGTCGGATTCGGCCAGATTAGAGTAGGCCAAGTTCCTGAATGTTTTGGAAAACGCCCGGGATTTAACGCAACGGGATACCAGGAACAGCGCGGCACGCGGATTGCGAAACTGATTCTGTCAGACGGACTTTGTCCCAATTCGAGGCAGAATCGCAATGCCGGACGCATTATTCGACCAGCCATGTGACACGGGTGTCTCAGAGACAGGCCGCGCCCTGGTGCCGTTAACCCTGCGACCGAGGTCTGCCGCCGAACCTTGCCCGGCGATCCGGCCCGACGCGCGATTCGTCGTTCAGCTGATTGCCAATGCGACCCACCTTCCCCAGACCCGCGCGCTGCACCGCGCGGCGCCGGAGGATGCGGCGACGACCTATTCGGACGGACGCACGCGCAGCAGCCTGCCGGCGTCTGCAAACGGGCTTGCGTTGTCTTTGGTGGCGTAACGCAGGAATTCGGGTCGTCCCCGTAGCCGTTCGAAGAACGGCGTCGCTTCGCTCGCCCGTGGCCGTTCAAGAACGGCGTCGCTTCGCTCGCCTATGGACGGCACGGAGCTAGCGCCGCGGATTGGCTCGGGCGGCAAGACTTCCTGATGCGGCGCGATCGGAACGTCGCGCTGCTCGGTGGTCACCGGCATCTCGTTCGTTGGCTCCGGCTCGGTCATGCGATGCTCGGACTCGGCCATGCGATGCTCGGGCTCGGCCATGCGCGGCTCGACCACCTCGGCGGGCTTCTGCGGTGCGCGGCGCAGGCGGCGGCTCCGGCTCCGGCTCGGCGACCACAGGCCTGCTGACCGGACGCTCCGGCTCGACAGGCGGCGGCGCAGCGCGCGCGACAACGGGCTTCGGCCGCACGGCGCGGATCCAGATGCCGGCGACCACGTCGGTGAGGGCCATCAGCGTCAGGAGAAAAAACGTCGAGTGCGCGAACTGCGGCAGCATCAGGAATTCGGCTGCAGCCGCGGCAAATACGACGAGCGACAGGAGATGGTCGGTGACGTATTTCGCGCCGGGCCGCGCGGATTTCACGACCTCCAGCAGCAGCAGGAACAGGGCGAACGCCAGCAGCACGTCGCTGAACGTGATGGTCCACGACTGCAGCGAGGGAAGACCGACGGTGACGACCGGCTCCTGCAACCGCTCGAGCCGCAGCCCCATCAGGAAGACGACGATGTTGACGACCGCCAGCGGGATCAGGAGCAGCGGGAAACCGATCATCGACATCGGCGGGCCTTACCTAAATGCACCTTCAAGGATCGCATGAGCCGGGGCCATCGTACGCCTGAAACCCCTCACCGCTTCGCCTCGCGCGGCTCGACTGAGGCCGAACCGCACGCCTGATCGCTGTTCGCGATCAGGATTCCTTCTTCTTCAGAACCTGGCGACCCTTGTACATCCCGGTCTTCAGGTCGAGATGGTGCGGGCGGCGCAGCTCGCCGGAGTCCTTGTCCTCGACATAGGTCGGCTTCTTCAGCGCGTCGGCGGAGCGGCGCATGCCGCGGCGGGACGGCGAGGTTTTTCGTCTGGGAACGGCCATAGCTAGAGTGTCCTTGAACTCTTTTTCGCGCGCGACGCGCACATCCAAAGTACGGAAATGAGCCGCGCTTATAGAGCATGGCTTGAGGCAATTCTAGCCCTGCAGGGGTCCTTCTGAGGCAGGATTGGGCCGGAAATCGGGCCTATCGGCCGGCCCTGGCCATACCCCGGTCAAGGCAGGTGACGATTTCAGGCGCGCCGCGGGCACGGGTGACATAGCGGGCCGCCATCCGGCGCACGCCAGGTCCGGGGTTGCGCGCGCTGCGCGTCACCGGATTGGGCAGGATCGCCGCCATCAGCGCCGCCTGCTGCGGCGAGAGGCTCTCGGCCGACCTTCCGAAAGCGTGTTGCGCGCCGGCCTCGGCGCCGAATTGTCCGTCAGGGCCCCACTCGGCCACGTTGAGATAGATCTCCAGCACCCGCCGTTTCGGCAGCACCAGGTCGATCCAGAGCGCCAGCGGAAACTCCAGCGCCTTGCGGATGAAGCTGCGGCCGGACCAGAGAAAGAGATTCTTGGCGGTCTGCTGGGTGATGGTCGAGCCGCCGCGCCCGGCCTCCCCGTCCTGCGCCTCCTCGATTGCGTCCTGCAGCGCGTCCCAGTCGATGCCACGATGGCTGCAAAATCTGGCGTCTTCGGCGGCGATCACGGTCAGTGGCAGCGCAGGCGCGATTTCGGCCAAATCAAGCCACTCGCGCGTGACATTCTGCCCCGTGAACCAGCGTGCCAGCATCAGAGTCGAAACAGGATGACCCACGCGATAGAGTGGAACCAGCAGGTAGGGCAGCACGAGCAGCAGCAAAACGACGATAAAAGCGGTCCGAACCAGCCGGGTCAGCGCATTGCGCAATTCACGAGCCATGACGCAAGGACACCCGGACCACTGATGACCATTTGAGCGGGTTAACCCTTTGATCGGGAACGCCCGCGAAGAGGAAAGTCAAGCCTTCCGGCCGAATTGACGAGTTCCACGCCATGATCGAATGTCCGCACCGAAAACAGCTCACGATGGATTGATATGAACGCCACCACCGCAAAGCCATTTGTCGAGCGCCTCGAGGCCACCGCAGCCGCCACTGAAGCGCTGCTGCTCGAGCTGCTCAATGACAAACCCCTCGAAAACGAAATCGTGCGGCCGAAGCGGCTGCTGGACGCGATGCGCTATGGCAGCCTGAATGGCGGCAAGCGGCTGCGGCCGTTTCTCGTGGTCGAGAGCGCGGCGCTGTACGACATCCCCCGCCCCTCGGCGCTGCTCGCCGGCGCTGCGCTGGAATGCATTCATTGCTATTCGCTGATCCATGACGATCTGCCGTCGATGGACAATTCCGATCTGCGCCGCGGCCGGCCGACGGCGCACAAGGCGTTCGACGATGCGACCGCGATCCTTGCCGGCGACGCGCTGCTGACGATCGCTTTCGACATCATCACGCGCGACGAAATTCATCGCGATGCGGGCGTACGGCTGGCGCTGACGCGCGCGCTGGCGCGGGCGTCGGGCATCGGCGGCATGGCGGGCGGCCAGATCATGGATCTCGCCGGCGAAGGCCGCTTCGGCGACAAGGAGCCGCCGGACGTCGCAAAGCTGCAACAGATGAAGACCGGCGCGTTGCTGCACTTCGGCTGCATCGCCGGCGCCCTGCTCGGACAGGCCTCGAAGCAGGAATACGCCGCGCTCGACAGCTACGGCCGCGCGCTCGGCGAGGCGTTCCAGATCGCCGACGATCTGCTCGACCTCGAAGGCGATGCGGCGACGCTCGGCAAGCCGGCCGGCCAGGACGATGCGATGGGCAAGACCACGTTCGTCACCCTGCTCGGCGTCGACGGCGCGAAACAGCGCCTGAAGAACCTGATCGCCCAGGCCGACAGTGCGCTCTCCGTCTTCGGCGACCGCGCCGAGGTGCTGCGCGCCACGGCGCGGTTCGTCGCCGAGCGGCAGAATTGATGAACGAAGGCGATCAGGACAACCTCGATCGCCTTCGCAAGCTGCCGCGCCCCCTTCGCTTCCTGCAAGGCGCGCAGCCGCCTGCTTGGATCCGTCGCCCTCGGCCTCGTGACGCTGATCCTGCTGCCGCAGCACTTGCGCTGGACCAGCCGTGCGCTGATCGCGTGGGATGTCACTGTTGCGCTCTACCTCGTTGTCGCCTTCGCGACGATCGCCCGGGCGCACATCTCGCATATTCGCAGCCATGCGATCGCCACCGATGACGGACGTTTCGCGATCCTTGCCCTCACCGCAGGCGCGGCGCTCGCCAGCATCCTCGCCATCATCGTCGAGCTCGGCGCCTCCGGCCGCGGCGGGCAGCAAGTCGCGCTGGCGATCGCGACCATCGCGCTGTCATGGACGATGGTGCACGTCATTTTCGCGTTTCACTATGCGCATGACTATTATCGCCCGCGCGAGCCCGGCGGGCTGAAATTTCCCGACGAAGACAAGCCCGACTACTGGGATTTCATCTACTTCTCGTTCGTCATCGGCATGACCGCGCAAGTCTCCGACGTCGCGATCACGGACCGGACGATCCGCCGAACCGCAACCGCGCACGGTGTCATCTCGTTCGTGTTCAATACGGCGCTGCTGGCGTTGATGGTCAACATCGCAGCCACTGCGCTCAACCGCTACGTGCCGCGAAACGCGGCGGCATAACGTGCCGAGGTAGTAGCTGCGGTAGCGCGAAATCCTGCCGTTGTCGTCGACCGTGAATGGATCGCCTCGAAATTCACCTTCCTGCCGGTCCGCTTGAACGTGAATTCCTCGCGCACCAGTGCGGCGACCTCATGCCGTCGCAGAAGACATGCGACGGTTCAGCGTGCGAAGTCCTCTTGGGGCTGGATCAGGACGGACGGGTGCGCATACTCGCCGCGCAGGATCGACGGACGCTTTCAGATTTCCACGCAGCACGCGCCACGCGACCGACGGCATGAGCAACACCGGCGGCGGTGCGACGAGATTTGCGACGCTCAGGAAGGCGTTCGACAGCTTTTCGTCGTGCTGCGCGGCCGTGTGCAGCTTGCCGATGTACCAGTTGATGAAGCGTACAAAGGCCGGCCGCGGTCCCTGAACTGCGGGATGCCGAAGATCGTTGCCGACGGCGATGTCCCAAGGCACATCGGCAACGGCCGCGGCGGCCTTGAAGAAGCGCTGCGCCAGGTTGTCGAGACCCGCGCCTGAGACATTCATCAAGCGCGGCGGCTTCCTGCGCGGCGACCGTCATGCCCTGTCCGTAGACCGGATTGAAGCTGCAGATCGCGTCGCCGAACGCCAGCAGCCCGTGAGGAAACCGCGCGAGTCTTTCGTAGCGGCGACGCAGGCTCGCCGGGAAACGATACGTCTGGAAGTCCGACAGCGGCTCCGCGGTGGTGACGACCTGATGGATCTCCGGCGCGGTCATCGAGGCGGCATAGGCCGCGAACATCTGCTCGTCGGCCGGCGCATGGTCGCCGAGATAGCCGCCGATGCTGACGATCCAGCGATCCGCGCTCTGCGCCAGGATCACGCCGTTGCGCCAGTTCGGCGCGCTGCCGGCAATCACCACGGCAAGCTTGCCGCCGATATCGGCAGGCTTTCGCCGGTAGAGGCGCGTGGTGTAACCCGCGCCGATCTCGATCCTCTCTTCGGCCGCCGCCTCGAAGCCAACCTGCTTCAGCCACGCAGGACAGGACGAGCCGCGCCCGGTCGCATCCACGACCAGATCGGCGGCCATCTCCTCGGCAACGCCCGCAGTTTCGACCCGCACGCCGCGGACACGATCTCCCTCGACAAGCAGGCCCTGCACGTCAGCGCGTTCGATCAGGCGCACTCCAAGGACCATCGCGAGCCTGCGGCGCACATGGCCTTCAAGCACCGGGCGGCTCGCGAGCAGACCTGAAAGATCGCTCGGCGCGGCCTTCAGCCGGACGCCATGGCCGATCCAGTGCACATCGTTGGCGATGTCGCCGAACAATCCACCGGCGGCAACGACTTCGTCGGTCCAGCCGGGAAAGAAGCCTTCGATCACGTCGCGGCCGCGCGCCAGAAGGCCGTGCGCGTGACGGCCCTGCGGCACGCCCTTGCGCGCAACGTCGGCGGCGGGAAAGGCGTCACGCTCGAGAACGGTGACTGATTGAAAATGATTGGCGAGAGCGCGGGCGGCGAGGAGACCGCCCATGCTGGCGCCGATGACGATGGCGTGTGTGCCTTTTTTGCTCATGGTCGTGCGCCTTTTTCCGGCCCGTCGCCGGATTCTGGGTTGATACGGAGCGCCGAAAGGCACGGTTTCCCGAGAGGCAGCTCTCAGGGGTCACAAATTCGTATCGACCGGTTTTGAAACGAAACGCGGCCTCGAACGTGCGTCGATCGGCGCCAGCCCATGAGGCCGCAAATATTCAGCGGGGTCAGTCACCCGGGGTATTGACAGGAAATCCGGCTGGGACGAGGCCCGCCGCGCATTGACCACGGCCATAACTCGCGCCAATGAACCACCTTCAAGGAGATACTCGTTCGTGGAAGCCGGTTTTCAGATTTTCCTCGTGCTGCTCGCGGTGCTTGCGGCAGTGGCGTTGCTCGCCAGAAAACTCGACATGGCGCCGGCCATCCTGTTGCTTGTGGCCGGCATCGGCCTCGCCTTCATTCCGCGCGTGCCGCGGCTGGAGTTGCCGCCCGATCTCGTGCTGCTGTTGATGCTGCCGCCGCTGATCTATTCGGCGAGCGTTGCGATGAGCTGGCGCGACTTCAAGGCAGACCTGCGCCCCATCGCGCTGCTTGCGATCGGCTGCGTCATCTTCACGGCGTCGCTGGTCGCCACCGCCACGCACTATCTGATCGGCCTGCCCTGGAGCGTCGGCTTCCTGCTCGGCGCTATCGTTGCGCCGCCGGACGTGGTGGCGCCGCTCGCGATCGCCCGACGCCTGCGCCTGCCGCGGCGCATCCTCGTCATTCTCGAAGGCGAAGGGCTGGTCAACGACGCAACCGCGCTGATCCTCTACCGCTTCGCCGTCGTCGCGATCACCACCGGCGCGTTTTCCCTGCCGCGCGCGAGCGCGACATTCGGGGCGATCGTCGCCGGCGAAATCCTGTTCGGCCTTGCCGTCGGCTGGCTGTCGTTAAGACTGCGCCATTGGGTGGACAATCCGAAGATCGAGATCATCTTCTCGGTGATCACGCCGTACATCGCATTCTGGGTGCCGGAGCACTTTGGCGGCTCCGGCGTGCTCGCGACCGTTGCGTGCGGGCTTTACATCTCGTGGAACGGACCGCTGCTGATCTCCTCCGCGACACGCCTTCAAGGCATCTTCTTCTGGGACCTGGTGATCTATCTCACCGAAGGATCGCTGTTCCTGCTCACCGGCTTCCAGATGCGGCTCCTGATCGAGAAGTCGAAGGAATTTCCGCTGAACGATATCCTGTTCGCGATCGCGCTCGTCTCCGTTGTGGTGGTCATTGCGCGCTTCGCCTGGGTGTTTCCGGGCACCTATCTGACGCGCTTCCTGAGCCGGAAGCTGGCGCTGGAGGAGGAACCTTCCCCGCCGTGGCGGATGGTCTTCGTCGTCGCATTCACCGGTGTGCGCGGCGCCGTGTCGCTCGCCGCAGCGCTCGCGTTGCCGCTGACGTTGCAGGACGGCACGGGCTTTCCCTACCGCGACATGATCCTGTTCGTCGCCTTCGGCGTCATCTTTGTCACGCTGGTCGGGCTGGGCCTGACGCTGCCGCTGGTCGTGAAAGTGCTCGGCATCAGCCACGTCGGAGACGAGGAGTATCGGCGCGAGCGCCTTGCCGAGGTCGCCGCGCGCCGTGCGGCGCTCGACACCGTGTGCAAGTCGGTGCTCAAGATCGTTGACAACGGACAGATCGCCGACGAAATCGTGCAGCAGCTCAATGCGCGCCACGAGCACCGCTCGCGGCAATTTCCCGACCCCGAGAAGGAGGTCGCAGCGGAGCTATACGTGCTCAGCGGCAAGCTGCATCGCGAGCTGATTGCGGAGGAGCGCCGGTTCCTGCACGGACTGGAGCGCGACGGCAAGATCACCGACGAGACGCGGCGGCGGATCGAGCTCGACCTCGACCTGGAAGAAGCGAGCATCGGCAACCGCGAGCACAACGGCAGACCGATTTAGCTGCCCTTGCTGAGCGGAGCGTGGCTCAGCCTACACTCGCGCAACAACAAATTTCTAAGGAAACGCGAGGGTCATCATGCAGTCCCGCCACGTTGTGCTGGCGCGGCGGCCGGAGGGGATGCCGGTCGCGGCGGATTTTCGCGTCGAAACGCGCGAGCTGCCGCCACTCGCCGACGGACGCATCACGGTCGAGGTCGTCTACACCACGGCCAATCCCGGCAGCCGCGGCCGCCTGAGCGGCAGCGCCGGCTACGCGCGTCCGCTCAACATCGGCGAGACCATGGAAGGTCCTGCGATCGGCCGCGTCGTCGAATTCGAAGAATCCGGATTTCGCGGCAGGCGATCTGTTGTGGGGCCTGTCCGGCTGGGCCGAGCACCTGCAGGTGAGCGGCCGCGGCATGCAGAAGATCCCGAAGGACACCAGGCATCTCAGCGCCTGGGCCGGAATCCTCAACATCCCCGGCCTCACCGCCTATTTCGGCCTGCGCGACGTCGGCGCCGCAAAGCCCGGCGAAACGGTGCTGATTTCGTCCGCCGCCGGCGCGGTCGGCGCGACCGCGGGCCAGATCGCGCGCCTCATGGGCTGCAGGGTGATCGGCATCGCCTCGGGCGACGAGCGGCGGCGCTGGCTGAAGGACGAAGCCAAATTCGACGCGGTGATCGATCGCCGCGAGACGCCGGACATTGCATCGCTCAGCGAGAGGATTGCCACCGTCGCTCCCGACGGCATCGACGTCTATTTCGACAATGTCGGCGGCTATGTGCTCGACGCCGCGATCGGCGCGATGAAGCAGCGTGGGCGCATCGTCGTCTGCGGCCAGCTGGCCGACTACAATGCAGCACCAGACCAGCGCTACGGCACGCGGCGCGTCTACGAGTTCATCGGCCGGCGGCTGCGCATGGAAGGGCTGGTCGTGTTCGACTTCGCCGACAGCTACGCCAAGGCCCACGCCGACATGACCGGCTGGATCGAAAGTGGTGAATTGAAGTATCGCGAGCACGTGGTCGACGGCCTCGATGCGCTGCCCGAACTGTTTTGCGCGCAGTTGCGCGGCGAGATCATCGGCCGGCCGCTGGCGCGGCTGGCGAAATAGAGGAAGTTGCAATGGCCGCGACGGACGGAGCCACGGTTATCGACAAGCTTCGCGCGCTGCATGCGGGCATTGCCAAGCGCTCGGACGAGATCGAGGCGACGCGCCATCTGCCGCGCGACATCGCCGAGAGCATGGTCGACGCCAAGGCGTTCAAGCTCTGCGTGCCGCGCGAGATCGGCGGCGTGCAGGGTACGGCGCTCGAGCTTGTCACCGCCATCGAGGAGATGTCGCAGGCCGACAGCGCCGCGGGCTGGTGCCTGATGATCAGCGCGACGTCGGGCGTCACCGCCGCCTACCTCGCACCGGAGTTTGCGAAGGAAATTCATGGCGATCCAAGGACCGTGACCGGCGGCATCTTTGCGCCGCGCGGCAAGGCCGTGAAGGACGGAAACGGCTATGTCGTCACAGGCACGTGGCAATGGGCGTCAGGCTCCAGCCACTGCCAATGGATGAAGGGCGGCTGCATCGTCTATGAGGACGGCAAGCCGCGCATGCTGCGCGAGGGCGTGCCGGACGTGCGCACCATGTATTTTCCAATGCATGCGATCCGCCTGCACGACAACTGGTACGCCTCCGGCCTGTGCGGCACCGGCTCGTGCGACATGACGGTGGAGGCCTTGCGCGTGCCGGAAGGGCACACGCTGTCGATGATCTCGGACAAGCCGTGGTGCGACGGCCCGCTCTATCGCTTTCCGCTGTTCGGGCTGCTGGCGATCGGCTGCGGCGCGGTCGCGCTCGGCGTCGCCCGCGGCGCGATCGAAGACATCCGCGAGTTGGCCGGCGCGAAGACGCCGACGCTGTCGCGCCGCACGCTCGCCGAACGCGCGCAAACCCAGGCCGACGTCGCGAAGGCCGAGGCGCAGGTCGCCTCCGCCCGCGCCTGGCTGCACGAGGAGATCGGCAAGAACTGGGAGGCTGCGGCGCGCGGCGATACGATCCCGCTGGAGCGGCGTTCCGCGCTGCGGCTCGCGTCGACCCATGCGGTCGACGCCTCCGTGCGCGCGGTCGACGCCTGCTACACGCTCGGCGGCGGCACATCGGTCTATCGCGCAAGCTCGCTGCAACGCCGCTTCCGCGACGTGCACGTGATCACCCAGCACATGATGGTGGCCGCGCCCACCTACGAGCTCGCCGGGCGCATCCTGCTCGGCCTGCCGGTGGACGGCAGCATGGTGTGAGCGTGTCCCGTCCCTCCCGCGAGGCGAGCAAAGGAGATAGGCGGCGCGATAGGCGGCCTGCCGCCGCCGCTCTCAGCAGCGAAGCCGAGTGGCGGCGGAGCGGTCAGGGGTGGGGGGCGCCACACGACGTGCGAGCGCTGTTCCCCCCACCCGGCGTCGAATTCGCTTCGCTCATCCGCGCCACCCTCCCCGCCGCTTCGCGGGAGGGAGGGTTGAAGCTACGACCGCTTGTACGAGTTATAGACCATCTTCAGAAACGCCGCCGCCGCCGTCTCGTTCGCCGCCCACTTTGCATCGAGATCCTTCAGCGGCTGCGCGGCCATGACCTCCGCTTCGCTTTTTCCCTCGTTGAAGAGCTTTTCGACGCGCTCGTTCGCTGTCACGAGCATCGCCTTGTATTCCTCGATGTCGGCGCGGGTCGCCGGCGCGCCGTGGCCGGTGACGACCTTCGTCTCACCGTTCGCGACGGCGAGCATGGCGTCCATCGCCTTGATGACGCCGCGGATGTCGCCGCCGTTGGCGAAGTCGATCGACTGGTAGCGTTTGGTGTTGCTCATCAGGTCGCCGGTTGAGAGCACATTGGCGTCGGCGAAGTAGACGAAGGTGTCGCCATCGGTGTGCGCATTGTTGACGTGGGTCAGCAGCGCCTTGCGTCCACCGGTTTCGACGGTCGTGCTGCCGCCGATATAGGTCTGCTTCGGGATGCCGGCTTCAGGCCGCGGCGGCGTCTTGTTGCCGGTGATGCCGTTGGTCGTCCCGGCCGCAAGGCGGACACGGATGTTGTCCTGCGCCACGCCGACCGCGCCGTCGTTCTGGAAGCGCTCGACGCCGCCCGTATGATCGCCGTGATAGTGCGTGGTGACGAGATACTTCACGGGCAGCGGCGAGATCGCCGTGATGGCCGCCTTGATCTTGTCGTAGAGCGGTGCGAACTGGCTGTCGACGACGATGATGCCGTCCGTTCCGACCGCGACCGTGATGTTGCCGCCGGCGCCTTCCAGCCGATACGTGTTCTTGCCGAGATCGATGGTCTTGATGCCGACCTGGGCGAAGTCGATTGGCTGTTGAGCGAGCGCATTGCCCGAGAATCCGGCCACTGCAGCTGCGACGATGATGGCAGCGATCCTTCCCATGACTCCCCTCCATTCCTTGTCGATCGTTGCGGCAGACCTGCCGGCTTACCGATCAAGAACACCGGAAAATGGAGAATATTCGATTGAGCGACCGCGCGCCGCACCAGGAAAGCGTCCACGCACGAGCCGCGGCGACCCGTCGTCAACCCGGGCGACGGGCCGGCTCGATGACGCATTTTGCTGCGAGTATCAAACGCAAGGGCGTGATATCGCCATTTTGCAGCGCGTGAATGGCATCACGAATTTTCTCCACGGTCGATGCGTCGACGCAGCCCGGCGCAACCGTCAGAAACTTTCGCTCGATGTCGTCCCAGCTCATCGGGTTGACCGGCTCGCCCTTCGGCATGAGGACGGTCCGTTCGAACACGCCGCGGGCGGTGGTGACGCGAACCGCGCCGGGCACCGCCGCCGGAAACATCGCGTCGAACTCGGGCCTGACCGTCATCGTCACCCGCTTCGCCATCTGGAGCGCGGCCGCGTCGACGAGCGACTCCTCTCGCAGCGGCAGCAAGGCCAATGCACCGCGGACTGCGGCAACCCCGAGACAGAACGGCAAGCTGTATTGTCCCCCTTCCAGCGTCGATGGCTCGATCTCATTGCTGAGGGTGAAGGTTCTGCCGAAAGTTTCCGTCTCGATGCCGACGATTTCGGCGGCGTCAATCCTGTGCTCGGCCATCAACGCGAGCAGTGCGTCAACCGGTGCGTGAAGCCAGCGGCAACAGCTGTAGGGTTTGAAATAGGTGTTGGTGATGTGCCAGCTTTGCCCGAGTCCCTCGAGCAGCACCGCCGGATCGAAGCGGGTTGGATCATCGAGGATGTCGATCGGTCCCGTGAAACCCGCCTGCGCAAGATTGACGGCCAGCACGCCGTTGGCGGCGCCCCATGGAATCCCCTCCTTCACGCTGTTACCGCGGAATTTTGTGTAGGAGCGTTGCCGACTGGCCCGGCGCGGTCGTTCCGGCGATCGCAATGGCGTGGGCAATCTGTTTGGGCGAAAGTTGCCGCATCCAGCCGATCGCGGCCGCAACGGCCTGACCGCTCCAAAGGCCACTGTTCACGGTGGCAATGGTCTTCAGGTCGCGTGCGGCGGAAATGCGCACCCCGATCTCGTACCCAAGCGCAATCGCGATCAGCGCGCGCCGCGCGTCGACGGACGGATCGAGCATCGCAAACACCGCCGGAATGATCGCGGCGCCCGGATGACCCGCGGCCGCGCGGTGCCCGTCGTCGAGATCGAGCGAGCAGGCGCAGGCGGCATTCACGAAGGCCGCGCCGGCCGGCGTCAGCCGTTCTCCCGCGAACCAGATTGCGGCAGGCCCGGCGCCCCACGTGGCGTTCGCGATCTGGCGGACCGCGATGGCGTTTGGCGTGCCATGGCCGGCAATCGCGGCGCCCATCAGATCGAAGACGCACTTCAACGCGCTCTGCTCAGCCTCCGCCGGGATCGAAGCCGTCTCGCAAACGAAGCTGGCGAGGCGTTCTGCGATCGTCATGTCAGAAAGCTCACTCATGCCGAGACCGGCCAGCCTTCCGGCTGATGGCAGGCGACCAGCCGGTCCGCGCCGCGATGGATAAGCTGAGGCAACTCGCTGAAGCAGGGACCGGACGCGCGCGGGCAGCGCGGGTGAAAGGTGCAGCCGGGCGGCGGTTTGGCCGCGGACGGCACCTCGCCCATGATCTTGGTCATGACAAGGCGCGCCTTCGGATCGGGCACCGGCGAGCTGTCGCGCAGCAGTTTTGTGTAGGGGTGCATCGGGTGGTCCAGCACATCAGCCGTCACACCCTCCTCGACGATCCGCCCGAGATACATGACGCAGAGCCGATCGCAGAAATGACGCACGACACCCAGGTCGTGGGAGACGAACAGGAACGACAGGCCGCGTCGCACGCGCAAGCCTTCCATGAGCTTCAGGATCTGGGCCTGCACCGAGACGTCGAGCGCGGAAACCGGCTCGTCAGCGACGATCAGTTCGGGATCGAGCACCAGCGCCCGGGCGATGCCGATGCGCTGACGCTGACCACCGGAGAATTCATGCGGATAGCGATCGATCGCGTCCTTCGGCAGCCCGACTTCGGCCATCGCCGTCTCGGCCTTCTCCGCGATCTCCTTGCGCGAGCCGCGTCCGTGCACCCAGAGCGGCTCCTCCAGCGCCTGACGGATGGTGCGGCGCGGATTGAGCGACGAATAGGGATCCTGAAAGACGATCTGCATCCGCCGACGCAACGCGCGAAGCGCCGAGCCGTTGGCGGCGCGCACGTCGATGCCGCCGAAGACGACGGAACCGGCATCCGGTTCGATCAGGCGCAGCACGGCGCGCGCAACCGTCGACTTGCCGCAGCCGGATTCGCCGACGAGGCCGAGCGACGTTCCCCGCGGCACCGTGAAGGACACGTCGTTGACGGCGCGAACGATCTGGCCTTCCGGCCCGAACAGCCCGCCGCCGATGGCGAAATGCTTGCTGAGATTGCGGACCTCGAGCCCGCCGTCGGCCAATGCGGACGTCATGCACTTACCTCCGCTGCGATCCGCACGGGACATCGCACCAGATGCGCGGTCGTGCCGGCGGGTGCGAGCTCCGGCCGCCGCTCCTCGCAGCTTGTCTGTTTGAACGGGCAGCGCGGCGCATAGGCGCAGCCCGGCGGCATCGCGGTCACGGCCGGCACGCTGCCCGGAATAGGCTCAAGGCTGTCGCTCGTCTGGTCGGCCCGCGGCATCGCGCGCAGCAGCGCCTCCGTATAGGGATGCATCGGCCGCGCAAACAGCGCCTCGACACCGGCGAGCTCCACCACCTCGCCGGCATACATCACCGCGACACGGTCGGCGATCTGCGCCACGACGCCGAGATTGTGCGTGATGAACAGCACCGACATGCCGTACGCCTGCTTCAGCTCGTTCAGCTGCATCAGCACCTGCGCCTGGATCGTCACGTCAAGCGCCGTGGTCGGCTCGTCCGCCAGCAGGATCTTCGGCCGGCAGGCGAGCGCCATGGCGATCATGACGCGCTGGCGCATGCCGCCGGAGAACTGGTGCGGATAATCGTGGATCCGGCTGTCGGCCGACGGAATCTTGACTTCCTGCAGAAGCCGCAGCGCCTCCGCCATGGCGGCAGCGCGCGAGCCGCCACGATGAATGATAATCGCCTCGGCGATCTGCTCGCCGACCGTCATGGTCGGATTGAGCGAGGTCATCGGCTCCTGGAAGATCATGGCGATGGCGTTGCCGCGCACCGCGCTCATCTCCCGCTCCGAGAGCTTTGCCAGATCGCGGCCGTCGAACAGCACCTCGCCCGCGCCGATCCGCGCGCCGGCCTTCGGCAGCAGCCCCAGGATCGAGAGCGCGGTCACGCTCTTGCCGCTGCCGGATTCGCCGACGATGGCGAGCGTCTCATTGGGCGCGAGCGTCAACGAAAGGTCGCGCACGGCTGGATACCAGCCCTGCCCCACCTTGAATTCGGTGCGAAGATTCCTGATGTCGAGCGCCGGCGCGGGGGCTGAGGTCATGCCGTCACTCTCCCCGCAGCTTCGGATCGATGGCGTCGCGCAGCGCATCGCCCAAAAGATTGAGCGCGAGCACCGTGACGAGAATGGCCAGGCTCGGAAACACGGCGAGCCACCAGGCGTCGAGAATGTTCTCGAAGCCCTCGCGGATCATGCTCCCCCAGGTGGGGGTCGGCGGCGGCACGCCGAGGCCGATGAACGAGAGCGACGCTTCGGTGCGGATGGCGGAGGCCATCCAGAGCGAGCTCATGACGATGACGTCGGAGATCATGTTGGGCAGGATATGCACGCCCATGATGCGGACCGGCCCGAAGCCGAGCGCGCGGCCGGCTTCGACGAAATCCCGCTGCTTCAGCGAAATGGTCGGCGCACGCGCGACGCGGGCGAACGGCGCGATCTCGGTGATGGCGATGGCAATGATGAGGTTCTCGAGGCTTGCGCCCAGCATCGCCGCGATCATCAGGCCGAGCAGCAGCGTCGGAAACGACAGCATGACGTCGAGCAGGCCCATGACGATCTGATCGAACCGGCCGCCGACATAGCCCGCGACGATGCCGATGGTCGAGCCGATGACCATCGCGATGAGGATGGCGAGGAAGCCGACGACCAGCGAGACGCGCGCGCCGTAGATCAGGCGCGAGAGCACGTCGCGGCCATAGCCGTCGGTGCCGAGCAGGAATTCGGCCGAGGGCGGCTCGAGCCGCACCACGATGTTCTGCTCCAGGGGATCGTGCGGCGCGATCAGTGGCGCGAAGATCGCGACGATCACGATCGCGGCCAGGAGCACGAGCCCGACCCAGAACAGGCGGTTCCTGGCGAAGGCGAGTCCAGAGAGTTCCTGGGCGCGGCGGCGCGAGGGTTGCGGTGGTCGGCCATTATTTGTATTTCACCCGAGGATCGACCAGGCCATAGGCGAGATCGGTCAGCGTGTTCACGACAATCACGCAGATCGCGAAGATGATCATCAGCCCCTGCAGCAGGGTGTAGTCGCGCGCATTCAGCGCGCCGAGGATGAGCTTGCCGAGGCCCGGCCGGTTGAAGATGATCTCCGTGAGCACCGAATTGCCGATCAGCGTGCCGAAGTAGAGGCCGACGACGGTGATGATGGGGATGAGCCCGTTGCGCAGGGCGTGGCGCATGATGAGCCGCGTCGGCCGCACGCCTTTGGCGCGCGCCGTGCGGATGTAATCCTCGCTGAGCACGCCGAGCATCGAGGAGCGCGTCACGCGCACCACATAGGCCATCATGATGATGCCGAGGTTGAGCGCCGGCAGCGCCAGATTGCGCAGCCGCTCCAGGGCTCCGCCACCGCTGGTGTTCAGCACGGGAAACCAGCCGAGCTGGATCGCAAACACGATCAGCAACAGGATGCCCGAGACGAAGGCGGGAAACGACAGGCCGACGAGCGAGACAATCCGCGACGCGTAGTCGACCCAGCTGTTGCGGCCGACGGCGGCTGCGACGCCGAACGGCAGGCCGAGCACGACGCCGATCGTGATCGCGGCGAGCGTGAGCTCGATCGTGTACGGCAGGACGAGCAGCACCTCTTGCGCAACGGAACGGCCGCTGCTCAGCGATTGTCCGAGATTGCCCGACAGCACGTCGCCGATGAAGCTGAGGTACTGGACATGCAGCGGCTGGTCGAGGCCGAGCCGCGTTCGCAGCGCGCGGAGCGAGGCCTCCGTCGCCTGGTCGCCGAGGATCACCGACGCGGCATCGCCCGGCACCAGACGCACCAGCACGAAGATGGCGGTCAGCATCACGAACAGCGTCGGGATCGCCAGCAGCAACCGCTTGACGGCGTATCGGATCATGCCGCCGCCTTTCTCGCCATCAGCCGCTCCGCCGCGAAGGCATCGATCTGGCGCTCCGTCCGGCCGTGGACCAGAAGATCGCAGACGATCGCGCCCACGACCGGCACGAGCTGAAAGCCGTGGCCCGAGAAGCCGAAAGCATGAATGACGCCAGGCGCGTTGGGTGACGGACCGATCACCGGCAAGAGGTCCTCGGTCTTCGCCTCCATGCCGGCCCAGGTGCGGATGATCCGCACATCGCGCACGCATGGAAAGAGATCGGTCGCCGCACGCGCGCCCTTCGCAAGCTCGCGGTAATCGACAGAGCTGCGCTGGGTGTCGAGATCGGCCTTTCCCTGCAAGCCGCCGCCGATCACCAGCGTCCCCTGCCCCGATTGCTTGAAGGACAAGGCGCGTCCGACCGCGCTGACGACGGGATCGAGCAGCGGCGCCAGCCGCTCGGTGACGATCATCATCGACGCCTTCATGCCGAGCGCGATGTCGTCGCCGACCAGCGCGGCGAGGCGCGCGGCCCAGGCGCCCGCCGCATTGACGATGGCGGGCGCGACGAAACGACGTTCGCCCGCAGTGGATCAGCCAGTCGGCGCCGTGGCGCTCGATCGCGGTGACGCCGCAACCCTCGTGGATCGTCACGCCGGCCGCCTCGCAGCAGCGGCGAAACGCGCGCAGGGTGCGGTGCGGATCGGCCGCGCCGTCCCGCCGCGCCACCAGCGCGCCGACACAATGAGGGCTCAGCGCCGGAACGAGCCGGCGCAGCTCCGCACGATCGATGATCTCTTCATGCGCGTAGCCGAGCTGCCTCACCTTCGCCGCGCGCTCGTTCAGCTCCGTCAGATGCTTTTCGGTCTCCGCAACCCTGATCTGGCCGTGCGCGTGAAAGCCGCAACTGTCGCCGACGATCGTCTCGATGCGATGCCACATGTCCATCGCTTCGAGCGAGATCGGCACCTCGGCGAGATCGCGGCCAAGCGTGCGGACGCCGGCGGCGGTCGCGCCCGACGCGTGGCGGCCGACCCACGCGCGCTCGAGAATGACGACACGCTTGCCGGCACGCGCGAGGTAAAGCGCCGCGGACAGGCCGTGCAGGCCGCCGCCGATCACGACGACGTCGGCATGATCGCGCGTCACGGCAGCGCCTCATACTCGAGCGCCGCGAGCTCGCCCAGCGTGATCGGCTTCAGCGGCGGGCGGACGCGATAGAAGCCGACATCGGCGGGCGAGCGCCCCTCCGCCGCCGCGAGGATGCGCGTCACGGTGTAGCCGCACTGGCGGCCCTGACAGGGGCCCATGCCGGCGCGGGTGAACGCC
This sequence comes from uncultured Alphaproteobacteria bacterium, assembly GCA_963757845.1. Classification (GTDB taxonomy): domain Bacteria; phylum Pseudomonadota; class Alphaproteobacteria; order Rhizobiales; family Xanthobacteraceae; genus P52-10. Next base: position 103,317 of record CAVWTB010000062.1, read on the forward strand.
TTGACCTGGTTGGGACCCGGCTGGCCGACCTCGACCATCGCGCGGATGTCGCGCGCGGTGATCTCTTCGCAGCGGCAGACGATGGTGTCGTCGGACGGCGCAAAGATCTGCGGCCGAGGCTTGAACAGGGCGTCGAGGAACGGACGCAGGGCAAGCTCGCGGTCGAGCCGCCGCAGCAGCGGCGCGGCCTGTGTCTCGGCGGCCTGCGCGTTCGTGCGCCCGAGCCGCTCGGCGATGCGCAAGCCTGCGAGCTCGCCACGCAGATACGCGGCCTTGGCGCCGGCAATGCCCGCCCCGTCGCCGGCGACGAACAGGTTTTGCTGCGAGGTTTCGCCCCATCGATCAAGGACGGGCACGTAGCAATCCTGATCGTCGCGCCACTCCACCGCGCAGCCCAGCGCGAGCGGCGCATGAATGTTCGGCACGACGCCTTCATGCACAAGAAGGATGTCGGCCGGGACCGTCGCCTCCCGCCCGTCGGCAGTGCGATAGCGGATCGCTTCGATCTGCTCCTTGCCCATCGCTTCGACGTCGGCGACATGCTTGATGACCGGAATCCGCCGCGTCCTGAGTGTGGTCGCCCAGGCAAGCCCCTTCAGGAGATCGCCGGCGCCACGCATTGCGCTGCGCAAGTACGGCAGCGCTGCCCGCATGCGTCCCGGTGGCGTCGTATCGAGGAAGCCCGCGACCTGCCCTCCGGCGCGCAACAGCTGCGTCAGATAGAGCAGCGGCAGCGGGCCGCTGCCGGCGACCCACACCGGCTTGTCCGGGATCTGCCCGGAGCTCTTCAGAAGGATTTGCGCCGCGCCGACGGTGAGGACGCCGGGCAACGTCCAGCCGGGAAACGGCACCGGCCGTTCCTGCGCGCCGGTCGCAAGCACCACAGCCTTTGCCTCGATCGTCCGCGCCTTGCGATCGCGGCTGAGAAATGCACGAAAGCCCGGCTCGATGTGCCAGAGCTG
>CAVWTB010000063.1:0-202717 GCA_963757845.1 uncultured Alphaproteobacteria bacterium
CACTTTTGCTTGCCATACGGCCAAAATCCCCTATAACGCGCGCCATTCGTCGCTTCCGGCCGGGAGCTGAACGGACGGTCTCATCAATCCTTGATTGACGCGGCAGGACCAGTCGGTCCGTCGTCCGGTGTTCCCGCCTTCTGAGCTTTCTTGTCGAACCTTTCCCGAAGGGTTCGAAGGGCTTGCCGCCGGAAGCTGCGCAACCTTAGGAAAGGACTTTCATGCCGCTTTACGAGCATGTGTTTCTCGCGCGCCAGGACGCGAGCCCCCAGCAGGTCGAGGAATTGATCACCCAGATCAAGGGCGTGGTCGAGCAGTTGGGCGGCAAGGTCGCCAAGACCGAGTCGTGGGGCATCCGCTCCCTCACCTACCGCATGAACAAGAACCGCAAGGCGCACTTCACGCTGCTCAACATCGACGGCCCCGCCGCGATCGTTGCCGAGGTCGAGCGTCAGGAGCGCATCCACGAGGACGTCATCCGCTACCTCACCGTGCGCGTCGACGAGCTCGAGGACGGCCCGTCGGCGATGATGCGCAAGTCCGAGCGCGACCGCGACGAGCGCGGCGAACGCGGCTTCGGTGGCGGCGGATTTGGCGGCGGCTTCCGCGGCGACCGTGACCGCGGACGATCGCGGCGATCGTCCGCCGCGCCGTCCGCGCGAAGAAGAAACAACGCCTCCTGCGCGCGACCGGGGAGTAAGTCCAATGGCCATGGCTGCAAACACCCAGCGTCGCCCGTTCTTCCGCCGCCGGAAGACCTGCCCGTTCACCGGCACGAACGCGCCGAAGATCGATTACAAGGATCCCAAGCTGCTCGTGCGCTACGTGTCCGAGCGCGGCAAGATCGTGCCGAGCCGCATCACCGCGGTCTCTGCCAAGAAGCAGCGTGAGCTCGCCCGCGCCATCAAGCGCTCGCGGTTCCTCGGACTGCTGCCTTACGTCATTCGCTAAGGTCAGATCGACATCCGGGTTCGCCGCGGTGCGGCGCCCCGGAACAAGCTTCATAAGGCTGCGGGAATCCGCCCGTGGCCGATGGTTGAGGCGGACGGCAACGCTCCGCTTCTAACCGCTCGAGAGGAGCGGGACAGCTGATGATGAACATTCTCATTGCGATTGCGGCCGGCTGCGCGTCGGCGCTGATGTTCGCGTCGATCATTTCCGGCGCTCTGTTTTCGCTCGTGCTGGTGTATCTCGCGCCCCTGCCCCTGATGGTCGCGGCACTCGGATGGGGGCCGGCAAGCGCGCTGTTGGGCGGAATAGTCGCCGGCATCGTCCTCGCCGCTGAGTTTCAGCCTCGTGCACGGGCTCGGCTATGTGCTGACGGTCGCGGCTGCCCGCATACTGGCTTGGACACCTTTCACTGCTTGCGCAGCCCGCTTGGCGCATCGCCGTCGCCGAACGGACACGACGCCGCTCTCGAGTGGTATCCGATCGGCCGCGTGGTGCTGTGGGCGGCGTTCATCGCCGCACTGATCATGACTATCGGCCTGCTGATGATAGGGAGCAGCGGCGACGACGTCACCGCGACAGCTTCGCGAGCAGGCTTTGCAGGCGCTCGGCGCGGTCAATCGCACGGGCGTGGAGATCGAGGACAAGGAACGCGCGGCGTCTTTCATCGCCCGCGCGCTTCCGCTCGTCGCCGTCGGCACCACGATCGTGATGTATCTTCTCAACCTCTGGCTCGCAGGCAGAATTGCGCGGACCTCGCATCGCCTGCGCCGGCCCTGGCCGGACCTCCACAGCATCGAATTGCCGCAGACCGCGATCGTGGTCCTCGCCGCAGCGCTGCTGCTGTCATTTGCCGGCGGACTGCTTGCACTGCTCGCGCAGATCGTCGGCGCCGCGTTGCTGACCGCCTATACGCTCGTTGGCTTCGCCGTCCTGCACGCCTTCACCCGCTCCTCGAGCGGGCGCTTCTGGTGGCGGCTCGCCGCCTACGGCGCCATCGTCATGTTCATCTGGCCGCTGGTGCTCGTGCCGGTGCTCGGCCTGCTCGATGCTTCGTTCGGCCTGCGCCGGCGCTTCGGCAACAAGGCCACGCCACCCACCCCTTCATCCTGACAACGCAACCAACCGACTACGGAGAACAACCATGGAAGTCATCCTGCTGGAACGCGTGGCGAAACTCGGACAGATGGGCGAAGTCGTCCGTGTCCGCGACGGATTCGCGCGTAACTTTCTGCTGCCGCGCGGCAAGGCGCTGCGTGCGACCAAGGACAACCGCGCGAAGTTCGACGGCATGAAGTCCGAGCTCGAGGCGCGCAACCTCCAGGCCAAGGGCGAAGCCGAGAAGGCTGCGGCCAAGATCGACGGCCGCGAGGTGATCGTGCTGCGTCAGGCATCCGACACCGGCGCGCTGTACGGCTCGGTGTCGAGCCGCGACCTCGTCTCGCTGTTCGAAGCCGAGCGGCATCAAGGTCACCCGCGCCCAGATCATGCTCGACGCGCCGCTCAAGACGATCGGTCAGCACAAGGTGGAGATCGCCGTGCATCCGGAGGTCGAGGTGACGGTCACCGTCACCGTCGCGCGCAACGCCGACGAGGCCGAGCGCATCAAGCGCGGCGAGAACGTGACCGTCCGCCGCGAGGAGCAGGACGAGGCGGCCGAGGCACTCGCCGCCGCGGAAGAGTTCTTCGATCCGGAAGCGCGCAAGGAGGCCGAAGGCGAAGGCGAGACCGCCGAGGCAACGGAAGAAAAGCAAGGCCTGATCGCTTTTCGATCGCGGCATCAAAAACGACAAAGGCGCTGGTCTCGGCCAGCGCCTTTCTTCTTGGCATGTTCCGCTCTGGCTTAGGGCGCGCGCTTCTTCTGCTGGCTCGGCCGCGCAGGCCGCGGCGCGTGCACTTCTTCCTGCATGATGTCGAGCGGAGCCGGCTCGCTCACCGACGCGCGCAGCGGCTCGGACTTCGGCACCTCGGACTTCGGCGCCTCGGCCAGAGCGGCGGGTGAAGATGCAGGTGAAGCGCAGGCGCAGGCAAAGCTGCAGGCGCAGGCTCTTTCGGCTGGCCATTCGCCTGCTCTTTGGGAGCCTCGACCGGCGGCACGTCGGCGCGCACGGGCGTTGCCGTGTTCGCAGCCGGTTCGCATCCCCGCTTGTGTGGCAGCGGGCTCAGGCTCGGGTTCCGGTGCCGGAAATCCCGGCAGCGTCAGGAGCGCCGGCTGACGCGGCGGCGTTGACGGCTCGGCACGCAAACCGGGCTTGGCTTCGTCGGCCTGCTTCTCGGGCTGATCGACCTTGCACTCGACCGCAGCGGTTTCGGGCTTGGCCGGTTCCGCGGCGGGCGTCTCAGGCTTTGCAGCGGGGACATCAAGCTTTGCGGCGTCGGCCTTGTCGGACTCCTGAGCGGGCGATGCGTCCTTGGCCGACGGCTCAGGCTGCCCCTTCTTGGCCGCCTTCTGCTTGGCCGCACTTCGATTGCTCCTTCGGCTCAGGCGTGCGGGCGGCGACCTCCTGAGCGTCGACTTCGCCCGCTGCCTAGGCTCCTGTTTCGGCTCTTGCTTCGGCTCACGCTTGGACGGCGGCTCGGCGACCTGCTGGGTGCCGCCGTTGCCGAGCACATAGGCAGCCATCGTGCCGGCCATGTCGTTGCCGGTGGTGTAGTGCTGGCGCAAGAAGCCCGGCAGCGCCCCCGGGCGAGACCGACCGCACAAGGCCGCGCGGCGAGCGATGGCAGGCCGAACAGGTTCCGGCGAAAATTTGCGCCGGTGGTTTGCCCGCATCGAGCTGTTGCGCAGCAGCAGGCCGCACCACGCTATCGATTGATCCGAAAAGGCCGACGAGAAGCGCCAAAGCCGCCAGATTGAGCGCTCGGCTCCTCATCCAAAACCTCCGCTTGCGGCAATCGCCGCGACAAATCACTGTCATCTTCTAGCCGATTGCGACGCGAATGGAAGGGCGCCCGAGCGGACGATCAACCGCCCGTGACCGACGCTGCCGAGCAGCTTGAATATGCTCAGCTAACTGCGGAAATTTGTTGACTGATCCGCCCCAGATCCGTGGAACCCTGAACTGTCCACATAACTATTAAAGGCAAGGCTTTGAGTGCCCGGGACGACGCGCCATGGATCGACTGCTTCGCCGTAGTCTGACGGCCGCCATCCGCCATGGGTCGGTCAGCATTGTCATGGCTGACGGCTCTCATTTTCAGTGCGGCGACGGTTCGGGTGTCCCGATCAAGATCCGTTTCTTGACCGAAGGCGCGGTCCGCCGTCTCCTGCTTGATCCCGAACTCGCCTTTGGCGAGCTTTACATGGACGGCGAGCTGGTGATCGAGCAAGGCTCGGTCGCCGACCTGATGGCCCTTCTGATCGATCAGCCCGCCGCAGCTGCCCCCTATTGGGCAAAGCTGCCGGGAGCTGCGTGGCGGCTCGTCCGCCGCGTGCGGCGATTCAATCCGCGCCGCCGCGCGCGGCGCAACGTCGCGCATCACTACGATCTCGACGATCGCCTGTACGCGCTGTTCCTGGACGCCGACCGGCAATATAGCTGTGCCTATTTCGACGCACCGGATTTGAGTCTCGAGGAGGCGCAACTCGCCAAGAAACGCCACATCGCCGCAAAGCTGCTGATCGAGCAAGGCCACGCGGTCCTCGACATCGGCTGCGGCTGGGGTGGCCTCGCCCGCTATCTGAACGAAGTCACGGGTGCCGGCGTCGTCGGCATCACGCTTTCGAGCGAGCAGCTTCGTTATACCGAACGGCAACTGACCGAAAAGCCCCTGCCCGGCATCGCGTTCCAGCTTGCGGATTACCGTGACGTCGAGGGCCGCTTCGACCGTATCGTTTCAGTCGGCATGTTCGAGCATGTCGGGATCGGTCACTACGACACCTTCTTCCACCGCTGCGCCGAGCTCTTGACCGATAACGGCGTGATGCTGCTGCACTCGATCGCCCAATCGGGAGGACCAAACGCCACCAGCCCCTGGATCGACAAATACATCTTCCCCGGCGGCTACGTCCCGGCGCTGTCGGAAGTGCTCCCCGCGATCGAGCGCGCCGGCCTCTTGGTCAACGACATCGAGATCCTGCGCCTGCACTACGCCGAGACGCTGAAGATGTGGCGCGAGCGCTTCCTGGCGCGCAGGCAGGACGCCGAGCGGCTTTACGACGCAAGATTTGTGCGGATGTGGGAGTTCTACCTTGCCTCGTCGGAAATGGCGTTCCGCAGCCAGATGCTGATGAACATCCAGATCCAGATCACGAAGCGTCAGGGCGTAGTTCCAATGACGCGCACCTATGTCGCAGAGGCCGAAGCGCGGCTACGGCGCGCCGAACGCAAGAAAGTGCCGATTTTTCAACTTGCGGGTGAATAGTCCGTCCTTTCGCGGGTGACGATCGCCAAGCCGACCGGGACGTCGTCAAGCACGGAACTGCGCAAATAAATTTTTGGAGTCACTCGCCGTTGTGTGAATCAGGGATAATGGCGCTTCAGAAGAACTAAGCGGTATCGCCGACCGGGCGCGTGGTGCTTTATCGCCCGTCCATTGGCAAGGTTCGCCGCGTTCCCGTCAAAACTTCATCGTCCTGCTTCCTTTCCATGGCCCCCTCTGATTCGACCGCCCTGAAACTGGCGCCCGTCGCCGGCACCCCTGCTTATCGTACGGCCCCGCATAATATCGAGGCCGAACAGAGCCTGCTTGGCGCGATCCTCGTCAACAACGACGCGTTCTACCGCGTGTCGGACTTTCTTGAGCCGCGGCATTTCTTCGAGCCGATCCACCAGCACCTCTACGAGGTCGCCGGCAGCCTGATCCGGCTGAACAAGATCGCGACACCCGTGACGCTGAAGACGTTCGTTCCGGCCGAGACCGACATCGGCGGCATGACGGTAGCGCAGTATCTCGCCCGCCTCGCAGCCGAAGCGACGACCATCATCAATGCGCAGGATTACGGACGCACGATCTACGATCTGGCGCTGCGTCGGGACCTGATCCGCATCGGCGAGGATCTGGTGAATGAGGCTTTCGACTCGCCGGTCGATTCCTCGCCGCGCCAGCAGATCGAGGAGGCGGAAAAACGCCTCTACGAAATCGCCGAGACCGGTCGTTATGACGGCGGCTTCCAGCGTTTTGCCAATGCACTGACCGCAGCCGTCGACATGGCGGCGAACGCCTACAAGCGCGACGGCGGCTTGTCGGGTATTTCGACGGGCCTGCGCGACCTCGATGCCAAGATGGGCGGATTGCAGCACTCCGACCTCATCATCATCGCCGGGCGCCCCGGCATGGCGAAGACCTCGCTTGCCAGCAACATCGGCTACAACATCGCGAAGAATTATCGCGCCGAGCTGCAGGCCGACGGCTCAGATGAAGACCATGGACGGCGGCATCGTCGGCTTCTTCTCGCTGGAAATGTCGGCCGAGCAGCTCGCGACACGTATCATCGGCGAGCGGACCGGAATCCCGTCGAGCACGATCCGGCGCGGCGGCATCACCGAAGCCGATTTCGAAAAGATCCGCGACGCCGCGATCGAGATGCAGACGCTTCCCTTCTACATCGACGAGACCGGCGGCCTCTCGATCGCGCAACTTTGCGCGCGCGCGCGCCGGCTGAAGCGGCAGAAAGGTCTCGATCTCCTGATCATCGACTACATCCAGCTTCTGTCCGGCTCGTCGAAAAAGTCAGACAATCGCGTGCAGGAAGTCACCGAGATCACCACCAGCCTGAAGGCGCTGGGAAAGGAGTTGCAGGTCCCGGTCATCGCGCTGTCGCAGCTGTCGCGTCAGGTCGAAAACCGCGACGACAAGCGTCCGCAGCTCTCCGACCTTCGCGAATCCGGATCGATCGAGCAGGACGCCGACGTCGTCTTGTTCCTGTACCGCGAGGAATACTATCTGCAGAACAAGGAGCCGCGCCCCGGCACGCCCGAGCACGAAAAGTGGCAGACCGAGATGGACCTTGCCCACGGCAAGGCCGAAGTGATCATCGGCAAGCAGCGTCACGGTCCGACCGGCGCGGTCGGCCTCCACTTCGAGGCATCGATCACCCGCTTCTCCGATCTGGCGTCGGACGGCTATCTGCCGGACCGCATGTAGACATTCCATCGAGCCTTTGGGGGTCGGGCGCCTGCGGGTTGAGCGCTGCGCCGCACAAGCGTATTCTGCCGCGCGAACAGAGCGGAATGAGCGCCCTCCTCTGCGACGTGGTTTCGAAACGGGCGCGGGGTAGCAGATATGGCGCAAGCGGCAGTTGCAGCATCGGACGGTGAGACGCCCGCCGTCGAGGCGAGCCAGGTCGACCCTGCCGCGAACGGCGTGCTCACCGTCGATCTCGACGCCATCGTCGCCAACTGGCGCAAGCTGGAAAGCCGCGGCGTGCCGGCCGAATGTGCTGCGGTCGTGAAGGCAAATGCATACGGCTGCGGCATCGAGCCGGTCGCCCACGCCCTCGCCGCCGCAGGCTGCAAGACATTCTTCGTCGCCACCCTGGACGAGGCGCGGCGCGCCCGCGCAGCGGCGCCCGCCGCGACGATCTATGTGCTCGGTGGATTTTTCGCGGGCACCGGCACGACCTTCGCCGAACTCAATTGCCGGCCGGTGATCGGCGATCTCGGCGAGCTCGCCGAATGGGACGCCTTCCGCAAGGTGAACGGGTATCCCGGCATGGCCGCCATCCACATCGACACCGGCATGAACCGCCTCGGCATCAGTGTCGCCGAGGCTCAAGCGCTGTCGGCCCGCGCCGCCCAGCCGGATCACGGCATTGCGCTGGTGATGAGCCATCTCGCCTGCGCCGAGGATCTGCATCATCCGTTGAACGCAAGGCAGGTGGCCGCCTTCCGCGAAGTCGCGCGGCTGTTCACCAACATCCCCGCATCGCTGTCGAACTCCTCCGGAATTTTTCTCGGGCCGCAATTTCAGTTCGACTTGTTGCGGCCGGGCGCGGCCCTCTACGGCATCAACCCGACGCCGGAAGCCGACAATCCGATGCAGCCTGTGGTCGAACGTCAAGGCGCGCGTGGTGCAGGTGCGCAACGTCGAGAAGGGCGGCACCGTCGGCTATGGCGCGACCTGGACGGCGCGGCGGCCGACCCGGCTTGCGATCGTCGCGGCGGGTTACGCCGACGGCTATTTCCGCGCGGCCGGCGGCGTCGACGGCGTGCGCACCGCCGACGCGATCATCGCCGGCACGCGCTGCCCGATCGCCGGCCGCATCTCCATGGACCTGATGGCGATCGACATCACCGACCTGCCCGCCCCGCTCCGCCGCGGCCAGATGGTGACGCTGGTCGGCGACGGCGTCACCGCCGACGAGCTCGCGCTCCACTTCGGCACCATCGGCTACGAGGTGCTGACCAGCCTCGGCGAGCGCTATCAGCGCGTGTATCGCGGTGGCGCGGTCCGCTGACGGTTTCGTGCGGGTCACAATTGTTGCCATAGAGGAACATTAGTTATCCAATTATCCAGATGCGGCCGGCGATGTGGCGACCGGAGGTTTTTGTGCGCAGCGTCTTTTTGATGATCACATTCCTGATCGGATCGGGTCTCGCGCTTGGGCCGGAGCCCGCCGCCGCGCAGATCGTGACCGTCACCAACATTGAAATCAGGATGGTGAAGACCTCGACCAGACCGCCCTTGCGCATCACGGCGGACACGCGAAATCCGAACGATTTCGCCGTCCGCGACGTCGAGGTCGACTGCACCATCAAGGACAAGGCCGGCAAGGACCTCGCCACCTACACGTCGATCATCTACGGCACGTTCCAGCCGAACCAACGCTCCACGACGCGAAATCTGAATATCGGCGCCTGGCCCGAGCAGGGCTATGCGGCGCTTTGCGTCAGCAAGCGCGGCCAGCGCGTCACGCCCGCCTCCGCGGCTCCGTCGTCGCCCAATCCCGCGCCAGCAGCCACCAAATAACGACGGCGATCTCAACCCCATCGCGCTCTGCGACTGCTAGTCGGCCAGTTCGTACTCGTGCCGAAGCTTTTCGGCGATCTCATCAGCGCGGCGCTGAAAGCCGAGCTGGTTGCCGGGCGCATATTCGATCATCGGCTGCCAACCAAGGCGTGATCCTTGCGCACGCCGATCGCGAGCTCCTCGACGCCGATCTGCGCCTTGACCAGATCTGCAAGTTCCTGGGCGCTCTTCCTCGTCTTGCACATGAAGAATCCACTTGCATTGAGAGACGCCTGATCGAACGCGCCGAATGTCTGAAGAATTCTCAAATCCAATCTCGTGTTTTCGAGGCATCGGCAATTTCGGCATTGGGACACCGTTGCTGCGCGCGGTTCCCGTCAAGACGCGATGCAATATGTGCGCGGTGATCGATGATCGATCGTTTCAAGCAAGCGCGGCGCGCAGCAAGCGCGTGCAACCTCAGTGTGTCTTGCGAAGCGCGGCTCGCGTTCCGCTTGCGCAGGCCGTTCGCCGCTGAAGAGGAATTTTTGCGTGCGTCGCTGATCGGAAGTGAAGTCAGGTCGAAACCTTGCTCAACAGGCGGCACGAATCCGCGCTGCGCCGGACCAAGATGACAGTCGCACTCAGCTCTGGCTATTGCTTGCCGAAGGCGTTGTCGGTCGGGATTGCGGCTCGTAACGACCGCGGGTCTCGGAGCAACAACTTGCGCCGCAGGCTTCGCGACCTGCACCCGAACAACCGGCATCTTTTTCTTCGGCAGCGTTGCCTGCTTGACTGTCGGCGTCTGCCCCGCAACCGCTACATGCGCTTGAGCCGCGCGCTGGACCGGCCCTGCAACGGCTCCAGTCTTGACCAATGCCTGACCGGGTTGATCCGCCGCAGCCGGCGCAGGCACCGCTTCTGCAACGGTCAGTTCGATTTCATCGCCCCGATCGAAGCTCAAGCCGGCAGCGCCGGCGAATTGGAAAGCCCGCTCGAGCCGGTCGTGCGGGGTTTGCAGGATCAGCCGGTGCAACGCGTTGCCGAGCTCCTGCACGGCTTCGGCCATGCTGCGCGCGATCCCCTTGGAATCATCGGGCAAGGTCATGGGAATGGAGAGATGCCATTCCCATGGTCGCGGATCGGTCTGCCTGTCGACGGCAAACCACATCCGCCCAACGGCATAGTTGCGATACCCGACCAAATAAACGTGCTCGACCTCGGGCCATGCGCGCCCGACGTTCAACAGCAGTTTCATTCGATTCATCCCAGCCCAAGCCAAGAATAGGAACCAAACAGCGAATCCGAAGTCAATGCGATGGTTAACGATGTCCTACGCCGAATTTCGAATCTTAACCTTTGATTTTAGCAGCTGCGGTCCCCCGATCTTCATCCTGAAGCCCGGAAGTGCCCGTTCCGCAAAGCGTTTTTACTCATTCGTAGGGGCGAACCGACAGCTTGGCGTCCAACAAGGCACGCGATCCCGCACACGCGGACGACGTGCCGATACGGGGACGTCAGATGTTCAAGTTCTTGCACACGCGCAGAAGCGCGTGGGTGGCAGTATGTGCGGCGCTTGCTTTTGGGTCTGTCAGCCCCGCCTCGCCAAGAAGGCCGTGCGCGGCGCAGGCGCGGCGTCGTTTGCGGCCGCCGATCTGATCGCCATCCCGAAATTTTCGTCGACGTCTGCGCCGAGTGTGGGTGTGACGCCGCCGCAGGGGCCGGCGCGCTTCTTCACCATCAACGCCGCCATGGCCAAGCGTGACGGCCACCCGGCGAGCACCGCGGTGCGCCTGGCGACCTCCACGCCGGCCGACAGCCTTTCCGACGTGATCCAGCCCGTACCTGCGGCGATCGCCCAGGGCGACGAACCTTCGGGATGCAGGCGTTCAAGGCCCCCGAAGGGGCTCTGTGGTTCAAGTGGCGCGCGCTTGCGAAGGAATTGCAGGAGGACGAGGCGCGGTTGCGATCGTGCCAGGCAGACCCGCAGTCCTGCGGCGCTGAAGCAGACACGGTTCTGGGCGCTGGTCGCGCAAATCAAGACGTCCGCCGGCCGGGCCCAGCTCGAAAAGGCGAACCAGCTGGTCAATTCCGCGATCGTCTATGCCAGCGACATGGCGATGCACGGCCAGATGGACCGATGGTCGGCGCCGCTCGCGACGCTGAAGCTCGGCAAGGGCGACTGCGAGGATTACGCCATTCTCAAATACAAGCTTCTGCTCGAAGCCGGCGTGCGCGCCAGCGATTTGCGGATCGTCCTGGTCCGGGACACCTCCGTCCGTATCGATCATGCGGTGCTGACCGCGCGCGCGGGCGGCCGCTGGTACGTTCTCGACAACCGCAAGAGCGGCTTTTACGCCGAAGCGCGACCTGCCCCACTACTTGCCGCTGTTCGCCCTCGACCAGGATGGCGTGAAACTGTTTGCCGCCCCCTTCGCCTCGCTGCCGGCGGTCGATCGACAGCGTCCTGCCCGGGCTCGATGACGAGACCGGCGCCCACCCCGTTCGCGGGCACCCTGCCGGTTCTCCTGTAGAGCCCAGGGTCTAGCGAACAGGGCCTGAGGGCGAAATCGCGGCCGCTCCCCAGCGTTAGCATTAACCCCGAAAAGCCGAGACATTTCGGGGGACTATTGTCGCTATTTGTTCTCGTTTCCAGTAAAGTTTGACCTGCTGGGAGCGCAGCCGGCCGCCATTGTGTGGCTTCGCAAAATTAACCAATAGCCGGCGCGCAGTGGTGTTTTGGTCAGGCAGGTGACCGCGTTGAATATTCGACCAAATCACCCCCGATCGGCCGTGCCCCGTCCGGTCGCGCGCGCCTGCGCCCGCGCCCGCGCGCAAAATCGATCCGCTTGACGGATGCGTTGATCTTTCTTGCCGCGTTTCATGGACGCGCGCTCAGCCGCGAGGCGCTGCTGTCCGGGCTGCCGATTGAAGACGGCCGTCTGACGGTCGCGCTGTTCGAACGAGCGGCCGTCCGCGCCGGCCTGGAGACCGAGGCGGTCAAGCGCGAACTGAAGGATATCCCGGCGCTGGTTCTTGCCCGCCGTTCTGATCATGAAGGACGGCACGACGCGCATCCTGACCAGCAGCGGCGCCGACGCCGAAGGTCATCGACCCGTCGCGGACCTCGCCGACGCCCGGTGTCGCATCGGCGCCGACGCGCAGGATTACCTCGGCTATGCATTCTTCGTTCGCCCGGCCGCGCAGACCGACAACCGCGTAGCCGGCGCTGCACCGGCGCAAGCGCACTGGTTCTGGTCCGTCGCCAAGCGATTCTGGGAGAACTACAGCCACGTCGCGATCGCGGCGCTGGTCGTCAATCTGCTCGCGCTCGGCGCGCCGATCTTCACGATGAACGTCTACGATCGCGTCGTGCCGAACGGCGCGATCCCGTCGCTCGTTGCGCTTGCGATCGGCATGGTCATCGCGATCGTCTTCGATTTCGTGCTGCGCATGGTGCGCGGCCGCATCATCGACGTCACCGGCAAGAAGATCGACGTCGTGCTCGCCGCGAAGATATTCGAGCATGTGCAATCGGTGAAGCTGGCGTCCCGCCCGCCATCGGTCGGCGTGCTCGCCAATCAGCTGCGGGATTTCGATTCGGTTCGCGAGTTCTTCACGTCCGGATCGGTGGTTGCGATCACCGATCTGCTTGTTTGCGATCGTCTTCATCGCCGTTCTGTTCATCGTCGCCGGACCGCTGGCCTGGATCCCGATCGTCATCCTGCCGATCATGATCGGGCTCGGATTTCTGCTGCAACGGCCGCTTCAGGCGGCGATGAAGCAAGCTGCAAAACGAATCCGCCGCGCGTCACGGCGTGCTGGTCGAAAGCCTCAACTCGCTCGAAACGATCCGCGCGGTCGGAGCCGAAGCGCGGATGCAATCCCGCTGGGAGCGCTCGGTCGCGGCGACCGCGCGATCGAGCGAGGATGTGCAGTTCTGGTCCTCGCTGGCGCTGACCGCCGCCAGCACCGCGCAGCAGGTCGCAACCCTGCTGATGATGATCATCGGCGTGTTTCTCATTCTCGACGGCAAGCTGTCGGTCGGCGCGCTGGTTGCGGCCTCGATGCTTGCGGGCCGCGTGCTGGCGCCGATCACCGGCGTTGCCGCGATGATCACCCGCGCGAGCCAGACCGTCACGCGCGATGCAACGCGATCGACACGATCATGCAGCTCGAGCGGGAGCGGCCGCCGGGGCGCACGTTCATCGCCCGCCGGATCGAGCGCGGCTCGATCGTGTTCGACAACGTCACCTTCAAGTATCCGGGCGCTGCGCAAAATGCTCTTGAAAACGTGAGTTTTCGCATCGGCAGCGGCGAGCGGGTCGGCATCATCGGACGCGTCGGCTCCGGCAAGACCACCGTCGGACGGCTGATGGCCGGGTTCTACGATCCGGACGACGGCAAGGTGCTCGTCGACGATATCGATCTGAGACAGTACGATCCGCCGACCTGCGCGCCGGCCTCGGCTTCGTGCTTCAGGACACCGATCTCTTTTTCGGCAAGCTGCGCGACAACATCGCGCTCGGCTTCCCGGAGGCCACCGACGAGGAAATCGTCAAGGCCTCGCGGCTCGCGGGCGTCGAAGTCCTTCATCGCCGGACACCCGCTCGGCTACGAAATGCCGGTTGCCGAGGGCGGCAAACAGCCTTTCCGGCGGCCAAAAGCAGGCGATCGGGCTCGCGCGAGCGCTGATCCGCAATCCGAAAGTGCTGTTCCTGGACGAGCCGACCGCGCATTTCGACATTCGCAGCGAAGCCGAGTTCCTGGAGCGGCTGAAATCCATCAGCGCGGACCAGAAGACGATCATCATTTCAAGCCACCGCATGTCGGTGCTCAACTTCGTCGACCGCATCCTGTTGTTCGAGAAAGGGCCGGCTCGTCGCCGACGGCCCGCAGAGACAAGGTCATCGCGATGCTGACCAGCGGCGACGTGCACAGGGAACGAACGTCAATGCGCGGCACTGATTTCGCGTTCGCAAACGACGTCAGGGCCGCAGCCGAGCTGCGAACGCCGCAGACGTCGCACAGCTGATCCTCTTCTCCACCCTGGCGCTGCTGGTCACCGCGCTGATCTGGGCTTATTTCGCCGCGCTCGACGAGGTCAAGCGCGGCAACGGCCGCGTCGTGCCGACCCGGCAGATCCAGGTCGTCCAGTCGCTCGAAGGCGGGATCGTCACGACGATCCTCGTGCGTGAAGGCGCAACCGTCCGCGAGGACGAGCCGTTGATGCGGATCGACGATACCAACTTCGCGTCACAGTACGGCGAGGTCAGCGAGCGCCGTGGCGCAACCGCCGCCCGCGTCGCCCGGCTGGAGGCGCAGGCCACCGAGAAACCCGAAGCTCGTTTTTCCTGAAGACCTTGTCCGGGAGGCCAAGCGCGCCGTCGAGACCGAACAGAGCGTATTCGATGCCCAGATGCGCAAGCTCGCCCAGGAAATCGACGTGCTCGAGAAGCAGTTTACGCAGCGGCAGCAGGAATTCGCCGAATTCACGGCATCCGAGAAGAAGCTGACCGAAACGCTGCAGCTTCTTGCGCGCGAAGTCGCCCTGACGCGCAAGCTTTATGAGCAAAGGGTGGTCCCCGAAATCGAAATGCTGCGGCTTGAGCGGCAGGCAAGTGAAATGCGCGGTCAGCTCGAAATCGTGAAGGCTTCGCTCGGCAAGTCGCAAGCCGCGATGCAGGAAGCGCAATCGAAAATATTGCAACGCGCGAACGACCTTTCGCGCACAGGCGGAGGACGATCTCGCGAAGTCGCGAGGCGATCTCGCGGTGCTCGATGAAAACATCAAGGCCGCGCAGGACAAGGTCCGGCGTACTGAATTGCGCTCGCCGGTGAACGGGATCGTCAACAAGCTCAACGTCACGACGGTCGGCGCCGTCGTCGCGCCTGGCGGCGCCGTCATGGAAATCGTGCCGGTCGACGACACGCTTCTCGTTGAGGGCCGCATCAAGCCGCAGGACATCGCGTTCATCCGGCCGGAGCAGGACGCCGTCGTCAAGATTTCCGCGTACGACTCGTCGGTTTATGGCTCGCTGAAGGGCAAGGTCGAGCGGATCAGCGCCGACACGATTATCGACGACAAGGGCGACCGCAACGACCGCGGCGAGACCTACTACCGGGTGATGGTGCGGACCGAGAAGAACCACCTGGGGACGACCGATCGCCCATTGCCGGTTATTCCCGGAATGGTGACGACCGTGGAGGTGTTGACTGGGCAAAAGACAGTTCTTGAATACCTTTTGAGGCCGGCCCGAATGCTGCGCGACGAGGCGCTGCGCGAGCGGTAGGTAAATCTGCACTCCTCGGTGCAGAATTGCCACACCGCCCAGGAATGGACCGTCGAGACGCTGCCATTTTTCCCTCACCGCCAGCGGAATTTGCTAAAAGTTTGGCTGGAATGTGGGGGCGGACTCGCAAATGACATTTCTTCAAGCGCTCTTTGCTTGCCTTATTGTGCACGGTCTTCCTTCGCGCCAAGTGCCAATGCGCAGGTCTTTTCGATCCGCGACGCGATCAAGCAAACGATCACGACCAATCCCGGCGTCGCCGAGGCCGGTGCAAACCGTCGCGCGACTGAGTCCGAAATGCGGCAGGTGCAGTCCACATTGCTGCCGCAGGTTCGGCTGGAAACGCGACTCGGCAAAGAGCGCGTTCGATCAGCAGATCACCACGCCGAACTTTAGCGGGCTGGCGCGACAGTCAGCAATACTCGATCGTCGTGCGGCAGACGCTGTTCGACGGATTCGCCACCATCAACGAAATCTGGCGCCAGGCCGCACGCACTGATGCGGCGGCCATGCGGACCTACGAACGCACCGAGTTGCTCGCGCTCGATGCCTCGGAAGCCTATCTCGACGTCGTGCGCTACATCCGCCTCGTCGAGCTCGCCACGCGCAATCTGCAGGCGCATCGCGAAATCCTGCGGAACGTCGATCAGCGCTACGCCGGCGGCCGCGCCGGCGAAGGCGACCTGCAGCAGACGCGCGAGCGCGTCGCCGCAGCCGAGGCCGCGCTCTATGGCTTTCCAGCAAAATCTCGACGAGGCGCGCGCGCGCTTTCGCAAGGTCGTCGGTCTCGAGCCGCACAATCTGCGCTGGCCGGGGCGGCTGCCCGACCTGCCGCGCGACCAAGGATGCCACGCTCGCGTCGCGATCCGTTACAACCCGACCATCCGCGCGGCACAGGCGGATGCCGATGCCGCCAAGTACGGATACCGTTCGACCGCCGGCGCCTTCGTGCCGAGCGTCGCGCTGGAAGGTCGCGGCGACACCGGTGACGAACTACAACTACAACCGTCGGCCGGCGCGACGAGCTGAGCGGCAAGGTCGTCGTTCAGCTGGGACGTGTTCCGCGGCGGCCAGGACATGTGGCGTCGCAACGAGATGGCCGAGCGCTACATCGAGAACGACCCAGCGGCACGCGCGGCTGCAGCGCGATGCGCTGGAGTTGATCGACAAGGCCTGGGCGGCACGCGCCTATTCCGGCGACCGCATCGGCGCGCTCTCGCGGCAGGTCGCGGCGGATCGGCGGACCATCGACGCCTACACCAAGGAATACGAGCTCGGACAGCGCTCGCTCATCGACCTGTTGAACGCGCAGAACTCGCTCTTCAGCGCCTCGGTCTCGCTCGTCTCGATCCAGTCGCTGGCGATCTTCGCAGACTTCCAGATGCTGGCGGCGATGGGCCACCTGCTCGCCTACCTCAACGAGCCGCACTCGATCGATGCCGAGCCGCTGACGCTGCCCTTCGGCTTCGTGCCGCTGAAGCTTGCGCCGGTCCGCATCCTCGATCCGGATATCAAGTCCGAACTGCTGCCGGTGAAGCAGACCATCGTCGAGCCGTCGCTGGCGCCGTCGGAGCATCCGACCCCGGTGTCGCCGAAGGTGAGGTTCGGCCGGCCGGAGGACGCGCTGTTCCAGGCGCCGTACTGGACGGTGAATTTCAGCTGGATGTCGGCCAGGGCCTACATGCAGCGAAGCCGATGCGAAGGCGCAGATGACCGACGCGGACGCGCCGGCGACGTCGTCCGAGCGGATGAACTTCACCGCGCCCGACAGCCGCCCCTCCTGGCTGCCGAAGCAGATCGCCGGCAAGTAACGCGCCAGCGCCGCCTTTTGAGGGCCGCCAGACCGAGATGGTCGGGCGGCCCTTTTTCTTTGTGCAGCCGCGCTTGAACGCTGCGCCATGCCCACGGAACGCGTCCCCGGCCCCAGCCTTCACCGGTTCCTTGGTGCTCTCGGTCACACATCGCCCGGCGGCCGTATGCTAGACTGCTGCTCCGCCAATCACGAAAATCGTTTCGAGATGCAACGAGAGCCCACGGCATGCGGATTGAGTTTCAGAATGTGACGAACTGGCGACGCGCGACCTTTGCGGCGCTGGCGCTGATCCTTGCCGGCGCAGCGATCGCGTCCACTGCGGCGCTCGGCCAGACCGTGACGCGCGCGGCACGCGGCGAGCCGGGCAAGGACATCCGCGTCGGCGTTTTCATCAACGTCAAGCAGGATTGCTCGTCCGGCCCGCTGCCGACCATCCGCCTGGTCGAGAAGCCCGCGAACGGCACGGTCACGGTGAAGTCGGCGAAAGATCAACGCGAAGAACTACAAGCAATGCCTCGCGCTGGAAGTCCCGGCCTACGTGGCGTTCTACAAGTCGGAGCCGACCTTCAACGGCGTCGACAGCTTCCTGATCGAGGTCACGTATCCGGAAGGACGGACCGAGATGCAGAAGCTGAACGTGACGGTGGGCGCCGGCCAGAAAGAGCAGAAGATTTGAGCGGCCGAACGGATGATTCCTTGCGCCGGCGACGACGCGGCTCGCCGATGCCTGCCTTGACGATCGTCGCAAGCTCGCAATTTGCTGCCATCCTGCAAATTTTCGCCGCCAGCGACATCACAACCAGCATCGCCATTTTCCTGACCGGCAAAAGACATGCTGAGCAGCGGCCAAAATTCTCCGACGAGGAATATTTTATGGATGAGAAGACGAACATTCTGATCGCGGTCATGTCGCACAGGAGCCTGATCCATCCGCAATGCATGACCAGCCTGATGGATGCCGGCCGCGCTCTTTCGCTGAACAAGATCCAGTATCGGGTCAGCACGGCCGAAAGAAGCAACAGCGCACTTGCCTACGACCTCTACGCGTCTCTCGTCGTTCAGGATGCGACGTTCTCGCACGTCATGTTCGTCGACGGCGACGTGCAGTTCGGGCCGAACGTCCTTCTCCGCCTGTTGCAAGCGGACAAGCCGATGGTCGGCGCCGCCTGCCCGCTTCGTCAGCCTGAGCCGCGGTTTGCCGTGACATTCCAGAACAGAAAGGAAGTTCCCGTCACAAGCGGCCTGGTCGAGGTCGACGGGATCGGCATGAGCGCGACGCTCATTCAGCGCGGCGTCTTCGAAACCATGGTCGCGAAGGCCGCCGTGCTGTCGCCGAAGGTCAGCCCGGCCACGGCCAAGGCTTTGACGGGTCCGCTCTATAACTTCTTCCACCCGATCTGCACCCGCGATCGCCGGCTGACCGAAGACGCATCGTTCTGCGCGCGCTGGCGCGAGCAATGCCGCGGCCAGATCTTTGCGCTGATCGACGAGGAGGTCAGCCACCACGGCCCGCACGAATTCAAGGGACGGATGTCCGACCACCTGGCGATCAAGGCCCCCGCCGAACAGAAGCCTGCGCGCCAATAATCTCCGCGTCATTGCGAGGAGGAGCGCAGCGACGACGAAGCAATCCAGCGCGCGCCGGCAGGCGCGCCAAAAAACGCGCGGAGACTTCGGCCAATGCCGCGCTCCTTGCTTGGCGCGATACGCCGCCCCACCGTCATTGCGAGGAGGACTCGGATCGGCGCTTCGCGCCGAGCCGGGTGCGACGAAGCGATCCAGTTTGAGCCAGAGACAGATGTCGCATTTTTTAGTTGGCGCGCTTCGCGCGCGCTGGATTGCTTCGTCGCTTCGCTCCTCGCAATGACGGATCGGCAAACCTGTCAGATTCAATTTTCAAACAGCCCGACGTGCATCAGACGCACGTCATCGCCCCGTGTTTCGTCCGGCCCCAGGGCTCGCCGGTCTTTCTTGTTCCTTTTTCCCCGAAGGGGCGTGCGGAACGACAGGGCGTTTCACCGCGCCCGCGGCGCCCGCACGTGTTGATGCGGGCATCCCGCATGCCGTTTTCGCGGCACACGGGCGGTGGTCCAGCCCATCGCCGAAGAACGATGAACTGAACCGGGCCTCGGACGCAGATCTTCGCCTGCGTTCCGCACGCGGATGGACTTTGCGGCTTGCTGCATCACTGACCGGGAATTGTCGCTTGCGCCGACCCCGCCCGGACCGTGCGAGCTGTCGCACGGGCATGCACTTGGACCGTCCGCCCGTCGCGTCGGCGTCAATCTCCCGTCCGACTGCGGATCCCCGGCTTTCGCCCGTAATCTTGCCCAGCGTGCCGACGATGTCGGTCACGGTCGTGAGCTCGCAGCATTCAGGCCCGACATCGTAGCGGCCACCGCATCCCGTTGCCACGTCACGATGACGATCGCGACGCGCCCCTTACCGGAGCGGGATGGCGGCGACGATATTAGTCCTACACGAAGGTCAAGAACAAAATAACGAACATAGACCAGCTATTTTTTCTGAAAATCAGAAAACTCGAGTCGCAGGATTAGAGAGCGTCGAATGGGCTCGCAGCCGTCGATATTGCTGGCATGCCGGACACGCGAAGCTGCCCGCTGACCAAACAAAGAACCCGCCGGGATCTCCGGCGGGTTCTTGAATTTATCGACCTGCTCCTGCGATCAGACCGCGATCTGCTGCTCCGCATTCTCAAACGCGATGCGGACGATGTCCGAGGCGCTGGTGCCGTAGCCCTGCAGCACGGCCACATCGACAAAGTGGGCGCCGCTCGCCGGACCATTCTGGTCGATCTGGATGGTCACATCCGTGCCATTCTCGAACACGTTGACGAAGTCCGACAGGTTGCTGTCGGGACCGAAGTTGGCCTCCAGCAGACCCGTGACGTCGATCACGTCGCCGCGCGCCGCCGAGTAGTCCGAGATGACCTCCGGCGCGTTCGCGTCGGTAAGGACCGTCGTGTGGGCAGCCGCGGCGTTGTCGTTGGCGCCGACCGCCGTATCGAAGGCCACCTCGACGAACGTTCCCGTGCCGCCGTTGGCGGTCGTGAACGTGCCTTCCGACAGCACCTGCTGGCCGTCGATCGTGCCGTCAGCCGGCGTCGCCTGCAGATCGATGCTGGTGATGCCATGGTCAGCGAGGCCCGCGAGCTCGTTCGCCTGGCTGACGCCGTCGTGGTTGACGTCCTGCCAAACCGTGAGGTTCGCGAACTCCGCGTCGTTGGCGTCCATCACGCCGTCGCCGTTGCTGTCGAGGCTCGCGAGAGCTGCGAGGCTCGAGGCATGATCGCCACCAGCGAAATACGGCGAGAAGATCTCGGCGCCGCTGTCGATGGTCCCGTTGCCATTCAGGTCGAGCGTGAGGATGCCGTCCTGACCCGTCGTCCACGCAGTCTGATCTGGCGTGCCGTCGCCGTTGATATCGAACGAGACGCCGCTCTCCACGCTCGAGAAGTGGATACCATGGTCCCCGAGGTCAAGTATGAGCGGATCGCTGACCGTAAGGCTCGCAAAATTCAAGGACGACAGCGCACCAAACCCAACGCCGGACAGCGTCGCGATGTGCTCCACAGTCATATCACCAGAGCCAGGGTTCGAATTGTCCCCGTTGATAGTTACCGTGTAGACGCCCGCATCTGCCGTACCGGTCGCATTCGAGTACACGATGAATGTGTAGGTGCCGTCGGGAATATTGTCGATCGATGCGGCAACGATGATGTCTTCGATCGTCCCACTGTTTCCATCGTCCGTCAGCCCTCCACCACCAAAAGCCGAAGCAACCAGCGAAGAGTTCGCAATTTCTATGACCCGATTAGTGCCAGAAATAGTCTCATTCAGGAGGTCAAGCTCTGTGAAGCCGTTTGAAATGCTCGTTCCATTGAGCGTCACGGCGATTTGGTCGCTGTCAGTTTCGTCAAAGTTGCTGACAGTGACGACTGTTTGATTGCCGATACCAACCGCATCGTGATTGAAGATTACGGTGTCCTGCACCGCGTCGGATCCGAGGTCGACCGTCCACGTGCGATTGGTGTTGCCAGCTGCATTGATCTTCACGGTGTCTGCGCCCGCACCCGTGCTGATCGAACCTCCTGCGGCGCTGGCAGTGATCGTGTCGGCGAATGCCGTACCGATCACATTTTCCATGTTGCGGTAGGTATCGGTACCGAGGCCGGCCGACGTGAGGTTCGCTACCGTATCGGAAGACGACTGAACCATCGCGAACGTAATGCCGCTCGTGCCGTCGGAGAAATCCAACGTATCCGTGCCGTTTCCACCATTGATGAAGTCGTTTCCACCGCCGCCCCGAATGGTGTCGCTGGTCGCGCCGCCGATGAAGATTTCGGAAGCCACCGTGCCGACGAGGGTGGTTGTGGCGGTCGAATTGTTGTCGATCGTCACCGTCGCAGCAGCGCCGGATAGCGAGCCGTCATTCGCCTGATAGGTGAATGTTCCGTCCAGCGTGCCATCGTCAGTGAACGTGATGCTAGGAACCGTCCCCGACACGGACCCGCCAGTTGCACCGCCAACGCCTGCGACTGCTGTCAGAGGGCTGGTCTCGACATCAGTGTCGTTTGCCAGCAGCCAGGCCGTCGGGATCACGACCTGCGCGCCGGTGCCCACGTTAGTGATCACGGAATCCGGGCGTGTGACCGGCGTGTCGTTCACCGCGCTGATGTTAATGGTCACCGTGTCCACATCCGACAGCGGCGCGCCACCGGAGTTGCCGTTGTCATTGGTCGTCATCGTCAGTGTCGCGGCGCCGCTGAAATTGGCGTTCGGCACGAACGTGACGTTCGACGCAAGCGTCGAATTGATGGCAGCCTGGGTGCCGGTCAACGTGACCGTCGAGGTGCCGCTGTTGGCGATGCCGGCAGAGCCTCCCGCCACAGTCAGGGTGCCGTTGGTGACGGTCAATGTGACGGTGACTGAGCCAGCCCCCGCATCCACATCGGCGATGCTGAGGCCAGTGATGGCCTTCGACGTATCCTCGCTCGTGGCCTGCGTTGCGGGCACAGTGTTGACCGGCGCGTCGTTCACCGCGGTGATGCCCACCGTGATGCTGCCGTTCGTGATCCCGGCACCGCCGGTTCCTTGCGCGCCGGCATTGCCGTCGCTGAAGGTGTAGTTGACCTGCACTGAAGCTGGCGGGGCGTCGCTGGTGTTTGCGTAGGTCAGCTGCTGCAGCACGCTGTCGACGCGCGCACTGGTCGCGTTGCCGTTGAACGTGATGACCAGTGTGCCGCCGCTGTTGGTGAACGTACCAACAGTGGTCCCGCTCAAGACCACATTGCTGCCGCTGAACGACAGTGTGCCGTTCGCGCCGAACACATCCTGCGAGCTGGCGCCGCCATTACGCGCCAACGTAAGGGTCGCACCCGAATAGTTGTTGGCGGCATCGAGTTCGATGTCCGCAAGCAGCGCGTTGGAATCCAGCACGACGGCCGCGCCGCCCTCGGTGTAGCCTGGCGTGGCGTTGAGCCCGCTGAAGGCCGGCACGTCATTCACGGCGGTGATGTTAATGGTCACCGTGTCCACATCCGACAGCGGCGCGCCACCGGAGTTGCCGTTGTCATTGGTCGTCATCGTCAGTGTCACGACGCCGCTGAAATTGGCGTTCGGCACGAACGTGACATTCGACGCAAGCGTCGAATTGATGGCACCCAGGGTGCCGGTCAGCGTGACCGTCGAAGTGCCGCTGTTGGCGATGGCGGCAGAGCCTCCCGCCACAGTGAGGGTGCCGTTGGTGACGGCCAGTGTGACGGTAACTGAGCCAGATCCCGCGTCGACATCGGCGATGCTGAGACCCGTGATGGCCTTGGACGTGTCCTCGTTCGTGGCCTGCGTTGCGGGCACAGTGTTGACCGGCGCATCGTTCACCGCGGTGATGTTGATGGTCACGGTCTCGACATCCGTAAGCGACCGCCGGCGCCGGTGTGGCCGCCATCGTTGAACGTAACGGTGGCGGTACGCGAGGTGCCTGGATTGTCCGAGCTCGTGGTGAACCCGATCGCCTGCATCAAGCTGGTCGACGAGCGCGCTCGGTCGCGTTCGTGTTTGAACGTAATCAGCATGTTGGCTGTGCCGTAGCCAGTCACCGTCCGATGTTGTTGTGCCACCGATAATCACCCTGCCCGGACGGATTCGTCGCACCGGCCGTAAAGACGAGTTGGTCGCCAGCGACCGAGCCCGCAGTGAGCCTGGACGCGGAGCGAACCGCCGCTGAATTCGGCCGGATTGTCTGGATCGGTCAGAGTCGCCGTTGGCAGGATGTCGACTGCCGCGCCGCCCTCAGTGAAGGTCGGCGTCGAAACCCCAGTAAAGGCGATGTTGACGTTGTCGATCGCGAGGTATTCGTTGCTCGCCGACATCGGATCGATCGAGAACCTGATGACTGCGTTCGCCGTGAAGGGCCCGCCAGGTTGAAAGTCGTGAGGCCAGCGGAATCATCCGCTGTCGAGCGTCGCGACGTGACGAAGTTCAACCGTCGGCTGCAAACGTAATGACCAGATCCTCGCCGCTTTCGGTCCGACCGACGAGAAATTGAACGACAGCGTCGCGGTGGTCGCGCCGGCCAGATTGACCGTGCGCTGGATGGTCGGCCACCGTCGCCAATTTCGCCGAAGCGCATTCGCTGCTCTGCGACGCGGATCGCGCCGCTGGCTGGCGCTGCCGTCGTCGCTCGACTCGGTCCACGGCGTCGGACGACCAGTTGGTCGTACCGTTGGTATTGCTGTAGGCGACGGAGCTGAACTCGTCGCGATACTGGCCGTTCGCGGTCGGACCGTTGAGATTGATCTCCGGCGCGTCGTTGCAGGCGAGGACGGTCACCTGGAGCGCCGCGGAACTCGTTCGCCGTCGTTGTCGCGCAGCGTGTAGGTGAAATTCTCCACCACATTGCCGGCGAGGTTGGTTGGAGCGGTATAGGTCCAGGCGCCCGTGGCGAAGTTGAAGGTCAGGTGGCCGCCGTTCGGCGTGGCGATGTTGCTCAACGTGTTGCCGTCGAGGTTGTCCGCGATATTCGCGGGCGTACCCGGATCGATGGCGTCGGCGCCATTGGTGCCGTTCCAGGTATAGGTCGTGCCGCCGATCTGGATCGACAGGAGGCGACCGGCCGTCGGCGCCGAAGGCGTCGTCGATGCCGCCGTGGCGTTGGTTGCGAGCATCACGTTGCCCGACATGTCGCCGCCGGTCACCTGGAAGCGCATCGATCAGATCATCGAAGTCGCTGATGGCGATCGGCGACCGGCGCCATCCACATCGACGTCCTGCAGGCGCGCGGTGTTGATGCCATCGCCGATACCCACGGTGGTGACGTTGATGAGGTTGGTGTCGACGAAATTGTTCCAGGCCGTCGCGGTCGCGTCGGCAAGCGAATTGCCGCCCGTGCCGGTCTGTTCGTTCGGGTTGCCGTCGCTGACGAAGATAACCTGGTTGCTCCAGCCGGGATCGGCGCAAGACGTCCATGGTCTCGATGATGCCGGCCGTGAAGTCGGTGCCATCGCTAACGGACGCGATCCGCCATCGTTCGGGTTGATGGCAGAGATCTGCGCCGAGAAGTTGCGAAGCTCGTGAACGGCCCGTACGACGTCGCCTCCGACGAGAACGCCACGAGGTGGATCTGCACATCGCCGCTGGTGTTGTTGAACAGTTCCTGACCCGCCGTGCGCACGGCCTCGAGCATCTGTCGAGTCGGTGTCGTCGATACTGCCGTGAAGTCGAGCACAAAGGCGATGTTGAAGTCCTGGCCCTGACCTTCGACAACGGAGGCCGAGTCGCCCTGCGAACCGGCACGTCGTCGTCGATCGTGACACTTAGCGTGCCGGTGGTCGCGTCGTTGTTCGCGTCCTTCACCTGGTAGGTCAGGACCAGCTGGATGTCGTCCTCGTAGGAGGTCTCGACAGTCGGATTGGGCGTAGCGGGGTTATCGTGGCCCGGATGGTCGAGCGGCTTGATCTGCGTATAGGTGTAGACGCCCGTGGACGTGTTGAGCTCGACCTTAAACGCCGCGGTCGCGATGGCATTCGCCAGGTTCGAAGTGTTGGTCGAGGCGTAGAGATCGTCGCCGGTCGGCGTCCCAGAAATAGGTCAGCGCAGGCCGCCCGAGGAGATCGCGATCGTGCCTGCGGAGGTTGCACCCGTGACCGCCTGCAGATGCATCGGCGAGAAGTTGATCGGATCCGTGGCATTCGGGCCATCGGTGTTGAAGTCGTGGATCAGCGTGCCGCCCTGGACGATCACCGCCCGCCAACGTCGCCCGGGTCGCCGACCGGCGAACGCCGTTCAAGGAGCCCCTCCTCGTCGATGGTGATCGACTGGTGCCCGCCGTCGGCAGCGTGTTCGTCTGCACGTTGCTGAAGGTGACGGTAGCCGTCGACGTATCGCCGTCACGTCGGTGATCGTGTACTGGAAGCTCGCGGCGCCGTTGAAGCCGGCGTTGGCGTGTAAGTGAAGGTGCCGTCGTCGTTGTAGACGACGGAGCCGCCGCACCGCCGAACCGGGACCACGAAGACCTGGCCGGCGACAGGTGAATTGTCGAAATCGACGCCGTCGGCGCCGAAGCGTCGTTCGGCGAGCAGATTACCGTCGTGAAGACGCCGGTGATCGGCGTGCTGATGGTGTCGTTGTTGGCGATCGGCGTGATCGTCGTCGATCGCGACCGTGAAGCTGGTCGGAGCCGTGCTGCCGTCGGCGTCGGTCACCACTACGTTCACCGTGAACGGAGTCGTATTGTCTTCCGTCCCGCTGACCTGTGCTTGACCGGCTGCAGCAGGTCATCGTGTAGGTCGCGGTGTTGGCCCCGTTCAGCGTGGTGCCGATCGAAGACAGCGCAATCGTGAACACGACGTCGGCCAGGCTCGTGCCATAGCCGGTCAGCGTGTTGGTGCCGGAATTCCACAGCGGTGGAGACCGCCGTCACGCCGTCGAGCTTGGTCAGCCCGTGCTCGCAACCGACAACGCAATCGAGGCCAGCGCGTCGTCGCCCAGCGTGTAGTTGATCGTTCCCGGTCACTACCGCAACGTCGTCGCCGAGCGCGAATCGTTGTTGCCGATCGCCGGAATGTTGTCCTCGTCCGCCAGCAGATTGTACGAGGTCGTCACATTGGTGACCCCGGTATCCGTCAGCGTCACCGTGAACGTGCCGTCGCCGTGTCGCCGTCGCCGTCGGTGATGGTGTAGACGAACGTCTCCACCACCGTCCGGCCGTTCGTCACGTTCTGCGTCGTGTTGGTGTAGATCAGGTTGCCGGCGACGATCGACACCGTGCCGCCCTTGTCGCCAGCCGCAATCGTGACTCGCCGGCAGAGCCTTGCCCGTCGGCGCCGAAGGTGTCGTCGCCGGTCAGGGTTCGCAACCGTCCCGATGTCAGGCCGGTCACCTTCTCCTCGGTCGTCGCAAGGATGCCGTCGTCAACTGCGACCGGCACATCGTCGATCACGTCGATCGTGATCGTGCCCTGCACCGTGTTGCCGAGCGAGTCCGTCACCGAATAGATGAAGCTTTCGAGACCGCTGATGGTCTGCACGCCGTCGTTGGCCGTCGGGTTCGTGTAGGGCGAGCGCAGCGTGTAGACGTAGCTGCCGTTGGCGTTGACGTGGATGGTGCCGTACGTGCCGGTGGCCGAACCCACCAGCGCATAGGTCAGCGGGCCGAACCCGCCCAATGCGTTGAGCTGGTTGCTTGCATCCGTCTCAGCGGTCGAGCCCGGCAGCGAGCCGGTGACCGTGCCTGCAACGAGGTCGCGCCGGATCCTGGGTGAGGTCGAGCGCCGCCTCGTTCACCGTCACGTCGGCATCGGCCGGCGCGATGAGGCCCGAGTCATTGACGTTGATCGTCAGCGTCGTGGTCGACAGGTCGCCGTCGCCGTCGCGGATCGTGTAGACGAAGACGTCCTGCGCGCCGGAGGCGCCGCATTCGCGTTGGACTGATAGCTGTAGCTGCCGTCGCCATGCAGCGTCAGCGTGCCGAAGTCGCCGTCGATCGCCGCATCGACGCCGGTCAGGACCGGCGTGGTCGCATCGCCGTTCTCGGCGCGAACGCCGATCACTGCCTGCGCAGTGCCCAGGTCGAACTGGCGGGCGTAGACTTCATGGCCGCTGGCGCTCGGCTGGCCGTACCAGACACCGTGACCAGATCGCCGTTGGCGAGTTGGTCCAGCGAGAAATTGCCGGTATTCGCTCTCGATGTAACTGGTCACCCGAGGTGGTCTGGTTGATCCGGAATTCGGAGCCAACCGCGTTACCCGCGCCGTCGAAGCGCTGGCCATAGACGCCCCAGTCGCTGCCATCCTGACCAATCGAATTCCAGTACACGACAAAGCCGCCGTCGGCGAAGGCCGTGACCGAGGGATAAACTGGTCGCTTGGCCGTCGCGGTATTTGCCGGAACTCGCCACCAACTGCCGACACCCGCCGCGTTGTAACGCTGGCCATAAATGCCGCAGCCGCTGCCGTCCTGCCGAGCGAAGTCCAGGTCGACAACAAAGCCGCCGTCCTCAAGGGCGGCGACCGACGAGGTAGATCTGTCACTTGCGATGAGCGTGTTGATACGGAATTCGAGACCCGTCCGGTGCTCCGGATGCATCGTAGCGCTGGCCATAGACACCAGTGCCGCTGCCGTCCTGGAATGACCGAACTCCAGGTCACCACAAAACCGCCGCCATCAAGCCCGGCCACCGATGAAAAGTGCTGAGTACTTAGTGTGACCGTGTTGACCCGGAATTCGAGCCCGTACTGGTGCGCCGGAGCATCGTAGCGCTGGCCATAGACGCCATAGCCGCTGCCGTCTGCGGAACCCCACGTCACCACGAAGCCGCCGCCATCGAGCGCGGTCACAGATGGGTGGAACTGATCGCTGGACGTGACCGTGTTGACGCGGAATTCGCCCGCCGCTGCGCCGGAGGCATCGTAGCGCTGGCCATAGATGCCATAGCCGCTGCCGTCCTGGTCGAACGAAGACCACGTCACAACGAAGCCTCCGTCATCCAGTGCGTCGACCGATGAACAGAGCTGATTGCTGCGACGTGAACGTGTTGACGCGGAATTCAGGCCCGTCCACTGCGCCGGAGGCATCGTAGCGCTGGCCGTAGATGCCCCAGGTGCTGCCGTCCTGACCCGGTGAACCCCACGTCACCACGAAGCCGCCGCCGGCCAGCGCCGTGACCGCCGGAAAGACTCTGATCGCTCGCCGTGAGCGTATTCACACGGAACTCGTCGCCGAGCGGCACCGGCGTTGTGATCGACGCGCCGCCGTCATAGCCGTCCGCGCCCGCAACGTCGTTCGCAAGCACGCCGTTGGCCGCGTTGACCTGGTAGCAACGCGCCTTCGTTGACGCTGCTGGCGTCCGGCGCTGCGATCGACAGGTCGTCGGTCACCGTGACCGTGATGCTGCCGGTCACCGTGTCGCCGGACGTATCCGTCGCGACGACCGTGACGCCGCTGAGGATCACATCGAGCGCGCTCGGCGGAAGCTGGTGGAGGACATGATCCACCAGGGTCGCGGTCGCCGTGACGTTGCCGGTATTGCCCGCGGTCACGGTGCTTGCACCCGACAACTGCAGGATTAGCGCCGGCTGCCCGCCATAGGACAGCGTCAACACGCGATCGCCACCCGAGAGCGTCCACGTCGGCGAGCCCTGGCCGGCGTCGAGATTGGCCAGCGTCGGATCGGTGAAGGCGTCACCAGTGTTGTTGGGATCAGCAAACCTGATCGAGACGATGTCTTCGCCGGTCGCATGGAACGTGAGACCGCTCGCATCGACCGCCGTTTCAGTCGTCAAGGCGGGCTGGGTGCCCGTCACGACGCCCGGCGCAAGATCCGGACTCTGCTGGAGCGTGTCGAGCGCAGCCTCGGCAACCGTCAGCGACGACGTCGAGTTCGGTGACCTCAGGCAGCGTATTGGCATTGACGCTGGTCGATCCGGCCGTAACGAGATTCTCATATTCGTTGTCGCCCGAGACGGACGAGATCGAATTGGTGACCGGATTGGTGAACGTTCCATAGGCATAGAACACGTTCACCGTCTGGCTGGTCGCGCCCTGCGCGATGACCACCTGGGTCCCGTTGGCCAGGGTAAAGGTCAACGGTCCGTCCGTCGGCGCGACCGCACCCGGGCCGCCCGAGAGCGTCACGGTATACGGAATGGTGACGCCGGATCCGTCAAAGGTCGACGGACCCGCCGTCAGCGTCGCGGTCACCGTGTCGGTCGTATCGTCGATCGTGACGGTCGCGGTATCCGCGATGTTCACGGCTTCAAAGTTGTTCGCGGAAATGCTGGCGATCGAAACCGGGATCACCTCGCCGTCCGCGTACACATCGTCGCCCTGCGCGGCTTGCGGCACCGACGATGCAGTTGAGTTGGCCGGCCGCGAAGTTGATCACCACGCCGTTGCTCAGCGTCACCGTGAGCGGAGTCCACGTCGCATAATCGAGGTGCGCGGTGTAGACGAACGTCTCGTTCTCGAGGACCTCCACGTCATCGAGTATCACGAAGTTGGTCTGGATCGTGTCGTTGACGGTCACGTTCACCAGCGCGTGGCTCGGGTCGCCATCGCCGTCGGTCACCGTGAAGGTGAACTGGGCCGTGCCGCCGTCCACGTAGGGGTCCTCAGACTGGGCGACGAACTGGTAGTTGCCGTTCGCCATCACCCGCAGGCTGCCCTGAGGTCCGGTAACGTATTGCGACCAGCCATCGAGACCGAACGTCAGCGCGGTGCCGCTGATATGCGTCACGCCAGCGCCATCGGCGCCGCCAACGAAATCAAGCACGCCGGTTACGGTCTGCCCTTCGTTCGAGACGACAGTCTCGTCGGATGCAACCGGCGTATCATCGTCCACAATGACGGTGATCGAGCCGGGAGCGCTGTCGCCGTCCTGATCGATCACCACAAAGCCGAAGCTCAGCGCCAGGTTGTCTTCGGTGCCGGCCACCGGATGGGCGAGCGGCGCATACTGCGTGAAGGTGTAGTCGCCATTGGCCGACACCTGGAGCGTGAGCGCGACCGGAATGTTCGCGCTGCCCCACGTCATGGTGCCGCCACCCAGGCCATCGGGCGTCCAGGTCTGGATCGTCAGCGGCTCGGGCGTGCCGACGCCGTTGGCATCGACGAAGACGACCTGCAGCGCCAGCACTGCAACGCCGTTCACGGCGACGTCGCCGGTCACCTCGATGCGATCGAGCGTGTCCTTGCCGGCGTCGAAGTTGATCGTGCCGGTGGCAACAACGCCCGCGCCGTCATCGCCCGGACCGCCCTGGATCTCGACCGCAGGATTACGGCTGGTGTCCTCGTCGTCGAGGATCGCCGACGCCGTCAGGCCGACGTTGTCGATGAAGATGCCGTGCTCGTCCTGCGCGCCGGTGCCCGTGAAGGCCAGCACCGACGACGGACCGTCCGCGGTCACCGTGACGGTGAACTGCTGCCAACCGGTCGGATTGCCGCCGTTCGCCGGCAACGTCGAACACGAGGTCGCCGCCGAAACGGACTTCAAGCCCGCTCGAATCTACCGCGCCGGGACGCGGCGCGTACCAGAAGCTCAGCGTGTACGACTCACCGGCAACCGTCGGAATCGTCTGGAAGATGGTCGCATTGGTGCCGTTGACCGGGTTCTGGTCGCCGTCCGCCGTTGCCTTCCGTGTCGGAGTTGAGCTCGACCAGGTTGACGCCGTGCTGCGCCGCCAATCCGCCGGCACCGCCCTGCTGGATCTCGAACGGAATGCCGTCCGCACCGTCTTCCCAGCCGGGGATGGCGTTGGTGATGAACCAGCCGCCCGGCACGTTCGACGGATTCTCGAAGGAGCCGTTGACGATCAGGTTGACGGACTGTAATCCGGCACCACGCCCAGCACGGTCGGACCGTCGTCGCGGAAATTCGAACGAGCCGGTGATGTCGGCTGTTGCGGTATCCGTGTCGCCGTCGCCGTCTTCGATCGTCGCCGTGAGCGTGATCTGGGCGCCGCCGGCCAGTACGGTCGGCTCGCCTGCCTCGTCGTGATCGTTCGGGTTGTCGTGACGGACCGCACGGTCCTGGGTCAGGGTGACGAAGCCCGTGTCGGTGTTCACCGTGATCGTGAAGACGGTCGTCGAACCGCCATTGACCGTGCCGACGATCGAGTTGCCGACAACGTTCAGCAGCACCTCCTTCGCCGGTGATCGTGTCGAACACGCCGCTGGCGACGTTGCTGCCCGGCAGGCCGAGCGCATAGCGGATCGCATTGGCATCCTCGACGTCGTTGTCGTTCTGATCGAGGAAGCCGTCGTTGCCGAAGTTCGTGCGTAAACAGGCCCGCAAACGACGCGCCATGCGACGTATCCGGCGTCGCGGTGTCGTCGGTCGTCAGCGTCGGAATCGACGCCTGGCTGCGGTCGATCGACGGACCGTCGTCCTCGAAGCGCAGCGTGGCCGTGATGTCGGCCGTGCCCTGGGCGACGTCGTTGTCGGCATCGGTGATCGTCGCGTGCAGCGTGATCAGGTTCGTGCGCGAGGGCGAGACCGAGGCGGATGCACCTGATCGGCCGGGATCCGGGCCGTCGATCGTTGTGAGCGACCGCGCGGCTCTGGTTGAGCGTGACGTTGCCGGAAGCATCGACGGTGACGCGGAAGACCTCCGCGCCGTTATCACTTGCACGGCCGACGATCGCACCGCTCTCGTTGGTCAGCACGACCGCCGAGTTGGTCAGCGTATCGAACAGGCCGCTCGGCCCGCCCGTGGTCTGCAGGGCGTAGTTCGAGACGACTGCCGGCTCGTCCGCACCCGGATCGACGATGAAGAAGTTCGTGAAGGGCTGGATTACGTCGGTCGCGAAAACCGTCTCGTCGACGACGAGCGCGACTGCGGCCGGGTTGACGACGAGCGAAGGCACGTCGTTCTCGACCACCACGCGGATGGAATCCACGCCGAGGTTGACGACGTCGCCGTCGAAGTCGGTCGCAACGATCGCCTCCGACAGATCGATGGTCAGAGTCCGGGCGTCGCCGGTCCCGCTGGTGTTGAAGATGTTGTGGTCGAGCTGGTCGAGCAGGTCGAAACGGAAGTTTCCGCCCGGCAGCGCCGTCAGGCGGAACACGACGCGGTCGCCGGCCTCGTAGGTGAAGTTGGAACGTTGCTCGTCGACGAAGCCGACAATGGTCTGCGTCGCGGTAGTCGTAGCCATAGCGCACGTTCTGGCCGAGCGACTCGACGGTCTCGTTGTTGACGGTGAAGACGTTGCCGCCGAGCGATGTGTTGAGCGAGAACAGCACCTCCTCGTCGGCGCCGGGCTGCACCAGCGTCTGCAGCTGCGCGTTGGTGATGAGTCACCTCGTCGGAGCCGAACGCCGACGAACCGTTGCCGGTCGACAGATCAGGCGTCGGCAGCGTGCCGGGCGCCTGGTTCATCTCGTCTTCGCCGACGCCGACCTGGACGAACAGCGCGGTATTGGCCGGGATGTCGTTCTCGACCGAGACCGTGAACAGGCCCGGCGGGAGCGCCGTGGTGTCGCCGTCGAAGTCCTGAGCCAGCAGCGCCGGCGAGAGATTCAGCTCGATCAGAGCGGATTCGCCAGGTCCCAGCGGCAGGTTCTGCGGGTTCGAATGGTCGAGCTGGTCACGCAGGTCGAAGGTGATCGAGCCGTCGTTGTTCAGCGTGATGCGGAAGACCTCGCGGTCGGTGCCGGCCTGGAAGCCGGCTCCGCCACCCACGTCGACGTAGCCGACGATCTCGTTGCCGACGGTGCCGAACAGGACCAGCTCGCCGTGCGAACGGACGTCGCCACCGGCGACGTTCAGCACCTGACCGCTGACGCCCATATTCAGGACGACAGTCACGGGCTGGTCGGCGCCTGCGGTCGCAGGATTGATCAGCGAGT
Organism: uncultured Alphaproteobacteria bacterium; assembly: GCA_963757845.1. Classification (GTDB taxonomy): domain Bacteria; phylum Pseudomonadota; class Alphaproteobacteria; order Rhizobiales; family Xanthobacteraceae; genus P52-10. The sequence continues at coordinate 32,811 of CAVWTB010000063.1, forward strand.
TGACCTGCGCGGCCGTAAACGTGATCTCGTCGGTTTCCGGACCCTGCGTCCTGCATGCCGACCGAGTTGTCGTTGAACGGCGAACCGTTCATCTCGTCTTCGTCGACCTGGCCGGTCAGCTTGGTGCCGCTTGCGAACGGAATGTCGTCGCGCACCTGGATCTGGAAGGTGCCGGCGGCAAGCGTCAGCGTGATCGCCGTCGTGGTCACGCGCGACGATGTAGCCGGACAGATCGATCGCGCTGGCGAGCAGGTTTTCCGCATTGTCGCCGGCCTGGCCGTCCAGCGTCGGGATGATCGATCTGGTCGAGCAGCGTAAAGTTATAGGAACCGTTTGCGCCTACAGTGAAGGTGAACACCGCGCGATCGCCCGCGCCGAATCCGGAGCCGTCGCCACCGGCGAGCTCCACATAGCCGGTCAGCGTCGTCCCGTCCGAGACGATCAGCACCGCGCCGCCCTGCGACGTCAGGCTGGTCGGCACCGGCGACGGCGTGCTCGCAAGCGAGAACGCCTGCGTCGGGTGCGGGCCATCCGCACCGAAGCTGACCAATGCCGCCAGCGCGCCGATCGCACCGGCCGCGATGGCCGAGCCCGGAACCGGTCTCTTCGCCCGGCCGCAGCGGCGCGCCGTCTGCCGCATGTCCCGGCAGGCCGTCCTCGTCGACGGTGACGACAAGATTTGCTTCGGCGGCCGTGACCGGCGTGTCGTCGTCGACATCGATGGTCAGCGTACCGTCGACCGTGTCGCCGTCGTGATCGGTGACGCGGTAGCCGATGTTGAAGAGGATGTTCTCCTCGGTGGCACCCGGCGTCGGGTGGTCGATCTCGTTCAGCTGCTGGACCGTGTAGGCGCCACTGGTCGAATTCGTCAGCGTCACGCGCAGCACGTCGACAGGCGAACCATCCTGAACCTGGCGGATGGTCAGAACCGTGTTGCCGTTGCTCAGAACGTAGGTGAAGCCGCCCGGCGCGCCGGTGCCGAGCAGCAGGGTCGAGCCCGCACCGTCCGCACCATAAGAGTGCGCCAGCGTGCCGGTCAGGTTGGCGGGCGGAGTCGTGCCGTTGTAGTCGTCCGCGCCGCCGAGGTTTGGCGCAGCATCCGGGCTGACCGCCGTCTCGTCGTCGGTGTAGACGATCGCGTTCGCGGCGACCGTCGGCGTGTCGTCGTCGACATCGATCGTCAGCGAGCCATCGACCGTGTCGCCGTCGTGGTCGGTGACGCGGTAGCCGATGTTGAAGAGGATGTTTTCTTCGCTCGCACCCGGCGTCGGGTGGTCGATCTCGTTCAGCTGGACAACCGTGTAGGCGCCAGAGGTCGCATTCGTCAGTGTCACCCGCAGGACGTCGACAGAGACGTTGTCCTGCATCTGGCTGATGGTCAGAATCGCCCGCCATTGGTCAGCGTGTAGGTGAAGCCGGCCGGCGCACCAGTGCCGAGCAGCAGCGTCGAGCCTGCGCCATCCGCACCATAGGAATGCGCCAGGATGCCGGTCAGGTTGGCAGGCGGAGTTGTGCCGTCGTAGTCGCCTGTGCCGCCCGCGTTCGGCGCCGCATCCGGCGTCAGCGCGGTCTCGTCGTCGGTATAAACGATCGCGTTCGCGGCAACCGTCGGCGTGTCGTCGTCGACATCGATCGAAAGCGAGCCGTCCACCGTATCGCCGTCACCGTCGGTGACGCGATAGCCGATGTTGAACAGGATGTTCTCTTCGCTTGCACCCGGCGTCGGGTGGTCGATCTCGTTGAGCTGGACAACCGTATAGGCGCCAGAGGTCGTATTCGAGAGCGTCACGCGCAGCACGTCGACCGAGACGCTGTCCTGCACCTGGCTGATGGTCAGGACAGTTCCGCCGGCGCTCAGCGTGTAGGTGAAGCCGGAAGGCGCACCGGTGCCGAGCAGCAACGTCGTGCCCGCTCCGTCCGAGCCATAGGAATGCGCCAGCGTGCCGGTCAGGTTGGCTGCGGGCGTCAGGCCGTCATAGTCACCCGTGCCGCCGAGGTTCGGCGCAGCGTCCGGATTGGTGGCCGTCTCGTCGTCGCTGTAGACGACGGCGTTTGCGGACACACTTGGCCCGTCATCCTGGAAGCCGATGTACTTGCCGATGCTGATCGCCGCCGACGAGGCCTGATCGCCGTCGTGGTCGGTGACCGTCACCGTGACGCGGATGGCGTCGTTGGCCAGCACCAGTTGATCGTCAAACGAGCCTGGCGGGGTCGTGCCGTTGCCTGACATCGGATGGTCGAGCGACAGGTATTGCGCAACATACAACTCGCCCGTCGTCGGATTGATCGCGATCGCGAACGCCGCCGGTTCGGTCGCAGACGCCGAGCCGCTGTTGTCGGCGTCCACCCGGCCGATGATCAGCCCGTTCTGCTGGAACAGGTAGATGCTGCGGCCGTCGGTGGTGTCGAGACCGGAATTGACCGTGCCGTTGGCGGCCGCGCCGCCCGGGATCGACAACGTATGCACGACGCTGTTGGTCGCCGCGGCGCCGTCGGCGCCGAAGCTCGCCGTGAACTCGACCGGCGAGACGCCTGCCCCGCTGCGCGCAAAGCCGATCGCGCCGTTGTCCAGACTCGTGGCGTCGGCGTCGGTGCCGGCGAACGTCACGCCCGCAAACAGCGCCGCGATCGTCGTCGTGCCGATCACCTGCGTGCTGCCGGTGACGTCGTCCTGTGCGTTCGGATCCGCAACACCCTGCACGGCGCTCGATCTCGTCGTGCACCACGATCGGACCGCAATCGCCCTCGTTGCCGGGCGTGCCGGCCAGCGAGGCAATCAGCGCGCTCAGGCTGTTGGCCAGATCGCCGGGCGCAGTGAGGCTGTCGGCGTCGCCGCCGGTGCCTTCGACCTGGTCGAGCAGCGCAAGTCCCGGGGACGGCGTCACGACAGACTGCAGGTCGATCTGGCCGTTGCCCGAGCCAGCTGACGATGAACTCGATGTAGTCGATGAACAGGCCCGGCGGCGCCGTGATGACGGTCAGCGTGACGTCGCCGCCGCTGAAATTGACCGGTGTGAAGCCGGATCGGACGTGCTGTTGGTGTAGAACACACGATAGTTGAAGGTGTGGCTGCCGCTGCCGAAGTCCTCAAAGTCGAACGTCGCAGACGTGACCGGCGGGCCGTTGAAGCCCAGCGTCGAGTAGTTGGTGCCGGCACCGCCGAAGTCCGTTGACCCGAGCCCGAAGTCGAAGCGCAGGAGTTCCGGGCCGTCGAGTTCGCTGTTGTCGCGGGGGACCTTCGACACCGATGCCTCCGGTGCCGCCTTGGCGTCCACCAGCTGATTTAGCCGAGCGAGGAGACACCCAGCCCGAAACCAGTGCAATCTGCAATTCCGTTGCCGCTAGAACGACGACGTCATCGTCGTTGCTGCCGCCGCCGGCCGCGTTCGCATCGTTGTCGTCGTCGGCATCGTCAATCGTCAGCGTCACCGTCGGCGAGCCGACATGGAACGCCTCGATCGTGAACGCCTGGTCGAGCCCTGCGCCGTCGCCGTCGGTCTCGGTATTGCCGACCTCGTTGGAGCCGTCGGCAATGCCGAGGATGTGGTTGATCGCCGTCTGCGCACCGACCGAGATCGCCGCGCCGTTGTCGTCGTTGGCCGTGTTCGGATCGCCGTCCGAGATGAAGATCAGCGAGTTGACGTCCGCATTCGGCAACGTGCCGGGCGTCGCCGGCATCGTGACGATCGACTGCAGATCGACGTCGCCTTCGTCACCGGAGCCCACAGTGAACTCGATGTAGGCGATCTCCTTGCCGAGATTGCCGCCGGTACCCGTCAGCGTCACATCGGTCGAACTGCCAACATTGATCGTATTGGTCTGCGCGCCGACCGCCGACGAAAGTGGATCGTATAGGTGAAGTTGGTGCTGGAGCCGCCGCCGCTGTTGTCCTGCAGGGTGAACGTCGCCGACGAACCGGGCACGCCGTTGAAGCCGCCCGGGTTGCCGAAGCTTCCAACGCCGAAGTTGTGGAAGCGCCAAAGTCGAAGCGGACGAGTTGGCCGGGATCGATCTGGTCGTCGCTGCCGTCGCTGGCGCCCCAGCCGTAGCTGATGCTGCCGTTGGCATTGATCAGGCTGCCCGCGACGTTGCCCGGCGAAGTCCAGCCCGAAATCAGCGCGATGTGCTGGCCGTCATGGCCGACGAGCCGCGTCGTGCCGTCGGAAGCGCCGCCGTTTGCGTCCGGCGACGAGATGAGATCGTCGACAGCAATCGTCTGCGAGCCGCCCTGGATGAACTGCAGCGCCTGCTGGAAGCCGGCTTCGTAATTCGTGCTGCCGCCCGAGCCCAGCGCGTTGACGTCGGCGATCGCGTCGGCAAGCACCGACGCATTGAGGACGCCGCCCGAAATAATGTCGTAGGTGCCGACCACACTTGCACCCGTGCTGAACTCCACGATGTGGATCCGCACGTCCTGCGCGCCGGACGAGCCGATCTGGTTCAGCAGGTTCTCGACCGCATCCTGCACCAGCGACAGCTGGTTGGACTCGATGCTGCCGGAGGTATCCAGCACCAGCACGAAGTTGGCGACGTCGCCCGGCTCGGCCGGAACGTCCTCGCAAATGTCGTCCGCAACGACCGTCGGCGTGTCGTCATCGGCATTGATCGTCAGCGCGCCGTCGACCGTGTCGCCATCATGGTCGGTGACGCGGTAGTTGACGTTGAGCAGCAGGTTTTCTTCGCTCACGCCCGGCGTCGGGTGGTCGATCTCGTTCAGCTGCTGAACGGTGTAGGCGCCGCTGGTCGTGTCGGTCAGCGTCACCCGCATCACGTCGACCGGAGACGCCATCCTGCACCTGGCTGATGGTCAGGACAGTCCCGCCACCGCTCAGCGTGTAGGTGAAGCCGGCGGCGGTTGGTCGCCAGCAACAGGGTCGAGCCCGCACCGTCCGCACCGTAGGAATGCGCCAGTGTGCCGGTCAGGTTGGCCGGCGGGTCGTGCCGTCGTAGTCGTCGGTGCCGCCGAGGTTCGGCGCCGCATCCGGCGTGGCGGCCGTCTCGTCGTCGGTGCGAACAATCGCGTTCGACGTGACCGTCGGCGTGTCGTCATCGACATCGACCGTCAGCTGCCCGTCGACCGTGTCGCCGTCGTGATCAGTGACGCGATAGCCGATGTTGAAGAGGACGTTCTCTTCGCTCGCACCCGGCGTCGGGTGATCGATCTCGTTCAACTGCTGAACCGTATACGCGCCGCTGGTCGAGTTGGTCAGCGTGACCCGCATCACATCGACCGGCGAGTCGTCCTGCATCTGGCTGACGGTCAGAACCGTGCCGCCATTGCTCAGCGTGTAGGTGAAGCCGGAAGGCGCACCGGTGCCGAGCAGCAGGTCGAGCCCGCGCCGTCCGCACCATAGGAGTGCGCCAGCGTGCCGGTCAGGTTGGCAGGCGGAGTCGTGCCGTTGTAGTCGTCCGTGCCGCCGAGGTTCGGCGTTGCATCCGGGCTCACCGCCGTCTCGTCGTCGGTATAGACGATCGCGTTCGAGGTCACCGTGGGCGTGTCATCATCGACGTCGATCGTGAGCGTCCATCAACGGTGTCGCCGTCATGGTCGGTGACGCGATAGCCGATGTTGAAGAGGATGTTCTCTTCGCTCGCACCCGGCGTCGGGTGATCGATCTCGTTCAGCTGCTGGACGGTGTAGGCGCCGCTGGTCGAGTTCGTCAGCGTCACGCGCAGCACGTCGACAGGCGAACCATCCTGAACCTGACGGACGGTCAGAACCGTGTTGCCATTGCTCAGAACGTAGGTGAAGCCGGCCGGCGCGCCGGTGCCGAGCAACAGGGTCGAACCCGCGCCGTCCGCACCGTAGGAGTGCGCCAGCGTGCCGGTCAGGTTGGCAGGCGGAGTCGTGCCGTTGTAGTCGTCCGTGCCGCCGAGATTCGGCGTCGCGTCCGGGTTCACCGCGGTCTCGTCGTCGGTATAGACGATCGCGTTGGAGGCCACCGTCGGCGTGTCATCGTCAACGTCGATCGTGAGCTGTCCATCGACCGTGTCGCCGTCGTGGTCGGTGACGCGATAGCCGATATTGAAAAGGATATTCTCTTCGCTCGCACCCGGCGTCGGGTGATCGATCTCGTTCAGCTGCTGGACGGTGTAGGCGCCGCTGGTCGAATTGGTCAGCGTCACGCGCAGCACGTCGACAGGCGAACCATCCTGAACCTGGCGGACGGTCAGAACCGTGTTGCCGTTGCTCAGAACGTAGGTGAATCCGGCCGGCGCGCCGGTGCCGAGCAGCAGCGTCGAGCCCGCACCATCCGCACCATAAGAGTGGGCCAGCGTGCCGGTCAGGTTGCGCAGGCGGAGTCTGTGCCGTTGTAGTCGTCCGTGCCGCCGACGTTCGGCGTAGCATCCGGCGTCAGCGCCGATCTCGTCGTCGGTATAGACGATCGCGTTCGCGGCCACCGTCGGCGTATCGTCATCGACGTTGATCGTCAGCGTCCATCGACCGTGTCGCCGTCGTGGTCGGTGACGCGATAGCCGATGTTGAACAGGATGTTCTCTTCGGTCACACCCGGCGTCGGGTGGTCGATCTCGTTCAGCTGGACAACCGTGTAGGCGCCAGAGGTCGCGTTCGTCAGCGTCACCCGCAGGACGTCGACCGGCGAACCATCCTGCACCTGGCGAACGGTCAGCGTCTGTCCACCGTCGGTCAGCACATAGCTGAAGCCGGCAGGCGCACCGGTGCCGAGCAGCAGCGTCGAGCCTGCGCCATCCGCACCATAGGAGTGGGCCAGCGTGCCGGTCAGGTTGGCAGGCGGAGTTGTGCCGTCATAGTCGCCGGTGCCGCCGAGATTTGGCGTCGCGTCCGGGTTCAGCCGCCGTCTCGTCGTCGGTGTAGACGATCGCGTTCGAGGCAACCGTCGGCGTATCGTCATCGACGTTGATCGTGAGCTGCCGTCGACCGTGTCGCCGTCACCGTCGGTGACGCGATAGCCGATGTTGAACAGGATGTTCTCTTCGCTCGCACCCGGCGTCGGGTGGTCGATCTCGTTCAGTTGCTCGACCGTGTAGGCGCCGGAGGTCGGGTTCGCGAGCGTCACCCGCAGCACGTCGACGGGCGAGCCGTCCTGTACCTGGCTGACGGTCAGAACAGTGCCGCCGGCAGTCAGCGTGTAGGTGAAGCCGGCAGGTGCACCGGTGCCCAGCAGCAAGGTCGTGCCCGCACCGTCCGTGCCATAGGAGTGCGCCAGCGTGCCGGTCAGGTTGGCCGGCGGAGTCGTGCCGTCATAGTCGCCGGTGCCGCCGAGGTTCGGCGTTGCATCCGGCGTGGTGGCCGTCTCGTCGTCGCTGTAGACGACGGCGTTTGCGGACACACTTGGCCCGTCGTCCTGGAAGCCGATGAACTGGCCGATGCTGATCGCATGCGGAGGAGGCCGGATCGCCGTCGTGGTCGGTGATCGTCACCGTGACGCGGATCGCGTCGTTGGCAATGACGATCTGCTCGTCATGCGAGCCGGCCGGAACGGTGCCATTACCCGCCGTCGGATGGTCGAGCGACAGGTACTGCGCAACATACAATTCGCCCGTCGTCGGGTTGATCGCGATGGCGAAGGCAGCCGGATCGGTGGCCGTCGCATCGTTGTCGTTGTCGGCATCCACGCGGCCGACGATCAGCCCGTTCGCCTCCTGGAACAGATAGATGCTGTGGCCGTCGGTGGTGTCGAGACCGGAATCGACCGCGCCGTTGCCCCGCCCCGCCCGGGATCGACAGCGTATAGCACGATCGGATTGACCGCGGCCGGGCCGTCGGCGCCGAAGTTCGCGGTAAACGTCGACCGGCGAGACGTTCGCGCCGCTGCGCGCAAAGCCGATGGCGCCGTTGTCCAGACTCGTGGCGTCGGCATCGACGCCCCGGTCGGTGATGGCGTTGAACAGCGCCGCAATCGTCGTCGTGCCGGGAACTGCGTGCTGCCGGTGACGTCGTTCTGCGCCGTTCGGATCCGCCGCGCCCTGCACGCCGCTGGTCTCGTCATGCACGACGATCGGACCGCAATCGCCCTCGCTGCCCGGCGTGCCGGCCAGCGAGGCGATCAGCGCGCTCAGGCTGCTCGCCAGATCGCCGGGCGCAGTGATGCTGTCGGCGTCGCCGCCGGTACCTTCGACCTGGTTGAGCAGCGCCAGCCCCGCGGACGGCGTGACGACCGACTGCAGGTCGATGTCGCCGCTGCGCGCTGGCGCCGGTGACGCTGAACTCGATATAGTCGATGAACGACCCGGCATTGGCGCCGGTGCCGGTCAGCGTGACGTTGCCGCTGCCGTCGAAGTTGATCGAACCGAAGTCTGGGTCGCGACGCGCCGACGAAGTGGATACGTGTAGTTGAAGTGTGGTGTCGCCGCCGAAGTCGTTGTCGTCGAGCGTGAACGTGGCGCGACGAGCACGGCGACGCCGTTGAAGCCGTCCGACGTCGAGTAGTTGGTACGGCCCCGTCGAAGTTGTTGAACGGGCCCGAAGTCGAACCGCAGCAGTTCCGGCGTCGTCGAGCTCATCTGTCGTCGCGCAAGGCCTTCGACACCCGATGCCGTCACCGTTGCCGCCATTGGCGTCGACCAGCTGGCTGTTCGCCGTGCCGGGCGAGAGTCCAGCCGGACACCAGCGCGATCTGCGACGACCATTGCCGATGAGAATGCACGCCGTCGTCGCTCGTTGCCGGTGCCGCCATTGGCTGTTGGCGTCGTTGTCGTCGATCAGGCACCGTCGATCGTCGAGCGTCGTCGTCGGCGAGCCGACATGGAACGCCTCGATGGTGAAGGCCTGGTCGAGCCCTGCGCCGTCGCCGTCGGTCTCGGTATTGCCGACCTCGTTGGAGCCGTCGGCGATGCCGAGGATATGGTTGATGGCCGTCTGCGCGCCGACCGAGATCGCTGCACCGCTGTCGTTGTTGGCCGTGTTCGGCTCGCCGTCCGAGATGAAGATCAGCGAGTTGACGTCCGCATTCGGCAACGTGCCGGGCGCAACCGGAGCCGTGACCACCGACTGCAGGTCGATGTCGCCATTCGCGCCGATGCCGCTGACGCTGAACTCGATGTAATCGAACAACGACCCGGCGTTGCCGCCGGTGCCGGTCAGCGTGACGTTTGCGGCGCCGCTGAGCGTGGTCGAACCGATCTGCGTGCCGCCGCCCACGAAGTGGATCGTGTAGTTGAAGGTGGTGTCGCCGCCGAAGTTGTTGTCGTCCAGCGTGAAGGTTGCGCTCAGCACGTCCACGCCGCTGAAGCCGTCCGACGTGAAGTTCGAGACACCGAAGTTGTTGAACGAACCGAAGTCGAACCGCAGCAGTTCCGGGTTCTCGACGCTCTCGTTGTCGCCAACGGCGTCGACACCCCAGCCGCCGCTGATGCTGCCCTCGACATCATGCATCTGGCCGTTCGCCGTGCCGGGCGACATCCAGCCCGACACCAGCGCGATCTGCGTCGAGCCGTTGCCGACGATGCGTGCGATGTCGTTGGTGCTGCTGTTGACGCTGTTGCTGTTCGCATCGAACGACGAGACCACGTCGGTGACGTTGATCGTCTGCGAAGGCGTGCCCTGGATGAACTGCAAAGCCTGCTGGAGGCCGGCCTCGTAGTTCGTGCTGCCGCCCGAGCCCAGCGCATTGACGTCGGCGATCGCGTCGTTGAGCGCGCTCTGCACCGGCGCGCCGTTGACGATGATGTCGTAGGTGCCGACCACATTCGCGGTGGTGCCGAACTCGACGATGTGCACGCGCACATCCTGCGCGCCGGACGAGCCGAGCTGGTTCAGCAGGTTCTCGACCGCATCCTGGATCAGTGCGAACTGGTCGTCGACGCTGCCGGAGGTATCCAGCACCAGCACGAAGTTGGCGACGTCGCCCGGTTCGGTCGGAATGTCCTCGCAAATGTCGTCCGCGACGACCGTCGGCGTATCGTCGTCGACGTCGATCGACAGTTGCCCGTCGATCGTGTCGCCGTCGCCGTCGGTGACGCGGTAGTTGACGTTGAGCAGCAGGTTCTCTTCGCTCACGCCCGGCGATCGAATGATCGATCGCGTTCAGCTGCTCGACCGAGTATGTGCCGGTCGTCGCGTCCGTCACGGTCACCCGCATCACGTCGACCGAGAGCCGTCCTGCATCCTGGCTGATGGTCAGAACAGATCCGCCACCGCTCAGCGTGTAGGTGAAGCCGGACGTCGGATTCGTGTCCAGCAGCTGAATCGAGCCGGGACCATCCGCACCATAGGTATGCGCCAGCGTGCCGGTCAGATTGGCCGGCGGCGTCGCGCCATCATAGTCGTCGGTGCCGCCGAGGTTCGGCGCCGCATCGGTGGTGGTGGCCGTCTCGTCGTCGGTGCGGACGATCAGGTTCTCTCCGACCGTCGGAACGTCGTCTTCGACGACGATCGTGAAGCCGCCGTCGAGCGTGATGGTGTCGAGGTCGAAGTCGGTGAACTGGATCGCCGACGAGAAATTGATCTCAAGCGTCTGATCGTCATCGTTTGCCGGGCTGTTCGGCAGATGATCGATCTGATCCAGCAACGTGAAGGTGAAATTGCCGTTGCTCTGGACCTGCAGGGTGAAGATCTGGCGGTCGCCGTCATCCAGTCCCGAGGGAGTCCGGTGTCCACATAGCCGGTGATCGTGTTGCCGTTCACGGCATAGACGATCGGCGCGCCCTGCGAGGTGAGGTTTTGCGGCAGACCACCGGTGCTGCCGATCGTGAACGTTCCGTCTTCGTCGGCGCCAACGGACACGAGCGACGCCAGCGAGCCGGTCGCTACCGTCGTAAAGGCGTCATCGTCCGTAATGCCATCAGGCAGTTCGTCTTCGTCGACGCGGCCGAGGACGATGGTATCGTCGACCTGCACCGGCACGTCGTCGTCGACATCGAAGCTGACGGTGCCGGAAACTTCGTCACCGTCGTCGTCGGTGACCGTATAGGTGATGTTGAGGCGGATGTTGTCTTCGAACGCGCCGCCTTCGCTCTTCTGATCGAGCGACACGCGGAGCGACGGCAGATCGTCGCTCGGCGGCTGTTCGCTGCCGCCGTTTGGCAGGTGGTCAAGCTGATCCAGCAGCGTGAAGGAATATGCGCCGGTCGCCGGATTGGTGATGTGGACGCTGAATGCCGCGTTGTTCGCCGGATCGCCGGTGCCGAAATCGGCCGGCGCGACCCACGTCGCGTAAAGCGTATGCGTCGCGTTGTCATAGAAATAGTAGAGCGGCCGCCCCTGCGAGGCGATCTGGCCCGTGCTGTTGTCGCTGTAGGTGCCCGTGACCTGCTGCCCGTGCATCGCGACGAAGGTGATATCGGCGGGCTCGTCCGCGCCGACCGAGAACGCCAGCGTTCCCGTGACGGACGGTGAGCCGTTCACCGGCAGATCGTCGCCGGACTGAACGTCGTTGTTGCCGGTCGAGAGCGGACCGGTCAGATCGTCTTCGTCGACCGAGACCGGCACGTTCCCTGCACTGCCGCCGGTGGTGATCTCGAGCTGCCAGCTGATCAATGTGCCCACGTCCTCAGCCGCGGTATCGCTGATGATCAGGATCCAGTTGCCCGCAGCGTCCTTCTCCGTCCAGAAGCGAAAGCAGATCCACTTCCGGCCGCCAGGTCCCGTTGAACGGGGCAGCCAGTCGCAGACGAGATGTTCTGTGCAGCCTCGTCATCAATGACGATGGACGCCGCCATCGGGGTCGCCACTGCCGCCGATATTGGAGAACAGCTCGATCAGGGTGCCGTCCGGCGACCTCAGGAAAACGGTGAGATCGTCCATGAACGTGTGGTTCAGATGCAGGACCACGTTCAGGTCCTAGAATCGTCCCGCCCGTCGGGCACGTGAATGGTCGACTGGATGGTCGAGGGGAAGCTGCCGCTTTCGCCCTCACCTCTCCGGCGTCCGGAATTAGGATCGGCGCATCGGTCGACGTGTAGGTGTTCACGACGGTTTCAGAGATGACCGGGACGTCGTCCTGAACCTCGATCGTGAACGAACCGGCCGGCAGGGCCGGTGACGCGTCGCCATCCGAATCCGTGGCCACGATGACCGACGAGAAGTCGAGGAACGGCACGGTGCTGCCGTTGATGCCGACCAGGCCGAAGTTTTCGTCGTTCAGGCCGTTGTCGACGTGGTCGAGCTGATCCTGCAGGTCGAACGCCCACGAGCCGTCCGCATTCACGGTCAGCGTGAACACGACGCGGTCGACGTCGACGCCGTCAGGAGTTGCCGATGACCGGTAGGTGAGCTGCTCGCCGTGCGAAAACAGCGTCGGCAGGCCGCTGGTCGTGGTCGAGCAAGCGCGAACGTCAGCGGCGCATCGGCGCCGGACTTGAACAGCGCCGTCAAGCGAGCCGGCGAGACCGGAGCCTCGTCGCTCGCGAGTCCGTCTCGCCGAACTCGCGATTGCCGTCGCTGAAATCGCCGGTTGCAGGGTCGAAAGGCCGTCTTCGTGCACCGTGGCCTGAAACGGTGCGCTTCGTCTCCGGCAAGCTCCGGCACGTCGTCGGAGACGGAGACCCGGACCGTGCCCGTCACTGAGTCGCCGCTCAGATCGGTCGCAACGACGGTGAACGATCCGAGATGGAACAGATCGTCGACATTCAGGCCGGGATGCGTGTCGAAATTGGCCAGCAGCTCGACCGTGACGGTGACATTGCCGTCGGTGTTGCAGCGATCGACGAGGCGCGACCAGCGTCAGGCGGACGACCGGACCGCGCTCATCGGACCCGGTCAGAACCGTGCCGTTCGCCGATACAACCCAGGTCAGGCTGGGGCTCAGCCCGTTGACGTCGAACCGAAGCAAATGAAGTCAGCGCTTCCGATGCCTGCGGTGAAGTTCAGCACGCCGAAATCGGTAACCGGCGCGTTCGGAGATGGAGCCGGTCGGCAGATTTTCGATCGTCGACCAGAAGCGAGCGACGCTCCGCCGTCCGGCTTCGATGTCAAGCAGCCTGGGTTCGTCAGCAGGCGGGCCGATCGATCGTCGTTGATGACGAAGTTGCCGAGCTCTTCCTGTCCGAGCAGGTCCAGCGGATTCGGCGTCGCGAACGGATCGACCGATGCATCGCGGAAGTTGCCGCCCGAAGCAGGCGCGCCGCCGGCGCCATCGCCAGCCGCAGGCAGCACCGACTGATCGGTGGTGATCGGGAATGTCGAAGCGAACTGGCTGCCGTCGATCTCGCGGCCGTTGACGTCGAAGGCGATGTTGTTGCGCGGCGCGCCCGACGAATCGAAGAACGGATCAATCGTCAGCGTCGACTGGTTGTCGAACAGAATGATCAGCTTTTCGCCGACGTGGACGAACGTGATCTTCTCGTTGGCGATGCCGGAGAGATCGATTTTGAATTTCTGTTCGTATCCGAGATAGACCGTCTGGGCCTGATTATCGCCGGGCTTGGCGAGTTTGATTACTCGTACAGGCGCTTGCGTAGCAGTCGCGCCGCCAAGCTGAGCCATCACAATCGGACGGTTCATTGAAAAACCCCTGCCAAATTCGTTTCTGACGCCGCAAGAACTGTCGTTAACTATTTGTTAGTCATCATTTCTGACCCGGTCCGATAGATCAATACAAACTTCGTAAAATGCGACGCCTTTGCCCAAGCTGGTTAAAGTAAGAATTTGGGCGATGCTGCCGGGCAACACGCGTGGCCTTCCGCATCTGCGCTGGATTGAAATGCCGCGCCGTCCCGCCTAAGGTTAATTTCGCTCAGGGGGCTGACCGATGTCGAATTCACAAAACAAGGCAATTCGTGTAACCGCCATATTTTCAGTGGCTTATGCAGTTTATTGGGCCTGACATCGAGTCGCGCAGGCTGACGGAATCGCGGTCCCCGCGCGCGCCGCCGCCTACTGCAATCCGATTCAGACTTGCTTGCGAGAACGCCAGGACCTACGGACTTTGCCCAATCGGCGTGACCGACGTCGGTGAAGCTGGTGACCGCCACGCTGACATCGCCGGGCCCGCATTACGTCCGCGAAATCCCGATGGGGAATGGATATCGGTACGCCGGTAGAGGCATCTGGTTTGACGGCAAAGGCACAGCCGGTCGGCTGTTCTTCGGACCCGCCCGATCTATCGCGTGCAGCGTAGAATACTGACGACCGGGCGTTGTGCGCGTTGGCTGTCGACGCGGGCTCTCTGATCTCTCCTGATTCGCTGCCTATGCCAAAGCATGCGACCGCTCCGGGCAACGCTTGCGCAAAAGGCGCGGCGCCTGGCGACGCACTCACTTGGCGGACCTGACGCAAGAAAAAAGGGCGCGCATTGCTGCGCGCCTTTGAATTCATCCCGCCGCAGCGACTTGGGTCTCACGCCGGCGACGTGAACTGGTGCTCCTGCCCTTCGAGGTAGACCCGAACATTCTGCAGGCCGACGGTGTTGCACTCTTCAAGCACGGCAACAGTCTGAAAGTTGGCGCCGCCAGACGGACCGTTGAGATCGACCTGCACGAGGAAGTCGTCGGTGTCGTTTCCGGCAATGTCGTCGCCTGCGCCGCCGTCGTTGAGAATGATCCGAACGAAATTGTTCACGTTATCGCCGGGGGTGAACGCGGCATCGAGCAAGGCGGAAACGTCGAGGATATCGCCATTCCCGTCTCCCGCCGTGCCGTTGTAATTGTTGATCAAGTCATGATTGCCGCTGAGCGTCCCTTGGTCGAAGCGGATGACGTCGAGGCCGTCGCCGCCAGTGATCGTATCGACGCCGGCGCCTCCGACCAGCAGATCACTGCCGCCGTTGCCACTGAGCACGTCGTTCGAGCCGTTGCCGAACAACAGGTCGTTGGCAAAATCGCCCGCGAGTGTTTCAGAAGAATTACTGCCAGCAAGGACTGTATTTCCTCCTCCGGCATTCGAAGTGCCATCATCGTCATCGCTCAGCGCATAAGCGCCCGGCGACAATGCGTAGGCGCCGACGCGGCCGCCGCCGTTGAAGATGAGCTGCTCGACGTTATTGCTGCCAACGAAATGGTTAGCGACGGTTATGGCCTGTCCGTTGTAGGTGATGACCAAATCGCCGGCGCCGGCGGCGCCCGTGTCGAGCATGTTGAGGCCGGCGCCGGGCGACAGACCGACCAGGGAGCCACCGAGCAAACCGATGACGATGCGGTCTGCTCCACTCAAATCAACAATGCTGTCGTTGCCGTCGCCGGTTGGTCGGAAGAAGTAAGTATCATTTCCTCCCTGGCCATCGAGCGTGTCGTTGCCGGCCTCGCCGAATAGCAGATTGCCACTACCGTTTCCGCTCAGCGCTCCGGAAGAATCCACGGTGATCTGCGCTGTCACCAGGCTGGATGTGCTCCCCGCTTCGTTTTGCGCCCGATACTGGAATGAGCCGCCGCCGCTCAAGAACGACCCATCGGTGAAGCTGACCACCCCGGTTCCCGGACCGCCGGCGGAGTGAGACACGGAATCGAAGAAAGAAACGTCCCCACATTCGTGACATCGCTGGCGCCAGCGTCGTTGAACAGCAGCAGCCACTCCGGAATTGCAACCGGGTTGTTGTTGACGAGAATGGTCTCGCCGGTCGCCGCCAGCGCGACGGTATTGACCGAGTAGTATGGGCTTGAGCCGACGAGCCCTAGATTTTCCGCAAGATCATTGTAGGCGCCAAGGAGACTCATCACGTTGGCCTGCGAGACGCCAACACTTGGCGTGAACGTCCCGGTCCAGGTCACGCCGCCGTCCAGGGAACTCACAGGACCCAACCCACCATTTTGCGTCAGGACGTCAGCGTTATTGAAGTTGATAACTGCCTCAGAGAAGGTAAACGTCACAAGCGACGTCTGGCCGGCCTGAAGGTTGGTGTCGCTCATCGTAATCGACACGCTCGGATTCCGCCGGTCGATACTCACGGTATCCGATCCGCTCGTACCGGCAACAGTGCCGGTGATGTCGGTATAGCCGGTGCCGACCGAGACCGATCCCGTACCGGAGAAGCCGTCATTTGCCGTGAACGTGACCTGATACGTATTCGCGTCCACCACATTGAAGCCGCTGAACGTTCCGCCGACCGCCGCGAGATCCGACAGGTCGAATCCTGCCACGTCCTGATCGAACTGGAACGTCACGAGCGAACTCGGATCGCCGTCCGACAGCGACGTATCGACGATGTTCACCGCGACCGTCGGCGGCGCCGAGGTGTTCAGGACGTTGATCGTCAGCGTCGTCGTCGACAGATCCCCATCGTTGTCCTCAAGCGTGTACACGAACACGTCCTGCACGTCCGTCGTGATCGCGTTCGGGTTCGCCTCGTAGGTGTACGCGCCGGATGCGTCCAGCGTCAGCGTGCCGTAAAGCCCGATGATCGGATCGTCGACCCCGCCGCTCACGGGCGTCGTGGTGTCGCCGCCCGCAGCACGGACTCCGGCCATGATCACGTTATCCGCGCCGGGGCTGTCGTTCCCCTGGACACCCGCTGCCGTACCAACCGTCAGCAGCGCGCCCTCGGTCACCGAGTTCGTATCGGCATTCGCTGTCGCCATGTCGTCGATCACGTCGATCGTGATCGTGCCCTGCACCGTGTTCGCACCCGTCGCCGTGTACGTGAACACCTCCACGCCGGACAGTGTGTTGGCACCGTTGTTTCCTCCACCATGCACCGGGTTCACCAGCGTGTAGACGTAGCTGCCGTCGCTATTGACCTGGAGCACGCCATGCGTGCCCGTTCCCGAGCCGACCAGCGCGTAGCTGGTCGCTCCCACGACCGACAACTGGCCGGCAACCGTCTCCGCGCCACTCGACGGATCGCTGCCCGTAGACGTGCTCGCTGCAAGGTCGTCCGGCGCCGGGCTCGCCCGGTCGTCCTGCGTCGTGTCCAGCGCAGCCTCGTTCACCGTCTGCGTCTGGTTGTCCGCAACCAGCCCGTCGGCCACGTTGATCGTCAGCGTCGTCGTCGACAGGTCGCCGTCGCCGTCAACAAGCGTGTAGACGAACACATCCTGCGCGCCCGCGCCGCCACGGCGTTCGGGTTGGCCTGATAGGTGTACGCGCCGGACGGCCCCAGCGTCAGCGTGCCATAAAGCCCGATGATCGGATCGTCGATCCCGCCGCTCACAGGCGTCGTGGTATCGCCGCCCGCAGCACGAACCCCGGCCATGATCACGCCATCTGCGCCGGTGATGTCGTTCCCCTGGACACCCGCTGCCGTACCAACCGTCAGCAGCGCGCCCTCGGTCACCGAGTTCATATCGGCATTCGCCGTCGCCACGTCGTCGACCACGTCGATGGTGATCGTGCCCTGCACCGTGTTGCCGTTCGCACCCGTCGCCGTGTAGGTGAACACCTCCACGCCGGACAGCGTGTTGGCACCGTTGTTTCCTCCACCATGCACCGGGTTCACCAGTGTGTAGACGTAGCTGCCGTCGCTATTGAACTGGAGCACGCCATGCGTGCCCGTTCCCGAGCCGACCAGCGCGTAGCTGGTAGCTCCCACGACCGACAACTGGCCGGCAACCGTCTCCGCGCCGCTCGACGGGTCGCTGCCCGTCACGGTGCTCGCGGCAAGGTCGTCCGGCGCCGGGCTCGCCCGGTCGTCCGGCGTCGTGTCCAGCGCAGCCTCGTTCACCGTCTGCGTCTGGTTGTCCGCAACCAGCACGTCGGCCACGTTGATCGTCAGCGTCGTCGTCGACAGGTCGCCGTCATTGTCCACAAGCGTGTAGACGAACACGTCCTGCACATCCGTCGTGATCGCGTTCGGGTTGGCCTCGTAGGTGTACGAGCCGTCCGCGTTGAGCGTCAGCGTGCCGTAAAGGCCCGTGATCGCGCCGCCCACCCCGCCGCTGACAGCCGTCGTCGTGTCGCCGTTCGCAGCACGCACGCCCGCAATCGTCGCGCTGTCCGCGCCAGGAAGGTCGTTTGTCAGAACGCCCGCAGCCGCAACCGTCAGCAGCCCGCCCTCGGTCACGCTGTTGGTGTCCGATGTCGCCGACGGCGCGTCGTCATCGACCACCACCGTGAACGTGCCGCTCGTCACCTGATCGCCGTCGGAGTTCCTCCGCCGTGAAGGCGAAGGTCAGGTTCAGATCATCCTCGGTGTTCGGCGTCGGATGGTCGAGGTTGTCGGCCAGTGTGAAGTCGTAGCTGCCCGCGCCGTCGTCATTCAGCGTCGCAAAGAATACCACTCCGGCATCGCCGGTCGAGATCGGAACGGCGCCGGTGTAACCCACCAGCGTGCCGTCGGCCAGGATTGTCACCGACACCGCGAGCCCGTTCGACATCAGCCCGGCAAGACCAGGCTGGCTTGCATCGAAGCTCACCGTGCGGTCGCCCGTCGCGCCGTTCAGCGCGTCGTTGTCGCCGTCGTCCGCGCCCCAGGAGATGTTCAGGCTCGACGTCGCCGTCAGGGCATTGCCTGCCAGATCGCCCGAGGCGTAGCTGTCGCCGACGTTGCCTCCGCTGAGCCCTTCTTCGTCAACCGATCGCGTCGTCACACTGCCGATCGTCGGCAGATCGTTCTCGACCGCGATCGTCACGTTGCCGTTCAGATCGATCGCGTCGTCATCCGCGTCCGTGTAGTTCAAGAGCCCCGACAGCTCGACGTTCAGCACCTCCTGGTCGTTTTCGGCGCCGCTGTGGTCGAGTTGATCCAGCAGCGTGAACGTGTAGGCGCCCTTCGCCGGATCAGTGATCACGAACGTGAACACCGTGGTGCCGCCGGCACTCGCCGTCAGCGTGTCCAGCGGACCGCCGACCACGCTCGCCGACGTCGTGTAGGTCACCGCAACGCCGTTCGAGAACAGGCCCGAGATCGCATTGTTCAGCGCATCCAGCGAGAAGAAGCCGGGCTCGTCCGCGCCCACCACAACCAGCCCGTCCAGCGAACCGCTCAGCGTCACGTTGCCGGCGACCACCGTGCCGGAGTTGCTTGCATCTGGATTGCCGACCGAGTTGGCGTTGTTCAGCAGGTCCTCATCGACCTGGCCGCCCGCATTCGAAGGCTGCGACGCCAGCACAGGCATGTCGTTCTCGACCGCGATCGTCACGTTGCCGTTCAGGTCGATCGTGTCGTCGTCCGCGTCCGTGTAGTTCAAGAGCCCCGACAGCTCGATGTGGAGTAGCTCCTGGTCGTCCTCCGCCCCGCCGTGGTCCAGTTGATCCAGCAGCGTGAACGTGTAGGCGCCGGTCGCCGGATCGGTGATCACGAAGGTGAACACCGTCGTGCCGCCGGCGCTGGCCGTCAGCGTGTCCAGCGGACCGCCGGACACGCTCGCCGACGTCGTGTACGTCACCGCAACGCCGTTCGAGAACAGGCCCGAGACGCCATTGTTCAGCGCATCCAGCGAGAAGAAGCCGGGTTCGTCCGCGCCCACCAGCACCAGCGCCGCCCAGCGAGCCGGTCAGTGTCACATTGCCGGCAACCACCTTGCCGTCGTTGCTCGCATCCGGATTGCCGGTCGAGTTCGCATTGTTCAGCAGGTCCTCGTCGACCTGGCCGCCCGCGTTCGCCGGCTGCGACGCCAGCACCGGAATGTCGTTCTGAACGAAGATCGCAAAGGAATCATCCGCGGAGAGCGACTTCGTCGCCGTCCGCATCGATCGCAACAATGATCGACGAAAAATCAATGAATGGAATTGGACCGCTGCTCGTAACGAGCGACAGGCCGAAATCGCCGCTGCCACTGACGTGATCCAGCTGGTCGTCCAGATCGAATGACCACGTCCCGTCGGGATTGACGGTCAGCGTGAAGACGGTCCGCGCGTCCGGTCCGCCGGCATCCGCCGTTGCAGTCAGCACGCCGCCCGCGACGCTGTATGTCACGGTGTCGCCATTGGAGAACAGCGTCGGCAGGCCCGACGTATCGCTGAGCAGCCCGAACGTCAGCTCCTCATCCGCGCCGGGCGCAAACAGCGCATTGAGATTGTTGAAGACGGAGCTGGAAGCCTGGTCGGAAGCAGTCGTCTCACCCCCCGAACGATTGCCTTCCGACTGATCGCCCGCGTCGCCGGTCGCGGTCGAGAGACCGTCCTCCCTCACAAAGGCGGCGATCGAGCCGGGTCCTTCCTCCTCGCTGCTCTGCTGCTGGACCGGGATATCGTCCTGGACGCTGATGACAAACGCGCCCGGGGCAGCGCCCAGCACGGTGTCGCCATCGGCGTCGGTCGCGGCGATAATCGACGGAGAAGTCGATCGCGGACACACTTGTGGAGCCGTTGGCCGAGGTTCGCAGCGCGAAGTTTTCGTCATTGGCGCCGTCGTCGACATGGTCCAGCTGATCCTGCAGATCAAACGACCACGAGCCGTCCGGATTGACGGTCAGCTCAAATACGGTGCCGAACGAGGTCGTCGCGGTCAGCGTGTTGCCGGCGAAGACATAGACCACCTGCTCGCCATGCGAGAAGAGCGTCGGCAAGCCGGCTGTCGTTCTGCACCAGGGCGAACGTAAGCGGCGCGTCGGCGCCGGAATTGAACAGCGCCGTCAGCGATCCAGCCAGACCGGAAGCTTCGTCGTCGGAATCGGTTTCGCCGCTTTCGCGATTGCCGTCGCTAAGATCGCCGGTTGCACTTGACAGGCCATCTTCCAGAACCGTGCCTGCAACTGTCGCCCCGGCTCCGGCGCGCGTACGGCAAATCGTCCGACACAGACACCGCCACCGTGCCAGTCGACCTGGTCGCCGCTTACATCGGTCGCGACGACGGTCACCGAACCGAGATCGAACAGATCATCGATGTTCAGGCCGGGATGCGTGTCGAAGTTGGCCAGCAGCTCGACCGTGACGGTCACGTGTGCCGGTGCTGTTGGCTGCAATCGACGACAGGCGCAGTCAAGCGTGACGCGGATGACCGGGCCGCGCTCGTCCGAACCCGGTCAAAACAGTCGCCGTTGCTGGACAGCACCCAGGTGAGGCTCGGGCTCAGGCCGCTGATGTCGCCAAAGGCAAACGACGTCAGCGCGTCCGATGCCGGCCGTGAAGCTGATCGTCGCCGGACATCGGTAACGGGCGCGTTCGGGTGCGATGCCGGTCGGCAGGTTTTCGATCGTCGACGAGCAGCGCGACCGATCCGCCTCCGCTCGGCAGCACGTCCGTCCTGCGCGATCGGGCCGATCAGATCGTTGATGACGAAGTTGCCGAGCTCTTCCTGCCCGAGCAGATCGAGCGGGTTCGGCGTCGCGAACGGATCGACCGACGCATCGCGGAAGTTGCCGCCCGAAGCAGGCGCGCCGCCGGCGCCATCGCCAGCCGCAGGCAGCACGGACTGATCGGTGGTGATCGGGAAGGTCGAAGCGAACTGGCTGCCGTCGATCTCGCGGCCGTTGACGTCGAAGGCGATGTTGTTGCGCGGCGCGCCCGAGGAATCGAAGAACGGATCGATCGTCAGCGTCGACTTGTTGTCGAACAGAATGACCAGACGCTCGCCGACATGGACGAACGTGATCTTCTCATTGGCGATGCCGGAGAGATCGATTTTGAATTTCTGATCGTAGCCCAGATAAACCGTCTGGGCCTGACCATCACCCGGCTTGGCGAGTTTGATGACGCGAACGTTCTGGATCGCAGTTGAGCCACCAAGCTGCGCCAAGACGATTGGACGGTTCATTGAAAACCCCTGCCAAAAAATTTCTTTGACTGACGCCAAGACACGGTCGTTAACTATTTGTTAGCTACCATTTTTTCCCACGGTCCCGGCTAAATCAATAAAAACTTCGTAAAACTCGAAGGCTTTGCCCAAGCTGGTTAAAGTAAGAATTGGAGCGATGCTGTTGCGCACACACGCGCGACCTTCCGCGTCCGCACCTGGATTGAAATGCCGCCCCGTCCCGCCTAAGGTTAATTTCGATCAGGGGGCTGACCGATGTCCAATTCACAAAACAAGACGATTCGTGTAACCGCCATATTTTCAGTGGCTTGTGCAGTTTTATTGGGCCTGACCGCGGTCGCGCAGGCCGATGGAATCGCTGTCCCCGCGCCGCGCCGCCGCCTACTGCAATCCCATCCGACTCGCTTGCGAGAACGCCAGAACCTACGGACTTTGCCCGATCGGCGTGACCGATGTCGGTGAATTGGTGACCGGCACGCTGACATCGCCGGGCCCGCACTACGTCCGCGAAATCCCGATGGGGAATGGATATCGGTACGCCGGTAGAGGAATCTGGTTTGACGGCAAAGGCACAGCCGGCCGGCTGTTCTTCGGGCCCACCAGGTCTGTCGCCTGCACCGTGGAATACTGACTACCGGCGCGCTGTCCGCCGCTCTCGGCCTCATTCGACGCCGGGTCAGCTGTCCATCGTGATTTGCGCGGCAGGCGCCGGAGCGCGACCTGCTCCGGCCACGGACGTTTGGGGGTAGAGATCGTGATGCAGTTCGGCGCGCAGCAAAGGCGCATGAGGATCCTCTCTCGCGGCCGTTGTGCTCTGCACGGCTGCGGCCACGGCCAACGCGCAATCGGCGATCGTCATTCCGGGCGCCGGTGAAGTCACGACGACGGCAAAGGTCGACAACGGCGTTCTGGCGATCAGCAATCAGATCATCCGCAGCAAGAGCCACGTGCGCGAATGCTTCGGCGTCTGCCTCTACGCATCGAAGACCGTGACGAAGAACTGGATCTGCAGGCAGTCGAGTTGCGCGCTCGATTGCTCGGGCCGAGAGCCGATCGGCGGCTGCTGAAAGTCCCCCAGCAATCGCGATCGCACTCCGGCGTTTTCCCGCCGCGAACATGCTATTGAGCACGCGAACACAACGTGCGGATTGCCACCCTCCATGGCCAAAGCCACCCTCTCCTTCGTCTGCCAGAACTGCGGCGCCGCCTTTGGCCGCTGGCAGGGCAAGTGCGAGGCGTGCGGCGAGTGGAATACGCTCGCGGAAGAGGACGCGTCGGGTGCTGCCAGCGGCCCGGTCAGCCTTCGCGCCAAGCGCAAGGGCCGCACCTTCAAGCTCGAATTGCTCACCGGCGAGAGCAAGGACGCGCCGCGGCTTGCGTCCGGCATGGCCGAGCTCGACCGCGTCACCGGCGGCGGTTTTGTGCGCGGCTCGGTGCTGCTGCTGGGCGGCGATCCCGGCATCGGCAAGTCGACGCTGCTGATCCAGGCGACGAGCCTGATGGCGAAGGCCAAACACCGCGCGGTCTACATCTCGGGCGAGGAGGCTGTGGCGCAGGTGCGCCTGCGCGCCGAACGCCTTGGACTTGCTGCCGCTCCGGTGCAGCTCGCCGCTGAGACTTCGGTTGAAGACATCGTCGCAACTCTTTCCGAAGGGAGCGCCCCCTCGCCTCGTCATCATCGACTCGATCCAGACCATGTGGACCGACACGGTGGAGTCGGCGCCCGGCACCGTGACGCAGGTCCGCGCCTCGGCGCAGGCGCTGATCCGTTTTGCCAAGAAGTCGGGCACGGCGCTGATTTTGGTCGGCCACGTCACCAAGGACGGCCAGATCGCCGGTCCCCGCGTGGTCGAGCACATGGTGGATGCGGTGCTCTCGTTCGAAGGCGAAGGCTCGCAGCAGTTTCGCATCCTGCGCGCGGTGAAGAACCGGTTCGGGCCGACCGACGAGATCGGCGTGTTCGAGATGACGGGCCTTGGCCTGCGCGAGGTGCACAATCCGTCGGAGCTGTTTCTGTCGGAGCGCGATCTCGGCACGCCCGGCACCGCCGTGTTCGCCGGCGTCGAGGGCACCCGTCCGGTGCTGGTGGAATTGCAGGCGCTGGTGGCGCCGACCTCGCTCGGCACGCCACGCCGCGCGGTGGTCGGCTGGGATCCGAGCCGGCTGTCCATGGTGCTTGCCGTTCTGGAAGCCCATTGCGGCGTCAAACTTTCCGGCCACGACGTCTACCTGAACGTCGCCGGCGGTCTTCGCATCCAGGAGCCCGCAGCCGATCTCGCTGCGGCCGCAGCCCTCGTCTCCTCGCTGACCAACGCACCGCTGCCCGCCGACGCGGTCTATTTCGGCGAGGTGTCGCTCTCAGGCGCGGTGCGCCCGGTGCCGCAGATGCCGGCGCGGCTGAAGGAGGCGGCCAAAGCTCGGTTTTGCGCGGGCCGTGCTGCCCGAGAGCTCGCGCGGCGACGGCGCGGGCGACGCGGGCCTCGCGCTCAATTCCGTCGGCTCGCTCGTCAGCCTCGTCTCGGAAATCGCGGCCAAGGGCAGCAAGCGGCGTGTCGCTGCGACCGGCTGCTGCGTCCGCAAACGAGGAATAGCTCCGCGCTGGGATCGCGTCAGGCGACCGCGGCGTCGCCAGGCGCGCTGCGGCAGGCGCAGCTGAATTCGCGACGCCGATCGCGAGATAGATCCGCGCGACCGCTGCGGCAGCGCGCACAGGAGCGGAAGATCGATCAGCGCGACGACCAGCGACGTCAGATCTGACGGGTCCCGCCCGGCCACTGCGGCGTCTGGAAGCGTAGGCGTGCACCAGCGCGCCGACGATCTCGGCCGGACCGAGATCGACCGGCCAGGATCACGACGATGCGCATGCGACATTGCCTGCGTCGCCGCCGGCGTGATGTCCCGCCAGCTCGCGTTCGGCAGCGTTGGCCGCGATCGCAGGAAACAGGGTGATCCTGGTCAGGACAGACGACGGCCACGGCGACCATCGTGGCAATCAGCAGGAAGGTCGTAAAGACAAGCGGCGTCGAAAATCGAACGGCAACGTACGCACGGCGGTCAGCCAAGACGCTGATCAGTTCGGGCAGACCGAAACGCGAAAGTAGATCGCGAGCGCCATGCCGACGTAGCGCGAGATAGCTCGGCCGAAGCGGATTGAGCGGATAACGCGCGGGCGATCATCGCCGCGGATGACGTAGCGATGAACGGCCATGATCAGCGGCGCGAGCAGCACGATGCTGCAAGGCTAGCGTGAGAACAGGCTGAAGACGAACCAGGCCGGGCTGGCCACCCATTCCGGCACAGTACGACCCGGATTCAGCAGGATCGCCATGCTGGCGGAGAAAAACACTCCGACCGCAATCATGAACTGCAGGGCAAGCGCCGCACGGCCGCCATGACCGGCATGTCGCGGATCGCCCGGAAGGCGTCGGTCCAGGAGTGCAGGATCGGTGTGCGACGATCGGCAATCGCGCGGATGGCATCTGGCGGCTCTCCGGGAATCTGTCCGCCAGACTTCGCCGACGGCGGAGCGCTGGTCACACCTTGGACGCGGGGCCGGGGCGCCGGTTCAGCAAAAACCCTGCAAAATTGCCACATTAGCCAAGAAAGCCCGCCAAGACGGGTGACGGAACAGCGCGCCGCCGCTATACAGCCCGCGCAAGCTCGACCGTGATTTCGGACACACCCTAACTTAATGCTCTGGAACCATAATAGGCGGCCTTGCGGGATGCATGATTGCATCGTCACTTGGAACGGGCGTCTGGTGCCGATTCGCCCGAGTTTGAAGCGGACCTGACTAGCCGATGCCCATCACTCTTCTCGATATCATCGTGCTGGCGGTCATGCTGCTGTCGGGGCTTCTGGCGATGATTCGCGGCTTCATGCGCGAAATCCTGTCGATCGCCGCCTGGGCCAGCGCGGCGGTAGCCACGCTCTACGCCTTTCCCCGGCTGCTGCCGCAGGCCAAAGCCTACTTCCAGAACGACACCATCGCCGCGATCGCCGTGATCGCCGGCGTGTTCATCGGCACCCTGGTGGTCGCGACCATCATCACCTCGAAAATCTCCGATATGGTGCTGGATTCGCGCATCGGCGCGCTGGACCGCACCCTCGGCTTCCTGTTCGGGCTCGGGCGCGGGCTTTTGATCGTGGTTGTCGCCTTCCTGTTCTTCGCATGGCTGGTTCCCGACAAGCAGCAGCCGGACTGGGTGCGCACGGCAAAATCGCTGAGCGTGCTGCAATCGACCGGAAACTGGCTGATGTCGATGTTGCCGGACGACCCCGAGACCACCATCTTAAAGAGGCTGAAGCGCGACAAGGACGAGCAGACGGACGCGTCTCCGGACCGGCCGCAGAATGCCGCGGTCGCGACCGATACGGGCGGGTACTCGAAATCACAGCGTGACGGGCTTCGCCAGTTGATCGAAGGCAAGTCGACGACGGGGCGTTGAGCCCTTTTTGAGAGCGAGAGGCGCGATGGATACGACAGCCAAGGTTTCCGGCGACGCCGATCAGGCCCCGGACGATCATCTCGACCTCGATGCCGACAAGCTGCGCGAGGAGTGCGGCGTGTTCGGCATCTTCGGCCATCCGGACGCAGCCGCCATCACCGCACTCGGCCTGCACGCCCTCCAGCACCGCGGCCAGGAGGCCGCCGGCATCGTTTCCTTCGACGGCAAGCGCTTTCATTCCGAACGCCGTCTCGGCCTGGTCGGCGACACCTTCTCCCGCCGCGAGGTGATCGACCGCCTGCCGGGCTCCTCGGCCGTCGGCCACGTCCGCTACTCCACCACCGGCGAAACCATCCTGCGCAACGTGCAGCCGCTGTTCGCCGAACTGAACGCCGGCGGCTTCGCCGTCGCCCACAACGGCAACCTCACCAACGGCCTGACGCTGCGGCGCGAGCTCGTACGCAACGGCGCGATGATGCAGTCGACCACCGACACCGAGGTGATCCTGCATCTGGTCGCCCAGTCCCGCCGCAATCATTTCATCGACCGCTACATCGAGGCGCTGCGCGCGATCGAGGGCGCCTATTCGCTGGTCTCGCTCACCAACAAGAAGCTGGTCGGCGCCCGCGATCCGCTCGGCATCCGTCCGCTGGTGCTGGGCGACCTCGACGGCTGTCCGATCCTCACTTCGGAAACCTGCGCGCTCGACATCATCGGCGCCAAATATGTCCGCGACATCGAGAACGGCGAAGTCGTCGTTTTCGACGAGAACGGCACGCAAACCCACAAGCCGTTCCCGCCGATGCGCCCCCGGCCCTGCCTGTTCGAATACATCTACTTCTCCCGCCCGGATTCGATCCTCGGCGGCCGCCCGGTCTACGACGTGCGCAAGGCGATCGGCGCGGAACTCGCGCGCGAAGGCAACATCGCCGCCGATGTGGTGGTGCCGGTGCCGGACTCCGGCGTGCCGGCCGCGATCGGCTACAGCCACGCATCCGGCATCCCGTTCGAGCTCGGCATCATCCGCAACCACTATGTCGGCCGCACCTTCATCCAGCCGACGCAGAGCGTGCGCGAGCTCGGCGTCCGCATGAAGCATTCGGCCAATCGCGCGGCGATCGCCGGCAAGCGCATCATCCTGATCGACGACAGCCTGGTGCGCGGCACCACCTCGAAGAAGATCGTCAAGATGATGCGCGATGCGGGCGCCAGCGAAGTGCACTTCCGCATCGCCTCGCCGCCGATCACTCATCCCGACTACTACGGCATCGACATGCCGGACCGCGAAAGCCTGCTGGCCGCGACCCACAATCTCGAAGAGATGCGCCAGATCGTCGGCGCCGATTCCCTGGCATTCCTGTCGATCGACGGTCTCTATCGCGCGATGGGCGAGCCCGGGCGCGATCCGGCGCAGCCAAAATTCACCGACCACTATTTTACGGGCGACTATCCGACCCCGCTGACCGACCGCACCGAGGCCGCACCGCAGCCACGGCAGCTGTCCTTGCTGGCGGAGGCGAGCTGACGCTACTCGCTCGCCATCGCGGCGAGCGCCGTCACCGTGTTCCAGTTGCGCGTCGTGGCGCTGCCGAGCACTTTCTCGATCGCCGTATTGACGAGCTTGCTCTGCCCATAGTTGATCGGGCAGTGCAGATAGACCTCGCGCCTGGCCAGCCGATATTGGTCGCGAGTCGCCGGCGAGCTTGTCGAGCCTTGAGGTATCCGGCTTCAGCGGCGCGCGCTCGAGAAACGTGACGTGCAGTTTCGTCACGTCGATCCCCTTCTGCTTCAGGAACGGGTTCTCGGCGACGATCTTTTCCATCTCAGCTGCGGTACGGACCACGACCGGCACCGGCAGCCGCGTCTGCCCGTCGATCTTCG
The DNA here is from genome assembly GCA_963757845.1 of uncultured Alphaproteobacteria bacterium. Lineage (GTDB taxonomy): Bacteria > Pseudomonadota > Alphaproteobacteria > Rhizobiales > Xanthobacteraceae > P52-10. The sequence continues at coordinate 60,628 of CAVWTB010000063.1, forward strand.
CCTTCAGTTTTTTCGCGACAGCCGCGGCCCCGAGCCTCGAGGACAAAACCACGTTGCCGCTTTGCAGGTAGGTCCGGACGTCGCTGAAACCGAGCTCCGCGCATGCCCCGCGCAACCACGCCATTTTCAGCGGATTTCCACCGACATTGACGCCTCTCAGCATCGCCACGAAGACCGGCATTTAACCCATTCCGCACATTTGATTTTCGCGCCGCAACGTACCATAAGACGGCCCGATCATGACAAAACCCCTCGCCTCCCGCATCGCTCTCGTCACCGGCTGCTCGCGCGGCATCGGCCACGCCACGGCGCTGGCCCTGTCGCGTGCGGGCGCCCATGTGATCGCCGTGGCACGCACCGTCGGCGGCCTCGAGGAGCTTGATGACGCCATCAAGGCTCAGGGCGGCACCGCGACGCTGGTGCCGCTCGACATGACCGACCTCGACGGCATCGCGCGCCTGGGAGCCGCACTGAACGAGCGTCACGGCAAGCTCGACGTGCTGGTCGGCAACGCGGCGGTGCTCGGGCCCGTTTCGCCGCTCGGCCACATCGACATGAAGTCGTGGACCGACACGATGACGGTCAACGCGAACGCCAATTTCCAGCTGGTGCGTTGCATGGAGCCGCTGCTGAAGCTGTCGGATGCGCCGCGCGCGGTGTTCGTCTCATCGGGCGCGGCGGCGAAAGCAACCGCCTACGCGGGCCCCTACGCCGCCTCGAAGGCCGCGCTCGAAGCGCTGGCCCGGGTCTGGGCAAACGAAACGGCCAACACGGCGCTGCGCGTCAACCTGTTCAATCCGGGCCCGATCCGCACCCGCATGCGCGCGATCCTGATGCCGGGCGAAGACCCGCTGACGATCGACACGCCCGAACAGGTCGCCGAATTCATCGTGCCGCTCTGCCTTCCGACGTGGACCGAGACCGGCAAAATCTATGATTACACGATGCGCAAGGCGCTGAGCTTTCAGCCACCGTCTTAAGTCGCAAGCGTCGCCCCGAGAGAGCGTTACATGGCAGCGCTGCGGTTATTCGGCAGAATCCGTCGAAGGTTGTGATAGCATCGCCGCGCCACCTCAACGCGGAGCCACGGCCATGACCTTCGGGATGGATGCCCTCACCTTCATTCACGTACTTCTCAGCCTGATCGGCATCGTCTCAGGATTTGTCGTCCTCGCCGGCATGTTCGACAGCCGGCGCCAGGAAAGCTGGACGGCGCTGTTTCTGATCACCACCGTCGCGACAAGCGTGACGGGCTTCCTGTTTCCCTTCACAAAACTGCTGCCGTCGCACATCTTCGGCATCATCTCTCTCGTCGTGCTCGCGATCGCGCTCGCGGCGCGCTATTCGTTCCGCCTGAAGGATTCCTGGCGCTGGCTTTACGTCGTGACGGCGCTGTTCGCGCTGTACCTGAACGTCTTCGTGCTGGTGGTGCAGGCGTTCCTGAAGGTGCCGCCTCTGAAGGCCTTGGCGCCGACCGGATCGGAGCCGCCGTTCCTGGTCGCGCAGGCGATCGTGCTTGCCTTCTTCGTCTATGTCGGCACGCGCGCGGCCATGCGCTTCCGCCCGGAGACGATGGTGGTTAGCTAGTGCATGATCCCGAAAAGTGGAAACCGGTTTTCGGAATAGATCATGCACAAACAGATAGATAAGCGACGAGACTGATTCAGCGAAGCTGGATCAGTCTCTAGCAACCGTTCACGCCGGCTGCGTGGCCGCTTCCTGCGGCTTCGCAATGAGCCAGGCGGACAGCACGCCCGCCGCGCCCAGCATCAACGCCGCCAGGAGAAACGGCGCGCCGGAGAACGCGATCGGCACGCCACTGCCGACCGACCACGCCAGCGTCAGCGTGAAGATGCTCGGACCGAACAGTTGCGCGATGCTGGCGACGCTGGTGTTGGCGCCCTGCAGCTGCCCCTGCTCGCTCGGGCTGACGAGGCGGCTCATCAGCGACTGGATCGACGGGTTGGACAAACCCCACATCGCCTGCAAGGGAATGCCGAGCCAGCTCAGATAGCCGACCGGCGCCAGCGCATAGACCGCAAAGCCCGCGGCGCCGAAGGCAAAACCGAACAGCGCCGACCGCCGCTCGCCGAACCGCTTCACGAACGGCCCGATCAGCAACGCCTGCACGACCATCGAGCAGGCGCCGACGATTGCAAGCGTGATGCCGACCATGGTGGCGTCCCAGTTGTAGCGATAGCCGGCGTAAAGCACGAACGCGCTCGGCAGCACCACATGCGCCAGCTGCGAGATGAAGTTGATCCCGGCAAGCCCGATCAGGCCGCGATTGGACTGCAGCAGCTTCAGCGATCCGACCGGATTGGCATTTTGCCATTTGAACGGCGCGCGCCGCTCGGGCGGCAACGATTCCGGCAGGATGAAGAGGCCGTACAGGGCGTTGGCGAAGCTGAAGCCGGCGGCCAGCCAGAACGGCAGGCGCGGGTCAAGACCGCCCAAAAGGCCGCCGACAGCGGGACCCAGGATGAAGCCGGCGCCGAAAGCCGCGCCGATCAACCCAAAAGCCGCCGCGCGCTTCTCCGGCGCGGTCACGTCGGCGATATAGGCAAAGGACGTCGCGACGCTCGCCGTGGTGATGCCCGAAAGCACGCGGCCGAGAAACAGCCAGCCAAGCGACGGCGCAAGCGCCATCAGCGCGTAATCGAATGCGAGGCCGAAGTTCGACATCAGCACCACGGGCCTTCGCCCGAACCGGTCCGACAGCGCGCCGAGCAGCGGCGAGAAGAGGAACTGCATCAGCGCCCATACGGTGCCGAACAGCCCGAACCAGCGGGCGGCGGCGGCCGTGTCGTTGTCGAGGAAGCTCTCCACCAGCTTCGGCAGCACCGGGATGACGATGCCGAGCGCCATCATGTCGAGCAGAACGGTGACGAAGATGAAGCCGAACGCCGCGCGGCTCGCACCGGGTGCGGGCTGGTGGCTTGCGTCACCTCCCGCGCCGCTCATCGGATCTTCTTCCGTTTGTGCTCGAACGGGTTCGCCTTCTCGCGCAGGATGATGCGCACCGGCGTGCCCGGCATGTCGAAGGCCTCGCGCAGGCTGTTGACCAGGTAGCGCTTGTAGCTGTCGGGCACGGCATCGGCGCGCGAGCAGAACACGACAAAACTCGGCGGCCGCGATTTCGGTTGCGTCACGTAGTTCAGCTTCAGCCGCCGCCCCGAGACGGCGGGCGGCGGATTGGCGGCTACCGCGTGCTCGAACCAGCGATTGAGCGCGCTGGTCGGCGCGCGCTTGTTCCAGACCGCGTAGGCCTCTTCCACCGCCTTCGTCAGGCGATCGAGGCCGTCGCCGGTCAGGCCGGAGACGGCGACAAGCGGCACGCCGCGGACCTGGGGCAGAAGCCGATCGGCTTCCTCGCGCAACTTGCCGATCTCACCGCCCTTGCGCTCCACCAGATCCCATTTGTTGACGGCGATCATCAGCGCCCGGCCCTCGCGCTCAACGAGATCGGCGATGCGCAGGTCCTGTTCCTCAAAACGGTTCTGCGAGTCCAGGACCAGCACCACGACCTCCGCAAAGCGGATCGCGCGCAAGGTGTCGGCGACGGAGAGCTTTTCCAGCTTTTCCTCGACCCGCGAACGACGGCGCAACCCTGCCGTATCGAACACGCGAAATTCGCGTCCCTGCCGGACGACATCGACAGCGATGGAATCGCGCGTGGTGCCGGCATCCGGGCTGGTCAGAAGCCGCTCTTCGCCGAGCAACTGGTTGATCAGCGTCGACTTGCCGGCATTGGGCCGGCCGACGATGGCGACGCGGATCGGACGGGTGGCGGCGTCCCCCGCCTCCGGCTGGTCGGCCTCCTCGAGCTCGTCCGCGGGCTCGGGCATGATCGCGGCGAGCGCGTCGTAGAGATCGCTCGTGCCCTCGCCATGCTCGGCCGAGATCGGGATCGGATCGCCAAGGCCGAGCGCAAACGCTTCGGCCACGCCCGCCTGCCCCTGCCTGCCTTCGCTCTTGTTGGCGACCAGCACCACCGGCTTGTTCGCCCTGCGCACGAGGTCGGCAAAGGCGCGATCCTGCGGCGTCACGCCGGTGCGCGCATCGACGATGAACATCAGCGCATCGGCCCCATCGATCGCCATCGCCGTCTGCGCGCGCATCCGCGCCGTGAGCGATCCTTTCGCGCCCTCGTCGAGACCCGCGGTGTCGATGACGGTGAAGCGCAGGTCGCCGAGGCTCGCGTCGCCCTCGCGGCGGTCACGCGTCACGCCCGGCTGATCGTCGACCAGCGCCAGCTTCTGTCCGACAAGGCGATTGAACAGCGTCGACTTGCCGACGTTCGGACGCCCGATCAGTGCAATCGTAAAAGCCATGTCTCGCCAGCGAAAAACGCCCGCGCGATCGCGGGCGAAGGTGCAAATCAGCCGTAGCCGAATATTAGTGCATGATCCCGAAAAGTGGGCACCGGTTTTCGGAATAGATCATGCACAAGCAGATAGATAAGCGACGAGTCTGATCCAGCGAAGCCGGATCAGACTCTAGCGCGACGTCGGCGCCGGGAAAGGATTTGCCTGCGGCTCCGGCGCCGTCGTGCTGCGCGAACGCTGCGCCTGACGGCGCGGCGGCGGGGCGATGACGGTGGCGGCGCTTCGTCCTCGACGTTCACGTCGTCCGGAGCGATTTCGACCTGGGACTGCGCCGGCGGCCGCTTGGCTGCGGTCCTCGCGCCCTTCACCGGCGGTACCGGCTGAGCCTCGACCGGCTGCGCTGCTGCAGCGGCTTGCGCTTCGGCGGACGCGCGCGATTCGGCACTGCCGCGCACCATCTCCTTCGGAACGCCCTGGTTAATTCCGGGAACGCCTTCCGGGAACACCGGCTTGCGCTCACCCGGCGCCTTCTTCTTGGTGTCGAGGAAGTCGAGCATATCGGTCGGATCAAAGGACGGAGCTCCGAAGCTGCCGCAGCCGCCGAGTACGCTTGCAAAGCCGAGCAGGCATGCGGCTGCGAGCAGGCGTGACGTACGGCGCATGATCATCCCGTCGCGCATGGTTCACCCCCTCGCCGCTTGCGGCAGCAGCGCCTGCAGCGCTTCCATGCGCGAGCGCAGGGTCTGCGGCGACAGCGCATCCGTGTTGATTGTGTCGATCCATTGCCGCGCGGCGGTCATGTCCTTGTTGCGCCATGCAGAGACGGCCAGCAATTCACGCGCGCTGTGGCGGTAGGTACGGTTGGGCCCGGTCAGCGGTTCAAGCCGTGCCTTGATGTCGGCATAGGCGGCGGTATCGACGAGCAGGCCCGCGGCGCGCAGCGCGGCGAGATCCTGTTCGGCTTGAGCCACACTCCGGTCGGCGGCGATCCCGTCGTAGAGCTTTACGGCGCCGGGCACATCGCGCGTGGCGAGTTCGGCGGCCGCGCGGAACCGCGCCAGCATGCGATAGCCCTGCGGCGCGTCATTGGCGATCTTGAGGAATGCGGCTTCCGCCTCGGCGCCCTTCTGCTGGTCGGCAAGCGTGGCCGCGGCCGAGAACTGCGCACCGGCCTCCTGCGCCCTCTTGCCCTCCCAATAGAGGTAGGCGCGCCAGCCACCGACGCCGCCAACGATCAGGAAGGCGACAATGACGATCAGGGTCGAATAACGCTCCCACAGCTTCTTAAGCTGCTCGCGCCTTACTTCTTCCTGGACTTCGTCAAATATCTCAGACACTTACGATAAACCCATGCAGCTCCGGCTGAGCTTCAGCGGAGCGGATATCTTCAATCGGACAGGCGAAGCGCCCTCGGTCCCAACCGCTGCGCAGGCGGTTAGCTTAGCGGTATGGCGATGGGCAAGGCAAAGCCTGTGGTATCAAAGCGTTAACTCACAGCGATCCGCCGCTGGAGCCACCTCAGCCCTTCGCCGCGGCCCTCGGCTTGACCGGCTTGGCCATGCCGTAGACGTGCTCAGCTGCCGGAAAGGCGCGCGAGCGCACATCGGCGGCATACGCCTCGATCGCGGCCTGGATCGCCGGGCCGAGATCGCCATAGCGCTTGACGAATTTCGGCGTCCAGGGCGACAGGCCGAGCATGTCCTCGAGCACCAGCACCTGCCCGTCGCAGGCAGCACTCGCGCCGATGCCGATGGTCGGCACCGCGATGGATTTGGTGATCTTGGCCGCCAGCGGCTCGGCCACCGCTTCGATGACCATCGAGAACGCCCCGGCCTCGGCGACAGCCTTCGCGTCCTCCTCGATCGGCGCCCAGTTCGCCTCATCGCGCCCCTGGGCACGGAACGCGCCAAGCGTGTTGATCGACTGCGGTGTCAGCCCGATGTGGCCCATCACCGGGATGCCGCGCTCGGTGAGAAAGGCGATAGTCTCCGCCATGCGCTTGCCGCCCTCGAGCTTCACCGCGCCACAATGCGTCTCCTTCATGATGCGGGCGGCGGCGTGGAACGCCTGCTCCTTCGACGCCTCGTAGGAGCCGAACGGCATGTCGACGACGACCAGCGCGTGTTTTGAGCCGCGCATCACCGCCCGCCCCTGCAGGATCATCATGTCGAGTGTCACCGGCACGGTGGTCTCGAACCCGTGCATGACGTTGCCGAGCGAGTCACCGACCAGAATGACATCGCAGAACCGGTCCACCATGCTCGCCGTATGCGCATGATAGGACGTCAGCATCACGATCGGCTCGCCGTTCTTGCGGGCGCGGATTTCCGGCGCGGTCACGCGCTTGCCGGCAGTCTGCACGGACATCACTCAAACTCCGATCACTGGAACACCGATCACGGCTGGATGGAACGCGAACACCAGCGCGACATAGGCGATCAGCCCGACCACGACGGCGAGCACATCGTTGCGGACGCCGCCGAACGGAATGGGCGGAGCACCCGCATCGTCACGGCCCTTCAAGGAAATGCGATCGAACACCGCCCAGGCGAGGAACGAACCGAACAGGATGATCGAGCCGAGATCGCCGTTCGCGAGCAGATGCACCAGCGCCCAGAGCTTGATCGCAACCAGCATCGGATGCTTCATGAAGCGCCAGATGTATCCGCGCAGATAGGCCGACACGAAGATGATGGTCGCAGGCAGCATCAGCCCCAGTGCCAGATGACGCATGCCTTTCGGCGGATACCACACATTGATCCAGCCGGTCGCGCGGTACTGGGAAAAGCCGTAGATGATCAGCACCAGTCCGATGGCTGACAGAACGCTGTAGCCGACCTTGTAGGCGCTGGCTCCAAAGCGCGCGATCAGCGCCGCGCGCAGCTCCCGTTGTGTCGTCACCAGATGGGTGCCGAGGAACACGGCAAGCCCGATGACCATGACGATCAGCCCCACGATGTCCTCCAGCCTGGCCCAGTCAGAAGGCTTTCCAGCCGCCCCGAGCCGCTGATATGGTCGACGCAGACCGCGGGGCAAGAGGCTGCTCCGCCTATCATTTTTGCTGAACTGCGTGCAATGCCGCCAAAGCACGCAGGGAATGCCGGAAATGAGGGGCACGCCGCCTGAAGCGGAAGAAGCGCGCGAACGGCGCAAGATTTTGGGGAAACGACCGAAGTGATGAAGATCAAAGCTGGCCTCACCGTCGCCGCAGCCCTTGTTGCGCTCTCCTCCCTCGCCAGCGCGCAGCCGGCCGAAAAAGTCTGGCCGACAAAGCCTGTGAAGCTGGTGGTGCCGTTCGCAGCCGGGTCCACGCCGGACATCATCGGCCGCCTGATCGCCGAGGACATCCAGTCGCGCAATCCCGGCGTGACGGTGATCGTCGACAACAGGCCCGGCGCCGGCGGCAACACCGGCACTGACGTGGTGGCGAAATCGGAGCCCGACGGCACGACGATCGGCATCTCGCTCGGTGGACCGCTCGCGATCAACGTCAACCTGTTCTCGAAGCTGCCCTACGATCCGGAGAAGGACATCGCGCCGGTGACGATGCTGACGACGCTGCCGAGCGCGCTGGTGGTGCCGGCTTCGCTCGGCGTCAACACGGTCGCCGAATTCGTCGCGCTGTTGAAGAAGGACCCGACCAAGATCACCTACGGCTCGATCGGGCCGGGCTCGCTGTCGCACCTGACCATGGAGGCGATCGGCGTGAAGGCCGGCGCGAAGATGGTGCATGTGCCCTATGGCGGCTCGCCTGCCGCGGTCACTGCGGTGATCCGTGGCGACGTCCAGGTTGCGTGCCTGCCGGCAAGTGCCGTGACGGCACAGCTCGGCGAGGGCAAGATCAAGATCCTTGCGGTCTCGACCGCAAAGCGCTCGCCCTATCTGCCGGACGTTCCGACGCTGAAGGAAAGCGGCATCGATGTGGAGTCCGATGCGTGGAACGCGTTGATCGCACCGGCCGGCACGCCGCCGGCGATGATCGCACAGATCAACGCCGAGGTGCGCAAGGCGCTGGAAAATCCGGCCGTGAAGGAAAAGCTGAAGACGCAGCTGATCGACGCGGCGCCGTCGTCGCCGGAGGAACTGCGTGCCCGCATCGCCGCCGAGAAGAAGCTCTGGGCCGACGTGATCAAGGCGGCGGATGTGAAGGTGAACTGAAACACCCTCGCCAGGTAGTCGCACGCCGCCTAAAGCGGCACCACGATAATCAAAAGCGCAAGGAGTCAGACAGAAGACTGCTTGTCCCGAGCACGACGGCGTGCGCTCCGGCCACAAGATTTGCAGTCGAGCACCCGCTCGCCGCCGCAGCTTCCCGATAGCCGACCCAGCCACCAAGCCAGGTTCAGGGTATGCAACGGCCGCCACCATTGGTATGATCGACATCATAAGAATAGCAAGGAAACGCAATGGCCTCGACTTTCCCGTTCGAACATCGAAATGACATCGTCATTGCGGCCCCTGCGGAGAAGATCTTCGACTACGTCACCAATCCAAAATCCTGGCCGGAATGGCTGCCGTCGTCGCATCATATCGATTGCGAAGACCGGCCGATGCGCTTCGGCGACACCTTTCACGAGCACTGGAGCACGCGCTCGGGCCGCGTCGACCTCGACTGGGTGGTGATCGCCTGCGACCGCCCGTCCCTGTGGATCGGCCTGACCAACACGAGTTTCATCGGCCTGGTCGTCGTCCAGTACAATTTCGAAGCTGTCAGCGGCGGCACCCGCTTCATCCGCACGGTGCGCAATCCGCAGCGCCCAAAAGCCGCGACCGAGGATCAGCTTCGCAGCTTCGATGAGGAAGCAAGGCTCGGGCTTTCCAACATCAAGGCGAAGGTCGAGAGCCGCTGAACAGGCGCCTCACGTCGGGCGCCTGGCGATCCCGGCATCGTCGCGATCTTCAATCACGCGAATGACGATAGGCCGCCCCGCGACGGCGCCGGCGAAACTCCTGGTGAAGGATAGCGGCACACAGCCCTGCACCGATTGCGTCAGCGCGTCGCGATAGAGGTCGCGTACCTTCTGGCTCACGTCGCGCCTCGCATAGGTGACACGCGGCACGCCGATCACCTTGCCCTCGGCATTGAACGAGAAACGCAGCGACAGCTGCATGCCGCGATAGGCATTCTCCACCGCAGGCGGCGACCAGCACGCGCGAAGCGCTGCGAACAGGTCGCGCAGCGTGTTGAGCTGACCGAGGGGTTTGCTGGCGTCGGTCGAACGCGCGCGTGCCAAGCGTGAGCTGCAGGTTCTCGCCAAAGCCTCCAACCTGTCCCTCGGAAAGGCAGCCGGGACCCTCAAACAGGTCGCATTGATTGGGGTTGCAGCCCGGCCCGTCGATAAGGCCGCACGTGCGCGACCCGATCTGCGCGAGAGCGGGAGCCGACCCGAGTGCAACAGAGAATGCGACGATCAGCAGACAGGCAATGAATCTCGCCATGAACGGCTTCCGGGTCGTTGGACGCGTGCGACGCGTACCAGAGATATTCGGTGCCGAAGCCGGACGCAAGAGCGCCGATTGATGGCGCCCCTTGGGGTCGAACGCCGAACGACATCCTACACCCGCGGTTTGATGCCCGAATTGTCGCGATCGTCGACGATGGTAACGACCATCGGGCGTCCTGCAACGGCGCCCCCAAGCCCGCTCGTGAACGGCAGCGGCGTGCAGTTCTGCAACGATTGCCCCAGCGCCTCGCGATAGACTTCACGCGTCTTCACGCTGACCTCGGGCTTCGCATAGGTGACCTGCGGCGGGCCGATCAGCTTGCCATCGCGGTTGAACGAGAACCGCATCGTCATCTCCATGCCACGCTCGGCATTCTGCAGCGGCGGCGGCACCCAGCAGGCACGTAGCGCCGCAAACAGATCGTTGAGGGTGTTCAATTCGCCGCTCGGCTTCTTCGCGTTGGGGAAAGGGCGCGTTCCAAGCAGCAATCCCTGGCGTTGGCCGGGGCCAACCTGGGCCAGGGTAAGACACGCAGAGCCGCCAAGCACACCGCAGGTTCGTTGCTCGACTTGCGCCGACGCGGACGCCGTCGTGAGAACAATCGCGAGCGCTGCAACGACCGGGCCGACAAGAAACTTCAACATGGCAAACCGCTCTCCAATTCATTCCCGCCCGCCTCGGCACAAGAACGCGCCCTGGCCGGCAATCGATACAAGTTGATCCAGATCATTCGCCGCTGATCACGGATCGCAACGGCTGTGAAGCGACAATCATGGAGAGGTTTCGCCAAGTCGCGCGTTCTGAACGAGGTTGGGGCGTCAACCATGACATCGATCCTGGCAAGACATCATCCATGCCGAAAGGTCCTCTTGATCGTCGCGGCTGCGGCCCTCGTCATCGTCGGCGGAACGGCGCTCGCGTACCAAATCTGGTGGCAAACCAAGGGGGCCGACAGTCGTCGCGACTCTGGGCGACGGCACGCGCTTCGGCACAGGCAAGGACCTTCAGGCCTGCGTGACCGAGGCGGTGCTGCGGGTGAAGCGATCCAGCAGCTTGATCGGGTTCGCCGACCAGATCAAGAATGAGCTGTTTCTCGAGGAATGCCTGAAGGTGGCGCGGCCGGTCACGGGCTTCTGCGTCGGCGTGCCGTCGCGATCCGACGCCGCGACAAGTGCCAGCTGGCGCGAGCAGATGGGCGGCAAATACGGTCTCGAAGGAACCCTGCGGCAGGGCCTGGTCACGGAAATCCAGACCTTCTGCAACGCGGACGCCGCCCAGCACTGAGTGCCGGCGCGCCGCCTAAGCGACAGCGCTCGGCCTTTCGTCAGGCGGCCGCGTTCGGCGAGCCCTCGACGCGATTGATGTGATGCTTCGAGGCGTCGACCACGTCCCAGACCAGCCCGAGCCTGGCAAGCCCACGGATGATCAGGCCGTTGATGTCGAGCTCGTACCAGGCGTGAGAAATATAAGCGTCACGCGGAAAGCGGTGATGGTTGTTGTGCAGGCCCTCGCCGAAGGTTGCGAGCGCCAGCGGGAGCACATTTGTGGAATTGTCTTTCGTATCGTCGAAGCGGCGATAGCCGACTTTGTGACAAACAGAGCCAACCGACACGCTGCTCATGACCACGAGATAGGTGCGCAGGAAGCCTGCAAAGAGGACGGTCCCCCACATGCCGTGCAAGCCGCCGAACGCATATCCCCACGCCGCAGGAAGGCCGACCATGGAGAGGAGATACCAGAACCAGCGCGTACGGGTGAACATCATCACCATGGGATCGTCGAGCATGTCCTTGGCGTAGATGCTGTTGTCCGTCATCGTGTCGTCGAACAGCCAGCCGTTGTGGGAATGCAGCCAGCCCTTCAGCTTGCGGGTGAAGGCAAAGCCTTTGCCATCGACATAGGGGCTGTGTGGATCGCCGATGTCGTCGGCGAAAAGGTGATGGCGACGGTGGTTGCCGACCCACTTCAACAGCGAGCCCTGAACGGCCATCTGGCCGATCGCGCAGAAGAAGAATTTGACGACCGGACCGGACTTGAAGCTCTTGTGCACGAGCATGCGATGCACGCCGAGACCGATGCCGATCGTCGTCAGCGCGTACATGATCGCAAACATCGACAGCTCGACCCAGGTCAGCCCCTGCGTGAAGGCCCAGATCAAGCCGCCGATCGATCCTGAAATGAAGATGCCGACGATGATGTAGCTTTCGATCAGCTTTGCGCGGATCAGCGGGCCGCCGATGATCACGCCGACCGGCATGTTCGGATGCGGACGCACTTCGACGGGGAGCGCGTCGTACTCGGCCACGGACATCGGGGTACTCCAACAGTTGCAGCACGTTAACTATTCGCTAACCAATATACATGGCCGGCCGCACGCCGCCAATCTGCAAAAACCGCAGCGAAAACACGCGTTATGGAGATGATTAAGCTGTCCGGACGTCCGCGACCGCTCAGCTCACGCCTTCTTCTTCACGTCTTTCACGTTCGTGAAGGCAATGCCTTCGGCGCGCTCGCGGGTGTAGTCGAGATAGAACTGGTTGCGCGCCAGATAGACCGGATCGCCGTCGACGTCATCGGCGACGCCCGAGCCGTTCGCCGCAATGAACGCGTCCAGCTTCTTCGGATCGTCCGAGGAGATCCAGCGGGCGAGCTGAAACTCGCTCTGCTCGAAATCGACCGGAAGGCTGTATTCCGCATCGAGCCGCGCCTTCAGCACGTCGAGCTGCAGCTGGCCGACCACACCGACCAGCGCCGGTGCGCCGTCACGCGGGCGAAACACCTGCACGACGCCCTCCTCCGACATCTGCTGCAGCGCTTCCTTCAGCTTCTTCGCCTTCATCGCATCGGTCAGCCGCACGCGGCGGACGATTTCCGGCGCAAAGCTCGGCACGCCGACGAAGACGATGTCCTCGCCCTCGGTCAGGGTGTCGCCGATCCTGAGCGTGCCGTGATTGGGAATGCCGACGACGTCGCCGGCAAAAGCCTCGTCCGCAACCGAGCGATCCTGGGCGAAGAAGAATTGCGGCGCCGACAGCGGCATCGGCTTTCCGGTGCGCACCAGCTTCGCCTTCATGCCGCGCGTGAGCTTGCCCGAGCACAGCCGTGCAAAGGCGATACGGTCACGATGGTTCGGATCCATGTTCGCCTGGATCTTGAACACGAACGCCGTCATCTTCGCTTCATCCGCCTCGATGCGACGGACATTCGAATCCTGCGCCCGCGGCGGCGGCGCGTGGCGGCCAAGGCCCTCGAGCAGATCGCCGACGCCGAAATTGCGCAAGGCGCTGCCGAAGAAGACCGGTGTCAGGTGACCTTCGCGAAAAGCATCGAGATCGAACGGCCGGCAGGCCTCCGAGACGAGCTCGAGCTCGTCCTTGATCGCCTTGGCGTCGAGGTTCGGATTCTTCGCCGCGAGATCCTCGATGGCGATCTTCTGCGTGGCGCCGGTCCTGGCGTCTGACTCCAGAAGCCTGACGCCGCCGGTGGCGATGTCGTAGGTGCCTGCGAAATCGCGCCCGCGCCCGATCGGCCACGTCACCGGAGCCGTGTCGAGCGCCAGCGTCTTCTCGATCTCGTCCAGGAGCTCGAACGGATCACGGCTCTCACGGTCCATCTTGTTGATGAAGGTGATGATCGGGATGTCGCGCAGGCGGCAGACTTCGAACAATTTTCGCGTGCGCGCTTCGATGCCCTTCGCGGCGTCGATCACCATCACGGCCGAATCGACCGCGGTCAGCGTGCGATAGGTGTCCTCGGAAAAGTCCTCGTGGCCCGGCGTATCGAGCAGGTTGAACACCAGGTCGTCGAACTCGAACGTCATCACCGAGGTGACGACCGAAATGCCGCGCTCGCGCTCGATCTTCATCCAGTCGGAACGCGTATTGCGCCGGTCGGCCTTCGCCTTCACCTGCCCTGCGAGGTTGATGGCGCCGCCGAACAGCAGCAGCTTCTCGGTCAGCGTGGTCTTGCCGGCGTCCGGGTGCGAGATGATCGCGAACGTGCGGCGGCGCGCCACCTCGCTTGCGAGCGAATTCGCAAGGGGCGCGGCGTTTTCCTTCAGAATCTCGGGGGCCGTGGTGTCGCGCATGGCGGCTGCCGTGTGACAGCAAAACGCGGCCGGATCAAGGGGCCAGCGTTTAATTGCGGATTGCGCGGCGTCCCGAATTCCCATATGGCGAAGAGCGTCCATCGACTATAACGCGGGGACGACCCCGCGCCCTTGAGTTCCCGCAGGGACGGCCCTGCCCTTTTCTTTCAAGGAGGGCCGCATGGCCTGGACCATCCTGCTTCTCGCCGGACTTCTGGAAATCGGCTGGGCGATCGGGCTGAAATACACCGACGGATTCACGAGGCTCTGGCCGAGCGTGTGGACGATCGCAAGCATGGTCGGCAGCATCGTCCTGTTGGGCCTTGCGCTCAAATGGCTGCCGGTCGGAACGGCCTACGCGGTCTGGACCGGCATCGGCACCGTCGGAGTGGCGATCCTCGGCATCTTCCTGTTCAGCGAGCCTGCGACCGCGATGCGCCTTGGCTGCATCGGCCTGATCATCGCCGGGATCGCCGGGTTGAAGGCGGTGACCTGAGCCCCGCTCACTTCAGCACCGACACGATCCCGTAGGTCAGTGCCGCAATGAATGCCGACGCCGGAATGGTGATCACCCAGGCGACGACGATGGAGCTTGCGATGTTCCAGCGCACGGCGGACACCCGGCGGGCGGATCCGACACCGACGATGGCGCCCGTGATGGTGTGCGTGGTCGAGACCGGCACGCCAAGCGCGGTGGCGGCGAACAGCGTCGCCGCCCCGCCGGTCTCGGCGCAAAATCCCTGCATCGGCGTCAGGCGGGTGATGCGCGAGCCCATGGTTTTGACGATGCGCCAGCCGCCCATCAATGTGCCCAACCCCATCATCAACTGGCAAGTGATGACCACCCAGAACGGCACATAGAACTCGTTGCCGAGATAGCCTTGCGAGAACAGCAACACGGCGATGATGCCCATGGTCTTCTGCGCATCGTTGCCGCCATGGCCCAACGAATAGAGCGAAGCCGAGACGAACTGCAGCATGCGGAACGCGCGATCGACCACAAACGGCGTCGAGCGCACCGACAGCCATGAGACGATCGCGACCAGCACCAGCGCCAGCAGGAATCCGACCAGCGGCGACAGCACGATGGCGGCGAGCGTCTTGGACAAACCGCTCCAGACCAGCGCGCCCATCCCTGCCTTTGCGACGCCGCCGCCGACCAGTCCGCCGATCAGCGCATGCGAGCTCGATGAAGGAATACCCAGCCACCAGGTCAGCAGATTCCAGACGATCGCCCCCATCAGCGCCGCGAAGATCACCTGCGGATCGACGACGCCCGGGTCGATGATGCCGGTGCCGAGCGTGTTCGCGACATGCAGACCGAAGAACAGAAATGCGATGAAATTGAAGAACGCGGCCCACGCCACCGCATACTGCGGGCGCAACACGCGGGTGGAAACGATCGTCGCGATCGAGTTCGCCGCGTCATGCAGGCCGTTGAGAAAATCGAAGGCCAGCGCGACGAAGATCAAGCCGAACAGGACAGGAAGGGCGAGCGTGGCGTCCACTACCCTAGACCTGCTCGATCATGATGCTGTTGATCTCGTTGGCGACGTCGTCGAAGCGATCCGCCACCTTCTCGAGATGGTCGTAGATCTCCACCCCGACGATGAAGTCCATGGTGTTGCCATGGCGGTGCTTCAGGAACAGCTCCTTCAGACCGATGTCGTGCAGGTCGTCGACCCGGCCCTCCAGCTTGGTCAATTCCTCGGTGATCAGCGTGATCGCCGCAACGTTCTGGCCGATCGACTGCAGAAGCGGCAGCGCACGAACGACGAGGCCGGCACAGTCGGCGATGATCACGCCGATCTCACGCATCGGCTGCTCGAATTCCTCGACCTCAAACAGCATCACAGCCTTGGCGGTCTGCTCCATCTGGTCGATGGCGTCGTCCATGGACGTGATCAGGTTCTTGATGTCGACCCGGTCGAATGGCGTGATGAAGGTCCGGCGGACGGCCGTGAGCACCTGGCGGGTGATGTTGTCGGCGTCACTCTCGTGGCGGGTGACGAGCTGGCAGTATTTCTGGATGTCGGGTCCGCCCCTGAGCACCCCCTGCAGGGCCTCGGCCCCGGCCACAAGTGTTTGAGCATGCTGGTTAAATAGCTCGAAGAAGCTCTCCTCGTGCGGCAAGATGGCCCGAAACCAGCGCAACAGCATGTGCAATCCCCGACGCCCTCGCGGAGGGCCCTGTCATGAATTTGTCATATAGCGTATCGGGCAAAGGTAAGCACAACGAGCGGCCGGGAGAAGGCCTTCATCCACCGCTTTCTATGCAGCCGCAGGATCAGCAAAAATCAGAGGGAGCGGCGCAGGTAGTGCGCGATTTCGCCGACGACGCCGCGGCGGAAGGCCAGCACGCAGACGACGAAGATCGCGCCCTGGATCACCAGCACCCACTGGCCGAAGCCGGCGAGATACTGCTGCATGGCGATGATGATGAAGGCGCCGACGACGGGTCCGAAGATGGTGCCGAGCCCGCCCAACAGAACGATCAGCACCACCTCGCCCGACATCGTCCAATGCACGTCGGTCAGCGACGCATTCTGCGCGACCAGCGCTTTGACGGAGCCCGCAAGGCCGGCCAGCGCGCCGGACAGAATGAACGCCAGCAGCTTGTACTGATCGGTGCGATAGCCAAGCGAGATCGCGCGCTGCTCGTTCTCGCGGATCGATTTCAAGACCTCGCCGAACGGCGAGTTGATCGCCCGGTAGATGACGAGAAAACCGAACAGGAAGAAGGCGAGCACGACATAGTAGAGGATCAATGGCCGGGACAGGTCGAGCAGACCGAACAGCTTGCCCTGCGGAATGCTCTGGATGCCGTCCTCGCCATGGGTGAACGGCGCCTGCAGATAGACGAAGTACAACAGCTGAGACAAGGCGAGCGTGATCATCGCAAAGTAGATGCCCTGGCGGCGGATCGCTATGAGCCCACTGACGACGCCGAGCGCTGCTGCGGCGAGCACGCCTGCGAGAATCCCGAACTCCGGCGGGAAACCCCATTCCTTGATCGTGTGCCCGGTGATGTAACCGGCGGTGCCGAGGAACATGGCATGGCCGAACGACAATAGTCCGCCATAGCCGATCAGGAGATTGAACGCGCAGGCGAACAGCGCAAAGCACAGCGCCTGCATGATGAAGAACGGATAGACGCCGGTCAAGGGCAGCGCAACGAAGATTACGGTCATCACCGCAATCGCAATCAAATGATCGCTGCGCGATTGCGCCGGGTGCGGTTCATCGGCGGTTTCGGTGATGCTCGTCATCGCTATGCTGTCCTGCCCGTCAATCCGGTGGGCTTCAACAGCAGCACCAGCACCATGAACACGAACACCACCGTGTTCGACGCCTCGGGGTAGAAATACTTGGTGAGCCCTTCCAGCACGCCAAGCATGAAGCCGGTGACGATCGATCCCATGATCGATCCCATGCCGCCGATCACCACCACCGCGAACACGACGATGATCAGGTCGGCGCCCATCAGCGGCCGCACCTGGTTAATGGGCGCCGAGAGGACGCCGGCGAACGCGGCGAGACCGACGCCCAGTCCGTAGGTCAGCGTGATCATGCGCGGCACGTTAATGCCGAAAGCGCGCACCAGCGTCGGGTTCTCGGTGGCCGCCCGCAGATAGGCGCCGAGCCGCGTCTTCTCGATCATGAACCAGGTGAGCAGGCAGACGGCCAGCGAGAACACCACCACCCAGGCGCGGTAGGTCGGCAGGAACATGAAGCCGAGATTGGTGCCGCCCTGCAGCTGCGTTGGAATGGCATAGGGCAAGCCGGACGAGCCGAAATAGTTCTGGAACAGCCCCTGGATGATCAGCGCCAGACCGAAGGTCAGCAGCAGGCCGTAAAGATGATCGAGGCCGGCGAGCCATTGCAGCATCGTCCGTTCGAGGATCATCCCGAACACGCCGACGATGATCGGTGCAAGGACCAGCGCATACCAGTAGTTGAGACCGAAGAGGTTCAACAGAAAATACGCGACGAAGGCGCCCATCATGTAGAGCGCACCGTGCGCGAAGTTGATGATATTGAGCATGCCGAAAATGACGGCCAGCCCCAGGCTCAAAAGCGCATAGAACGAGCCGTTGATCAGCCCGACCAGCAGTTGCGCCATCAGCGCCTGCGTATTGATCCCCATCGTCGCGCAAATCCGGTTGTGGAAAACATCCTGCAGGAACGACCGCCCGGCAGCGCGGGGCTGCCGGGCGGCGGCAAACTTACGACTTCTTCAAGAGCGCACAGGGGCTCTTGTCCACCGGCGTGAAGGCTTCCTCGGCCGGGATGGTCGCGACGAGCTTGTAGAGGTCCCAAGGCCCCTTTGATTCCGACGGCTTCTTCACCTCGAACAGGTAGCCCGGGTGAATCTTGCGTCCGTCGGCGCGGATGGTGCCCTTGCCGAACAGCGGATCGTCGGTCGGCATTTCCTTCATCTTGGCCACGACCTTGAGGCCGTCATGCGGATTGCCGCCCATCGCTTCGAGCGACTTCAGGTAGTGCAGCGTCGCGCCGTAGACGCCCGCCTGAACCATCGACGGCATCGCCTTGTTCTTCATGCGCTCCGAGAACTTCTTGGAAAACGCGCGGGTCTGATCGTTCAGGTCCCAGTAGAAGGTCTCGGTGAAGTTCAGGCCCTGGGCCGTGTTCAGACCGAGCGCCTTGATGTCGGTGACGAACAGCAGGAGGCCCGCAAGCTTCTGGCCGCCGGAAACGATACCGAACTCGGCCGCCTGCTTGATCGAGTTGGTGGTGTCGCCGCCGGCGTTGGCGAGGCCGACGATCTTCGCCTTCGACGCCTGCGCCTGCAGCAGGAAGGAGGAGAAGTCCGACGTGTTGAGCGGATGACGCACCACACCGAGCAACCTTGCCGCCGTTCGCCGTGACGACCGCCGCGGTGTCACGCTCGAGCGCGTGGCCGAAGGCATAGTCGGCGGTGAGGAAGAACCAGGTGTCGCCGCCGGCCTTCACCAGCGCCTTGCCGGTGCCGTTCGCGAGCAGATAGGTGTCATAGGTCCAGTGCACGGTGTTCGGCGAGCACTGCGTCGTCGTCAGGTCGGAGGCCGCGGCGCCCGAATTGAGGAAGACGCGGTTCTTTTCCTTGACCAGGTTGTTGACGGCGAGCGCGACGCTGGAGGTCGGCACGTCGGCAATGGCGTCCACCTTTTCCACGTCGAGCCACTGCCGCGCGATGTTGGTTCCGACGTCCGGCTTGTTCTGGTGATCGGCGGCGATCACTTCGATCTTCCAGCCCTTGCCGGTCAGGCCGGAGTCCTCGACGGCCATTTGTGCTGCGAGCGTCGAGCCGGCGCCGGTGATATCGGCGTAAAGGCTCGACTGGTCGTTCAGAACGCCGATCTTGACGTTCTTGTCCATCGTTTGCGCGAGCGCGCTGCTGCTGACGAGCAGCGCGCCGGTCAGCGTCAGCATTGTGAGAGAGCGTTTCATCGTTCCTCCTTTGAGAGTTGTCGTTGATCGTTCAGACGCCGAGATAAGTGTGAAGCTTATCCATATTGGCCTGCAGCTCGGAATTGGCAAAAGTGTCAATGATCTTGCCGTGTTCCATCACATAAAACCGATCGGCGACGGTCGAGGCGAAGCGGAAGTTCTGCTCAACCAGAAGGATCGTAAAGCCCTGCTCTTTCAACTTTGCGATGGTCTTGCCGATCTGCTGAATGATCACAGGCGCAAGACCCTCGGTCGGCTCGTCCAGCATCAGGAAACGCGCGCCGGTGCGCAGGATGCGCGCAATCGCCAGCATCTGCTGCTCACCGCCGGACAGCTTCGTGCCCTGGCTGGTGAGCCGCTCCTTGATGTTCGGGAACAGCTCGAAAATCTGATCGAGCGACAATCCGCCGCTGCGGACCTGCGGCGGCAGCAGCAGGTTCTCGCGCACGTCGAGGCTCGCGAAAATCCCGCGCTCCTCGGGGCAGAAGGCGACGCCGAGCCTCGCAATCCTGTCCGAGGACGTCCGGATGATTTCCCGGCCCTCGAACGAAATCGAGCCGCGGCGCTTGCCGATGACGCCCATCACCGATTTCAGCGTCGTGGTCTTGCCGGCACCGTTGCGCCCGAGCAGGGTCACGACCTCGCCCGCGCGGACGTCGAACGTCACGCCGTGCAGGATGTGCGACTCGCCATACCAGGCCTCGAGGTCGCGGACCTTCAGCACCGCATCGGCCGCAGCGACCGCCGCCGGTGCGGACTGCACGGCCGCCTGGCTTGCCGTTTGATTAGCCATGGCCCGCTCCGAGATAGGCTTCCTTCACGCGCTCGTCCTTGGTCAGGTCGGCATAGTTGCCTTCGGCGAGAACGCGGCCGCGCGTCAGCACCGTGATGACATTGGAGAGGTCGGCGACAACGCTGAGATTGTGCTCGACCATGAGGATGGTGTGATTCTGCGAAATGCGCTTGATCAGCGCGGAAATCTTGTCGATGTCCTCGTGGCCCATGCCGGCCATCGGCTCGTCCAGCAGCATCATCTCGGGATTGAGGGCCAGCGTCGTCGCAATTTCCAGCGCCCGCTTGCGGCCATAGGGCATCTCGACGGCGATGACGTTTGCGAACTGGTCCAGCCCGACGTCGTTCAGGAGTTCGTGGGCGCGGTCGTTGAAGCGGTCGAGCACGGATTTCGAACGCCAGAAGTCGAACGAGCTGCCGTGCTGGCGCTGCAGGGCGACACGAACGTTTTCCAGCGCCGTCAGATGCGGAAACACGGCCGAAATCTGGAACGAGCGCACAAGACCGAGCCGGGCAATGTCGGCCGGCTTCAGCGAGGTGATGTCGTTGCCGTTGTAGAGAATCTCGCCGCGCGACGGCTGCAGGAATTTGGAGAGCAGGTTGAAGCAGGTCGTCTTGCCGGCGCCATTCGGTCCGATCAACGCGTGGATGTGGCCGCGGCGCACTTTGAGATTGACGTCGTGGACCGCAATGAAGCCTGCGAATTCCTTCGTCAGGCCGCGGGTCTCAAGAATGAACTCGCCACTCAATCAAAATTCCCCTTGTAACCTTCATGAGCGACAGCCTTCGCTCATCAGGTCTTTTTGGCATTTCCATCCGGCCCGGTCCCGTCTTTGGGGTGGAGCTTTTCGCTCTCTGCCTTGGCCTGCGCGGGGCGGAATATGCGTTGAAGATCAATCGCTCCGCAAGCCGTATTGGTGGGCAGCGCGACGTTTTGCGCACAGCGGAGACGGTCCTCGTTCTCGATGTACGTGGTCCCCTCCGTCACGATCCGCGAAGCCAAGCGATCACTCGTAAACACATGATTCCAGTGCTGCTTTTCGCTTCGAAATCGTGCGACGGACCCGCCACGGATGGTCGGGAGTTCGGCAGCACTAGCCCTTAGTCGCAAGCGATCGCACGCCGTTTTATTGGATGGAACCCGGCAAGAGCCGCGAAGAGACGCGTGTCGACAGCAATCTCCGGCGCCGGATTCCGAAAGCCGATAGGCCGCTTAACGGCTTTCCAATCTTCCACGTCTACTCTTGGGTGAATGCCGTTGGACGCCGGTGCGAACTTACCGTTCCGAAGCAAGATAAATTACATTCATGCAGATCCGCAGCGCCGATCGATCCGTCATCAAAGCCATCCGGCAACGCGGTCTCCTGACGGAGTGGTCGCGACATCACGCAGCATCGGGACGGCTGCCGTCCCTCAACAGCTATTGCCCCGACTTCTTCGACGAAGAGAAGCGCGACATGCTGATGTACGAAATCGCCGACCAGGGCGCCGAGCCGCGCCTGATCATTCGCTACGACGGACAACGGTTGAGCCAGGCCTACGACGCAGTCCGCAAGGGTGTGGCGTTGCAGGACGTGATGGGACCGAAGCGCGCCGCGATGATCCTGCCCATCTACTACGCCTGCGTGCAGCGCCGCCTGCCGATTTATTCGATCTGTGCGGCCACCGACGTGCATGGCACGCAGGTCGATTTCGAACGGTTGTTGCTGCCTTTCGGTACAGCCGATCGCGTCACGGACGTCATCGCCTCGCTCAAGACCATCAGCGCTGAAGGCTCGTTCGAGCAAAAACGTCTGCTTCGCGCCGACGAGACTCCGGTGTTCAGCCTGATCGCAGTGATTGACACCAACCTTGCCGCGCAGCGTCCTTCCCGCACAATCGCGGACGATATCGTGGCCGTCGAGTCATGACCACGCGCAAGCTTTCCTTAATGCTGTTCCGACAGCTCGTCTGAATTGCCCGAAATGAATTTGACCGCGACCACGTATCGCGCATATCGCCATAGCGGATCCTGAACATGTTTTTTGAGAGCTCCACTCCCTCGATCGTCCGGTCGGTCAGGCAGCGCGACTTGCTGAATACCTGGCTGCGCCTGCGCGTGCGCTTCGGCGGCCTCGCGCCGATCGCCGAGTATCATCCGGCGCGGCTGGAGGATGAGCTCAAGGACATCGTCTACTACGTGGTCACGCGCGACGACGCGGGATGGCGGTTCGTCATCGACAGCAACGGCTCGCGCCTGTCGCAAGCGTACGGCACAACCGACACAAACAATGTCGGCCGGAATCTGCGCGACTATGTCGGCCCACGCATGGCCCAGCTCGTCCTGCCAATCTACCACGAGTGCGCCGAACGCGCCCTGCCGGTCTATTCGATCTCCCTGGTCGACGACGTCAACGGCCGCATCGTCGCCTATGAGCGGCTGCTGATGCCGTTTTCGAGCGGCAGTGGAGTCACCCACATCATCGCATCGCTGAAGACCATCAGCGAAGACGGCAAGTTCGAGATCAACAATCTCTTGCGCGATCCCGACAAGCTGCCTGAATACACGCTCCGTGCCGTGATCGACCAGGAGCTCGCCATCAATCAGGCCTCTGTCGGCCGCGAGCGAAACGTCCCTGGCGACGCCCTCGAAGGGCAGGCCATCGACATCGTCGAAATCTGATCGCCGATCCCTGCCCGCTCGAGCCTCATCTTCCTAAACCACCGGCGACGTGCCGCCATCGACGTTGGTCGCGGTGCCGGTCACGTAGCCGCCCTGATCGGAGACGAGGAAGCAGGCCATATTCGCGAACTCCTCGGCTTTGCCGGGACGGCCGAGCGGTATCGTCTTCGCCCGCTGCGCCATGTACTCATCGATCGCAACGCCGGTGCGCTTGGCGGCCTGCACGTGCTGATCCGCCTCGATGATGCCGACCAGCAGCGCATTCACCAGCACGTTGTGCGGCGCGCCCTCACCCGCCAGCACCTTCGTCAGCGCCATGCCGGCCGCGCGTGAGATCGAGGTCGGCGCGCTCGCCGCCCGCGGCGCCTTCGCGCCGATGTTCAGTACGTTGATGACGCGGCCCCAGCGGCGTTCTTTCATTTGCGGCCAGACCAGCCGCGTCATGCGGATCGCCGCGAACAGCTTCTGGTCGAGGTCCTCCTGCATGCGCTCGTCGGTCAAGGTCTCGAACGCGCCGGCGCGCGAGACGCCCGCGTTGTTGACCAGGATGTCGACCTTGCCGAAGGTTTTCATGGTCTCATCGTAGATGCGTTTTACGTCATCCGGCTTCGCCACGTCGCCGGCTGTGCCCGCGATCTTGCCGCGGGCATTGCCGCCCTTCGCGGACGCAGCCTGGGCGCCGATCGACTTCACCGCTTCGTCCAGCGCCTCGCGCCCGCGCGCGCAGATCATCACATCTGCGCCCGAGTTCACGAAGCGCGTGGCGATGGCGTAGCCGAGGCCCTTGCTGCCGCCGGTGATGATGGCCGTGCGGCCCGAAAGCGAGATTTCCATGACGCGTCTCCTTAGTTGTCTTCTATTGTGCTTCGACGTCGGCCAGGGCCGGCGTGGTCAGCACCTTGCAGCCGGCTGCGAACTCAAGCTGCGCGCCGGTTCGCTTCTGCAGCTCCTCGCGCGACAGGCCGTCGACGATCTCGTGCACGATCACGCCGGAGGGGCCGATCTCCATGACGGCAAGATCGGTGTAGATGCGCTTGACGCAGCGCTGCGCGGTGAGCGGCAGCGTGCAGTGCTTGACGATGCGCGGCCCGCCGGAACGCGTGTTGTGCTCCATGACGATCCACACGGCCTTGGCGGCCGCTGCAAGATCCATGGCCCCGCCGACCAGCGGCCCCTTGTGCGGGATCTTCATGTCCCAGTTCGCAAGGTCGCCGTTCTCGGCAACTTCGAACGCGCCGAGGACCGTCACGTCGATGTGCCCGCCCCGGATCATCGCGAACGACCAGGCGGAATTCGACGATCGATGCGCCGGACCGCAACGTGATCGTCCGGCTTCCGGCATCGACGAGGTCAGTGTCGGCGTGATTGCCCGTTGCCAGCGGCCCGACACCCACGACGCCGTTCTCGGAGTGGAAGAATACGTCGAGCCCCTTCGGGATGTGATCGGCAACCGCCACCGGCAGGCCGATGCCGAGATTGACGAGCCAGCCGTCGCCGATGTCCTGCGCGGCGCGCCATACCATCTGGCTGCGATTGAGCTTCATGGCTTGATCTCCGGCGCGATGATAACCCGGTCGACATAGATTCCCGGCAGTTGAACCCGATCGTGCGGCACGGGCTCGTCCTCGATCGCGCTCACCTCAGCGACCGCCACTTTCGCCGCCGTCGCCATCGCCGGTCCGAAATTGGCTTGCGCATAGCGGAAGGTGAGATTGCCGTAGCGGTCCGCCGTGTCGGCGCGAATGATGGCGAGATCGGCGGTCAGCGCGTGTTCCAGGACATGTTCGCGGCCGTCGAACACACGCACTTCCTTGCCCTTGGTGAGGTCGGTTCCGACGCCGACCGGCGTGAAGAACGCCGGGATCCCCGAGCCGCCGGCACGGATCGCTTCCGCAAGCGTGCCTTGCGGCAGACAGACCAGTTCGATCTTGCCGTCCTTCCAGAGCTGCTCGAACGGCGACAACCCCTTCTCGCGTCCGCGGGCTGCGCTGCAGACCACCTTGCGCACGAGACCCGCGTCGATCAGCTCATGCGTGAACGACAGCCGGTGCGTGGCGGAGTTGACGATCAGCGTCATGTCCTTCGGCGCGCGATCGCGCAGCGCACGGATGAGGGTGTTCGGAAAGCCCGCACCGCCAAAACCGGAAATCATCACGGTTGCGCCGTCGCGGACATCGGCGAGCGCCTCCTGCGCGGAGCCGACACGTTTGTTGATGGGCATGATCCTCCCGCTTCTCGCTGCTTGTGGCGGTGCGCCCTCAGGGCCGGCCGAGGGTCGAACGGCGAGACGCGCTGTTTGCGATCTTAGGGCAGCAGCAGTAGGTCGCACAAGTTCGCCACCCGTCACGCAAATGCATAAGGCGTTGCGCTGGATAACAATTTTGCCGCGTCGTTCCGTCTGGCGGTGCCGCTGCCAAGCTGTGTCTACTTCCGTCCGCCAACCTCGGCCTTGTAGATGTCCGGCTTGAAGCCGACGACCAGCTTGCCGCCGAGATCGAGCACCGGACGCTTGATCATCGAGGGCTGCTCCAGCATCAGCGCGATCGCCTTCGTCGCGGTCAGCCCTTCCCTGTCCTTGTCCGGCAGCTTGCGGAAGGTCGTGCCGGCGCGATTGAGCAAGCGTTTCCCAGCCGACGCTTTTGGCCCAGCCCTCGAGGCGCTTCTTGTCGATGCCCTCGGCCTTGTAGTCGTGAAACTGATAGGCGACGCGGTGCGTGTCGAGCCAGGCCCGCGCCTTCTTCATCGTGTCGCAGTTCTTGATGCCGTAGATGGTGATGCTCACGCCGACGCTCCTGGTCTTTCGCTCAGCGATTATGCCGCGGCGGAACTCCGGGCACAAATCGCTTGACGGGGCCGCGCGATGTATATAACTAATAGGTTATATACCTTTCGAGTTATCCAATGACGTCCTCCGCCCGCCTCGACGCCACCTTTGCTGCACTCGCCGATCCGACGCGGCGGGCGATCATCGCGCGGCTCGCCACCGGCGAAGCGTCGGTGATGGAACTCGCAAAGCCGTTTGCGATGAGCCAGCCGGCGATTTCGAAGCATTTGAAGGTGCTCGAGCACGCAGGGCTGATCTCGCGCGGTCGCGATGCGCAGCGCCGGCCCTGCCGGATCGAGGCAAAACGGCTCGAAGAGGCCAACCAGTGGCTGGAGCGCTACAGCGCGTTCTGGGAAGCGAGCCTGCAGCGCCTCGACGATCTGCTGGTTGAGATTCAAGCGGAACCGAAAGCGCGCAAGCGGCGCAAGCCGAAGGCGTAAAGCGCAGAACCCCGGGGCCCGGGCAGCGTTGTTTTGCGAACGGAGGACAGAGCGATGAGCAATCAAACCCTCAAACCCGTCAGTGAACTCATCAAGGCCAATGGCGTCCGCTTTCCCGAACGAGTCCGCGGAATATCGCGCCGCGCGCGATGCGCTGCTGGCCGAGGAGATCGAGCTCAGGCGGCATATCGAGCGGGTCGCGGAACAACGGCGAAAACTGCCGCCGGGCGGCGAAGTGACGAAGGCTTACGCGTTCGTCGGCGAGAATGGCCCGCTGTCGTTCGCCGACCTGTTCGGGAACAAGGACACCCTCGTCGTCTACAACTACATGTACGGACCGCAGCGCGAGCAGCCCTGCCCCATGTGCACGTCGCTTCTCAGCGCGTGGGACGGCGAAGTGCCGGATATTCAGCAGCGCGTCGCGTTCGCCGTGATCGCCCGCTCGCCGATCGAGCGCCTCGTCGCGTTCAAGCGTGCGCGCGGCTGGCACTACCTGCCGCTTTATTCCGACGCCACCGGCGAGTTCAGCCGCGACTACCATGCCATCACCAAGGACGGCGGTGACGACGCCGCATTCAACGTCTTCACCCGGCGCGACGGCACCATCCGTCACTTCTGGGGCGGCGAGATGGGGTTTGCCAGCGCCGATCCCGGTCAGGATCCGCGCGGCGCCCCCGACCTGATGCCGATCTGGACCATTCTCGACTGCACGCCCGAGGGCCGCGCCAAGGACTGGTATCCGAAGCTGAGCTACCCGGCCTAGGCGTCAGCTGCACCTTGATCAACCAACTCAACGCGGCTCGCCTGCACGCGCGACCAAAACAGTGGAGTGACCAAACATGCGAAACATCTGCCCCATGCCTCTGGTTCGACGGCAACGCCGAAGAGGCGGTGAATTACTACGTGTCGATCTTTTCGAACTCGAAGATCGACCATGTGGTGCGGTGGGGTGAAGGCTGGGGCGAGCACGGCGCGGGCAAGCAGGGCAAAGTGCTGGCGATCGACTTCACCATCGAAGGCCGCGCCTTCAAGGCGCTCAACGGCGGCCCGCACTTCAAGTTCAACGAGGCGGTGTCGTTCTTCGTCGAGTGCAAGGACCAGGCGGAGGTCGACATGTTCTGGGACAAGCTGACCGCTGACGGCGGCGCGCCGTCGCAATGCGGTTGGCTCAAGGACAGGTTCGGCTTGTCGTGGCAGATCGTGCCCGTCCGCCTGATGACGCTGATGACCGATCCTGATGCGACCAAGGCCGCGCGCGTGACGCAAGCGATGCTGAAAATGCAGAAGCTCGACGTGGCGACGCTGGAAAGAGCGGCCGCCGCTTAGGATGTTGATAAGCAAACCTGGAGTGACAAACCATGAAAAGATTTATGGCGATCTACATCGGCACTGGCGCCGCGTTTGAGAAATGGCACAAGCTCGATGAGGCAACCCGCAAGGCCCGGGAGGCTTCCGGCATGAAGGCCTGGGGAGATTGGATGACGGCCAATTCGGTCGCCGTCGTCGATCAGGGAGGTCCGCTCGGCAAGACGAAGCGCACGTCTGCAGACGGTATCGCCGATATCAAGAACAGCATGACGGGATACGTCATCATTCAAGCCGAGTCGCACGAGGCTGCGGCAAAGCTGTTCGAGAAGCACCCGCACTTCACGATCTTCCCCGGCGACTCGGTGGAGATCATGGAGTGCCTGCCGATCCCGGGACAGTAACGTATCGCTCAGCGCAGACAGACAGAGACCGACAACATGTCCGGGATGACGCTCGCCGAGGCCCCTCCCCGCAATCTGCCGCGCAGCACGCTGGCGGTGATTGCGGGCTTTGTCGCGATCTTCGTGCTGTCGCTCGCCACCGATCAGCTCTTCCACTCGCTGGGCGTCTATCCGCCCTGGGGCGAGCCGATGCGCGAGACGAGCCTCAACCTGCTCGCCCTCGCCTATCGGCTCGTCTACGACACCTTCGGCTGTTATCTCACCGCAAAACTTGCACCGCGCCATCCGATGCGCCACGCGCTCACGCTTGGCGGCATCGGCTTCGTGCTGAGCTCGCTCGGCGCAGTGGGCGGCATCATGCAGGACCTCGGCCCTGCCTGGTATCCAATCCTGCTGGCGCTGTCGTCGCTGCCGTCGGCCTGGGTTGGCGGAGCGCTGGCGCAACGCTCGACGTCTTAAGTCCGGCCCTGCTTCAACGTCAAAGCCGGAACACGCGCTCGGCGATCGTCTGATAGAAATTCTTCTTGTCGGCGTCGCTGATCGGCAGCGCGTCCTGAGCCAGCACCTCCTCGGGGACGTACTGATAGGGGTAGTCCATCGCGTACATCACCCGGTCCATCCCGATCACGGATTGCGTGAAGCTGATGGCCGGCTCCCAGGGCATGCCGCTTGTCGTGTAGTAGAAATTTTCACGCAGATAGTCGCTGACCTTCTTCTGCAGCGGCTTCATGAAATCGTAGCGCTTCGACATGACGGTGCCGCGATGCATGTAGTCGAGACGGAACAGCCAGAACGGCAGCGCCTCACCGAGATGTCCGACCACCATGGTCAGCTTCGGAAAGCGATCGAATACTCCTTGTGTGACGAGGCGAAGCGCATGCAGGCCCGTCTCCACGGCAAATCCGTACATGGCGCCATCGAGCCCCAGATTCCAGAAAGGGAGCAATCATTTTCGGCGGCGGCGTATTCGGATGCAGGTAGACCGGCAGGCCCAGAGCCTCGGCCGCCTCAAAAATCGGCCAGAATTTGGGATTGTCGAGATATTCGCCCTGCGTATGCGAGTTGATGATGACGCCCTTCAACCCGAGCTGCGTCGCCCCGCGCGCGATTTCCTTCGCGGCTTCCGTCGGATTCTGCGGTGCCACGGCGATGAGTCCCGCAAAGCGGGTCGGATGACGTCGCACCGCCTCCGCCAGCTGATCGTTGGCCAATCGGGCCATTGCGACGGCGACATCGGCCTTCAGCACCTGCACGCCTGGAGAGGTGAGCGAGAGGATCTGCATGTCGATGCCGGCGGCATCCATATCCGCAAGGCGACGCGCGCCCAGATCCTGAAGCCGTTCGCTCACATTGCGCGCGCGTTCGCTCTGACTGCCGAGATAATAGCCCATCAGGCTGATGAATCCGGGGTCGTCGATTCCTCCGGACGCAACGAGATCCCGATACATCTTGTGCAGCTCTGGTGGAATGAAAGCTTCCTCGGTCGCAATCCGGCGATAACCCGCAGCGGGCCCGATACGCTCAGTCATGGCTCATGATCTCCGGCGTCGCATTCGCGCGGACGAACGCGCGTATAAGGTTGCCTTATATAAGGAAACCTTCCATACTCGATCGCGTCGGTCAATCGGGACTCACGTGAAAAAAACACCCTCTCCACGATCAGGCGGCGCCGGAACGCTTTATCTCGTGCACGCGCTCACGCATGCCTCGCGCTCCAAACTCGATGATGCATTGCGGCATCTCGATCTGTCATCGCTTCAGTACACGGTGTTGACTGTGTTGGCGCAGAACGAGAATCTGTCGTCGTCGCGCCTGTCCCGGCGGTTCTACGTGACGCCTCAGACCATGGGTGAAACCATTCTTCTGCTGGAAAGGAAGGGTCTGATCGAACGCCGCGAGGATCCGGCCAACAAGAAGGCGCTTCTGCTCAGCCTCACCAGGCTCGGCAAAACCGTCTGTGCGGAGGGCGATGTCCATGTCAAAAGGCTCGAGCGAACGATCTTCGGCGCCCTTTCCAGCGCCGAGCTGACCACGCTTCGATCGATCCTTTCGAGCGCAATAGGATCCTTGCGGACGGAGGATCGTGCTGACCAGGATTCGTCACAAAATTCGGCCCGGCCGGCTCGTGCCAGATCGGCCATGCGAACGCCGCGACACACTGCCGTGAGGTGATGGAGCGAGAGCCCACTTGCTGATGACGTGACCTTGCTTGGCCAAAATGGCCTTGCGTGAAAAAAGAACCTCGGAGGGAACGGAGATGGGTGCAATATCCAGGCTGATCATCGCTGTACTTTTCGCAATTGGTTTCGGCAGCAACCCTGCAGCGAGCGCTTATCCCGACAAGCCCATCCGCCTCATTGTCAGCTTTCCCCCGGGCGGCAGCAGTGACTCCATCGCGCGCATCGTGCAGCCCGGTCTGGAGAGGGAGTTGGGTCAGCCGGTCATCGTCGAGAACCGGCCGGGTGCAGGCGGCACGATCGCCCTCGACCAGATCGCGAAATCGGCGCCCGACGGCTATACGATCGGGCTTGGCGGAGCAGGCGCGCTCGTCACCAATGTCGGCCAACAGACGATGCCCTACGATCCGCGCAAGGATCTTGCTCACGTCACGCCTCTTGCATCCTCTCCGTTCATCCTTGCAGCATCGCCATCCTTCACCGGCAAATCGCTGCGCGATATCATCGCGATGGCGAAGCAATCCGGGCAGAGCGTTTCCATCGCCCATGGCGGCAACGGCACGTTGATGCATCTGACGGCTGAAATGCTGAACCGGATGGCCGGCACCAGCATCGGGCTGGTCCCCTATCGCGGCACGGCACCGGTGGTCAACGACCTGCTGGGCGGTCACGTCGTGCTCGGAATCGTCGACCCTCCCCCCGCCATCGCCGCGATCGAAGCCAACAAGATCGTGGCAATCGCAATTTCCTCCGCGACGCGGTTTCCGCAAATGCCCGATATCCCGACTTTCGCGGAATCGGGACTGCCAGGTTTTGAGTCCGCAGGCTGGTTCGGCATCGTGGCGCCGGGCGGCACGCCGCCCGATGTGATCGCCAAACTCAACGCCGCTTTCGTCAAGGTGCTGAAGGACCCGGCGGTGATCAAGCAGATACGCGCATTGGGCTCCGAACCCATGCCGATGACGCCGGCCGAATTCTCCGCGTTCATCGACAAGGAGATCAACAAGTGGAGCGCGATCATCAACGCGCTGCCGCAAAAGCCGAACTGAGGACTGCGCATGGTGCCGGCGGTTCTGCCCGGCAAGTCGCGGAGGTCCCACGCCTCAAGCGGACGCGGCGTGGAGCCGACGCGCGCGCAACGCATCCAGGGACCAGGCGCCGGCACCATACGTCCACACGATCAGGAACCCGCCGGCCAACGCCAAATCCTTCTCGAAGTGAATCACCTGATTGATGTCACCGAACCTGGTGTGGAAGACGAGAGCTGCAATCACACAGAAGGCCGAAAGGGCGGCAGCCGCGATCCGCGTGTGCCAACCGGCGATGATCATGAGCCCTGCCCCGAGCTCGAACGCAATCGCCGCGGGCAGCAACTGCGCCGACATGCCGTAGGCCGTCATGTATTTCGCAGCGAGGTCGTATTGACTTACCTTGCTTCCCGCTTCGAGCACGAACAGCAGCCCGAGCAATACGCGCCCGACAAGCTCAGCGCAGTTCTTCAGTGTTTGTCCTGTCATTCCGCCACCTTGCAATGCGTTCGAGCGGCGCGCGCCGGCCGCGACGTCCGCGGACGGCGCCGGCATCACCGCGACTTCGCAGCGCCATCGATCGCTTGCTGAAGGTCTGCAAGCTCTTCGCAACCTTGCGGACACAGCGACTTCAGCTTGAGCAGGTTTTGCTGCGCCCTGCCGATGTCGCCGATCTGCACGTAGAGCTCGCCGGAGTATTCCAGCGCGCCCTTGTGGTTGGGATCGAACTCGAGCGCCTTCTGGTAGAACGTCATCGCCGTCTTGGTATCGCCGCTCTTGCGAAGGCTGAAGCCCAACAGATTATACACGTCGGCGTGCTGGATCCCACGATTGATCATGCCGTTGAGATCGTTGATGGCACTCCGATAGTCGGCGGCCTTGATCTTGGCGCGCACGGCGCCGAGGTCGGGGGCATCGGTCGGTGACACGCTGTCGACCGCAAGCGCGGGTGTGGCGGTGAGGGCGAGGAGCGAAATAACCAGGACTGAGCGCAGGTGTTTCATTGTCGAGAGTCTCCCGCGTTCAGGCTGCATCCGGGACGAACGCATAGCCCGCGCCATCCCTGGCGAATGCCCCGGATCCGGGGAACGGAAAGTGCGCGCCGCAGACACGCATCTTGTCCGCGATGACGCGGTCGAGCAGCGCTTTGCGTGTCTCGACCGCCAGCGGACCATCCTGGTCGTAGGCGCCCTGCCAGTCCGGATGCGGCGCCAACAGCGCGGGCACATAGGCCGTATCGTTTGAAATCATCAGTTGCTGGGAGCCGGACGACAGCAGAAATGCCGAATGCCCCGGCGTGTGTCCCGGCGCGCGCACGAGGCGCACGCCTGGCGCAACGTCTTTCTCGCCGTCCACGAGCGTGAAATTCCGCCAGGATGGGAACACCGTATTGATGCGTTGGCCAAGCGCCTTGCGCCCCTCGGGAAGCTTTTCGACGCGCCCCGGCTCCGTCCACCATTTGTATTCGACTGCGCTGACGACGATCTCGGCGTCGGGAAAGACAGGCTTGTTGGTCTCCTTCTCCATCAAGCCGAAGATGTGGTCGGGATGGAAATGCGAGATCAGGATCGTGCTGACCTTCGCCGGATCGATACCGGCCGCCTTCATGGGGCCGAGGACACCCTGCGCGGTCGGCTGCCATTGCGCGCCTGAACCGGCATCGACCATGATGTGCTTCCCGCCGATTGTGAGAACCACGACCGTCAGGGGGACGGATACCACGTCGGTCCGCAGTCCGGCCTTCTGCAGGGCCTCCTTTGTTTCCTCGACCGAGGCGTTCTTGATGAAGGCAGGATCGTGCGGCTTCGCCCACATCCCGTCGTAAAGCGCCGTCACCTCGGCTGAGCCGATCATGTACTTGTGAAAGCCTTTCGGCGGCACCTGCGCCCCCTGGGCGAACGCGGCGGGCACGACAACTCGCGAGCTGAGGCCGAACGCTGCGGCAAGCGCCGTCGAGATGACAAAATCGCGGCGGGACGACGTCAACATGCATCTTCTCCATGGCTACGGCCCCGCCGGGTGAGACGCGAAGTGCGAGGCGCCTATCCGCGGTGATCCACGGGAGCCTTCGCTTATTCCTTCGACGATAGGATTAGATCGGATGCCCGCTTTTCTGTTGCATGCACGGAATAAAGTGCCGCGTCGGAGGATCGATATTCCAGGTGCCAGAGGTCAACCGCAGTGCCGACCAGATGATCACACTGCAGGATTTTGAACGGTCGGCGTTCGTACACATGCAGGCCGCCTATAATCTCGCCTATTGGCTCTTGCGTGATCGCGATGACGCGCAGGATGCCGTCCAGGACGCCTACCTGCGCGCCTTTCGCGCCTACGGCAGCGTCGTCGGCGCCGACATCAAGCCCTGGCTACTCACCATCGTGCGCAACGTCGCCTATCGCTTGCTGTCCGCGCGCAAGCGCACAGCCAACGTTATCGCGTTCGACAGCGCGCTTTCAGGCCGCGACAATACGGACGACGGCGCATTCGAGGTGCCGAGCGATGAGCCCTCGCCGGAGGACGTGCTGGTCAGCCGGGCCGACCAGGCCCTCGTGCGAAAAGCGATCGCCGAGCTGCCGACGCTCTTTCGCGAAGTGATCATCCTGAGGGAATTCGAGGACATGAGCTATCACGACATCGCGGCCGTGACGGGCGTGCCGATCGGCACGGTGATGTCACGCCTGGGTCGCGCGCGCGACCAGCTCAGGACGCGGCTCACGCACCTCATCGCAATGGAGAACAAGAATGCGCTGTGAGCAGGCCCGCGGCCAGATCGGCATGCTCATCGATGGCGAACTGCCGGCCAGCGAACGCGACGCCGTGATCGACCACACCGCCGGCTGCGCTGAGTGCACACGCTACCGGAACGAGCTCGGCTCGATGCGATCTCACCTGAAATTGGCCCGGGAAGGCATGCCGGCAAGACTGCCGGGCCGCATATCGGCGCGTCTGGCGATCGAGGCGGCGGATGCGGAAACCAATGCTGGCGCAGCCACAGGGCCGCCACGCGCGCGTCTCACCAGCAAGATCATGCACAGGCTTCTGACCTATCTGCCGCAGGCCGCTGTCATCTTGCTGGTCTGCGCGATTTCGATCGCCGGCACGGCGTGGTGGATCCATCGGACGGATATCCAGCAGGATACGTCTCATGACGTGATCGCCGCTCACGTCCGCTCGCTGCTGCAGGACAGCCCCGTGCAGATCGGGTCACTCGACACGCACACCGTCAAGCCCTGGTTCGCCGGCCGTCTTGAGTATTCGCCCGTGGTGAAAGACCTTTCGACGGAAGGCTTTCAACTCGTCGGCGGACGGCTCGACTACGTCGATGGCCAGCGGGTCGCCGCGCTGGTCTACAAGCGTCGTCTGCACCAGATCAGCGTGTTCATTTGGCCGGCCGCGGGCCAGCCGATCGCGCCGTATTCCGCCAGGATCGACGGCTATAGCCTGCTCGGATGGAGCAAGGCCGGCATGGTCTATTGGGCGGCATCCGATCTCAACGAAGGCGAACTGCGCGAGCTGCAAGGCCTGCTCTGAAAGGCTGCAACCGACGAATGCGCCGCCGCGCCAGGAGGCGTGGCGCGGGCAAGCCCACGCCCTTGACCGGACGTCCGCGGTCGTCGACCTGATCATGATGACTAATTGCTCGCCCGGGATGTTTCCTGGGGATAATCTTCCGGCCTCATGCGTTGTCATGGGCAAGGAACACATCCTCGGAGGGACGTCATGCTGAAGGAAGCCGAACTGCGGCCTGCCGCAGCCTGTGAGGTGAAGACCGCCGATCGACGCGAAGAATACCAGACGTCACGCCGCATGCTCCTCGGCGGCAGTCTTGTCGCCATGACCGCCGCGGCGGGACTCGGCCTGCCGCTTGCCGGCAACAAGCGGCGCCTCATTCATCGCATCGGCAAAAGCGCAAGGCGCTCCAGCATCCAGCGCCGACGACCAAGGCGCCGCAGGCCCTGGACTATCCCGGCCAAGGACAAGGGGCTTGTCCTGCTTGGCGACCGGCCGCTCGTGGCCGAGACGCCCGAGAGCCTGCTGGACGACGACACGACGCCCGCGGCGAAATTCTTCATTCGCAACAACGGCCAGATCCCGGATGAAAGCAAGCAAGGTGACGCGTGGAACTTCAAGGTCGAGGGCGAGATCGACAAGCCGCTCACCTTGAGCGTCGCCGAGCTGAAGTCGCGCTTCACGCCGCAGACCATGCGGATGGTCATGGAATGCGGCGGCAACGGTCGCTCGTTCTTCCAGCCGCCGGCGCGCGGCAACCAGTGGACCAATGGCGGCGCCGGCTGCGCGGAATGGACCGGCGTCAAGCTCGCAGACGTGCTCAAGGCGGCAGGTCTCAAAGAGAGTGCGAAATTCACCGGCCATTACGGCGCAGACCCGCACCTCTCCGGCGATACCGAGCAAGGACGCGATCTCGCGCGGCATGCCGATCGAGAAGGCCATTGAACCGCACACCATGATCGTCTGGGCAATGAACGGCGAGCCGCTGCCGAATATCCATGGCGGGCCGCTGCGGCTGATCGTGCCGGGCTGGCCGGGCTCGCTCTCCTCGAAATGGCTGACGCGCGTGCTCGTCCGCAAGGATCCGCATGACGGGCAAGGCATGGGCGGCACGTCATACCGGGTGCCGACCGTTCCGATCGTCCCGGGATCGAACGTCGATGGAAAGACCAATTTTGTCGACATGACCTCGATGCCGACGCGCTCGATCATCACTGCGCCGGCGAATGGCACGCGCCTGCCCGCCGGCACCCGGCAAATGCCGATCCGCGGCGCCGCATGGGCCGGCGACCACGAGGTGCAGCAGGTCGAGGTTTCGTTCGATGCCGGTCAACGCTGGCAGGCGATGCAGATGGCAAAGCCCAGGAATCGCTACGATTGGGTCCGCTGGACCGGCACGATCGCGCTGCCGAGCGACGGATACTTCGAGCTGTGGGTCCGCGCGACAGACTCGCGCGGCGTCGCGCAGCCGCATGTGGCGACGAACTGGAATCCGCAAGGCTACGGCGCAAATCCATTCCACCGCATTGCCGTGCTAGTGGGGTAAGCATGCGCATGTCTGTCCGTAGCCTGACGGCCGTCGTTGCGGCGGCCGTCGTTGCAGCATCGATCGCCAACGCCGCCGCTCAGAAGCACAATCGAGGAGACACCGGAATCGCTGCCCGACTTCAAGGGACGCGAGGAAACCTTCGGCTACTGCATCGGCTGTCACTCGTTCCGAGTTGTCGGCCGCCAGGGCATGGACCGCGCCCGCTGGGACGCGACGCTGCGCTTCATGACGGAGAAGCACAACATGCCGGCGCCGGACGACGAGACGCGAAAGCTCCTGCTCGACTATCTGGCGCAGGCTTATCCTGCGAGTTCGGCTGCGCAAACCGGCGGCTGGGTCAGCCCCTTCGCTCCGACGAAGTAAGTTCCAGAATTTTTGCCTCGAAGATGACGAACCCTTGAACCTCCGATGGCTTGCAGAATACTTAGGTATATGCCTAAATATCGCAGGCAAGCAAAAACGGGAGCCGCAGGCGGTGCCAGCACGAACCGACAGCATGAGCGCAACGTCGATCGACGGCGTGTTCCGCGCGTTGGCCGATCCGACACGCCGCCATGTGCTGGAACGTTTGAGCCGCAGCCCGGCATCGGTGAGTGAGCTCGCAAAGCCATTCGACATGGCGCTGCCCTCGTTCGTCGAACATCTGAAGATTCTCGAAGGCTACGGGCTCGTCCGCTCCGCCAAGACCGGCCGGGTCCGCACCTATCAGCTGGTGCCGAACCGCCTGCAGCAGGCCGAAGACTGGCTTGCAAGGCAGCGCACGTTCTGGACCGCCCGCCTCGACCAGCTCGACAGCTACCTCTTGCAAATGAAGGAGAAGAAAACGTGACGAAGCCTGCAATCATCAAGCCGGACCCGAAGCTGGACCTCGTGCTGGAACGCTTCGTCGACGTGCCGCCTGAACTGGTATGGAAGGCGTGGACCACGCCCGAGCATTTGCTGCCCTGGTTCTGCCCGAAGCCGTGGACGACGATCGATTGCGAGATCGATCTCAGACCCGGCGGCATCTTCCGCTCTGTGATGCGTTCGCCTGAGGGCAAGGAATTCCCGAACGTCGGCTGCTACCTCGAGGTCGTTCCGAACGAGCGCCTGGTCTGGACCGATGCGCTGCTGCCGGGCTATCGCCCATCGGCAGAGCCGTTCATGACCGCTGTGCTGACGTTCGAGCCGAGCGGCAAAGGCACGCGCTATACCGCAACCGCCATCCACCGCGACGAGGCGGGACGCAAGAAGCACGAGGAGATGGGTTTCCACGAAGGCTGGGGCACGGTCGTCGACCAGTTGGTGGAATACATAAAGAAGGAGATGTGACCCGCCGCGTTGTCGGGATCAAAGCGGCGCGGCGCCTTGCGTGCCGCCGCGCCGGCGCCACTACGCATTCCGATTGCCTGCGGCACCGAAACATCGCAAAAGCCGGCGCATGAAGTATCTGGTCACCGGCAGTTCCGGGCATCTTGGTGAAGCGCTGGTGAGGGTCCTGCGTGCCCGGAACGCGGAGGTCGTTTCGATCGACGTGAAGCCCGGCGCGTTCACGCAATTCACCGGATCGATCGTGGATGACGAATTCGTCGCGGAACACATGGCGGGCGTCGATGCCGTCCTGCATGCCGCGACGCTGCACAAGCCGCATGTCGCCACCCATTCGCGGCGCGATTTTGTCGACACCAACATCACCGGCACGCTGAACCTGCTCGAGGCCGCTCGCGACGCCGGTGTGTCGGCGTTCGTCTTCACCAGCACGACCAGCGCTTTTGGCGATGCGCTGACGCCGCCGCCAGGCGGGCCCGCGGCCTGGATCACCGAGGAGGTCGTTCCGCGCTCGAAAAACATCTACGGCGCGACGAAGCTCGCAGCCGAAGACTTGTGCTGGCTGGCCCACCGCAGGGACCGCCTGCCCTGCATCATCCTCAGAACGTCGCGGTTCTTTCCCGAGGAGCAGGACAACGCGGCGATGCGAGCGGCCTACAGCACCGACAATGCGCAGGCAAATCGAGTTTCTGCATCGCCGCGTCGATATCGAGGACGTGGTCTCTGCCCATCTGCTCGCTGCCGAGCGGGCCGCAGACATCGGTTTCGCCCGCTACATCATCAGCGCCACCACGCCATTCTGCGAGGATGAGCTGGTCGAGCTGCGGAGCAACGCGCCGAATGTCGTCCGCCGGCATGTCGATTTCGACGCCACCTTCGCGCAGCGGGGCTGGTCGATGTATCCATCGATCGACCGCGTCTACGTCAACCGGCTCGCACGCGAGGAGCTCGGCTGGCGGCCGGTGCATGATTTCGCGACGGTGCTTGAGCGGGTCCGCGCAGGCGGATCGCCTTTGAGCGAGCTTGCCAACGCGGTCGGCTCAAAGGGATATCACGCACAGGTCTTCGAGACTGGCCCGTATCCCATCGAGTGAGGCCGCGACGTCACGTCCCGGCTGCGGGATGTCCGGGACCGCCTTCGGTCGCTCCGCCTCGAACCTGATTGAAAGGTCCGCAGACTATTCGAGGAGAGCCGGCCGCTTGCCGGATACCGCTTCCCGAAAATGAAAGTGCGAATGATCTCCATCACCAGGCAGTGGCTCTGGCTCGTCCTTGTGGCCGCCTTTGCCGGCCCGGCCGCAGCCGCCGGGCCGAATTTCTCCACATCGACCGCATCCCATGAGCCGACAAAGGTCATCGCCGGCGACGTCGTGCGCTACACCGTCACTGTCACCAACACGGGCGGCGCGGCCGATTACGCGCGCCTCACCACGACCCTGCCACGCGGTTACTTCATTCGCGCCGACAGCGACTGTTCCGCCGCCAAGCGCGACGGCGATCGAATTGTTTGGCACGAGGGGTCGTTCCCGGCCGGCGCGCGCCGGCAATGCCGCATCGACCTTCTCACCCGCCGCCAGGCGGCGGGTACGCTGGCGCCGCTCGTCACCGAGATCTCGGCACATCCCTCCGGTTACCTTCGCGTCGAAACGAGGCCCGAACTCGCGACGCCGCCGGACCCGAACACCATGCGCGTTGGACGGTTCGGCATCACGCGTGCCGGACTGGTGGTGATCGCAGTCCTTGGCATCGCCCTGGCCGGTGGTGCGATCGTCATGGCGGCAACACGTAGCGGCGGAGAACGCAGCTTTGCGCTGGGCGCCTGGGTTGCCGTCTGCGTGTCAGCCGGCTTTCTTCTCTTCTTCGTCGGCCTCGCATACAACGACTATCGCAGCTATGCGGCCTATCGCGAGACGTCTTGCCATGTCTTCGACTCGACGATCGACAAATTGCAAAGCAGGAACAGCGAAAGCGGCACGTCGCACACATACACGCCCGAATTTGCCGTCAGCTACACAACGCTCGGCACGGAGACATACGCATCGGTCACGCCGCCTGCCAGCGCCATCAGCCGCAACTCGATCGGCCCTGCGCAGCGGCAGCTCGAACGCTTCGCGGTCGGTTCGGTCCAGCCTTGCTGGTACGACCCCGCCGACCCGGGGATGGTTCTCCTGATGCGAGGACCGGGCGCCGCCTATCTGTTCGCGTTGCTGCCGCTGGCAGCGTTGATCCTCTTCACGTGGATGCTGCGCGGGTTGCTTCCGTCGAGGGCCCGACGCGCGCACGCGGCCTGACGCTCGAGCAGGACTGCATCGGTGACCGGTCACGCCGTGCGCGGGCCGTTCACTTGCGGCGAGCCTCGACCGAGTTGTCGGCAGCAAGACACTGTCTACCAGCTGCGCACGTTCAATCCGCGTCACGGCAGAGCAACCGGGCGCTCCGGACCGGCAATGTCCGCCGCCACTTCCGGGGTAACTCTGTATTTCCTCCGATGATGGGAACGCATTCATTTGGATGGCCGGTGCGACCAGCGGGCCTTCCGCTCGCGTTCGAACAGCGGCGTGGTCCAAAGGAGTATTCTCATGAACAAGGTCGCCATAGCCCTCGCCCTGGCTGTCTTTATTCCCTTAGGGGTCTCGGAGATCGCCCCACGTGCCGCCGACGCAAGCGAAATGTCGTCGCAGGCGCGGGTCTTTCCTTACTGTCTTCGCGGCGGCCCCCAAGCCGGCATGCGGTGCCGCTATGCGAGCCGTGCACAGTGCACCAGATCGGCAAGTGGCGTCGGCGGAAGTCTGCGTGCGCAACCCGCAGTACGCACGTGCATCATCTCGCTGAGACTTCGCGTCGGCCTCACGATTGACGATCCCGGGGAGATGTGGCGCCGAAATGACGGAGGTGCAACGCGTCGCGTTCCCCCGTCGCGCCCCGGCACCACCCGGTGTGCCATCACATCAGGGCCGGGATAACCCTCCCGCATCTTGAGGGTTTTTGAGGATTCAAGCGTCGCGCGGCCGGCCGCTATCTTCCTGAATCCACGTGCCGCTCGGAGTGTGCATGCGCTCCGCTGCGAGCGAGGACCTGAGAAGCCGCAAGCGGCATCGGCAGGCGAGGTCAAGCCATGACGGCGAACCCGACATACGCGAGGCAGAGATCTCAGCAGCCGTCGCGCTGATGCTGCCTGTCTCCATTCTTCTCGCAGCGTGCTCGGCTGAAAGCGAACCACAGAAGACCGAAGCGCGCCCGGTCCGCACGATCACGGTCGAAACGCGCAACGCTGGGACACCCATCACCCTGCCCGGCCGCATCGAGGCGGAGGACGAGGTCGCCCTCGGCTTCCGCATTGCCGGACGCATCCTCGAGAACAACACAAGGCTCGGTGATCGACTCGAGCCCGGCCAGGTCCTGGCGCGCCTCGAGTCGCAGAACGAGCTCAATTCCTTGCGCCAGGCCAAGGCGGCGCTTGCAGCGGCACAAGGGCAGCTTGTTCAGGCGCGCAACCACTTCGAACGCCAGCAAACGCTTCTCGAGCAGGGCTGGACGACCCGCGCCAACTTCGATCAGGCCGAACAGGCGCGCCAGACTGCGCAATCGCAGGTGGACGCCGCCGAGGCGCAACTCAAGGCCGCGCGCGATCTTGTCGGTTTCACCGAGTTGAAGGCAGACGCGCCAGGCGTCGTGACTGCAACCGGCCCCGGCGCCGGCGAGGTCGTTCAGGCCGGACAAGTCGTCTTCCGCGTCGCGCGCAAGGACGGCCGCGACGCCGTCTTCGACGTGCCGGCCCAACTCATCCGCGCAGCGCCCGCCGATCCGCAAATCACGGTCAGGCTGGCCGACGCCCCCTCGATATCCACCCAGGGACGCATCCGGGAAGTCGCGCCGCAGGCCAATCC
Source organism: uncultured Alphaproteobacteria bacterium (assembly GCA_963757845.1). Classification (GTDB taxonomy): domain Bacteria; phylum Pseudomonadota; class Alphaproteobacteria; order Rhizobiales; family Xanthobacteraceae; genus P52-10. Next base: position 101,825 of record CAVWTB010000063.1, read on the forward strand.
GACAACGCGGACGTTCGAGGTCAAGGTCGGCCTGACCAACCCGCCGCCCGAGATGCGGCTTGGCGCCACCGTCATCGGCAGCATGGAGACCGACGCTATTCCGATCATCGAGATTCCGGCGAGCGCGCTGACGCGGACCAACCAGCAGCCGGCCGTCTGGGTCGTCGATCCATCGAACAAGACCGTGTCCATGCGAAACATCGACGTCGTCCGTTTCGATCCGGCGCATGTCGTCGTGTCGCATGGCCTGGACGCCGGCGACGTTGTCGTCACGGCGGGCGTGCAAGCCCTGCATCCGGGCCAGACGATCCGGCTGCTCGGGTCGGTCCCATGAAAGAGTTCAATCTCTCCGGTTGGGCGCTCGGAAACCGGCCGCTCGTCGCCTACATGATGATCGTCGCCGTCGTCGCCGGCGTGCTGGCCTACACGAGGCTCGGCCGTAGCGAGGATCCCTCCTTCATCATCAAGACCATGGTCGTGCAGGCCGCATGGCCCGGCGCCAGCGTCGACGAAACCCTCAAACAGGTCACCGAGCGGATCGAACGCAGGCTGCAGGAAACGCCGCATCTCGACTTCCTGCGCAGCTTCACCAGGGCCGGCGTCACGACGATCTTCGTAAATCTCAAGGGCAGCACGTCCGCCAAGCAGGTCGCCGACACATGGTACCAGGTTCGCAAGAACGTCGGCGACATGCGTCATACGCTGCCTGCGGGTATCGTCGGCCCGGGCTTCAACGATGATTTCGGCGACACGTTCGGCACGATCTTCGGATTCACCAGCGACGGATTCACCCATCGCGAGCTTCGCGATTATGTCGAAACGATCCGATCGGAGCTGCTGCTGGTCCCCGACGTCTCGAAGATCGAGCTGCTCGGTCCCCAGGACGAGCAAATCTTCGTCGAGTTCTCGACAAAGGAGCTCGCGAGCCGCGGCATCGACCGCTCCGCGTTGGTGGCGGCGCTGCAGGCGCAGAACGTCGTCCAGCCCGCCGGCACCATCGAATCGGGGAAGGAGCGGCTTTCGCTGCGGGTCAGCGGCGCCTTTCAGTCCGAAGCGGACGTCGCGAACGTCAACTTCGTCGTCGGCGGGCGCGTGCTTCGCCTCAGCGATATCGCGAGCGTTCGCCGCGCCTTCGCCGACCCGCCGCAACCCATGTTTCGCGTCAATGGCCAGCCGGCAATCGGCCTTGCGATCTCCATGCGCGACGGCGGCGACATCCTGGCCCTCGGCAAGAACCTCAAGCGTACCATGGCCGCGATCCGCCAGGACCTGCCGATCGGGATCGAGCCCACGCTCGTGGCCGATCAAGCCGTCGTCGTCGAAGGCGCCATTTCCGAATTCATGACGTCTCTCATCCAGGCCATCGCGATCATCCTCGTGGTGAGCTTCATCAGTCTCGGGGTCCGGCCGGGCCTGATCATCGCGCTGTCCATCCCCCTGACGCTCGCGCTGGTCTTTCCGATCATGCAGCTGTCGAACATCGACATGCAGCGCATTTCGCTCGGCGCGCTCATCATCGCCCTCGCCCTGCTCGTCGACGATGCGATGACGACGACCGACGCCACGCTCACGCGTCTGGCGCAGGGCGACGACAAGGTTTCCGCCGCAACATACGCTTTTCGGACTTACGCATTCGCCATGCTCGCCGGCACGCTGGTGACGATTGCCGGCTTCGTTCCCATCGGCTTTGCGGCCAGCAGCGCCGGCGAATACACGTTCTCGCTGTTTGCGGTCGTCGCCATTGCGCTGATCCTATCCTGGTTTGTGGCGGTCATCTTCGCCCCGCTGCTATGCGCCGTCATCCTCGCCGCACCGGCGAACGCGCAAACAGCCGAACCCGGTCGGTTGCTGCGGGCGTATCGCGCGTTTCTTGGCAAGGCGATGCAACTGAGATGGATCACGATCGGCCTGACGCTGGCGCTCTTTGCGGTCTCGCTGCTCCTGCTTCCGCTTCGTGCCAAGACAGTTCTTTCCGTCGTCGGACCGCCCGGAACTGCTCGTCGATATCAGCCTGCCGCAGAACGCCTCGATCTTCGCCAGCGAAGACGGCGCCCGGCGGCTCGATGCGGCGCTTGAGAGCGATGCCGATGTCGCGCGCTGGAGCACCTATGTGGGTCGCGGCGCCATTCGCTTCTACCTGCCGCTGGACGTCCAGTTGCCGAACGACTTCTTCGTCCAGGCCGTGATCGTGGCGAAAGACGTCGCTGCGCGCGAGCGGCTGCGGGCCCGGCTCGACGAGTTCCTGAAGACGCAGTTTCCAAGTGCTGTCGCACGCATCTCGCCGCTCGAACTTGGCCCTCCGGTCGGATGGCCGGTGCAGTATCGCGTCAGTGGTCCCGACATCGAACAGGTCCGCGACGTCGCGCTCAAACTCTCGCAGCTGATCGCGGCGAGCCCTCAGGCCGAGCGCGTCAACTTCGACTGGATCGAGCCGGCCCGGCAGCTCCGGATCCGGATCGATCAGGACGAGGCGCGGCTATTGGGCCTGAGTTCGCAATCGCTGGCCGGCGTGTTGAACACGGTCATATCGGGCAGCGCCGTCACCCAGATCCGCGACGACATTTATCTGGTCGACGTCGTTGTTCGCGCCAAAGACGAGCAGCGTCTCTCGCTCGACAGTTTACGCACGCTGCAAGTGCCGCTGCCGAACGGGCAAACCGTATCGCTCGGTCAGTTCGCAACATTCGGATACGAGCAGGAGTATCCTCTGATCTGGCGTCGCGATCGCGTGCCGACCCTGACTGTGCGGGCCGATGTCAAGCCGGGCGTTCTGCCTGAGACGGTCGTCCGGGGGCTTACCCCCGCGATCGATACGCTGAACAAGACGCTCCCCCGTTCCTACAACATCGTAGTCGGCGGCACGGTCGAGGAGAGCCAATACTCGCAGGCCTCCGTCGTCGCCGTCGTGCCGGCAATGCTGGTCATCATGCTGACCGTGCTGATGGTGCAGCTGCGCAGTTTTCAGCTGCTGCTTCTGGTGGTCACCGTCGCTCCGCTTGGTCTGGTCGGCGTCGTCGCGGCCCTCTTGCTGTCCGGAATGCCGCTCGGCTTTGTTGCCATTCTCGGCGTGCTGGCGTTGCTCGGGATGATCACCAAGAACGCGGTGATCCTGATCTCGCAGATCGAGGCCGAGCGCGCCGATGGCCGGACGATCCGCGACGCGGCCATCGAAGCCAGCAGCAGCCGCTTTCGCCCGATCATGCTGACGGCGGTTTCGACGGTCCTCGGCATGATCCCGATCGCACCGACCGTCTTCTGGGGACCGATGGCGCTGGCGATCATGGGCGGCCTGCTCGTCGGAACGATCCTGACGCTCGTCTTCCTGCCGACCCTTTACGTGGCGTGGTTCGAGGCCAGGGATCGCTCTCGCAAGCACGACTCGCCGCCAACCCAGAATTTCAAGCTGCCGGATGACGACAATATCCCCGACAGGGAACGCCGGGTGCCAAGCGCTGCGCCTGTGTAAGGCGAGGAGAAGGCCATGCAACGCGCGCATCGAAACTCCCGACACGTTCTCTTCCGCAGCGCGATCTGGCGAGCCGTCGGATTCTTCGCGTTCTGGCTCATTATCGCGGGCCCCGACCCGGCCAATCTGCCTGCCGGTCTTTTGGCCGCGGGCCTTGCGGTTTGGGTCAGCCTGCGGCTGATGCCCCCCTCAGCTGAGCAGTTGAGCGTCTCCAAGCTCCCACGCTTCGTCATACATTTTCTGCGTCAGGCGATCAGTGCCGGCATCGACGTCGCCTTGCGCGCGCTTGCCCCGCGGCTCCGCATACGGCCGGGCTTCGTTCTCTACCACCCGCAGCTGCCGCCGGGCCTGAAGCGCGATGCCTTCTGCACGGAAACAAGCCTGCTGCCCGGCACGCTGCCCGCCGGCGCGGCCGAAGACGGAAGCCTCATCATCCACTGTCTCGACATCTCGCAGCCGGTGGCGGAGCAGCTGGCTGTGGAAGAGACACTATTCATGCAGTTGTTCAAGGACGGACGCAGCCATGACTGACTTCCTGTTCTTCGCAGCTTGCTTCGTCATGGCGATGGTCGCACTCGGCCTGATCGGCATCGCAGCACGCGGTCCCGGCGTGGATCTGATCCTGGCGGTGCAGTTGATCGGCAGCGGCGGCACCGCGATCTTGCTGCTTCTCGGCGTTGCGACAGAGGCGCCGCCGGTCATCGACGTCGCGCTGATGCTGGCCCTGCTTGCCGCATTCGCGGCAGTTGCGTTCGTCGCGAGCATGCCCGGCGCCGCGGGCGGAAAGGCCACGGTCACGGATGACAGTCGCCCTTGATATCCTTTCCGTCGCCGCCGTCGTAACCGGCGCATTCTTTTTCATGGCCGGCACGGTCGGCCTGCTCCGCTTTCCCGACGCGCTGACGCGCCTGCACGCCCTGACGAAGGTCGACAACCTCGGGCTCGGCTTCATCGTCGCAGGCTTGCTGTTGCAGACAGGTCGAGCTGCTTGTCGCCTTGAAACTCGCCGGCGTCTGGCTGTTCGTGCAGCTGTCGGCCGGCATCGTCGCGCAGCTTGTGGCGCAGGCCATCGTGCAGCAATCGAGGCGACGGTCATGATCGTCCTTCACCTTCGACGCAGCGGCCGCGTTGCTGATCGTTGCGATCGGCGGCTGGATCATCATCGTTCCGGATGTCACCCGCGCCGTCATCGGCTTCATCGTCTATGGGTTGATGCTGACCATCGTCTGGGTCAGGCTTTCGGCCGTGGACGTCGCGCTGACCGAAGCGGCGATTGGCGGCGGCCTCACCGGCATGCTGCTGATCAATGCCGCAGGCCGGTTGCGCTCCGCCAAGCCGGCGCCCAGTCCCGGCGCTCTTGTGAGGCTCATCGCCGCTTTGCTGTGCATCGCAGTTTCAGCGAGCCTCGCTGTCGTCATCTTCGTGCTGCCGAGCCCGGCGCCGACGCTCGCGCCGCTGGCTGTCGAGAACCTGCCGCAGACCGGCCTGGGCAACCCCGTCGCTGCGGTCCTGTTCGCCTATCGCGCCCTCGACACGCTGCTGGAGAAGGTGGTGCTGCTGCTCGCGCTGCTCAGCGTGTGGTCGCTCGCTGCGGATAGAGTTTGGCCGGGGATGCCCGGTCTGCATGCTCCCGCGTTCGCCGGCAGCACGCTCGGCTTTCTTGCCCGCCATCTTCCACCCTTCGGCATCATCATCGGCGTCTACATGTGCTGGATTGGCGCAACCCAGCCGGGCGGCGCGTTTCAGGGCGGAACGGTCGTCGCTGCGATGTGGCTGCTCATCATGATCGCAGGCATGCGAGCCGTTCCGTCGATCGACGGGACACGGCTGCGCCTGGCGCTCGTCACGGGACCGGCCATTTTCGTCGTCATTGGACTCGCGGGCATAGCGGCAGCAGGCAGCTTCCTTGCCTATCCACCGGACTATGCGAAACTGCTGATCGTCGTCATCGAGGTGGCGCTGACACTCTCGATCGCGGCCGTGCTGGGGCTGCTCGCCGCCGGGCCCCCGGTGCCGGAAGCACGGTCGTGAGCGGCGACGCACTCTTCGGCCTCGTCGGCGCCGCTGTGATCGGTCTCGGTCTGTTCGGGCTCATCACAAGCCCAGACGCCTTGCGCAAACTGCTCGCCTTCAATGTGCTGGGCAACGGCGTCTTCCTGTTCTTCGGCGTCGTCGCACGCCGGGGCGCTGCTGCGGGGCTTGGTGGCGATCCGGTCCCGCAAGCTCTCGTCATTACGGCCATCGTCGTTGCGTTCGCCGCCACGGCCATGGCGATAGCCCTGCTGATGCAGCTTTTCGACAAGACAGGCGCGGCAACCCTGGCCGATTCCGGCGGTGACGACGGAGGCGACAGCTGATGCCTCAAACGGCGATCCCGCTAGCCGCGACGACAGCAGGAGGCCAGCTGCTGGTGGCCGCCGTCATGCTGCCGATGGCGGGCATTTTGCTGTCGCTGCTGTTTGGCGGGCGCTACGTCGAGCGCCTGGCGATGCTGATCCTGCCGCTCAATCTCGTCATCGCGCTCGTGGTGGTCGTCGGCCTCTGGCAGAGCGGAGAGCCGTTGGCCTATGTCGTCGGCGGCTGGGCCCCTCCACTCGGCGTCGCGTTGCGCGCCGATGGGCTCTCTGCGGCGATGATGGTGACGACGGCCGCAGTCGCCTGTGCGATTGCGGTGTACGCCCGCGCGGACTTCCTGACGCCCGCCGGCGTCGTCGAAGCGAGATCGCCGTTCGTCTTCTGGCCGCTGCTGCTCGGCGTGTGCGGTGCGATGAACCTCGTCTGCGTCGGCGGCGACCTCTTCACGCTGTACGTCGCAATGGAGCTGCTGACGTTCGCCGCCGTTCCGCTGGTGAGCCTCGATGGCCGTGCCGAAACGCTCAAGGCGGCGCTGCGCTATCTGCTGTTCGCGATTGTCGGCTCGATCCTCTATCTGCTGGGCGTCACCCTGCTCTACGGCAGCTACGGAACGCTCGACATTGCAAGGCTGTCGCAGTTCGTCCGCCCCGACCTCGTGACTATCAGCGCCCTGGCACTGATGACGACCGGGCTGCTCGCCAAGACCGCCCTTTTCCCGTTGCATTTGTGGCTGCCACCCGCGCACGCGGGAGCCCCCGCCGCCGCGAGCGCAGCGCTGTCGGCGCTGGTCGTCAAGGGGTCGTTCTTCCTTGTGATCCGGCTGTGGTTCGATGTCATGCCGGCGCTGCCGGGACGCGACGGGACGCTGATCCTCGGAGTGCTCGGCGCAGCAGCCATCGTGTTCGGAGGCATCATGGCGCTGCGTCAACGGCGCCTGAAGCTCCTGGTCGCTTACTCGACGGTCGCGCAGATCGGCTATCTGTTCCTGATCTTCCCGCTTGCGCTGAATGCGGAATCGGCGCGGCTCGAGAGCGGCGGCGCACTGGCCGGCGGCATGCTGCAAGTCATGGCCCACGCCACCGCGAAGGCCGGCATGTTCATGGCGGCCGGGACGATCTATGCCGCACTCGGTCACGATCGCATCGCCCAGCTTGCCGGCGCCGGACGCGCGCTGCCGATCACCGTGCTGGCGTTCGTATGTGGCGGCTGCACGCTGATCGGACTGCCGCCTGGCGGCGCGTTCCTGGCGAAATCCCTGCTGCTCGAACAGCCGGCCGCGGCTGCGCAATGGTGGTGGGACTGGGTCATGTTCGCGGGCAGCGTGCTCACCAGCGCCTATGTCGTCGCAGTGCTGATGCATGCGCTGGCGCCCGCGCGCGCGTCGCCGGTGGTCCGCGCGAGCGTGCCGCGCTATCAGGAAGCAACAGCGCTGGTGCTCGCCTTAGCGTCGCTGCTGCTGGGGATCGCCGCGTTCGGCGCGCTCGACCTCATCCAGATCGGACGCCCGGACGCCGCAGATGTCGGCGCTGTTGCAATCAGCCTGTCCGACGTGTTCTCGGCGCCCGCCGTGCTGAAATCGTTGGCGCCCGTACTGCTGGGGACCGCCCTCGCGATCGGCCTTTCACGACAGGAGCGCGAGCAGATGGCGCCGGCTCGCGGCGCCGCATACGGCGGCAAGCATTCGCGTGCGCGCCTGGCGCTGTTCGACCGGACCGATGATGCGTTGCGCCAATGGCCCGTCGGAAGCACGTCCCTGCTCTTTCTCGTAATCGCATTCGGTGCCGTGATGTTCGCGGCCCATTGAGGAGTGCAACCGACCGCATTCCGATAACCCGCAATCGATTGTCGGGTTTCACCCCATGGATTGCGATCTCCGAGCGGCGTTAGCCTCCCACCTGAGAGCGGGGCGACCTGATACGAAATGTCACGACGCGCATGCGCGGGAGAGCCACATGCAAGAGATCGATCGCCGAGATTTCCTGTGCCGCGCGACGTACGGAGCGGCCGTTGTCACAGCGGCGGCCGGCTTGACGCCGCTGCTTTCGATCGCGCCAGAGGCAGCGCCCCTGGCCTTGGACAAGGCTGTATCCGACAGGAACGATAGTTTCGTCCAGCAGGCTCAAGTGGTCGTTGTGCCGCCGCGACGTCGCCGTCGGCGTCGCTGGGTTTGCCGGTGGCGCAGAGGACGCCGCGTGTGTGGCTGGCGCTGGGTATAGCTCTGATCGAAACTGACGAGCTAGCGACTGGAGATCGCGGAACGGCTCAAACGCGACGCGTGGCGCAGCTGGACGTTCTGCAGGGCAAATGGCGATCGGAACGGCGTCGAACTTCTTGGCGAACACAGCGATCGTTCTGTTTCTTGGAATATTGTTCGCACTCAGCCCACGGACCGCGACAGCGGACGGTGAGATCGCGCGGACGGATCCGGCATTTCCCGCCGCCGTTTCGCGGGTAAGTCTGTATTTCCCTGGACGATGCGAGTGTATTCACTTTTGGCGGCAAATCCAGGTCGTTGGCTGATGGCCGATCGCGCGCGACCTGTGCGTCGGAGCGCAAGGGGCCGAGCCATGACGAGTGCCGATACCGCACCGAAGACGGCGATGCAGCGCCTGCTCGACGCTATCGAGCGCGCAGGCAACATGGTGCCCCACCCGGTCGTTATCTTCCTGTGGCTGATCGCTATCGTCATCGTCCTCTCATCCATACTCGCCCTGATCGGGGTGGGCGTGACGGGGCAGAGGATCAACCCGGAGACGCACCAGGTCGAGACGATGAGGACGGTGCTGCGGGGCCTCCTGAACGCAGACGGCATCCGCTTCATGTACAGTTCGCTGATCCCGAACTTCATGGGCTTCACAGCGGTCGGGCTTATGATCTGCGCCATGATCGGCGCGGGCGTCGCGGAGGCCTCGGGGCTCGTCAACGCGCTGATCCGCAAGCTGGTGCTCGTCTCGCCCGCCTGGGCGCTCACCTATATCCTGGCCTTCGCGGGCATCCTCTCGAGCGTCGCCGCGGACGCCGGCTATCTCGTCCTGCTCCCGCTCGCCGGCGTCGCCTTTGCCAGCGTCGGGCGCCATCCGCTCGCCGGCCTGGCGCTGGGCTTCGCGGCCGTCGCCGGCGCCTTCACCGTGAACATGCTCGTCAAGCCGCTGGACGCCGTGCTGGTGGAGTTCACGAACGACGCCATCCGTCTCGTGGACCCTAACCGCTCCGTCGGGCTCGCTTCAAACGTCGCGTTCTCCATCGTTTCGGTGATGTTCCTCACGGTGTTGATCGCGTTCATCACGGATCGCATCGTCGCACCGCGGCTGGGGCCTTATCAAGGCGGTGCGACGGGGGTCGATGCGGCCGGAGCGGGAGCAGCGTTGTCGGCGGAGGAGTCGCGCGGGCTGCGCTACGCGCTCTACGGCCTGATCGGCCTGCTCGTCGTGTTCGCCCTCCTGACGCTGCCGCCTGGCGCGCCGCTGCGCAATCCGCAAACGGGCGAGCTGATCGGCAACTCGCCGTTCATGAACGGGCTGATCGCGCTGATCATGGTTGCCTTCCTCGCGACGGGCTGGGCCTATGGCATCGGCGCTGGAACGCTGCGCACGCTTGCCGAGGTCATCAAGGCCATGGAGAAGGCCGTCGCGGGGCTCGGCGGCACGATCTTCCTCTTTTTCGTGCTCAGCCAGTTCGTGGCCTATTTCACCTACACCAATATGGGCACCGTGCTGGCGCTTTCGCTGGCGCAGGTGCTGCAGTCGGCCAATGTGGGTGCGCTGCCCCTGCTGATCGGCTTCATCGTCGTCGTCGCGATGATCGACATCCTCATCACGGGTGCGATCGCCAAGTGGGCCATCTTCGCACCGGTGTTCGTGCCGCTGCTGTTTACGCTCGGCGTTGCGCCCGAGGCTGTTCTGGCGGCCTACCGGGTGGCGGATTCGCCGATGAACGCCATCACGCCGCTCAACGCCTATTTCGCTCTGATGGTGGGCTTCGCACAGAAATACTCCCCCAAGGCGGGCGTCGGCACCGTGGTCTCGCTGATGCTGCCCTACGTCGTGTGGATCTTCGTTCTCTGGACCGCTCTCTTCGCGCTCTGGCAGACGCTCGGCCTGCCGTGGGGTCTGTGACCGCGCCGGACGCCGCGCGCGAGGGGCCAACCCACAGAATGAAGCAACCGATGGACACCGACATGAGCAATCCAGCCGTACCTCTCGACGTCGCCGCCGCCGAAGCCCATCTCATGCGCCTGCTCTCCGTCGAGGGCGTGACGGGGCACGAGGCCAAGATCGCGGCCGAAGTCAGCGCGGCGCTGCAGGAAGTCGGGGTGCCCGCCTCCGCCATCCGCTTCGACACGGTGAACCAGCGCATACCGGTGCCGACCGAGACCGGCAATCTCATCGTCGAGCTGGCGGGCACCCGGCCGGGGCCGCGGCTGCTCTTTTCGAGTCATCTCGACACCGTGCCGCTCTGTGCCGGCGCCAAGCCGCGCCGCGAGGGCGACCGCATCGTCTCGGACGGGACGACGGCGCTCGGCGGCGACGCCCGCTCGGGTTGCGCGGTGATGGTCACGCTGGCGCAGACGCTAATCAAGAACCGCCTGCCGCATCCGCCCATCACCCTCCTCTTCACCGTCCGCGAGGAGAGCGGCCTGCACGGCTCGCGGGAACTCGATCCCGCCGACCTCGGTCGGGCTGTCATGTGCATCAACATCGACGGTCAGTCGCCCGCCGACCTGCTGATCGGCGCGGTCGGGCAGGAGAACTGGGAGGTCGAGATCAAGGGCAAGGCCTCGCACGCGGGCGTGGCGCCCGAGAAGGGCATCTCCGCCACCATCGTCGGCGCGCTAGCGCTCGTCGAGGCGCGGCGTCAGGGCTGGTTCGGCAAGGTCACCAAGCCGAACGGCAGCGGCACGAGCAACATCGGCATCTTCGGTGGCAGCGACGGAAGATCGGCGGGCGACGCCACCAATGTCGTGACCGACTATGCCCATCTGCGCGGCGAGGCCCGCAGCCCCACGTCGGCGTTCGCCGCCGAGATCGCAGAGGGCTACCGCGCGGCCTTCGCGAAGGCGGCGGCCGAAGTGACGGATCACGAGGGCGACCGCGCGGACGTCGCGTTCACACATAAGCCGTCCTATCCTCCCTTCAAGCTCGCGGAGGATTCGCCGGTGGTGAAGCGGGCCACCAAGGGGCTGAAGATGCTCGGGCTCGAACCGAACTACGTGTTCTCCAACGGCGGGCTCGACGCCAATTGGCTCGACAAGCACGGGGTGCCGACGATCACCATCGGCTCGGGGCAGGCCGAGATCCACACCATCAAGGAATATGTGAACCTGCCTCAATACGCCGAGGGATGCCGCATCGCCGTGCTGATGGCGACGATGGAGGATTGAGGTTGCAAAACCACCTCTCCCGAAGAGCTTGAGCGCTTCGGCCTGGAGCGCCCGGGGGCGCCCCGGACCGACGAGGAGGAGACCGCTTGAGCCCGATCGCGACCATCACCATCATCATCGCTGCCACCGTCGTCCTCTTCGTTTGGAACCGGATTCCGGTCGTTCTGGTCGCGCTCGGGAGCGCATTGGCCCTGTGGGCGGGTGGCGTGCTCAATCTCGGCCAAGCGCTCGGCGGCCTCGGCGACCCGGCGGTGGTCTTTATCGCCTCCCTCTTCGTCGTCAGCGCAGCGCTTGAGACGACGGGCGTCACCGCCTGGGCCGGCCAGCTCCTCATCCGCTGGGCGGGCGAGAAGAGCCGCACTCGGCTGTTGCTGCTCACGATGACGCTCGTCGCGCTGGTCACCGCGCTCATCAGCCTCAACGGCGCGGTCGCGGCCCTGCTGCCTGTGGTCGTCGTCATCGCGGTGCGGTTGAGGCGCCACGCCTCGCAGCTTCTGATGCCGCTGGTCTTCGCGGCGCATGCCGGATCGATGCTCGCGCTCACCGGCACGCCGGTCAACGTCCTCGTCTCCGAGGCGGGCGGCGATGCGGGCGTCGGCGGTTTCGGCTTCTTCGAGTTCGCCCTGGTCGGCGTGCCGCTGCTGGCGGGCACGATGGCCATCATCATCCTGTTTGGCGAGCGCCTGCTGCCCAAGCGCAACGGCGCGACCATGCCGGCGGACTTCAGCCGCCATGCCCGCACTCTTGTCGAACAGTACGGCCTCGCCAGCGGCATGCACCAGCTGCGCCTGCGATCGAGCTCGCCCTATGTCGGCGCCGCGCCGTCCTCCGTCGATCTGTCGGCCTTTCCAGGCCTGCAACTCGTCACCATGCAGGACGGCGAGACGGTAGCGCCGCTGCGGCGCCAGAGCCTCACAGAGGGCGACTACCTCCTCGTGCGCGGGGACGCGCAGGCGGCCGCAGAACTGGCGACGCACATGCATCTCGCCTTCCGCGAGACGCAGGACAGTGCGCAGAGCGAGGAAACGCTGTTCAACCGCCGTTCCGGCCTCGCCGAGGTGGTGATACCGCCGCGCTCGGGCCTGGTCGGGCAGACGGTCTTCCCCGGCATGTTGACGCAGAGCGGCGACCTGATCATCCTCGCTGTGCAGCGCGGTGGGACCAATCTTGCGGCGGACAAGGGGGAGGCCAACCGCGCCTCGGGCGGAATCGTGCTCCACCCCGGCGATACCATGCTGCTACAGGGTACCTGGAAGGCGCTGGACGTGCATCTGGCCGACCCGGACGTGCTGGTGGTCAACTCTCCTGAGCTCGTCCGGCGCCAGGCCGTGCCGATGGGGCCAGGCGCCTGGCAGGCGATCGCCATCCTGTTCGCCATGGTGCTTCTGCTGGCGACGGGGTTGGTGCCCGCTGCAGTGGCCGGGCTGCTTGCGGCGGGCGCGGTCATCCTCTGCGGCATCATGACGGTCGAACAGTCCTACCGTGCCATCAGCTGGACGACGGTGATCCTGGTCGGCGCCATGATGCCGCTGTCGACGGCGATGGTCGAGACGGGCGCTGCCCAGCTGCTGGCCGAACGCTTGGTGGCATTGGTCGGTGCGGCGGGCCCCTATGCCCTGCTCGCAGGCTTGTTCCTGCTCACAGCGATCATGGGACAGCTCATCTCGAACACGGCGACGGCCCTCATCGTCATACCGATCGGCGTAGCGGCTGCGGCGAGCATGGGCATCTCGCCTCGGCCCGTCTTGATGAGCACCGCGGTGGCCGCCGCGGGCGCATTCCTGACGCCCATCGCCACCCCAACCAACCTCATGGTCATGGCTCCGGGCGGCTATACCTTCGGCGACTACTGGAAGCTCGGACTGCCGCTCCTCATCTGGTTCTTCTTCGTCTCCGTCTTCTATGTTCCGCTCATTTGGCAATTCTGAGCGCGCGACCGCCGGCGCAAAATCCTCTTCGACTGGCATCGCGAGGCACTGAGCGAGGCTCAGCTTCGTGCGGGCCGCCGCGCTTTGGTCGCACCCAAATCGAAAACAATGCTGTCAATGATTGGTAGCACCCGCTGTTTCTAGTCGTTCGCCAGCGGGCAGCCGCACCGGGAGCAATGCGATTGTGGACGACCCGCTGTACGAGGGACTGTGAACGGGCGATGCGGCCATGGAGGAGTGCACAGCACCGGCGTCCGCACGGGCCGTGAAACCGGTACGCGATGGCATTGTCGCGAACGCACGGTGCTCATCGACGGGCAGCCGCGAAACCGTCAGCAAGATGCTCGCCGTCTTGTGCCGCTGGGATGACGGCCCGGCTCAGGGACGCACACCCTTGCGTTGGGCGCAGCTCCGGTAGGCAGTTTCCCGCTGATTGTTGAGGCTGACGTTGCCTTGGGTCGGGCCAGGGAATCTCGCCTGCGCTTCGCGGAAGCATTCCTGTCGCGCGGCGATTGCTTCGTCACTCATCTGATCTTGGCCGCGGGTTCGCTGTTGTGCGTCAGCGGCTGTGGATACGACCAGGATCGGCAAAATGAGAATAGCTGCACCAAAAGCACGTGAGCGGGTCATTTGAACCTCCATTGCCCGCATGGATTGAACCGAAGAGGGAACGACCGAGCGATCCGGGAAAACCCTAATTCTTCATGCTGAGTTTCCCGGCAACGGGACGGAAGCAGCAAGTTTCGGTAGACTTGGGCTGGAAGACAAACTGATGCACCGCCATCTTCGCTTGCGCGGGTCATCGTGCAGATGTCAGGTGTTGTCCTGTCGCCAGAGCGCGATCGAGGCGCCGATGACCACTCCAGGCCAGACAGTCCGACCCGCCTCTCGCGACGACACGACCTCGCGCGATGCCGCCACCGGTTGGCGAAACGCCGGCCTCGCTGTGCTTGCGGTGGGCGCCGGCCTGTTTCTCGTCTGGCAAATGGCGGGCAGTCTGCTCGTAATCTTCGCGGGCATTCTGGTGGCGGCATTTCTTGACGCCTGCGCACGCGCGCTCGAGCCGGTCATTCCTATCGGCCGCGGCTGGCGGCTCGGGCTTGTTCTCGTGATCCTCGGCGTGCTTGTCACGTTCGGCATCGTCTGGGGAACGGGAAATCTCCCCGAACAGCTTCGCTACCTGGTGCGGGTCATCGATGCGCAGCTCGACGTGCTGCAGACCTACCTGCTGAACTTTGGAATCGAGTTGTTCGGCCCCGACGGCGGTCGCGATTTTTCCCGCTGGTTTCCCGATCACAGCAAACTGTTCGGGCACGCGCAGATGGCGATCGGAACGGCCTCGAGCTTCCTGGCGAATGCCGCCATCATCCTGTTTCTCGGGATCCTCTTCGCATTCAGTCCGCAGCTTTACCGGGACAGCATCGTGCTGCTGGTGCGGCCGGCCTATCGCGCGCGCGTTCGCGACGTCCTGGACGAAATGGGGACCGTTCTGCAGCTTTGGTTCGTGGGACAGGTGGCGCGCATCGTCGTCATGACGATCTGCGTCTGGATCGTTCTCTATCTCATTGGCCTTCCCGGTGCCTTCCTGCTCGGCGTACAGGCGGGCCTGTCGAACTTCATTCCCTATCTCGGACCGATCGCCGCGGCGATACCGATTGGATTGGTGGCCATGCCGCTTGGACCGTCGATGCTGATCTGGTCCGTCGGCATCTACACCGTCGTGCAATCGATCGAAGGCTACATCATCGGCCCGCTCATTCTGCGCCAGGCGGTCGAGATTCCGCCGGCCTGGATACTGGTCGCGATCGTCCTGCTCGGCTCGTTGTTCGGCGTGTTGGGAATAGCGCTTGCAGTCCCGTTGATTGCTGTCGGCCGCATCGCCATCCTCCGCCTCTACGTCGAGGACTATCTCGGAGACAAACCGATCCATGGGCCTGAGCCGCACGGTGCGAGCGGCGCCGCGCAGCCATTGAGCATGCCGGGGCGACCTTGAACCGGCAACGTCCACCGCCCGGGTTCACAAGTCCAGCGGGCGAGACCACGAAAGCCGCTGATCCACGCAACGGCGACATCGAGGACGACGCCTCCAGCACCAAACGCCGCTCCATGCTGGCGCTGGCGGGAAGCTTGTTCGCCGAGATCAGTCCGGCCAAGCTGCTGCTTTCCTGGACGATGCTGTTCGTCGTGCCGGCTCTGCTGCTCGGCCTCACGCCGTTGATCGCCTCGGCGTGGCTGAGCCTGATCAAGGACAAGATAACCTCGCCGCTGATCGGCATCTGGCCGATCCTTCTGCTGGCGGTTCTGGCGATGGTTGGGCTGCTTGGCGCCAGATCTGTTCTCAGAATGGCGGAGAGCAATTTCTGGTCGCTGAACTCCCTCGCCATCGAACCGGTGTACGCGATCTGCCGCGAAGGCATCCGCCATCTCGCCGGCAAACTGTTCCAGACGCGAGCCTCCTCTCTCCGAGGCGCGCGCTTCCACGCCGTCACATCGTTGGCGGCGGGCGCCGTCATGACCTGCGCTGCAGCGGGCGCCGTGATCCTCGCCTGGCCGGCAACCCGCTGGTTTGCCACGATCGCCGATCTGGCTTCGCCCTATCAACTGTTCTCCATCGCGTTGGCCAACGGCATTGTTCTGGTCGCTGCATACTTGGCGATCGCCGCGACTGGTCTGGGCCAGCGCAGACGCCGCGATGCCGCAGCCGCGCGATCTGAGCCGGCCCTCACCGGGCTTGCGCGTCAAACGCAAATGGCGCGTCGCGCACCTGTCGGACCTTCATGCGGTCGGCGAGCGCTATGGCTTTCGGATCGAGAGCGGACGATCAGGCCCGCGCGGCAACGACCGTCTCCGCCGGCTCCTCGACCAGCTGGACCAGATGCACGCCAAACATCCGATCGACGTCATCCTGATCACAGGCGATCTGACAGATGCAGGCCGTTCCACTGAGTGGTCGGAGCTACTCGACGCGCTGCAGGCGCATCCAAAACTGCCGGAACGCATTCTGATCCTGCCCGGCAATCACGATCTCAACATCGTCGATCGCGCAAATCCCGCAAGGCTTGATCTTCCCACCAGTCCCAACAGGCGTTTGCGCCGGCTGCGGTTCCTGTCGGCGGCCGACCTCATCCAGGGCGACCGTGTTCGCATGGTGGATCGTGCCACGCGGCGCGTTGGCGAGAGCCTGTCTATCGCGCTCGACAGACATCGAGCGGAGATGGCGAGATTTTCCGATGTGGCAAAGCCATTTCTTTCCAGACGCCTGGACGATCTCTGGGCGACCGCCTTCCCGATGATCGTTCCGCCGGACAGCCAGGATGGTCTCGGCGTCATCCTCTTGAACTCGAACGCGGACACGCATTTCTCGTTCACCAATGCGCTTGGCATGATGAGCTCAGATCAGATGCACGGGATCGAAATCGCAACCGCCGAATACCCGCACGCATGCTGGATTCTCGCCCTTCATCATCACGTCGTCGAGTATCCAAGGGCCGCCAAGGCGCTGTCGGAGCGGATCGGCACGGCACTCGTCAACGGAAGCTGGTTTGTCCGGCGCCTCGACAGGATCGCCGGCCGGACGTTGCTGATGCATGGCCACCGCCACACGGACTGGATCGGCGAATGCGCAGGTCTTCCGATCGTCTCGGCACCGTCGCCGGTCATGGAAGCGACGGACAGCGAAGATACCTGTTTTTATGTTCATACGCTCGCGGCCGTACATGACGGCAGGCTGTGCTTGCTCTCGTCAGAACGCATGACGGTCGCGGGCGAAGCTCCGAACTGACGAAGCCGCCTCACCGTCCGCCGGGCTGCTGCATGATGTCGACCTTGCGGACGAAGACCACCAGGCAGGCGAGACACACGTACCCCACCGTCAGGACGAAGAAGACATCGGCGAAGCTCATCACCACCGCCTGCCGGTGCACGATCTGCATCAACTGTTTCATCGCCTTCAGTTGCGCGTCGCCCGTGCCCTGGAATTTCTGGGCCAGGCTGTTCAGCGTTTCGACAGCGGTGACGTTGCCCCATGTCACGGTTTCACGCAGGCGCGCCAGATGCAGGTCGATGCGCATGTTGAGCATCGTGTTGATCACGGCAAGCCCGACCGCCCCGCCGAGGTTGCGGTTGAGGTTGAACAATCCGGATGCGTTCTTCATCAGTTCCGGCGGCAGCGTGCCGAGCGCGATGTTGTTGGCCGGCACCATCGCCAGCATCATCCCGAGCGCACGCAGCACCTGCGGCACGAACAGCTCCCAGAAATCGAAGTCCTTCGTGAGCAACGTCATCTGCCAGGTGCCCAGCGCGAACAGCATCAGCCCGATGAAGATCAACAGCCGCAAGTCGACGCGCCGCAGCAGCTGGCCGAGGATCGGCGAGAACAGAAACTGCGCCACGCCCGTGACGAACAGCGTGTTGCCGATCATGAGCGAGTTGTAGCCGCGCACCTGGGCCAGATAGATCGGAAACAGATAGGTCAGCCCATAGAGGCCGATGCCGGCGCAGAACTGGAATGTGCAGCCGAGCGCAAAATTGCGATCCTTGAAGGCGCGCAGATCGACGATCGGCTCCTTGACCGTGAAGACCCGATGGAAGAACACGGCCGCCGACACCAGCATGACGACGGTAAAGCTGACGATGAAATCGTCCTCGAACCAGTCGTTCCTCGGCCCCTCCTCCAGAACGTATTCGAGCGAGCCGAGGAAGCCCGCCATCGATGCCAGTCCCCACCAGTCGAGGCGGTTCAGCAGGCCGTAGTTCGGCTCGTCGAAGTCGATCAGCACCAGCGCGCCGATGGTGACGGCGATGCCGGGGACGATGTTGATGAAGAACAGCCAGTGCCAGGAGAGCGCGTCGGTGAGATAGCCGCCGACCGTTGGGCCGATCGTCGGCGCGAGCGTCGCCACGAGGCCGATGACCGGACCGACGATGTGGAATTTCGAGCGCGGGAACGCCGAATAGGCCGACGCGAACACGGTCGGGATCATCCCGGCGCCGAGAAAGCCCTGGATGACGCGCCAGAAGATGAGCTGACCGATGCTCTGGCTCAGGCCGCACATCAGGCTTGCCGCCGTGAAACCCGCCGCCGAGATCGCAAACAGGTTGCGCGTGCCCAGCGCACGCGACATGTAGCCGGAGAACGGGATCGCGATCACTTCGGCGATCAGATAGGCCGTCTGAATCCAGGAGATTTCGTCCGAGCTCGCCGACAGGCCCGCCTGAATCTCGGCCAAAGATGCCGAGACGATCTGGATGTCCAGGATCGACATGAACATCCCGAACACCATGAAGACGAAGGCGAGCAGCCGCCGCGGATTGATCCGCTCCTCGGCCGGGTTGGCCGGCGCGGCAGGCATTGCGGTCGGAGCTGTGGTGGCGTCGGCCATCAGCCGCCCTCGCAAGACTCAAGGCTGATCGGAATGATCCAGCGCGGCGGACGGATCGTCGGGCGCGCTTCGCGTGTCGACCTTGACGAACACCGACATGCCCGGCCGCAGCAGCTGCGCCCGCGCCACACCCTTCGAGACGCGGATGCGCACCCCCACCCGCTGCACGATCTTGGTGAAGTTGCCGGTCGCGTTGTCGGACGGCAGCAGCGAGAACACGGCGCCGGACGCCGGCGACAGGCTCTCGACCACGCCGTCGATCTTGCGGGTGCTGAAGGCGTCGATCGAAATCTTCACCGGCTGGCCGGGTTTTATGCGCTCGAACTGGGTCTCCTTGAAGTTCGCGTCGATATAGATGCCTTCGAGCGGCACGATGTTGCCGAGCCGCTGCCCCGGCTGCACATAGTCGCCGGCATTCACCATGCGGTTGGAGAAGTAGCCGTCCACCGGCGCGCGGACGCTGGCGAATTCGAGGTCGCGTTCGGCCTTGGCCAATTGCGCCTTGAACTCGGCGAGCTGCTGCTGCGCTTCAGCCTGCTGCGCCTTGACCACCTCGACGCCCACCAGCGCGCTGTTGTAGCCGGCCTGTGCGCTCTGCACCGATGCCGTGGCCTGATCGCGCGTCGCCACCGATCCTTCGAATGCGGCCTTCGAGGAAATGCCGCGCTCACTCAGTGCCTGCTGCCGTCCGAAGTCAGCCTGCGCCCGAACCACGCCGGCCTTGGCCGAGTCGAGCTGCGCCTTCGCCTGATCGACGGCGCTCGCCTGCGCCGCGATCTGCTGGCCGATCCGCTCGATCGTCGCCTGCTGCGTACCGATGCGCGCGCGGACCGAGTTCGACTGCGATCCGGTAGTCGCCGTCGTCGATCCGGACGATGACGTCGCCGGCGTGCACCTTCGCATTGTCCGCCACGACGATCGCGTTGATATGTCCGGCAACACGCGCGCCGAGCGTCGTGTTGTTGGCGCGGACGTAGGCGTCATCGGTGGTCAGGAAATAGCGGCCGACCAGAAAATAGTTCACGCCGTAGGCGATCGCTCCCAAAGCCACCAGCGCCACAACGCCAAAGAGGATCTTGCGACGGCGTCCGCCGCTCTTGCCCGTTTGCACGGGCGCGGCGTCGGCTGGCGTCGGTTCGATTGGCGCCGACGGTTGAGACGGCGGCGATTGCGGCGCTTGCGGCGGGGCCGGCGCTTCATCCCGCACGGCGCGGGCAGCCTGATCGCGTCCAGCAGCCATGACGGTCCCCTCGTTTGTCCTTGGTCTTCTTCTTTTTTCTTTTTCTTTGCCGACACGCGCGCTGTTCCCGACGCGCGCCACGGTGCGGCCGGCGTGCACGCAGTGGCGCCGTCCTCTCGGATAATAATTGACCGAACGGTTCGGTCAAGTTACTTTGACTGGAATAGCTGCAGATCGCGCAAATTGACCGGCGCCCATCGCAACCGTCGACGAGAGCATGATGTCCCGCCCCGCCCTCGATCCCTCGACATCGCCGCAAGAGGAAGACTCCGCCAAGCGGCGTCAGATCATGGACGGCGCGCACAAGGTTTTCATGGACCTTGGCTTCGACGGCGCCAGCATGGGCGAGATCGCGCGCGCGGCGGGCGTGTCGAAGGGCACGCTCTACGTCTATTTCGCCGACAAGAGCCAGTTGTTCAGTGCGATCGTCGAGCGCGAAGCGATCGAGCAAGGCAGATTCAAGTTCGATCTGAGCCCCGGCCGCGATGCGGAGATCACGCTGCGCGAATTCGGTCAGGCCTACATGGAAATCCTCTGCCGGCCGCAGGGCGGCTCGGCGATCCGCACGGTGATGGCGATCGCCGAGCGCATGCCCGACGTCGGTCGCCAATACTTCGATCACGTCATCAACCGAACGACGCGCGACCTCGCCGCCTATCTCGACTCCGAGGTCACAGCCAAACGACTGACGATCGACGACACCATGCTCGCCGCACAGCAATTCATGCTCACGTGCCAGGCAAGCCTGTTCCTGCCGTTCATCCTGCAGGTAGCGCCTGCGCCCTCACGCCCGCAGATCGCAAAAGTCGTCGACAGCGCGACGAAGATGTTTCTGGCGGCGTATCGGCGTTGATCGGGCGTCTGTCCCCTGGCATGACCAGGAAGGGCCTCGACATCAAATTCCGTTGCGATAGACGATCTTCCCGCCCACGATCGTCATCAATGCCTTCGTATCACGGATCGCATCGGGTGCGACTGACAGAGTGTCCTGCGACAGCACCGCAAGGTCGGCGAGCTTGCCCGGCTCGATCGAGCCGCGTTCGCGCTCGACACCCATGATGCGCGCGTTGTTGATGGTATAGAGGGCAAGCGCCTCCTTCGGGGTGATCGCGTGCTCCGTGCCGAGCGCATAGCCCTTCAGCACCTGACGCGTCGTCATCCACCACATGGACAGGAACGGATCGACCGGCACCACCGGCCCGTCAGTGCCGCCGCCCACCAGCACGCCCGCATCGATCGCCTTGCGGATCGGGATTGCATAGGCCGCATGCTCGTCGCCCCACCAGCGGCGCTGGTTGTGGCCGAGCAGAACGGGGTGATCCTGCATCGTCGCCATGATGCCGATCTCAGCCATCTTTTTGAGCGCCGCGTCGGAGGGGTGAAACAGGTGCATGATCGTCCAGCGCAGATCGCGTATCGGCGTCGTGCGGTTGATGCGCTCGTAAGCACGCACGATCACGTCGATCGTCTCATCGCCGACCGCGTGCGTCTGTGCCTGAAGCCCGGCTTCCGCAATCAGCTTGAGCGCTTCGACATATTCGTCCTCGCCGCCCGGCGGCAGCAACAGCACTCCCCGATAGGCTGCGTCGGTCTGCTCGCCCGGCACGATGCGATAAGGCCAGCTCATGCGCCCGCCCTCGACGCCGCCGTCGAGCGGAAACTTGATCCCCACGAAGCGCAGCATGTCGTCATTCTTCTGCGCCTTGATCGCAGCGATACCTTTCTCGACATCCGCCTTGCGCAGCGCGCGATACAACACGTCGGTACGCACGGTCATGTCGCCTGCCTCGTGCACGGCGCGATACAGCGCCATTTGCCGCTCGTCGACGCCGGGCTCGATCACACCGACGATGCCGTAGGAGTTGAGATCGCGCATTGCGATCTTCAGAAGCTCGGCCATGTTGGCCGGCGGCGGCGGCAGAATCTTGCGGACCAGATAGGCGGCGCTCTCGAGCAGCACACCGGTCGCCTCGCCGTCGGCGTCACGCACGATCACGCCGCCTTGCGGATTCGGCGTGTCCTTCGTGATCCCCGCAAGCTCCAGCGCTTTCGAGTTGACCGTGACGACGTGGCCTCCACGCGGGATGAATACCGGGTTGTTGGACGAGACCTTGTCGAGCTCATGCCGCGTCGGCATGCGGCCTTCCGCGAGGATGCTCTCGTGCCAACCCGACGAGGCGATCACCCATTTGCCGGCCTCGGTGCGTTCGACGCGCTCGGCAATGGCCTTCTGCACATCGGCGATCGTGCGGGCGCCGAGCAACTGGACGGCGGGGCCGTTGAGCCCCGCGAAAAGCTGATGCAGATGCGAATCGATCAGCCCCGGTACGACCGTCTTGCCGGCCAGTTCGATGATCTGCGTGCTCGGCCCGACATGGGCGGCAACCGCCTCGTTCGCGCCGACCGCGATGAAGCGCCCGTTCTTGATCGCAATCGCCTGGGTCAGGCGCCAATCCTTATCGACCGTGATGACGCGTCCGCCACGCAGCACAAGATCTGCGTCCTGCGCAAACACAGAAAAAGTCGCGAACATGGAAAGCAGGAGGGCGAGGCCGAAGCGAAGAGCCAGTCGCAGGCATTTGCGGGTCTGCCCATTTTGGCAGCGTCAGAGCGAATCATTTTGCGCCTACACTTCAGCATTCCTCAGTCGACAGCACAACGCACGACCGGCACGGCCGCTGTTCCATCTGCCGCTTCGTCTATCGCCCGCGTAGCGGCCAGCGCGCAAGGTGGATGTGACCGTGTATGCTGCGGATAAGCACAAACTCTTTCACGGTCCAGCCGAGCGGAACAACCGGGCACTCCTCCACGCGGCGCTCGCCATAGAGCAGCGTCACATGCGGCGTGAAATTCGTATTCGCCCAACGTCTCAAACCCTTGCGCATCATTGCTGCGGCGAATGTTTGCCTGAAACGATTTGAGTTGCCCATCATCTCCGAACAGAACCAACGGATGATTGCCGGCCCTGCCGCCAAAGCTCGAGGTGCGGTCGAAGGACACGTGGAATGGCGGCGCCGTCGTCTCGGCCGCGGCTTCGCAAACCTTGCGAACTCCGTCCTCGTGCAAGCCACCAAGAAAGAACAGCGAGACGTGCAGACGACCCGGCGGAATGAGCTTGCCCATGAACTTGTGCGCGCGCTTCAAAACTCCCGCGAGTCGATGAATTCGTGCCGCCGTATCGGCATCCGGGACGGCGGCCAGGAATAGCCGGCTCGCTTCGACGTTCGTGACACGATTGTTCATGAGGCCGCCCCCAACTTGCCAAATCACGCAAAAGAACATATAGTGAACAATATGCAGCTCGAGGTTGAAATTCAAGTTCGCAAGCCCGTACTGAAAAATGCAGCAGGCACGCCCGCTTGGTGGCGCCCATGCCGCGTTCAATGAAGCGCAAGCGTCCATTGTCGATGCGGTTGCGGGCCACTGACATCGCGATGATCGACCGCGCTGCCAGCCTGCGCGGTCGATCACGCACCGATTTCGTGCGCGAGCAGCAGTTCGCGGCGGCTGAAGAAGTTTTGATGGAAGCGGTACCCAGCCGGATGAGCCCTGGCGGTTTCAAAGCCTTTATGGACGCTCTGTCGAAGCCCGCCGCCGCAGTGCCCGAAATGATTGATGTGCTTCGGCGCAACGCGCCGTGGGAGTTCGATGAAGGAAAAGCCGGTCCGTGAAAGGGGGCAACTTGCGGCCGAAATGCTATTTTTTTTTTTTTTTTTTTTTTTTTTTTTTTTTTTTTTTTTTTTTTTTTTTTTTTTTTTTTTTTTTTTTTTTTTTTTTTTTTTTTTTTTTTTTTTTTTTTTTTTTTTTTTTTTTTTTTTTTTTTTTTTTTTTTTTTTTTTTTTTTTTTTTTTTTTTTTTTTTTTTTTTTTTTTTTTTTTTTTTTTTTTTTTTTTTTTTTTTTTTTTTTTTTTTTTTTTTTTTTTTTTTTTTTTTTTTTTTTTTTTTTTTTTTTTTTTTTTTTTTTTTTTTTTTTTTTTTTTTTTTTTTTTTTTTTTTTTTTTTTTTTTTTTTTTTTTTTTTTTTTTTTTTTTTTTTTTTTTTTTTTTTTTTTTTTTTTTTTTTTTTTTTTTTTTTTTTTTTTTTTACCACGGATTTAAAAATGCTACTCGTATTTCGTTCGCTGACGTCGCGGCTTCGATTGAGGCTTCGTCCGCTTGAAACCTCAAACGCCGCAACGCGCGAAAAAACTCTGGTCGCGGACGCCGCATCGGAACAACTTCGTCGCGGACTAGCCACGACGCGGCGCATCGCCATCCGCGACCGTCGGCAGGTCGAGCGCCGAACGCAGTCGCCCTTGGCCCCGGACGTAGAGCATCGCGTGGCCGGTCGATGCGAGCAGATCGACGAAGGGTGAAAAACCATCGACGACTTTGTTGAACGGGGTCGCGCCGCAGCCTGGAACACGGCACTCGGGCCTGCCCTTTGGGCAGGCGTTGAATTTGCAAAGGCGGCCGAGATAGCGGTCGGTACCTGGCTCGATGATAAAGATCTCCACTTGATGGTTGGCGACGCTCAGGTCGGCGTCGCGCAGAACGAGGTCACGGGCACGACGCAACTCGCCGAGCCGATGTTGCGACGAGAGCCACACCGCGAGATCGAGGTCCTTGCACTCGTGCCACACCTCGATTCCCGCACGGCGGTATTCCCGAAAACGCGGGACCTCCTTCCACAATGGTTTCGCCACCGAGCCGATCACCGCAACAGCCTCGACCTCGGGAAAAGCCACGAGGGCGTCGGTCACGACATCCGCCGCCAAGCGGAATCGATATGCTGCTTCAGCAGATAGCGGTTCTGCTCTTCTATCTCGGCCCGCCGCATCGCCTCGCCCAACAGCTTCATGAATTTCGCTTGCAATTCCCGGTGCGATTTGAGGGTACATCCGGTTTCGCGATCACACTTGTGTCTCCCGGAACAATCAAGATGCTTTTTCGTCTTTCGAGGGGCCAATTTTGCTCAGCCGTTCGATGAACCTTCCCTTCTTCTCGTGCCTCGTCCGGATCGCGGCTAAGGCGCTTGTTGAAATCATCCTCATTTCGCTCTTCGACGGCGAGTACTTGAAGGTCGGAGAGAAGGCTTATCGCCCGCTCGTATGCGGAGGGGTTGCGACATTTCGATTTCAGCTTCGATCTCTTGCCAGACGTCTCGAGCACACGCCGCCTGAAAGCACTCGAGCCGTGCGCGGTGCGCTTTTTCGGCTTCCGCCGCCTGTCGCTGTCTTTCCCTCTCCTGCCGTTTCGTAATCGCCGCTTCACGCGCTTCCCCGATCTGCGCTGCTCGCGTTCGCAACGCTCCGGCGGTACGGGGCATGATGCAGACGGGCACATCCCTCTTGCTGCGAACTTTGCTCTTCAGTTCCGCGGCCACATGGGAAATCACCCTCGATGAGCCGCGTCAACAATTCTCTGTCTTCTCGCGCTCGGAAATAGCCGTCACCGCACCTCGAAGATCATTCCGCGACATCGGCGCATCACTACGCAGCCAATTCCGCCGCGGCCTGCACAGAGATTAGGATCGACATCGAAGAAATCTGCGAAAGCCTCGATCGGCCCGGTCAAAGGACCGATGCCAGGAAGGGGCTCGCGTTCATCATCCGCGATCAGTTCGTCCTGAATCGGCGGTCAGCCACAACAGGTAAAATAGCCGGAGATCGCCTGAGAGCACATCGGCACGCAGCGGTGCAAGCGAGGCCAGCCAATCCGAGCCGTCGTCCCACTCGTCATCCGCCTCCCGCTCGTGACGGCCAATATCGATGATCAGGCTGTCGCCGGCTGTCCAGGTCTCCACCCAGTCGATCGCATCAATGAAGGGACCGAGAGCCGCCTCGTTGAGGGAACGCTTGGGAAACCGCACCATCGGACGCCGCGAGCCCCAATTCGCGACATAAAGATGCAAGTCGAACCAACGCTCCATGAACTCGCGCGGATCGCCTTTGAGATCGCCCCATTCGTACTGGTTGATGAAGCTTGTCGCGCTAATCCGCGCTCGCGACGAAATCGACCGCAGCGCCTGCACCGCGGCTCGATCGAGCGGCCGGTCGATCGCCTGAAATTCGTAGTATTGATATTCGCTCGTCGGGGGCAACTCGGGATCGCGTACGCCTGCAGCGATCTTAGCTGCTCCGACGCAAGAGACGAGCTGCAAAACACGCTGTTCACAGGTCCGCTGGGCCGCATTGTTCCTCAAATCCCTCGCATCATGGGGATGCGCAAAACCCTGTTGGATCACCACTGTGTCCATCGCCGCGCCTGCATGTGAGCTAGTGCGCCGTATAATAGCTGTCGTAGGCGATCCGTTTCCAGGTGCCGTTGCGCTTTTCGTAGATTTCCGCGCCGCCCTCGGCCTCGATCGAAGGCTTGAGCGTTCCATCCGTCATCCGCACATGGCTGTCGGCCTGCCGCTGAACGACGAGCGCGGCGCGCGTGTAGTCGGCGTTGAAGACCGGAAAGCTGTAGCCGATCGAGACGAAGCGGAGCACCGTGCCGCCTTTTGCCGCGAAGGCGGCCAACGCATCGCGACGAACCTGCTCGCGTTCCGCCGCGCGGCAGAAATATTCCGGGCGCGTGCCGTCCGGATCGATGGTCTGCATGATGGACGCCGGCGGATCCGACACGACGAGGTCGGCCC
The DNA here is from genome assembly GCA_963757845.1 of uncultured Alphaproteobacteria bacterium. GTDB lineage: Bacteria > Pseudomonadota > Alphaproteobacteria > Rhizobiales > Xanthobacteraceae > P52-10. Next base: position 128,199 of record CAVWTB010000063.1, read on the forward strand.
GCACAACCAGCTTCAGGTGACGTTGCGCCGTCTCGGCAAGGACCGGCCGGCCATCCCATTCCCGCTCAAACGAGCATCGCCCGATGTCGGTCGGGTTTCGATCGAGTGCCTGAAACAGACCACGCGCCTCGAGCGCAAGCCGGTCGCGCTCGGCGCGCCCTTGCGCCGCGCATGGATGGGCGGTGAACGACGGCCAGGATCGCCAGGGACGTCGCCGATGCCGTCGTGGGCAGCCTGGGAAACGTGACCATTCCACATTTATAGCAGAGATCGCCCGGCCTCGCCTCGCTGCCTGCTAGCCGAGTTTGGACTTTCGCAACGCGATGCGTCGCGCGACTCCGGGAGCGATTGCTTGAGATCGGCGAGATGGCGTTCCACCTTCGGCGCAATCGTATCGAGCAGTTCGCTCGCCGCGCTCGTCGCACCTTGATCGATCAATCCGTCAGCCCTGGCCAGCATGCAATTGAGCCGCAAAAGGCCGAGGTCGTGGCGTATGCGTCCACGAGACGATGTCGGGCGTCGCGGGAAGGCGCGCCAGCACCCGAACGGCATAAGCGACGGATCGAGCCATCTTCTCGCGCCGTGTGGCTGTATCAGAATTCTGCCAAGGCGAGCGCGGCGAGTGCGCGCACGCGGTCTCGAATCGCGGCCTCGAGCAGACGAACGGGAAGATCGGGCTGGTTGAGATCGATCGCAGCAAACAGCCGCTTCGCGACTTCAGCGGTCTCGGCATATTGCTGCTGGTACATGTGGCCAGAGATCTGACCGCAGAGCGCCTTGCGATCGTCATTCTCCAGGTCGAACGGATCATCCGAATAGACGCGAACGTAGACGCCGGGCAACGTCGCCCGCAGCGACCCTACGTCCTGGCTGCTGAGACGCTGCCGTAGTCAAACGCAGCACTTCCAGCTTCGGCAGATGTGGCAGGACGGCCAGCGCCGAGGCGACGGCGTTCCAGCGACACGCCCAGGAGAGACCGCGGAGGCCGCGCGCCTCAGCAATACGGGCGGTACGATCTCGTCGAACACGGCGCCGAAGCTGAAGCATTCCAGCGCCGGCGCATTCCAGAGCCGCGCCTTCGGATCGAATGCAAGCTTCGGCAGGTTGCTGAATTCCTGCTCCAACATCCGCAGCTTCGGAAACTGCGCGAGATCGAGATTGGCGATGAACTGCACATGGTCGTCGGCCCAGCCGCAGCCGATCGCAAGCTTCTCCAGCGCCGGGAACGCGCCATCGTCGCTCGGCAAGTCGTCGATCTCGTTGTACGTCACGTCGAGCTCACGCAGCTGCTTGTGATACACGAGGGTCTCCGGCAGCGTCGTCAGCCCGCAGCTTTCCGCCGCAACACCTCGAGCGCCGGGAACTCTCCGACCCATTCCGGCAGGCTTTCGACGTTATTCTTCGACAATCGCAGGACGCGAAGCTGACGGTAGGCGCCGATGTCCTCAGGAACGAGCTTCAGGTCGCTGTCGACGAGATCGATCTCGGTGATCGTCTCGCCAGCCGCGGCGCGCTTGCATTGGCCGCAAGCTTTTCGCGTCCGGCCTTGCTCACCTTCGGTTTCGACTTTCGGCCGATCCGGCTTTTGGCTTTCAGCATGCTGCCGCCCGCCGACAGGCGCTCGATGATCTCGGCCTCTTTCACGCTGCCGTAAGAATTCGAGCAGCTCGGGATCGACGGCCAGGCCCAATGTCGCATCCGCATAGTCGGTCGGGGCATTCATGCGGCTGACCCGTCCGAGTGCATAGCGCCGCGTGACCTCGCCCGAAAACTCCATCGTATAGTCCGACGACAGGATGACATCGGCTCTCGTCTTGCCGGCGACGCGCAAAACACCGTGATCGTAGTGGCCGAAGATCGTACCCTTCGACGATGAGGTCGCCGCCGATCTCGACGAGGCTGCCACCGAGACACATGTTGCGCGCGTGCATAGTTGGCCCAGCACCTTGATGCGCGGCGACCAATCGATGTCCGGCTCAGCAGCGTCGCCTTCGGTGCCAGGAGATCGCCGGTGACGATGATGCCGATGAGGCAATCCTTCTCCCCCATCGTGGCGATCAGCTCGGGGACCAACTGCTCGGTCTGAACCAGGCCTTCAGTGTCGATGGCAAGGTCGCCCTCGGCCAGCAGCACGACGGCGGTCTCATCGTCGTCGACGAACGAGCGGAAGCAGTCGTAGAGATCGCCGCCATCCGGAAAGAAACGGGCCATGGCGGCGGCCGCGGTAATAAGCGAGGCAATCATCGAGGGTCCCTTGCGTGAGCGTCCGTCGCGGGCGCACGGAGAGCGCCCCCAGACGTTAAGTCGCACGCAAGGTGCCGGCCGTTCATACACGCGCAATTTCTTCAGCTTGCCAGCTCAGGCCGCCTTTCACCCCGGCGGCATCTTGTCGAATTTCGGCAGGGCTGGATCGAGGTGGTCCCAGGCATAACCGCGCACGGCGTACGTCACGATTTGCGGCTTGTAACGGCTGGGATCGTCAAGGCTCGCAGCGTGAATGGTAAAGAGGTCAGGCATCGCCGCAAAGGTCAGATAGACAGGTGAGCCGCAGGCGGGACAGAAGCCGCGCGTCTTCACGTTGCCGCTGTCGCCGACCATGTCCCAGTGCTTGGCTTCGCCAGTGAGCTTCACGGCGTCCCTGCTCGGAAACGTCAGATAGGATCCGTGCCCGGTGCCGCTCTTGTGCTGGCAATCGAGGCACTGGCAATGGTTCGCCACCATGGCTCGGCGGAGATTTCATAGCGGATCGCGCCGCACGCGCATCCGCCGGTAAAAGGCCTCACTCATGTTCTTCTCTCCCGGGGTTAGGCGCCAATGGATCACGGCGCCGCAAGGTACAATTCGATATCGAGATATCAGCGACAGCAGTCGCCTGGCTTGTCGCCGGCTTCGTATTCGTCGTTGAGCTTCACCCAGCTCTTGACGCCACCGTCCTCGTTGCGGCCCTTGGGCGCGAGATCGAGCCACATGAACGCGCCCATCAGCACCTCGTCCCCACGGGCATAGGTCGAGTAGGTGTGGAAGATGTCACCGCGCTCGTTCCTGGCAAAGATGCTGGTGCCATGCATGTCTTCGCTGCTCTTGATCGGCGTGCCGTAATTGTAGATGGCGCGGCCGGCGGCGATGTCCTCCTTCTTGAACGACACTCCGAAATCGAAGTTGAAGTCGGTGCCGTGTGAGGAAAACCATGGGAAGGTCCAGCCCAGGCGCCGCCGGACTTGCTTGATGCGCTCGAGCGGCGCGCGCGAGATCGCGGCGAATGCCAGGTCGGCATGCTCAAAATGCTGCCGCGCCGCATCGATATGGTCGGCGATGAAGGAGCAGCCCTTGCAGATGTGATCGGAGCCCGGCGTCAGCATGAAGTGATAGACGGCGAGCTGGCTGCGGCCACGGAACAGATCCGCGAGCGTGCATGCGCCCTCAGGCCCTTCGAACAATAAGACTTCTCGACCTTGACCCAGGGCAGCCGACGGCGCTCGGCGCGAAGGGCATCGAGCTCGTGGGTCATGGCCTTCTCCTTGGCGAGGAGCGCCTTGCGGGCGGAAAGCCATTCTTCACGCGAGACGATTTGATTCTGCATTGCGAGCCTCGTTCTTGAGATGCTTGGTATGTGGGAATGATTTCCGCGCGGACGGGTCAGTCGGTTGATTGACCCGCCATTGGGCGGCCAGCTTCAGTCGCCTTTGCCGGTGATGTGGACGTCGTTCGGAAAGGGAGCGCCCTTCCCGGTTTCGACGAGCGATTTCATGCTCATCAGGAACATCGCCCACTTGGTGCTGCAGGCGTGCATGAACTCCACCGGCTCCTTCCACCCCTGGTGCTTGAAGAGGACGACGGTGAAGTCGCCGTCCTGCCTGAGCTCGAAGCCGACCTTCGTGCCGATCCAGTCGTCGGGCCCGCCGACCACTTGCCACAGCACGCGCTTTGCAGGCTCGAGCTCGAGCACCTTCATCTCGATATGGCCGCGCGTTCCGAAGCGGAAATCGATCACGCCACCGACATTGCAGTCGCCTTGGGTGTCGGTCGTCCACCAGCCGGCCAGACCTTCGCGCGCGCTCAATGCGCGATAGGTGTCCTTCGGCGATGATTTGACTTCGACCTTGTGCAGGATATCCGGCATTTGCGATCTCTCCTTCTCGCTCGACCCGCTCGTTGGTGGTCGCGAGACAAGGTAGGGCCGCATCTCGAAAGGTGAGAGTGACAAGTGTGTCGGGATTTCAGATGGACTTTGCCGATCGATCGACCGAAGCCGGAGTCAGGTGCGCCATCACCTGGACGTGAAAGCCGTTCGGCTCAATTCTCCGGGACGGTGAAGACCGCGCATGGCGATGCGATGCCGCGCAGCGCATGCGTTCCAAGCGGTATCAGCGATGTTCCGCTCTCGGCGGCGAGTGTGCCCGAGACAAGGACCGTCTTGTCGAGCGGCCGGCACAGCCCTTCCAGCCGGCTGACCAGATTGACGGCGGGGCCGATCGCCGTGAAATCCAGCCGATCGGCAGCACCGATGTTGCCCCACAGGATCTCGCCGAGGTGCAGGGCGGCGCCAAAGCGAAGAGGCGGCAGGCCCTTGCTGACGTCGCGTCTCATCGAGATGCGCCATCCCGGCTCGCGCAGCAGCGACCGCGCGCAAAGCAGCGTCGCAGGCGCCGCGGGGCGCGCCTCCGACGACCGGGAAAATCGCCAGCACGCCATCGCCGATGAATTTGAGCACTTCGCCGCCGAAGGCGTGGACCGGACTGGCGATGCGATCGAACCAGGCATCGAGCGCCGAGATGACCACCGAGGGGGGATTGTTCTCGGACAGGGCTGTGAAGTCGCGCAGATCGGCATAGAGCAGCGCGGCCTGGATGGTCTCGCCGATATCGCGCCGCAAAGGACCTGCCAGCACCCGCGCCGCGCTGCGCCGACCGAGATAAGCCTCGAGGTCGCCGTCAGCGTGGCGCGCGCTGCGAGAGTGGCGAGCGGCGCCGCGGCGAAGCGCGCGGCCTGGCGCAATTCATCGACCTCTCGGTGCGTGAACGGACGCGGCCCGATCCAGCTGAGCAGAGGCCCGTCTGGACGCGACCCGATGGCGTCCTCATGCACCTGGCCGGCCGCGAGGCCGGCAAGCCAGCGGCGGCCGGCATCGCCGGGCGCGCTTGCCGCTCCCAAGGCTGCGAGCCCTCCTGCCGCGAACCCCAAGGCCTCGATCACCTCCCCGCTCTCGGCCCGCCACAGCCAGGTGCGCCGAGCAATCAGCGGGTGCGGCACAGCCAGTGTCAGCGCGCCGCCTGCGAGCGGCAAACCATCGTTGACCAGATGCGCGCCGAGCTTCGCCAGCAACAAGTTCGCGCCCGGCGTCTCGCCGGCCGCATCGACCAGCCAGGAGAGCGTCGAAGAGAGCTGCATGGACCGATCATCGGGTTGAGGCAGCTCCCTTGTCACGCGTTATTCTCGCGGGGACTGGCTCCGGCGAGAGCGGATTATCTTGACGGCGTCGGTCTCCGATCGTGTCGATAAAAGCTACATTGCGAGTTCAGGAATCACGCGGCATCGGCGCCGCGATCGATGCCGGGGTCCTGGCCGGCAGCCGCCATGGTCAGCCTGCGAAGGTAATGCGCCCAACCCTTGTCGTGACCGGCGCACTGCCCCGCGTTGGGAAGCCCGCTATGGGTCATGCGCAGCAAGGTTCCGCCGTCCCGGTCGATCAGGTCGATCTCGACCAGGCCCGATCCAGGCGGCACTTCGGCAGAGCCCTCCCAACCGAAGCTGTAGGCCAAACGATGGACCGGCACGACCTCGCGGAACGCTCCGCGTGCCATGCGGCCGTTGACACCGACAAGATAGAGCCCGCCCGGATGCAGCTCGGTCTGCGCCTCGGTACCCATCCAGCTCAGGATCTTTTCGGGGTCGGTCAGGAAGGCGAAGACGGTGGCAGGCGGGGCTGCGATCTGGGTCTCGCGCCGGACCAGGAGCGGTTCAGTCATCATGATCTCCTTGAATGTTTACGGGCGTGGCACTGTTCGATTTTCCGAACGCCGGATCAGGACCGGATGGCACCGCTTCGCCAACTTGAGATCAGTTTTAGCCAGGGCGCCGAATGGAAGGCACTCATCAGCAAGTACATCGGAACCATTCCACCCAGCGGACCGTGTGCGGCGGAGCAGAGCATATCAAGCGGGCCGCTACCAAGCACGCCCGTCAGCAGCGCCATGAGTGCAAACGTCGGCGAGGCCGCGAGGCATAGCCAATCACCGGTGGCGCCAAGGGCTTGACCTCTCGTGCGAAACGACGTGATTTCGCATACTTAACCTCCTGTTTGTCGCGATTTGCTTGCTCGTCGTGAGATAGACTTAGGACCGGATATCGAATGGCGGGAGTAACAAGTGTGGCGGGAACCCGATGGACTCGCTGATCACGGCTGCAGCACGCGCCCTCGCAACGGGCGATCCCCTCGGCGCGCTCAAGCGCGTCGCCTTGCGTGATGACGCGCCTGCGCTGGCGCTTCGCGGCATCGCGATGGCGCAGCTTGGCGACTTCGTTCGTGCGAAGGCTCTCCTGCGAAGTGCGGCGCGCGCCTTCGGTCCGAAGGAGGCGGTGGCGCGTGCGAGGTGCGTCGTCGCCGAGGCCGAGATCGCCCTCGTCTCGCGCGACCTCGGCTGGCCGGCGAAGGCGCTCGACGCTGCGCGGGCGACGCTCGAAGCGCACGGCGACCGCGCCAATGCCGCGCATGCGCGCAATCTGCAGCTCAGGCGGCTGGTCCTGATCGGCCGCCTCGCCGAGGCCGAGCAGACACTCACCGACCTCGACCCCACGCCCCTTCCGCCGGCGTTGAAGGTTGCCCATGAGCTAATCGTTGCCGGGATCGCGATGCGACGCATTCAGACCAAAGCGGCGCGCGCCGCGCTCGTGCGGGCCGAGCGCGCCGCCCGCGACGCAGGGATCCCGGGGCTGACGGCGGAGGTCGAAAGCGCATCCCTCGCGCTACGCACGCCGGCAGCGCGGCTGATTGCGCGTGGCGAGGAGCGCCCGCTCCTGCTCGAGAATGTCGAAGCACTGCTGGCGTCCAAAACTCTGGTCGTGGACGCCTGCCGCTATGTGGTGCGCGACGCAGGCGCCGCGGTCTCGCTCGCAACGCGCCCGGTGCTGTTCGCACTCGCCCGCGCCCTGGGCGAGGCCTGGCCCGCCGACGTGCCGAGGGGCACGCTCATCACGCGGGCGTTCCGGGCAAAGCACGCCGATAAATCGCATCGCGCACGGTTGCGCGTAGAGATCGGGCGGCTTCGCGCGGCGCTGCGGACGCTGGCGAGCGTGAGCGCGACAGAGCAAGGGTTCACGCTGGCGCCGCGCCACGCCGGCGAGATCGTCGTGCTGGCGCGTCCCGTCGAAGAGGAGCACGCGGCGGTGCTGGCCCTCCTCTCCGATGGTGAATCGTGGTCGAGCTCGGCGCTGGCGCTCGCCTTGGGCGCCAGCCAGCGGACCGTCCAGCGGGCGCTCGACGAGCTTGCCGCAGGCGGCAAGGTGCAGGCCTATGGCCGCGGGCGAGCGCGTCGCTGGATGACCCGGCCTGTGGCGGGTTTCACGACAACCTTGTTACTCCCGGGTCCACTGCCGAGCGATGTAGGATGAGGGCATGAAAACATAACAGCAGCCGAAATCCTCACTGAATATGGACCCTTTCCGGGCGCCGACCGCGTGGGTGGGGTCACCTATGACGGTCAGCACGTCTGGTTTGCATCCGGAGACAAGCTGAACGCCTTCGATCCTGCGAGCGGCAAGGCCGTGCGCGCGATCGATGTCGCAGCTCATGCCGGAACGGCCTTCGACGGCCAGCACCTGTTCCAGATCGCCGAGGATCGCATCCAGAAGATCGATCCGACAACCGGCCAGGTGCTCGCAACCATTCCCGCGCCTGGCGGCGGCGGTGACTCCGGCCTCACCTGGGCCGAAGGAACGCTCTGGGTCGGACAGCACCGGGACCGCAAGATCCACCAGATCGACCCGCAAACAGGCGCCGTCCTTCGCACCATCGAGTCCAACCGCTTCGTCACCGGCGTCACCTGGGTCGACGGCGAGCTCTGGCACGCCACCTGGGAAGGTGACGAGAGCGAGCTGCGGCACGTCGATCCTCAAACGGGCGAAGTGCTGGAGCGGCTCGCGATGCCGCCCGACGTGCACATCTCAGGGCTCGAGTCCGATGGCGGCGATCGCTTCTTCTGCGGCGGCGGAAACACAGGAAAAGTGCGAGCCGTGCGCCGGCCCAAGCGAGGCGCCTCGGCGGGCAAGTAGTAGAGGCGGCCATCGCAAGACAAGACGGCATGCATGATGAGATCGCGCGCTTCGAGCGGCGGGCCTTCACAGGCACGACGACACCGCTCCTCGCAGCGCCACTTCTCGAGGATCGCCCGTCAGATGCGCACCCATGCGGTTGGTGACGTAGGCGTAACCTATTCCCGTTTGCGGATCGGCGAACCCGAGCGCGCCGCCCGCGCCAGGCGCCCCGAACGCTGCCGGACTGCCGAACGGCCACGTGCGACCTCGGCTTCATGAAGCCTAGCGAGAACTGCGCCTCCCCTTTCATGCATTCGTCGTAGAAGCCGTGCTTCGAAGGCACGGCGGGCGCCATGAGCGCCGCTAGCGTTTCGGCACGTAGGCCAAGCTCTCGTCCGCCTGCGGCCAAGACGCCGTAAGCCCTGGCGATGCCGCGGGCGGTGCCGACACCGCCGCCGGATGGCACCTCCAGGTTCCGTGCATAGATGCGCTCCTTGTCGAGCGCCACCGCGCTACCAGGATTGACAACCAGCGCACGGTAGATGTTTGAGCGTGGATACATGGACGCGAGCATCACGGAAAGCGGCATGCCAAGAAGCATCACCAGCATGTTCGGCGGCTCCAGAGGCGCGAGCCTCCCGTCGGGGATCGATTCCGGCAGGCGAATATAGACGTCCATCCCCAAGGGCGTGGCGATCTCGTCCTGGAAAACCTGCCCGAGAGTGCGGCGCTTGGGATCGACACGGCGCAGCAGTTCGCCCTCGTAGAACCCCAAGCTCAGGGCATGATAGGCTTGGCGCTCGCCGGGCGCCCAGGCCGGCTTCTGGCGCGCAAGCACGGCCGCCAGGCGATCGAAATCTGCGACGATCGACCGGTCAACCAGTTCGTCCAAGGCGAAGAGCCCGGCCTGGTGTGCCAGCAGTTGGCGTACGGTGATCCGCTCCTTGCCGTTCTGCGCGAACTCGGGCCAATAGCTGCAAACACGCTCGTCATAGTCGAGCCAGCCGCGTGAATGGGCAAGCGCCATGACCATCGCCGCCAGCCCTTTGGTCGCAGAATAGACCAGCGCCATCGTATCTTCGGCCCACGGCATCCGTGTGGCCCTATCCCGAAGGCCGCCCCACAGGTCCACGACCTTCTCGCCATGACGATAGACGCAGCAGGCGGCGCCAAGCTCGCGGCGGCGCGCGAAATTGTCGGAGAACGCCTGGTGCACGGGCTCGAAGCCCGCGCCACATAGCCACGAACCTGAAGAAAGGACGGGTAGAGAAGCGCGACGCGGGGCGACGATTGCGTAGTGGCGCGGCGATGTGTCGGGATAGAAAGGGGATGCATCATGCCGGTGCGGTACGATCGACAAGGCTCGGTCGCGCACCGATGGCGCTGGCTGGTCGACACAAGCGGCTAGCTCGAGTCCCTAGCGCTACTGATACGTCCGACCATTCAAGGCAGCAGTCACTCCTTCCACACCCCCCAGGGGATGGGACGATCGGCGGCCCAGGTCTTGTAGCCACGCACATTGGGCCGCGTCGCGTCGGTGTTGGGATCGAAGTAGCAGCCGATGATCGGCACGTTCTCGGCCATCATTTTGTGAAGCTTGAGGAATATCTCCTTGCGTTTACCTTCGTCGCCCGTCTGCAGGCTCTCGGTGAGCATTTCGATCGCGGCAGGATCGTCCCACTGCGCCGACTTCAACCTCGACTTGTCGCCGATCACCGCGGCGTACATCAGGGCGGGATCGAGACGCGCCGAGTATCCGAACGACTGCACCTGGAAACTGCCCTTGACGTAGTTGTCGAGCTGCGTCGCCCAATCGAGCAGCTCGAGCTCGACCTTGAAGCCGGCCGCCGTCAGCATCGCCTGCACAATCACCGCACGTTCGTACATGCCGGTGTAGCGCTTGTTGGTCTGGATCTTGATCACCTGGCCGGCATACCCGGCCTCCTTCATGAGCGTCGCCGCGCGCGCCGGATCGAACTTCGGCCATTCGAGGAATTGCTTGTCGAAGTAGATGCTCGAACTCGCTCACGACCGACGGATTTCCCTTCGCCAGTCCGTCGGTACGCGCGTCGGCGATCTGGTCGAGATCGATCGCATGGGCCATGGCGCGGCGGATCTTGACGTTCGACATCAGCGGGTCCTGCGTCTGGATCAGGAGCGGACCCCAGCTCAAGCCTGGCGTGCTCTGGACGGTCATGCCGTGCTTCTTGAGGTCACCGACACGTGTGGTTTCAATCGCCGGCAGGATGTCGATCGCGCCGGTCAGCAGCGCGGCCTCGGCGGCACTGGCGTCGGGAATGACGCGGAAGACGACGAGGTCGGCGTAGGCCGTGCGGGCGCCGGCATAGCCGTCCTGCTTCTCGGCCGACGGCTTGTAGCCGTCATGGCGCTCCAGCGTGATGAAGTCGCCGCGCTTCCATTCCTTCAGCTTGTACGGTCCGGATCCCACCGGCGTGACCCACTTGCCGTCGGGCCCGGCGCTGGAAGGATGGGCGACGAGCACGTGACACTGCACGTTGGCGAGCTGCTTGAGGAAGATCGCCTGCGGCGATGCGAGCGTATAGACGATGGTCGCCGGATCGGGCGCTTCGACGGCCAACACCTTCGCCCCGGTACTGCCGTCGAAACTGCGCTTGCACCCCCAGCCGGCTTGAGACATCAGCCGGTCCCAGGTCCATTTGACTTCGGCCGAGGTCACGGGGGCGCCATTGTGGAAGCGGGCGCCGTCGCGCAGCTTGAACGTATAGGTCTTGCCGTCGTCCGACACCGTCCACGACTGTGCCAGCGCCGGACCGACGCTGAGATCGGCGCGGTGCGCGACCAGCCCCTCGAACAGGATCTGCATCACCGTGTCGGTGTTGGCGTCGCGGTTAATGCCCGGCTCGACGCTACGGATATCGGAATTGAGCGCGAAGGTGAGCGTACCGCCACTCTTCTGTGCCGCGGCTGGCGAAGCGAACGACAAGGCCGCGAGGGCCGCCAACGTGATTCTTCTCATCATTGCCCTGCTCCTTGTGCTTTGCCGTTCAGCGGCCGGCCCCGGCGAACACGTCCGCAAGAAAATCCGCGACCGCGGGGATCATCGGCTCGACCCAGTGCGCCGCCCCCGGCACGGTATCGTGGCGCACGGCGATGCCGGCTGCCTCGAAGCTCGCCTTGAGCAGGCGCAGCCGGTTCTGGCGGTCGCCTGCCGCGAGATCGGCACCCTCCATCCACCAGCTCCCGCCCGGCCGCAACGTGATCTCCCACGTCTCCGTGTCGTTGCCGCCCACCACCATGTGAACCGGCACCGTGCGCAAGGCGTCGATATCGAGCCTCTTGCCGAACACGGTCTCGAAATTGCGCACACCGACCCAGAAATCGCGCTCGCGGTCGAGCAAGGTCACGACGCCGGGGGCGCCGATCGAGACGGCCGACAGACGCTCGGGGTGAAGATAGAAGAAACGATGGGCGAAATGGCCGCCGCCGGAGAAGCCGAACAAGGCGAAGCGGCCGGTATCGATGCGATATTTCGCGGCGATCTCGTCGACCATCGACAGCAGGATGGCGTCGTAATGCAGTGCGCCGGCGCGCAGCAGCTTGTAGCTCGACAGATCGTCCGTCGAGGTGATGCCGCCGGGGAAAAGCGGCGCCAGGACGATGAACCGGTGTTCTTCGGCAAAGGCGGCGAAGGCATCGCGATAGAGCGTCATCACGCGGCCGGTGCCGTGCACGGCGACCAGCAGGCGGTAATGGCGGGCCGTTGCCGGTTCGAAGGCCTCCGGCACGTAGGCGCACCAGGAGAAGCGCGGGTCCGCCCGGCACGCCCAGATCGTCGTGCGCCTGCGATCGTAGTAGCCCAGCGCCGCGTTGCCGCCGTCCGCCATCGTGTCGTGTCCCTGCCGGGTCCGTCGCCACGCCTGAAGTCAGGCATATTTTTGTGGCGACGAAAAGCACTTTTGAAAGGCAGCGACGAGCAACGCGTCTTTCCAGTGTAAAGTCCCGCGGCACAAGGAGGACGATGTGGCGAAAGCGCGGAGGACTGCGGGCGGTGCCACACCGCTGCAGAACGAACTGGCCCGGCAAATCCTCGCCCACATCGGCAGCGAGGCCCTGTCCGCGGGCGCGCCGGTGCGCGAGCTGGTTCTGGCGCGCGCCTTCGGCGTCTCCCGGACGCCGGTGCGTGCGGCCCTGGAAGTGCTCAAGAGTCTCGGCTACGTGCGGCTGATGCCCGGCCGTGGCTTCGTCCTGTCCCGCAAGCTCAATGGCACCAGGAGCGCGACCGCGCGCCTGCCGCGCTCGCCGTTCGACGAGATTGGCGCCGCTTTGCTCGCGGACCGGGCGCGCGGCCGTATTGCCGCAGAGGTTTCCGAAGCCGAGCTGATGTCGCGCTATGGTGTGTCGCGCGGCGCCCTGCGGCGCGTGCTCATGAAACTGGCCGACGACGGGCTGATCCGGCGGCAGCGTGGCCATGGCTGGCGGTTCGCCGAAGCGCTGGAATCGCGCGAGGCGGTTGCCGAAAGCTATCGCTTCAGGCTGATCGTCGAATGCGCGGGCCTGCGCGAGCCCACATTCGCCGCCGACCCCGACGAGCTCCAGCGACTTCGGGAGGCCCATCAGGCATTGCTCCCCGGGGACCGGCCCGTCGACCCGCGCATCTGGATCGAGACCAATTGCGCTTTCCACGAGACGCTCGCGGCCTGGTCGGGCAACCGCTACCTGCTGCAGGCGGTGAGCCGGCAGAACGCGCTGCGCCGGTTCGGCGAATACAGCACCTTTCCGCACCTCGCCCCCGAACGCATCGCCCAATCGTCAAGAGAGCATCTGGAGATCCTCGACGCGATCGCATCGGGCGACCGCGAATGGGCAGCGATGCTCCTCTATCGCCATCTCGACCTGACGGTGCGCGTCTATGGCGCTGCCGGCGGCGCACCGTCCGGGGAAGCCGATCCGGAAAAGAAGGGATCGATCGGCGTAAGCAAGCCGGCGCGAGCCTCGATCGCCTCGGCTGCGTCCAGGCAGAGATCCTCTCGGTAGCGCCCGGCGATCAGCTGCACGCCCACCGGCAGCCCCTTGGCGACCCCGGTCGGCACGGAGATCGCCGGCAGGCCCAGCGCGGGCACGGCGAGTTGGGTCGACTGCGCGGTCATCATGCGCTTCGTGGTCGGTGCGTCGACGAGGTCCAGCCCGACCCTGAACGGCAGTTCCGCGCAACTGTGCGTCAGGATCAGCGGCCGCTCCTCGAAGAAGAGCTGCCACAGACGCAACAGCCGGTCGCGGTCCGCGAGCGCGGCAAGCACTTCTCCTGCGTCGCGCGCCGGAAAGACAGCGCGCCACAGTCCGAGGGAGGTCTTGATCGCCTGGTCGCCCCATTTGGCGACCGACGGCTCCAGCCCGGCGATCACATCGTCCATGGCCATCCGACTCCACAAGTCGATGACGGCACCGAACTCCGGCGGCGAGACTTCCTCGACGGCATAGCCGGCGTCGGTCAGCCAGCCGGCGGCCTGGCGGATCGCCGCCGCGACCTCGGGCGCCACGCCACCCCGCTCGGCCGGATCGACGACCATGGCGACGCGGATGGGCCTCTTCGCCGATGGGCCCTCGAGCGGCACGTCGACCCAGCGATTGTCGTAAGCGCTGCCGACGGCCATTGCTGCCAGGGCCGCACGGGCATCGCGCACGGTGCGCGTCAACGGTCCCTGCACGGCCATCAACGCCGAGGAGATGGTTCGCTTGCCGGTGGCGGTGAAGTTGAACCCCGGAATGCGTCCATAAGTCGGCCGCAGGCCAACGAGGCCGCAGCAATAGGCGGGAAACCGGACCGAGCCCGCGATGTCGTTGCCCTGGGCGATGGCTCCGATGCCCGCTGCCGTCGCGGCCGCAGCGCCGCCACTCGACCCGCCCGCCGTGTGATCGCGATGCCAGGGATTGAGCGTGGCGCCGTGCAGCTCGTTGTCGGTGAACCAGCGCATCGAGAAAGCCGGCGCATTGGTGCGGCCGACGATGATCATGCCCGCCGCGCGCATGTTGGCGATCACAGGATTGTCCCGGTCCGCCACGAGATCCTTGAAGGCGACGACGCCGCCGTCGGTCGGACAACCCTTCTGGTCGAGGTTGATCTTGGTCGTGGCCGGCACGCCGTGCAGTGGCCCGACCGTATCGCCCCGCGCCAACGCGCGATCGGCCTCGTCGGCCGCGGCCAGCGCCTCCTCGTGCAAGGCAAGCACGATGCCGTTGATCGTGGGGTTGACCGCGTCCAGTCGCGCAAGCGTCGCGGCGATCACCTCGCGCGCCGAAACCTTGCGCGCGCGGATCAGGGCGGCGGTCTCCACGCCATCGAGTTTCCAAAGATCGGTCATTCCGAATGGTGCGCGATGCCTGTCGCGATGCGCGCCTTGGCCGTGCGGCCATGATCACGGCCGCGTTCGCGCGGTGCGCCAGCGGGCTCGATCAGGGGACAGGGCTCGACCATCAGCGCCACTCCTCGCCTCTTTTCCGTAGAGGCGCCGACCTTGCCCTTTTCCTCTCGTTTTGAAAAGTGCATTTTGTTTGCATGATACGCAACATGGCTGGCGCTGCCGACAAGAAGTGCATCATGCCGGTGCGGAACGATCGACAAGACTTGGTCGCGCACCGATGGCGCAGGCCAGCTCGACACAACGGCTGGCTCGGAGGATCTTCTCCTCGGCGAACATCGGCCCCACGATCTGCAAGCCGATCGGCAGACCTTCGACAAATCCGCACGGCACCGAGGCCGCAGGTTGACGGGTGAGGTTGAACGGCCATGTCAAAGGCGTCCAATCGAACCATTGGGGAAAGCGCGTCGTGTCGGGGGTGTCGATGCCGGCGGCGAAGGCGGTGATGGGAACGGTCGGCGTCAGCAGAAGATCGTAGTGCTGATGAAACAGCTGCATCTGTCTGACTGAGAGCGCGCATGTCGGCATATGCCGCCTGCAATTCGCGCGCGGAAATATCCTGGGCGGCGATGACCAGTCGCAGCAGGCCTGGATCGAGCGCCGCCAATTGCGCGCCGTCGAAATCATGCACCACCGCGGCATGCGATGCGCCCCAGATCACTTCCAGCGCATGCTGCGCACCGGAGAGATCCAGAGAAACACTCTGCACATCGGCGCCGGCCTTCACCAGCGCGTCGATGGCCGGCTGCATGCCGGCCACGACGGCAGGGTCGGCAACCGGGAAGCCGAGATCGGGCGACCAGGCGATCTGCATTCCCGCCACCCCACTGTCGAGGCCATCGAGATAGTCGATGCCGCGATAGGGAATGGCAAAGGAATCACGAGCGTCAGGCTGCGTGAGCACGTTCAACATCAGGGCGCTGTCAGCGACATCGCGCGACAGGCCGCCATAGACGGCCATCGTGCCCAACGGCCCCAGGAAATTCGGCACAACGCCGTAGCTCGGTTTCAAACCGAACACGCCGCTGAACGCCGCCGGGATGCGGATGGAGCCGCCGCCGTCGCCGCCGGTCGCCAACGGGACAACCCCGGCTGCCACCAACGCCGCCGAGCCGCCGCTGGAGCCGCCGGGCGTGCGCGAGGTATCCCAGGGATTGCGGGTGATGCCGGTCAGCGGGCCGTCAGTGATGCCCTTCCAGCCGAATTCCGGAGTCGTTGTCTTGCAGAAGAACACCGCCCCGGCCTCACGCAGGCGAGCGACGCCCGGCGTATCCTCCGCGCTTGGCGCCGCTGCAGTCGAGCGGGAGCCGAAGCGCATCGGCCAGCCGGCCACATGCGCTGTGTCCTTGATTGCGACAGGCACGCCGTCAAGCGGTCCGAGCGGTGTACCGCGACGCCAACGTTCCGCCGACTCCGCGGCCAGGCGCCGGCCCTGCGGCTCGTCCAACAAGCAGACGGCATTCAGCACCGGATCGACTGCGCGCAGCTGCGCCAGAGTGGCTTCCAATACGTCGACCGGCGACAGGTCGCCTTTGGCAAAGCGCCGGGTCATCTCGCGGGCGGAAAGCCAGTTCAGATCGTCAGACATCGCGTATGTTCCAGAATGTGGCGAACCTTCGAGCATTCCGTCGAGCGTGGCACGACAGGCAGCAACTATCCGCCAATCCGGAAGAAAGGTCGTGACGTCCAAACGCGCAGCGCGAATGATCGCCGCGCATGTCAACCGTCGATCGGCACCGTCGTGGTGTATTTCACCCGCGACAGGTTGAAGCTGGTGCGGAAGCGCTTGATGTTGTGCTCGTTGGCAAGAACGCGGCGCGCGAACTCGTTGTAGGCCTCCATGTCGCGACAGGTGACGACCAGAAGATAGTCGGTCTCGCCCGACACGAAGTAGCATTGCTGCACTTCCGCCTCGCCCGACATCTTGCGCTCGAAGGCGGCGAGCACGTCCTCGCGCTGGCGGTCGAGCTCGACGCCGACAAAGGCGACGATGCTCTGCCCGACCTTGTCGGGATCGACCAGCGCCACGTCCTTCACCACCACCTGTTCGTCGCGCAGCCGCCGCACCCGCTTCAGGCAGGCCGGCGGCGAGAGGCCGACGCGCTCGGCGAGCGCGAGATTGGTGATCTGGTTGTCCTCCTGCAGCAGCGCCAGGATGCGGCGATCGATGTCGTCGAGCGCGACCGGCGCGGCTCGCGCCTTCCGGTCGACTCTTTTCATAGATTTCGTGCTGGTGGCCATTTGGCATCCCAAAGCGACAATAACGGAAGCAAAATTCGAAATTTCATAGCACATATTTCGCGGTACGCTGAAGGCGAAATCCACCCTCCCTGCCCCTGCGAGGCCCGCCATGAACGAAGCCCTCCGCCCCAACCGGATCGAAGTCCACGACCGCGACGCGCTGGCCAAGGCGCGCGCGGTGCTCGACGCCTGCGCCGATGCGCGCGAGATGGGTGAGAAACTCATCGCCGCCGTCGGACGCAATGCGCAATGGCGCGGCGAAGAGTGCATCAATCTGCTGGCGCCCGAAGCGCCGACAAGCCCGGGCGTGCGCGCGCTGCTCGCCGCCGAGATCGGCACGCGCGCCGCCGAAGGCCATATCGGACCCGTGAACCGATGGTTCGCCGGCACGCGTCACATCGACGAGGTCGAAGCGTTGTGCGTCGAGCTGCTCAAGCGTCATTTCCGCTGCAACTATGCGGACCATCGCATGTGCGCCTCGATGACCGGCAACGCCGTGGTCTATACCGCGCTGTCGCAGCCGGGCGACGTCATCATGAGCGCAGCGCAGCCGGTTGGCGGCCATTCGTCGAACCGGATCGACGGACCGGCCGGCGCCATGGGCCGCAAGGTGGTCGACATTCCGTTCGACCCGCACGAACTCGTGGTCGACATCGATCTGTTTCGCCGCGCGGCGCCGCTGGTTCAGCCGAAGCTCGTGGCGCTTGGTCTCTCCATGACGCTGTTTCCGCAGCCGGTCGCGGCCATGAAGCAGGTGATCGCCGACTGGGGCGGGCGGTTGTTCTTCGATGCCGCGCACCAGCTTGGCCTGATCGGCGGCAACCAGTTCCAGGATCCCTTGAAGGAAGGCGCCGACATCATGACCGGCTCCGCCGGCAAGACGTTTTCCGGCCCGCAGTCCGGCATCATCGTCTGGGACGATCCGGAGATCACGGAAGCCGTGACGACGGCGGTGTTTCCGGTCTGGGCCGCGACCCATCAGGTCAACCGCGTTGCGGCGCTGGCGCTCGCGACCGCCGAAGCGCTCGCGTTCGGCGACGCGCTGCAGGCGCAGATCGTCAAGAATTCGCGCGCGCTTGCCGCCGCCCTGCATGCGCGCGGCATCCCGATGCTGGGCAGCCACAAGGGTTTCACCACCACCCATCAGGCGATCGCCGACGTGCGCCAGTACGGTCGCGGCCTGAAAGCCGCGCAGACGCTCGAGCGCGCCAACATCATCGTCAACAAGAACCTTCTGCCCGCCGACCGCAAGGAAGACTGGGATTATCCGGGCGGCCTGCGCATCGGCACCATCGAGGTCACGCGCTTCGGCATGAAGGAAAAGGAGATGGAGGCGATCGCCGAGCATGATCGCGCGCGTGGTCGTCCGCAACGAGAACCCGGAGAGCGTGCGCGCCGAGGCGGTGGCGCTCAGGCGTTCATTCCCGACGCTGTACTATTGCTTCGAGAACGGATTGCCGGGGTGATCGAAACGGCACGACGCCGATGCTGTTCAAGCACAGCATCGGCGCCACCCAGTGCCCCCGCGTCTCGTCCGTGATGAATGGCTAAGCTGGGAAGAACTGATAGTCGACGAGGATCTGGCCCTCGTCGTTGATGATCAGAAACTCCAGGCCCCTGACCAGGACTGTGTCGCCTTCGGCGGGTAGCATCTCCCAATGGAACGTTACAACGTCGCGCAGACGGCGGGCGCCGGGCGCCGCGCGAAATCGGTTTCGATCATCCCTGACATTTTTTTCGTGTGATCCGCGGATGCGCTTCTCCAGTTCCTCATAGCCCCGCGCCTGCCGCCCTTCGACGAAGTGTTGGCCATTCGGCACCCAAAGCGTCGCTATGGCGTCCCGCCTGCGCTTCTCGTCCTTTTCATTCCATACTGCAACGTATCGATCGGCTAGCGTCTGAGGATCGAGCATGACTTTCTCTCCAATTGGCGATCTGGCGTTCTGACCGAGAGCAGGAATCGCAAGCACTGCGCTCACCACAAGTGCGAGCAGGTAGTGATGAGTCGTGGGCATGTCCTACCTCGTAGGTTTGCGGTCCGAGTTCGAAGAGGCGCGGCAGCCGGCGTCCTTCGCACGCCAGAATTCGCTCGAACGTCAGCAGAAATCGATGACCGCACAGGTCAAAAAACGACGGCTCTGCAGTCCCGAACTTGACCCCTGAGGTCATTGAGCTGCATCGGATCGGACGCTAGTCTCCCGCGATGACAGCGTATGAGCTCCCTTTCGGCATCCTCCTTCGGCGTTGGCGCCAGCGGCGCCGCATGACGCAGGCCGACCTCGCACACGCAGCGGGCAGCTCGACCAGGCATCTGTCTTGCCTTGAGACCGGCAGGTCGCAGCCCAGTCGTGAAATGATCACGCGACTTGCTGAACACCTCGATATCCCTCTTCGCGATCAGAACATGTTGCTTCTCGCCGCTGGCTTCGCCCCCGCCTTCCAGGAGCGTCCGCTGGGGGAATTGGAGGCGGCAAGGAACGCCATTGAAAGTGTGCTGGCGGCGCATAAGCCGTACCCGGCCTTCGCCGTCGATCGGCACTGGAATGTGGTGCTATCGAATTCGGCGCTTCCCCAGCTTTACGAAGGCTGTTCGGCGGAACTTTTGCGCATGCCCATCAACGCCATGCGTCTCATCCTGCATCCGGCCGGAATGGGTCCGCGAATCGTGAACTTCGCGGAATGGCGCGCACACTCGCTGAACGTCCTGCGACAACAGATCGAGACGCGGGCCGATCCGGTTATTCAGCGGTTGCATGCGGAAATATCGGCCTACCCTGTTCCGCCCCATTCCGAGCCGGCTGGTGGCTTCGAGGCTTCGCAGCGACTGGCAACACCACTTCGTATCGCGACACGTCTGGGCACGGTGTCATTCCTGAATACCGTGACCGTTTTCGGCACTCCCAATGACGTGACACTGGCGGAGCTGGCGCTGGAAATGCTCTTCCCGGCTGATGCCAGGACGATTGAGATTACGAGAACCATGGTGCGGGAGCAGCTCCAGCCAGACAACACGTCCAGCGGTAACGGCTCGCTTGTTCGCGACCTGGTGGCTTGATACCGAGCGCTGCGAAAGACGGCCAATTTCCGGTGTGCCGCTGCCTCAGAAATTAGAACCCCCCTCGCGAAGGAAATTTGCCCTGGAAAGGACGCCATACGCCGAGCGCATGCTTCCCGTAGTTTTTTCAACCTACCAACATTCAGAGAAATGAACGAACGTGCGGGGCATTGAAGCCCCAGGAAGATTCAGTTTCTCAAGGCTTCAGCCGCCCCGGACCGCGGCGCCAACGATGGCCGCACGTGCTCGGATGCCTAGATGGAGGGATGCGCTGTGGGAATTGCCGGTGAACTGGAAGATCGCGGCCCGGCCACGCCGACGGATCCCATACTCAAGCCGTTTAGTATCAAGAAACTTCAGCTTCGCAATCGCATCGTCAGCACGAGCCATGCGTCCATGCTGGACGAGGGTGGACTGCCGCTTGAGCGCTACCAGCTCTACCATGAGGAAAAAGCGCGGGGCGGCCTCGCTATGACGATGATTGGCGGCTCCGCGATGACTTCGCCAGATTTAAGTTGGGGCGGTGGACAGCTGGATCTTTCGAGCGACCGCATCATTCCGCATTTGCGATCGCTGTCAGAGCGCATCCACCGACAAGGCGCCGCAGTCATGTGCCAAGTCTCCCATCTCGGGAGAAGGGCCACGGCATACGGCTGGAATTGGCTTCCGGTGTTGGCACCATCGCGTGTTCGAGAAACGCGCAACCGGAACTTTCCAAAAGAAATGGATCATGCGGATATCAAACGCGTCGTCCAGGACTACGCCGATGCCGCGCTGCGTTGCATCGAGGGCGGCCTGGACGGGGTGGAAACTGTCACAGGCGGGCACCTGATCGGCCAATTTCTATCTCCGCGTACCAACAAACGCACTGACAGTTTTGGTGGTTCTGTCGAGAACAGGGCACGTTTCGGCCTGATGGCCCATGACAGCGATCCGCAAGGCCGTTGGCGACGACGTCGTCGTCGGCATCCGCTTCGTCGTCGATGAGGGCATTGAAGACGGATCCGATTTTGAAGACTGCCTGCAGCTTGCTCGTTTGTTCGAGCGCGAAGGGCAGATTGATTTCTTCAATTGCATTTATGGGCGGATGGATACCGACCTCGCGCTGGCAGAGGACAATATGCCGGGCATGTTCCAGCGAGGCGCTCCATTTCTGGCAAAGGTGGCCCAGTTCCGGCAGGAAACGGCGCTGCCCTTGCTTCACGCGGCAGGCATCCGCGACGTAGCGACAGCGCGCCACGCAATCCGCGAGGGTATTGTCGACCTGGTTGGAATGACTCGCGCCCATATCGCCGATCCGCATATCGTCAACAAGATCATGCGGGGCGAGGAAGAGCGTATCCGTCCCTGCGTTGGCGCCTCCTATTGCCTCTACAAAAAGGTGAACTGCATCCACAATCCCGCTAGCGGACGGGAAACGACACTCAAGCACGCCATTGAGCGCGCTTCCCGATCCTTGAAGGTTGTCGTGGTTGGCGGCGGACCGGCCGGCATGGAAGCCGCACGCGTATCGGCAGAGCGCGGGCATTCGGTTGTGCTGTTGGAGGCGGGTTCGAAGCTAGGTGGCCAACTCCTCATTGCGGCGCAGGCGCAGGAACGCAGAGATCTGATTGGCATTGTCGACTGGCGCGTCAGCGAGCTTGAACGCCTCGAGGTTGATGTGCGGACAAATACCTTCGGAGAGCGCGACACGATCCTGGCCGAAAGTCCTGACCTCGTCGTTGTCGCGACCGGCGGTATTCCCGATATGGAATGGCTTGAGGGCGCGGAATTCTGCGATAGCGTATGGGACGTCCTCACGAGCTCTGTCGCCGGCAAAGACGATGTGCTGATCTACGACGGAACAGGACGCCAGGCTGCCCCATCATGCGCTCTCCAACTCGCGCAGCAGGGAAAATCGGTGTGCATCGCCACGCCCGATGACGCGCTGGCCCTGGAGATGCCCTACACGGACAAGGCGAGTTTTCGAAAGCGTATCTCAGAGCTCGGCATTCGGTCGATCGTCGACGTGCGGCTGCAAAAGGTCGCTCGTCAGGGCAACCGTCTTGTCGCGACATTCCGCAACGAACTGACGGGGGCGGAATCTCATATCGAAGCCCTGCAGGTGCTCATTGAGCACGGAACGCTTCCGATGGATGAGCTGTATCAGGATCTTCGTTCTCACTCCGCAAATGATGGCATCACTGACGTGCGCTTCATGATGGGCCACGGTCGGACAGCGCTTTGTATCGCGAGCCTCCGGCAGTTTTGACCTTCATCGCATCGGCGACGCAGTTGCCAGCAGAGACGTGTACTCGTCGATCTACGAAGCCTATCGGCTCTGCTCAAGGATATAGGCAACAACGGAGGCGGCGCCGGCTCACGAGCACGCTCTTTCCGGTCTAGCTGCCGACCGGTCCGATTTTACGCCCCGCGACGCCGGTCGCGCAGCCGAAGACAGTACTTCGAGAACTCCACCTCCAGGCCCTGCTCGCGCAACATCGCGGCGAGCTGGGCGGCATCGCCGAAATTGGTGCTGTAGGTGCCGATCATCGCGAAATCCTGCGCGCCGCGCAGAAAGAGCGCTCGATGAGCGGCAGGACCACCTTGAGGTGAAGCAGGTACAGTGGCCGCAACCACCAGCCTTTCGGGTCTGACGCTTCGATCATCGAGAACACACCGCCGGGTTTCAGCACGCGCGCGATCAAGGCGGCCAGGCGCGCGTGCTGCTCGGGATTGAACGTCTTCAAGCCGAATGTCGAGACGACGAAGTCGGCGCTCTCCGGCGCCAGATCACTTGCCAGCACGTCGTCCTCGATGAACTCGATCCGGCGCGCACGATGGGCATGCAGCCGCGCCATCGCGCGCTCGTGCATGCCGGAGGAGATGTCGACAGCAGTGATGGATCCGATGTCATCGAAGCGCTTCAACAGATGCGGCCAGACCTCGCCCGTGCCCGCCATCAGATCGTAGCCGCGCGCTGCGCTGGCCGGAGGCTCAGGCATTGCCGCCACACACTGTCGCCGCCAGCGCTCGGTGAAGCCGAACGAGCAGATCAGGCTGAAGGCAATGTAGCGATCCGAGCAGCGATCAAACACAGCCTTTACGAAGCTCGGATCGTAGATATCGCTCATTCCAACCGCTTTTCTGCTCACTACCACGCGATCTTACCCGGGGCGAACGCGTGATGTCGAGAACAGCGAGTATCATGTCCAACGGTCCTGCCGGCGGAGCAGAACATGCACTTTGTCTCGGCATCGCGAGCCGTGCTACGGTCATCGACAAGGGCAAGATCGTCTTGTCGATCGCAATACCTCGCACTGGCACGTCGGAATGGACATCTTCGACTATATAATCATCGGCGCCGGCTCCGCCGGCAGCGTTCTCACCCATCGGCTCAGCCAGGACAGCAGCACGACCATCTGCGTGCTCGAGGCCGGGCCATCGCGACTGGTATCCCTACATCCACCTGCCTGCCGGCTTCATCAAGACGTTCTACGATCCCGCCATCAACTGGTGTTACTCCCAGGATCCCGGCGCGTGGACCGGCGGGCGGCGCATCTATGCGCCCCGTGGCAAGACGCTTGGCGGATCGAGCTCGATCAACGGCCACATCTACAATCGCGGTCAGCGCCAGGATTTCGACACCTGGGCGCAATTCGGCAACCGCGGCTGGGGCTATGCGGATGTGCTGCCGTATTTCAAGCGGCTCGAGCGACGTATCGGCGAAGGCGACGCAACCTTTCGCGGCCGCGACGGCAACCTGGTGGTGACGGATATCAGCTGGCGCCATCCCGCTCTGCGACGCCTTCATTGCCGGCGCCGTGGAGCACGGCATCCCGCGCAACCCCGACTACAACGGGACAATTCAGGAAGGCGTTTCCTACGCGCAGACGACGATCCACAACGGACGACGCGTCAGCGCGGCCACCGCGTTTCTCCACCCGGCGATGAAACGAGCCGAATGTCGAGGTTCGCACACGCGCGCATACGACGTCGATCGTCTTTGATGGCAAGAAGGCCGTCGGGGTGCGATACGCCAAGGGCGGGCGCGGCGGAGCAACCGTCGAGGTCCGCGCGCGGCGGGAAGTCATATTGTCCGCCGGCACTTACAATTCACCGCAGGTGTTGCAGCTCTCAGGCGTTGGCTCGCCGTCGCTGCTGCAATCGCTTGGCATTCCCGTCCATCACGCCCTGGCGGGCGTTGGCGAGGGCCTGCAGGACCACTACGCGCCCCGCTCCGTCGCGCGCGTCAAGAACATCAAGACGATCAACGAGCAAGTGCGCGGCGCCTCGCTGGCGCTGGAGGCGCTCAAGTGGGGTTTTGCCCGCCGCGGCGTCCTCAGCCTTTCGCCAACGCTGGTCTATTGCTTCTGGCATTCCGGAGAGACCGCGGAATCGTCCGACCTGCAAATGACGTTCACGCCGGCGAGCTATAAGGAAGGCGAGCAAGGCCGGCTGGAGGACGAGCCGGGAATGACCGTCGCCTGCTGGCAGCAACGCCCCGAAAGCCGCGGCTACGTTCGCTGCCGTTCCAACGATCCGTTCGAGCCGCCGAGCATCCAGACCAACTATCTTGCCGAAGAGGTCGACCGGCGCGTGCTGGTCGCCGGAATGCGGCTGGCGCGAAAGCTTCTGGCTTCGGCGCCGCTTGCTCCCTACTACGCCTATGAGGATTTCCCGGGCCCTCAGGCGCAAACGCACGACGAACTCCTGGCCGCCGCATCCCAGCGCGCGCAAACGACCTTTCATCCGGGATGCACGTGCCGCATGGGACCTGCAAGCGATCCGTCCGCCGTCGTCGACGATCAGCTCAAGGTGCACGGCCTCGAGGGCTTGCGCGTCGTCGACGCGTCGATCATGCCGAGGATGATTTCCGCAAATCTGAATGCGTCGACAATGATGATCGCGGACAAGGCCGCCGACCTGATCACCGGACGGCAGGCGCCGCCGTCAGCGATCGTGCCGGATTTAACGCAGATCCGGCGCGTCTCCTGATGCCGAACCGCGGCCGACGTGCCTCTATGCGCTCGCGGGTCAACTCGCTCAGCACGGTCAGGACAACACTTGATTTCCAGCGGCACGCTCCGCAAGAATTCAAGCTATCGCACCCATCATGCAATGGATGTCCCCGATGATCGCAGCCCGCATCCGCAGAGCGCGGTTCTGGTCCGCGACGCTTGCCACGCTCCTCCTCGGTTCGTGGCCATCCTTCGCACAGCCGAGCTTCGACTGCGCCAAAGCAACATTGCCCGCGGAACGCCTGATTTGCGCGAGTCCGGACCTATCCGGCCTCGATGAGATGCTGGGGCGCTCCTTTACGGTCGCGGTCGACAAGCTCGCAGCGGCCGGCGCGTGCCTGCGCACCGACCAGTCGCGCTGGCTGCGCACCGTGCGCAATGCCTGTGGCGATGACGCATGCCTGCAGCGGGCGTATCGTCTGCGGCTCGGCGAACTCAATCCGTTCCAGCCGGGCGCGAGTTTTGTGAAGGACGTTCCCTCAGGTCCTGCGCTCGTCGCCGCGGTGCCGCCGGGCACAAATATCCGCACCGTGGATGCGCCGGACAATCCTGATCCGAAACCGATGACGGCCGAAGGTCGGCTCGAGGAGGAAGGCGGCGGCTACGTCCTCACGACGACGAGCCGCGCGCAGTTCGTTGTCCAGAACTTCTACTTCAGCGAAGCGGCGATCAAGCAGGTGAGCGACATCCTGGTGGCCCCTGGCGAACGCAAGCGCTTCCGCATCAGCGGTTACCGGGCTGCCATGCCCGGGCAGAACGTCTTCGAGCCGAGGCGTTGCATCCTGATCCATCGCCTGCCGGACTAGCGTTTTGCTCAGCGAGAGCGGTTTTACTCTCGGAGGACACCCATGACCTTTACGTCTGCCGCAACCCAGCAACCAGTTTGCTCGCTCGCCGCAGCGCAGTAACGGCGGCGCCGATGGCGATAATCCAGAGTGCGACGGTGAGCACCCCGTTATGACTGTTCCAAAGCGGCTCAAAGAGCGAGAGCAACGCGGCTGCGGTAATCACCGCCATGCGGTGTTGCTTGGCCATCGGACCGGAAAAGTCCGAAGGCTGGCCACAGTTGCGGCCGAGCTCGCGGACGTAAGCCGTCAGCACCGCAAACCCGGCCGCCGCCCAGCCGAGCGCCGGCTCATCCGCACCAAAGCCCGCGCCAACCAGGATCAGCATGTCTGCAACACGGTCGGGAAACTCGTTCCAGAAGCCGCCGTCAGGAGCGTGTTTGCCCGCCTCGATGGCGACCATGCCGTCGAAGAGGTTGCACAGCAGCCGGACCTGGCAGAACGCAGCAGCCGCAATCAGGAGCGCCGCACGCATGCCGCCATCAGTCTGCCCCGAAAGCCAGAAGCAGGCACCCGCGATGGCAGCCGCCGCGATGCTGGCAGCGGAAATCTGGTTCGGCGTGATGGACGTGGCGCCGAGCCAGCGGGTGATGTTGCGTGCCCAGCCCGTGTCCCGGCTAGCCAAAGGACGGCGATTGGATGCGTCTGCCATGATCTAGGCTCCCCCAAGCCTCCAGAGTGAGTAGTTGTAGAGTGCGGCATAGCTGGTCGCGACCGTTAGCGGCACGATGATCGTCGCCAGAACCTCCGGCGTTCCGGCCAGCGTATGGATCAACGTGAGCAGGCTCGCCGAAACAACGCATGCGATGGTGGGTGGTGCCAGCAGCGCTGCGATCCCGCTGAAGCGGGCCGCAAGCGCTTCCACCAATCGCTTGAGGAACAGCGTGATTGAGCCCGACAGCCCGCCCTGCACCAGACCGGCCAGAAGCGGCGCGGGCATGGCATGGGCATGGTTGGCGAAGACAGCCCAGCCACCCATGCCGACAAAGGCGAACGCGACATGGACGGCACTGCTCCGCGCCACGCGGGCGAAAGGCGTGCTCACGTGACGGACCACCAATAGCGTACGAGATGGAAGAAGATCGGGGCGGAAAACACGACGGAGTCGAGGCGATCGATGAAGCCGCCATGGCCGGCAATGAGTTGGCCCCAATCCTTCACGCCGCGGTCGCGCTTGATCGCCGACATGACGAGGCCGCCGAAGAAGCCCATCAGCACAATGACGAACGAAAGGAGCGCCGCTTGCAAGGGTGTGAACGGCGTCATCCACGACAGCCCGACACCGACCATGGTCGCGCTCAAAGCACCTCCGGCAAAGCCTTCCACCGTCTTCGACGGCGACAGCTTCGGCGCGATCCTGGTGCGGCCGAAGAGCTTTCCCCAGACATACTGCAGCACGTCACTGGACTGCACCACGATCACCAGGAAGGCGATAAGCAGCACGTTCCTGCCCTCGAACCCTGGAATCTCGAGGCTGAGCAACGCGGGCACATGCGAGACGCAGAAGACGCAGATCATCAGCGCCCACTGCACCTCCGCAATACGCGTGAGGTAATGGTCCGTGTCTCCGCGCAGCGCCGCGACGATCGGCATCAGGAGAAAGGCGTAGACGGGAATGAAGATCGAATAGAGCCCATACCAGCCGATCCAGATCAGATAATACTGCACCGGCAGCACGACAAAGAAGGCGGCCGCCAGCGCCCAGTGGTCGGCGCGGCGTGTATCGGTGAGCGTAACGAACTCGCGCAGCGCCGCGAAAGAGCAGACGGCAAAGAGCAGTGTCGCACCCGTGCGCCCGCCGATGAGTGCCAATGCCATCAGGATGACCATCACCCACCAGGCGCGGATGCGGTCGTTGAGGTTTTCGATGACGGCGTTGGAGCCGTCGGGCGACAGGCGCCTTTGCAACAGATAGCCGATCGCGGAAGCGGCACCGAGGACGGCAAGCAGGACCGCAAGAAGGGTCAAGAGATCGGGATGAAGTGCGCTCATGACACGGCCGACCTGGGCGAGAGCGCAAGGAGGGCGGCCTCCGCCTTCGCGATGAATTCATCTTTGCTCTCGGCTGCGCCAACATGGATCGGCGCGCCGAAGGTGACGGTGCAGATCAGCGGGATCGGCACGATCTCGCCCTTCGGCATCACGCGGTTGAGATTGTCGATCCAGACCGGTACGAGCTCGACACCAGGCCGCGCTTTGGCGAGATGATAGAGCCCGCTCTTGAAGGGCAGCAGTGGCGCCTCGGTTGTGTTGCGCGTGCCTTCCGGAAAAACAATGAGGGATGCTCCCTCGTCGAGCGCGGCAGCCATCAGGGCGACGGGATCTTCCTGCCTGCTCTGCCGGTCGCGGTCGATGAGAACGGCGTTGAAGACATCGCGGCCGATGAACCGCTTCAGCCCGCTCTTCAGCCAGTAGTCGGCGCCGGCCACGGGCCGCGTGCGTTGCCGCAGGCGCGGCGGCAGCACGGTCCAGATCAGAATGAAATCGCCATGGCTTGCATGGTTGGCGAAATAGATCCGGAGCTCATCGACAGGCTCTACGCCCTCCCACCTGCCCCGCACTGCCGTGATGAAGCGTGCGAGAAGCACAATCAGGGCCGCAACGATCTTCGCTCCCACGTCGAGCCTCGCTCCCACCATGTCTCTGTTGGCTCAACTCTCCGACCGACCGCAGTGGAGGGAGAAGAAATCCGTTGAACATCGCTATGCTTGAGTGAACCCAATCAAATTCAGGATGAATTTCTCTATATCGCCGCAAGGATACCGACAAGCCGGCAGTTCGACAGCAGGGAGAGGCACTTAACTCGGTCGGTATCTTGTGTGCATGTCACTCCCACTCGATCGTGCCGGGCGGCTTGCTCGTCACGTCGTAGACGACGCGGTTGACGCCCTTCACTTCGTTGATGATGCGCGTGGCCGCGGTGCTCAGGAACTTCATGTCGAACGGATAGAAGTCGGCGGTCATGCCGTCGGTTGACGTCACCGCGCGAAGGCCGACGACGTAGTCGTAGGTGCGGCCGTCGCCCATGACACCCACGGTCTTCACCGGCAGCAGCACGGCGAACGCCTGCCAGATCACGTCGTAGAGGCCGGCGCGGCGGATTTCCTCGATGTAGACCGCATCCGCCTTGCGCAGGATGTCGAGTTTTTCCACCGTGATGTCGCCGGGGCAACGGATCGCGAGGCCGGGACCGGGGAACGGATGGCGGCCGACGAACACGTCGGGCAGTCCCAGCTCGCGGCCGAGCACGCGCACCTCGTCCTTGAACAGTTCGCGCAACGGCTCGACCAGCTTCATGTTCATGCGCGCCGGCAGGCCGCCGACATTGTGATGCGACTTGATCGTCACCGACGGGCCGCCGGTGAACGACACGCTCTCGATCACGTCCGGATAGAGCGTGCCCTGCGCCAGGAATTCCGCGCCGCCGATCTTCTTCGCCTCCGCCTCGAACACGTCGATGAACAGTTTGCCGATGGTCTTGCGCTTTTGTTCGGGGTCGGTGACGCCGGCGAGCTCGCCCAAAAATTGCTTCGACGCATCAACGTGAACGAGCGGAATGTTGTAGTGATTGCGGAACAGGTTCACGACCGTCTCAGCTTCCGCCAACCGCAGCAGGCCGTGGTCGACGAACACGCAGGTGAGCTGGTCGCCGATCGCCTCGTGGATCAGCACGGCGGCCACGGCTGAATCGACGCCGCCCGACAGGCCGCAGATCACCTTGCCCGTGCCCACCTGTGCGCGGATCTTTTCGATCGCCTCCTCGCGGAAGGCGCGCATGGTCCAGTCGCCCTTCAGGCCTGCGACCTTGCGCACGAAATTGCGGATCAGCTTTGCGCCGTCCGGCGTATGCACCACCTCCGGGTGGAACATCAGCCCGTAGTACTTTCGCTTCTCGTCCTGGATGATCGCGAACGGCGCGTTCGGCGAGACGCCGGCCACCTCGAAACCCTGCGGCATCTCGGTGATGCGATCGCCGTGGCTCATCCACACCTGATGCTGTTCGCCGACCTTCCAGTCGCCCTCGAACAGGCAGCTCTTCGATTTCACCTCGACGTCGGCGCGACCGAACTCGCGATGGTGTCCGCCCTCCACCGTGCCGCCGAGCTGCGCCGCCATCGTCATCTGGCCGTAGCAGATGCCGAGCACCGGCACGCCGGACTCGAAGACGATTTGCGGCGCGCGCGGCGAGCCCCGCTCATGCACCAACTCCGGTCCGCCCGAGAGGATCACCGCCTTCGGCTTCATCTCGCGGAACGCGGCTTCGGCCTTCTGGAACGGCACGATCTCGGAGTAGACACCCTCCTCGCGCACACGCCGCGCGATCAGCTGCGTCACCTGGCTGCCGAAATCGATGATGAGAATCTTGTCATGCGCCGGGGCCGTGGTGTGCGGCGCCGACTCAAAATTCGCTTTGGCTGGGGTCATGGACAGCAATTAAACGCATCGATGCCGCACGGCAACATCTCTGCGCCGGCCATGCGAGCAATCCACATTTGGACTGGACAAATCCATATATGTCAGTAATCCTGACCTATGCTGGAGACCCCCCATGACCGACGACGCGCACCCCGATTTGGTCGCCTTGGGCAGGACGCTGGATCGCGGCCTGGAACTCGCGTGACCTCGACCGCATCCTTTCGCTTTACGCGGACGATGCGGAGATGACCTCCGACGGCATCGTGCGGCTGGGGTTTGCGGTGCAGGGCTCGGTGCGCGGCAAGCAAAACCTGCGGGCCTACTGGAGCAAGGCGCTCGCCATGCTCCCCGATCTGCATTTTACGCCGACGGGTTACTTCACCAGCCCAAACAGCTTGGTGGTGCACTACACCAACGATCGCGACCAGACGATCTGCGAGTACCTGCGTGTCGGCCAGGTCGGCGCGAACGCAGGTCTCATCGTGCAGGGCTCAGCCAATCATCTCGAGCAGGCGGCGTAGGATCAAACGCCGTTGTCCTTCAGCACCTTTTGGCACGACGGAGAGATCTTCGTGCGGTTCTGCTGCAGGCAGCTCAGGATGACCATGTCGCCCGAATCGATCACGGGCTTGCAGTAGCGCGACACGTCCTTTCCGCACGCCTTCTCCTGGTCAGCACGCGATTTGTCCTGCGCGAAGGCGTTGGTGGCGACCGAGCTGGCAATCACTGCCAGAAGCAAAACCTTGTTCAACGTCTTGATCCTTTCGTCGCGGTCAACACAACGTCGCCGCATGGTCATACACACTAGCGCTCTACGACCGCCCCGCTAATGCGGTCTTTTCAAGACAGATACAAAAAAGCCGTCGGTTTTCGTCCGCTGTGGCGTCATCAACACACCTTCGGCCGACAGCAGTGCCGCATCGCAAAACGCAGCGGCGCGCTCGCCGAGCGGCATGGCGACATTTGTCGCATGGACAATTTCAAAATCCGGATGACGGGCAACGAACGCGCGAATCTGTTCCCCGTTCTCCTGCGGCAGCACCGAACAGGTGATGTAGGCGATGCGACCGCCCCCCTTCACAAGTCGCGCCGCGCGATCCAGCACCTCGATCTGATCCTTCACGCGCTGCTCCAGCGCGCCGGGACGCATCCGCCATTTCGCGTCCGGATTGCGCCGCCAGGTTCCGGTGCCCGTGCACGGCGCGTCGATCACCACCAGATCGGACGTGCCGTCGAGGCCTTGCAGCGGATCGCCCTCGCGCGGCGTGCGAACGTCGGCATTGTGCACGCCGGCGCGCGACAGCCGCTCGTGGATCGGCGCCAGCTGCCGCTTGTCGCGATCGGTCGCAATGAGCCGGCCGCGGCCGCCCATCATCGCCGCCAGCGCCAGCGTCTTGCCGCCTGCACCGGCGCAGAGATCGATCACCTGCTCGCCGGATTTTGCAGCCGTGAACAGCGTCGCAAGCTGCGAGCCCTCGTCCTGCACTTCGATCGCGCCCTTGATGAATTCCGGCTCGGCCTGAATGCCGGGGTTGCGCGCGTCCGCATCAAGCTCAATGCGCAGGCCCAGCGGCGACCAGGGCGTCGGCTTCGCGCCGAGGTGACGCAACGCCGGGAGCGCCTTGTCGCGCGCAGCCTTCAGCGTGTTGACGCGCAGATCAAGCGGCGCACGACGCGCCATCGCGGTCGTCTCGGCCACCCGCGCCTCGCCGAACACGTTTGCGAACTCCGCATCGAGCCATTCCGGGAAATCGCCCGCCACATGCGCCGGCGCGCCGTCGAGCGTGCGTGACGTCAACGCCGTGCGCTCGGCATCGCTGAGCGGCTCCGGCGCAAAGCGCGCGCCGTCGCAAAGCTTTGCGATCCGCTCGACGTCGAAGCCGCGCTCGAGCTTCAGCATGCCGAGCATGCGCGCGCGCGGAGAATCGTCGTCCATCAGCCAGGCCGACGACGAACGCCGCCGCAGCACGTCGTAGACGAGGCCCGAGATCGCCGCACGATCGCCGGAACCCGCAAAGCGATGCGTCACGCCCCAATCCTTCAGCGCGTTCGCGGCGGGAACGCGCTGCGTATCGATGGTGGCGATCACCTCCATCGCGGCAGAAAGGCGGGCAGCAGGTGTCATGGAGTTCCAGTCAGGGCCAACAGACCCTTTTGCCGCTCAGTAGACGCGAAGCATCCTGAACGCAAACAGGATCCACATGATCAGCAGCACGATCACGCCGGCAAAGAAGGCCAGCGAGCGGTTCTTGACGTTGTTCGAAGTGACGAAAATGCCGGCGTGCACGTAGCGGGTGACCACGAACACCCAGGACAGCAGCACGAACATCGAAATCGGCTTGCCGCAGCGGCAACGCAATTGCAACGATGGCGTAGAACAACACCGGGAACTCGAACTGGTTCTTCAGGCAGTTGCCAATCTGCGTCGCCTTCTTCGGCCAGTTCGGCTCATCCAGCGCAATGTTCTTGAACTGCACGTCGCGCGACACCAGCGCACCGCGCCGCTCCTTCCCCATCCAGAACAGCAGGATGAAGATCAGCAGGACATGCAAGAAAACCGGTAGCAGCACCTCAGCGACGGACATGGCGGCTCCCCCCAATTGGGGCATCAAGGCGGCCCCGACCCGCTATATAGGCCTCAATTAACCGTGACAATCAGAGCGCCTTGAACCTTCCCCTCAAGGCCCCAGACCAATTGGATGATCGCACCCGGACAGGACGTTTCGGGGCCTTCTCATCCCGCTGGATCGTCATGGCCTATGCCATTGCCATTGTTGCAGGTTTCGCCGGCGCCGGGCTCGGCTGGATCGCCGCCGGGTTGAGTGCCGTTGCGATCCTGGCGGCGCTCGGGATGCCGCCGACCACCAGTGTTTTCCCCGATACCTTCCACCTGATGAATCAGCTCGGCGCCATGGCCGGATTCCTCTTGGCCGTCGGTCTTGCGCTGCGCTTCTCGGGCCGCGCCCGCTCGCTGCGCGAAGGGGCGCAGAGCAGCCTCGTGATCGCCGCAGCGCTGGCCGTGATCTTCGCGGCCGGCTCGAACCTGCGTCTCTCCGCCATGGAGCACCTCGGCCTGAACGCCGGCGCGCGCTCGATCGAATTCGAAATCCGGCTTCCGCCCGTGATCGCCACGGGCTCGTCCAAGCGCGAGGCGCAGGTCGAGCTGCTCACCGACGTCAACCAGACCATCGCGCAGCTGCGCGGCGGCGACTGGTCCGACGATGGCCGCGCAATCCTGAAAGGGACGGTGCCGATCGAATACCGCACCGCTCAGCGCACGCTGGTGCTCAACATGCCGGGCCAGCCGCAGCGGCAGTTCAAGATCCGCCTTGCCGCCAATCCGAGCCGTTCGACCGAATTCAGCCCGTGGCACCTGGTCGATGTCGTCACCGACTCAAAGGGCGACCGCGAGCGCTCGATGCTCGATGACAGTTTCGCGATCCGCTATCGCGTGATCTGATCCTCATCGCGCGGCC
This sequence comes from uncultured Alphaproteobacteria bacterium, assembly GCA_963757845.1. GTDB lineage: Bacteria > Pseudomonadota > Alphaproteobacteria > Rhizobiales > Xanthobacteraceae > P52-10. Next base: position 161,880 of record CAVWTB010000063.1, read on the forward strand.
ATAAGGTCGTGGACACCCCGCCTGCCCGACGTTAGGCTTTGTCGATCGTCGCGACGAACGACAGTTGGACAGCGCACCATGTCGATGCAGACCACCGAAAGCAGCACCGATCCCAGAACCTGGGCGATGATCGTCTGGGGCCTCTACATCGCCTCGTACTTCACCGCGTTCATCACGATGATCGTCGGGCTGATCATCGCCTACGTGAAGCGCGGCGAGCTCGCAGGCACCCCGTTCGAGTCGCACATGACGTCGGCGATCCGCACGTTCTGGATCAGCCTGATCGGCGGCATCATCGGCGTGGTGCTGTCGATCGTCGGCATCGGCATCGTCATCCTGATCGCGCTGGCGGTGTGGCAGATCTTCCGCGTCATCCGCGGCATGATCCGCGCCATCGACGGCCGCCCGATCGAGGACCCGGCGGGCTGGCTGTAGGCCAGTCTGACGTCCTGCGCGTAGCTGAATCCGTCATGCCCGCGCACAGCCGTTCGAAGAACGGCATCGCTTCGCTCGCCTATGTCGCGGGCATCCACGTCTTTGTGCGCTACGCCGAAGAAGACGTGGATGGCCGGGACAAGCCCAGCCATGACGAAACAAATCGCGACTCGCTGTCGCCACTTGTCCGGCCCCACCCGCACCAGCTGCTTGCCGAAATTCTCGCCGCGCAGGAGCCCCATGAAGGCCCGCGGCGCATTGGCGAGGCCTTCCTCGATCGTCTCGCGGTGCTTCAGCTTGCCTTCCGCGAACCATTTCGTCATGTCGGCGATGAAATCGTTGTGGCGCGCGGCGAAGTCGCTGACGATGAAGCCGCGGATGGTCAGGCGTTTCGTCAGCACGTTGCGCATCAGGAACGACATCGCCTTGCCGCCTTTTTCTTCCTCGAACGCATTGTACTGCGAGATCAGCCCGCAGACCGGAATTCGCGCGAACGGATTGAGCAGCGGCAGGACCGCTTCGAACACTTTTCCGCCGACGTTCTCGAAATAGACGTCGATGCCCTTCGGACACGCGGCCTGCAGCTTCGCCGCCATCTCGGCATCGCGGTGATCGATGCACTCGTCGAAGCCGAGCGCATCTTTCACGTATTTGCACTTCTCGGCGCCGCCGGCGATGCCGATCGCGCGGGCGCCCTTGATCCTTGCGATTTGACCGACGGCTGAGCCGACCGCGCCGGATGCGGCCGCGACCACCACGGTCTCGCCCGGTTGCGGCTTGCCGATATCGAGCAGGCCTGTGTACGCCGTCATGCCCGGCATCCCGAGTACGCCGAGCGCGGTCGAGGTCGGCGCGGCCTTTGCGTCGATCTTGCGAAGCCCTCTTCCGTCCGACACGAAATGCGTTTGCCAACCTGCACGGCAAACCACAATGTCACCGACGTCAAAGCCATCGACGCCGGATGCGACCACCTCGCTGACGGTGCCGCCTTCCATCACGTCGCCAATCCGCACCGGCGGAGCATAGGACGGAGCATCACTCATTCGCCCGCGCATGTAGGGATCGAGCGACAGCCAGATCGTCCGCAGGAGAAGTTGTCCCGGCCCGCGTGTCGGCACCGGCACCTCCTCGAAACGAAAATTCTCCGGCTTCGGTTCGCCGACCGGGCGCGAGGCAAGAACGATGCGTTGTGCGGTGGCCATGGAGCGTGTCCTCTTTGTTTTATTTCGATACGGAGCGTCTGGACGCGAAGAACTGCCAGGCGGTCGCGAGCAGGAGCGCGGCCGCCATCAGCGCATATGTGGGCGTTGCGCCGAGCGAGGCAACACCGACGACGCCGAGAAATGCACCGCCGGCAAGACCAACATCGTTCCAGGTCGCGTACGATGCAAGCGCTGCGATGCGATCGGGCGACCGTTCGGCAGCCAGCACGGGACCGACGGTCGACAGAATGCCGCGCGAGCAGATGATGATGAGCGCACCAACATAGACATAGCCGGCTGCAACGGTGACGAGCCCGGCGATCACGACCAGGGTGCAAGGGGTCAGCAACCGCCTCGCGCCGATGCGATCGGTGATCGGGCCACTGATAAAGGCCAGCGTAATGCCGACGACGTGGCGGAGCGCCATGATCAGGCCGGCGCCGATGATCGCCTGCGACGTCGGCATGAAGTTCGAGAGCAGCACCGAGATGGTGGTGCCGAGCACGCCGTCGGCGGCGAACGCCAGGCCGAAGAACAGGATGTTGAGCGGCGTCGGCGTCCAGCGCTTCTCCGCCGGCGCGTCGGCCTTCGGCTCCGCGCGCATCGGCGGCAGCAGGAAGGCGATCGGCACCGCGATAAAGCTCAACAGGCCGTAGATGACGAACATCTGATGCGGGCCGACAGTCACGCACAGCGGCCCGACCGCGAGCAGCGCCAGCATCGGGCCTGCGATGCTGGTCGCGCGTGCGACCCCAATGCGCTTGCCGGCGCCGCGACCGTCGCCATAGGCATACGCGGTCATCGTCAGGTTGAGGATGCCCCACGCGCCGCCCCAGATGCAGCGGGCGACGACGAAGACGATGAAGCTCGCCGCAAGGCCATAGCCGATCGTCGTCAGCGCCGCAGCGACGCAGGCGGCCGCCGTCAGAACGTTCGCGCCGAACCGGCGCGCCAGCGGCGCGACCCAGCCATAGCCGACGATGCGCACCACACGATTGCACGACAACAGGACGCCGACCAGGAACGCGTCGAGCCCGAAGGTCGCAGCATACAGCGGCAGCACGATGTAGATCACGCCGTCGCCGAACCAGGCGATGCTGAGGCAGGTGCCGGAGATGATGGTGTTGCGAAAACCCTGCTCGGGCGCGGCCGGTTCCGGCTCGTCGTTCTGTTCCAGTGCAACCACCCGCTTCGCGGCTCCTTGAGGTTTTTGGCGCGATGGATGCGCGTTTCTTACCTTGGACAAGCGATTTTCGCTTGCCCGAGGGGTCATGGCAAGCCGCAACCACGCAGCAGGGCCCGCGTGAGACGCACAGCGTCATTGCGAGCGACGCGAAGCAATCCAGTGCGCGCCCGCAGGCGCGCCAAATAAAGCTGAGATTGCCGCAGCTGCGTGCGTTTTGGTCGGCGCGCTTCGCGCGAGCTGGATATTCGTCGCTGCGCTCATCGCAATGACGCCGAGAGGCTTCGTAGTCCGGACGCTTGCGTTCAGCTTAATCGCAAACAGCCGTGCACTGTCCGCATGAAGGGTTACGGAGTAGCGCTCGCTCAATCGCTACGAGCTATAGTTCAGTGCTCACCCATGGTCGCGCTAGGCGCACGTCCGGGCTCACCCCGGAATGACGAAGAAAATCGCCTCGCGCGTGCCCAGACCGAGGCGCTACGCCCCGCCCGGATAGTTCGGCGCTTCGCGCGTGATCGTCACGTCGTGCACGTGGCTTTCTCTGAGGCCCGCACCGGTGATGCGGACGAATTCGGCCTTCTGGTGGAATTCGTCGAGATTCTTTGCGCCGACATATCCCATTGCCGCACGCAGGCCGCCGACCAGTTGGTGCACGACATTGCCGACCGGGCCTTTATAAGGCACCTGCCCCTCGATGCCTTCCGGCACGAGTTTGAGCGTGTCCTTGATGTCCTGCTGGAAGTAGCGGTCGGCGGAGCCGCGCGCCATGGCGCCGACAGAGCCCATGCCGCGATAGGCCTTGTAGGAGCGGCCTTGCCACAGAAACACTTCGCCCGGCGTCTCGTCGGTGCCGGCGAGCAGTGAGCCGACCATTGCTATGTCTGCGCCGGCTGCGAGCGCTTTGGCGAGATCGCCGGAATACTTGATACCGCCGTCGGCAATCACCGGGATGCCGGCCTTCTTTGCCGCCTCCACCGCATCCATGATGGCGGTGAGCTGCGGCACGCCGACGCCCGCGACGATGCGCGTCGTGCAGATCGAGCCCGGACCGATGCCGACCTTGATCGCGTCCGCGCCGGAATCGATCAGCGCCTGTGCGCCCTCGGTCGTCGCCACGTTGCCGGCCACGACCTGCACGGCGTTCGACAGCCGCTTGATGCGGTTCACCGCCTCCAGCACGCGTGAGGAGTGGCCGTGCGCGGTGTCGACGACAACCACGTCAACGCCGGCGTCGATCAGTCTCTCCGTGCGCTCAAAACCGTTGTCGCCGACGGTGGTGGCGGCAGCAACGCGCAGGCGTCCCTGCTCGTCCTTGCTGGCGTTCGGATGCGCGACGGCCTTCTCCATGTCCTTCACCGTGATCAAGCCGACGCAGCGATACTGGTCGTCGACCACCAGCAGCTTCTCGATGCGATGATAGTGCAGCAGGCGCTTCGCTTCGCTCTGGCCGACCCCTTCGCGCACCGTGACCAGATTTTCCTTGGTCATCAGCTCCGAAACCTTCTGGTCCGGATCGGTGGCAAAGCGCACGTCACGGTTGGTGAGGATGCCGACGAGCTTGCCGGGCTTGCCGCCGTCGCCGCCGGTGACCACCGGGATGCCGGAGATGCCGTGGTCTTTCATCAATGTCAGCGCATCGACGAGCTTCTTGTCGGGTGCGATGGTGAGCGGGTTCACCACCATGCCGGATTCGTACTTCTTGACCTGGCGAACCTGTGCCGCCTGTCCGTCGATATCGAAGTTGCGATGGATGACGCCGATGCCGCCGGCCTGCGCCATGGCGATCGCCATGCGCGCCTCGGTGACGGTGTCCATGGCCGACGCGATCACGGGGATATGCAGGGGAACGGCGCGCGTCAGGCGCGAGCGAACGTCAGCTTCAGAGGGGAGGATTTCCGACAGGCCGGGCTTCAGCAGCACGTCGTCGAAGGTGAACGCTTCGCGAATACCGTTACGCCAGCCCTGACCACCGTTCATCGCCACATCCTCCGGTTTTTCGCGCAGTTGCGAAAAGATGATAGGTCCCCTCCCGGTCCGCGGCGCCCCGCAGCCGAATCGAGAACCTTTGGTTTGGATTGGCGCTGGTGGTTAGCATGCCCGTTTCCCCCTGCATAGGCCCGCCGATCACGGATTGCTGAATGAGCTACATTTTTAGGGGTTTTCCCAAGGATAGCAGGCCTGCAAGGCGCGCCGGTGACAGGCCTGCGCGGACCCACTACGAGAAGGCGCGGCCTTGAGGGCACAGGCTCCGCAGGGCGCGCCTCAATATTGACCTGCACAGGTTGCCCGCCCGCAAGGTCCGGCGGTCAATCACTTCATTGGCTGGATGCGAAAAGAAAGAATCATTCCGCTGATCGTTGCCGCGGCCCTGTTCATGGAGAACATGGACGCGACCGTCATCGCCACGTCGCTTCCCGCCATCGCCGCCGACATCGGCACCAGCCCGCTGACGCTGAAGCTCGCGATCACGTCCTATCTTCTGGCGCTCGCCGTCTTCATTCCGGCGAGCGGCTGGATGGCCGACCGTTTTGGCGCGCGGCGCGTGTTCACCACCGCGATCGTCGTGTTCATGCTGGGATCGATCGGCTGCGCGCTGGCGCAAACCATCGAGCACTTCGTCATCGCCCGCACGATCGAGGGTATCGGCGGCGCGATGATGACGCCGGTCGGCCGCCTCGTGCTGCTGCGCTCGATCGACAAGAAGCAGCTGGTCAACGCGATGGCCTGGGTCACCGCACCCGCGCTGGTCGGTCCCGTGGTCGGACCCGCACTTGGCGGCTTCATCACCACGTACTTCTCCTGGCACTTCATCTTCCTGATCAACATCCCGATCGGCATCCTCGGGATCGTCATGGCGCAACGCTATATCGATCCGATCAAGAGCGACGATATCCAGCCGTTCGACTTCAAGGGTTTCGTGCTGGCCGGCCTCGGGCTCGGCGGCATCGCCTTCGGCCTGTCGGTTGCCGGTCTGAAGATTTTGCCCTGGCCGGCCGTGATCGCCTTCATCGTCGGCGGCGCGATCTGCATGACGCTCTACCTGCTGCACTACAAGCGCGTCCCCTTCCCGGTGCTGGATTTCGGCCTGCTGCGCCTCAGGACAATGCGCGCGGCGATCGTCGGCGGCTTCCTGTTCCGGCTTGGCATCGGCGCCTTGCCGTTCCTGCTGCCGCTCCTGCTGCAGGTCGGCTTCGGCCTGACGCCGTTTCAGTCGGGCCTGATCACCTTCGGCTCGGCGGTCGGCGCGCTGTTCATGAAGACGCTGGCCGCGCGCATGATCAACACGTTCGGCTTCCGCAACATCATGACGGTCGATGCGATCGTCAGCGCCGTCTTTCTGGCGGTCTGCGCGCTGTTCACGCCGACCACGCCGCTGTCGTTGATCCTCGTGCTCTTGATCGTCGGCGGCTTCTTCCGCTCGCTGCAGTTCACCGCGATCAACACCATCGGCTACGCCGAAGTGGACATGTCACGCATGAGCCGGGCGACGACACTGGTCAGCGTCACCCAGCAGCTCGCCATTTCGGCCGGCGTCGCGGTCGGCGCGTTCTCGGTGGAGCTGACGCTGTTGATGCGCAAGGGCTCCGACCTGGTGGCCTCCGACTTCGGCCCGGCCTTCATCGTCGTCGCACTGATCTCGGCGTCGTCGGCGATCGTGTTCGCGCTGATGCCGTCGGATGCCGGCCACCAGGTGTCCGGCCGTAGAGCAAAGGAGATCTCCAGCCAGAAGGAGGTCGACAAGGCCACGAAGAAAGCGGCGATGGAGGAGACCGAGGACGTTCGCGACCAGCGGCTGGGGTGAACGGCCCGCGCGTTGCGGGTCAGTATTCAGCGTAGATTTCGATGACGTTGTCCTCGGGGTCGCGAAAGAACAGCGTGCGGTGGCGCCAGTCCGGCAGATCCGTTGGCCCCCTCAGAATTGGCACACCCTTGGCGACCAATTCCGCGTGACAGGCATCGACCGCAGGCGGCGGGACCCGAAAGGCGAGCTGGACCGCCGCCGATCCCGGTACCGATTTCCCATCGTCGAAGGCGCTCCACCCGCGCGGCCGCAACGTAAGCAGCGAGGCGCCGACGCGAAAACTGACCCAGTTCTTGCGATCAGTCTCAATCGGAAACTGCATGACGTCGCGGTAAAACGCGCGCGTTTCCTCCATCTTGCTGCACAACAGGATTGTGTAATCGAGGTTAGAAATTCCACCCAGGCTCACAACGATACTCCTCGGTCTGTCTTGCTGTCGCCCATTGCTTGGAGGGCCGCGCGTGCTGTTGATGTGGATCAACGTAGCCGCTCTGGTATCGGGCGCAATGGCAGGTGGGCAGTCATCCAGTCAGGAAAGGTCTGACATGAGTGCAATCATCAAGCCGGAAATAATCTCCCGCCGAAAGGCTCTTTCTCTGATGGGGTTGACGGCTGCGTTCGGCCTCGCGGCGGCCCCTACGGTATTGACAGTATCCGATGCCGAGGCTCAGACCCCTGGCATGGAGCGACGTCAGGACCGGCGCACAGGACGGCACGAGCGACGTGACGACCGGCGCACAGGGCGCACAGAGCGACGTGAAGAGCGGCGCACAGGGACAACGACCGGCGCAAGTCCAACAACCGCCACGGGTACCGGGGAGAAAAAGTAATTCACTGGCTCGGCGCGCAGCGCCTGGACGATCGGCTTGAAGCCTTTGGATGGCCGGGAGGAGCCCGGCCATGACGAGTACTTACGCTGTGCCCCGAAATCCCGTCGCCAGCAGATAACGCTCCGAGGAATCCTGCCGGCTCGCTGCAGGCTTCACATGGCGAATGGTGGCAAAGTCCTTCTTCAGCTGTGCGAGAAGCGCTGCGTCGGCGCCGCTCTGAAACACCTTTGCCAAAAACGTGCCGCCAGGCTTCAGCACCTCGCGGGCAAATTCCGCGGCGATTTCCACTAACCCAACGAGGCGCAGCTGGTCGGTCTTGCGGTGGCCGGTCGTGTTGGCCGCCATGTCCGACATCACGAGATCGGCGCCGCCGCCGAGCATCGCGCGCAGTTTTTCGGGCGCGCCGTGGTCGAGAAAATCGAGCTGCGCGAACGTCACGCCGGGGATTTCGGGCATCTCCAAAAGGTCGATCGCGACGACCTTGCCCCTGCCCTCCACCGCACCGACTTTCACCGCTGCAATCTGGCTCCAGCCGCCCGGCGCGGCGCCAAGGTCGACCACGACCATGCCGGGCTTCAAGAGCTTGTACTTGTCGTCGATCTCTTTCAGCTTGTAGGCCGCGCGCGAGCGAAAGCCGTCGCGCTTGGCCTGCAGCACATAAGGATCGTTGAGCTGACGCTCGAGCCAGAGCTTTGAGGAGAGCTTTCGCTTGCCGCCGCTCCTGACGGTGACGTGCAGCCGGCCGGTTTTATCTTTCGCCACGTTACGCTGTCCGCAACAGGCCGTCTTCGCGCATCATCTGCACCAGCATGCCCTCGCGCAGGCCGCGGTCGGCGATGCGCAGGCGCTGACACGGAAACGCGTTGCGGATCGCATCGAGGATCGCGCAGCCGGCGAGCACGAGATCGCCGCGCTCGGTGCCGATGCAGGCGTTGTTGACGCGCTCTTCGTAGCTCATCGCCAGCAGCCGCTGCACCGTGCGCGTCACGTCGGCGTCATTCATCCAGAGCCCGTCCACGTGGCGGCGATCATAGCGCGGCAGGTTCAGGTAGATGCCGGCCACTGTGGTAACCGTGCCAGAGGTGCCCAAAAGATGCATGCCGCCGAGATTGTCGCCGTGCGTTTGCGCGAACGGGGCCAGCATCGCCGCCACCTCGTCGATCATCCCCGCATAGGATTCTGGCGTAACATGAATGCCGCCGCGCCGCTCGGCCAGCGTCACAACGCCGACCGGCAGCGAAATCCATCCGCTGATCTTCGGCACAGCTTGCGGGTTCGCCGGATCGCGGTCCAGCCGCACCAGCTCCGACGATCCACCGCCGATATCGAACAGGATGGCGCCCTTCGCGTGGGGATCGAGCAACGGCAGGCAGCCGGTGACCGCCAGCATCGCCTCGGTCTCGCGGTCGATCACCTCGAGGCGAATGCCGAGCTCGCGATCGACCCGCTCGCGAAAATCGTCACGGTTCGAGGCCGCGCGGCACGCCTCGGTCGCGATCAGGCGCGTGCGCCCCGCGCGCTTGGAAACGATCTTGTCGCGGCAGATCCGCAGGGCCGAGAGCGCGCGGTCGATCGCGGGCTCCGACAGCCGGCCGGTCTGCGAGATGCCCTCGCCGAGGCGGATGATGCGCGAGAAGGAATCGACGATGCGGAAACTGCTGTCGGTCGGCCGCGCGATCAAGAGCCGGCAGTTGTTGGTGCCGAGATCAAGCGCCGCATAGGCCACGTCCGGCGCCTGGCGCCGCGGCTCTCCGCGCGACGCACCATGCCCGTGCGCCTCATTGCGCGGCACCGCGCCCCCGCGCGGCCACGACTCCTGTTCCATTTCAGATCCTGCGGCCGCGGACGCCTGCCCTGGCGGCCTAAAGTGTTTCCAATTCAGGCAAAGTCTAGCAGTGCCCGAATCCCGTGCAAAGCTGGCTGCACGGGGGTCATGTCGCAATCGTCATTGTGGCTGTAGCCGCCATTCGTTAATTTACCCGCCACCCCCCTCGAAACGCAGCCGAATTTCCTTTCCTCAAGCCGGATTCCGCAATGCAAGACCACACGTCACCGCGTTCCCTCGAAAACACCATTGCGGCGCAAAAGTACGGGATTGGCCAGCCGGTCGTCCGCAAGGAGGACGACACCCTGGTCCGCGGCAAGGGCAAATACACCGACGACCTGAACCTTCCCGGACAGGCCTACGCGGTGATCGTGCGCTCCACGCACCCGCACGGCGTGCTCAAAAAGGTCGACACCACCGAGGCGAAGAAGCTGCCCGGCGTGCTCGGAATCTGGACCGGCGAGGACATGGTGGCCGCCGGCTACGGCAATTTCGTCAGCCGCATGCCGCTGAAAAGCAAGGACGGCACGCCGCTGCTGCAGTCCAACAAGCCGATCCTGGCGGTCGGCAAGGTGCGGTTCGTGGGTGATCCGATTGCCGTCGTGGTGGCCGAAACGCTGGCCCAGGCCAAGGATGCGGCGGAGGCAGTTGAGATCGATATCGATGCCCTGCCTGCGGTCACCCGCGCGGCGGACGCGATCAAGCCCGGCGCGCCGCAGCTCTATGAGAGCGTGCCGAACAACATGGTGCTCGACTATCACTATGGCGACACCGCCAAGGTGGACGAGGCCTTCGCCAAGGCCACCCATGTCGCAAAGCTCGACCTCGACAACACGCGCGTCGCCGTGGTGGCGATGGAGCCGCGCGCCGGTATCGGCGACTACGACAAGAAGCGCGACTTCTACACGCTGCATGTGCCGACCCAGGGCGTGTCCGGCAACCGCGTGCTGCTCGCGACGCTGTTGAAGGTGAAGGCCGACCAGATCCGCATCCTCACACGGCAATGTCGGCGGCTCGTTCGGCATGAAGTCGGTCAACTATCCCGAATACACCTGCATCCTGCATGCCTCGAAGATGCTCGGCCGTCCGGTGAAGTGGACCGACGAGCGCTCCGGCAGCTTCCTCTCCGACAGCCACGGCCGCGCCAGCGAAGTCACCGGCGAGCTCGCGCTCGACAGCGACGGCAACTTCCTCGCCGTGCGGGTCAAGGGTTTCGGCAATGTCGGCGGCTATCTCGCCGGCGTGATGCCGAGCCCGCTGTCGCTCGGCATCGCCAAGAATATCGCCAGCGTCTACAAGACGCCGCTGATCGAGGTGAACATCAAGTGCGTGCTCACCAACACCTCGGTGAACGGCGCCTATCGCGGCGCCGGCCGTCCGGAAGCCAACTACTTCATGGAGCGGCTGATCGAGCGCGCCGCCGGCGAGATGGGCATCGACCGCATCCAGCTGCGCAAGAAGAACCTCGTGAAGAGCGCGCAGATGCCCTACAACGCGTCGTCCGGCATGCAGTATGACAGCGGCGACTTTCCCGCCGTGATGGCGAATGCGCTGAAGGCGGCCGACTATGCCGGCTTCGCCAAGCGCAAGAAGGAAAGCCGCAAGCAGGGCAAGCTCCGCGGCATCGCCGTCGGCTCCTATCTCGAGGTCACGGCGCCGCCGAGCAAGGAGCTCGGCAAGATCGTGTTCGACAAGGACGGCGGCGTGACGCTGATCACCGGCACGCTCGACTATGGCCAGGGCCACGCCTCGCCCTATTCGCAGGTGCTGTCCGACCGGCTCGGCGTGCCGTTCGACAAGATCCGCCTCGTGCAGGGCGACAGCGACGTCGTCCACGCCGGCAGCGGCACCGGCGGCTCGCGCTCGATCACCGCCAGCGGCCAGGCGATCGTCGAAGCCTCCGCGCTCGTCATCGAAAAGGGCAAGGAAGCCGCCGCCCACGTGCTCGAAGCCTCGTCCGCCGACATCGAGTTCGCCGGCGGAAACTTCACCATCGCCGGCACTGACCGCGGCATCAACATCCTCGATCTGGCGAAGGCGCTGCAGGACGGCAAAGGCAACGGCGGCCCGACCTCGCTCGACGTCGATCATGTCACGAACGAGGTGCAGGCCACCTTCCCGAACGGCTGCCACGTCGCCGAGGTCGAGGTCGATCCGGACACCGGCACGATCGCCATCGTGAAGTACACCGGCGTCAACGATTTCGGCGTCGAGGTGAACCCGCTGATGGTCGCGGGCCAGGTGCATGGCGGCGTCGCACAGGGCATCGGCCAGGCGCTGATGGAGTGCGTCAGCTACGACTCCAGCGGCCAGCCGGTCACCGGCTCGTTCATGGACTACGCCATGCCGCGCGCCGGCGACATTCCCGAGATGGTGCTGGGCAGCCATCCCTCGCCGGCAACCACCAACCCGCTCGGCACAAAAGGCTGCGGCGAAGCCGGATGCGCCGGCAGCCTCTCCACTGTCGTGAACGCCGTGATGGATGCGCTGGCGGACGCGGGCGTCAAGCACATCAACATGCCGCTGACGCCGGAACGCGTCTGGCAGGCGATCCAGCAGGCGAAATCGAGCGCGTGCGTAACACGAGAAAAAGAACAAGGGGGCGATGATGGCTCAGGCTGAAGCGAAGGCAATTCGGGGCGGCGCTCGAGCCCAGCGCCGCCATGCGCGAGGTGGAGGCGATCGAGGCAAAACTGCGCGCCGGCAAGCCGGTGCCGACCACCATCCCCGAAGAGCGCGCGCTGCGCGCCGGGATCTGCGGCTATTGGACCGAGGGCGCGCCGGTCGCCCTACCAGACGACGGACGTGAACGTGCCGGGCGAAGCCGGCCCCGTTCGCGCCCGCGTCTACCGGCCGACGCGAAGCGAAAACGCGCCGATGGTGCTGCTGATCCATGGCGGCGGCTGGGCGTTCGGCAGCATCGAGGAGATGGAGCCGACGGCGCGCCATCTCGCCGCCGAGTCCGGCGCGGTGGTCGTCTCGACCAGCTATCGCCTCGCGCCGGAAAATCCCTATCCCGCCGGGCTGAAGGATTGCGAAGCGACGCTCGCGGTGGATTCTGGCCGAAGGCAGGAAACACGGCGGCGACCCGTCGCGGCTCGCGATCGGCGGCGCGTCGGCCGGCGGAAATCTGGCGGCGGCCGTGGCGATGCGCGCCCCGCCCGGCACGTTCAAGGCGCAGCTCCTGTTCTACGGCGTGCTCGGCAACTCGTTCGAGACCGCGTCCTACCGCGAATTCGGCGACGGCCGCTTCGGCCTGTCGCTCGATCGCATGAAGATGTTCTTCGACATCTATGTCGGCAAGGCCGATGCGAACGATCCGGCGATCACGCCGATGAACGGCGACCTGAAGTCCGCGCCGCCCGCCTGGATCTGCGCCGCCGAATGCGACGTGCTGCACGACAACTCCGTGCAGTTTTATGAGAAGCTGCGCGCCTTGCGCGGCGGCGACCAGTTCATCCTGGCGGAAGGCCTGAACCACGGCTTCATCAACCGCGTCCGGCACCTGCCGCTGGCGAAGACGATGATCGAGAGCGCCGCGGCGTTCGTGAAGGCGAAGGTGTAGTCGTCACTCCAAGGCGCGAGAGCGCACTCGGCGTCATTGCGAGGCATAGCCGTTCGAAGAACGGCGTCGCTTCGCTCGCCTATGGCGACGAAGCAATCCAGTCTGAGCCGGACGCGGATGCTGCGCTTTTTTGTTGGCGCGCTTCGCGCGCGCTGGATTGCTTCTCGCTTCGCTCCGCAATGACGGCGCTGGCGCGCCGTCTAAGCGGCTACGCCGCCCTCACCTGTCTCGGCTCATAGATCGCCGCATGCGTGACGCGGGCGATCGGCGTCTTGCCGGCGATCACCAGCGCATCGAGCTCGACGATCTTGTGGCCCTTGTTCTCGTAATTCTTCGCGACCTGCGCGCGGACGGAAATCTCGTCGCCGACGTGGCCGGGCGTGAGGTGCTGGAGGGTGCTGCCGACGTGGATCCACGGGCCCATCTTCGCATTGTGGGTCAGCGCCCAGTTGCAGGCGCGCAGGATGGTGCCGGGGTGGATGATGCCTTCCTTCAAGTAGATCGGATCGGCCTCGCAGATGCTCTTGAGGTACTCCGCCTGATCGCTTGCGGAGAACGTGAACGGGCGGATGTTCAGCCAGGCGCCGACCTTGTAGCTCGCCTCGTCGGCCGGCGGACGGCGCTCGTGGTCGGGTGGCGCGGCCAGCTTGAAGTCGTCGAGCTTTGCGGATGAGTTCGCCGCCGGCAGCGTCGCGCGGGCCGTGCCGCAGACGACGCCGTGGCTTTCGATCTGGATGTCGAGGCCGCCGTCGCGCTCGACCGCGGTGACCGTCGCGGTCTCGCCGTCATAGATCGGCTTGCCGAAGCGGCCTTCCATGTGGCCGCGCTCGAGGAAGGCGCGGCCCCAGATGGTGAGCGGCGCGTGGCTCATATAGGCATAGACGTCGACGCCGGGCACGAGCCCGCCGGTGAAGCCGAATTTCTTCGCCACCGTGTCGTCGTGCATCTTGTTTTCGGAGAGTTTTGCCGCGTTGAACGCCACGATGCTGTAGGGGGCGAACGGTTTCGACATGGGCAGGTCTCCTGGCCGTAGCGTTGCTGGTCGAGATTTGTCTCGTGGGCAGTGCAGCACTCTCGGTGTCGTCCTCGCGAAAGCGGGGACCCATACCCTCCGAGCTAGTGAAAGGCCAATGGCGCTCGTCAACTTACAAACCTCACGGCGTATGGGTCCCGGCTCGGCGCCATCGGCCGCGCGCTTCGCGCGGCCCCGCTGGCTTGAGCCAAGCGACGCCGTTCTCGACGGCTATGGGCTTGGCCGGACAACTCCTGCTCGATTCACTCCGTCTAATTTCGTCACTCGTCCTCCACCGGCGCCAGGCCGCCGGCGTCCGACAAGAGCTCCATGTGGTGGTCGAGGTCGCCGAACTGGGTCTGGATCGACAGCAGGCGGCGGAAGTAGTGACCGGCCTTGTACTCCATGGTCATGGCGATGCCGCCGTGCAGCTGGATCGCCTGCTCGCCGACGTAACGCGAGGCCTTGCAGACGTGCACTTTCGCGCCCGAGATCGACTTGCGCCGCTCGGAATTGTCCGACTGATCCGCCATCACGGTCGCCAGGATCGACATGCTGCGCGCCTGCTCGAGGTTCATCAGCATGTCGACGGCGCGGTGCTGCAGCGCCTGAAAAGTGCCGATCGGCCGGCCGAACTGTTCGCGGGTCTTCATGTATTCGGTCGTCGTCGCCAGCAGCTCGTCCATGCAGCCGATCGATTCCGAGATCGTCGCGGCAATGGCGCGATCCACCACGCGCTCGATCAACGGATACGCCCTGCCCGGTTCGCCGATCACGTCGTCGGCGCCGACCTTGACGCCCTTGAGGATGATATCCGCGCCCTGATGGCTGTCGGCAAGCTTCATCGGCTTGCGCGTCAGCCCCGCAGCCTTCGCGTCGACGATGAACACGCCGATGCCGTCCTTGTCGCGCTGGTTGCCGGAGACGCGCGCGGTGACGAGAATCTTGTCGGCGCTGTCGCCGTGCCAGACCAGGGCCTTCTCGCCGTCCAGCACCCAGCCATTGCCGTCCTTGCGCGCCTTCGTCGAGACGTCGGCGAGATCGAAACGCGAATGCCGCTCCGTATAGGCGAAGGCCAGCAGCAGCTTGCCTTCGGAGATCGCCGGCAGCATCTCCGCCTTCTGCTTGTCGGTGCCGCCGGCCTGGACGAAGCCGCCGCCGATCACCACGGTCGGCACGTAAGGCTCGAGCGCGATCGAGCGGCCGAGGGCTTCCATCACGATCGAGGTCTCGACCGGACCGCCGCCGATGCCGCCGTGCTCCTCTGCGAACGCGACGCCGAGCAGGCCGAGCTCGGCGTACTGGTTCCACATCTCGCGGCTCCAGCCGAGCTTGCTTTCGGAGAATTTCCTGCGGGTGTTGAAATCGTACTTTTCGGCCATCAGCCGGTCGACGCTGTCTTTCAAAAGCTTCTGTTCGTCGTTGAGACCGAAATCCATGTCCTTCCCTCAAGCCACGGCACGTCCGTGCGACGCCGGGTCGTTATTGTTGTGTGCCACCGTCATTCCGGGGCGCCAGCAAGGCGAGCGAACCCGGAATCCGGAGGGTGATCACGCTCAGAGTCCGACAATCTCGGAATTCCGGGTTCGCGAGCTTTGCTCGCGCCCCGGAATGACGTAACGCTCAGTCCGGCGCAAAGGCCGGGATCGGCGGGCCTTCCTTGGCCGGCTTGAACACCACATGCACCTTCTGGCCGATCGCGAGCTTGTCGAAATCGCAGTCGACGATGTTGGTCAGCATCTTCGGCCCTTCGGCCAGCGTCACGTAGGCGAGCGCGTAAGGCTCAGGCACGCGGCGCATGGTCGAGTGCGTGTAGATCTCGCCCTTGCCCGAGGCTTCCTTCCACTCGGTGTCGCTGCTCGCGCAGAGCGGGCAGATCGAACGCGGATAGAAGAAGTGCTTCTTGCAGCCCTTGCAGAACTTGATCAGCAGCTTGCCCTTGGCGGCCGCATCCCAATAAGGCTGGCTCTCAGGATTGATTACTGCCGCAGGAAATTGACGCTCCGCCATCACGCACGCTCCATAATCAGGGTTGCCGAGCCATGGCGAATGCCGAGCGAGCCGCCCGTGCCGTGTGCCAGCGCAATATCGCAGTTCTTCACCTGCACCTTCGGGTGCGCTTCGCCGCGCAGCTGCCGCACTGCCTCGATCACCTTGGTGATGCCGCCGCGGTTGGCCGGGTGATTGTTGCAGAGCCCGCCGCCGTCGGTGTTGAACGGCAGCTTGCCGACGCCCGAGATCAGGTTGCCGTCGGAGACGAACTTGCCGCCCTGGCCCTTCTCGCAGAAGCCGAGGTCCTCGATCTGCATCAGCACCGTGATGGTGAAGCTGTCGTAGATCGACACGTACTTGATGTCGGACTGCTTCACGCCCGCTTCCGCGAACGCAATCGGACCCGACCAGCGCGCGCCCGAATAGGTCAGATCGGTGTCGCCGCCGGCCTGGCCCTTCGGCGATTCGCCTGCGCCCAGCACCTTGACCAGCGGCCGCTTCAGGCTCTTGGCCACTTCCGGGCTGGTGACGACCAGTGCGCCGCCGCCGTCGGTGATGACGCAGCAGTCGAGCCGGTGCAGCGGATTGGAGATGATCGGCGAATTGACCACCTGCTCGACCGTCACGACGTCGCGCAGGAACGCGTGCTCGTTGTACTGGGCATGGTGCGAGGCCGCGACCTTGATCCAGGCGAGCTGCTCGCTGGTGGTGCCGTATTCGTGCATGTGGCGCATCGCGCACATGCCGTAGGAGTTGGCGACGACGATGCCGTACGGCGATTCATAGGACGCGTCCGGCGCCAGCGGAATGACGGCGCGCGGAACCGGCGAGGTCAACGGCTTGCCGGCCAGCGTGATCAGCGCGACCGAGCACTTGCCGGCGGCAATTGCTTCGGCCGCATGCGCGACGTGAAGGATGTACGACGAGCCGCCGACGTCGGTGGAGTCGACGTGCTTCACCTTCAGGCCCATGTAGTCGACCATGCTGAGCGGGCCGAGGCCGGGCGCATCGCCGGCGCAGAAGTAGGCGTCGACGTCGTCCTTGGTGAGGCCAGCGTCCTTCAATGCACCCATCGCCGACTCGGCGTGGATCTGCGGCACGGATTTGTCCGGCGCCTTGCGCGTGGGGTGCTCGTAGGCCCCCATGATGTAAGCTTTGCCCTTGATACTCATATAAGGTGTGTCCTGCCCTTCTTTGGCGAAACGCATTCGGTGGCGCGATCTAATCACGGCGCAAGCGCCGCGCGCAAATCGCAGTCATCCGCCGCGAGATTGACCCGGGTCCTTGAGC
Organism: uncultured Alphaproteobacteria bacterium; assembly: GCA_963757845.1. Taxonomy (GTDB): domain Bacteria; phylum Pseudomonadota; class Alphaproteobacteria; order Rhizobiales; family Xanthobacteraceae; genus P52-10. The sequence continues at coordinate 179,016 of CAVWTB010000063.1, forward strand.
CTAAGTGGCGTTCGTCCCTGCCGACATTTGTCACGGGGGCGCGCAGGGCGACGAGACCGATTTGTGCCTTGGGCTCGTGCAAAAATGGAATGGCTTCTGGATTGGCCCGGCAGTGGTCGCCTCGCGCGCGCCGTGTATAGTCGCCGCGGCGCAGCGGAACACGCGCGCGGGCGAGCAAAGCAACCACGGGCGGTCCCCGGACCGTTCCAAAATACGAAACGTAGCGCGGCGTCGCGCCTCGGGAGAAATTTGGAGAAACGCCAATGGACATGAGCTTCACCGCCGAAGAGCTGGCGTTTCGCGACGAGGTGCGCGCCTGGATCAAGGCGAACCTGCCGTTGGGCCTGAAGCAGAAGCTGATCGACGGCGTGGTGCCGAACAAGGAAGACATCGTCGGCTGGCACCGCAAGCTGAACGCGAAAGGCTGGGCGGTACCGCACTGGCCGGTTGAATGGGGCGGGCAGAACTGGACGACGACCCAGCGCTTCATCCTGCGCGAGGAACTGGAGATGGCGCCGGCGCCGCTGCCGAACGGCATGAACGTCGGCCTGTGCGGACCGGTTGTGGCTCACTTCGGTACGGAAGAGCAGAAGAAGCGGTTCCTGCCGCGGATGGCGAACTGCGACGACTGGTGGTGCCAGGGCTTTTCGGAGCCGGGCTCGGGCTCGGACCTTGCGTCGCTGAAGACCAGCGCACGGCGCGAAGGCGACCACTACATCGTCAACGGCTCGAAGATGTGGACCACCAACGCGCAATATGCCGACTGGATCTTCTGTCTCGTGCGCACCGACCCGAAGGCGAAGAAGCAGGAAGGCATCTCGTTCCTGCTGTTCGACATGAAGAGCCCGGGCGTCAGCGTGCGACCGGTGCACACCATGGAGGGCGGCGCCGAAGTCAACCAGTGCTTCTTCGAGGATGTGAAGGTTCCGGTCGATCAGCTGATCGGCGTCGAGAACAAGGGCTGGGACTGCGCCAAATTCCTGCTCGGCAACGAGCGCACGGGCGCTGCACGGATCGGCGCGATGCGCGAGCGATTGCAGCACCTGCGCAAGCTCGCCATGGCGGAGATCAAGAACGGCAAGCCGATCATCGAGGATCCGTCGTTCCGCAATCGTCTGCTCGCGCTCGAGGTCGAAGCCAAGGCGCATGAGATCACCACGATGCGTATCCTCGACGGCGAGTCCCGGAAGGCGCGCGGCGACGCGCCAAATCCCCTCTCCTCGCTGCTGAAGCTGCGCTCCAGCGAACTGCGGCAGGAGCTGACACACCTTTATATGGAGGTCGCGGGCCCGTTCGCGCAGCGCCTGGCGCTGGAGGCCGAGAGCGAGGAAGACGCGATCGGTCCCGACTGGGCCGGCGTCGCCACCGGCGTCTACCTCAACAACCGCAAGGTCACGATCTACGGCGGCACCAGCGAGGTGCAGCACAACATTCTGGCGAAGGCCGTGCTGGGTCTTTGAGGCGTCGTGCGGTCAACTCGAAGTTCAGCCGTCACGCCCGCGCAGGCGGGCATCCAGGACGCCGCAGCGCCTGTAACTGAATTTCCGACGCTCTGGAATACTGGGTCCCGCCTAGGCGAGCGAAGCGACGCCGTTCTTCGAACGGCTATGGCGGGGACGACGGTGAGAGCTTGGCGGCGCATCGGCGCGCCAATCAGAAGGAGACACGTGTGTCGTTGTTTGAAGGTCTGAAAGTCATCGATTGCGCGAGCTACATTGCGGCTCCCGCCGCGGCGACGGTGCTGTCGGATTTTGGCGCCGAGGTGATCAAGGTCGAGCCGTTGACGGGCGATCCCTATCGCACCCCGGGCCAGCCGCTCCCCGGCTCGCAGGCGCAGGTCAATCCGAACTGGCTGATGGACTCGCGCAACAAGAAGAGCCTCGCCATCAACATCGCCTCCGACGAAGGCCGCGCGATTCTCTACAAGCTCGTGAAAGAAGCCGACGTCTTCATCACCAATTTTCCGCCCAACGTGCGCAAGCGGCTGCGCGTGAGCTACGAGGACATCTCCACGCTCAACCCGCGGCTGATCTATGCCTCGTTCACGGGCTATGGCGAGAGCGGCCCCGAAGCCAACAAGCCGGGTTTTGACGCGACCGTGTGGTGGGCGCGCTCCGGCTTGATGGACCTCGTGCGCGCAAGCGACACCGCGCCGGTGCGCTCGCCGCCCGGCGCGGGCGACCATCCGGCCGCCATGGGCTTTTATGCTGCGATCGTCACCGCGCTTTACCGGCGCGAGAAGACCGGCACGGGCTCGCACGTCGGCTCGTCGCTGCTGGCGAACGGGCTGTGGGCCAACGCGTGCTCGGTGCAATCGGCACTGTGCGGCGACTTCGCGAACCCCCACCCGCCGCGGTCCGAGCACATGATGCCGTGGCGGAACAGCTTTCGCTGCAGCGACGGCAAATGGCTGATGCTGTCGATCGTGCACAATGACGGCCGCTGGGAGACTTTTCGCAAGGCGGCGCAATCGCCGCTGCTCGACGATCCGCGCTTTCAAACCACGCCCGACCGCAGGCAGCACGGCGTCGCACTGACATCGGCGCTCGACAGTATCTTTGCGTGGAAGACGCTCGCCGAATGGAGCGAGATCCTCGACCGGCACGGCGTCGTGTTCGGCGTCTGCTACACGATGGCGGACGTGCCGAACGACGAGCAGGCGAAGATCGCCGGCGCGCTGGTGCCGACCGAAGACGGGCCCATGACGGTCTCGAGCCCATTCTGGATCGCGGAAGAAGACAAGATCAAGCCGAAGACCGCTCCCGCGCTTGGCCAGCACAATGACGAGGTGCTCACGGCTGCGGGATATAACGCAAATGAGATTCAGAAGCTGCGCGCCAATGGTATAGTCGGCTAAGGCCGCGCGAGGCGTCGTCGCGGGCCCAAACCTGACAGGGCGGCCGATGCCGTTTGCGCGTTTTCGCAAGCCGACTGCGTCCTTTGCAGCCGTCGTTGCGCTCATCTCGTTCCTTGCGTTGGCGCCATCTTCGCGCGCCGAAGCTCCGATCGCGGCGCCTGCGGCGCGTTCGGAAGCAAACGCAAGCGTCGATCTGGCGAAACTGTTCGATGCGGTCGCCGATACGATCGATCGGAAGTTCGTCAACGAGCGGATCCTGAAGGAGCTCGACTGGCAGGCGCGCGCCAAGGCGGTGCGTGCCTCCGTGCTGTCGGCTGCAACAACGGCGGAAGCCGTCGATCGCATCAACCGGCTGCTCGCCGAGCTCAAAACCTCCCACACCGACCTCGCCACGCCGGATGACTATCGATACTACTTCACGCTCGATGCGCTGCTCGGCTCACCCGAAACGAAGGACCTGATCGCCGAAAAATTCTGGGGCGTCTCCGGGCCGTACTTTCCGGGAATTGGGGCGTTCACCGCGACCGTGGACGGACGGCATTTCATCGACGCCGTCCTTGAAGGTTCGCCGGCCGATGCCGCCGGTTTGAAGTTCGGCGACGAGATCGTCGCGGTCGACGGAAAACCCTTCACGCCGATCGCCGCGTTCCGCGGCAGGATGGACACGACCGTCGACGTCGATATCCGGCGGTCACGTAACGCCGAGCCGCAAACCTTTCGCGTGCCGGTCATCCCGATCATGCCGTCGGCAGCGTTCTCGGCCGCAACCAGGGCCAGCGCGCGCGTGATCGAACGGAACGGCCGTCGGATTGGTTACGTCCACGTCTGGCAAGTACGCGACCCGCGCAGCTTCAGCACCGCGCTGGCCTCGATCGATCCGTTCTTTCCGACCGGCAAGGCCCAACCGCACGATCACCCGCTCGACGCGCTGATCGTCGACATGCGTGGGCGCGTCGGCGGCAGCATCGGCGCGGCGAGCCAGATGCTCGACATGCTCGGCACGGCGGAGAAGCCGTATTGGGGGCAGCGACGAAGCCTCGACCGGTCCGGCAAGGACGCCGGCTCTTCGGGCGACCAGAGGATCTCGCGAAGCAGCGATCCCATGCAGCCGTTCCGCGGCCAAACGGTGCTGCTCATCGACGACCGGACGCGCAGCGCGGGCGAGATCATGGCCCATGGCTTCAAGCGCAGCCGCTTCGGGCCCCTGATCGGAACGCCGACCGCCGGCGCGGTGACGAGCGGCACGCTTTACGCCATGCCCGGTGGGCTCGTGCTCTACACCGCCGTCGTCTCGCACGAATTCGAGGGCAAGCCGCTGGAGGGCGTTGGCGTTGCGCCCGACATTCGCGTTGAACGCCCCCTGCCCTATGCCGCCGGCGCCGATCCGGTTCTGGATGCGGCAATCGCGCACCTGACGAGAGGCGGTGCGCCGCAATGGATGAACGGCCACGGAGTCTCGCGATGAGTGCTGTCTTCACTCGGCTCCGCGATAAGCGGACCACAAGTCGGGGCTGACGTCCGCTTCGTCCCACACGCCGATCAGGATGCCCCGCTTCTCGGCGTTTCCGCGCATGCCGCGGATTTGCTGATCGGAACGGGTCAGCCGCTGCGACTGCCGCACGCGCGACCTTGCCGAACATTTTGGTTTTTGGGCGCAGCAGGCCGCTGACGCGCAAGGCGCGTCATGGCCCCTTCAATTGATGCAAGTTCAGGCGCGCTTGACGGACTCGAACCAGGCGCAGTTCACCGGTGCCCGCTTGCCACGCGCGGCGAGATCGAGCCGCATGTCCCGAAAACGCTCACGCTGCTCAGCCGTCATGCTGAGCCGCTCATGTCCCCAAAAACTCGGCCCGTCGTAGGTCTCGTGCGGCTGCCAGCTCGCCGGATCGATGATCCGGCCGCCCCAGCCGTACTCGATGAAGAACTCGGACGGCGTGCGGGTGTAGAACGACGTCATGAAGTCGTTGGTGTGCCGGCCGAGCGTGTAGGCGATGCCGTCCTCGCGCATCTGGGCGAGGTCATAACCCTGGCCGACGTCGTCGAGGCTGCCGAGCTCGACCATGAAGTGGTGCAGGCTCTGCCGGCCGGTCTCCACCATGGCGAAGCTGTGATGGCGGCCGTTGATGTGAAAGAAGTAGAGCTTGAAAGGCTTGAGGGCATAGTCGCTGATGGCGAAGCCCAGGACGTCCCGATAGAACGGCAACAGCAGGTCGATGTTGCTGACGTTCATGACGACGTGACCCATGCCGAGCGGACCGGTGACGAAGCCGGAGATTGCGCGTCCGGGAACGAACGGCGTATCGGCGATCTCGGGCTTCCAGAAGACCTCCAGCCGATTGCCGCCGGGGTCGGCAAACGTGATCAGGTCGGCGACGCGGCGCTGCTCGGCGAGTGTGCGGCTGCCGCGCTCGACCGCAACGCCGCAGCCCTCCAGTCGCGCCGCGAGCGTGTCGAGGTCGCCCTGCGCCTCGACCTCCCACCCCATGAATCCGAGGCCATCGGCGCCGTCATCGGTGATGATGTAGCGCTGCTTGCGATCGTCCATCCGGAACGTGCGCAGGTTCTTGGCCTGGTCGACCGCCTGCATGCCGAGCAGCTTCGTCGCAAGCTCGCTCCAGTCCGCCAGCTTGTCGGACCTGACGCCAATGTAGCCAAGCGACTTCAGTTCCGCATTCGCCCCCATGTTGGCTCCCAGGTCAGCTCCCATGGCAATCCTCCGCTTGCGTGCGTCGCAGCAACGTTTGCTGCACGCTTCGCAACGCATTTAACAGCATCTTTACATCCGCGCGAAATGCAGGCTCAACGGTTCTTGCCGATCTGTCCGAGGGGCGGACAGCGGGCATCTCGACGAGACGTTCCATCTCGATGCCAAACGCAGGCGAAAAGCGCACAGACAGCGTCCGGTCCATCCAGCGCGGGCTCGACGTGCTCTCGGAGGTCAACCGCTCGGGCGGCATCCGCGCCAGCGAACTGGCCCAGCGGCTAAGCCTTGCCCGGCCGACCGTCTATCGGCTGCTCGAGACGCTTGAGCAACTGGGCTATGTCCGCCGCAGCGGCTCGGACGACCGCTTTCGCGTGACGCGGAAAGCGAGCAGCCTCGGCGACGGATACGACCCCGGCCTGATCGTCAGCGAGGCGGCGGCGCCGGTCATCGGCGAGCTCTCAAAGCGCCTGCTGTGGCCGATCGACCTCACGATCTACGAGAACGCCGCGATGGTCGTCCAGGAGACCACGCACGCGCAAAGCCCGCTGTCGATCGACCGCGGCATGATCGGGCGCAGGCTGCCGATGTTGCGCACGTCCTCGGGCAGAGCGTACCTCGCCTTCTGCTCTGCCGCCGAACGCGAGATCATCGTCAAGCACATCGCCCGCATCGACGACCCCGAAGACCGCCCGTTTTTGCAGCGCGATTATCTCGACAGGATGCTCGCCGAAACCCGCGCGCGCGGTTTTGGGCTGCGCGCCGAGGGCGAATACAACGCGAAGACGTCGAGCATTGCGGTTCCGGTGATCAAGTCGAGCGACGTGCTTGGATGCATCTCGATCATCTGGATCCGCTCGGCGCTCGATCCAACCGAGGCGATCGATCAGTTTGCCGGCCCGCTGATGCAGGCTGCGGCTCAGCTGGGCACGGCTGCTTGATGTCTGGTGTCCGCATGGCGGACAAAACATGATGCATTCTTGCGCCGGCAGGCGATGTCGACAATTGATTGCGTCATGCAGGATCGTTCGCAACTTGCCGACCTCGACACCGACGTGGTCATCGTCGGCTACGGCCCCGTCGGCGCGACGCTTGCGAACCTCCTCGGCCTGCGCGGCGTCAGGACCGTCGTGCTCGAGCGCGAGCACAGCGCCTATCATCTGCCGCGCGCGGTGCATTTCGACGACGAGGTGATGCGGATCTTCGAGACGGTCGGATTGAGCGACGCGATCGTCACGAACACCGTCTTCTCGCCGGGAATGCACTTCGTCGACAGTGCCGGCCGGCTCATGCTGGACTGGTCGCGCCCTCCAGGCGTCACGCCGCAAGGCTGGCATCCGAGCTATCGCTTTCACCAGCCCGATCTCGAAGGCCTTCTGCGCGAAGGCCTCAGGCGCTGGCCATGCGTCTCGACAATGACACGATGCGACGTCTTTGCGCTCGACGAAGATGCGGACGGCGTTCGCGTCCGCTTCGAGGACTCTGAGCACCGGCCGGCTGCTGGCCTGCCGCGCAAAATACGTGGTCGGGTGCGACGGGGCGCGCTCGCTGGTGCGGCGGTTCATGGGCGCGGGTCTCGACGACCTCGGTTTCCATGAGCGCTGGCTGGTGCTGGATTTCCTGCTCGAGCGGCCGCGCGACGATCTCGGCGACTACAGCGTGCAATTTTGCGATCCCGTTCGGCCGGCGACCTACGTCCGAGGCGTGGGCAACCGGCGCCGCTGGGAGATCACGCTGCTGGCGGACGAAGACTCCAACGCGATGACCTCAGCCGAACGGATCTGGCCGCTGCTGAGGCGCTGGGTCGGACCGGAAGACGGCCGGATCGAGCGCGCGGCGGTCTATACCTTTCATTCGGTCGTCGCACGGCCTTGGCGGGCCGGCAGGCTGTTGCTGGCCGGCAACTCCGCGCACCAGACACCGCCGTTTCTCGGCCAAGGCATGTGTGCCGGCATCCGCGACGCGGCGAACCTCGCATGGAAGCTCGCCGACGTCGTCAGCCGCCGAAGCACGGACGCGTTGCTGGATAGCTACGAAAGCGAGCGCTCGCCGCATGTGCGCCAGTACATCGAGCGCGCGATCCGTCTTGGCGGCATCATCAACACGAAGAACGCGCACGAGACGCTGGCCGAGCTCGGCCGCAAGAGCGACGAGACCATCAAGTTCGCCTCCCCAAAACCCCGGCTCGGTGCCGGGCTTTGCCTCGAAGGCGATCCGCTCGCCGGCCAGCTCGCGCCGCAGCCCACCTTAAGCTGCGGCACGCGCCTCGACGGCATTGCAGGCTACGACTATGTCCTGCTCGCAAGACCGGGCTTCGCGTCCTCGCTCTCCGCCCGCCTCAAGACGGTCGCGAGCGATGCGGGCGTGCGTATCGTCCATGACGCTGCCCCGTCCCTGCAAAACTGGCTGGCGGACTGCAACGTCGAGACTGTGCTCGTCAGACCCGACCGCTACGTCCTCGGCACGGCCAGCAACGAACACGAGCTGCTGGCGCTGCTGCGCCTCATCCCAGCGCCGGCCGGTGCTCAGCCCTCTCTCGCCGCCCAACGTTAAACGCCTCCATCGGCGCACTCCGCCTTGACAAAGTCCGCGGCCGGCCGTCTTATTCATTTATAGAAACATCGTTTCGATTATAGAAACACAGATGATCAGCAATCAGTCCCTGCAGCGCGGCCTCACGATCCTCGACCTCCTGGATCGCGCGCCGGCGCCGTTGGGAATTCGCGAGCTCGCACGATTGATGGAGCTGAGCCCGACCATCGTTCAGCGACTGACCAATACCCTTGTCGTCGCCGGCTATGTCGAACAGGTCGCAGAGACCAGGCGATACAAGCTCGGATACCGCGCGATGCAACTTGGCGGGGCGATGATCACCGAGGATCGCCTCATCTCGCTCGCCGCAAAGGAGTTGCAGCAGCTTGCCGACAATCATCAGCTGAATGGATATCTGGGGGCGCTGCGCAACAACCGCGTCGTTTATCTGCACAGCGTGCAGAGCAGCGGACCCGTCGTTGTGCGGATTTCCGTGGGAGCGCAAGTCAACGCTCACAGCACGGCGCTCGGCAAGATCCTGCTGGCCGAACTGCCGGTATCGGCGGTGAAGTCCATCGTCGGAAAGCCGCCTTACGAACAGTTTACGTCGCGCACGATCACCCAGTGGTCGGCGCTCGCATCGGAGCTGGAGATCGTCCGAGATCGCGGCTTCGCAATCTCCCGCGAGGAGAACATCAACGGCATCGTTTCGTTCGGCGCGCTTGTCCGGAACGCGGATGGCGATGCTGTTGCGGCGTTGAGCGTCGCCGGCCTTGCGATCGAGGAAGCCAGGTGGCCCGCGACCCTACAACTCGTCCTTGATGCGGCGCACCGCTGCTCCGTGTCGCTGGGCTATCGCGGCGCCGCGATCAAGGTCTCCGTCGGCGTCGCCTTCCTCGCCGCCACGCTCGTGCTCGGCGACTCCATGCGCTCGGGCTTCAACCGTGCCTTCACGGAGGCCAACGCCGGTACCGACGTCGTCGTGCGCAGCAGCACCGTCATCGGCTCCAGCGAAACCAGGGTCCGTGACACCATCCCCGCCGGCGTCCTCGACACGGTCGCCGCGGTCGACGGCGTGGCCACCGCCGCACCCTCGATCGAGGGAACCGCCACCATCATCGGCGCCGACGGCGACCGGATCGGCGGCGACGGTCCACCCACCACGGGCGCCAACTGGATCGACGAACCCACCCTCAACCCGTACCGGCTGGCGGAGGGCCGGGCGCCTTCCGCCGACGATGAGGTCGTCATCGACCGTGGTTCGGCCGAGCGCGGCGACCTTGCCGTCGGCGACCGCACGACGGTGCTCACGCCCGAGCCCGTCGAGGTCGCCGTCGTCGGCATCGCCACGTTCGGCGACGTCGACAGCCTCGGCCCGACGACCTACACCGCCTTCACGCTCGACGCCGCCCGCGACCTGCTGCTGGGCCGCCCCGACGCACTGTCGAGCGTGCTCGTCGCCGCCGAGGACGGGGTCAACCGGACGACGCTGCGCGAGGAGATCGCCCAGCTGCTGCCGGCCCGCATCGAGGCGCTGACGCAACAAGAGCTGACGGCCGAGCAGGAGGCCGACATCGAGTCGGACTTCCTCGGCATGTTCGAGGTGATCCTCCTGGCCTTCGCCGGGATCGCCCTCGTCGTCGCCGCCTTCAGCATCCACAACACGTTCTCGATCCTCGTGGCTCAGCGAACGCGGGAGTCGGCGCTGCTGCGGGCGATGGGCGCATCCCGGCGCCAGGTCCTCGCCGCGGTCGCCGTGGAGGCGTTCGTCGTGGGTGTCGTCGCCTCGGCCATCGGCCTGGGTGTCGGCCTCGGGCTGGCGGCCGGTCTCGACGCGATCGCTGTCCGGATCGGGGCTCGACCTCCCCGGCGGCCTCGTCGTCGGCATCGACGCGATGGTCATCGCCGCGGCCGTGGGAATCGTCACGACGCTGCTCGCCAGCCTCGCCCCGGCAGTCAGCGCCTCACGCGTCGCTCCGCTGGCGGCCCTCCGCGACGTCGCCGTCGACCGCTCGGCAGCGAGCCGGATCCGGGGCGATCGCCGGCGTCGTCATCACCGTCGCCGGCGTCCTGACGGTCGCCACTGCCACGGTCATCGGTAGCGACGGCGCCGTCAGCCGGGCCGGGCTCGGCGCATTGGCGGTCGTCGTCGGCGCAGTGGTGCTCGGTCCGGTCGTCGCCCGCCCGGCAGCCGGCCTGCTCGGCGTCGCGGCGCCGACGTTCGGCGGCCGGCTGGCCCGGCGCAACGCCATGCGCAACCCACGGCGGCGTCGCCGGCAGTGCGTCGGCGTTGATGGTCGGTACCGCGGTCGTCGCCTTGTTCACGACGGTCGGCAGCTCGATCAAGGCGTCCTTCGACGACATCGTCGACAACCAGTTCGCCGGCGACTTGATCGTCCAGCAGGACGGCTTCAGCGGAGCCGGACTCCCGCCCGACCTGGCCGCGGCGATCGAGGCCCGGCCGGAGGTGACGTCGGCGACGGGCCTGTCGCTGGTCACCGCCAGCGTCGACGGCTCGAGCGCCGACGCGACTGCCGCCGACCCGGCCAGGCTCAGCGAGATGCTGGACGTCGGCGTCACGGCCGGGTCGGTCCGCGACATGACGGCGGGGCAGGTCGCCATCAGCGAGCAGTACGCCGAGTCGCACGACCTCGTGCTCGGTGATTCGATCCCGATGACGTTCGTCGACGGCGCCACCATCGAGCTGTCCGTTGCGGCCGTCTACGCCGAGCGCACGACCGTCGAGGATCTGCTGATCACGAGCGAGGACTGGGCGCCGCACGCACGTGGATAGCGGGGACGTCGTCGTCTTCGTCGACCTCGCCCCTGGCGTCGACGAGGAGACCGGTGCGGCCGCCGTGAACGCCGTCACCGGTCAGTTCTCGGCGCCCGATCCGATGACCCGCGACGAGTACCTCGACTTCATCGGCAACGAGGTCGACCAGATGCTGACGTTCGTCTACGGCATGCTCGGCATCGCCGTGTTGATCGCGCTGCTGGGCATCGGCAACACGCTGTCGCTGTCGATCCACGAGCGGCGGCGTGAGCTCGGCCTGCTGCGTGCTGTCGGCCAGAGCCGAGCGCAGCTGCGGGCGACGGTGCGCTGGGAGTCGGTGATCGTCGCAGTCTTCGGCACGATCGGCGGGCTGGCCGTCGGCACGTTCCTCGGCTGGGGCCTCGTGCGCGCCGTCAACGCCCAGGAGGGCTTCGGCGTGTTCGATGCTCCCGTCGGCGCGCTCGTCGTCGTGCTGGTGCTGGCCGCCGCAGCCGGCGTGCTGGCCGCGCTGCGGCCGGCTCGGCGGGCGGCGCGGCTCGACGTGCTGCAGGCCATCGCTGCGGATTGATGGAGCAGGATTGATGGAGCAAAGTCCGTAACGTGAGCCGAGCGATGTTCAACCCGCTGAGCCCCTGGCGCCACCCCCTCACGCTGTTCCGCCGCGCCGGGTACAACCTGACCGCCTTGCCGGTGGGCGCGATCACGTTCGCCGTGATCATCGCCTTCCTGTCAATGACCATCGGACTGACCTTCACGTTCCTGTTCGCCATTCCGATCGCATGGCTGCTGTTCGTCGTGTCCCGAGGTCTCGGCAAGATCGAGCGCTCGCGCGTGTCGGCACTCATGGACGTCGAGATCGCCGATCCGATCCCCCCGTTCGCCAAGGGGGGCTGGTTCTCGCGGCTGTGGCAGCGAGTCCGCAGCGGCGCCCGGTGGAAGGAGATCGCCCATCACCTCGCCCGCTTCCCAGTCGCCGTCATTGGCTTCGCGCTGACGGTCGCCGCCTGGGGTGGCTCGATCGCCATGCTGGTCATGCCTGCGGTGGTCGACGGGCTGCCCGGCGAATCGGCGAAGTTCTACTTCTTCGAACTGCACTCCGGACCCGCTGCGTGGCTGGCTGCTCTGGTCGGTGTCGTGGGGATCGTGCTCGTCGCGCCGTGGGTGACCATCGGTGTCGCCCGCACCGAGCTGGCGCTGGGCCGCGCCCTGCTCGGGCCGTCCGCGGGTCAGGTCCACGCCGCCGAGGTCAGCCGGCTGGAGACGAGCCGCACGGCCGCCGTCGACAGCGCGGAGACGGAGCGCCGGCGCATCGAGCGTGATCTCCACGACGGCGCCCAGCAGCGCCTCGTCGCCCTGGCCGCCAACCTGGGGGCGGCGCGGGACAAGCTCGAGCACGACGACACGGAGGCGGGCCGGGTGATGGTCGCCGACGCCCACGAGGAGGCCAAGGCGGCGCTGAAGGAGATCCGCGACCTCGTGCGCGGGATCCATCCGGTGATCCTGGAGGACCGCGGGCTCGACGCCGCGCTGTCCGCTGTCGTCGCCCGTTCGCCGATCCCGGTGTCGCTCGACGTCCAGGTCGCCGCGCGGCCCTCGCCGGCGGTCGAGAGCGCCGCCTACTTCGTCGTCAACGAGGCGCTGGCGAACGTCGCTCGCCACGCGATGGCGACGCGGGCCCACGTCGCCATCGCCCGCGCCGGCGACCGCCTCGTGGTGGAGGTGCGCGACGACGGTGTGGGCGGCGCCGACGGAATCCAACGGATCCGGGCTGGCCGGCCTGCGCGACCGGGTCGCCGGGCTCGGTGGGACGATGTACGTCATCAGTCCCCCGGGTGGGCCGACGACGATCTCCGTGGAGCTGCCATGCGGGTCGTGATCGCCGAGGACTCCGTGCTGCTGCGGGCCGGGCTGACCCGCATCCTGGCCGACGCCGGTGAGGAGGTGGTCGCCACCGTCGGAGCCGCCGACGAGCTGATGGCCGCCGTCGAGCGGCATCAACCGGACCTGTGCATCATCGACGTGCGGATGCCGCCGACTCACACCGACGACGGGTTGCGGGCGGCCATCGCCATCCGCCAACGGTGGCCGAAGGTCGGCATCCTCGTGCTGTCGCAGTACGTCGAGGAGCGCTACGCCACCGACCTGCTGGCCGACGAGACCCGGGCCGTCGGGTACCTGCTGAAGGATCGGGTCGCCGACGTCGCCGAGTTCCTGGCGGCAGTGCGCCAGATCGGCGACGGCGGGACGGCACTCGACCCGGAGGTCGTCTCGCAGTTGCTGGCGAGGGCCAGGCGACGTGACCCACTCGACCGACTGACGCCGCGCGAGCGCGAGGTCCTGGCGCTGATGGCCGAGGGCCGGTCCAACCCGGCGATCGCGCGGCAGCTCGTCGTGACCGACAAGGCAGTGGAGAAGCACGTGAGCAACATCTTCACCAAGCTCGACCTGCCCCCGGCCGAGGACGACCACCGCCGCGTGCTGGCGGTCCTGCAATGGGTGAGGAGTTGAACATGACCGTGCAGACGCCACTGCCGCCGCCGCTCTCCGGAGCGGCGCCCGTGTCGCCGGAGCTGCGACAACAACCGCCGCCGCGACGCAACCGGGGCGTGCGGGTCCTGTGGCTGATCTTCGGCGCAGTCCTCTTCGTCGGCGCCCTGACGTGGGGCGCCTACGAGGTCGTGTCGATCCTGTCCCACGAGGAGCGCACGGAGATCACCACGTACCCGGCCGAGAGCTTGACAACGGTCGACGTCGGCACCGGCAGTGGCTCCGTGCGGGTCGTCGCCACCGACGGGGACGAGGTGGTCGTGCGGGCCGAGATCAGCGAAGGGCTGCGGGCGACCGGCGAGCGCCAGGAAGTGGTCGGCGACGTGCTCGAGCTGCGGGCGACGTGCCCGAACTTCGGTTCGGACTGGTGCCGGGTCAGCTACGAGCTCCAGGTGCCGCGCGACCTGGCTGTCGTCGTGCGCGCGAGGGATGGATCGGTGGACGTCACGGGCATCACCGGCGTCGTCGACGTCAACGCCGACAACGGCTCCGTCGAGCTGACCGGGTTGAGCGGGACGATCAGGGCGTCGACCGACAACGGCCGCGTCGAAGGGTTCGATCTGCGGCCGCATCGGTGACCGCCGACTCCGACAACGGAAGCGTCTCCCTCGAGTTCACCGAGGCGCCGACGACGGTCATGGCGACCACGGACAACGGTTCGGTCGAAGTCGTCGTGCCGAACGACGGCGCGGCGTATCGGGTCGACGTGCAGTCGGACAACGGCCGCGAGACCGACGAGGTGCTCGAGGACCCGGCGAGCCCCCGCTCCATCACGATCCGCACCGACAACGGCAGCGCCACCGCGCGCACCGCCCCCTGATCTGTCTCGGTCAGGGCGTCGACGTTGTCCTCGACGTCCTCGACCATGCGTCGGCGCCGGCGATGGCGACGGCGATGGCCCGCTCCACGGCGGCGTCCTTGACGTGGTGGTGGATGTGCTCCGCCTCGGTCCGCTCGGCGATGATGGCGAGCACGCAGCCGGCGGCGAAGCCGTAGACGGCAGCCCATCTTGAACAACGTGCCGGCTTCCATCTCGAAGCTCAGCACGCCGAGTCCGTGGTACTCGTCGATCATGCCGCGCACCCGCCGCAGCAGGTGCTGGGTTGGCGGAGGAGTCCGAGCGCTCTTGGCCCTCGAAGAACGTGTCCGTAGACGCGACGACGCCTACGTGCCGCTCGATGCCGAGCTCGTCGGCGACACCCGCGAGCGTGACCGTGAGGAACGGGTCGGCGACAGCGGGGAACTGCGGCGGGCGCGATGTCGTCGGCCGCGCCCTGGTTGGTCAGCGCGCCCGAAGCGATGACGACCGATCCCGCCCGCACCTCGTCACGTATCGATCCTGACGTGCCGATGCGGATGACCGTCCGCACGCCGACCTGCACGAGCTCGTTGACCACGATGCTCATCGTCGGGGCCCCCATCCCGCTCGTCGCGCACAGAACGGGTGCGCCGCCGGGCAGACGGGCGTGGAAGGCGTCGAGTCCACGGCTGCGGGCGAGCAGGACGCCGTCGCGCAGGTGCTTGGTGGCGATCAGCTCGGAGCGGGCAGGGTCGCCGCTCAGGAGGACGATGCTGGTGCCTGCGGGAATGTCCTCCGCGCCGAAGCCGATGTGATAGTGGGCGCCTGCCACGACGTGACTGTATGGCGCCGCCCGAGCGGCAGTCGCAGCACTGAGCGCCACCCCGTCGCCTCGTCGAGCTCGATGACGTCGAGCGCGCTGAGCTGGACCGTCCAACCGAAGGTGACGTCGCACAGCGCCGCCCACGCCGGCTCGGCCTGGTCCGGGTCGACGGTCCGGCCGTGGACCAGCGTCACGTGGGGGCGGAAACCAGCTCGTGCCCACGCCGGCGACTCCAGCGCGGACAGCTGCGCGTGCAGGGTCTCGATGCTGCCGCTTGGATCGTCGACGTCGAGGTACACGCCGTTGGTGGCACGCGTCCAGCAGCGCGCTGTCGTCAGGGTGATCTCGAACGGCGCAGTCGCGGCAGCTGCCTCCTCGAGCAGCCGTCGTGCACTGTCGACATCGACGACGTCGTGGACGAGCGTCACGTGGGCGTCGATCCGTCCGAGCATCACGGGGTCCCAGCGCCTGCGGATGTCGTCGACGAGCCCGGCGACGGGTTCGGCGACGAAGAGCACGACTGCTCGGCGGGCGACGGGCACGGCGACGGCGGTCGATGGCGATTCGCCGAAACGGTCGTGGTGGGCGCCGACGATGAAGACGGCGAGGCGCGCGGGGTGTCGCCGTGGTTGCGCCAGGCATGGCGGGTGCCGTTCTGGACGACGGTGTCGCCCGGCCGCAAGTGGACCTCGACGCCGTCGTCGAGCTCGAGCCACACCTCACCGTCGAGGACCACCTCGAAGTCGATCGTCGCCGTCGTGTGCATGCCGGGTGCGTCCGGCTCCATGTGCCCGGCCAGCCCAGGGAACGCTGCCTCGAGCTCGGCGAGTGCGCCTTCGAGGTCGTCGATCCGCTCACCTCGCCGCGCTCCTCCCGGTGGCACGGTGAACAGCCCGAAGCGGAAGCCACCGACCGGCGGGAAGTAGGCGTGGTCCGGCTGCTCGCCCGAATCCGGGAAGCGACGTGGCGTCACCGCCCCACAGGCGGTGGAACTCGGCACCGGGCAAGAGCCGGGCGGATCCCGTCGACCTCCGTGTCACTGGCGACGACGGCCTTGCCGTCAGCGTCGTGTCCCGTCACCACCCGGCGTACCCGCATGGGCGGCGATCGTACGCTGCGAGCCCGCCGACAGCGATTCTCTGGAAGATTTACCCTCGAAAACGAGCTTGACCGGGATTCAAAACCGGTTTTCGCGCCTCCATTGGGCGTCGGCGATGGCGGTGAGGCGCGGGAGGAGGAGGTGGCGGAGGGTGGCGAGGTCGTGGACGTGTTCGGTCCACAGGCAGGCTTGGGTGCCGAGCAGTGCTGCTCGCTCCCCTGCCGACCAGCCGGCGGTCACGTCGAACCGCTCGATGTCGTCCACTGACGCCTGACCGGCCCAGCTCGCCCCCGGCGACCACCAGTCGGCGTCGGCGGCGTGGTCGAGGTAGTACCACGGCGCCGGCGCGGCGACGACTTGGTGACCGGCCGACACGAGTCGGCGGACGTCGTCGGCCGACTTCCAGGCAACGACGTACCCGGCGCCCGGATCGAGCGCGCCGCTCTCGGCGGCCTCCTGCCACACGCCGACCTCCGTCCGGTCGAGGCTCGGACCACGTCGATGACCTGGCGGAGGAAGGCGGAGGCGATGGCGTCCGTGCCGTCGATGCCCCGCCCGGCCGCCCACCGCTGCGCGGCGGGCGAGCGCCGCCACGCCCCATGCGGCAGCTCGTCGCCGCCGAGGTGCAGCCACGGCGACGGGAAGCGGTCGGCCAGTTCGCCGAACACCGCCTCGAGGAACGGCCACGTCGCCTCGACGCCTGGGTTGAGCACGTTGTCGACGAAGTGCTGCACGCTCGCCGCGCCCGATGCATCGTCCGGATCGCGCAGCTCGGGCAGCGCCGCCAGTGCGGCGAAGCAGTGACCGGGGACGATCGACCTCGGGCACCACTTCGATCCCGAGCTCCGCCGCCCTGTCGACCCAACTCGCGATCGCCCCGCTCGAGTACCAACCGCCGGTGGCATCGGCCCCGGAGCCGAGCAACGGCGGCACGGCGCATGCCGATGGCGCTCGCCACGCACCGACGTCCGTCAGCGCCGGATAGCCGGGCACGGGCACGCGCCATCCCTCGTCGTCCGTGAGGTGCAGGTGCAATCGGTTCAGGCGGTGCCACGCCGCGACCTCGATCAGCCACTCGACATCGACAGCCGGCACGAACTGCCGGGCGAGGTCGACGTGGAGGCCCCGCCATCCGTGGCACGGCTCGTGGCGGCCGTCGATCTCATCGAGCTCGCCGCGCCGGTGGCGGGACATCGCCAGCAGTGCCCACTGCAGCGCCCGGCGTGATCCGGCCCGAACGTGGAACTGCTCACGCTGCTCGGCGATCTCGAACTGCTCGGGTGCGAGGCCGTCAGCGACGGCGACCGAGACGGGGTCGCCGTCCGACGACAACACCACGGCGTCGTGAGGATGGACGCGTTGCTCGCACCTCGCCGCCATCTCCCACGCCGCGGCCGCCACGCCGTCGCGCTCGACGAGCGACAGCGCCGGCGGGGCCTCGGCCCCCACCCGAGGGCGCGACGCCCGATCGGTCGCGCCGAGCGTCACCGCGCGCGTCGAGCCGTCGGCCAGCACGACGTACGCGCTGGCCGGACCATCGTTGGCATGGCTCGGGCGGTGCCCACAGACCAGCGGATCGAGGTCCCAGACCGCGCCGGGTGGCAGCTCGAACCCGTCAGGAGGGGCCAGCTCGTGCCAACCGGAGACCCGCGCGACGAGCTTCGTGCTGCCGTCGGTCGGTGGCGTCAGCTGGACGACCGACGTCAACGCCAGGCGGAAGCGGTCCAGCGGGATCGGCCCGAGGTTGGCCAGCCGCAGGTGCATCGTCCCCGGCCACGGCTGGCCGGGAGGTACGTGGCATCGAGCCGCAGCGTCACAGGTGCTGCCACGCCGGCTTTCCGGCGTAGGTCTCGCGGTAGTAGTCCGCCAGCTCCAGCTCAGCTGCCGCCGCCTCGTCGACGACGACGGTCGCGTGAGGGTGCAACTGGAGCACCGACGCCGGGCAACGTGCAGCCACCGGGCCTTCCACAGGCTCTCGCCACCGGAACCGCCTTCGCTGCGCCACACGCGACGAGCACGACGTGCCGGGCCGCAGTGATGGTGGCAAGGCCCTGCGTCACGACGTGGCGTGGCACCTCGTCCAGCGACGCGAAGAACCGGGCGTTGTCGCCCCGCGTCGCCGCCGTCAGCGTCTTGATGCGCGTGCGTGACGCCAGCGACGATCCGGGCTCGTTGAACCCGATGTGCCCGTCCGACCCGATGCCGAGCAGCTGCACGTCGACCCCGCCCAGGTCGGCGAGGAGCTGTTCGTACTGTCGGCAGGCCGCGTCGAGATCCTCGGCCCACACGTCGGGACCGAACAATCTGTCCGGTTCGAGGTCGATATGGCCCGTGAACTGTTCGCGGATGAATGCCCCGTACGTCTGCGGGTGATCGGGCGGGAGCCCGACGTACTCGTCGAGCAGCACCGCGCTCGGCGCGAACGAAGCTGACCGCACCGGCCCGATGGTCCTCGATCAGTGCGGCATACGTGGGCAACGGCGAGCTGCCGGTGGCCAGGCCGACCACCGCCTCCGGACGCTCCTTCAGCACCCGGACGATGACGTCGGCGACGAGCCGGCCGGCTTCGTCAGCCGACGACGTGATCACGACCTCCATGCGTCAGGAGCTCCAGGCCAGCTCGCCGCCGACGACCGTCGCCGTCACGTCGAGTGACGAGTCGAGGACGGTCACATCGGCGCGAGCGCCGACGACAGCCGACCCCGATCGGCAGGTGGAGGAGGTCGGCTGGGGTCGACGTCACGGTGGCGAGCGCCTCGACGACCGGGCAGCCGGTGAAGGCGACGAGGTTGCGGACCGCTTGGTCCAGCGCCAGGTTGCTGCCGGCCAGCACGCCGTCCGCCGTCCGCACTCCGGCCGCTCGGCGGTGACCTCGACGTTGCCGATCCGGCTCGTGCCGCCCGGGTCGAGTCCGAGCACGTCGACGGCGTCGGTGACGAGGTTCAGCCGGGATGGCCCGAGCGCTCGCCACGCCATCCGCACCGCCACCGGGTCGACGTGGATGCCGTCGCAGATCAACCCGGCGACCACCGTGTCGTCGGCGAGCGTGGCACCGATCGGACCCGGGTCACGGTGGTTGAACGGCCGCATGGCGTTGAACAGGTGCGTGACATACGTCGCGCCGGCGGCGAGACCTGCGGCGAACTGCTCGGCCGACGCGTCGGTGTGTCCGAGCGAGACGACGACGCCGCGCCGGTCAGCTCCTCGATGACGTCCAGCGCGCCCGGGCAGCTCGGGCGCCACGGTGGTCAGCAGCACGCCGGACTCTGGGCCCCAGCCGGCGACCAGCTCCGTGGACGGCGCCACGAGCATCGCCGCCGGATGGGCGCCTCGTCGCGCCGGCGACAGCATCGGGCCCTCGAAGTGCAGGCCCAGCGGCACCGCTGCCGCCGGCTGGTCGGCGCGCCTCGCCACGCCTCCACCGCAGTGTCCCGGGACTCGGGTGGACACGTGATGATCGTCGGCACGAAGGCCGTCACGCCGTAGCGGACGAGCACCGCGCCGAGCTCACCGATCCGGTCTGGTTGCGTCGTGAGGTCGATGCCGTGGCCGCCGTTGATCTGGACATCGATGAAGCCGGGGGCGATCCACCCGCCGGCGGCATCGATCGTCGTGCTCTGCTCCTGGGGAGCACCGGTGCCGACGGCGGCGACGACGCCGCCATCGAGCAGCACGTAGCCGTCCGCGAGCACGCCTGCCGGCGTGATGACGGATCCGTTGACGACAGCAACGGTCACGAGACAGCCTGGTGATGGTCGGCGGCGAGCGAGGCGCCGAGGTTGCCCAGCGGCACGTCGACAGGCGCGACAGCAACTCGATCAGCGAGCGCCAACGCGGCCAGCATCGGCGACGCCTCGGCGCGAGCGGCCAGCACGTCTTGCAACTCTCCAGGAACATGGCCGGCGGTCGAGTCATGCCGCCGCCGACGACCACGACGTCGACATCCAGTGCCATCGCACATAGTTGTACAGCCCACGCCGCGGCGGCGAGGACGTCCTCCCTGGCGCGCGGGCCGTCCCGGGCGGCGCGGCCTGAGCCGATCGCCTCTGCGCACCCGTCCTGCCCGCAGTGGCACGCCGGGCCACCATGGCGCATCGGGACATGGCCGATCTCGCCGGCACCCCCCGTCGCGCCGCGCCACAGGCGACCCTCGCAGGACGTAGCCGGCGGCGATGCCGGTGCCCACGTTCACATAGGCGAGCGACGAGGACGGCGGGCGCCGGAGATGGGCGAACGCACCCAACGCTGCCGCGTTGACGTCGTTCTCGACGTGCACCGCGCGACCCAGGCGGTCGGCCAGCATGGCGGCGACTTCCACGGGCGCGGTGATGCCGAGGTTGACGGCCAAGCTGACGATCCCGTTCGTGACGTCGACGCGTCCGGGCATGCCGACGCCGATCGGTTCGGCCGCTGCGCCGTCGGCGACGTCAGCGACGAGCCGCCCGACGATGTCGACGATGGCGTCGGCGCCCTGCGGCGTCGGCGCCGCCGCAACCGCGGCGACGGCGTGCGCGCCGGCCTCGAACCGTACGGCGGTCGTCGTGGTGCCGCCGACGTCGACGCCGACCGGAGCTCGCTGCGCCGGGCTCGTGGTCGACACGGCCCGCTGGGTCGTCGCCACTGGTCAGCCTTTCACGGCGCCAGCGGTGAGGCCGGCGGAGACCCGGTGCTGGACGATCAGGAAGAAGACGATCACCGGGACCGCCATCAGGGTCGAGCCGGCCATCACGCCACCCCAGTCCGTTCCTCGCGCTCCTTCGTTGAACGCCTGGAGCCACACCGGCCCGGTCTGGTTCTCCGGGCGGTTCATGATGACGAGGGCGAAGATGAACTCGTTCCATGACAGGATGAAGGCGAAGATCCCCGTCGCCACGAGACCTGGCGCGACGAGCGGGAGCGTGATCCGCATGAACGCCCCGAAGCGACTGGCGCCATCGACTCGGGCGGCCTCCTCGAGCTCCAGCGGGACACCGCCGACGAAGCCGCGCAGGATCCAGATGGTGAACGGCAGGACGAAGACCAGATAGGTGAGGGCCAGCCCGATGATGCGGTTGGTCAACTGGGCGCCGTCGAGGATCTGGAACAGCGAGATGATCAGCGCCTCGGCGGGGATCATCTGAATGAGGATCACGAGGACGAGAAATGACGCCCGCCCGCGGAACCGGAACCGCGCCAGCGCCACGGCGGCGAGGAAGGCGACGACGAGCGCCAATCCGACCACGATCAGCGTGACCGAGCGCGCTGTTCTTCATCGCCGTCCAGAAGTACTCGCGCTCGAAGACCCGCCGGTAGTTGTCGAGCGTCACGCTCGTCGGCAGGAACGACGGCGTCGATGTGCGCAGCTCCTGGCCCGGCCGGAACGACGTCAGCACCATCCAGTACACGGGGAACAGGGCGATCAGCGCGACCACGACGCCGGCGGCGTTGATCGCGACGCGCTGGCTGCGCCGCGAGATCACGGTGCCCTGACGATTGGTCGACGTTCGTAAGCTCACGCTCCTCCACGCGCATCATCGCCCGCAGGTAGGTCAACGTCAGGAGCACGGTGATCACCACCATCACGATGGCGATCGCCGCGCCGATGCCGTAGTCGTTCTCGCCGATCGAGATGCGGTACACGTACACGCCGAGCAGGTTGGTGTCCCGCGTGACACCGCCGGCCTTCTGCAGCACGTAGATCTGGGTGAAGACCCGGAAGTTCCACAGCACCGACAGCGACGTGAGGATCAGCAGGATCGGCTTGATCGCCGGGTAGGCGATGTACCGGAAGCGGTTGCGGAAGTTGGCGCCGTCCATCCGCGCCGCCTCCATCAGCTCGACCGGGATCTGGGTCAGTCCTGCGTAGACCGGTGAACGCCACGAAGGGAATGCCCATCCACACGACGATCAGTGCGGCGATCATGAAGAACGTCAGCTGGTTGGCGAAGAAGCTCTCGCCCTGCTTCCCCAACGCCCAGTTGACGATGCCGTACTGCGTGTCGAACATCCACTGCCAGACGATGGTCGCGGTGAGCGGGGGGATCGCCCAGGCGACGATCAGCGAGGCCGAGACGATCAACCGCATCACCCGGCCCAGCGCCTCGAGGAGCAGCGCGATCAGCACCCCGAGCACCATCGTCAGTGCCACCGTGACGGCGCAGAAGATGACGTCCGCCACAGCACCGTCCAGAAGTAGGACTCGTTGATGATGGTCTGGAAGTTGTCCAGGCCGACCCACGGTGCGGGCCGCCCGAAGACCTGTGGCAGGCCGTACTCCTGCATCGACATGATGCCCAGCCGCACCAGCGGGTAGCCGAGCATCAACGCCAGGATGATGATCGCCGGCACCAGGAGGACGTAGGGCAGCGCCGAGCGCGGCGGCCGCGGAACCGGCGGCGCGCCGCCGGATTGGTCGTCGTCGGCCAGGCCCTTCAGCTCGGCCGTCGTCGCCGTGGTTGCGATGACCATCGGCGCTGCCCTCGCCCCCGTACTTCTGAAATCAGTGGTCAGCCGTTAAGCGCCGCTTCGATCGCCGCGTCGGCGTTCGCTGCGGCCGCTGCGATGTCGCCGCCTTGGGCGATCTCCACGAGCATGTCAGGGAGGACGTTGGCCGCCTCGACGTCGGCCCAGTGCTCGCTCGTCGGCACGAACCGGCTGTTCTCCGCAGCCGTGGCCTGCGCAACGGCAGCCTCGCTGCCGGTCACCGATGCCAGCTCGGACTTCAGCGCCGGGATCAGACCGGCCTCGGCGATCTGCCGCTGGTACTCGGCGGAGACGAGGATCTTCAGCAGGTCCAAGGCCAGCTCCTGGTTCTCGCTGTTCGTGGGGATGCCGAGGTTCGAGCCGCCGAGGAACACGGCGACGTCGTACCAGCCGACGAGCCGGGCAGTGGGAAGACGCCGATCTGCGCCTCCATGTCCGGGCAGCCGTCGTCCTCGTTGATGATCTGACCCGGCTTCCAGCCCGGCGCCGGCATCATGCCGACCTCTCCGGCGCAGAAGGCCAGGTAGTCGTTCGCATCGTCGGCGTCGGCGGGTGCCGCGTTGGCGCGATCGAAGACCTCCTTGAAGAGCTCGAGCCCGGCGATCGACTCCGGCGTGTCGAGCGTGCCGACCCACTCCTCGCCCTCTTTGACTGCGATGTCACCGCCGGCGTCCCAGATAGCGGCAGCATGCCGTGCCAGTTGCGGCCCGGGAGGTAGATGCCAGAGAAGTTGGGGACGTCGGCGTTGGCCTCCTTCAGCGCCTCGCCGGCGGCGACCCACTCCTCGAGGGTCGTCGGGATCTCGATGCCGGCCTCCTCGAAGAGG
Organism: uncultured Alphaproteobacteria bacterium; assembly: GCA_963757845.1. Taxonomy (GTDB): domain Bacteria; phylum Pseudomonadota; class Alphaproteobacteria; order Rhizobiales; family Xanthobacteraceae; genus P52-10. The sequence continues at coordinate 202,438 of CAVWTB010000063.1, forward strand.
TCCTTGCGGTAGATCATGACACGGGCCCCGGCGTAGTACGGCACGGCGTACAGCGAGCCGTCGTACGTACCGGCCTCCAGCAGGCTCTGCAGGAAGTCGTCGCCGCCGAGCTCCTCCGCCTGGTCCGTGAGATCGATGACCGCGCCGGCGGCCTCGAACGTCTGAGCCTGCGTGTTGCCGAACTCGACGATGTCCGGCGCGTCGCTGCCCGAAAGCGCCGTCGTGAGCTTCTCCACGATCCCGGTCCACTGCTGCCGCTCCAGCTGCACGTCGACATCGG
>CAVWTB010000064.1:0-336641 GCA_963757845.1 uncultured Alphaproteobacteria bacterium
GGGCAAAAGCGAAGGCTCGACCACCAAATCCGTAACTTTGATGACGTCCGTCACGCGGAATTGGCGCAAGAGTCGTTGACAGCCACAGGACGGTTACGCGAAATCAGGCGGATTCGCGTCAAATGACCTGCCTGGATTCATGAACGCACCGAGCGAAAGCCGATTCTCGAGACCATTCCGCCCGCGGTTGCATCTTGCAGCCGCGGCGATCGTCGCGATCGTCTTCCTGTGGGCGCTCCCGGCGCAGGCCGACTTCCGCCTGTGCAACAATACGTCGAGCCGTGTCGGCATCGCACTCGGCTACAAGGATGCGGAGGGGTGGACCACGGAAGGCTGGTGGAACGTCTCGGCGAAGAGTTGCGAGACATTGCTGCGCGGAACGCTCGTCGCAAGATTTTATTATATCTATGCCATCGACTACGATCGGGGTGGCGAGTGGTCGGGACAGGCCTTCATGTGCTCACGCGACAAGGAATTCACCATTCGCGGCACCGAGGACTGCCTCGCGCGCGGGTTCGACCGCACCGGCTTCTTCGAGGTCGACACCGGCGAGCAGCGCGCCTGGACGGTGCAGCTCACTGAAGCCGGCGAGCAGAACATCCAGCGGCCGTTGCCGGGCCTGCCGGGCGGCGCATCGCCTTCGGGCGGAATTCCCGGCGGATCACCGGTGTCACCGTCGCTGACGCCGCCGGGGGCACCGAAGAAATGAGACGGCTTCGCCGCATCAAGATCCTGGCGACACTTGGCCCCGCATCCTCCGACAGCACAACGATCCGCAAGCTGTTCGAGGCCGGCGCGGACGCCTTTCGCATCAACATGTCGCACACGCCGCATGACAAGATGCGCGAGTTCGTGAAGACGATCCGCAACATCGAAAGCAACTACGGCCGGCCGATCGGCATCCTGGTCGATCTGCAGGGGCCGAAGCTCCGCATCGGCTCGTTCGCCGAAGGCGCGATTCAATTGAACAACGGCGACACCTTCACGCTCGATTGCAGCGCGGAGCCGGGCGATCGCAGCCGCGTGCATCTCCCGCATCCCGAGATTCTCAAGGCGCTGAAGCCCGGTCATGCGCTGCTGCTCGACGACGGCAAGGTGCGGCTGATCGTCGAGGAGGCCACCGGCGACCGCACCGTCACGCGCGTCGCCGTCGGCGGGCGCATGTCGGATCGCAAGGGCGTCAGCCTGCCCGATACCGACCTGCCGGTCTCAGCGATGACGCCGAAGGATCGCGCCGACCTCGACGCGGCGCTGGAGGCCGGTGTCGACTGGATCGCGCTCTCGTTCGTGCAGCGGCCGGACGACGTGATCGAGACCAAGAAGCTCGTGCGCGGGCGTGCGGCGGTGATGGCGAAGATCGAAAAGCCGCAGGCGATCGAACGGCTGGCGGAAATCATCGACGTCGCCGATGCGCTGATGGTCGCGCGCGGTGATCTCGGCGTCGAAATGCCGCTCGAGCGCGTGCCGGGCCTGCAGAAACAGATGACGCGGATGGCCAAGCGCGCCGGCAAGCCGGTGGTGGTCGCAACCCAGATGCTGGAGTCGATGATCCAGAGCCCGGTGCCGACGCGGGCGGAGGTCTCCGACGTGTCGACCGCCGTGTTCGAGGGCGCGGACGCCGTGATGCTCTCGGCCGAGTTGGCTGCCGGCAAGTATCCGGTCGAGGCGGTCGCGACCATGAATCGCATCGGCGAAGAGGTGGAGCGCGATCCGACCTATCGCTCGGTGATCAACTCGCAGCGCGCCGAGCCGGAGGCGACCGCAGGTGACGCGATTGCGGATGCGGCGCGGCAGATCGCCGAAACGCTCGATCTGTCGGCGATCATCTGCTGGACCGATTCAGGCTCGACCGCGCTGCGCGTGGCGCGCGAGCGGCCGAAGCCGCCGGTCGTCGCCATCACGCCGAAGATTCAGACCGGGCGAAAGAGCACGCTGGTATGGGGCGTCCATTGCGTGGTCGCCGAGGACGCGCATGATCTCGACGACATGGTCAACCGCGCCTGCCGCATCGCCTTCCGCGACGGGTTTGCGCGCGCGGGCCAGCGGGTGATCATCGTCGCGGGCGTGCCGCTCGGCACGCCGGGCGCGACCAACATGATGCGCATCGCCTATGTCGGCGCCGACGACGCCATCGACATGTAGCCAGGGCGGCAAACACGGCGCGACGTGTAACCATATTTTAGCCGGCGTTGATCCTATCTGCCGGGGCCGTTCTTGCCGGCAAGAAACACGTCGTGGCTGGGGAACTTGCCAAAAAGGTCCCGTGGCTGTCCGAAGTTGGTGGCCAGGACATCAGCCGGGTTACCCGCAATCCACTGCGACAGGTCGATCGACTCGTAGTTTCCGGCGTTAAGGCCGATCAGGACGCGAGCGGGCGCGTCGCCCACATTTTCAATCGAGTGCCCGTATCCTTGCGGAATGTAGCCGACGTCGCCCTTCTCCAGGGTCTCGACGCGGAACCTCCCGCCCGAACCGAACAGGGTGACGTTCACCTGGCCATCGACGATGTACTGCCACTCGTCGGCGTTGGGGTGCCAGTGCAGCTCTCGTAATGCCCCCGGATCGAGGTCGAGGACCACGCCGGTGATCGTCTTCGAGATCGGAAACCGGGTGGAATTGACCCGCCACTCGCGGCCGCCCGCATAGACCTTGTGGGGTGCCTGGGTGAGGAGACGATACTTGTGCGTCTCCGGCGGCAGCTTCCACCCTTGCAGCGGCGCCGCCGGTTGTTCGGGTGGCACTGCGCCACGGGCGAAGTACACCTCGCCCTTGGGGAACGTATTGAACGTTTCCTCCGGCAGGCCGAAGTTTTTGGCCAGGAGCGGCTTTGGCGCGTGACCGATCCAGTCGGTAATGCTGAACGTGCCGAACTCGGAGAAGTATCCATTGTCGAAGATGAGAATGAACTGGCAGGGCGTTGCACCGAGACACTCGAGCATGTGACCGTGTCCGCGGGGGAAGTACCAGATGTCGCCAACATCGAAGTCATTCGTCTCGGCATTGCCCTGCGGATCGATAACAGTCGTCCGAACGCGGCCCTCGATGACGAAAGCCCATTCGGCCGCGGTTGCGTGCCAGTGAAGCTCCCGCATTGCCCCAGGCTCGAGTTGCATGGAGACGCCTGCAAGGCCCTTCGAAATCGGCAGTTGGGTGACAGTCGCCTCCTTCCCGAAGCTGTTGCCGATAACCTTTCCTTGCGATTTCTCGAGGGCAAATTTGAACGTCGGCAGTTCCTTGCCCGCCAGGAGGGGATCGGGGACGTTATTCATGAAGCTCGGATCGCCGGCGGCGGCCGGTGTCGACGCTGTCAGAACTGCCGCCGCCAAACCCGCGCTTGCCGTCAGAACGTCTCGCCGGGGCACATCGAACATAGTAGGCATGCCGGTTCTCCTTTGCTTGCTACTTGCCCTTAGCGCACCGCCGAAGCTTCCGCCCTGGCCGCGGCCTGCGGCATCAGCTGTTCGATCGCCGCGACGACCCGCTCGGTCGCAGCGTTCTGCACCAGGTGGCCGACGCCCGGCAGCACGATCAGTTCGGCGTGCGGCACCGCCTTCACGAAATTCTGCGAATGCGTGGTCAGATACACCGACTTGTCGACGTCGCCGTGCAGAATGATCACCGGCACCTTGATCTCGGCATAGCGCGGCATCTGCGCGACCACCGCGGCCTTCAACGTCGACATGTCCCAGGCATTGGCGAGAAATTCGCGCGGCCGCAGCAACAGCGGCAGCGCCGTGGCGCGCACATAGTCGTCCGGCATCGCCTGCGGCCGGAAGGCGCCGCGCGCTCCGGTATTGAGCATCAGCATCCCGGTCGGCAGCGCCAGCGTATGCGCGAACAGCCGTCCGACCACGGGCGCGGCGCCGAGGTTGTGATACCAGGCAATGCCGCCGTTCCAGCGATGGGTCACGGGCGCCAGCATCACCAGACCCGCCACGCGCGCGGGGTGATTGATCGCCATCGCCGGCAGCAATGCGCCGCCCCACGAATGGCCGACGATCAGCGCGCGGTCGACGCCCAGCTTGCCCAGCGCCTCGTCGATCATGCGCGCCTGGATCGCGGGCGTGGAATCGCTCAAGGCCTCGCGCGTGCTCCAGCCGTGGCCCGGCCGATCGATCATGATCACGCGATGGCTGCGGCCGAGCGCGTCGCCGAGCGGCTGGCGCATCGATTCGAGGTTCGAGCTCGCGCCGTGGATCAAAACCACCGGCAGCGACGATGCGTTCTGCGGACCCGTCTCGACGACGTGCAAACGGCCGCCCGTCACGTCGATCATTCGCCCGGCGGGCGCATGCGACCGCTCGATCAGAAACACGCCGACTTGCGTGATTGCGGCCAGCACGATCAGCGCCACGGCCACGGTGATCAAACTCATACGGATTTTCCGGAATGTCCTGCGCACGAGCGAAGTACGGGTGTCCCGGGCCCGGGTTTCATGACGAAGGCCCGCTAGTGCGGACCTAGTGTCGTGGTTCAGAAATTCGCTCCATCCTCGCCGCGAATCCATCGAGCGAATTTCTGAACCATAAACGACACTAGAATCATAAGTTTGCTAGTGTCCTTATCGAATCCGAAGTTCGCTCCCGAGGGTGCCGCGAAGTATGGCGAACTTCGGATTCGGGACACTAGCCGGCGCAAAAATCAGATCGGCCGCCCCTCGACCTTCTCGGTCAGGGACTTCACCATGTCCGGCAGCTTCTCGAGATGCGGGTTGATCTCCAGCGCCTTGCGGAAGGCGTCGAGCGCCCGCTTGTCGTCGCCCAGCTCCTGCATGATCATGCCGAGGCCGGCCAGCGCTCCGAAATGACGCGGCTCGCGCGCCAGAACCTCGCGGATGTCGCCCAGCGATTTCGCATATTCGTTCTGCAGGTAATAGATCGTGGCGCGCCGGTTCCAGCCCTCGACGTAATCCGGCTTCAGCTTGACCACCTTGTCGAGCAGCTTCAGCGCCACGTCCGGCTGCTTCTTCTCGATCGCGTTTTTCGCACGCGTCATCAAAAGCATCGTCGTATCGCTCGAGGTCTGCGTCCACAGCGCCCAGATCCGGCCCTCGACGTGCTTGGCGCTGGCCGGATCGGGTGCAGCCTTCAGGGCGCCGAACAGGAACTCGAGCCCGCGAGTGCGATCCGCGCCGACGCGCGGCAGCTTCTCCGGCGCCTCGGGCATCTTTTTCTGCTGGGTGGGCGGGGTCGTTTCCTGCGCCTGCGCCGGTCCGGCAAAGGCGATTGCTGCGGCAAAAGCCGACGTCAGCAGGATCGGAACTTTGCGCGAGCGAGCCTTTTCGGAGAGGAGTGCCATGCACAAAGTCTAGATGCGCCACCGCGCGCTGGAAAGCGCGGAAACGCTCAAGCCTGTGTGAATGTTGTCGCGGTGAGGCCCTTTAGGCCTTCTGCCCGGGCCGTAATCAGCCTTCGATCAGGGCTCGGATCAGCCCTGACGCGCCTTGAAGCGGCGCTGGACCTTGTTGATCACGTAGACGCGGCCCTTGCGGCGGACGAGGCGGTTGGCACGATGACGGCCACGCAGCGATTTCAGCGAGTTACGGACCTTCATGGGTCAATCCTTACGATCTTCGAAGGCCGTGGCGGCAAGCCGGATATAAAACAAACCGGGCGGCCAAGCCGCCCGAATTGGGCCGTTCTTTAAGGCAAGGACGGCCGAACTGTCAATCCGGCCAAGCCGACCGAGACCAAAAACCGGCCCGAATCCAGCCGATTCGGGCACCAAATCCCGGCCGGACAAGGATGGAACCCCTGCCCCAGGTCAGCGCTCTGCCGCAAGCGAGGCGTTTTGCTTGAGAGCCAGGTCCACCCAGTATTTCAGCGCGCGGGGCGTTTGCAGCGCCGCGGCATCGACATGGACGTAACCGCGATAGACCCGGCCTTTCATGACCACCGCTGTGACCCCGGGACGTCTGCAAGCGCGCTCGAACAGCGCCGGATCGATGCGGCACATGATCCGGCCCTTGCCGACACAGACGCACATCTTGCGGCGGACCATGAAGGCGACGCTGCCGAACATTTTCTTTTGCTCGAGCTGTGGCGCCTGCGCGAGCAGCTGACGCACCCGTTCGAGGAGTGGAGAAGCCTGAACCATGGCGGGCTCGCCAAAACTATTTCGGAAAGGGTGCGGTATCGAAGTAGATGTCGAACGAGACGATCTTGCCGTCCCGCACCTGAAAGACTTCGGCCACGTCGGTGCTGAACGCGGGTAATCCCGGCGCGCGCAAATCGTAATGCGTCAATGCGCAGGCCCTTGTGCCGTCCACGAGCACGTCCTTCACGTTCACGGCGATGATGGTTGAATAAAAGCGCTTTGTCGCTTCCAGGTAAGCTGCCCGACCATCGACACGCTTGTTCGGGCTCGTGAAGCTTGTGAACGCCATGTCATCGGCCAGGCACGCAGACCAGTCGGCCTTTTCCTTGAGCCGGCGAAAATACTCGTCGATGATTGTCCGGGTCGTCATGTGCGCTCCTTATCGACGCGCCGTGTGCTGTTCGCTCACGTGCTGCTCCAGTAATTTCAGGAGTTCCGTCCAGCCTTGCTGATGGCGTCCCATGCGCGCTGGATCGGCAAACCGCTCGTGCGTCAGCACGACTTCGGTATGTTCGGCATCGACACGTCGGAACGTGACGGTCACCTGCGTGTCGCCGACGCTTCGCCCTTCCCAGTCCCACGTAAAGACCAGCCGCTCGGGCGGCTCGATCTCGCGATAGATTCCGTGGGCGGTATGCGTCTGCCGTCGGGCGCCCGCATCGACAGCCGGTAGCGACCGCCGACCCTGAGATCCAACGACGCGCCGGCAAAGCTCCAGCCCTCACCCTCCTGCCGCCACCAATGCACGAGCTCTTGCGGATCCGTCCATGCGAGGAAAAGCGCGTCGGCATCGGCACGGATCAGGCGCGAGACCTGCAATGTTCGCATCATATCGTTCATGAGCGTTTGCGCTCGGCGTACCGCGCCAGCGCCTCCAGTCGATCCTCCCAAAAGACCCGATACTGATCGACAAAGGACGTAGCTTCGCGAAGCCCTGCTGCATTCAAGGAGCAACGGCTGATGCGGCCGTCGCGGTCGGTTCGCACCAGGCCCGCACGTTCGAGCACGCGCAGATGCTTGGAGATGGCCGGCCGCGACATGTCGAATGGCTCGGCCAGTTCGCCGACGGTGACGTCGCCAGCCGACAAGCGTTTCAGGATCGCGCGACGTGTCGTGTCCGCAAGCGCGCCAAACGCAAGATCAAGGCGGGATTCATTGGTAACCATAAGGTTACCAATCGCACACTCGCTTGCGACCGTCAATCCTTCGATTGTCGTTTGATGGAAGGGCCTCGCCTGCAGACTGCCGATCCGTTCGGCTCAAATGCCGGCCGCCCCGTGCGGGAACTCGACCATCGCCTCGCCCGCCGCGACCACCGTCCCGCTCTGGTTCTCGACCGTCACGTCGATCAGCACCCAGCGCGATTTGGCGGTGGCCTGCCTGGCCTTGATGGTTCCGAACGGCTGGATGGTGTCGCCCGGCCGCACCGGTTTGAGCCAGCGCGTTTCCATCCGGCGCTGGATGCCGCCGATCGGGTAGGCCCAGTCGGTCAACATCCGCGTCAGCAGGCCGAAATTGTTCATGCCGTGCATGATGATGCCGCCGAAGCTGGTCTTGCCGAAACTGTTCTTCATGTAGTCGTCGTCGAGATGCAGCGGGTTGTAGTCGAGCGATCCGTCGCAGAAGAGGCGGATCGACTCGCGCGACACCGCGAATTTCGGACCCTCGATTTTCTGGCCCTGCGCCAGCGTGTCGTAAGTGTTCATCTGCACCTCCCTTACATCGGCCGGATGGTCTGGCCGCGGCCGGAGCAGATCACCTGGCCGTGCTGATTGAAGAAGACGTTGTCGTGCACGCAGAACAGCCGCTCCTTCCTGATGAACTTGTCGAGCGCGCGCGCCTGCAGCGTGATGGTGTCGCCCGGTCGCGCCGGGATGTTGTAGCTCCATGACTGGCCGGCATTGATCGTGCCCGGGCTGCGCATCCAGTCGTCCGCGGGCGTGCAGGCGAACATCAGCAGGATATGGATCGACGGCGGCGCGATCAGCCCGCCGTAGGGCGTCTTCTTCGCATACGCCTCGTCGAAATAGATCGGATGATCCTCGCCGACCGAGCGGCAGTAGAGCTGGATCGCCTCGCGTGTCAGCAGATAGGGGATCGTCTTGCGCGGCTCGCCGGGAACGATGTCGTCCCAGGCCTTTCGCGCCGCATTGTCCTTCCAGAAATCGGTCTCAAACGTGCTGTTGCTGCACGTGACCTCCCTCAAATAGTCTTTTGGTCGTTGTTATGGGCCTTCGGCCGCAAAACTATGCCGGGTGAATATGATGACGATCAAGGCCGTTGTCTTCGACGCTTACGGCACGCTTTACGACATACAGTCGGTCGCATCCGTCACCGATCAGGCCTTTCCGGGATATGGCGAGGTCGTCACCCAGATCTGGCGGATGAAGCAGCTCGAATACACCTGGCTGCGTTCGCTGATGCAGCGCTACGAGGATTTTTCCGCCGTCACGCGCGAGTCGCTGGTCTACACGCTCGATGCGCTCGGGCTTGCGCACGACGCTGCGACCGTTGCGTCCATCATGGACAAGTACCTGGATCTCGATCCCTACCCGGATGCGAAGGCGACGCTCGAAGCGCTGAAGGGACACAAGCTCGCGATCCTGTCGAACGGCGACAGCGCCATGCTCGATGCGCTGGTGACGAACAGCGGTTTTGCGCCGCTGCTCGACGCGACGTTGAGCGTCGATGCGGCGCAGATTTTCAAGCCGAGCCCCAAAACCTACGCGCTCGTCGAGCAGAAGCTCGGCGTTCAGCCGCGCGACGTCGTGTTCGTCTCGTCGAACCCCTTCGACGCCAGCGGCGCAAAAGCCTTCGGCTTCAAGGTGGCCTGGATCGAGCGCGTGACGGCGCAAGCGCTTGCGAATGAAACGCGCAATCAGCAGGCGATCGGGCCGCTCACGATGTTCAAGGCGACGCGGCTCAGACCCGATCCGTTCGGCTTCGATGCCGGACTGGACCATCCGATCGCTGTCGGAACTGCCTGCCTTGCTTGCCAGCGCTCCATCAGGCTGAAATTCCTCTTTGGACGACCGCAATTCTGGGTTGAAGTTGCCAAATCGTGCGACTTATGATGGCGGCGCTTCGCAACTCCCCTGCGAGGCCAAAGAAATCCATGTCGAGGCGTGATCTCGATGTCGCGTTCGCCGGTCATCAGCGGCGAGCGCGGCGCAGCCGCTTCGATTGGGCGACAGGTGGTTGCGAGCTGAAATGACGCGGTCGAAGGAGGATATCGAAGCCGAGCGGGAGTTGGCCGTCGGACTGGTGATTGGCTGCGCGCTCGACGTCAAGAAATCCAATGCGACCGAGCTGATCCAGGGGATTGCCGGGCTGGAAAAGCTGCTGGCTGCGGTGCAGCAGCTGGCAAAGGTGTTCGGCTGGCCCGACGACGGCCGCGACGGCGACGACGCCGCCCCCAAGCGCCCCGGCACGCGGCACTAATTCCGGTTGCGCGGCATCCGAAAGCCACCGAAAGCGTTTGCCCTGACCATCGACGACGACGGATGCGACAGTTGGCGGCCCGGCTGCGCCGCCGCTAATGTAGTCTCGTTGCCCACGGCCAAATCGGGACCGGGACGAACCCGGCCCTGCAACGACGATCAGGGAGTGGACGTCCAATGTATTCAGGCATGCATGCGAAGACCCGCGGCGCGCAACCCGCGATCATCATGGCGCAGAGCGGCGAGACCATCAGCTACGCCGAGCTCGAAGCGCGCAGCAATCGTCTTGCGCATTTCCTTCGCAATTGCGGCCTCAAGCGCCTCGACCACTACGCGATCTTGATGGAGAACAACGCGCGCTACGTGGAATGCTGCGGCGCCGGCGAGCGCGCCGGTCTCTACTTCACCTGCATCAATTCATATCTGACGCCCGACGAAGTCGCCTACATCGCCAACAACAGCGAATCCAGGGTCCTGATCGTCTCGCAGGAGAAGCGCGCGACCGCCCTGAAGGCGCTCGAGCAGTGCCCCAAGGTGGAGGTCGTGCTGGTCGTGGACGGACCCGGTGACGGCAAGCGCATCCTCAATCTGGACGAGGCGACGGCCGGCCTGCCGGCGACGCCGATCGCCGACGAAAGCCTCGGCACGGCGATGCTCTATTCGTCGGGAACGACCGGCCGGCCGAAAGGCATCCTGCGGCCGCTGCCGGACCAGCCGCCGGGCCAGCAACTGCCGATGTTCGATTTCATCCAGAAGCTCTGGCGCTATCGCGAAGGGCTTGTCTACCTGTCGCCCGCCCCGCTCTACCACTCAGCGCCGCAGGCCGCGATCAATCTCGTGATCCGCTGCGGCGGCACCGCCATCATCATGGAGCGCTTCGATCCGGAGCGCTACCTGCAGCTGGTCGAGAAATACCGGCCGACCCACAGCCAGCTGGTGCCGACGATGTTCTCGCGCATGCTGAAGCTGCCCGAGGAGGTGCGGAAGAAATACGACGTCTCGTCACTGGAAATCGCGATCCATGCCGCCGCGCCCTGCCCGGTTCAGGTGAAGGAGGAGATGATCAAGTGGTGGGGACCGATCATTCAAGAGTACTACGGCGCCACCGAGGGGCTCGGCTTCACGGCCTGCGACACCGCCGAGTGGCTGGCGCACAGGGGCACCGTCGGCAAGGTCCTGCTCGGCGAGCTGCATGTGCTGGACGAGGAGATGAAGCCCACGCCGAAAGGCGAGCCCGGCACGCTGTGGTTCAAGACCGCGAGCCCGTTTGAATATTTCAACGATCCGGCGAAGACCGCCGAAGCACGCTCGGCGGATGGCACGATGAGCACGGTCGGCGATGTCGGCTACGTCGACGACGACGGCTTTCTCTACCTCACCGACCGGGCGACCTTCATGATCATTTCCGGCGGCGTGAACATCTATCCGCAGGAATGCGAGAACCTGCTGATCACGCATCCGAAGGTCGATGGACGCCGCCGTGTTCGGCGTGCCGAACGAGGACCTCGGCGAAGAGGTCAAGGCTGTCGTGCAGGCCATGTCCGGCGTCGAAGCCAATGCCGAACTGGCAAACGAGCTGATCGACTTCTGCAAGGCAAACCTGTCGCATCAGAAGTGTCCGCGCTCGATCGATTTCGAGGCGGAGCTGCCGCGCCTGCCGACCGGAAAGCTCTACAAGCGCCTGTTGCGCGACCGCTACTGGGGCGAGCGGAAGAGCCGGATCGTTTAATCGTCGGCGGCACTCCCGCGCCGTGCATATCTGGAATCGTTCTGAATGACGCGACTGTGAATGGCACGCGCGCGAGGCGATCGACTACATCGCAGTCCAACCGAAAGGACCGCGATGTACACGTCACAAGCTCAAGTCGCGACTGCCGCCGCCAGCCGCTATCTCGTGCAGCTCTGCAAGCATTGGGCGCACAAGCTCGAGGTCGAGTACACGACCGAGACCGCGCGCATCCAGTTTCCGTCCGGCCTCTGTCGCATGAAGGCCGGCGCCGACGATTTGCTGCTGATTATCGAAGCAGCGGATGCGGACACCGTGACCCGCTTGCAGGGCGTGGTCGAAGACCATCTGCGCCGGTTCGCGTTTCGCGAGGAGCTCGGCGCGTTCGCCTGGACCAGCAGCGCGGCAGCGGAGGCGTCTGCACAGTAAGGGCCGATGGTATCGACCGGTCTGCGCCGACAGGGCGTTCAGCGGCACGTCAATAGTCATTCCGGAAACAGCTTGCGCAGCCCTTCGCGGGATGCGGCGCAAACGCCGCGCTCGGTGATCAGACCGCTCACCAGGCGCGCCGGCGTCACATCGAAGGCGTAGTTGGCGGCATCCGTTCCGTCGGGCGAGATGCGCACCCGCGCGACATCGCCGGACGCGGTGCGGCCCTGCACATAGGACACCTCATCAGCGGAGCGCTGCTCGATCGGGATCTCCTTCAGGCCGTCGTCGACGGTCCAGTCGATGGTCGGCGACGGCAGCGCCACATAGAACGGCACGTTGTTGTCGTGCGCGGCCAGCGCCTTCAGGTAGGTGCCGATCTTGTTGCAGACGTCGCCGTTCGCGGTCGTGCGGTCGGTGCCGACGATCACCATGTCGACCATGCCGTGCTGCATCAGGTGACCACCGGCATTGTCGACCACGAGCGTGTGCGGCACGCCGTGACTGACGAGCTCCCACGCGGTCAGCTGCGCACCCTGGTTGCGCGGCCGCGTCTCGTCCACATACACATGCAGCGGGATGCCGCGTTCGCTGGCGAGATAGATCGGCGACGTCGCCGTGCCGTAATCCACCGTCGCAAGCCAGCCGGCATTGCAGTGGGTGAGGATGTTCACCGCGCTCGCCGGGCTTCTTGCGCGCGGCAATCGTCTCGATCAGCGCAAGCCCGTGCTTGCCGATGCCGAGATTGATCGCGACATCCTCGTCCGCAAGCTCGGCGGCGCGGCGATAGGCCGCCGCCTGCCGGCCGGACAGCGCAAGCGGCTGGAGCGTGCGCAGCATGTCGTCCAGCGCCCAGCGCAAATTGACCGCGGTCGGACGCGTCGCGAGCAGTTTTGCCCGCGCTTCGCCGAGCGCCGCATCGGAGGGATCGGCGATCGTTTGCAGCGCCATGCCGTAGGCGGCGGCGACGCCGATCAACGGCGCGCCGCGCACCCACATGTCGCGGATTGCGGCTGCAAGGTCGTCGACGTTGTCGATCGTCACCACGCGAAACTCATGCGGCAGCCAGCGCTGGTCGATCACGTCGACCGAGCGGCCGTTCGCGTTGAGCCAGATGGTGCGGTAGTGGCGATCACCGACTTTCACGGACAGAACCTGTTCTAGCGCAGGGCCGCGGCGATGTTGCCGCCGTCAACCGTGGTCACGCTCGCGGTCGTACGCTCCGCCAGCGCCTGATGCAGAAACGCCTGCGCGACGTCGTCCGCGGTGACTTCCAGGCCGAGCAGATTGCCGGCCATGTACTCTTCCTTCGACAGTCCGCGAGCCCGTGACCGGCTTTCGATCATCTGGTCGGTCAGGAGCCCCGAGCGGATCCGGTCGGCATTGATCGCGTTGGAGCGAATGCCGTCCTTGCCGTATTCGAGCGCATACTGCCGCGAGAGGAACAGCGTCGCCGCCTTCGGCAGGCCGTAGGCGCCGAAATTCGCGCCCGGATTGGTGGCCTGCTTCGATGCGTTGAACAACAGCACGCCGCCGGTCCCCTGCTCTTTGAAGATGCGCACGGCGTTCTGCGCCACGGTCTGATGCGCGAAGAAGTTCAGCTCAAAACTCTTGCGCAGCAATGCGTCGTCGATGTCGCCGATCGCGCCTTCCCAGGCCGCGCCCGCGTTGGAGATCGCGATATCAACGCCGCCATAGCCGGCGACGACGGCGTCGAACGCTGCCCGCACGGAGTCTCGGTCGGTCACGTCGCAGCCGATGCCGAGCGAGTCGTTTCCGGCCTTTTTGGCAACCTCCTTGCGCGCGATCCGCATCAAGATCGAGGATCGCAACGTGCGCCCCCTGCTCCGCGAACAGTCTTGCCGTCGCAGCGCCAATCGCTCCTGCCCCGCCGGTCACGACAACGACGTTGCCGGTGAGAGCCTTCGGCTTTGCGGACGCGAGCTTGGCCTGCTCGAGCGACCAGTATTCCAGCCGAAACAGCTCGTCGTGGCTGAGCGGGCGAAAACTGCCGATCGCCTCGGCGCCGACGATCGCTTCGATCCATATCTCGCCGACATCGGCCGCGATCTTCGCATCCTTCAATGTGCGGCCGTGACCGAACATGCCGAGGCCCGGCACAAGCGTCAGGCGCGGCATCGGATCGAGCATGATCCGCTTGACGTCGTCGCGCGCGTCATTCGCCTTGAAATAGCCGGTGTAGTTTTGGGCAAAGGCCGTCACGCGCTCGCGGATGACGTCGCCATAGCCCTTCAACCGGGTTGCATCCGGGGCGGGCAGCACCATCGGCCCGGTCTTGATGCGGATCACCAGATCGGGCGTGCTGACGCCACGTTTCGCGATGTCGTCGACATTCGCCGCATCGACGAACGCGCGGATTTTGTCGGACGTGCGGAAATCGCTGATCATGCGGTCGAACTTGCCGCCATCGCGCCGCACGGCGACGGCCCCTCGCAGCATCGGCGAGATATCGGCCGGCGCCGCAAGATGGGCAGGCAAGCTCACAGGCACCGAACTGGATTTGCTGTTCTTTGCGATAAAGTCTTCCGCGAGCGTGACGTGCTCGATCATCCGCTCGTAGGCCTCTTGCGCCGTCTCGGCGAACGTGAAGATGCCGTGCTTGTCGAGGATCAGGCCTTCGACGCTCGTATCCTGCTCGAAGACCGCGGCGGCCGCGACCGCGAGATCGAACCCCGGCATGATGTAGGGCACGAAGCCGAGGCGCTTGCCATAAATCTTGTCACAGAGCTCGCGGCTGTTGTCCTGATCGACCACCGACAGGATCGCGGTCGAATGGGTGTGATCGACGAACTTGTGCGGCAGGAACGCGTGCAGCAGCGTCTCGACCGACGGGTTCGGCGCGGCCGGATTGATCAGGTTGGCGCGCTGCAGCGCCACCATGTCTTCGTCAGTGAGCGACTTCAGCTTCCGCGCCTTCAACAGCGGCGCGAGCTTCACCGCCGGGAGGCCTGCGGGCTCGATGGTGCCCATGTCCCAGCCGCTGCCCTTGACGCAGAGCACGTCCCAGCGGTCGCCGACGAGATCGGTCGCGACCATCTTGCACGACGTATTGCCGCCGCCGTGCAGGACGAGGCGCGGCTCGCCACCGAGCAGACGCGTCGTGTAGACGCGCAACGCCAGATCGCGCTCGACGCCCTGCGCCGCATAGGCATCGACGACTTTCTCGGCGTCCTGATTATTCCAAAGACTCTTCATCGACCTTCCAGAACCTGAAGACGCATTCTAGTGCGCGTTCCCATACTCGAAAACCGCTAATCGGCGCCCGCAAGCGCTGCAACAGGCCTCAGCCTTCGCTTCGAGAACGATGCCGTTGACCATCGCGCGCACGATGAGCGCGATTTCGCGCCTCAGCACATCGAGCGGGACCGCAACGAGCTTCTGCTCGAGGCCGAGTGCGACCATCCCGTGAACGGCCGAGAACAGGCTGCGCGCCAAAACGCCGAGCTCGGCCGGCGCGCGCTGCGGAAACAGCGCGACGAGCGGGCTATGGATGTGCCGGAACAACTCCATCTGCTCGGCGGTCGCCCATTCGGGCACGTCCTTTCCCACCTGCATGCGATGCTCGAACAGCGCGCGCCAGAGTTCGGTGTTTTCCGCTGCAAAATCGCAATAAGCGACGGCGATCCGGGAAAGCATGTCGACCGGCGTCGCCGGGCCGTCTGCTTCGGCCGCCGTCAGCGCAGCGTCCAGTCGCGCAAGCGTTCTTGAGCCGACGCGCAGCACCAGATCGTCCACGTCCTGCACGAGATTATAGACCGCGCCATTGGCGCACCCCGATGCGCTGGGCCAATTCCCGCGTCTTGAGGCCGGCCAGTCCCTTGGCCGCAATCATGGTTTCTGCGGCCTGGAGCAGGTCTTCGCGCTGTTTCTCGCGTCTTTCCAAAGCTTTAGACATGTCGATCACTTTCTTGAGCGTCGCTCAAATAATTCTTGAGCAATGCTCAAGGTAGTGCTACAACCATTCTTGAGCAATGCTCATAGCAAGGAGTGATCGATGTTCAAAACGGTTTTGACGTTATTTCGGGGCTCCGTCGCTTCCGCCGGAGAAGAGCTGGAGGGCCGCGCCGCCCTTCTCATCCTCGATCAGCAAATGCGCGACTCGGCGGCGGCGGTCGAGCGGGCCAAGCGGGCCCTGGCGCTCGCCATCGCCCAGGACCAGCAGGAGGGCCGGCGGCTCGACACCATCAAGGCGCAGATCGCCGATCTCGAGGTGCGCGCGATCGCAGCTCTCGACGGCGAACGCAACGACCTCGCCAACGATGCCGCCGAGGCCATCGCGGCGCTCGAGGCCGATCGCGACGCGGCGACAACCGCGCGGGCGCTGTTTGCCTCCGAGATCACGCGGCTGAAGCGCCAGGTCGCCAATGCCGAGAAGCGGATCACCGAGCTCGACCGGGGCCGCCGCATCGCTCGCGCAGCCGAAGCCGTCCGCGCGTTGCGCCGGGGCGGCGTCGAGGCAGCCCGGCCGTACGAAGCGACGCTGCCCGAAGCCGAGAACACGCTGAAGCGACTGCGCGAGCGTCAGCAGGAAGCCCAGGCCGCTGATGACGCCCTGGCGGACATCGATGCCGCAACCGGTCCGCTGGCGACGGCGGAGAGGCTTGCGGAGCAGGGCTTCGGCCCACGGCTGCGCCCCACCGCGGAAGACGTTCTTGCGCGCCTCAAGGCAAAGCGCGCGCAGGAAAAATGAACTTCAACCGAACCGACACTGAAACCATCTGCAACAAGGAGATCGTCATGAATCCAGAATGTCCAACCCCACAGCTCCGCCTGGGTCACCTTCACTTACGTCTCGTTCGCCGGCTCGGCCTTCATGGTCGCCATTGGCGTCTTCTTCCTGCCGCTCGACCTCTGGATCAAGGGCTACCTCTCCATGGGCATCGTGATGCTCGTCCAGTCCTGCGTCACCCTGACCAAGACGATCCGCGACATGCATGAGAGCAGCAAGCTCGTGAACCGGATCGAGGACGCAAAGGCCGAACGAATCCTGATGGAGGCCTCGAAGGCGGCGTAAGCCTTCCTGTCGCGAGGGGAACGGCGGCAACGCCATTCCCCTCGAAACGTCGTGCGACCGTCTCTCAACGCGGCGTTGCCGTCGTCTGCTCGTGCTTGTCCCGGAGCAACCGACTTGATCGGCTTGCGTCAAGCCCGAGCCATTGCAAAATTGCCGACCGATCGCGCCTCTGTCATTGGGCGGGATCGACCATCGATTGCTTTGATGTTTGTGGTAGTGCTTCCGCACGAGCCCGACTCAGGGCTCGGCGCAAGAGCATCACCGTCCATTGCATTGGGCTTAAATTGTGGAAGCAGTTCAACGTATTGCCCCCACCGCTACGTCTCTTCTGAATCATGTCTTCGGCCTGCCCGCGTTCCGCGGACAGCAGGAGGCGATCGTCGATCACGTGGCCGGCGGCGGGAACTGCCTGGTGCTGATGCCGACGGGCGGCGGCAAGTCGCTGTGCTACCAGCTGCCCGCGCTGCTGCGCCCGGGCTGCGGCATCGTCGTCTCGCCGCTGATCGCGCTGATGCGCGATCAGGTGGCCGGACTGCTCGACGCAGGCGTCAAGGCGGCCGTCCTGAACTCGACGCTGTCATGGGACGAGGCGGAGGCGGTCGAGCGGCGTCTGCTCGCGGGTGACCTCGACCTGCTCTACGTCGCGCCGGAGCGGCTGCTGACGCCGCGCTGCCTGAGCCTGTTGAAACGCGCGCGCCTCGCCCTGTTCGCGATCGACGAGGCCCATTGCGTCTCGCAATGGGGCCACGATTTCCGTCCCGAATACATCGGCCTGTCGGCGCTGGCCGAGCATTTCCCGGACGTGCCGCGGATCGCGCTGACCGCGACGGCGGATGAACTCACCCGCAACGAAATCGCGACCCGGCTGGCGCTGGACGATGCGCCGCGCTTCGTCGCGAGCTTCGACCGTCCGAACATCCGCTACGAGGTCGTCGAGAAGCGGAACACCATAGCGCAGCTGCAGCAGTTCATCGCCGAGCGGCACGCCGGCGACGCCGGCATCGTCTACTGCCTCTCGCGCGCCAAGGTCGAAGACACCGTCGCTTCGCTGGTCAAGGCGGGCATTCCGGCGCTGAGCTATCACGCCGGCATGGACGCGGCCTCGCGCGCCCGTCACCAGGATCGCTTCCTCAACGAGGACGGCATCGTCATCGTCGCAACGATCGCGTTCGGCATGGGGATCGACAAGCCCGACGTGCGCTTCGTGGCCCACGTCGATCTGCCGAAAAGCATCGAGGCCTACTATCAGGAAACCGGCCGCGCCGGTCGCGACGGCAAACCGGCTGTCGCGTGGATGGCGTATGGCCTGCAGGACATCGTGCAGCAGCGGCGCATGATCGACGAATCGAATGGGGCCGACGCATTCAAGCGGGTCTCGCGCACAAAGCTCGATGCGCTGGTCGGCCTGTGTGAAGCCGCCGACTGCCGGCGCGCACGGCTGCTCGGCTACTTTGGCGAGGCGATCGACGACACGAACTGCGGCAACTGCGACAATTGCACGACGCCGCCAAAGCTTTGGGACGGATCCGTCGCCGCGCAAAAGGTGCTGTCCTGCGTGTACCGCACCGGACAGCGCTTCGGCGCGATGCACCTGATCGACGTGCTGCTCGGCCGACCGAACGAACGCACCGCGCCGCTGGGGCACGACAAGCTCTCGGTGTTCGGCGTCGGCGCCGAGCTGAACGAACGGCAATGGCGCGCCGTGATCCGCCAGCTCGTCGCGCTCGGCCACCTGCAATCCGACAGCGAGGCTTTCGGCGGGTTCAAGCTGACCGAGTCGTCACGCGGCGTGCTGCGAGGCGAGACCCGCGTGATGCTGCGCGAGGAGGCCGAGCGAAAGCGGCTTCGCCGCGCCAAGGGCGCGAAGCCGGGCGCACGCCGCCGATCGATGCCGCCGCAAGAACCGGCAGCCTGTTCACCGCGCTGCGTAACTGGCGCTCGACCACGGCGCGCGAGCACGGCGTGCCGGCTTACGTCATCCTGCATGACGCCACGCTCGAGGGCATCGTCACGGCGCGCCCGAGAACGATGGACCAGCTCCGCTCCGTGCCCGGCATCGGCGACAAGAAGCTCGAGCGTTATGGCGATGCGCTGATCCAGATCGTGTGCGCGGATAGCGAAAGCTGAATGGCGCATCTCTCCCCGCCCGGCAGCAGGGAATCGCATATGGCCAGCAAGAGGAGGCGGGCGTAGCCCGCGACGTAAGCCTGCATGAACGCGCCCGCGCCCCTTGCGGGAGAGGGCATGTGGGCAACATACGCAAATTCTGTCGGGTGAGGGGTTGCCGCACGGCACGGATCTGCGGGGCAACCCCTCACCCAGCGTCATTCCGGGCCGATGCCAGCATGCCCTCTCCCGCAAGGGGCGAGGGCGCAGTTATCGCGCCGCGCGTTGTAGTCATTGCGCCCCACTTGGCCATATGCGATTGCCCTGCGCCCGCCCGGGAGACGACGCCTGTTCGCGTGCAAGGCTTCTTCGCTTGCGTCCGACTTTGATCCAGGTATACTTTGCAGTACAAAGTAAGGGGAGCCGATGCGCGACCTCGACAAGGCTTTGGCCGACATCCTGGCCATCCGCACGCAACTCGCGGCCGGCTCGGCCTTCAGCGGCTATGGCCCCGCCACCATGGCCGTCACTGGCGCGCTGGCGCTTGCCGTGACGCTGCTGCAATACGCGCTGATCGATGATCCGAACACCGCGCCGCTGACGTTCTTCGGCGGCTGGTTCGTTGCCGCAGCGATTTCCATCGTCGTGGTCGCCGCCGAGGCGCGCGCCAGGTCGCACCGCCATCACAGCGGCCTCGCTGACGCGATGATCTATCAGGCGATCGAGCAGTTCCTGCCCGCAGCCATCGCCGGCGCGCTCTTGACTGTCGTGCTTTGGCACACCGCGCCTGAGACGCTGTGGCTGCTGCCGGGCTTGTGGCAATTGCTCGTCAGCCTCGGGCTCTTTGCCTCAGTGCGCTCGCTTCCGCGCATCGTCACGCTCGTCGGCGCCTGGTATTTCATCGCCGGCTTCGTGACGCTGATGCTCGGCAGCCAAAACCACGCGCTTTCGGTCTGGACCATGGGCCTGCCGTTCACCTTCGGCCAGTTCCTGATGGCCGGCGTGCTGCATTTCGCCAGTGGAGACGACGATGGCGAAATCTGACGGTGCGCCGTTCTCCTACGAAGGCCTCGACCGCGTCATGCACGAGAAGGCGCGGCTCGGCCTGCTCACCTCGCTGATGGCGCATCCGAAAGGCCTGGCCTTCGGCGACCTCAAGCAGCTCTGCGGCCTCACCGACGGCAATCTCAGCCGTCACCTGCTGGTGCTGCAGGAGGCCGGACTCGTCGAGATCACCAAGGGCTACGAGGGCAACCGCCCGCACACCACCTGCCGGCTGACGAAAGCCGGCCGGCGCCGGTTTCTCGACTATCTCGCCGTGCTCGAAAAGCTCGTGCGCGACGCGGCCAAGGCCGCGGGTGAAGAGGACGACCTGCCCTCGCCCCGGCTCGGCCCGGCGCGCGCCTGACGTCCCTTTTTTTGCAAGGAAACTTTGTAATGCAAAGTAATCGCTCGCGACAAACCCTCGCCGACAGGCTGCACGTCGGCATCATCATGGACGGCAACGGGCGCTGGGCGACGCGACGCGGGCTGCCGCGGCTCGCCGGCCACGAAGCGGGCGTCGAAGCGATCCGGCGGGTGATGGAGGCCGCGCCCGAGCAGGGCGTCGGCACGCTGACGCTGTACGCGTTCTCGAGCGACAACTGGCGCAGGCCGCAAGCGGAGGTCACCGGACTGATGACGCTCCTGCGCCGCTACCTGCGCAACGAAGCCAAAAATCTCGCGCGCAACGACGTTCGCCTGACCGTGATCGGCCGGCGCGATCGTCTGCCTGAGGGCATCGCCGACGAGATCGGCCGCGCCGAAGCAGCGACCGCGCGCGGCAAGGCGCTGCATATGCGCATCGCGATCGACTACTCGGCGCGCGATGCGATCCTGCAAGCGGCGTCGCGCTGCCACGGCGCGGCCGAGCTGACGCGCGCGGACTTTGCGCAGCTCGTGACCGGCGAAGCGGACCTGCGCGACGTCGACCTCGTCATCCGCACCAGCGGCGAGAAGCGGCTGTCGGATTTCCTGCTGTGGGAAAGCGCCTACGCCGAACTGCACTTCACCGACGTGATGTGGCCCGATTTCGGCGCCGGCGACCTCGCCGATGCGCTTGCCTCCTTCCACCGGCGCGAGCGCCGCTTCGGCGGCCTGCAGCCGCAACCGACCGAGCCCGCGCTGGTGGCTTGAGGCGCCGGACCCGCGTCGCGTTCCTGTCATTCGATCTGACTGCATCGCCGGCTCGCGAAAATCTTGCAAACGCATTGTGCGCTACTCTAGATTGTCAGCCGGCGATTTCGCATTCGCCTGCCGCACACTGACAAGAGCACAGAGACCGAAGCCCATGTAACAACCTGGAGATATCTCATGGCGCGATGTCCCTTCGCAGAATGGAAGTTGATCAGCGGTCCGTCCGGTCGTTACACGGGTGGCCCATTCAAGATCGTTCACCACACCACCGAAGGCAGCTCCGCCCAGGGCGCTTTCGGCGCTTTCAGGAGGAAATCGGTCCGATCCGCACTTCACGGTCGACGCCACGAAGATCTACCAGCACATCGACACCAGCATAGGGGCGCGCGCGCTGAAGAATTTGCGCGGTGGCGTTCAGACCAATCGCAGGTCGGCGATCCAGATCGAGGTGGTCGGCTTCGCGCATCTGCCGAAAGGCGCGGCGACGCTGAAGAATGTGCAAAAGCTCTGCAACTGGATCGAACAAGAGCATGGCATCCCCAAGGAGTGGCCGAGTGGCCCGCCGAAGCCCGCAGTGAACGGCCGTGATCCCGGGGACCACAATCGCAGCGTTGCGAACTGGAACAACAACGGCGGACACTACGGCCACAGCCAGGTGCCCGAGAACACACACTGGGATCCCGCCTACACCGCCCTGGAGTCGGCCTTCGTCATTGCGCCCGCGACGATGGGCGCCAGCGCAAGCGATCTGGAGTCCCTTGAGGATGAGCCGGATCTGACGAACGAAGTCTCGCGCATGCCCGATCATGCCGATCCGCATGGCGTGGGCGAAGAAGCGGTCGAAGCCCTCGCGCCCGCAAAGGCTGCCCGAAAGCGCCGAAGACCGCCGGTGAAGAAGGCTGTGGCAAAGCGCAAGACGACCAAACCCCGAGGCGGCAAGGCCAAGTCCAAAGTCAGCACCGCCGCGAAATCCAAACGATCGGCCAAGAAGGCGAAGAAGGGCGCGCGCAAGACCATGAAGACGTCGAAGGCGCCGAAGAAGGCCAAGAGCAAGAAAGCCGCCAAGACGCGAGGGAAGAACTGAAGCCCCACATCGCCCGGGCTTGATCCACGCGAACAGACGATGGTCGTGAGCGGCGGCAGGGGCAACCCGCGACGGGCTGTCCGTTGGCCGTCAGCGCCGATATCGAACCAACCAGCGAAATCGCTGCAAGCAGCGGACGTTGCCGCCACGCGCCAGCGAACCGTCAGCCTACCATGTTCATGGGATGGGACCGCGCGCGCTCTTCATTGCAAATACGGCCTGCGCAACCCGAACTGTCCCCCTTTCGGATCCGGCGCGAAGCGATAGGCCCCCAACCCAAGGATCTCAAAAATGTTTCGTCCCGTCATGATTGCCGCCGCCACCATTGCGCTGGCGTTCTCCGTTGTCCCGTCGCACGCGAACCGCGCCGCAGCCGATGCCTGCGCGGCGAAGCTCACCGGTGATGCGAGGCTCATCTACACCTCCACGGTCGGCGCGGTCGCGCCGGGCGTCGACATGGTCGAGACGGTGCGCGCCAAGACGCGCGAGCTCGCCATGGCCGGCAAGATCAACCGCTCGCAGGCGCAGCCCGCCGCACAGGCCGCGGGCGAGTGCCTGAAGCAGGCTCTCTGAGCATTCCGAACGATCGAAAAAGGACATCACACGTGAACATCATGCGAAATGCGATCAATCTCCGCTTGCTTTCCACCACGGTCCTGAGCGTGCTCGCGCCCATGTTCCTGGTGTTGAGCACCCCCACCGCGAACGCTGCGGTGGTCTACTGCAAATATGTCGGCGTGCCCAAAGGCTGCGTCGCGAGGGCCGGCGTCGTCCTCCGACCCGCGCCCGTGGTCGTCGCGCCGGTGGTCCGCGCGCCGGTGGTCGGCGCTGCGGTGGTCGCGACACCGGGCGTCGGAGCGCCGGGCGTCGGCGTGCGCCCCGGCACCCCAATAAATCGCGGCGGCCCCGTGAACCGCGTCGGCCGGCGTTAGCAGACCGCCGGCTCAGCGGCGGCACCCGGGGCGATGGATTCCCCGCCCCGGGTGCCTTAACGTTCCGCCATACGCATTCCATCGATCGACAACGAAAATGCCGGGTGACAACAAAAGCATCTGCCGCATCCTGCTGCTGGAGGACCACGCGCCGGTGCGCGAACGTCTCGCCGGCATCATCGCAGGCTGGTCCGGCGGCCGGCTGATCGCCGCCTGCGAGACGCTGACTGAGGCGATGCGGCTCATCAGCGCCGAGGGACTTGATCTCCTCATCACCGACCTGCAGCTGCCCGACGGCCACGGCGTGCAGGCGATCCGCCATCTGCGCGCGACGCAGCCCAATGCCGAGGCGATGGTGATCTCGGCGCTCGCCGACGACCGCAACGTGATCGAGGCGATCGAGGCCGGGGCATCCGGCTATCTCCTCAAGGACAGCGACCCGATCAACGTGATCGACGCGATCACGGATCTGCTGGCCGGCCGCTCGCCGATCTCGTCCACGATCGCGCGCACGCTGGTGCGCCGTCTCGGCGGCGCGCGCGAGCCCGTGCCGGCGCCGCAGGATTCGGAAGCGCGCGCTGACGGCACGCGAGATGGACATCCTCTGGGGCATCGCCAAGGGATTCACCTATGGCGAGCTCGCCGAGCGGCTGGAAATCTCCAAGAACACGGTGCCGGTGCACATCAAGAACATCTATCGCAAGCTCGAGGCCAACAACCGGTCCGAGGCCGTGTACGAGGCCTCACGCCGTGGCTTGATCCGGCTGTGATGCGTGCAGCATCGCCCACCTGGCTGTCCTGGCTCGGCTGGACAGCCCTCGCGATCGCGACCGTCGTCATTGCGACGGCCGGATTCTGGGTCGATCTGCCGGAGCCGCGCGACGCGATCACGATCAATCGCGCCATCTATACGCAAGGCGAACGCCCCGCAGAGCAGGTGACGCTGCCGCACACAACGCGCCGCCTCGGCGCCCTGCCGGCTGCCGCGCGCTATGAGTCGACCTTCGATCTTGCCGCCGTGCCGGAGACGCCGCTTTATCTCTACGTCCCGGTCGTCAATGAGGAAATGACAATCACCCTCAACGGGCACTCGCTGTTCGACACCGGCACCCAGACCCTGGCGAGTCCGCTCGCCGCCACAGCGATGCTGGTCCTTCTTCCGCAAGCCATGCTGGCCGCCGGGCGGAACGAGATCGTGCTCTCCTTCTACGCCGGGCCGACGATCGTCGCGCGGCAATGTGCCGCGGCTCTATGTCGGAAGCGAGGCTGCGCTCTCGCCGAACTTCAAGCTCCGTGTCTTCATCGAGGAGCGGCTGCGAACCATCGCGCTCGGCGCGCAGCTCGTGATCGGCATCGGCGTCCTGTTCGCCTATTGCTACCGTCCTCGCGATCCGCTGTTTTCCTGGCTGGCGGCGCTCGTGGTGCTGGCCTCGATCGTCGCGCTCGGGCTGTTCACCGGCTTTCAGCCCGATGGCGCCAACCTCTGGCCGACGATCGTGACGCTCGCGCCCGCGGTCGGCTTTGTGCTGATCGGCGTCGCGCTGGCACTGATCCACGTTCCGCCTCCCCGCACCTTGCGGCTTCTCGCGATCGCGGTGTCGGCGGTTCTGGTCACGAGCGTGCTCTCCGGCCTCCTCACGAACCGCACGCTGATCGCAGCGATCAGCCTGCCGCCGATGATCGTATGCTTCGCCGTCGCCTGCGGGATCATCGTCCATGGCGCGCTGCGCCGGCACAATGCCGAAGCGCAGCTGCTGCTCGCGCCGTTCGTGCTGATGACGTGGTTCGCGGCGCGCGACATGGGCGTCAGCGCCGGGCTGATCGACGGCTCGATCCTGCTCTCGGTGTATGGCAGGCTCTTCTTCCTCGCCGCCGCCACGGCCGTGCTGATGCGCCGGCTCGCGCTCAGTCTCGACCAGCTCGACCAGGCGAACGAAAACCTCAACCGCAAGCTCGCCGCGCGCGAGGCCGAGCTTGCGGTCCTGCATCGGCAGGAGCGGATCGAGGCCGCGCGGCTCGTGCGCGAGCAGGAGCGCCAGCGCCTGACGCATGACCTGCATGACGGCATCAGCGGGCATCTGGTCTCGATCATCGCCATGGCGGAGCGCGCCGACACCGGCACAAAACCGATCGAGCAGGCCGCCCGCGAGGCGCTCGACGACCTGCGGCTCGTGATCTATTCGCTCGAGCTCGGCGATCGCGAATTGCCGCTCGCGCTCGCCAATTTCCGCGAACGGCTGATCCCGCAATTGCAGCGCATCGGCGTCGCGCTCGACTGGTCGACCGCGAGGCTGCCGGAAGTGTCCGGCGTGACGCCCGGCAATGCGCTCACCATCCTGCGCATCCTTCAGGAAGCGATCACCAACGCGCTGAAGCACGGACCGGCGCGCAACATCACCATCCGCGGCGCCGCGATCGACGGCGGCAAGGCGGCGATCACGGTGGAGAACGACGGCCGCCCCTTCGCAGGCGAGCGGCCAGGGTCACGGGCTCGGAAACATGCGCCGCCGCGCAGGCGCGCTGAGCGGCGAGTTGCGGCTCGAGGCGCTTGGCGAGGGCACGCGGCTGACGCTGCTGCTGCCGACCGCACTGCCGGACGTGCAGGACGAGAGCGCGAAGGACGCGGCGGTCTGATATCGGCTGGTCGACCTCACTGTCCAACGAAGCGGCAGGGTGAAGGCGGAAGGCGAACCAGGGCAGGCGGAAACGACAATGCTCCCGCCCGCCCCGAACTCACGTTTGGGCTTGCCGATCGGCCTTGAACCTGAACACCCGTTGTGCGGCCTCGGCGTTCGTGGCGCAGCGCTCGAGCCAGCGAGCCACGAGAAAATCAAGCCGCGCGGCCAATCGCAGTTGAACCGCGGCCAGCACAAGCCTCGCGGAGTCTACGCTCAGGTCGGATAGTCTTCTGACGTCGTTGCGGGCGTTCATCTTGCCCTCCTGCCGGTTCGGCGGAGGGAGCGGCCCTGCGCCGAGAATTACACTCTTGCTTTGCGGATCGGCTTTGCTTCGAGCCGATCAATCGGACCCTGCTTCGCCGCGAACATGCACGACCAATCGGCCAGCCGAAGAAGCGGCCGGACGTTGGCGGCAGTCTCTGCGATGTGCGTGCGAAGCGTGCTCATCACGGTCCTCAAGAGTGCGGGCATTTCACCCGCGGCGGATGTCGATGATCTAAGCGCCGAGAAATTCAGCGCGTCAAATATTTTGTGCGCGCGACGCGCGAAATTCTTGCACACGCGCAATTTTCGAATTGTCTGCATTGCCGGCCGCGTTCGAAAATTTCAGGTTCCGACTTTCGACGCTTTTTATCCGCACGCTGCGGCCAAAGGCTACGTCTGCTTTCGATGGAGGGTCGTGCACACTCAAGCCTCGGACGAGCGCTCGAACTCTCAAAGCACTCTACATATCGGGAGAAGATTATGGCATGCCGACCATGGCACGTCTATTTGCACGAAGCTGCAATCCACTAGGAATAGTATCGCGTGGCGCAGGGCGACTATCACGCTGTGTAGCACTCGCGGACAACGGACAAATAGCCTTGAAGTCACCCACCGGTTGCGAAGATGATATTCCCGGGCCTGGGGGGGTTATCATGCGGTAAAGCGATGGCGGCACTTGCCGCCGTGACGCTGGCGGGCTGCGTCACGAACGAAACCGTTTCATTCCGGGCATCAGGATCTGGCCAGCAAGCGATCATGCGCGATGGGCAGTCCGCTCTCGTTTCGCGTCAGAAAAATTCGCTGGTACTGGTGCGGCCGGCGTCGCGCCAAATCGCCAGCGGTGGCCGCCCGGTCTTCGTGGTCGGCATCAACAACATCTCGCCGAACCCCGTGAACTTCATGGTCTCGCAGGTCGATGCGATGCAAATGGTTGGTGCGCAAGCGTACCCGATGCAGGTGATCACCTACGAGGTGCTCGTCCAGGAGGAGCGCAATGCTCAGGTTGGCCGCGCTATTCTCGCAGGCCTCGCCGCTGGAGCGAAAGCTTACTGGAGCTTCACAGGCGGGCACGGACGATACACAACGTCCAGTGGACCCACGGGAACTTTCTATAGCCTGACTGCCACGGCGAATGCGCAGAACCGCGCTGCCTATCAGAACGACGCGCTGATTTCGGCGACAATCGAGGAAGGCCAGGCGAACCTCGCGAACCTCGAGCAAGGCGTCATCAAGGACAATACCTTGATGCCGGGCGAGTGGTACGGCGGACAGCTGCACCTGGCGCCACCAGCGGACGCGCCAGGTGGCTCGAAGCAACTACACGCTGACGCTGCAGGTCGGCAGCGATCGTCACGTGATCGATGTGTCGCAGGGAGTGGCACGATAAGAATACGGTAGACTCTCGGTTTCGCGGTCGTGGGGCTTCTCGCGTTCTTCCTGCATGTCCGTTGCGGCCCGCCTTCGCTCCAAGGGGAGCTTCGGCGCGGCAGCCTTCGCTCGCTTCGCTACGAAGGCTTGTGCTGGCTTGCCGAGCCGTAGCTCGCGAAGCGAGCGAAGGCTGGTGGGCGCGACAGGGATCGAACCTGTGACCCCTACGATGTCAACGTAGTGCTCTCCCGCTGAGCTACGCGCCCGTAACCAGTCATCTTGAAGGGTCGGGGGTCCCTATAACGGCTGAAAGGGGGGCAGGCAAGGACGGACGACGGGTCCGAAGGCCCGCGTTCCCTGCCCGTCAGGCCGCCAGCATCTTGTTCACTTCGTTGACCAGTTCGCGCAGGTGGACCGGCTTGGACAGCACCTTGGCGTTCTTCGGCGCCTGCGAATCGGAATTCAGCGCCACCGCGGCAAAACCGGTGATGAACATGATCTTGATGTCCGGATCGAGCTCGGCCGCGCGGCGCGCCAGCTCGATGCCGTCCATTTCCGGCATCACGATATCGGTCAAAAGCATCTCGAACGGCTCTTCCCGCAGCCGTTTGTAGGCGGAAAGGCCGTTGTCATAGGACGAGACCTCAAAGCCGGCATTTTCGAGCGCCTTCGCCAGGAACCGTCGCATGTCGTTATCGTCTTCGGCGAGCAGGATTTTCTTGTGCATGGCGCGAGGTTACTTGCCGTCCTTGAGGAGGGGGATGCCGACCATTAGGCCGATTTCAGGTAAATTTCGGGTGAAGGTAAAGTGCCTCTTGGCAGGAGTGCCCGGTTTGACCCACAATGCCGGGCTAAAGTGATCTAAACGCGGCGAATTCCCGCCGGAAGAACGCGCCACGATGAACGAATTCAGGGGCGATCTGTCCCCGCCCTTCGAGATAACGGAGCCCGTGCGCTGGCGCGCGCCCATTATTTTCAACTCGCCTCATAGCGGGACGGTCTACCCGCACGAATTCCTGATGGCCTCGCGCATCGACATGGCGACGCTGCGCAAGTCCGAGGATTCGTTCATGGACGAGCTGATCGCGGGCCTGTGCGATCAGGGTTTTGCCGTGGTGAGCGTGAATTTCCCGCGCTCCTACGTGGACGTCAATCGCGAGCCCTATGAGCTCGATCCGCGCATGTTCGCGGGCCGCCTGCCGAGCTTCGCCAACACCCGCTCGATGCGCGTCGCCGGCGGTCTCGGCACCATTCCGCGCGTGGTCGGCGATGGCCAGGAAATCTACTCGGATCGGCTGTCGATCGACGACGCGCTCCAGCGCATCGAAAGCCTCTACAAGCCCTATCACCGCGCGCTGCGCCGGCTGATCGCCAAGGTGCATCATGAATTCGGCACGGCGATCCTGGTCGATTGCCATTCGATGCCCTCGGTCGGCGTTTCGCGCGAGGAGCCGCGGCGGCCGGACCTCGTGATCGGCGACCGTTACGGCACGAGCTGCGCGCCGCTGCTGGCCGACGTGATCCAGGACACCATGCAGTGCGCTCGGCTACACCGTCGGCCGCAACAAGCCGTATGCCGGCGGCTTCATCACCGAGCACTACGGCAATCCCGGCAGCGGGCTGCACGCGATCCAGATCGAGCTCAACCGCGCGATCTACATGGACGAGCGGCTGCGCGAGCGCAGCGCGAATTTCGCTCGCGTGGCCGCCGATATCGCCACGCTTGCCGACGCCTGCGCGGCGATTCCGCTGTCCGACCTCGGACCGTTCCAGGCCGCAGCCGAATAGAGCGTCGCGAACATTCGCGCAGCGCGACGATAGCGGACGGACAAGAAAAAAGGGCCGCTTGTGAAAACAAGCGGCCCAAGTCTAGGGAGGAAACGCCCAAGGAGGGCAGCGGCAGTGCAGAGCACTACCGCACCGCAACAATATGGGACCGCAACGCACAAAACGCAAGTCCTAATAGCTCGTTACTTATGCACATAGCGCATAGCCGTTCTTCGCTCAGCGAACCCTGGAGATTGGCGACTTCTCAGGAAAACAACGGCTTAGCCGTTCACCGGCTTGCTCAGATCCGACAATTCATTCGTCGGGGACATGGTCGAGGCCGCGGAAGGCGCATCGATGAGGGCGGCGACCGTGCGCGCTGAGAATCGCCGTTGCCGCACCACAGGCTTTCTTATACGGGCTTGGCCAGCGGGCGCCTGGCGTTGCCGGCAGCGATTCTCTCTCGGACAGGAACCCTCCGTGACGGTCATCGATTTCGCCGCCTTCATCGAGAAGCTCGCCACGGCGTCGGGCGAGACCATCCTGCCCTTCTTCCGCACGTCGCTCGGCATCGAAAACAAGAAGACCGGCCGCGACTTCGATCCGGTCACCGAGGCGGATCGCGGCGCGGAAGCGGCGATGCGCCGCCTGATCTCGATGAACTTCCCGCAACACGGGATCGTCGGCGAGGAGTTCGGCATCGAACGCGCCGACGCCGAATATGTCTGGGTGCTCGACCCGATCGACGGCACAAAAGCGTTCATCGGCGGCTTCCCGGTCTGGGGCACGCTGATCGCGCTGTTGCATCACGGCCAGCCGGCCTTCGGCATGATGCATCAGCCGTTCATTCGGGAGCGCTTCACCGGCGACAACGGCGCGGCGCGCTATCGCGGGCCGGCCGGCGAGCGCAAGCTGAGCGTGCGGCGCTGCGCCTCGCTCAGCGAAGCGACGCTCTACACGACCACGCCGCTGCTGATGAACGAAGACCAGCGCGCGCTGTTCGCGAGCGTGGAGGAGAAGGTCCGGCTGTCACGCTATGGCGGCGACTGCTACGCCTACTGCATGCTGGCGGCAGGCCACGTCGATCTCGTGGTCGAGGCCGGGCTCAACTCCTACGACATCGCAGCGCTGGTGCCGATCATTCGCGGCGCCGGCGGCATCGTCACCACCTGGGACGGCAAGCCTGCCCACAACGGCGGCAACATCGTCGCCGCCGGCGATCCGCGCGTGCACGAAGCGGCGATGAAGCTCCTGAACACTTAGGCATCGACCGGAACTGCGCGATGGTCTTCCGGATCGAGATCGTGCAGTGCCGGGGAACGCCTTACGACATCGGACTGGCGCAGGCGCATCTGTACGCGCGGACGGCGAAGGGCCGCGCGTTCCTCCGCCGCAAGACGCATAGGCTTCCCTGGTGGTTCAAGCTCGATGCGCAGAAGCGCATGTTCGACAAGTTCGCCCCGGCCCTGTGGCAGGAGATCGAGGGACTGGCCGACGGTCTCGGCGTGCCGCTCGAGCGCGCCGTCTACTATTTCGGCAATGGCGGCCAGCGTCCGCCGATCGGCGGCTGCTCGGCGGTGATGAGCAACGGCGTCTACGGCCGCAACTACGACTTCAAGGCACGCTACTACGGCGCGCGGTTGGTGCTCGTGCAGCCGCATGGCTACTACGCCAGCTTCGGCGCGAGCGAACTGCTCACCGGCCGGCTTGACGGCATGAACGAGCACGGGCTGTGCATCGGCCTGCATCTCATCAAGAT
This sequence comes from uncultured Alphaproteobacteria bacterium, assembly GCA_963757845.1. GTDB lineage: Bacteria > Pseudomonadota > Alphaproteobacteria > Rhizobiales > Xanthobacteraceae > P52-10. Next base: position 30,860 of record CAVWTB010000064.1, read on the forward strand.
GCGGCCACGCTTTCCCGGGCTGTCGTGTGTGCTGATCAACCGCATGGTGCTGGATCAATGCGCGACGACCGCGGAAGCCGTCGCACTGCTGCGCCGGCTGCCCCACGCCATGCAGTACAATTATTCGCTGCTGGACGCGAAGGGCGTCGCGGCCGTCGTCGAGGCCGCGCCGGGCGCCGTGGCCGTTCGCACCGGCGAATGGCTCGCCTGCACCAATCATTTCCAGTCGGCGCTGCTGCGCCCGCTCAACCGCCGCTCACGACACTCCGAACAACGGCTGCCGCCGCTCGAGCGCTGGGCGCGACAAAAGCTCTCCGCCGAGCAGACATTTGCGGCGCTGAACAGCTCGCGCTCGCCGGCGTTCTTTCACGGCTATCTGCGCGGAGCGGGCACGCTGCACACGCTGTCCATCGAGCCGGCCAAGCGGCGCGTGCTGGTCGGCGTCGGCGGCGATGCGGCCGCGCTCGACGAGGACATGCTGGACATCGATTTTGCGGCATGGGTGAACGGCGAGGATCTGCCGGTCAGGCAACTGACCGGTCAGCTCGGCGGCCTGGCCGCGCCGATCGACTGGCCGCCGAAGCGGAAGACGACGAAGAAGACGAAGGGCAAGGAACAAAGGGAAGAAGACCGCCCGTGAACTGGTTGATTGAGCCGAGCCCTGGTTTCACGCGGCGCGGCGCAAATGCTCGAACAGGCGCTGCGCCGGCTTCGACAGCGCCCTCGCATCGTGCGTGCACACGACCAGCTTCCGCTGCGCCCAGGGCTCGCGCAGCCTGATCGGCTGGATCGCCGGTCATGCGGCTGCAACGCCGCGCGGCAGCTTCCGGAATCACCGCGATCCCGGCGCCGGCGGCAACCAGTTCGCACACCGCATCGAAGGAACGCATCCGTGCCCGAAAGCGCAGGCGCGCGCCGAGGTGCACCGCCTGCTTCACCACATGATCGTGCAGCGCGCTCGTCCCCGACAACCCGACGAAATCCCGCCCCAGGACATCGGCGAACGCGATGCGGCGATGGCGCGCCAGGCGCATCGCCCCGCCGGACGACCAGGACCAGATTGTCGTCGCAGAACGGATACCGCTCCACCGTCGGCGGCAGCATCTCCTCCACCGCAACGCCGATATCGGCAGCTCCGGAGGCGATCAGCTGCGCGATGTCGACGCTCTCGCGCTCCTCGACGTCGATGCTGATGGCCGGATGCTCGGCGAGGAAGCTCGCCAGCGTTTTCGGCAAATGCTCCGACAGCCCGGACGTATTGGCGAGGATTCGCACGCTCGCGCGCAGGCCGCGGGCGAAGCCGAGCAGATCGCCCCGCATCGCCTCGACCTGGCGCAGGACCAGCCGCGCATGGTCGAGCAGGCTCTCGCCGGCCGCCGTCGGCGTCACGCCGCGGCGGTCGCGCGCGAGCAGCGCCACGCCCACCGCAGCTTCGAGCCCCTTGATGCGTTCGCTGGCCGACGCCAGCGCCAGATGCACGCGCGAGGCGCCATGGGTGATGCTGCGCGCTTCGGCGACAGCGACGAACAGTTTCAGGTCGACCAGATCGAAATGCATGGGGGCCTTGCCATGCCTTCGGATATTCCGAAGGCAATATCCGGAGGCTCCAGATTGCGCGCGGCGGCGCACGCCGTCAATGTCGGCACATGCTGGAACTCGCCGCCGTCGCCATTGCCGCCATCTTCATGCTCGCCGGCTTCGTCAAAGGCGTTTTGGGCCTCGGACTGCCGACCGTCTCGATGGGTCTGCTGGCGGTGGCGATGACGCCGGGCCAGGCCGCGGCGACGCTGGTGGTGCCGTCGCTCGCGACGAACGTCTGGCAGATGGTTGCGGGCCCTCACTTCCGGGCGCTCGTCAAACGGCTCGGGCGGCATGCTGGCCTGTGCCTGCATCGGCACCTGGCTCGGCGCCGGGTGGCTCACCGGACCCTACGCGCGTTACGGCGCGATTGCGCTCGGCCTCTCGCTGATCGTCTACGCGGTGCTCAGCCTCAGCGCGGCACGCATTGCCGTTCCGCGCGAAAGCGAGATCTGGCTCGGCCCGATCGTCGGACTGCTCACCGGGCTGATCACCGCCGCCACCGGCGTGTTCGTGATCCCGGCGATCATCTACATGCAGGGCATCGGCCTGGAGAAGGAAGAGCTGGTGCAGGCGCTTGGCCTGTCGTTCACGGTCTCGACGGTCGCGCTCTCGTTCAACCTGATCGGCGCCGGCGTCCTGAACGTCTCGCTCGCCGCCACCGCCATCACGGCGCTGGTCGCAGCGCTGGCCGGCATGTGGCTCGGACAGGTCGTCCGCCTCAGGCTCGATCAGGCGACGTTCCGCCGCTGGTTTTTCATCGGCGCTTCTGCTGCTCGGCTTCTATCTCAGCGGCGCGCCGACTGCGTTTCGCGCGCTCTACCTGAACAGCGGCGTGCCGGGCACGAACGCGTCGAACGCCGCCCAGAACTGCTCGCGGTAGCGGTCCTGCTCCTGCAACAGCTCGTGCTTCGCGCCGGCGATGACGAGGTGCGAGCCGGCGCGCATGTGATAGGCGAACTCCTCGATCGCCGCGGTGGAGACGATGGTGTCCGCGCCCGCCGCCAGCATCAGCACCGGCTGGCGGATTTGCGAGGGATACTTCATCTCCTTGAACTTGTGCATGGCGCGAAATGAGGTGTCCGCCCAGGCGATCGACGGCGCGGCGAGGCCGAGCGTCGGGTCCTCTTCCAGGATCGCCGCATTGCGCGCATAGCGGACCGGATCGGAGGTGACCGGATTGCTGACGAAGGGGCCGGTGCCGACCAGTTCACTGGTTCCGGTCGGGACATACTGCCCGCCGCGGCCGATCCAGCGCAGCGCGCGCAGCAGAATGCGCGACGGCAGTCCCGTTGTTCGGCCGGGCAGATCGATCATCGGCGCCGACAGCACGATGCGGTCGAACCAGCGCTTCTGCGAATAGGCGACGCGCAGCAGCACCGCACCGCCCATGGAATGGGCAAGCGCATAGAATGGCGGCGGACAATCCGGCATCACCACGTCGCGGATGAAGGTCTCCACATCGGTCTCGTAGTCGGCAAAATCGCGCACATAGCCTTTGCGCGGATCGCGCAGGCGGCGCGACGAATGCCCCTGCCCGCGCCAGTCGATCATCGCCACCGCAAATCCGCGCCCGCGCAGGTCGCGCACGGTCTCGAAATATTTTTCGATGAACTCGCCGCGCCCCTGAAACAGGCACACCGTGCCCTTGCGATTGGCCGGCGGCGCCCAGCGCGCGAAGCGCAGCTCGGCCCCATCGGGCGTCTTGATGGTTCCGGTCACGGCGCCTTCGGGAACCGGATTGGCAGGGATGGAAACCAGCGTCATGCGGGGGATAAGAGCCTGAAATCCGCTCCGGAGGGGGTCCGGAACCTCTTGAACGCAAAAGAGGCTTTTCCCATATCACCGTCGTGCAGGCCACTCCACTAAAGGCTGCACAGACGGAAGCCTGGCCATACCGGCGGGCTCAAATCCCAGTCGCTCAATGGAGGACTACCCATGCGTACTTTCGACCTCACCCCCTTTTATCGTTCGACCATCGGCTTCGACCGGCTGTTTTCGCTGCTCGACCAGGCCTCCGATTCCGCTCCCGGCTATCCGCCCTACAACATCGAACGCACCGGTGAGAACGCTTACCGGATCAGCGTCGCGGTCTCCGGCTTCGCCGAGGGCGAGCTTTCGATCGTCGCGAAGGAAAACACGCTGACGATCAAGGGCGAGAAAACCGCCAACGAAAACGCCAAGGACCAGTCCGAGGTGCTCTACCGCGGCATCGCCGCCCGCGCCTTCGAGCGCGTGTTCCAGCTCGCCGACCACGTCCTGGTGAAGAACGCTTCGCTCGAGAACGGCCTGCTGCATGTGGACCTCGTGCGCGAGATCCCCGAGGCGAAAAAGCCCCGCAGCATTCCGATCAACACGGGTGCGAAGGCGATCGAGGAGCAGAAGGTCAACGTCGCGGCCTAAAGGTCCGGCTCGGCTCTGTCGAACTCACAAGACAATTGCGCCCCGGTCAGCGACCGGGGCGTTTTGTTTGCTCTGTCATTCCATCGTCTGCACGGGCGGCAGCGACCTGGTCGGCTGCACGGCGGGCGCCTTCTCGACCTGCGGCTTCGGCGCCAGCGGCGGGGAAGCCGCTGCGGGCTTGGTGTCGACCGGCGCCGGCACGGGCGGCGCCTGGGCGGTGTCGGGTTTTGCTGGAGCTGCTTGCGGCCGGGGCTTCGGCGTCACGGGCCCCGATGAGGGCGATCGGCTCGCCACGTTCGGCACGGACCTCGGCGGCCGGGGAATGCCACGCATGGACGAGAGCGGCGGCGCCACCGGGCGCGCGGCCATGCGCGGCGGAGGAACCGGCCGCGCGCCATCGCCGCGGCGGGAATGTCGGCCCCTGATAGACGAGGACCATCTCGTCGCCGCGCGAGGCGCGGGTCACGTCCGCAGCCGGCACGAAGCGGACGATGCGACCCGAATAGGCATCGATGACCACGCGGCCATCGTCACCGCTCGGGTGGACCGCCGACACGACATAGAAGCCGCCGCGCCGGGTCGGCCCGCCGAGCGGAAGAAATCCGGCGCGAACGCAGGATCGCCGCGACCTCGTAGGACGGCATCGCGCCGTCGAACGGCGCATGAGACGGCGGCGGGCCGCCACGGCCGCCATAATGGGCCTGCGAACCGTAGATGACCCTCGGGCCCTCCACCGGCGGCAACGGCTGCGCGACGACAGCGCTCGCGCCGCCAAGAAAAATTGCCGCTGCGACGAGCGCAGATGTCCCCTGCTTCATCAAATCGCCTCCTGCGATTGGTATTTCTGCGGCGAAACTCGTTGGCAATTCCGGCCAAGCTGGGGCCACGCCGGGGCGCAGCACGCCCAAATTTGCAACGCTGCCGCTCTGCGTGCGGCTTCCGCAACGGCGTCGGATGGGAATTCGTTGTTTGGAGGACTTCCAGGCGCTTGTGTGTTAGAGAAAATTTTGGCAGTGTGCACGTTAGGACAGCATCACTGTCCCATTTTGCCGTTGAAAACGGCATAGCGTTTGCAGCGCAAATTCGACTGCGGACGCACGGCGGCAGGCAGGTCGTTTACCGGGAGCGGTAGCCAGCCTGCATCTTCTGAATTCGGCTCGCGCTGGCGCGAGCGGTGGCCATCAAGGTCCCGCGAACGCCCAAGGTGCGGCTGGCAACCGACTTTTTCGGGGGTGCGAGGTTTGACATGAGCGGGGCCCGGTTCGATCGCGAGCAGATCGTTGCAGATTCGAAGTCGGCGGCCCCGACGAGCCAAACCTGTTGAGCACAGCATGCGGCCCGAAGCGGCGGGCCTGTACGATCCTTCGCTGGAGAAGGATTCCTGCGGCGTCAGCTTCATCGCCAACATCAAGGGCGTCGCCTCGCATCAGATCGTCGCCGACGCGCTGTCGGTCCTGTGCAATCTCGAGCATCGCGGCGCCGTCGGCGCCGATCCGCGCGCCGGCGACGGCGCCGGCATCCTCGTGCAGATCCCGCACGCGTTCTTTGCGCGCAAGACCAAGGAGCTCGGCTTTACGCTGCCGAACCCCGGCGAGTACGCGGTCGGCGCGCTGTTCATGCCGCGCGACACCGCGTGGCGGAAAGTCATCCGCAGCATCATCACCGACCTGGTGAAGAAGGAGAAGCTGAAGCTGCTCGGCTGGCGCGAAGTGCCGACCGACAACTCCACGCTCGGCGAGACGGTGAAGCCGACCGAGCCCTTCCACATGCAGGTGTTCATCGGCCGCGGCAATGGCATCAAGACCGAGGATGATTTCGAGCGCCGCCTCTACATCCTGCGCAAGTCGATCTCGAACGCGATCTACCAGCGCCGCGACCGCAACCTCGCCGGCTACTATCCGGTGTCGATGTCGTGCCGCACGGTCGTCTACAAGGGCATGTTCCTCGCCGACCAGCTCGGCACCTATTATCCCGATCTGAGCGAGAAGGACTTCGAGAGCGCGCTGGCGCTGGTGCACCAGCGCTTCTCGACCAACACCTTCCCGACCTGGTCGCTCGCCCACCCCTACCGGATGATCGCGCACAACGGCGAGATCAACACGCTGCGCGGCAACGTCAACTGGATGGCGGCGCGGCAGGCGTCGGTGCAGTCGGACCTTTACGGCGACGACATCAATCGCCTGTGGCCGATCTCCTACGAAGGCCAGTCCGACACCGCCTGCTTCGACAACGCGCTCGAATTCCTCGTGCAGGGCGGCTACTCGCTGCCGCACGCGGTGATGATGATGATTCCGGAAGCGTGGGCCGGCAATCCGCTGATGGATGAGGAGCGCCGCTCCTTCTACGAGTATCACGCCGCGCTGATGGAGCCGTGGGACGGCCCGGCCGCGATCGCCTTCACCGACGGCCGCCAGATCGGCGCGACGCTGGACCGCAACGGCCTGCGGCCTGCGCGCTATCTCGTCACCCGCGACGACCGCATCCTGATGGCGTCGGAAATGGGCGTGCTGAAGATCCCGGAGGACCAGATCGTCACCAAGTGGCGGCTGCAGCCGGGCAAGATGCTGCTGGTCGACCTCGAGCAGGGCCGCCTCATTCCGGACGACGAGATCAAGGCCGAACTCGCCAAGAGCCATCCCTATCGCGAGTGGCTCGACCGCACCCAGCTGGTGCTGGAAGATCTCCCTGAGAGCACCAACCACAGCCCGCTGTCGAACCTGTCGCTGCTCGATCGGCAGCAGGCGTTCGGCTACACGCAGGAAGACATCAACATCCTGATGTCGCCGATGGCCTCGACCGGCGAGGAAGCGACCGGCTCGATGGGCACCGACACGCCGATCTCGGCGTTGTCGGACAAGCCGAAGCTGCTGTTCACCTACTTCAAGCAGAATTTCGCGCAGGTGACGAACCCGCCGATCGATCCGATCCGCGAGGAGCTCGTCATGAGCCTCGTCTCGATCATCGGCCCGCGGCCGAACCTGTTCGACCTCGAAGGGCTCGCCAGCACCAAGCGGCTGGAAGTGCGCCAGCCGATCCTGACCGATGCGGACCTGGAGAAGATCCGCGCGATCTCCGAGATCTCGACCTCGCATTTCGTGTCGCGCACGCTCGACACCACCTTCCATGCGGGCCTCGGCGCCTCGGGGATGGAGCAGGTGCTCGACGAACTGTGCGGCCGCGCGGAAGCTGCCGTGCGCGAGGGCGTCAACATCATCATCCTGTCCGACCGCATGGCCGGCTCCGATCGCATTCCGATCCCCTCGCTGCTCGCGACCGCTGCCGTGCATCATCACCTGATCCGCACGGGGCTTCGCACCTCGGTCGGTCTCGTGGTCGAATCCGGCGAGCCGCGCGAAGTGCACCACTTCGCCTGCCTTGCAGGCTACGGCGCCGAAGCGATCAACCCCTACCTCGCGTTCGAGACCATCATCGCGATGAAGGATCGCCTGCCCGGCAAGCTCGACGACAAGGAAATCGTCAAGCGCTACATCAAGTCGATCGGCAAGGGCATCCTGAAGGTGATGTCCAAGATGGGCATCTCCACCTACCAGTCCTATTGCGGCGCGCAGATTTTCGACGCCGTCGGCCTGAAGGCGGACTTCATCGCGAAAGTATTTCGCCGGCACGCACACGCGGATCGAAGGCGTCGGCCTTGCCGAAATCGCCGAGGAGACCACGCGCCGCCACGCCGACGCGTTCGGCGATGCGCAGATCTTCAAGTCCGCGCTCGATGTCGGCGGCGAATACGCCTACCGCACCCGCGGTGAGGATCACGCCTGGACCTCGGAATCGGTCGCGACCCTGCAGCACGCCGTGCGCGGCAACTCGCAGGAGCGCTACCGCGCCTATGCGAAGATCCTCAACGAGCAGTCCGAGCGGCTTCTGACCATCCGCGGCATGTTCCGCATCAGGGGCGCGGAGGAAGACAAGCGCAAGCCGATCCCGCTCGATCAGGTCGAGCCGGCCAAGGACATCGTCAGGCGCTTCGCCACCGGCGCCATGTCGTTCGGCTCGATCTCGCGCGAGGCGCACACCACGCTCGCCATCGCCATGAACCGGATCGGCGGCAAGTCGAACACCGGCGAAGGCGGCGAGGAATCCGACCGCTTCAAGCCGATGCCGAACGGCGATTCGATGCGCTCGGCGATCAAGCAGGTCGCCTCGGGCCGCTTCGGCGTGACGACGGAGTATCTCGTCAACTCCGACATGATGCAGATCAAGATGGCGCAGGGCGCCAAGCCCGGCGAAGGCGGCCAGTTGCCCGGCCACAAGGTCGACGCGACGATCGCCAGCGTCCGCCACTCGACGCCGGGCGTCGGCCTGATCTCGCCGCCGCCGCATCACGACATCTATTCGATCGAGGACCTGGCGCAGCTCATCTACGACCTGAAGAACGTCAACCCGACCGGCGACGTCTCGGTGAAGCTCGTCTCCGAAGTCGGCGTGGGCACCGTCGCGGCCGGCGTCGCCAAGGCGCGCGCCGACCACGTGACGATCTCGGGCTTCGAGGGCGGCACCGGCGCAAGCCCGCTGACCTCGATCAAGCACGCGGGCTCTCCGTGGGAGATCGGCATCGCCGAGACGCATCAGACGCTGGTGCGCGAGCGGCTGCGCAGCCGCATCTCGGTGCAGGTCGACGGCGGCTTCCGCACCGGCCGCGACGTCATCATCGGCGCGCTGCTCGGCGCCGACGAGTTCGGCTTCGCCACCGCCCCCTTGATCGCCGCCGGCTGCATCATGATGCGCAAGTGTCATCTGAACACCTGCCCGGTCGGCGTCGCGACGCAGGATCCGCTGCTGCGCAAGCGCTTCGTCGGCCAGCCCGAGCACGTGATCAACTTCTTCTTCTTCGTCGCCGAAGAAGTGCGCGAGATCATGGCCTCGATGGGCTTCAAGACCTTCAACGAGATGATCGGCCAGAGCCAGATGCTCGACCAGAACGCGCTGGTCGCGCACTGGAAGGCGAAGGGGCTCGACTTCTCGAAGCTGTTCTTCAAGCAGAAGGCGGCGAAGGGCGACACGACCTATCGCTCGCAAAGCCAGAACCATCATCTGGAGAAGGTGCTCGACCGCTCGCTGATCGCGCAGGCGCAGCCGGCGCTCGACCGCGGCGCGCCGGTGAAGATCGAGGCCGAGATCAACAACACCAACCGCTCCGCCGGCGCGATGCTGTCTGGCGCCGTTGCAAAGATCTACGGCAATTCCGGCCTGCCCGAAGACACCATCCATGTGAAGCTGAAGGGCACCGCAGGCCAGGCGTTCGGCGCGTGGCTTGCGCGCGGCGTCACCTTCGACCTCGAAGGCGAAGGCAACGACTATGTCGGCAAGGGCCTGTCGGGCGGCAAGATCATCGTCCGGCCGCCGGCCAACTCCGGCATCGTGCCTGAGGAATCGATCATCGTCGGCAACACGGTGATGTACGGCGCGATCGACGGCGAGTGCTACTTCCGCGGTGTCGCCGGTGAACGTTTCGCCGTGCGCAACTCCGGCGCGGTGGCCGTGGTCGAGGGCGCCGGCGATCACTGCTGCGAATACATGACCGGCGGCGTGGTGGCGGTGCTCGGCAAGACCGGGCGCAACTTCGCGGCCGGCATGTCCGGCGGCGTCGCCTATGTCTATGACGAGGACGGCACGTTCGAGCGCCGCTGCAACCTGGCGATGGTCGAGCTCGAGCCGCTGCTGTCGGAAGAGATGGTCGCGCAGAGCACGTTCCATCAGTCCGGCGATCTCGAAGCGCATGGCCGCGTCGACGTGCTCGCCAACCTGACGGGCTACGACGTCGAGCGGCTGCACGTCCTGATCTCGCGGCACGCCAAGTACACGGGCTCGAAGCGCGCGGCCGACATCCTCGCCAACTGGAAGACGGCGCTGACCGAAGTTCCGCAAGGTGATGCCGGTCGAGTTCCGCCGCGCGTTGCTGGAGCTGAAGGTGCGCGAGGCCGAGCAGCCGAAGATTGCGATTGGCGCCTAAATCGTCATGCGCATCGCGGCTGTTGGCACGATCATGTTGATGACGCTGGCTTCGGGCGCGCTGGCCCAGGAGCCGTGCAACATCGCATGCTCGGCGGATCGCAGGCCGTTTGCGGGCTGCAGGCCGTCCTCGCTCGAGCGCCCCGTCGAGAACCGGATCGGGGTCGTCGGCAAGGTGCTCGGGCTGAGTATGAGCAGGGGTTGCATGGGTCGCGCGGCAGTCGAGGTCATCAAGACCTCCGCCGATGGCGTGCCCTCACATATCGCCGTCGATTACGATCCTTGCGAAAGATGGGGCGCGCACGACGGCAACGTGGTTGACTTCTATATTTGGCAAAGAGCTCTCCCAAGCGGGGCCTACTCGCACGCTCCTTGTCCAGGTTAGGTTGAGGGTTATGGGCAAGGTTACCGGATTTCTGGAATTCGAACGGCACGATCGCGTCTATGAGCCGGTCAAGGACCGCGTCAAGACGTGGAAGGAATTCGTCATTCCCCTGAGCGAGCAGGACCTGCGCAATCAGGCCGCGCGCTGCATGAACTGCGGCATTCCTTATTGCCACGGCACGGGCTCGGTGCAGCCGGGCACGCCCGGCTGCCCGGTCAACAACCAGATCCCGGACTGGAACGACCTCGTCTACAACGGCAACTGGGAAGAAGCCGCGCGCAACCTGCATTCGACCAACAACTTCCCGGAAGTCACCGGCCGCGTCTGCCCGGCGCCGTGCGAGGCCTCCTGCACGCTCAATCTCGACGACAATCCGGTCACCATCAAGAGCATCGAGTGCGAGATCGCCGACCGCTCGCTGAAGAACGGCTGGGTGAAGCCTGAGCCCGCCGCGCAGAAGACCGGCAAGAAGATCGCCGTGATCGGCTCGGGGCCCGCCGGCCTCGCCTGCGCGCAGCAGCTCGCGCGCAGCCGGCCACGACGTGCATGTCTATGAAAAGCATGCGAAGGCCGGCGGCCTGCTCCGCTACGGCATCCCCGACTTCAAGATGGAAAAGGGCGTGATCGACGTCCGCGTCACGCAGATGGAAGCCGAAGGCGTCACGTTCCACTATGGCGCGCAATGTCGGCGTCAACGTCGATGCGCAGGAGCTCGCTGAAGACCTACGACGCGGTCGCGCTGACCGGCGGCGCCGAAGCGCCGCGCGACCTGCCGGTGCAGGGGCGCGACCTCGACGGCATTCATTTCGCGATGGATTTCCTGCCGCAGCAGAACCGCCGGGTCAGCGGCGAGCCGCTGAACGGCGTGAAGGATATCCTGGCGAAGGACAAGTACGTCGTCGTGATCGGCGGCGGCGACACCGGCTCCGACTGCATCGGCACCTCCGCGCGCCACGGCGCGAAGGAGATCGTGCAGCTCGAAATCATGCCGGAGCCGCCGGAGCGGGAAAACAAGCTGCTCACCTGGCCGAACTGGCCGTTGAAGATGCGCACCTCATCGAGCCACCAGGAAGGCGCCAAGCGCGAGTTCGCGGTGCTGACGCAGCGCTTCTCCGGCGAGCAGGGCAAGGTGAAGACGCTGCACTGCGTGCACGTCGACAGCAAGATGCAGCCGATCATCGGCAGCGAATTCGCCATCAAGGCCGACCTCGTGCTGCTGGCGATGGGTTTCGTGCATCCGGTGCACGAGGGCCTGCTCAAGGGCCTCGGCGTCGAGATCGACCAGCGCGGCAACGTGCGCGCCTCGACCAGCGACTACCAGACCTCGCTGGCGAAGGTGTTCACCGCCGGCGACATGCGCCGCGGCCAGTCGCTGGTCGTCTGGGCGATCCGCGAGGGCCGCCAGTGCGCGCACATGATCGACCGGTTCCTGATGGGGTCGAGCACGCTGCCGCTGTGAGCGGCGCTGCTCCACATTTCTCCTCATGGTGAGGAGCCGCGCAGCGGCGTCTCGAACCATGTGGCCCGGACGCGCGCGCGATGCCGGGGCCTCAACGTCGCTTCGAGATCGCGCTCTCAGCGCTCCTCAGGATGAGGAGCAAACGTAGTCGAACCGACGAGACTAAAGCATCGTGAGGTTACGCGCAGCCGCAGCCAGAGCAGCGCCCGTCAGCATCGCGCCGAGCGCGCTGCGTGTGACGGCCATGACGATTGCGGCCGCTCCGACCGCAAGCCAGATGCGCGGCGACGCATTCAGCGTGGCCGGCACCACGATCGAAATCAGAACCGACACCGCAAGATACTTCAGGAAAGCTTCGATCCGGGGCGTGATCTCGACGAACGACATGATCCACACGCCTGAGAACCGCGTGGCCACGGTGACCAGCGTCATCAGCAAGACCGCGCCGACCGCGACACTCTGCTCAACCATGCCGCCACGCCCCGACGAGGCCGCCGGCCAGTGCGCCGGCGATGATATGCCAGCCCGCCGGCAGCAGATGAGAACCAGCGAGAGCGACCACGGCCGCCGCGATCCATGGAATGAGATCCGGAAGCCCCTTCCACTGACCGATAACGATCGCCGCAAAATACGCGACCATCACCGCGTCGAACCCGAAGCGTGACAGATCGCCAAGCAACGCGCCCGCGAAGGCGCCGATCGCGGTGCCGACGATCCAGATCACCCACATCGCGATTCCACTGCCAAACAAGATTCCGGCGTCGATCTCGCCACGGTCCTTTGCCGACATCGCATAGGCGAAGTTCGCATCGCTGAGCAGAAGCAGCGCCGCCAAGCGGCGTCCGAGTGGGATCTGCAACAGCCACGGCGCGAGCGCGGCCCCCAGCAGCAGATGCCGCGCGTTGACGGCCAGCACGGTCAGCGCGATCGTCACCAGCGGCAGCGGCGCATACCAGAGATCGAGCACCGCAAACTGTGCGGCGCCGGCATAGACCGCCATGCTCATCAAGAGGCTGACTTCAGCGCCAACGCCCTTGGCGGAGGCAGCCACACCGAAGGCAATGCCAAAAGGCACGAGAAAGGCTGCGATCGGCATGATCTCGATCATGCCGCGACGGAACTCCGGCCGCCGTGAAACATGGTCGAAGCAGCCGGCCGGCCTCGGATTGAACGTCCGACATGAATATGCATTCCCCGGTCGACAAGGCCGACGCCGTCGATCTTAAGCGATTCGATTGCCGCGATTCTGATGGCGACCTGCTACTCCGCCGCCTGCTGCGCCACCGTCGGCGCGTCGCCGGCGACCGTGGTGCGGCGCATGTCGCGGGGCTGGCTTTCGTCGTAGCGGCGCACGCGGTGCATGGTCTGGCGGTTGTCCCAGATGACCAGATCGTGCAGCGACCATTTGTGCACGTAGACGAATTTCGGCTGCGTCGCGTGCTCGTTCAGATCGCGCAGCAGAAGCCGCGCCTCCGGCATCGGCATGCCGACGATGCCGCCTGCATGCGATGAGAGATAGAGCGACTTGCGTCCCGTGACCGGATGGGTGCGCACCAGCCGCTGCTTGACCGGCTTGAACATCTGCTTCTCTTCCTCGGAGTAGTCGAGGAAGCCGAGCGCGCCGCGCGAATACATCAGTGAATGCTCGCAGACGAGGTCCTCGATCTCGCGCTTCGTCTCGTCGTCCAGCGCGTCGTAGCCCGCGCGCATGTCGGCGAACTCGGTGTTGCCGCCCTTCTTGTTGACCACGCGCGCCGACAGCAGCGAATATTTTGCAGGCGTCGCGCGGAACGACGAATCCGAGTGCCAGAGCGAGTTGCCGAGGTTGAACAGCCGCTGCCGCGAATCGCGCGCGAGCGGCTTGCCGTCCTTGCCGAGGTTCGACACGTCGTTCATGCCTTCGCCGAGCCGCTTGTCCTGCGGCTTGGTCACGTTGCCGCCGCGCGCATCCTCGAGCGGGCCGAAGTTCTGCGTGAACGCCTGCTGCTGTTCGTCGGTGACGTTCTGATCGTGGAAGACCAGCACCGCATAGCGATCCATGCCGGCGTCGATCGCCGCGACCTCATCACGCGTCAGCGGTTTTGTGATGTCGACGCCCGAGACCTCGCCGACGAAAATGTCATGCAACGGACGAATGCTGACGGCCATGCCGATCCTCCCGTTCTTGATTGAGCATGATCTTTTCGGAAAACCGGTGCCCACTTTTCCGGATCATGCTCTGGCTTTGATTGAGCACGATCTTTTCGGAAAACCGTTATCCACTTTTCCGGATCATGCTTGAGACCGATCAATTTATCCGGCGTATCGCGCCGGTTCGGCCCAGCATGATGGCTCCCCCCGCCGATTGCAACGCTAGCGAGCGTGGCGCAGCCGTGCGCTTTGCATTGTGCATCAAGCTGGCTTAGGGACAGGCAAAGGAACGGGGCCGGCGTCACAGATGAACGCACACGTCAAGGCGGGGCTGCTGGCGGCGCTGATCGCGCTCGTCGCCGACCAGGCGTCGAAACTGTACCTGTTGTTCGTCTACGACATCGCGGCGCGCGGCGTGGTGCAGGTCACCCCGTTCTTCGATCTGGTGCTGACCTGGAACAAAGGCATCAGCTACGGCTGGTTTCAGGCCGAGACCGTCGCCGCCCAGGCGCTGCTATTGGCCATCAAGCTTGCCGCCGTCACGGCGCTCACCGTCTGGCTCTGGCATGCCCACAACCGCATCACGGCGCTGGGCCTCGGCCTGATCATCGGCGGGGCGATCGGCAACGGCATCGACAGCCTCGCCTACGGCGCGGTGGCGGATTTTGCCCTTTTTTACCTGAAATGGGGCGATAGCCGGTTCGACTGGTACGTCTTTAACCTGGCCGATGTGGCCATTGTTGCCGGGGTTATCGGCCTGTTATATGATTCAGTCCTTGGGGCCGCAAAAGCGCCGTGATCCCCGCCAATAAGCCCTTGTAGACTCTTGTTAGAATTGGCCATCCGGGATTTTGGCTGGCCGGAACCCGTCTCGAAGACAAACGCGATCAGGGTGAGTTGTTCGATGCGCGATACCGACACCATGAGCCGTCTGATGTCCGCCGCCGCCGCGGTGGCCGTTCTCGGAGTGCTGTTTGCAGGCACCCCCGCTTTTGCTGATGACGACGACGAGCCTGTCCGCGACGAAGGCGTCATCGGCAACCTGATGAAGGGACTTGGCGCCACCGACGGCACGGGCGGCATCAACTATCGCGAACGCTCGCCACTCGTGGTGCCGCGCAATCTGACGCTGCCGCCACCGGAGAAAAAGCGACCGGAAGCCGCGAACTGGCCGAAGGACCCGGACGTGCTCGAGCGTCGGGCGGCGCGCGATGCGGCCAAGAAGCGCAACAAGGAAAAGGAAAACGACCCTACCGAACAGATCCGCACCCAGCCTGAGCCGGACCTCGGCCAGGCGCGCGCACGTACCGCGACCGTCTCGCCGCAGCCCGGCGTCAGCGAGGAGCGGCGGCATCTGAACGAAGGCAGCGGCATTCTCAGCCCGTCACAGCTCGGCGTGACCAGCAACCTGTTCGGCCTGTTCGGCGCCAAGCGCAATGACAACGTGCCGTTCAGCGGCGAGCCGACCCGCGAGAGCCTGACCATGCCGCCGCCAGGCTACCAGACGCCCACGGCCAACCAGGCCTACGGCATCACAGACAAGGACAGGGTCCAGCAAAACGATCAAGTGTCGAATCCGACGGGCATTCTGGCGCCGGGCAAGTTCTGATCGGCGCTGGCGCAAAGTTGATTGCCAACTCGTAACGCTTTATCGCGAATACGTGAATTGCGGCGGGGCGCGCCGCACCTCTTAGATCAACTGCAGGGGCGTGAACAGCAACAGGCATTATGACGCAAACACTCCGACCTTCCTTGAAAGCGTCATTCGCCGGCCTCGCTTTTTTCAGCCTTGTTGTCGCCTCCCCGACCGTTCAGGCGCAGCCGACCGAAGTGCAGCGCCCGGCAAGCTTCACGCTGGCGAACGGGCTGCAGATCGTCGTCATTCCCGACCGCCGCACGCCGGTCGTCACCCACATGATCTGGTACAAGGTCGGCTCGGCCGACGAGACGCCCGGCAAATCCGGCCTCGCCCACTTCCTCGAACATCTGATGTTCAAGGGCACCGACCGCTTTCCCGCCGGCCAGTTCTCGAAGACGGTGATCCGCATCGGCGGCCAGGAGAACGCCTTCACCTCGACCGACTACACCGGCTATTTCCAGCGCGTGCCGCGCGACAAGCTCGAGACCCTGATGGAATTCGAGGCCGATCGCATGACCGGCCTGACGCTGAAGGACGAGAACGTGCTGCCCGAGCGCGACGTCGTGCTCGAAGAGTACAACATGCGCGTCGCCAACAGTCCGGACAGCAAGCTGTCCGAGCAGATCATGGCGGCGCTCTATCTCAACCACCCGTATGGCCGCCCGGTGATCGGCTGGCGGCACGAGATCGAGCAGCTCAATCGCGAGGATGCACTCGAGTTCTACAAGCGCTTCTACGCGCCGAACAACGCGACGCTGGTGGTCGCCGGCGATGTCGAGCCCGAAGAGGTGCGCAAGCTCGCGGAGAAGACCTACGGCCTGCAGGCGAAACAGCCGTCGATCCCGGCCCTACGGGTGCGGCCGCAGGAGCCGCCGCCGATCTCGCCGCGCACGGTGACGCTCGCGGACCCGCAGGGTCGAGCAGCCGAGCGTGCGCCGCTACTATCTGGTGCCGTCGGCGGTCACCGCCGCGGAGGGTGAAGCCACCGCGCTCGAAGTGCTGGCGCAAATTCTCGGCGACAGGCAGCAACTCCTACCTTTATCGCTCGCTGGTGGTCGACAAGCAGCTCGCGATCTCGACCGGCGCCTGGTACCAGGGCTCGTCGCTCGACCACACCCAGTTCGGGGTGTCGGCAACGCCGAAGCCCGGCACAGGCTTCCCCGAGATCGAAGACGCGATCGAGAAGGTCATTGCCGACGTTGCGCAGAACGGCGTGCGCGCCGAGGACCTCGAACGCGTCAAGACCCAGCTTATTTCCGAAGCGATCTACGCCCGCGACAATCAGAGCACGATGGCGCGCTGGTTCGGCGGCGCGCTGACCATCGGCTTGACCGTGGACCAGATCATCAGCTGGCCTGACCGCGTGCGCGCGGTGACCGGCGACCAGGTCCGCGACGCGGCAAAAACCTGGCTCGACAAGAAGCGGTCCGTGACCGGCTACCTGATCAAGGATACGAGCGCCAAGCGCGAGGACAAGCGTTCATGACGGCTCGCATTGCTTCGCCGCGTGGGATTGGCTGCTGCAGGCCTCCTGCTGTTGGCGCTTGCGCCTGCGCAAGCCACCAACATCCAGCGCGTGGTCTCGCCCGGCGGCATCGAAGCCTGGCTGGTGCAGGACGCCACCGTGCCGATCATCGCCATGGAGTACGCTTTCGCCGGCGGCTCGACGCAGGATCCGGCCGACAGGCCGGGCGTCTCCAACATGGCCGCAGGCCTGCTCGACGAGGGCGCGGGCGAGTTCGACGCCAAGGCGTTTCGCGAGCGGCTCGATCGGCGCGCCATCGAGCTGCAGCTTCAACGACTCCCGCGAGCACCTGCGCGGTTCGCTGCGCACGCTGAAGGAACATCGCGACGAGGCGTTCGACCTGCTGCGGCTCGCGGTGACGCAGCCACGCTTCGACACCGAGGCCGCTGGAACGCGGCCGCGCCCAGGTGATGGCGACGTTGCGCCGGCAGAGCACCAGCCCGAACGACATCGCCAGCCGGCGCTTCTTCGAGACCGCGTTCGGCACCCATCCCTATGCCTGGCCGCCGGACGGCACGATGGAGAGCGTGCCGAAGATTTCCGTCGACGATCTGCGCGGCTACGCCAAGCGGGTTCTGGCGCGCGACACACTGAAGGTCTCGGTGGTGGGCGACATCGATCCGGCGACGCTCGGCGCGCTGCTCGATCGCACGTTCGGCGACCTGCCGGCAAAGGCCGACCTGCGGCCGGTCGCGCCGGTTCAGCTGCAGGTGCCGTCCTCACGTGTCAACGTCACGCTCGACGTGCCGCAAACGGTGGTGCTGTTCGGCGCCCCCGGCATCGCGCGGTCCGACAAGGACTTCATGACCGCGTTCGTGCTCAATCACGTCCTTGCCGGCGGCATGACCTCGCGCCTCTATCGCGAGGTGCGCGAGAAGCGCGGCCTCGTCTACGGGATCTCGGAGACGCTGGTCTGGTTTCGGCAGGCGGCCTTCGTGATGGGCTCGACCGCCACCCGTTTCGACCGCGCCAACGAAACGATCGACACGACGGAAAAGGAAATCCTCCGCATCGCCACCGAAGGTCCGACGGAAACCGAGCTCAACGAGGCGAAATCCTACCTCAAGGGCTCGCAGATGCTGTCGCTCGACACATCGTCGAAGATCGCCGGCGCGCTGCTGCAGTACCAGATCGATAATCTCGGCATCGACTATATCGACAAGCGCAACTCGCTGGTCGACGCGGTCACCCTGGACGACGCCAAACGCGTCGCCAAACGGCTCTGGGACCAGCGGTTTTTGACCGTCGTGGTCGGCCGCGTGGCGCAGCCGACGGCGAATTAAGCGCCTTAACCGAAGGCACGCAAAAAGGCCGCTTCGCGTGACATTTGGCGCGGCGGAACTGGTATAAGCCTCAAGCGTTTTTCAACTCCCCCGCCCGCCCTGGAAAATCCGCCAATGCTCGATTCTCCGAACACTCGACCTCGCTTGACGCAATCGATCGAGCTTGCACGCGCCGAGACAGGTCGGCGCGCATGGCGTGGCGACGAAGGATTTTGATGCGGCGCTCCAGCGCACGGAGAAGGCGCTGGACTGGCTTCGCGCGGGCTATGCCAACGGCAGCCTGCCGCATCTGAAAATTCCGGAGGAGCGCGGCGACCTCGCCGGCATCGAGAGCGCGGCAAAACGCCTGCGCGACGGCGCGAGCGACGTCGTCTTCCTCGGCACCGGCGGCTCGAGCCTCGGCGGCCAGACCCTGCTGCAGCTCGCCGGCCACAACGTTCCCGGCATCGGCACCTTGCGCGACAAGCCGCGCCTGCACTTCCTCGACAACCTCGACCCGCTGACCTTCGGCGAGATGCTCGGCAGGCTGCCGCTGGCGACGACGAAGTTCGTCGCGATCTCGAAGTCCGGCGGCACCGGCGAAACGCTGATGCAGACCATGGCCGTGCTCGATGCGCTGAAGCGCGCAGGGCTCGAAGCAAAGATCCCCGAGCTGCTGCTCGGCCTCTCGGAGCCCGCCAAGCCCGGCGGCAAGAACGGCCTGCGCACCATGCTCGAGAGCTTCAAGGTGCCGATGCTCGATCACCACACCGGCATCGGCGGACGCTTCTCGGTGCTGACCAATGTCGGGCTGCTGCCGGCCGCGGTGGCCGGGCTCGATATCGCAGCGATCCGCGCCGGCGCGGCGAAAGCCGTCGCGCCGGTGCTGGCGAAGAAGGCCGCCGCCGAGGTGCCGTCCGCGGTCGGCGCTGCGCTGTCGATCGCGCTCGCCGGCAAGGGCAAGACCATCACCGTCTTGATGCCTTACGCAGACAGGCTGGCCTGGCTCGCGAAATGGTACGTGCAGCTCTGGGCCGAAAGCCTCGGCAAGGACGGCAAGGGCACGACGCCGCTCGCAGCGTTGGGCCCGGTCGACCAGCACAGCCAGCTGCAGCTCTTCATCGCAGGTCCGCGCGACAAGCTGTTCACGATCATCACCGTCGGCGCGAAGGGCAAGGGGCCGCGGATGCCGGCGGACCTGGCAAAGCTCTGTGGCGAGGACACGCTCGGCGGCAAGACCATCGGCGACCTGGTCGCGGCCCAGGGCCGCGCCACCGCCGAGACGCTGGCGAAGAACGGCTGCCCGGTGCGGACCTTCCACATCGAGACCGTCGACGAGACCTCGCTGGGCGAACTGTTGATGCACTACATGCTGGAGACGATGATCGCCGGCCAGATGCTCGGCGTCGACGCATTCGACCAGCCCGCGGTGGAAGAAGGCAAGATCCTCGCAAAGCGCTATATTGCGGAGGACTGATTCCTCTTCCTGCCGGCGAAAGCGCCATGCTGCGGATCACCCGCGATATCGTCATCGACGAGAACGATCTCGATATCGCCTTCGTGCGCGCCTCGGGTCCCGGCGGTCAGAACGTCAACAAGCTCTCGACCGCCGCACAGCTGCGCTATGACATCGCGCGCGCGAATCTCGCGCCCGACATGCATGCGCGCTTCGTCCGCATCGCCGGCCAGCGGCTGACCAAGGACGGCGTCGTCGTCATCCATGCGCAGCGCTTCCGCACCCAGGAGCGCAACCGCCAGGACGCGATCGACCGCCTGGTCGAGATGCTGCGCGAGGCCAGCATCCGCCCCGTGCCGCGCCGCGCCACCAAGCCGACCTTCGCCTCGAAGCAGCGCCGCCTCGAAGGCAAGAAGCGCCGCAGCGACATCAAGTCGAAGCGCGGGCGGAGCTTTGAGGATTAGGGTCGCTCCCCAGGGGACGGAGAAACGCCGCGAATCAGCGAAAATCACCGCGGATAAACGCGCCTCCGCCCTCCCCTCAGGCTCACCGAACGCCTAAATTCGCCCCATGCCCGTCCGCCAGCTGCCCGAAACCATCGTCAACCGCATCGCCGCGGGCGAAGTGGTCGAGCGTCCGGCGAGCGTGGTGAAGGAGCTGGTGGAAAACGCGATCGATGCCGGGGCATCGCGGCTCGACATCTTCACCGACGGCGGCGGACGGCGACGCATCACCGTCACCGACAACGGCTCCGGCATGACGCGGGACGACCTGCGCGCTTGCGGTCGAGCGTCACGCGACGTCGAAGCTCGACGACGAGGATCTGCTGCGCATCCGCACGCTGGGCTTTCGCGGCGAGGCGCTGCCGTCGATCGGCGCGGTGGCGCGGCTGTCGATCGCCACGCGCCACGCGAGCGACGCACATGCGTGGAGCCTCTCCGTCGATGGCGGAGTGAAATCGTCCATCGTGCCGGCGGCGTTGAACGACGGCACCCGCGTCGATGTCGCCGACCTGTTCTATGCGACGCCTGCGCGATTGAAATTCCTGAAGACCGACCGCACGGAAGCGGAGGCTATCCGCGAGGTGGTGCGGCGCCTGGCCATGGCGCGGCCCGATGTCGCTTTCACGCTCGCGGGCGAGGAGCGCGACGCCGGTCACCTGGAACGCGGCGCTGCCGGGAGCGGCCGGACGCCTGACGCGGCTCGGCGATATTCTCGGCGGTGATTTTCGCGGCAACGCCATCGAGGTGCGCGCCGAGCGCGAGGGCGTCATCGGTCGAAGGCTTTGCCGCAGCGCCCTCGCTGACGCGCGCCAATGCGCTCGGCCAGTACCTGTTCGTCAACGGCCGGCCGGTGCGCGACAAGCTCATTCTCGGGGCCGTGCGCGCGGCCTATTCCGACTACCTGCCGCGCGACCGCCATCCGGTGGTGGCGCTGTTCGTCACGCTCGACCCGCGCGAGGTCGACGCCAACGTGCATCCGGCCAAGACCGAGGTGCGCTTCCGCAATGCCGGTCTCGTCCGCGCGCTGATCGTGCATGCGCTGAAAGACGGCCTTGCGCGCGAGGGGCGCCGCACGGCGGCCAACAGCGACGGCGCGATCATCACCTCGTTCCGGCCGCAAGGCGCGCCGCGAACCGATCTGCCCCGCACGAACTGGGACTGGCGCAACTCGCCTGCCTATCCGACCGGACCTGCGCCGGCGCCGTTTCGCGCGACGCCTGCGATGGCCCAGGGCCTTGCCGAAGCGGCGCAGGCGGTGTTCGACGTCGGCGCGCCGTCGGCCGATGTGCGGCCAGACGAAGCTGCCTCAGCAGACCTGCTTGATCGCCCGCTGGGCGCCGCGCGCACGCAGATCCACGAGACCTACATCGTGTCGCAAACCCGCGACGGGCTGATCGTGGTGGATCAGCACGCCGCCCACGAGCGCATCGTCTATGAGCGGCTGAAAGCCTCGCTCGAGCGCGACGGCGTGGCGCGGCAGATGCTGTTGATCCCCGAGATCGTCGAGCTCGACGAGGCCACCGTCGAGCGGCTGGTCGAGCGGGCGGACGAGCTGGAGAAGTTCGGCCTTGCGATCGAATCCTTCGGTCCCGGCGCCGTCGCCGTGCGCGAGACCCCGGCGCTGCTCGGCAGGACCGATGCGAAATCGCTGCTGCGCGACCTTGGCGAGCACATGGCCGAGTGGGACGAACAGCTGCCCTGGAGCGCCGGCTGATGCATGTCGCCGCCACCATGGCCTGCCACGGCTCGGTGCGCGCCGGCCGCCGGCTGAAGCCGGAGGAAATGAACGCGCTGCTGCGCGAGATGGAAGTCACGCCGAACTCCGGCCAGTGCAACCACGGCCGGCCGACCTACGTGGAATTGAAGCTCGCCGACATCGAGAAGCTGTTCGGGCGGCGATAGCAGAGCTTCGTGACCCGCCTGCACCTCGACCGATGCGGCGCTGATCCGCTATTGGGACACCAAGCCGCACGTGATCTCAGCACGCGGCGAGGATTCCGTCATCGATTGGGATGATGAACTCACGCGACAGTCGAAACTCTCGGAGTACGTGATTGCGGAGCTGGATGGCCGGCCGATCGGCTTGATGCAGCTCATCGACGCCGCGCGCGAAGAAACGCACTACTGGGGCGATGTCGAAGAGGGCCTCGCTGCGATCGACATCTGGATCGGCGAAGAGTCCGATCTCGGCCGCGGCCATGGCACGCAGATGATGCAGCTGGCGCTGCAGCGCTGCTTTGACGATCCGGCGTTCAAGGCAGTGGTGCTCGATCCGCTGGCGAGCAACACACGCGCCCATCGCTTCTATGAGCGGCTTGGATTTCAGCCGGTCGAACGGCGAATGTTCGGTGACGACGATTGTCTCGTGTTCCGGCTCGAGCGCCAGAATTGGCAGAAATCTTTCACCTCAGATGGCTAGAGCATGAAGCTCGTCATGCGAGCGTCCTTTGTTGCTCTCCGCGTCATTGCGAGGAGGAGCGCAGCGACGACGAAGCAATCCAGCGCGCGCGAAGCGCGCCAAACAATAAGCGCGGCAGTCGCGGTGACCATCGCGTTTTATGTTTGCGCGCCTGCCGGCGCGCGGCTGGATTGCTTCGTCGCCATAGGCGAGCGAAGCGACGCCGTTCTTCGAACGGCTATGCCTCGCAATGACGGCGCGGTGCAACCGCCGTCGCGACTAACGAATTCAATTGTCAAACAGCCCGACGTGCGCCGTAGCCCGGATGGAGCGCAGCGAAATCCGGGAGCTGCCTCCGCTGCGAGAATCCCGGATTATGCTTCGCTTCATCCGGGCTACAAGACAGACACACGTCATCGCCCCGTGTCTCAGTCCGGCCCCAGGGCTTGCCGGTCGTCCTTGTTCCTCATTTCCCCGAAGGGGCGTGCGGAACGACAGGGCGTTTCACCGCGCCCGCGGCGCCATGTGCGAGCACATGGCCTCCGTGTGCAAAAGCACACGGCAAAACAAACAGCCTCGGACGCAGATCTTCGCCTGCGTTCCGCACGCGAATGGATTTTTCGGCTTGCTGCATCACTGACCGGGAATTGTCGCTTGCGCCGACCCCGCCCGGACCGTGCGAGCTGTCGCACGGGCATGCACTTGGACCGTCCGCCCGTCGTGTCGGCGTCAATCTCCCGTCCGACTGCGGATCCCCGGCTTTCGCCCGTAATCTTGCCCAGCGTGCCGACGATGTCGGTCACGGTCGTGAGCTCGCAGCATTCAGGCCCGACATCGCAGCGGCCACCGCATCCCGTTGCCACGTCACGATGACGATCGCGACGCGCCCCTTACCGGAGCGGGATGGGTGCGATGATATTAGTCCTATCGCGTACGTCAAGAACAAAAAGAGAACATAGCCTAACTATTTTTTCTGAAAACCAGAAAAACATACGAACCGTAGCCCGGATGAAGCGCAGCGCAATGCGGGGCTAAGTCTGCGGCAAGGATTCCCGGATTACGCTTCGCTCCATCCGGGCTACGAACTCGCAATCTTCTGCCCTGTTCAGCGAACATGGCAGGTCTCCGGTTCCGCCCTGACTGCGGCCAGCTCCAAGCCGTGCGGCAAGCTGCGTGAGGTGCCACAAAGGACATCCCCACGCCGCACCGGCTGTGGCATGCTATTGAAGTTCGGCCCGGCCAGCTCAAGCGGACGATCGGTGAGAGCCAATCTCGGCGCAGTTGGTCCGATAGCGACCACGCGTGTGATGGTGGAGTGCGGCAATTGGACCAATTCTTTCGGTTCGGCGCTGATGGGGAATAGCAGCTTCCAGGTCCTGTGGGAGGACGGCGAGCGCGTGTTCTGCCGGGGATGGCGCCTGGCACCGACGGACGCGGAAAGTCGCTGTGCTGGCCGTGCTGCCCGCCGCCGAGCACCCGCCGCCCTCCAGCCTCGATCGCCTCGCCCACGAATATGCATTGAAGGACGAGCTGGACAGTGCATGGGCGGTGCGGCCGC
Source organism: uncultured Alphaproteobacteria bacterium (assembly GCA_963757845.1). Lineage (GTDB taxonomy): Bacteria > Pseudomonadota > Alphaproteobacteria > Rhizobiales > Xanthobacteraceae > P52-10. The sequence goes on from CAVWTB010000064.1 coordinate 55,126, forward strand.
TGGAGTTGGTGCGCGAAGGCGGCCGGACCATGCTGGTGCTCGAGGATCCCGGCGGCGAGCCGCTCGCCCGGCTGCTCGGCACGCCCATGGAGCTGGAGACGCTTCTTGCGCCTCGCCATCGGCATCGCCTGCGGCGCTCGGCAAGGTCCACCAGCGCGGCCTCGTCCACAAGGACATCAAGCCGGCCAATATCCTGGTGATCGGCGCCGACGGCGCAGGTGCGGCTCACCGGCTTCGGCATCGCCTCGCGCCTCCCCCGCGAGCGCCAGGCGCCCGAGCCGCCCGAGATGATCGCCGGGCACGCTCGCCTACATGGCGCCCGAGCAGACCGGGCGCATGAATCGCTCGATCGATTCCCGCAGCGACCTCTATGCGCTCGGCGTCACCTTCTACCAGATGCTCACGGGAGCCTGCCGTTCACCGCTTCCGATCCGATGGAATGGGTGCACTGCCACATCGCCCGGCAGCCGGTGCCGCCCACCGAGCGGCTGAAGGAAGTTCCCGGCGCCGTCTCGGCGATCATCATGAAGCTGCTCGCCAAGACGGCCGAGGAGCGCTACCAGACCGCCGGCGGCGTCGAGCGCGATCTGCGACGCTGCCTGGCTCAATGGGAAGCCGAGGGCCGCATCGACGACTTCCCGCTCGGCGAGCACGACACGCCCGACCGCCTGCTGATCCCCGAGAAACTCTACGGGCGAGAGCGCGAGATCGAGACCTTGCTCGCTGCCTTCGACCGCGTCGTCGACGAGCGGGGCGCCGGAGCTGGTGCTGGTCTCCGGCTATTCCGGCATCGGCAAGTCGGCGGTGGTCAATGAACTGCACAAAGTGCTGGTGCCGCCGCGCGGGCTGTTCGCGTCCGGCAAGTTCGACCAGTACAAGCGCGACATCCCTTATGCGACGCTGGCGCAGGCCTTTCAGAGCCTGCGTCCGGCGCTCTTCTCGGCAAGAGCGACGCCGATCTGGCGCGGTGGCGCGACGCGCTTCTGGAGGCGCTGGGCCCGAACGGCCAGCTGATGGTCGACCTCGTCCCCGAGCTGAAGCTCATCATCGGCGACCAGCCGCCGGTCCCTGAGCTTCCGCCACAGGACGCGCAACGGCCGTTTCCAGCTGGTGTTTCGGCGGTTCATCGGCGTCTTCGCCCGGCCGGAGCATCCGCTGGCGCTGTTCCTCGACGACCTGCAATGGCTCGACGCGGCGACGCTCGATCTGCTGGAGGATCTGCTGACCCGGTCGGATCTGCAGCACCTCATGCTGATCGGTGCCTATCGCGACAACGAAGTCACCGCCGCCCATCCGCTGATGCGGAAGCTCGACGCCATCAAGGCCGCCGGCGGCAAGGTCGCGGAGATCACGCTTGCGCCGCTCGCCCGAGAGCATCTCGGGCAGTTGATTGCGGATGCGCTTCGCTGCGAGCCGCGAGCGCGCCGCGCCGCTCGCGCAACTGGTGCACGAGAAGACCGGCGGCAATCCGTTCTTCGCCATTCAGTTCCTGTCTTCGCTCGCCGAAGAAGGATTGCTCACCTTCGATCATGACGCGGCACGCTGGTCCTGGGATCTCGAGCGCATCCACGCCAAGGGATACACCGACAACGTCGTGGACCTCATGGTCGGCAAGCTCACCCGCCTGCCGGCCGAAACGCAGGAGGCGTTGCAGCAGCTCGCCTGTCTCGGAAACATCGCCGAGATCGCGACGCTTTCGCTCGTCCTCGGGACCTCGGAGGAGCAGGTCCACGCGGCTCTGTGGCCGGCCGTCGGTCAGGAACTGGTCGAGCGCCTGGCGGGCGCCTACCGGTTCGTCCACGATCGCGTTCAGGAAGCCGCCTATTCGCTGATCCCGGAGGAGCGGCGCGGCGAGGTGCACCTTCGCATAGGGAGACTGCTTGCGGCGCACACGCCGCCGGAGCTGCGAGAGAAGCGATCTTCGAGATCGTCAGCCAGCTCAATCGCGGCGCCGCCCTGATCACCTCGCGGAGGAGCGCGAGCAACTGGCCGAGTTCAATCTGCTGGCCGGCAAGCGCGCCAAGGCCTCGACCGCATACGCCTCGGCGCTCAACTATTTTGTTGCCGGCGCGACACTGCTGCCGGAAGATGCCTGGGAGCGCCGGCACCAGCTGGCCTTCGCGCTGGAGCTGAACCGGGCCGAATGCGAGTTCCTGACCGGCGCGCTGGCGGAGGCGGAGGAGCGGTTGGCGCTGCTTTCGACACCACGCTGTCGGCTCCGACGACCAGGCCGCTGTCGCCTGCCTGCGCATCGATCTCTACACGGCGCTCGGTCAGACCAGTCGCGCGGTCGCCGTCGGTCTCGACTACCTCCGGCGCATCTCGGCATCGACTGGTCGCCGCATCCGACACGACGAGGACGTGCGGCGACGAATACGAGCGGATCTGGTCGCAGCTCGGGAGCCGCTCGATCGAGGAGCTCATCGATCTGCCGTTGATGAGCGATCCGGCCTCGCTCGCGACGCATGGACGTCCTGACGACGGCTCGTGGCGGCGGCCTGGCATCACCGATCGCGAACCTGCTCTGCCTGGTCATCTGCCGGAGCGGTCGAATCTCAGCCTCGAGCAGGCAACAGCGACGGCTCCTGCTACGCCTATGTGTCGCTTGGCTATCATCGCTGGGCCGCGCTTCGGCGACTACGAGGCCGGATTTCGCTTCGGCCGGCTCGGCTGCGAACTGGTCGAGCAGCGCGGGCTGAAGCGCTTCCAGGCCAGGACTTACATGACTTCGGGGCTCACGTCATACCCTGGACGAGACATGTCCGGACCGGCCGCGACCTGTTGCGCGAGCGCTTCGAAATTGCCAGCCAGAGCGGCGACCTCACCTTTGCCGGCTACAGCCGCTGCCAGTCTGAACTCGAACCTGCTGGCGGCGGGCGATCCGCTCGATCGAAGTGCAGCGCGAAGCGGAGACTGGCGCTCGACGTTTGCGCGGAAGGTGCGGTTTCAGTTCGTCATCGACCTCATCAGCGCGCAGCTGCCTCGATCCGGACGCTGCGCGGCCTGACCCCGAAATTCGGCTCCTTCGACGACGAGCGGATTCGACGAAGCTGGAGATTCGAACGCCGTCTTTCGGACAATCCGAACTTGATGCTCGCCGACCTGCTGGTACTGGATCCGCAAGCTCCAGGCGCGGTTCTTCGCCGGCGACTATGCGGCAGCCGTCGAGCGCCGCGGCGACGGCGCAGCGGCTACTCTTGGATATCGCCATGCGCTCTTCGAAGACGGCGGAGCATCATTTCTACGGCGCGCTTGGCGCGGGCCGCCTGCTGCGACTCTGCTCTCGCTGACGAGCGGGCAGCAGCATCTCGAGGCTCTGGCCGCCCACCACCGACAGCTTCAGATCTGGGCGGAGAATTGCCCGGAGAACTTCGAAAACCGCGCCGCGCTGGTCGGCGCCGAGATCGCGCGCATTGAAGGCCGCGACGCTCGAGGCCATGCGATCTCTACGAACAGGCCATCCGCTCGGCCCGCGCCAACGGCTTCGTCCACAACGAGGCCCTCGCCAATGAACTCGCCGCGCGCTTCTACGCGGCGCGCGGCTTCGAGAAGATCGCGCGCACTCTATCTGCGGAACGCCCGGCACTGCTATCTGCGCTGGGGCGCCGATGGCAAGGTGCGGCAACTCGATCGAGCTCTATCCCCACCTCAGAGAGGAAGAGCCGCGCGCCCGCTCCGACGACCACAATCGGGGCGCCGGTCGAACACCTCGACCTCGCGACCGTGATCAAGGTGTCGCAAGCCGTGTCGGGCGAGATCGTCCTGGAAAAGCTGCTCGACACGCTCATGCGCACCGCGCATCGAGCAGGCGGGCGCCGAGCGCGGCCTGCTGATCCTGTCGCGCAGGGGCTGAGCCGCGGATCGCGGCGGAGGCCACGACCAGCGGCGATACGGTCGACCGTGCAGCTGCGCGACGAGCCCGTGACCGCGAGCCGTGCTGCCGGAGTCGGTCCTCCATTATGTCCTGCGCACCCGGGAGAGCGTCATTCTCGACGATGCCGCAGCCCAGAACCCGTTTGCCGCCGATCCCTACATCCGTCAGCACCAGGCCCGTTCCATTCTCTGCCTGCCGCTGCTCAACCAGGGCCGAGCTGATCGGCGTGCTCTATCTGGAGAACAACCTCGCCCCTCGCGTCTTCGCGCCGGCCCGGATCGCGGTGCTGAAGCTGCTCGCCTCGCAGGCGGCGATCTCACTGGAGAATACCCGTCTGTACCGCGATCTCGCGGAACGCGAAGCGAAGATCCGGCGCCTGGTCGACGCCAACATCATCGGCATCTTCATCTGGGATCTCGAAGGCGGATTCTCGAGGCCAACGACGCGTTTCTCCGCATGGTGGGATACGACCGCGAGGATCTCGCCTCGGGTCGCCTGCGCTGGACGGACCTGACGCCGCCGGAATGGCGCGACCGCGACGCACGGACCGTTGCCAGAGCTGAAGACGATCGGGGACAGTGCAGCCATTCGAGAAGGAGTATTTCCGCAAGGACGGCAGCCGCGTGCCCGTGCTGATCGGCGGTGCGCTCTTCGAAGAAAGCAGGAACCAAGGTGTCTCTTTCGTGCTCGATTTGACCGAGCGCAAGCGGGCGGAAGCGGCGTTGCGCGAGAGCGAGGAGCGCTTTCGTACACTAGTGCAATTCTCCTTCGACGTGTACTGGGAGAGCGACGCGCAACATCGCTTCATCTGCCAGGAGTTCGCCGAAAGCCTTGCCGATGCACCGAGGCGGGGATCCGAGATTGGCAAGACGCGATGGGAAGTGCCCTACCTGGAGCCTAATGCGGAAACCTGGCGCAAGCACCGGGAGACGCTCGATGCCCACCTCCCATTCCGCGATTTCGAGCTCGCGCGGCCTACGCCCGGCGGCGGCAGGCGCTACGTATCCGTTTCGGGAATGCCGGTGTTTGACGAGAGCGGGCGCTTCATCGGCTATCGCGGCGTCAGGCGGCACATTACCGAGCGCAAGCAAGCGGAAGCAGCGCTGCGAGAGAGCGAGGAGCGCTTTCGCACACTCGTGCAATTCTCCTTCGACGTGTACTGGGAGACTGATGCGCAGCATCGCTTTGTCCGCCACGAGTTCGCCAGAGACCTCGCGCCGGCGTCGGGCGTGGAGATTGGTAAGGCGGCCTGGGAATTGCCCTACCTGGAGCCTGACGCAGAGACCTGGCGCAGGCACCGGGAGACGCTTGACGCCCACCTGCCGTTCCGCGATTTCGAGCTCGCGGTCCCTGGCCGCGACGGCAGCAAGCGCTACATGTCCGTCTCGGGAATGCCGGTGTTTGACGAGGACGGGCGCTTCATAGGTTACCGCGGCGTCGCGCGACGTATCACCGATCGCAAGAAAGCGGAGCAGGCCTTGCGCGAGGCGCAGAATGGAGCTGGCGCACGTCAATCGCGTGACGACTATGGGCCAGCTCACGGCCTCGATCGCCCACGAGGTCAATCAGCCGATCGGAGCCGCGGTCATCAACGCTCAGGCCGCGTTGCGCTTGCTGCGCGCCGGCCCGCCCGATCTCGAGGAGATCCGGCAGGCACTCGGCCAGATCATCGAGAGCGGCAGACGGGCCAGCGACGTCATCGGCCGCATCCGGGCGCTCATCAAGAAGTCGCCGCCCCGCAACAGCCGGTTCGACCTGAACGAAGCCATCCTCGACGTCATCGGCCTGACCCGGAGCGAAGTGCTGAAGCATGGTGTCGCGCTGCAGACAGAGCTCGCGACGAGCTTGCCGTGCGTGGACGGCGATCGCGTCCAGCTGCAGCAGGTGATCCTCAATCTGATCATGAACGCTGCCGAGGCGATGAGCGATCTCAGAGAGGAGACGCGCGAACTGCTGATCAGCACGCAGACGGACGCCGCGGGCAGGGTGCTCGTTGCCGTTCGGGACACGGGCCCGGGCCTGGATCCCACAAATGCGCACCGCGTCTTCGAGGCCTTCTACACCACCAAATCCGCCGGTTTGGGTATGGGCCTGGCGATCTGCCGGTCGATCATCGAGGCGCACGGCGGGCGTCTGTGGGCAAGCGCCAACGAACCTCGAGGGGCCGTGTTTCAGTTTACCCTGCCTCTAAGAAAGCGACGAGACCGTTCCCGAGTAACATCGCGGCTGCAAGCGGCGCGATCTGCACGATTTTTTGTGACGCGGAAGCCTGCACTCCAGCACAAGTCCGTACCAGCAGCTGTCATGGCGCGTGAGTGGGCCTAGTAAGACTATTCGTGGGGCGCCCCCACCCGGCCCTGCTTCCCCTTCGGGTTACGCAGGGCCACCCTCCCCGCTACTCGCTACGCTCGCGGGGGAGGGTTACTTCGCCCGCAAAATGACGAACTCCGTATCGTCATAGGCGCGCCGCTCGAGCTCCTCAAAACCTTCGGGTGCTGCGAACTTCGCCGACGTTGCCTCTTCGACCACCAGCAGCGCCTGCGGCGTCAGCCAGCCGCCTTCGCGCAGCGAGGCCAGCGCCTGCTCGGCCAGGCCCTTGCCGTAGGGCGGATCAAGGAAGACCAGCGAGAACGGCTCGAGCGGATGCACCGGGCCGAGCTTGGTCGCGTCGCGGCGATAGACCTTGGTCACGCCGCCGAGCCCGAGCGCCTCGACATTCTGGCGGAGCAGCGCCCGCGCCTCGGCGCCGTTGTCGACGAACAGCGTGAACGCAGCGCCGCGCGAAACCGCCTCGATGCCGAGCGCGCCGGTGCCGGCAAACAGGTCCAGCACGCGCGCATCGCTGACGGGATCGCCATAGGCGTGCATCAGGATGTTGAACAGCGACTCGCGCAGGCGATCGGCCGTCGGGCGAATGTCCCGCGACGATGGCGAGGCGATCGTCCGCCCGCGCAGCCGTCCGCCGACCACGCGCATCGGTCTAGCGGTCCCTGCGGCGCGCGGTCGCGCTTGCCCTTGTAGCCTGTGGGCGGCTTGCGGCGCGGCTTGTCGTCGCCGTCATCGTCGCGGCCGGAGCGCTCGACCAGCACGCGGCGGCCCTTGCTGTCGGCGATCAGGCCCGCGCGCTTGCGCGGCTTCTCGGCTGCGTCGTCGGTGCGCTCGCTTTCTTCGTCCTCGCCCGCCGGGAAGCCCGAAATCGGCGCCGGCGGCCGCCGCGATCCGCTCGCCGAGCTGATCGCGCAGCATGCGGCTGCGCACCTCCTGCACCTCGCCCTCGGCGACCTCGCCAAGCTGGAACGGTCCATAGGACACGCGGATCAGCCGGTTCACCTCGAGGCCGAGATGCGCCATCACGTTGCGCACCTCGCGGTTCTTGCCTTCGCGGATCGCGAACAGGATCCACACATTGGCGCCCTGGAATCGCGCTCCAGCGTCGCTTCGATCGGCCCATACTTCACGCCGTCGACCTCGACGCCCTTGCGCAGCTCGTCGAGCTTCTCCTGCTCGATCGCGCCATGCGCGCGCACGCGGTAGCGCCGCAGCCAGCCGGTGTCCGGCAATTCGAGCACGCGCGCCAGGCCGCCGTCGTTGGTCAGCAGCAGCAGGCCTTCGGTGTTGAAGTCGAGCCGGCCGATGCAGATCAGCCGCGGCAAGCCTTCGGGCAGCGAGTCGAACACGGTCGGCCGGCCTTCCGGATCGGCGTGCGTCGTCACCAGGCCTTTCGGCTTGTGGTAGAGGAACAGCCGCGTGCGCTCGCGCTCCGGCAGCGGCGCGTCGTCGACCAGCACCGTGTCGTGCGACGGTCACGTCGAGCGCGGGCGAAGTGATGACGCGGCCGTTGACGCTGACCCGGCCCTGCCGGATCCACTCTTCGGCGTCCCGGCGCGAGCACAGCCCCGCGCGCGCCATCAGCTTGGCGATGCGGTCGCCGGCCTTCTTGGCTTTCGCCGGCGCGGGCTCGGCGCTCGCGCCTGCGAAAATCCCGATCCGGCTTGCGTTCGCGATATTCGCCGCGCCCGCCGAACGCCGGCCGCTGCTCGTAGGTGCGCTCGCTTCGCTCGTCGCCGCCTTCGCTCCTCGGATGCTCGCGCCAGGCGTGGCTGGTGCGCGTGACCCGGTCGTTGCGCGGGCGATCCTGTCGCGGCCGATCGCCTTGCGGACGCTCGTCGCGATCGCGCGAGAAGCGCGGGCGGTCCGTGCCGGACCTGGAATCCCTGCGGTCATCGCGCGGTTTGCCGCCGAACGGCCTGTCGCCGCGCGGCCGGTCGTCGCGCTTGAATCGCCCGCGGACGGTCACCGTCGCGCTGAAGTCGCGGCGCGGTGGCCGATCGCCGTCACGCTTGAAGTCGCGCGCGCGGCGGACGATCGCCGTCCTCGCGTTGAAGTCCGCGCGCGCGCGGACGATCGCCGTCGCGCTTGAAGTCACGGCGCGGCGGCCGGTCGCCGTCCTTGCGGAATGACGGCGCGGCGCATCGCTGCGCGGACGCCGGTCGGCGCGCGCCTCGCCGCCGCGATCTTCGCTCGGTCGCGAAATCGCGCTTCGGACGATCTTCGCGGTTGAATTCGCGGCGCGGCGGACGATCGCCGTCGCGCTTGAAGTCACGGCGCGGCGGCCGGTCGCCATCCTTGCGGAACGAGGGACGCGGCGCATCGCTGCGCGGACGCCGGTCGGCGCGCTCGCCGCCGCGTTCGTCCCGGTCGCGGAAATCGCGCTTCGGGCGATCCTCGCGGCTGAACTCGCGGCGCGGTGGGCGATCGCCATCCTTGCGAAAGCCGCCCTCCTTTTTGCCGTACGAACGCTTTTCGCCAAAGCTCTTGCCGCCCTCGCGCTTGTCGCCGAAACGCTTTCCAGCGGGGCGGTCGCCGCGGCCCTCGCCGCGCGGCGCGCCGTCCCGCTCCTTGCGGAACGAGCCGCCGGCGCGTCCTTCGCGCGGCTTGAAGCCCTCGCCACCTTTGCGAAAGCCGCCGCCTGCGGGGCGCTTGTCGCGCGCCGCCGCGTCGCTCTCCGCCTCCGCCGCGCGACGGCGGGCCGCGCTTGCCGGGCGGCCGCTTGTTGCTTCTGTCATTGTCGCGGGGCATTGAAAATCTCGTGTCTGATGTCTGATCTAGTTCGAGGACCGGTATCGCCGATCTAAGTCCGGGCATGATCTAATCCGGTACCGACACCCCCGGATCAGGTCCGGGGGCAGGCTTTTCGGGATCATGCCCTGGGTTGCGGGGCTGATAACAGAGTTTATGGACGGACACGAGGAAAGATGTCGCAATCTTTCATGGATTTGGCGCTGGAAGAGGCTCGCGCGGCGCAAGCGGCCGGCGAGGTTCCGATCGGCTGCGTGGTCGTGCGCGGCGGCGCCGTCATCGCCAGCGCCGGCAACCGCACCATCGCCGACCGCGACCCGACCGCGCATGCGGAGATGCTGGCCATCCGCGACGCCGCCCGTGCGCTCGGCTGCGAGCGGCTGACCGATTGCGACCTCTACGTCACGCTCGAGCCGTGCGCCATGTGCGCCGGCGCCATGTCGTTCGCCCGCATCCGCCGCCTCTACTATGGCGCCGCGCGATCCCGAAGGGCGGCGCGGTCGACAACGGCGTCCGCTTCTTCGCGTCACCGACGTGCCACCACCGGCCGGAGGTCTATTCGGCGGTCGGCGAGGAGGCGGCGGCGGCGCTGCTGAAGGATTTCTTCAAGGCGAGGCGGTACGTCATTGCGAGCGCGAAATATAGCCCGGATGGAGCGCGCCAATCCGGATTCCTGCGATCGCCTTGTTTCCGCTTGCGCGCCATGCTCGCTGGCTCGCAATGACGCTACAGCTTCACCTTCATCCCTTCGTGGCTCTTCTCGAAGCCCAGCGTCTCGTAAAACCGCTGCGCATCCTTGCGCGCCTTGTTGGTGGTGAGCTGCATGTGTCGCAGCCGCGCTCGCGCGCGATCGCCATCACCGCCTGCATCATCTTGTGGCCGACGCCTGAGCCGCGCCGCGCGCCCTTGACCCGCACGCCTTCGATCTGCGCGCGCCAGAGGCCCCGCTGGCCGATGCCGGGGATGACGGTGAGCTGCAGGCAGCCGAGCAGCTTCGCCGTTCTCCTCCCACACATACTGCGTGTTGAGCGGATCGGCGGCGATGGCGTCGAAGCCCTTGAGATAGGGCGTCAGATCGCTCAGGATCCTCGCGCGTCTTGCCGAGTTCGTCGTCGAGCAGCATCTCGACGATCTGCCTGACCTCGTCCCGCCGCGCTTCCCTCAACGCCATCGCTTGACCGCCCTTGGTCTAGAACCGCAGCGCCTTCGCCTGCTTCACATGCGGCAGGGTCAGCGTCTTGCTCAGCACTTCGGCCGGCACGTCGCCGTCGACCTCGACCAGCGCGATGGCGTCGCCGCCCGGCTCGTTGCGGCCGAGATGGAAGGTCGCGATGTTGACCTTGGCGTCGCCAAGCAGCGACGCGAACTTGCCGATGAAGCCCGGCTTGTCCTCGTTGGTCACATAGATCATCGACTTGCCGAACTCGGCATCGACGCGGATGCCCTTGATGTCGACCAGCCGCGGCTTGCCGTCGTGATAGACGGTGCCGGAGACCGAGCGCTCCAGCTGCTCGGTGCGTCACGGTGAGCGTGATCAGGCTTTCGTAGTCGCTGGCCGCGGCGCGGGTGATCTCGTCGACCACCATGCCGCGCTCCTTGGCGACCACCGGCGCCGAGACGACATTGATGTCGCCGCCCAGCATCGGCCGCAGCAGGCCGGTCAGCGCCGCCGACGTCAGCGCCTTGATCTTCATCTCGGCGACCGCGCCCTCATAGGTGATCGTCACCTTGGCGATGTTGCTCTCGGTGAGCTGGCCGGCGAACGAGCCGAGCTTGTCGGCCAGCTCCACGAACGGCTTCAGCTTCGGCGCCTCTTCCGCCGTGATCGACGGGAAAGTTCACCGCATTGGAGATCGCGCCCGTGAGCAGGTAGTCGGACATCTGCTCTGCGACCTGCAGCGCGACGTTCTCCTGCGCCTCGGTGGTGGAGGCGCCAAGGTGCGGCGTGCAGATCACGTTCGGATGGCCGAACAGCACGTTGGCGCTGGCCGGCTCCTCGACGAACACGTCGAAGGCCGCGCCCGCGACATGGCCGGAATCGAGCGCGGCGCGCAGCGCCGCCTCGTCGACCAGGCCGCCGCGCGCGCAGTTGATGATGCGCACGCCCTTCTTCATCTTGGCGATCGCCGCCGCATCGATGATGTTCTTCGTCTTCTCGGTCAGCGGCGTGTGCAGGGTGATGAAATCCGCGCGCCTGAAGATCTCGTCGAGCTCGACCTTCTCGATGCCGAGGTCCTTCGCGCGCTCCGGCGACAGGAACGGGTCGTAGCCGATCACCTTCATGCGCAGGCCCTGCGCGCGGTCGATGACGATCGAGCCGATGTTGCCGCAGCCGATCACGCCGAGCGTCTTGGCGGTGATCTCGACGCCCATGAAGCGGTTCTTTTCCCACTTGCCGGCTTGCGTCGAGATGTCGGCCTGCGGGATTTCGCGCGCCAGCGCCAGCATCAGCGTGATCGCATGCTCGGCGGTGGTGATCGAGTTGCCGAACGGCGTGTTCATCACGATGATGCCCTTCGCCGTCGCCGCCGGAATCTCCACGTTGTCGACGCCGATGCCGGCGCGGCCGATCACCTTCAGCTTCTTCGCCTTCTCCAGGATTTTTGCGGTGGCCTTGGTCGCCGAGCGGATGGCGAGGCCGTCATAGTTGCCGATGATCTCGGCGAGCTTCTCCTTGTCCTTGCCGAGGTTCGGCTGGAAGTCGACCTCGACGCCGCGATCCTTGAAGATCTGCACGGCGGCCGGAGACAGCGCATCGGAAATGAGGACTTTGGGTTTGGACATGTGAGCGTATCCGTTGGTGGATGTTGCTGTTTCGGCGTCACCCGCGGGCTCTGACCCGCGGGTCCATCTCGATCGATGGATGGCCGGGTCAAGTCCGGCCATGACGAAGATGAAGATCAGGCAGCACTGCAGACTCAGGCAGCCTTGGCGAGCTGCGTCTTGGTCTCGGCGAAAGCCCAGTCGAGCCACTGCGTCAGCGCCTCGACGTCCTTTGCTTCGACGGTGGCGCCGCACCAGATGCGCAGGCCCGGAGGCGCGTCGCGGTAGGCGCCGAGATCGTAGCCCGCGCCTTCCTTCTCGATCGCATCCACCAGCGCCTTGGCGAAGGCCGCCTGCTTGTCGGCGGGAAGCGCCGTGACCTGCGGATCGACCACCTTCATGCACACCGAGGTGTTGGAGCGGATCGCAGGATCCTTGGCGAGGAAATCGACCCAGGGCGTTTTCGCCGCCCAGTCGCTCAGCACCTTGGTGCTGGCGTCGGCGCGCGCCATCAGCCCCTTCAGCCCGCCGACCGACTTCGCCCAGTTCAGCGTGTCGAGATAATCCTCCACGCAGAGCATCGACGGCGTGTTGATGGTCTCGCCCTGGAAGATGCCTTCGTTGAGCTTGCCGCCCTTGGTCATGCGGAAGATCTTCGGCAGCGGCCACGGCGGATTGTAGCTTTCCAGCCGCGCCACCGCGCGCGGCGACAGGATCAGCATGCCGTGCGCGGCCTCGCCGCCGAGCGCCTTCTGCCAGGAGAACGTCACCACATCGAGCTTGGCGAAATCGAGCTTCTGCGCGAACGCGGCCGAGGTCGCATCGCAGATGGTCAGCCCTTCGCGGTCGGCCTTGATCCAGTCGGCGTTCGGCACGCGCACGCCCGATGTCGTGCCGTTCCAGGTGAACACCACGTCGGACGCCGGATCGACCTTGGAGAGATCGGGAAGCTCGCCGTAGGGCGCCTTCAGCGTCACCACGTCCTTCAGCTTCAATTCCTTGGCGACGTCGCCGACCCAGCCTTCGCCGAACGATTCCCAGGCGAGCATCGTCACCTTGCGCGGACCGAGCAGCGACCACAGCGCCATCTCGACGGCGCCGGTATCGGAGGCCGGCACGATGCCGATGCGATAGTCCGCAGGCACCTCAAGCACTTCGCGCGTCAGATCGATCGCGAGCTTGAGCTTGGCCTTGCCGATCTTCGCGCGATGCGAGCGGCCGAGCGCTGCGTCCTTGAGGTTTTGCGGGGTCCAGCCGGGGCGCTTTGCGCAGGGGCCAGAAGAAAAATGCGGCACAGATGGCCGCACAGCGGGCTTGGTCGCCATAATAATCTACCCTTCCAGATAGCTGCCTCTCGGTGGGGAGAGGTTTCCCGCCGGCGGATGTATAGCAAAGCGCCCCCTTCCGCAAGGCGCCAGAATCCCACGCATGCGGCTCTGCGCGGCTTTGGGCAGGCCTCTCGAGGCTCAACGCGCCTTGATCGCGCGGGCCATCGTCTCGGTGCGATTCGTCCACACCAGGCCGCCGAACTTCTCCGGCACGAAGCCAGAGAGCCGGCGACGGCCGAAAGCTACAGCCCCAGCGCCTTCTCGCTCGCGGCGATCCAGCGCCGCAGCGCCTTGTAGCCTTCGAGGTGGAAGCCGCCTTCCGGCGCGACGCGGGTGTAGGCGAGCAGCGACACGTCGGCGAGGGAGAAGTGGTCGCCGGCGAGGTACGGCGTCAGCGCCAGCTGGTGCTCCATCCGCGCCAGCGCCGCATAGCCGCGCTTGATCTTGTCCGGATCGAGGTCGCCGACCGACTTGCCGAGATAGACCATCTGGAAGCGGCAGACGGCGATGTAGGGCTCGTGGCTGTACTGCTCCCAGAACATCCACTCGTCCATCTTCGCCGCCTCCCAGGCGACGGCAGGGATCATGTCGGTATCGCGCGCCAGGTAGCGGATGATCGCGTTGGACTGCGCCAGCGTCCGCCCGTCGTCGAACTCGACCACCGGCACCTGCCCTGCGCCATTGAGCTTGAGGAACTCGATGGTGCGCGTCTGGCCTTTGGTGATGTCGATGTCGATCCAGCGATAGTTCAGCGCGAGCTTGTCGCACACCCACTTCACCTTCAGGCAGTTGCCGGACTTGGTGTCGCCGTAGATCTTCATGGCTGGCTCCCGTGTTCTGCGGGCGCGTCATCTTACGCGCGAGCTAGCTGGGACGGTAGCCGAACAGGGCGCGCTTCAACTGTCAAGCAAAAGCGCACGACGCGACGCACGTGCGCGGCGGCTTCAGAACTTGTAGCCGAGGCCGCCGCGGACCGAGTGGATGCTGGTATTGAGCGTCGAGGTGAGCTGCAGGTATTCGTACTCGGCGCGCACGAACAGCCCGCCGAACACCATCCAGTCCAGGCCGCCGCCGCGCGGCAAATCCGTGCACGAACTGGTTCTTGGTGTCGATTCCGGAATCGTCGTGGAGCGCCGTGCCGGACGCCGTCACCGTCGTGCTTCGAACGGTATCGGCGCGTCCGAGACCTGACGCCGGCGAACAGATAGGGCATGAAGCTACCCATGGTGTAGCCGCCGCGCACGCGAATGGTGCCGAAGTCCTTCACGGTCATCGAACCATCGAAGATCGGAATGTACTGTCCGGATTGTCCGATCAGCGGTGGTCTCGGCGGGTCGCGACACCGGTGAACGTTCCCGTGCATGTAGTTGCCTTCGAAGCCGAGCACGACATTCTCGTATTGCGGCGTTGTAGCCGGCAAAGCCGCCGAACATCGATGTCCTGTGGGTCACGTCGTAGAGGAACGGCCATGTCGACGTTCGAGGTCGGCACGGGCTGAACTCGTAAAGCCCCATGCTGCTGGAGCCGTAGCCGGCCTGGCCGCCGACGTAGAAGCCCTGCCAGATGGTCCGATAGGCCTCGGCGCGGCTCGTGGAACGCGCCGCGCAGGATCGGCAGATCGGCCGCGAACGGCGGTGCCCTGCGCCGCAACCGCGATGAAGCCTGCAACCAGCAAACGACGCATCAGAAACTCCCAGCCACTTCACTCAACCCGTTGCCGATCATCGCTTGTTAACCTTAATCAATCGTTGTCGTGCGCTTGATGCCGAAAAGAAAACGGCGCGGACCTGATCAATCCGCGCCGTTTGCGTTCGAAGATTTCGTTGGCGCTCAGCCGCGGCGCATCAGCACCGGCGCGCGGAGCTGCGGGCTCGCAGCAGGTCCAGCGCACGCCGAGCTTCACGTCGTGCGAGGTGATGCCGTTGAAGTGCATCGGATTGTTGACGTTGTTGATGCCGGTGAAGGTGCGCAGGTCGCCGGACAGCGCGTCGCCGAGATGCACGTAGCGGTAGGCGAGTTCCATCGTCAGGCTGTTGGAGACCTTGTAGCCGAGACCGGCATGCAGGGCGTAGGCGAAGTTGAACTTCGATTCGTCGCTGGGCGAAGGCGACGCCGTTGGTGGCCGTGTTGGTGTCGACGAAGCTCGAGATCGTCATCTTCACGCCGCCGACGCCGACGCCGATGAACGGGGTGATGCACCACCAGGTGCCGAGGTCGGCATAGAGGTTGACCAGCGCCAGCCACTCTTCCTTGTTGCCGCGATAGTCGTCGGTGCCGATCGGCACGCCGTTGAAGTTGACGATGTCGAGGCCGTGATGCTGAGCCTTGGCGCGATATTCACCGGTCACGTCGGCGCGGAACCAGTTGCCGAACTGATAGCCGACACCGACGCCGAACAGCGTCGCACCGCTGAAGCCTGCGCCGACCGTCTGCACGCTGATGCCGGGCGCCTCGTACAGCACGTTGTAGAGGCTCTTCACCCGCTGCTGCGTCAGGCCGACGTCGCCGCGCAGATACCAGCCGGCGAACTCGTCGACCGGCGGCGGCGGCGGCGCATAAGCCGGCGGCGGAGCGTAAGGGGGCGATGCGGCACGTCG
This sequence comes from uncultured Alphaproteobacteria bacterium, assembly GCA_963757845.1. Taxonomy (GTDB): domain Bacteria; phylum Pseudomonadota; class Alphaproteobacteria; order Rhizobiales; family Xanthobacteraceae; genus P52-10. Next base: position 70,767 of record CAVWTB010000064.1, read on the forward strand.
GCGGCAAACGCCGAGGTGGACAGCAATGCCACCACTCCTGCAACAACAACAGACTTAACGCTACGCATCGGCTTCGTCCTTTTGTCCCGTGCGGCCAGACGAAATGCGGCCACACTTCTGAAACCCATGGACTGGACGATGGCAGCAAAAACTTAAGCGCCGCTTAACCCTAATTCTTAACCGTGATTTTTAATCATCGTGATCGACACGCGGAACCGGCGACTCGCACGCAGCGATGAATGTGGCGAGCGATCGCCGCCTCGCTCGCCACAGTTGCTAACGAGAGTGTTGAGATTTGCCTGAGCGCCGGCTCAGGCCTTCGCGGGCTTCGGCATGTTCGGCAACAGGAAGCCGATCAATCCCATCGCCGGCAGGAACGAGCAGACGATGAACACGAACTCGATGCCGTGGATGTCGGCGAGCTTGCCGAGCGCTGCGGCGCCAAGGCCGCCGACGCCGAACGCGAAGCCGAAGAAGATGCCCGAGATCATGCCGACCCGGTGCGGCATCAGCTCCTGCGCGAAGACGATGATCGCCGCCGTCGCCGACGAGATGATGAAGCCCGCGGCCGCAACCGCGATCGTGCCGCCGATCAGGCCGAGCATGCGGCATCGCCAGCGCGAACGGCAGCGCGCCGAGGATCGAAAGCCAGATCACGTATTTGCGGCCGATGCGGTCGCCGATCGGACCGCCGAAGAACACGCCCGCGGCATTCGCGGCGAGAAACACGAACAGGTAGATCTGCGCCGCCTGGGTCGACACGCCGAACTTCTGCATCAGGTAGAACGTGTAGTAGCTCGACAGGCTGACGGTATAGAGCGCCTTGGTGAACGTCAGCAGCGCCAGCACGACGAGGCCGACGATGATCTTCCGCGACGTCGGCAGGTTGGCCGGCATCGACGCGATCGCCTGTTTGCGCGAGACGATGCGCGGCTTGTACCAGCGGCCGACATTCCACAGCACCAGGATCGCGACGAACGCGATCAAGGAGAACCAGGCGATGCTCGGCTGGCCGAACGGCACGATGATGGCGGCGGCCAGCAGCGGGCCGACCGCGGTGCCGATATTGCCGCCGACCTGGAACACCGCCTGCGCAAAGCCGTAGCGGCCGCCGGACGCAAGCCGCGCGATGCGCGCGGATTCGGGATGAAACACCGCCGAGCCGAAGCCGACGGTCGCCGCCGCCAGCAGGATGAACGCGAACTGGTTCGCGAGGCTCAGCATGATCAGGCCGGCGAAGGTGAAGAACATGCCGATCGCGAGCGAATAGGGCTGCGCCTTGCGGTCGGTGACGATGCCGACCACCGGCTGCAGCAGCGACGTCGTGAACTGGAACGCCATCGTGATCAGGCCGATCTGCGTGAAGTCGAGCGCGTAGTTCGCCTTCAGGATCGGATAGACCGACGGGATCAGCGACTGCATGGTGTCGTTGAGGAAGTGCGAGAAGCTCAGGCCCCCGATCACCGCATAGGCCGGCCCGCTGGACGCCTTCGCATCCGCAGCGCGGCCGGCAGCTCCGGCGCGACGACCGGCGCTGCGAGCGCTTCTTCGGTGACGATGACGGGCTTGTTCACGACTGCTTCCAAGGCTTCGAGTCTACTCGCTTCTCGTAGGTGCGAAACGGCCGATTTGGCTAGCGCACGAAGCGATGGCTGCCTTGCGACCTGCGGTGCGTGCGCGCAAGACGCGCAAGCGACTAGATTCGGAACTCTACGCGCTTGCGAGAGCAGTTCTCGCTTGCGCAGCAGGTAGCGGTGGCGGCCTTCGAGCACCATGACACCGTTCTGGTTGTGCACGGTCGAGCGCAGGCCGACGACGCCGGTGGAGCGGTTCGGCGTCAGCTCATCGACTTCAAGCACGGGATAGACCGTGTCGCCGACGAACACGGGGCCGAGAAATTTGCTCGACTGCTCGATGAAGCCTTTCAGCGAGTCCTCGACCAGATGCGGAAACAGGCCCGCGCCGGCGGCGGTCTGGATCAGCACCTGAAAGCCGTGCGCCAGCATGTGCGGCATGCCGTGGCGGCGGCAGTATTCGACGTCGTAGTGGACCGGATGGTTGTCGCCGCTCGCGGCCTGGAAGGCGAGGAAGATCGCGTCCGTCATGGTCCGGCTCGGCAGCACGAAGCGTTCGCCGAGCTTGAAGTCCTCGAACCAGCGCTGCTCCTGGACAAGCCGATGTGCCGCCGGATCGAACGCGGCGCCCTTGTCGCTCACGCCGCTGCGGCCTCGCCGACCGCCGCACAGATCGAATCGACGATATCCTCGACCAGGTCGCGATCGTCGCCCTCGCCCATCACGCGGATCACCGGCTCGGTGCCGGAGGCGCGGACCAGCAGGCGGCCGCTGCCGTTCAGCTTGCCTTCGGCGGCGGCGATCACGGACTTCACCGACGGATCGTCGAGCGGCTTGCCGTTGCGATAGCGGACGTTCTTCAGCACCTGCGGCAGCGGATCGAAACGGTGGCAGACTTCCGACACCGGGCGGTTGAGCTTGCGCACCACCGAGAGCACCTGCAGCGCTGCGACGAAGCCGTCGCCGGTGGTGTTGAAGTCGGACAGGATGATGTGACCGGAGGACTCGCCGCCGACGTTGCAGTTCTGCGCGAGCATCTGCTCCAGCACGTAGCGGTCGCCGACCTGGGTGCGGATCAGCTTCAGCCCGATGCCTGCGAGATAGCGCTCGAGGCCGAGGTTGGACATCACGGTCGCGACGACGGCAGGCTGCGACAGGCGGCCGTCGTCCTTCCAGCTTTCGGCGATCACCGCCAGCAGCTGGTCGCCGTCGACGACGTGGCCGCGCTCGTCGGTGATGATCACGCGGTCCGCGTCGCCGTCGAGCGCGATGCCGATATCGGCGCGCATCTCGCGCACCTTGCGGCCGAGCGCTTCCGGCGCGGTCGAGCCGCAGTCCTTGTTGATGTTGAAGCCGTCCGGATCGACGCCGATGGCGATGACGTCGGCGCCGAGCTCCCACAGCGCCTCGGGCACCACCTTGTAGGCGGCGCCGTGCGCGCAATCGACCACGATGCGCAGGCCTTCGAGGCTGAGCGAGCGCGACAGCGTGCGCTTGGCGAATTCGATGTAGCGGTCGTACGTGCCGTCGATGCGGCGGGCGCGGCCGATGCTGGCGCTGTTGGCGAGCTTGCGCGTCAGGTCCTCATCGAGCAGTTGCTCGATCCGCATCTCGACGTCGTCGGACAGCTTGTAGCCGTCGGGACCGAACAGCTTGATGCCGTTGTCGTCGAACGGATTGTGCGAGGCGGAGATCATCACGCCGAGGTCGGCGCGCATCGAGCGCGTCAGCATGGCGACGGCCGGCGTCGGCATCGGACCGAACAGCAGCACGTCCATGCCGACCGAGGTGAAGCCCGCCTGCAGCGCGGACTCGATCATGTAGCCGGACAGGCGCGTGTCCTTGCCGATCACGACGCGATGACGATGATCGCCGCGCAAGAACACCAGACCGGCCGCCTGGCCCACGCGCAACGCGAGCTCCGGCGTGATCACGCCGTTGGCGCGACCGCGGATTCCATCCGTTCCAAAATATTTGCGAGCCATCGACTACCCCATCTCGCCGCCGACAACCGGCGCGAGCACCCCTGTCGTTGAGGGGCTTATAAAGGCTTTCGAACCTACTTGAACCTCAAAATATATATTGGAAAGTTACTGAGGGCAGCCCCAGCGACCGATTTTCCCTAAAAACATCAAATGGTTAATCGGACCGCCGGCAGTTAACCCGCCTTCTCCGGTTCCCGCTTGCGACGCGCGTCGTATTTCGACGGCGCCGGCTGCACGACGCTGACGGGGTCGGAGCCGGAAAGGTCTCAAGCAGCCCTTCGTCCAGCGCCTGTTCGAGCTCGCGCCGTTGATCGGCCTCGCTGCGATGAAGCTCGTCGCGCCATTTCCTTTGCGGTGCGTTTGGCCCCGAAGGCCGAGGCTAGCCGGCCTTTTCTTTCGCTTGATGTCCTTGTCCTGCTTCGAAGGCGCAGGCTGCGTCACGTTCACCGGATCGGATGCCGGAAAGGTATCCTCCAGCCCCTTCTCCAGCGATTTGTCGGCCTCGGTCTTCGGCTTGTCGGGCTTGCCGACCTTGTCCGCCTGCACGTCCTTCGGCGCCGGGTTGAATTTGCTCATCTTGAACTTCCTCTCGGCTCGAGTCTTGAAGGACTAACGGCCCTGCAGCGCGCGTCGTTCCGCTCTTGCGCAGCGCGCAAAATCTCCTTTCTGCCGATTTGGCGCGCACGCAGGGCGTGATACAGCATCAATCGAGACGGAACCGGCCTTGGGCTACAGCACCCGAACAACAGAAACGGGCGCGGGGCGTGTGCGGAGGAAACGTGAAGGACATCACCTGCATCGAGGATTTGCGCGAACTGCACCGGCGCAAGGTGCCGAAGGCGTTCTTCGACTATGTCGATCACGGCTCCTATGCCGAGGAGACGCTGCGCGCCAACCGCGCCGACCTCGAGGCGATCAAATTCCGCCAGCGCATTCTCGTCGACATTTCGGTGCGCGACCAGCGGACGAAAATCCTCGGCGAAGACGCGAGCATGCCGCTGATCCTCGCGCCGGTCGGCTCCACCGGCATGCAGATCGGCGACGGCGAAATCCTCGCCTGCCGCGCCGCGCAGGCCGCCGGCATTCCCTACACGCTCTCCACCATGTCGATCTGCTCGATCGAGGACGTCGCCGCCAATGTCGAGAAGCCGTTCTGGTTCCAGCTCTACGTGATGAAGGACCGCGGCTTCTGCAAATCGCTGATCGAGCGGGCGATCGCCGCCAAATGCAGCGCGCTGGTGCTCACCGTCGACCTGCAGATCCTCGGCCAGCGCCACATGGACATCAAGAACGGCCTGTCGGTGCCGCCGAACCTGATGCGGCTGAAGAACATCATCGACTTCGCCTCGAAACCGCGCTGGCTGATGAGCATCGCCCGCGCCAAGCGGCGCGACTTCGGCAACATCATCGGCCACCTGCAGGGCGCGAAGGACCTCAACTCCACCGCCACCCGCGTCTCGCAGCAGTTCGATCCGTCGCTGAGCTGGAAGGACGTGGAGTGGATCCGCTCGATCTGGCCGGGCAAGATCATCCTGAAAGGCATTCACGACGTCGAGGATGCGCGAGCAGGCGGTGAAGACCGGCGCGCACGGCATCGTCGTCTCCAACCACGGCGGCCGGCAGCTCGACGGCGCGCCGTCGTCGATCTCGGTGCTGCCGAAGGTCGTCGACGCGGTCGGCTCGCAGACGGAGGTGATCTTCGACAGCGGCATCCGCTCGGGCCAGGACGTGCTGCGCGCGCTGGCGCTCGGCGCAAAATCCTGCATGATCGGCCGCGCCTACATCTACGGGCTCGGCGCCGGCGGCCAGGCCGGCGTCACCAAGGCGCTGGAGGTGATCTGCAACGAGCTCAGCGTCACCATGGGCCTGTGCGGCGTGAACAAGATCGAGGACATCAACCAGAACATCCTGGTCGGCTATCAGAACTGACGGAAGTACGTAGCCCGGATGACATAGGCGGCCTTCAGGCCGCCGTTCTTGAGAACGCCGATGCTTCGCATCGGCTATGGCGTAATCCGGGATGCGTTGCTAAGTCGGCCCCCGGATTTCGCTGCGCTTCATCCGGGCTACATTGACGAACGGAGGCGCGCGATGACCAGCCTGCTCTATCACGACGGCAATCGCGCGCTGCAGGACGAGTTCGGCTCGCGGCCGCTCGCCGACCGGCTGGAAGAAAAGCTCACGCGCACGCGAATTCACCGCCGACGACAAGGCCTATATCGAATCCTGCATCTACTTCTTCGTGGCGACCGCTGACGCCGAAGGCCGGCCCGACTGCTCGTTCAAGGGCGGCGCGCCGGGCTTCGTGCGCATCACCGGGCCGTCGGAGCTGGCGTTTCCCGACTATGACGGCAACGGCATGTTCAAGAGCCTCGGCAACCTCAGCGTCAATCCGCATGTCGGGCTGCTGTTCATCGCCATGCACGACAAGCCGAAGCGGCTGCGCGTCAACGGCGAGGCGCGGATTTCGCGCGACGATCCGCTGCTGAAGGAGATCCCCGGCGCGCAGATGATCGTGCGCGTGACGGCGCACGCGATCTTCCCGAACTGCCCGCGCTACATCCCGCAGCTGACGTTGAGCGAGCCGTCGGTCTACACGCCGCAGCAGGACGTCACGCCGGTCGAGCCCGCGTGGAAGAAGTTCGACATGTTCAAGGACGTCGTGCCGCCCCGGGCGCCGACGGCGACGTAGTCGTCATTGCGAGCGAAGCGAAGCAATCCAGCTGCGCGCCGGCAGGCGCGCGAAATAGAAGGGCTGAGTTGCGCGACTGCTGCGCTTTCTTTGGTTCGGGCGCGCTTCGCGCGCGCTGGATTGCTTCGCTTCGCTCGCAATGACGATTCCTACCTCCCGAACACCACCGTCTTGTCGGTCGGCCAGCGCACGCGCCAGCCGAATTTCACCTCGCGGGTCTCGCCGGGGGGCACGTCCATGGTCCAGGCCATCACGCCGCGCTGGTCGCGCACGTCGCGCTGGGTCGGCTGCGTGGACGAGGCAGCATCTCGACCTGGATCTCCGAATTCTCCGCGACCGGCAGCTGCTCCTCGATCGTCACCTTGACCGGCGACGTGTGGCCGTTGCGCATGACGATCTTGAACTCGCGCTCGTCGGTCTTCGACGAGGTGATGATGCCGGCCGCGCCTTCGTTCTTGCGCACCACCGAACGGGTGACCTTCACCTGCTCGTCGGCGCCGAAGCCGAGCTGGACGGTCTCGTCCTTCTGCGTCGCCGCCATCTGGCCGCGGCCGACGAAGGTGCCGTCGCGATAGAGGCTGACGCGGCCGGCCAGCAGCGGCGCTTCCTCGGTCTGCTTGAAGGTCGCTTCGAGATAGGCGGTGTCGTCGACAACGGGCGCTGCGCGCACCAGCAGCTCCGGAGCCGCAGTCATCGACGCAATGCGCAGCGACCGCGCGCCCTCGCCCGCGCCGAGGCTGACGCGGCCGGGAATGCGGAACACCGCCTGGAAGCCGCTCACGTCGACCACCGCTACGCGCTCCTCGACCGCTTCAGCGGCACCGGCCCTTTCCCGCGCCGCATCGTGCATCAGACCCGCCGAGCGCGAGGCTGGCGGGTGAGGCTGCGGGCGCCGGCATCACCGGCCGCGGCACCGGGTCGGCGGATAGCGCACGATCACCGTGTTCAGGTTCGGCGCGCTGCCGCCGCGCGCGGTGCGCACGGTGGAGACGGCGAGCGCGACATTGGCCCAGTCCTCGCCGGTGCGCTGCACGATCTCGGCGCGGCGCACCAGTTCGAGCGAGGCTTTGCGATCCTTCGCGCCGGTGTCGAGGCGCGCGTCGTAGAGCGGCACCCAGCGCGCATCGCGCACCGAGTAGCTGACGCGCAGCGTCGCGGTCGCGGCCGCCTGCGCGGCGAGATCGATCCGCACCTCCATCTTGCGCGGCGGATCGGTGCGCTGGCCGGATCTCAGGATGGCGATCTCCGCCTCGATCTCGCGCTTCTTCACCTGCAGGCCGCGGATCGTCTCGTCGGCGCGGCTGATCTCCTCCTCGATCGCCTTGAACGCCTCGCGCCATTCGGCGAGCGGCCGCGCATTGCTCTCCTCGCCGAGACCGAGCGGCGCGTCGGTGGCGAAGCGGCGGGCGAAAGCTTTGCGCACGTTGGCCGCGGAAATCCTGTCATCGAGCAAGCGGCCCTCGTCCTGCAGCGCCTGCAGCTTCTTCTCGCGCTCGGGCGTGCTCTGCACCGGCTGCGGCGCGGGAGGCCGCGCGTCGATCGAGCCGATCTGCATGCGGGCGCCGCCCTCGCCTTCCACCCGGAGCGATGCCGGGTCGAGGCCGAGCGGAAAATCGCGCGCCAGCACGACGTTCTCGCCGGCGGGCAGGTTGACCTTCAGCACGCGGGTCACGGTCGCGCCGTCCGGATAGACCGTCACCGTGTCGATTGCGGACGTGGCTTCGATGTCGGCGGCGGACGCCGCCACGACAGAGCCCATAACAGTCAGAAACGTCAGAAGAATGCGCAAGGGAGCCTCCCCTCAGAGGTGAACGGCGAAGGTCTATCGGCCGAAGTCTGGATTCACGTGACCGCAGTATGGCGTTTTACCGGCAGTCATCTGTCGCACGAACTTCGCCGCCGGTTCATGGACTTTGGCGTCGCGGAAGCGTGACGCCAGTCTCCCCTTACGCCGAATTGAAGCCCGGGTGAGCGCAGCGACATCGGGACCTCATGCCGAGTCAGCCCGGATATCGCTGCGCTCATCCGCTATCCGCAGCCGACTTCCGCCCTGCGAAATATATATCCAACGGATGCATATCTCCGTTGCGGCAGACCGCGCGCGTTTTTGCTTCGCACGCCAAAAGCATCCAATGGATATATTTAAACACGCCAACGAGAAATATCTTAAGGAGACACGCATGCCGGGCCCGGTCACCTATTCCCGCGATGGAGCGATCAGCCGGATCGTCATGGACGACGGCAAGGCCAACGTCATGTCGCTGGCGATGCTGAACGCGCTGCATGCCGCGTTCGACCAAGCCGAGCGCGACAAGGGCGTCACGGTGCTCTCCTCGCGCGGAAAACATTTTTCCGGCGGCTTCGATCTCAACGTGTTCGCGAAGGGCAGCGCGGACGAGCAGTATCAGATGGTGAAGGCCGGCGCCGAGCTGGCGCTGCGCATCCTGTCGTTTCCGTTTCCGGTGGTCGCCGCCTGCCACGGCAACGCCTATCCGATGGGCGCCTTCCTGATCATGTCGTCGGATCATCGCATCGCCGCGGAAGGCGACTACCGCATCGGCATGAACGAGGTCGCGATCGGCATCACCCCGCCGCGCTGGGCGATCGAGGTCGCGCGCCAGCGGCTGACGCCCGCCTACCTCAGCCGCACCGTGGTGACGGGCGAGATGTTCGGTCCCGGCGGAGGCGGTGACGGCGGGCTTCTTCGACCGCCTGGTGCCGGCGGCCGACCTCGAGCGCACCGCGCTGGAGGCGGCGCTGGCCATCAGCAAGATCAATCTCGCCAACCATGCCGTCGCCAAGCAACGCCTGCGCGGCGAGACGATCGCAAAAATCCGCCGCGTGATCGACGAGGACATCACGCCGCAATACGGCGAGGATCGCGTGGCCAGCCGTGCTGCAAGCGCCTGACTTAAGGCCCTCATGGTGAGGAGCCCGGCGTAGCCTGAAAGGCGAAGTCGGGCGTCTCGAACCACGAGGCCACGGCGCTCACCCAGACTACCTTGCGGCACGTCCCCGGCTTTCATCCTTCGAGACGCCCTGCTTCGCTCTCCCGCCTTCGCGCTTTGCGCTTCGGCGCGGCAAGTCGAGCTTCGCAGGGCTCCTCAGGATGAGGTAAAGCTTTGGCGAGGCCGGCCAGGCCTCGATCGGATTCGCCGCAGATCATGCCGACCAAACCGCGCCGCAAGACCTATCGCCACGGCAATGTGCATGCCGAGGCGATCGCGGCAGCCTGGCGGCTGATTGCGAAAGCCGGACACGAGGCGCTGAGCGTGCGGCAGGTGGCGGATGCGGTCGGCGTCGCGCACCGCTCGCTCTACAATCACTTCAAGGATCGCGAGGCGCTGCTCGACGCGGTGGCGACCGAAGCCTTCGCGCGGCTTGGCAACACGCTGAAGGCGGCGAAGACGAAGGAAGACTACACCGCCACCTATGTCCGCTTCGCGCTGGCGAACCGGCATCTCTACCGGCTGATGACCAGCCGGCCGCACGCGACGATGAAATTCAATCCGCCGCTGCAGAGCGCGGTGCACAGCGTCATCACCGAAGGCCTGCGGCTGTTCACCGATCCGAAGCAGAGCTCGGCCGAGCGGCGGCGGGCGATGATGAAGGTGTTCATCATCCACTTCGGCGGCATCACCCAGTATGTGAACGGCGTGCTCGACCTGCCGAACGAGGATGCGCTGGTGGCGGAGCTGTCGGCGATGACGGCGGGGAAATAGGGCTCCGGCTCAGCGACAAAGCTGTCAAACTCATGTCCGAAAGATAGCCTAGATCTTGCCTGGCGAGGCTTGGCGCTGCTGATCCGGGAGGGCTTCATGACCATCGGGCTCTTGCGCGTGACTGTTGCCGGTCTGACCTTTGCGACGGCTCTTGCCGCGCATCCGGTTGCTGCCGATCCCGTGGCGCTGCGTGCCTACAACGCCGCCATCAACGAAAGCTCGATCTCCGGCATTTCGTCGGGCGGATTCATGGCTGTCCAGTTCGGCACGGCCTGGTCGTCAGTGATCAAGGGGCGTGGGCATCGTTGCAGGTGGTCCGTACTGGTGTGCCAAAGCCGACGCGTACGATTTCATCACCTGGTACTGGGGGCCGATTTTCCGGGCCACGGGCGCATGCATGAACGGGCCGCGGTCGGACCTGAACCTGGACGCCTTCATCGCCAAGGCAAACGCCAAGGCCGCCTCCGGCGACATCGATCCCATCCAGAATCTGAGCCGGCAGAAGATCTATATTTTTCATGGCTACAACGACAAGCTCGTGGCCAGGGAGCAACCGATGCCGCTGCAGACTTCTATCGCCACTATCTCGGCGCGCCCAATCGCGGCAACTTTTTTACCAGACGACGGTTGGCGCCGGTCACTCGCTCGTCGTTTTGCCGAAACCGGGCGCCGACGGACTCAATGGCTGCAACGACAATGATAGTCCGTACATCGACCAGTGCGCCTACGATCAGGCAGGCATCATCCTGCAGCACATTTACGGCGCCTTGAAGCCGCCCAATCGCGGGCAACTGACCGGCACGATCAGCCAATTCGATCAGTCCGTGTACACGAAGCCCGATGCGCCGAGCGCGCTAAGCCTGGCAGACGCCGGCCATGTCTTCGTCCCCAAGGACTGCGCCGACGGCGCCGCCTGCCGTGTTCATATTGTCCTGCACGGATGCAAGCAGACCGTCGCCGACATCGGCCGGCGGTTCGTCGATGACACCGGCTACAACGCCTGGGCCGACACGAACCGCCTGATCGTTCTCTATCCGCAGACCCGGTCCGGATCGGCCAATCCACTCGCATGCTGGGACTGGTGGAGCTACGTCAATCACACCGACAACTATGTCACGAAGTCCGGGCCACAGATCAGGACGATCAAGGCCATGCTGAACGCGCTGACGGCCGGCGCGACGCCAGTCGTGGCAACGCCGCCAGCCTCCGGCGTGGCACCGAATGCACTGGCCGTCATCGACACGACGGATACGGCTGCGGACCTGGTGTGGGCGGCGGTCGCGGGCGTGACGACCTATCGAGTCTGGCGCGCGGACGATGCCAATCCGTTCAAGGCCGTGGGTGATGTTGCGGGTCCAAGCTTCGGTGACACCGGGCTCGCTCCGAAGTCACGCTATCGCTGGCGCGTCGCGGCGATCGTGAACGGCGCGGAAGGGTCCACCTTCCGATGAGGTTGTCGCGACGACGCGAGCGACCCCCGCTCCCTGCAACAACCCTGGCGCCTGCCCGATTCAATAGATGCGGCTAGCGGTTTCTGTTCGACGAGGCGCAGAGATGCACAAAGAGCAGAAAGAAGAAGAGTGGCTAGACATAGACAACTGGCATGAATGGCTGCAAGAGAGGCTGCGAGGTGAGGAAATGGAACACAGAGATCTGCGATGAGAGACAGTTAGAACGAGCAAAGACTTTCACAGCGAGAGGCAACAAGTAGAAGGGTAGGGCTAGCGCTATAGCTGCTGTTAGAAGGCGAGTGTGGCAGCAGAGAAGAAGGCGGAGTGGATGAGTCAGGCGCACAGACAACAGCGAAGAAGAAGCAGTCACAGGGGACGACTGCAACGCAACGGTCACCGCCTACTACGTCTACAACACAGCGAGCGGGCAGAGCGGCATTAGAGCTGCGCCGCGAGGGCGCCAAGCGGCACCTCGTCGATGCCAACGGTGGCGCGTTTCTGCTGCAGGGTGATACGCGTGGTCGCTGTACGCGAGGAGACGAGCGAACAGGTCGATCAGTATCTCGACGACCGCGCGAGCCGGGGCTTCAACACCCTGCTGGCCAATCTGATCGAAAACAAGTTCGCCAGCAACGCGCCGCGCAATGCCTACGGCGACGCGCCGTTTCTGAACGGCGACTTCGCGCAACCGAATGAGGCCTACTTCGCGCATGCCGACTGGGTGCTGCAGCGCGCCGCCGCCAAGGGGTTTCTCGTGCTGCTGGTTCCCGCGTACGCCGGCTTCGGGGGCGGCAGCGAGGGCTGGTACCGCCAGATTGTCAACAACGGCGCGGCCAAGATGCGCACTTACGGCCGTTACCTGGGCCAGCGCTATTCGAACTACACCAACATCCTGTGGACGCACGGCGGCGACTATAACGCGCCGCGGCGGGCGCTGTTCACCGAGATCGTCGCCGGCATTCGTGAGTTCGACACGCGCGCGCTGCACAGAGCGCATTGCAGCCCGGGTACCGCCGCGGTCGAGTACTGGGGCGGCGAGCCGTGGCTGCAGGTGAACAACGTCTACACCTACGAAACCGTCTATTCACGATCGCTCGCGCAGTACGCACGATCGGACGCGATGCCGTTCTTCTTCATAGAGGGACGGTACGAGAACGAATAGAACGACGGCGACGAGCATCGCGTGCGGGTGCAGGCCTATCACGCGCTGCTTTGCGGGGCCATGGGCCAGCTGTTCGGCAACAACGCGGTGTGGCACTTCGCAACCGGTGGGCTCCATCCGTACAGCGGCACGTGGCAACAGGCGCTCGACAGCGCGGGAGCACGCAGCATGACCCACCACTATGCGGCCTTCGCGAGCCGCGCGTGGTGGAAGCTGGTGCCCGACGCGAGCAACACGTTCCTGACCAGCGGCTTGGGCGGCAACATGGATCGGGCGGTAGCCGCCCGGTCATCAGACAGCACGTTCGCGATGGCCTATCTGCCGAGCGCACGCGCGGTTTCCGTGAACCTGTCGCAGCTTGCGGGTCCGCGCGTGGCGGCGCGCTGGTTCGACCCGTCCGCCGGCACCTACACGGCGGTCACGGGCTCTCCATTCGCGGCCACGGGATCACGCTCGTTCCAGCCGTCGCAGAACAACGCGAGCGGCCACGGCGACTGGCTGCTGGTGCTCGAGTAGACTGCGTAGCGGCTGCGGCGCGAACGCGTCAGTTGAGACGGAACGGGCTACTTCTTCCCGCGCTCGCGCTCGACCTCGCGCCAGCCGATGTCGCTGCGGCAGAAGCCTTCGGGCCAGTTGATCTTGCCGATCGCCGCATAAGCGCGGTCGCGCGCTTCGCTGACGTTCTTGGCCGACGCGCAGACGTTCAGCACGCGGCCACCATAGGCCGTGACGTGGCCGTCGATCAGTCTTGGTGCCGGCGTGAAAAATCTCCACGCCTTCGATCTTCGCCGCCTCGTCGAGTCCCTCGATGCGCGAGCCTTTCGAATAATCGCCGGGATAGCCCTTGGTCGCCATGATCACGGTGATGGCCGTGTCGTCGTACCAGCGCAGCGACATGTGGTGCAGTTGCCCCTCGGCGCAGGCGAGCAGCGCCGGCACCACGTCGGACATCATCCGCAGCATCAGCACCTGGCATTCCGGATCGCCGAAGCGCGCATTGTATTCGACGAGCTTCGGGCCCTTGTCCGTCAGCATGATGCCGGCATACAGCACGCCCTTGTAAGGCGCGCCCATCGCCTTCATCGCCCGCAGCGTCGGATAGATCATCTCGTCCATCACCTGCTTGCAGAGCGCATCCGTCATCACCGGCGCCGGCGAATAGGCGCCCATGCCGCCGGTGTTCGGTCCCTGGTCGCCGTCGAAGACGCGCTTGTGGTCCTGCGCGGTCGCGAGCGGCAGCGCATGCTCGCCGTCGCACAGCACGAAGAACGAGGCTTCTTCGCCGGCCATGAACTCCTCGATCACGACCTCGGCGCCGGAGTCGCCGAAGCTGCCGCCGAACATCATGTCGACGGCCGCCAATGCCTCATCGACGGTCTGGGCGACGACCACGCCCTTGCCGGCGGCAAGGCCGTCCGCCTTCACCACGATCGGCGCGCCCTGCTTCTCGATATAGGCTTTGGCCGCGGCTGCATCCTTGAAGTGTCCGTAGGCTGCAGTCGGAATGTTGTTGTCGCGGCAAAGCTGCTTGGTGAAACGCTTCGAGCTCTCGAGCTGTGCTGCGGCCTTCGTCGGGCCGAACGCCTTGAAGCCCGCCGCATTGAGGTCGTCGACGACGCCGGCGGCAACGGCGGCATCGGGGCCGACGACCACGAAATCCACCTTGTTCGCCTGTGCAGAAGGAGATGACCGCGGGGTGGTCGGCGATGTCGCCTGCCACGCATTCGGCATCCTTGGCGATGCCGGCATTGCCCGGCATGCACCAGAGTTTCGTCACCAGCGGCGAGGCGGCGATCTTCCAGCACAGTGCGTGCTCGCGGCCGCCGGAACCGAGGACCAGAATCTTCATGCGTGCCTCCGTGCCGTCCCGTTACTGGTTCGGCGCGGCGGAGACAAGCGCCGGCGGGAGACGACTTTGCGGAAAACTATTCGCGGCCGGCATGTCAATCGAAAAATAGTCAGGCGCGCTTTCGATGATTTCGCGGAGCGAAGCCACGTGCTGCGCGAACGCGGCGCGCCCGGCCGGCGTCGCCGTCACGGTGGTCTGCGGGCGCTTCGCCACAAAAGCCTTGTCGACGGTGACGTAGCCTGCCTTCGCAAGCGTCTCGATATGCGCGCCGAGGTTGCCGTCGGTGGCGCCGGTCAGCTTCTTCAGCTTCGAGAACTCCAGCCCCTGCCTCGCCGGCATCGCGTGCAGCGCCGACATGATCCGCAGGCGGAGCGGCTGATGGATGATCTCGTCGAACTGCGCCATCGTCCACGCCCTGCGCATCCAGAGGCCGCCCAGGATCAGCCCGCCGCCGTTGACGAAGGCCATCCACAATTCGAACCAGGATCCTGCGAAGAAGTAGCCGATCAGCGTCAGCGCGGTGATGCCAAGGCCGATGGCAAGGAAGCCGAAGCCGAGCCAAAGCCCGGCGAGGCTGTAGAACAGCATCCAGTAGGTCGCCCAGAACGCATTCAGCTCCCGGCCCGGCAGGCGGGCGATGCCGACCGCCCAGAACAAGCCGAAGCCGAACACCAGCGCGAACACCGCCAGCACCCGCCAGTCGAAGGTGCGGACGCCGGATCTTTCATGAACGAACAGGCTGATGGCGAGCGTGCCGACGACTCCGAGCACGTTCGCGCCGATCCAGACGATACCGGCCTGACGCGGCAGGAGCATGCAGGCGACATAGGCCGCGAAGATCAAGGCGCCCCAAAAGATCAGGATCAGGCTCGTCAGATTGTAGAGCCGCGACTGGCGCACGCGCGCGGCGATGTCGTCGATGTCGCTCAACGCCTGCGCCGCTTCGTTCCGGTCGATGGTCATCCCGTCACCTGGTCGTTTCACAGCTCGCACGTCGCGGCGTGGGCGGATGATAGCGCGCGATCAGAGAGCAACCAATGAGGCCTGAAATCATGGGTCGCATGCGCGTCAATCCGGCGAGCGGGGTTTCGCAATATCGGCGGCGATGGTCGCGGCAGCGCCGGCGTCATAGATCAGGCCCATGTGGCTCAGGCCGTCGAGCACCTTCACGTCGACCTTCGGAAAATCCTGCACCGCGTCGGCGTATTTGTCGGCGAACATCAGTTCGTCCTTGGCGCCGGCATAGATCGTCACCGGCGCGGTCGCTGCAGCGAAATACCTGCGATAGTCGCGGGCGGCGCCGAAGTTGACGAACAGGCGGAACGAATAGACTCCGGTCTGCGCTTTCTCCGAATTCGCCGGCACGGCGAAAGCGATCGCCGGCAGGGATTCGCAGCAGGTGATCCCAGCGAGCGCAGAGCGAACAGGCCGATGATGCGCGGAATGCTCGGGCTCGCCCAGCCGCCGGAATTCGGCCGGCTGGACGGGGCATCGTTGCCGAGATACGGCGCAAGCAGAACCGTGCGCGTGAACAGATCCTTGGTCGACGAGCCGGCGGCGCGCAGCGCAAAGCCGCCGCCCGATGAAAAGCCGACCAGCGTGATCGCGGCCGTTGGCCGCGTGGTGCGGATCTGGCCGACGAGATCGGCGAGGTCGTCCTCGAGCTGGCCGAGATAGGCGATGTCGCCGCGCGTGCCGGAGGCGCCGTGACCGCGCATGTCGACTGCGAACGTCTCGACGCCCCGCGCGGCGATCGCCCGCGCCAGGATGTGCATCGACCAGCTGCCGCCGGACGAGCCGTGCACCAGCACGGCGACGCGATCGATGCCTTCAACCTGTGGCCGGTAATGACGGAACGCCAGGTGCGTCCCGTCGCGCGCCTGGAAGCGCGACAGACGCCGGCACGTCCGACATGCTCGCCCCCGGCGGACCGCTGATCGAGGCCAGCATCGGCGGCTTCGAGACGGGCACGGCGACGAGCGCCAGCAGCACGGCCGCCAGCAATCCGAACAAGGCGAGCGAGAGCGACGATCGTCTTGCGCAACCACCAGGGAACCAGCTTCGACATGGGAAATCCTTGAGCTTCTCGCCTATGAATAGATTACTCTATTACACAGAGTTATCTAATCCACAACCCCCTTCCCTGACATTGTTGGCGGTTAGGCCCGCGGCGGCATACCTTTGGCGTTCAATCGAAATTGCACGCGATTCGCATGTCTGACCCAGCTCTTGCGCAGCTCCGGCCGAACACCGCCGAGTTCACGGTGTCCGAACTCTCCGCCGCCCTGAAGCGGACGGTGGAGGACGCCTACGGCCATGTGCGCGTGCGGGGCGAAATATCGGGCTTTCGCGGGCCGCATTCGTCCGGCCACTGCTACTTCGCGCTGAAGGACCAGACCGCCAAGATCGAGGCGGTGATCTGGAAGGGCACGCACGGCCGCATGCGCTTCAAGCCGCAGGAAGGGCTCGAGGTGATCGCCACCGGGCGGCTCACCACCTACCCCAACTCGTCGAAATACCAGATCGTGATCGAGACGCTGGAGCCCGCCGGCATCGGCGCGCTGATGGCGCTGATGGAGGAGCGCAAGCGCAAGCTGGCCGCCGAAGGCCTGTTCGACCCGAACCGAAAGCGGCAGCTGCCGTGGCTGCCCGAAGTGATCGGCATCGTCACCTCGCCGACCGGCGCCGTGATCCGCGACATCCTGCACCGGCTATCCGACCGCTTTCCGCGCCGGGTGCTGGTGTGGCCGGTCAAGGTGCAGGGCGACGGCTCGGCCGAACAGGTCGCCGCCGCAATCCGCGGCTTCAACGCGCTGCATCAGGGCGGCCGGATTCCGCGGCCCGACCTGTTGATCGTCGCGCGCGGCGGCGGCTCGCTCGAAGACCTCTGGTCGTTCAACGAAGAGGTCGTCGTGCGCGCGGCCGCCGAAAGCGAAATCCCGCTGATCTCCGCCGTCGGTCACGAGACCGATGTGACGCTGATCGATTTTGCCGCCGACCGCCGCGCGCCGACGCCGACGGCGGCCGCCGAAATGGCGGTGCCGGTGCGCAGCGAGCTCGTGATCGAGGTGGCCAGTCTGGCGCGGCGGGCTTTCGGCTGCTGGCAGCGCGGACAGGAAGCGCGTCGCACCGAGCTGCGCGCCGCGTTGCGCGCGCTGCCGTCGCGCGAGGATTTGCTGGCGATCCCGCGCCAGCGGCTCGACCATGCAACTGGCCGCCTGCCGCGGGCGCTGCAAGCGTCGGCCCATTTGCACCATCGCCGGTTTGCGTCGGCCGCCGCCGGGCTGACGCCGCGCACGCTGCGAATGCAGATCGAGCGCGCCAAGGAAAACGTGCGCAGCCTGGACGGCCGCGCCACGCAATGCATCAAGGTGCAAGGTGCGCGACGGCAGGAGCGCTTCGCGGCGCTGACGACGCGTCTCGGCGCCTCATTGCGCGCCAATGCCGACGCGCAGCGCCATCGCATCGCCCGCGATCTCGAGCGCACGCATCGGCTTACGGAGCGCACGGCACGCGCGATGAAGGTGCTGATCCAGGCGCGCGAGGCGCGCCTCGAACGCGCCGCCCAACTGCTCGGCGCGCTTTCCTACAAGAGCGTGCTGGCGCGCGGCTATGCGCTGGTGCGCGACGCCGATGGCATGACCTTGCGCAGCGCAACGGCGGTCCAGCCGGGCACGCATCTGGCGCTGGAATTCTCCGACGGCACGGTGGGCGCGACCGCCGATGGCGAGGCGACCGCGCCGGCGAAGCCGAAGCAGCCGTCGACGCGCAAGGGCGCGAGCGAGACGGCGCAAGGCAAGCTGTTTTAGGGCTTGACGACATCAAGCCGAACTATGCCGTCATGCCCGGCCTTGCGTGACGCGGGCATCCATCGTCTGTGCCGTGCAGTTTGCGCGAGCGCCAAAGACGTGGATGGCCGGGATAAGCCCGGCCATGACGACTCATTAATTCAACACATCAGCCGAAGCGCTGCAGCATCGACAGCTTAGCCCGGCAATGCGTTGTCCGTGACCGCCCGCCTTCGCCGCCGGCGGAGCCGGGCGCTGCGTTCCGTTGAGCAACGCATCGACCGGATTGCCGCCTGAAAAGCCGGCCTGGGACAGGATCGCGTCCAGGATCGGCTTCTGCGCGCCGTAGCTCAGAGCTGGCTCGAGAGGTCGGCGATCGGACCGCCGCCGTTCGCGCCGTTGGACGACGCGCCCGCTCCCATCGCGCCGAGCATGCCGCCGGCGCTGAAGATCCTGATGTCGGAGATCTTCTCGATCGGCTTCATCGCCTGCTCGAGCGCCTCGGGGATCACGGCGATGCGCTGCTTGGTCAGTTCGAAATCGACCATCTGCGGCGAGAGCGCATTGCGTGCCTCGTTCAGCGCACGCTCGCGCTTCGCTTCAGCTTCGCCGAGCTCGATGATGCCGCCGGCGCGGACCTTGTTCGAATTCGCTTCAGCCTCGGCCTGCGTGAGCATCGCCGACGGCCAGGTTCAGCGCGGCCTCGCGCTCGGCTTCCGCCTTGACGGTGATGGCGGTTGCGGCCTGCTCGGCCTCTTTGCGGGCGTCGATCACCGCGATCTTCTTGGCGCGTTCGGCGATCTCGACGGCGCGTGCGGTCGAAACCTGCTCCTCGGCCGTCACGGCGGCGGCCTTCGCCTCTTCCGCCTTCGCCCTGGCCTGCAACTCGGCCTCGCTCTTCTGCGCCACCGCGATCGCAGCGTCGATCCTGGCCGTCTCGGTGACGCGCTTGGCTTCGGCCTCGCTCTCGGCGATGCCGCGCTCGGCGGTGATGCGCGCGGTCTCCTTGGACTGACGCGCTTCCGCCTCGGTCTTGGCGACGCCGCGCTCGGTCTCGAGCCGCGCGGTCTCCTCGGCGAGACGCGCGGCCTGCTCGGCGCGCGCCTGTTCGGCACGCGTCTCCGCCGTCTTGTTGGCGATGTCGCGCTGCTGGTTCAACTCGGCGTCGCGCTGCTCGCGCTGGATCGTCAGGCGGCGCAGGCTCGCCTCGCGGTCCTTGGTCGCGATCGCGACTTCGTTCTCGCGCACGATCTCGTTGCGCTCGCGGCGCCGTTCCTCGGTGACGCGCGTCAGCGCGGTGAGGCCTTCGGCGTCGAACGTGTTGTTGGGATTGAAATGCTTGATGTCGGTCTGGTCCAGCCGCGTCAGCGAAACCGACTCGAGCTCGAGACCGTTCGACTGCAGGTCGGCGGCGACCGCATCCTGCACCGCCTTCACGAACTCGGAACGCTTCTCCTGCAGGTCCTTCAGCGTCATGGTCGCTGCGACCGAGCGCAGGCCGTCGACGAATTTGGCTTCGACGAGCGCCTTCAGCAGCTCAGCGTCGGTCGTCCGGTCGCCGAGCGTCTGGGCGGCGAGCGCGATGTTCTCCTCATCGGGCTTCACCCGAACGTAGAACTCAGCGGTGATGTCGGCGCGCATGCGATCCGCGGTGATCAGCGACTCGCCCTCGCTGCGCTGGACTTCCAGGCGCAGCGTCGAGAGCTGCACCCAGGAATAGGAATGGAAAATGGGCAGGATGACCGCGCCGCCGTCGAGGACGACCTTCTTGCCGCCGAGCCCGGTGCGGACATAGGCCTTGTCCCGGGTCGAACGCGTATACAGCGTGGCCATGACCACGCCGATGCCGATGATGAGAGCGAGTGCCGTGCCAGCGATCGTGAGAATCGGACGAGATATCCATCAGCGTTTTCCTCCTGAATCGATATCGGTGTGCGCGACGAGGTCCTTCGGCGCAGGAATGGCCTGGAAGAGCCCGCCGGCGCCATCGACCAGAAGGACGATCGCGCCCTGCGGGATGACGTGGTCCGCGGCGGCCTTGGCGCGCAGCACATGGATGTTGCCGTGCCGGTCCTTGACGCGCACGCGACCCGGCTTGCCCTGATCGAGCGGCCCGAGCGTGACCGTGCCGGTAAGCCCGATCAGATCGGCCTGGGAGACGGCGGCGGTCTCGTCGCCGGGAAAGATCTTCGCAGTCCAGCGCGAGAGCGTCCGCGTGGCCGGGAAGCGCGGCAGCAAACGCGCCCGCGCTCGCGATCAGCGTGGGCAACGGCGCGACAACGGCCTTGGCCACGCCCTGGATGGCGAAGCCGGCAATCGCGAACGCGGCCAGCCAGATCATGATCAGGATGAGCAGCGGCACGCCGCCCTTGTTGAGCCAGGACATCCACGCGTCCAGCGGACCGCTTTCGCCGTAGTGGCCGTGGTCAGCCGGGCCGTGGCCGAGGAGCGTCGAGAACGACATGCCGACGACCATGGCGACGATCTCGACGGCGACGAGGCCGATCGAGGATCAGCGCCGCAATCGTGAAGGGATAGAAGCCCGGCGCAGCGAGCGCGCTCATGAATTGCCTTTCCCCTTGTAACGCGCCAGACGTTCCTGGATTTCCTTCTCGCGCTGCATCCGGCTCAGCTCCTCGACCTCCGAGGTGCCGGTCGTCGGCCGGCCCGAGACGCCGGTGACGCGCTCGATGGTGCCGAGCGAACGCGCAAGGCGGTTGTCGTTGCGGACCGAGGCGCTCGCGTCCGTCGCCGCCGTTCTCCGCGCCCTTGCTTTTCTTGAGCGCGGCAAGCCGGGCGACGGCATCCTGCCGCGCGCAGAATTCACCGCCTGCAGCGCCTTGCCGGCCTCGTCGATCTTCTCGACCGCTTCGGCCAGCGCAGTCTCCAATGCGGCGCGCTGCGCCTCGAGGTCGATCTGCAGGCCGATCACCGGCTTGACCAGATCCTCGCGGCCGCTGGCGAGGCCGGTTTCGATCTTGCCGACGAGATCCTCGATCTCGTCGTTGATCTCGGCGATCTTCGCCTTCAGCCGATGCTCCTCGGCGCGGGCCTTGCCGGCCCCTGCCCTCGCGTCGTCGGCGACCGCATCGATCTCGCGGATCGACTGCTCGACGGTGGCGATCGCGTTGGCGCCCTCGAGCGCGTCGACGGTGCCGTGCGCGACGCCTGCGATGACCCGCCCGATGCGGGACAGCATTCCTTCAGTGGCCATGGCGGTCTCCTTCGGTTTGAACGGCGGAGGCGATGCCGACGAGGACGAGGGTCTCGTCGTCCGTCAGCATCAGCCGGGCTTCGGCGTGGTCGGACCAGCCAGCCGCGTAGCCGGCGACGGAATAGGGAATGAGCCTGCGGCCTTCGACCGTGGCGAGGCTCAGATGCGTCGGGCTCTTGATGGCGTAGAGGCGCCCATCGAGCGGCAGAGAGTCGAGCGCGCTGCCTGCTTCGCGGCTGGCATGGTCGCGCAAGCCGAGCGTCACCAGCCGCGCCGGCAGCCGCGTGCGTTCGCGGATCGTGGCGTAGGCCTGCTCGTGCAAGGCGACGAGGTTGGCGCTGGCGCCGCGCGTCGCGTCCGAGCTCGTCGAGAATGCCCATCATCACGGCATAGTCCGCGAGCGTCGCCCGGATCGCCGCCATGTCGTCGGCTGACGGGGTGAGCAGGTAGCTCATGGTTGAGAGGTAGCGCGGCGACATGGGAAAACTATAAAGTACTTCCTTTGTACTTTCCAGCCTCTTCCGGCTGCGTCATGAGACCGCAGATCCCGCGCAATCTGCAGCTGCGCCAGCGCAGGTTGCGCTGCAGCAAGCCGCCGCGGCCGAATTCCCGGTCGCAGAGGCCGCCACTGCGGGTGGCCCGCCATGGTCGGCGGAAACCGCGCGTCGCGTCGTTGCCTTTAGTTGTCCGGAGGCGGCAAGGTTCGATGACGGGCGCGACCAGGGGTTCCGAAGGTGACCTGCGGTCCCGTCTTCCGAGCGCCAGCGTCGTGTTCAGGAGCCGGCACGGATTGAGCGAAGGGCCGTCGCAACGACCTGCGCGCGCACGACGTATCGGCTTGTTCCGCCAGGCTCCTGCGTGTCCACGCAGCGTGTGCGATGGATTGATTGCTCGTGCACGCTCGATCGCGCGATCCGCACGACCATCGCGCATCACTGCAACTGCGCTACGACAGTTGCGGTTGTCAGCGGCACGGCCATGCGGTTAATTTGGCTTGGGCTGATGGACCCGAGCAGCGCCCTTCTCGCGCGACTTGCGGCTGGATTGGAGATTCTTCGTGCTCAACAAATTCGGATCGTCCGGCCAGGGCGAAGCGAAGGTGCAGTATCTCGACGGCGACTTCCGCGTGATCTCGCCCGGCGCCTATGTGCGCTGCGCCGTCACCGGCGCGAAGATTCCGCTGGAAGACCTGAAGTACTGGAGCGTCGACCGGCAGGAGGCCTATGCCACGCCGGAAGCCGTGCTGGAGCGGCATCAGCTGACGCCGGCCGCGGACCGCGCGGTAACGCTGGATATTCTCGCGCGCCTTCACCAGGCGCAACGCAATGAAGTGCCGCAGAGGCGGCCTCGTCATCGAAGGCCGAGCGTGATCGGAAACGGCTGGATCGGACGCGATATCCGCCGCTGTGCCGCGCAGCCGGACGAAATCCTTTTCCGTCGTCACCAGCGTCAGCGAGGTCTTGCGCGCTTCTTCGATCAACTGGTCGATTTCGGCCGCGGTGAACGCGATGATGGTCGTCGAACGCGCGCGTCGCGGCGACGTCGATGCCGCTTGCGGCGCAGCGTTGCGAAGAACCGCTGCGGATCGCCGATGCCTGCGAAGGCCAGCACGCGCTTGCCGCGCAAGGACGCAACGGCATCACCATCGGCAACGATCGCGCGCCTTCAGGACAAGGCCGCCGCTCGCCTCCACGCGCTCCGCAAGCTTGCCGGCAGCCGACGCCGTCGCCGGAGACGATGAGAACATCCGTGCGGTCCGAGCTGCGCCGGCGAGCGGCGCGCGCAACGGACCCGACGGAAACACGCTGGCCGTTGCCGATGCCGCGATGGCCGTCGATCACGATCAGCGAGATATCCTTTTGCAGCGACGGATTTTGAAAGCCGTCGTCCATGACGACCACGCTCGCGCCCGCCTTCTGCGCGGCATCCGCACCCGCCACGCGATCGCGCGACACGATCACGGGCGCCAGCGCGCGCCAGCAGCAGCGGCTCATCGCCGACGTCGGCGGCCGTGTGCGCTTCCAGCATCCACGCGCACCGGTCCGGCAAGCCGTGCCACCATAGCCGCGGCTGAGCACGACCGGCGTTTCGCCTGCGCGTCCGCAGCAACTTCACCAGCGCAATGACTGTCGGCGTCTTGCCGGCACCGCCGAGCGAATAGTTGCCGACGCAGATGACCGGGATCGCAGCGCGATGGCCCTTGCGCAGCATGCGGCGACCTGAAATCGCGCCGTACAGAAATCCGAAGGGCGCGAGCAGCCGCGACATCCATGACGGCGACCGCCACCAGAATGCCGGCTCACGCATGCGCGGTTCCGCTCTCGAGCCGCAGCTGCAGCAGGTAAGGCTCCAGCGCCGCCATGGTCTTGTCCAGCGCGCCGCCGAGCCGGTCGACCACCGCGCGCCCGGCGACGCCGGCGCGCTGGCGCGCGTCGCGGTCGTCCAGCCAGCCGCCCAGCTGCTTCACCAGCGCCTCGCCGTCGGCGGCGAGCTTTGCGCCGCCCGCCTCATCGAGCGCACGATAGATGTCGGCGAAGTTTCCGACATGCGGCCCGTGCACGACCGCTGCTCCCAGCTTGATCGGCTCGATCGGATTCTGCCCGCCGTGGTTGACCAGCGAACCGCCGACGAACACCAGCGGCGCAAGGCGATAGAACAGGCCAAGTTCGCCCAGCGTGTCGGCCACATAGATTTCGGTCTCGGCCGACGGCAGTTGATCGCGCGAGCGCACAGCGGCGCGCAAAGCCGAAGGTCTCGGTCAGCTGCGCCACCTGCTGGCCGCGCTCGGGATGACGCGGCACGATGATCGGTCAGCAGGCCCGGGAAATAGGTCGCCAGACGCCGGTGCGCGTCGAGCACGATGTCCTCCTCGCCCGGATGCGTGGACGACGCGAGCACGACCGGACGGCCCTGCACGGCCTGTTTCAGCTGCGTCGAGCTTTTGCGGATCAGCCGGCGGCGCCGGCACGTCGAACTTGCAGGTTGCCGGTGTTGAACACATGCGGGCTGCCGAGCGCGGAGAAACGATCGGCATCGCCCTGCGATTGCACCAGGCACATCTCGAACCGGGCGAGCAGCGTCGCCATCGTCGCCGGCGCCGTGCGCCAGCGCTGGAACGAACGCTGCGACATCCGCCCGTTGACGACGATCATCGGAATGCGCCGCTCGGCATCCGGCGAGGATCAGGTTGGGCCAGAGATCGGATTCCACGAACAGCGCGAAGCTCGGCTGCCAGTGATCGAGGAAGCGCGCCACGAAGCGCGGCGAGTCGTAGGGGATGAACTGGTGAATGACGTCGGGCGGAAAGCGCCTGCGCGACGATCGCAGCCGACGTCACCGTGCCCGATGTCAGCAGGATGCGGATGTTCATCGCCCGCATCCGCTCGACCAGGCCCGCGACCGCAAGCACCTCGCCGACGCTGGCGCCGTGGATCCACACCAGCGGGCCCGGCGGCCGCTCGGTGGCGCTCAAGCCCTTGCGCTCGCCGACCCGCGCCTCGTCTTCCTTGCCGCGCTTCAGCGCGGTGCTTGACCAGCGCGCCGGCAAGCGGCGTCGCCACCGTCGACAGCGAGCGATAGACGCGCAAGGTCAGCGGCAGGTCGCTAGCCATGGGAGTCCTCGCGGCCGACCGCGGCGTAAGCGCGCCGCGTCACGTCCTTCAACTCGGCTTCGAGGCGGACGCGGTAGGCTTCCACCGTCGCATCGTCGGCATCGCGCGGAACGTAGATCGGATCGGTCGTCACCATCGCGCCGCGGCCGAACGGCAGGCTGATCACGGACCGGTCCCAGTTGTCGAGCCGCTTGAAGCGGCTGGTCGCCAGCGCGAACGGGAAGATCGGCCGGCCGGACTCGCGCGCGAGCATGATGACGCCGCGGCCGGCGACGCGCGCCACCTTCGGCACGTCGGCGGTGGTCACCATGTTCGTTCCTTCCGCGAGCGTCTGCAGCATGGCCTTGAACGCCGTCACTCCGCCCTTGCGCTGGAACTCGACGCCGTGATCGCCGGAGCCGCGAATGGTGCCGGCCCCGAGCCGCTCCGCCGCGATCGCGTTGATCTCGCCGTCGCGATGGCGCGAGATCAGCACCTTGGCCCGATGATAGTCGCGCCTGAGGAACGGCACCATGAAATGCTCGCCGTGCCAGATCGCGATGATCGCCGGCAGGTGCGGATCGACCCGCTGGTAGAAATCCGGCGGATCGTAGCTGAATCTGTTGGTCAGCCAAACCAGGCGCAGGTATTCCGCGGCAAGAATTCCCGCGGCGCGCTGAAACGCCGGCGCGCTGTGTCAAGTCTCTCAGTCGCATCGCGAGGCTTTAGCGCTTCGTATCGGTGGCGGGATCGAGCAGCCGGTGCAGATGAACGATGAAGTAGCGCATCTGCGCGTTGTCGACCGTCTGCTGCGCCTTGGCCCTCCAGGCCGCATGGGCGGACGCATAGTTCGGAAACACGCCGACGATATCCACTTTGTCGAGATCCTTGAAGGTCACGTGCTCAAGGTCGGTGAGTTCACCGCCGAGCACGAGATGAAGCAGTTGGGGTTGCACCTGATCGGGCATCGAATTTCGATCCTGCGTTTGCCCGGCAATCGTCGAAAAGACAATCGGAAAATTAGCGCATTCTCGTCAAGCAAAAGCGGCTCGTTTGACCGCAACGCGCATCTGCGCGCGCAAACGTTCGCAGAACGCCGAAACCGCGCAATTTCGGACCGTCGCGGCGATTTTGCAGTCGCGTTGCAGACGAACGCTTCAATGCTGCGCGAGATGCGCCACAAGCTCGCGCGTGCCGCTCGCGCCCGGCCGCCACCAGCACTTCGTGCGTGACCTCGACGCGATTGTAGACGAGGCGCGTCGCCGTGCAGCGTCGTCAGCCGGCCGCCGGCTTCGCGCAGCAACAGATCGGCGGCCGCAAGATCCCAGTCGTGGCTGTTGCCGCCGACGAAGGCCGCATCGAGCGCGCCCTGCGCGACGCGGCTGATGCGCAGCGCCAGCGAGCCGATCTTGAAATTGCTGCAGTTCCGGCGACGTGGTTCCGCGCACGCGGTTGAGCAGAAAATGCGGACCGGCCATCCGCTCGATATCGAAGTTGGTGCCCTTCGACGCCGTGATCGCAGCGTCGTTGCGCGCTGCGCCGCCGCCGCTGCTGGCGAAGAAAAACTCGTCGGTCGCCGGCGCAAAGACGGCGGCAAGCCGCGGCTTTCCCGCCTCGACCAGCGCCGCGCTGATCGACCAGTCCTCGCGCCCGCCGAGATAGGCGCGCGTGCCGTCGATCGGATCGACGATCCAGACCCGTTGCTTGCTCGAGACGCGACGCGGTCGTCGGCGCTCTCTTCCGACAGCCAGCCATAGTCCGGCGTCGCCGACTGCAGGCGCTGGCGGATCAGTTCATCGACGGCGATGTCGGCTTCGGACACGGGCGAGGACTGCCCCTTGGTCCATTGCCTGATCTCGGTGCGGAACATCGTCAGCGCGAGCGCGCCCGCCTCGCGCACGGTCCGCTGTCAACAGCGCAGCATCGCTTGCAATATCGGCTTCAGCGGCCAGCAACCGTCAGTCCTTCGATGCGCACGGTCGGCGCATTGACGCCGTACTTGAATTCGAAGATCGTTCGCCGCCGTCAGCGACTTGAAGATGTCGAGCAGGTGTCCTGCAATCGTCACTTCGCTGACGGCATAGCCGACCTTGCCGTTCTCGATCCAGAAGCCGCTGGCGCCGCGGCTGTAGTCGCCGGTCACGCCGTTGACGCCCGAGCCGATCAGGTCGGTGACGTAGAAGCCTTCCTTGATATCGCCGATCAACTCGGCCGGCGTCGCTTTGCCCGGCGTCATGTGCAGATTGTAGGCGCCCGGCGACGGCGACGACGACACGCCGCGATGCGCCCGGCCGTTGGTGACGAAGCCAAGCTCGCGCGCCGTCGACGAATCGAGCACCCACGAGGTCAGCACGCCGTTCTCGATGAACGAGAGCGGCTTGACCGTGACGCCCTCGGCGTCGAACGGCTGCGAGCGCAGGCCCCGCACCCGCAACGGGTCGTCGACGATGCTGACGCTCGGTGTCGAACAGCTGCTGCGCCCATCTTGTCCTTCAGGAAGCTGGTCTTGCGGGCGATCGAGGCGCCGTTGATCGCGCCCATCAGATGGCCGACCAGCGAGCCCGCCACGCGCGGGTCGAACACGATCGGAACCTTGCAGGTCGCGACCTTGCGCGGATTGACGCGCGCCACCGCGCGCTCGGCCGCGGTCTTGCCGACGCTCTCGGGCGACGCGAGATCGGAGCGCATGGATCGCGGTCGAAAAATCGTAGTCGCGCTCCATGCCGGTGCCTTCGCCGGCGATCGCCGTCATCGAGATGCCCTGGCTCGAGCGCAGATACGCGCCGCAGAAGCCCGTGCTGGTCACCAGCACCATGCCGCCGATGCCCGCGGACGCCGAAGCGCCGCCGGATTTGGTGACGCCCTTCACCGCAAGGCCCGCGGCTTCGGCCGCGCGCGCGCGCCGTTCGAGCTCCTCGACCGACGGAACATCGGGATCGAGCAGGTCGAGCTCCGGGAAATTGCTTCGCCAGCAGCGAAGGATCGGCAAGGCCCGCGTACTTGTCCTCCGGCGCGATCCGCGCCATGGCGACCGCGCGCTCGGCGAGCGTGTGCGACATCGGCGACGATATCGTTGGTCGACACCACCGCCTGTTTGTGCCCGATCAGCACGCGCAAGCCCACGTCGTCACCCTCGGCGCGCTCGGACTCCTCGACATTGCCGTCGCGGATTTCGACGCTCTGCGACACGCCGCGCACGGCGATCGCGTCGGCTGCGTCCGCACCGGCGCGCTTGGCCGCCTCGACCAGGCGCTGCGCCAGATCGGTCAGCGCCGACTGATCAAGCAGGCTTTGCGATTTTTCGGCCGAACGTTTGGCTGCAGCGAGAGTGGATTGAGACACTGCTCAGTCCTGAAACTTGAAGCGCGGCAACGCAACAGATTGAGGAGATGTGCCTGATCTGGCAAGGCTTCAAGCACGATTCATCTTGCACATAAAGGCTTTTTCAGGAACTCGGCAAGGAGTCGTCAAGTATGCGATCAAGGTAGACTCTCTTAACCAGCCTTCTTAAGCGGTTTCGGCCGCGCGCTCTGGCAAGGTGACCCCATCGACCGGGAACAAATCCCGGCGGGGGAGCTAAAAGCCGTGAGGCGTCAAACAACAGGCGGGATCAATCCCGCCGGGTCGAGCCGCGTCGAGCGGCTCGACCCCCTTTCACTTCCCGCGAGTTTCGAAGCGCGCGATACCCGCGCCGACGGTGGCGTGCGGCGTATCGAGCTCGATCGCGATCGCGTCACACTGCGCCGCGCCGTGCACGGCATGCGCATGGCGATCAATCTCCGCATCTCCGATTTTCTCGGCGTCGCGCTGCGCAACATCGAAGGCGCGCCGACGCTGATCCTCAAGCATCGCGATCCGTCGCTGTCGGTGCCGCTTGTCCGTCGGCGACGAGGACGTCGAGAGCGATTGGCGGATCTGGTCGGAAACGTTTGCGCTGCCGCAGCTGTCCGAGCCTGCCGCGCAGCCGGTCGGCAGAACCCGCGCCGCGCCGCCGCCGCCGCAACGCCATCAAGCGGCGCCGTCCCTCGATCCTGATGCGCCGCAAGGTCGGCGGCGCTATTGGCCACGATGGGCGTCTTCCGCGGCGAGCGCGAGATCATCGCGCGGAATTGAGACGTCGTAGCCGCTCAGGCCCGCACCAGCGCGTCCGCCACCAGCCCCGCAAACAACAGCAATCCCGCATCGCGGTTCGACTTGAACAGCCGCATGGCACAGCGCCGCATCGTCGATGCGGATGCTGCGGATCTGCCAGACGAGATGCACGGCGAACGCGATCAGCCCCGCATAGGCGAGCCAGCCGCCGCCGGACAGGCGGATCGACACGCCGATCAGCAGCACCGCCAGCGCATAGAACACCGTCAGCATGGTCTGCGTGTTCTCGCCGAACAGCAGCGCGGTCGACTTCACGCCGATCAGCGCATCGTCCTCGCGGTCCTGATGCGCATAGATCGTGTCGTAGCCGATCACCCAGGCGATCGATCCGGCATAGAGCACGAACGCGGGCGCGCCGAGCGTTGCGAGCATCACCGCAAATCCCATCAAGGCGCCCCAGGAGAATGCGAGGCCCAGCACGACCTGCGGCCAGTAGGTGATCCGCTTCATGAACGGATAGACGACGACGATGGCGAGCGACGCGAAGCCGGTGAGGATCGCAAAGGCGTTGAACTGCAGCAGTACGGCGAGGCCGACAAGCGCCAGCGCGACCAGAAACGCGAAGGCGTTGCGGACGCTCACCTGCCCCGCCGGGATCGGCCGCGATCGCGTGCGCTCGACCTTCGCGTCGAGATCGCGATCGGTGATGTCGTTCCAGGTGCAGCCCGCGCCGCGCATCGCGAAGGCGCCGATGAAGAACAGCGCCAGCACCCACGGCAGCGATTTCACATTGCCGCGATGCCGGCGGCGAGCGCCGCCGACCACCAGCACGGCAGCAGCAGCAGCCATGAGCCGATCGGACGATCGAACCGGGCGAGGCGAAGGTAAGGACGCGACCAGGCGGGCGCGAGCCAATCGACCCAGTTGCCGGTCGAGTCGGCGACGCGGCCGCTCGCGTCGCTCATGGGCTCAGCGAAGACGCGGCATGCGCGATCAGCGCGACAGGACATTGCCGTTGAGGGTGTCGAACGCGCTGCCACCCCTGCGCACCGAACGGATCTCAGGACCCGAGCTCGGAGCCGAGCACTTCGCTCAAGGAGGGCGCCGCCGCCGGCCCGCCGCCCTGCGGCCGCGCGGCCGCCTCGCAGACGGCCTTCATCATCTGCTGCGAGCGCGCCTGATTGGCCTTCAACTGCTTCGGAATTTCGGCCGGGATGCCGCAGGCCGTCTGCTTGGTCGTGACGTAGTTCACGAGCTTCGCCTCGGCCTGGACGTAGTTCTTGATCAGACCGCACGCTTCCTGCGGCGGCGCCTTGCGCTCGCTCGCGGCCTTGATCGCCTGTGCCCGCTTCTCGGCGTCCTGCCGCAGCGGCGCGAATTTTTCCATGCAGTCCTGCTGCTCGGCAGTTCCGCCGCCACCACCGCCGCCGCCTTGCGGACCGGCGCCGGCAAGGCCGCCGCCGAGCGGCGCCGATCCTTGCGAGAACACGCCCTGCGACGCCGCTGCGTTCGACGACGACGGCGACGGGAACGCTGAACCCGATGCCGGGCGCTGTTGCGAGGCGCGCGCTGTTGTTCACCGGCGGGAACGGCGATGACGCGGCCGGCGCCGCATTGCCCGACCCGGACTGATTGACCGGAGGAAACGGCGACGACGAGCTGTTGGACTGATTCGGCAGCGGCGCCGGAAATGCGCCTTGCGCCGCGGCTTCCACGCAAAGCGCGGCCATCGCGGTTAGTGTCAGCGGCATCAGAAGGCGGCGAACGCTCACGATCTCTCCTCGCGACAGGCGGGTTGGCGCGGTGCCGCCGAAGCAGGTCACCGGAGCGGTTTTTACGATTACCAGGGCCAGTTAACAACCCGATGATTCCGGCATTAACGCGGCGCGACGCCGCGCCGCAAGCCGTGAAACCGGCCGATCAGAACGGTCCGCGCTACCGCTGTTAATGGGCCTTGCATGGGCTACAAGCGTACAAATCTGCGAGAGCCCCACGCCCTGATGCCCCGCGCCGACTTCCGCACACCCCGCCTCTATGTCGACGCCGCGCTTGCGCCCGGCGGCGTCCGTTCCGCTGGCCCCCGAGCAGAGCAACTATCTCGGCAACGTGCTGCGGCTGAAGAGCGGCGACAAGGTGCTCGCCTTCAACGGTCGCGATGGCGAATGGCGCGCGGCCATTGCCGGCCGCAAACGGCCCGAGCAGTTGACGATCGAGACGCAGACCCGGGCGCAGGAAGCGCCGACGCGCATGCGTTACGCATTCGCGCCGCTGAAACATGCCCGCCTCGACTACATGGTGCAGAAGGCGGTCGAAATGGGCGCGTCGGCGCTGTGCCCGGTGCTGACGCAACATACGCAGGTCAGTCGCATCAATCTCGAGCGCATGCGCGCCAATGTGATCGAAGCGGCAGAGCAATGCGGCATTCTCAGCATCGCCGCCGTCGAAGAGCCGCTGCCGCTCGAACGCTTTCTGAACGACCGCAACGCGAGCAGCCTGCTGGTCTTCTGCGACGAGGATGCGGAAGACGGCGATGCGGTCGCAACGCTTGAAGCCGCCCGCGAACAGGCCACAGCCGGCATCGATGTGCTGATCGGGCCGGAGGGCGGGTTCGCGCAAGCCGAGCGCGAGCTGCTGATGCGCCAGACGCATGTCGCACGGCTGTCGCTCGGGCCCCGCATCCTGCGCGCCGACACCGCGGCCGTCGCAGCCCTGGCGCTGGTGCAGGCGGTGCTTGGTTAACGGCCTGATGCCGGTTCCTGACGGCGGCTGCCGGTAAGGCATAAGGTGTTAATTCAGTTGGCGATTGCGGGTCGAAACTTGGCCTTGCCCGTGCTAAACGCCCGCCACTTCGAACGCCGGAACCGCCCGAAAATGACCACCCCCGCCGCGCCATCTGCGACCGGCTCCGCCTCCCGCGCGGAAGCCCTGCTGGCGTCGTTTGCGGCGGCCGGTTATGCGGCCGTGCAGCCCTCGATTCTGCAACCGGCCGAGCCGTTTCTCGATCTCTCGGGTGAGGATATCCGCAAGAGCCTCTATCTGACGACCGATGCCAGCGGCGACGAGCTCTGCCTGCGGCCCGACCTGACCATCCCGGTGGCGCGCGACTACCTCGCCTCCGCCCGCGCAGGCCAGCCGGCGGGCTTCTGCTATCTCGGCCCCGTGTTCCGCTATCGCAGCGACAAGCCGAGCGAGTTCGTGCAGGCCGGCGTCGAGTTGTTCGGACGCAAGGATTCAGCTGCCGCCGACGCCGAGATGCTCGCGCTCGGGCTCGAGGCGACGGCCGCGTTCGGCATCACCGATGTCGAAGTTCGCACCGGCGACGTCGGCCTGTTCGCGGCCCTGATCGGCGCGCTCGATCTCGCGCCGGTGTGGAAGCGGCGGCTGATGAAGGATTTCAACCGCAAGATCAGCCTCGCGCAGGATCTCAAGCGCATGACGCTCGCCACCAGCGCGAGCCGCACCGACTATCACGGCGTGCTCGCAGCACTGGCCGGCTCCGACCGCAAGGCCGCGCTGGCGCTGGTGAGCGACCTGATCTCGATTGCGGGTGCGACGAACTTGAGTGGCCGCACCAACGCCGAGATCGCCGACCGCTTTCTCGAGCAATCGACCATGGCCGGCGGCGCGCTGCCGAAGGAGACCGTGGCCGCGCTCGAACGCTTCCTGTCGATTGCGGGCGAGCCGGACGACGCGCTGGCGCAGCTGCGCCGGCTTGCCGCCGACGCGAAGCTGGACATCTCCGCAGCCATCGACCTGCTCGAGAGCAGGATCGGCTTCATGGCCGCGCGCGGCCTCGATGTCGCAAAGATCCGTTTCGCCACCTCGTTCGGCCGCGGCATCGACTACTACACCGGCTTCGAGTTCGAACTGCACGCGACGGGCAACGGCGGCGAGCCGCTGGTCGCAGGCGGCCGCTATGACGGATTGCTGACACGGCTTGGCGCTGCGGCGCCGATCCCCGCCGTCGGCTTCTCGGTGTGGATCGACGCGCTCGCGCATGCGGGGCGCCTGTCATGACCCAGCCGTTCGTCATCGCCGTCCCGTCCAAGGGACGGCTGCAGGAAAACACCGACGCCTTCTTCGCCGAGGCCGGCCTCAACATGGCGAAGCCGGGCGGCGCGCGGGACTATCGCGGGACCATTTCGGGCTTCGACAATGTCGAGGTCGCCTACCTCTCGGCAAGCGAGATCGCCTCACAGCTTGCGCGCGGCACCGTGCATCTCGGCGTCACCGGCGAGGACCTGGTGCGCGAGAGCATCGTCAATGCCGATCGCAAGGTGGCTTTGATCGAGGGCCTCGGCTTCGGCTATGCGAACGTCGTCGTCGCCGTGCCGCAGGCCTGGATCGACGTGCGCACGATGGCCGACCTCGACGACGTCTCGACCGAATTTCGCACCCAGCACAACCGCCGCATGCGCGTTGCGACCAAATACATCAACCTGACGCGCGGCTTCTTCGCCAGGCACGGCGTGGTCGACTACCGCACCGTCGAGAGCGCCGGCGCCACCGAAGGCGCGCCCGCCTCCGGCACGGCGGAGCTGATCGTCGACATCACCACCACCGGCGCGACGCTCGCCGCCAACGGGCTGAAGGTGCTCGACGACGGCACCATCCTGCGCAGCCAGGCCAACCTCGTCGCCTCGCGCGACGCCGACTGGTCGCGAGCATGCGCTCGACACCGCGCGCATCATCTTCGACCACATCTCCGCCCGCGCGCGCGCGCGATCGTTCAAGGAGGTGCGCACGCGCTTCCCGGGCTGCGACGCGGCGTTGCTTGCGGAGGCGCACACCAAGTTCGGCGTGGTGTCGCCGTTCGGCGGCCCGACCTCGTCCGGCATGGTGACGCTGCACTGCCCGCCGGCAAAACTCTATGCGCTGGCGAGCTTCCTGCGCGACCATGGCGCGGAAGCCGTTTCCGTCGCCTCGCTCGACTACGTGTTCGACCGCGCCGATCCGCTGTTCGCGCGGCTGCAGGCGTTCCTGCGTTCGTGAACGAACGTTCAGGCACGAGCGCTGACCTTTTTGTCGCGTTGCACGCCATGGCGGCGGCATGACACGATGGCCATATCTGAAGGCGTGACGACGACGTTTTACTCATTCGGACACGCAAGATGACGCTGGGTGCCGACATTTCCGATGTGACCACCGAAGCGCGCTCCGCTGCGGCGAAGGGCCTGTCCATCGTCGTGCCCTGCTACAACGAGGCGCGGCGGTCTCGCGCGGCTGCATGAGCGCATCGCGGCGCTCGCGGCGAAGCTGAAGCAGGCCTACGGCCTCTCAACCGAGGTCGTCTATGTCGACGACGGCAGCCGCGACGACACGCTCACTGTCGCGCAAAGCCTGCCGGCGACCACGCTCGACGTGAACGTGATCTCGCTGTCGCGCAACTTCGGCAAGGAAGCGGCGCTGATGGCCGGCCTCGACCATGCGCGCCGCGGCAACGCGGTGCTGTTCATGGACGGCGACGGCCAGCATCCGCCGGCGCTGGTGGAGACGCTGGTCCGGCACTGGATCGAGGACGGCTACGACGTCGTCTACACGGCGAAGGCGCACCGCAAGAACGAGTCGATGCTGTTGCGCATGGCGGTGCGCGGCTTCTATTCGCTGATGAACTTCCGCGCCCGGCACAAGATCCCGCCGGACGCCGGCGATTTCCGCCTGCTCTCGCCGCGGGCCGCCGCGGCGCTGCGCCAGCTGCCGGAGCGCAACCGCTTCTTCAAGGGACTGTCGAGCTGGATCGGCTTCAAGCAGCTTCGCGTCGACTATCAACCCGAAGCCCGCGCGCACGGCCGCACGTCGTTCAGCCCGGGCCGGCTGATCGGCCTGTCGATCGACGGCATCACCTCGTTTTCCGTCGCCCCGTTGCGGGTGGCCGTCATGCTGGGGGCGCTGATCGCATTTGCCTCCTTTATCTTCGGCCTGATGATCCTGTGGGAGACCTTCGTCGACGGCAAATCGGTGCCCGGCTACGCCTCGGTCATCGTCGGCGTCATGGTGCTCGGCGGAATGCAGCTTGTGATGATCGGCGTAGTCGGCGAATATATCGGCAAGATCATTTACGAGCTGAAGGCCCGGCCGGTGTATTTCGTGGCCGAGAAGACCTTGAAGCGCGCAGGTAGCGACGAGATGCAGACCGACCTTCCGCTTGCCGACTTCCCGCTTGCCGAGCAACCGCGGACCGCGGCCGAATGAGCGATACGCCCGCGCAACGCCGCATTTCGCTCTGTGCCGACGACTACGGCCTGTCCGAAGGCGTCAACCGGGCGATCCGCGACCTGATCGCCAAGCGCCGGCTCAGCGCGACCTCGGTGATGGTGGTTACGCCCGCCTTCACGCGCAGCGAGATCGACGAGCTCAAGGCCGTCGCCAAGGATCGGGACGGATTCTCGATCGGCCTGCATGTGACGCTGACCGCGCCGTACCATCCGCTGACCATTCACTTCCGCCCGCTCAAGGGCGGCGAGTTTCTCAAGCTCGGCAGGCTGTTGCAGGCGGCCGTGCTGCGACGGCTCGATGTGGAAATCCTGCGCGCGGAGATCGCCGCCCAGATCGCCGCCTTCACCGACATGGTCGGCAGGCCGCCGGACTACGTCGACGGTCACCAGCATGCGCAGCTGTTTCCGCAAGTGCGCGAAGCATTCGTCGCGGCCGTGAAGGAGCACGCGCCGAACGCCTGGGTGCGCCAGTGCGGACGCGGCGGGCTCCGCCCCGCCCGCTTCCGCGACGCGAAGGCGCTGATGCTGGACGTGCTCAGCAAGGGCTTTCGCGAGAGCGCCACGCGCGCCGGGCTCACGTTCAACCCGGCCTTCGCCGGCGCCTACAACTTTTCCAAGAAGCCGGATTTGGCGAAGCTGTTCGAGCGCTTTCTGCATGCGCCTGCCCGACGGCGGCTTGATCATGTGCCATCCGGGCTTCGTCGACCAGACGCTGATCGCGCTCGATCCCCTCACCCACCAGCGCAAGAGTGAATACGACTGGTTGATGAGCGACAATTTTTCAAAGCTGCTCGCCGCGCAGAATGTCACCCTGGCGTGATGCCGCCGGGAACTCCTTGTGGCACTGGCGTGACAGTGAATGTGACCTGGGCGTGACGCGAATGGGCCGGACATCGCCGAAAGTGTCGCACGTTTCTGAAAATTAATTTTCGCGCATCGGCTTTGAGCCGCCACAGCTGTTCCCTACATGCGCGCGATGTCTTCATGGAGGAGGCGAGGATGAATCCCCAAGAGCGTCAACTGGTCGACGAGCTGTTCGAGCGTCTTGCAAAGCTTGAGAGCGCGCCACGCGACGCGGAAGCTGCGGCTGCCATCAACCAGGGCCTGTCGCGGGCGCCGAACGCGATCTACCCGCTGGTGCAGACGGTGCTGGTGCAGGACGAGGCGCTCAAGCGCGCCGCCGCCCGCATCGAGGAACTGGAAGCACGCGCGGGCGCGCAGCAGGAGCAGCAGGGCGGCTTTCTCGACAGCATGCGCGGCGCCATTTTCGGCCAGCAGCAGAAGGGCGGTTCGGTCCCGAGCGTGCGGCAGGCCGAGCCGGACCGGCCGGTCTGGAACACGGGCGGCGCCTACCAGGCGACCCCCGCCCCCGCCGGCCAGCCGATGCCGCAAGCCGATCCGCGCGCGCAAGGCGGCGGGTTTGGCGGCGGCGGCTCGTTCCTCGGCACGGCCGCGGCAGCAGCGGTCGGCATGATCGGCGGCTCGATGCTGATGAACAGCATCGGCGGCCTGATGGGCGGCGGCCACCGCCAGGGTTTCGGCGACGCGTCGTCGATGGACAAAGGCGGCGGCAGCCCATGGAGCGGCGATCAGTCGAAGGGCGATCTCGCCCGCGAGGCCGGCGTCAACGACATCGGCCGCGGTGGCGGCGGCGGACGCGATGCGGATGCAGGCGGCCGGCAGGGCTTCGTCGATCAGGCCTCGAACGAGGAGCGATGACGAAGACGACGAGGACTACGACTCCGACGGCGACTTCGATTCCGGCGACAGCGATTACGCGTAAGCACGCTCAGCGTAGCCGCAGCCGGGCATCCATGCAGCCGTGTCTTCGAACGCCTGCGCAGGATGACGCGTCTGAGCTCGACTACACCCGATCGAATTGATCCGCATTTCGGTGGCGACCTTGCCGTCCTTGGCGAGGCACATCGCGCTCCACTTGCCGCCGCGGTCATCGACCATGATGTCGAACGTGTCGTCCCAGAACAGCGGGCGGCGGAAGTAGATGTCGACGTCGAGCGACTTCGGCGCGAATTCCTTCCAGATCGCCTCGGTGAGAAAGCGCACGCCGTGTCCGCCGCCGATGATCGGCGCGCGATAGCCGGCGCGTTTTGCGGCATCCTCATCGAAATGGATGGCGTTGGTGGTGTTCAGCCCGTAGCCCTTGACGTCCTCCGGCGTCAGCGTGAACTGGCCGAGCTTCTTCAACGCCGACACGTCGCCAATCACCGGCGGCGGCCGCTCGCCGGCGCCGCGCAAGTTCGGATCGGCGTATTTGGTCGGGTCGGTCTTCAGCGACGTGCGCTTCGAGGTGATGCCGAGCTCGCCGTTCTCGCCGTGGTACCAGGTCTCGCTGGTCGTCACGCGCCCGCGCGGCGACTCTCGCACATCGAGGATTTCGCCGGTGACCGTGATCTTCTCGTCGAGCCGCAGCGGCCGGCTCACCACCAGCCCCTGCACCATGTTGACGCCGCCGTTCGACGAGATGCCGTTGCGCACGCCTTCCTGGATGGCGAAGCTGATGAACGCGGACGGGTCGGAGCAGCCGCGAAACGTCGCGGGATCGATGCCGCAGTGGCCCATCAGCCGCGCCTCGTTCGCCGCATCCACCACCATGACGCGCTTGTTGTAGCGAAGGCCCTTGTAGGGAGTGATGTCCTGGACGTCCTCGACTGCGCTCATCTTGTTGTTTCCTTCCCGTGCGTTTCTTTTTGTGGTGGCGTCAGATCGATCTTCAACATGCGCCGCGCCGTTTCGAGATCGGGCGTGAGTGTCGACACCGCGCGGCACCTGGTCGACGATCGTCACGTCGATCCGCATGCCGGCCTCGATCGCCCGCAGCTGCTCGAGCCTTTCGCGCAGTTCCAGCGGCGACGGCGGCAGCGCGACGAAGCGCGCAAGCGCCTGCCTGCGATACGCATAGAGGCCGATGTGATGATAGCGAGGGCCGTCGCCGGTCGGCGCGGTCGCCCGCGTGAAATAGAGCGCGCGCATACCGGCGCTCCGCGATCTGCGAGCCGATCACCTTCACGACGTTCGGATTGCGATCCTCTTCCTCGGTCGTGGATTTCGGCGGCAAGCGTCGCGATGTCGACCGCGGCGTCGCCGAGCGGCGCAGCCACCGCGCGAATATGCTGCGGCAGGATGGTCGGGAAATCTCCCTGCAGGTTGACGACCGTCTCGACCTTGCCGTCCGGATCGAGCCGCTCGAGCGCCTCGAAAATGCGGTCCGAGCCCGACGGGTGGTCGGCGCGCGTCATCACCGCCTCGCCGCCATGCGCCTTCACGGCATTTGCGATTTCGTCGGTGTCCGTCGCCACCACGGCGCGGCCGATTTTTGCCTCTTCCGCGCGGC
Source organism: uncultured Alphaproteobacteria bacterium (assembly GCA_963757845.1). Classification (GTDB taxonomy): domain Bacteria; phylum Pseudomonadota; class Alphaproteobacteria; order Rhizobiales; family Xanthobacteraceae; genus P52-10. The sequence goes on from CAVWTB010000064.1 coordinate 109,453, forward strand.
GCAGCACCTGCACGATCATCGGCAGGCCGGCGACGTCCGCCAGGGGTTTGCCGGGCAGGCGGCTGGACGCCATGCGCGCCGGAATCAGGATCAGGGTGGAGGTTGATGCCATCTGCACAGACAGGTCATTCGCCGCCGTCATGGCGGGCCAAAAAGGCTAGGGATTAGTGGGGCTTTCCTGCAATCCGCCGCATTTATACGGGTTGCCAGAGCCGGGGCAAACCGTTATTCACCGCAACGCGCAAAGCTCGCGCGAAACGTCCGTTCGCCGCCTTCACTGGCGGCCCGTCAAAATTCCTTTCCGGCCTGGGGACAGCTCGAGAAAATGGACTCCTTCGAACTCAACAAAATTCTCGGCGCGCTTCTCGGAACGTGTCTTTTCCTCCTGGTCATGAACATCGCCGCAAGCGCGATCTTCACCCCGCCGAAGCTGGCGAAACCGGGCTTCGACATCGCCGTTCAGGAGGCCCCGTCCGAGGCCGCGAAGGGCCCCGCAGAGCCGGCCAAGCCGATCGAAGAGCTGCTCGCCAGCGCCAACGTCGAGAAGGGCGCCGCCGCCGCCAAGAAGTGCCTCGCCTGCCACACCTTCGAGAAGGGCGGCGCGAACAAGGTTGGCCCCAACCTCTACGGCGTGGTCGAGCGCGACAAGGGTGGACACGCGGGCTTCAACTATTCAGGACCGATGAAGGGCAAGGGCGGCAAGTGGACGTTCGCCGACCTGAACGCCTTCCTGCAGAACCCGAAGGCGTTCGTTGCCGGGAACCAGCATGAGCTTTGCCGGTCTGCCGCGTGACTCGGAACGCGCCGACGTGATCGACTACCTGCGCACGCTGGCCGACAGCCCGGTGCCGCTGCCGAAGGCCGCCGCCAAGCAGTAAGTCGGCGAGCAGACTACAATGAATTCAGATCGACGGCCGGGACCCTCCCGGCCGTCGCCGTTTTGGGCATGATCCTGATCCGAAAACCGGTACCCACTTTTCGGCATCATGCCAGGGGCCTCAACTCCCCGTGATCGAGGGACGATTGGCCGCAAGATTGCGCAAACGTAACTGGTGTGGCGGAACCGGAAAACCGACATAATCGGCCGAACATTTTGTGTTCTCTGCAGTTTCCGAAAACACACCCGCGAGGATCAAACGTCTTGAGCATCTCCCGACGGCATCTCCTGCAAGGCAGTGCGGCGCTCGCGAGCCTGCCACTCGCGAAATTCGGCGGCGCCGCGCATGCGCAATCCGAAGGCGCGCCGTGGCGACACAGCCTGTCGCTGTTCGGCGAGCTCAAGTATCCGGCCGGCTTCAAGCATTTCGACTACGTCAATCCGAACGCGCCGAAGGGCGGCGTCGCGCGGCAGATCTCGCTAGGCACATTCGACAGCTTCAACATCGCCATCGCCGGCGTGAAGGGCTCGGTCGCGCCCGGCGTCGCTCGCATCTACGAGACGCTGATGACCTCGTCGCTCGACGAAATCTCCACCGAGTATGGATTGCTGGTCGAGCAGGTGTCCCATCCCGACGACTTCACCTGGGCGACCTATCGCCTCCGCAAGGAAGCACGCTGGCACGACGGCAAGCCGGTGACGCCCGAGGACGTGATCTTTTCCCTCGAGCAACTGAAAAAGCTGAGCCCGCGATACGGGTCCTACTACAATCACGTCGTGAAGGCCGAGAAGGTCGGCGATCAGGACGTAAAATTCACCTTCGACCAGCCGGGCAACCGCGAGTTGCCGGTGATCGTCGGCCAGCTCATGGTGCTGCCGAAACACTGGTGGGAAGGCACCGACAAGGACGGCAAGAAGCGCGACATCTCAGCGACCACGCTCGAGCCGCCGCTCGGCTCCGGGCCCTATCGCATCAAGGACTTCTCACCGGGCCGCACGCTCGTGCTCGAGCGCGTGAAGGATTACTGGGGCGAGAAACTGCCGGTCAACATCGGCCAGAACAATTTCGACGAGCTGCGCTACGAATTCTTCCGTGACAACATCGTTGCGCTGGAAGCTTTCAAAGCTGACCAGGCCGACTGGATCCAGGAGAACAGCGCCAAGCAGTGGGCGACGGCCTACGATTTCCCGGCGGCGCGCGACAAGCGCGTGCTGCTCGAGGAGTTTTCGATGCGTGCGTCCGGCCGCATGCAAGGCTTCGTGTTCAACCTGCGCCGTGACCTGTTCAAGGATGCGCGCTTCCGTCGCGCGTTCAACTACGCATACGACTTCGAGGAAATGAACAAGCAATTGTTCTACGGCCAGTACAAGCGGATCGCGAGCTACTTCGAAGGCACCGAACTCGCGAGCGGAGGCCTCCCCGAGGGCAAGGAACTGGAAATCCTCGAGACGGTGCGCGGCAAGGTGCCGGCCGAAGTGTTCACGACGGTCTACTCCAATCCCGTGAACGGCAACGCTGAGAACGTGCGCAACAATCGCCGCGAAGTCGTTGCGCCTGTTCAAGGAGGCGGGCTTCGAGATCAAGGACCAGAAGCTGGTCGACCCGAGCGGCAAGCAGGTCTCGGTGGAATTTCTGATCCAGCAGGATCCCAGCAGCGAGCGGTTGGTCCTGTTCTACAAGCCCCCACTCGAGCGGCTCGGCATCAACGTCTCCGTGCGCGCCGTCGACAATGTGCAGTACCAGAACCGGCTGCGCAGCTTCGACTACGACATCATCACCGACGTGTGGGGCCAGTCGCTCTCGCCCGGCAACGAGCAGCTCGAGTTCTGGGGATCGCGCGCCGCCGACCAGCCGGGCTCCGAAAACAGCATCGGCATCAAGAACCCGGCCGTCGACGAGCTCATCCAGAAGGTGATCTTCGCCAAGGATCGCGCCACGCTGGTGGCGGCGACCAAGGCGCTCGACCGCGTCCTGCTCTGGAATCACTATGTGGTGCCGCAGTTCACTTACGGCTTTGCCCGCTATGCGCGCTGGGACCGCTTCAGCCACGCCGAGCCGTTGCCGAAATATGGCGTCTCCGGCCTTCCCGACAGCTATGGTGGTGGGACGCGCAGAAGGCGGCGAAGACAGGCGGACGCACTTGATCGAACGGTTTCGGATGCCATCGCCCTCGCGGCGGGACGTGCTGGTCGTTAGCGCCGGCGCGGCGCTCGCGGGCCTCGCGCCGAAGGCCGCGCTCGCGCAGGACAAGGACAAGGCGGAAGCGCACGGCATCTCCGCGTTCGGCGACCTGAAGTATCCGGCCGACTTCAAGCATTTCGACTACGTCAATCCGAACGCGCCGAAGGGCGGGATGTTCTCGCAGCTCGGCCCGACGCGGCAGTTCAACCAGAATTTCATCACCTTCAACTCGCTCAACGCCTACATCCTGAAAGGTGACGCGCGCGCAGGGCATGGAGCTGACATTCGCGACGCTGATGACGCGCGCCGATGACGAGCCGGACGCGATGTACGGCTTCGCGGCACGCGCGGTGCAGATCTCCGACGACGGACTGATCTACCGCTACCTGCTGCGCAGCGACGCCAAATTCCACGACGGCAGCCGGCTGACCGCACACGACGTCGCCTTCTCGCTCAATCTGTTGAAGCAGAAGGGACACCCGATCATCACGCAGCTGCTGCGCGACCTGACCAGCATCGATGCCGACGACGACCGCAGCGTCACGCTGCGCTTTGCCGAGAAGCGCGCCCGCGACGTGCCGCTGTTCGCCGCGGCGCTGCCGATCTTCTCGCGCGCCTACTACAGCGCCAAGCCGTTCGACGAAATCGACGCTCGAAATTCCGCTCGGCTCCGGCGCTCTACAAGGTCGGGCGCTTCGAGCAGGGCCGCTACATCGAATTCGACCGCGTGAAGGACTGGTGGGCGCAAGGACCTGCCGGTGATGCGCGGCCAGTACAATTTCGACACCGTGCGCTTCGAATATCTATCGCGACCGCGACGTCGCATTCGAAGGCTTCACCGGCAAGAGCTATCTGTTCCGCGAGGAGTTCACCTCACGCATCTGGGCGACGCGCTACGACTTTCCCGCGATCAAGGACGGCCGCGTCAAGCAGGAGATCCTGCCGGACGACACGCCGTCGGGCGCGCAGGGCTGGTTCATCAACACGCGGCGCGAGAAGTTCAAGAATCCGAAGCTGCGCGAGGCGCTGATCTACGCCTTCGACTTCGAGTGGACCAACAAGAACATCATGTACGGGTCCTACGACCGGACCCATTCGGTGTTCCAGAACTCCGACCTGATGGCGAAGGGGCCGCCGTCGCCGGACGAGTTGGCCATGCTCGAGCCGTTCCGCGACAAGGTGCCGGCCGAGGTGTTCGGCGAACCGTTCGTGCCGCCCGTGTCCGACGGCTCGGGCGCGGACCGCGCGCTGCTGCGTCGCGCCGGACAGCTGTTGAACGAGGCGGGCTATCCGATCAAGGACGGCAAGCGCATGACGCCGAATGGCGAGCGCCTGACCATCGAGTTCCTGCTGGAGGAGCCGAGCTTCCAGCCGCACCACATGCCCTACATCAAGAACCTGCAGACGCTCGGCATCGACGCCAGCCTGCGGCTGATCGATGCCGCGCAGATGCAGAGCCGGCGCAACGATTTCGATTTCGACCTGACGATCCAGCGCTTCAGTTTCTCGTCATCGACGCCGGGCGATTCCCTGCGCACGTTCTTCTCCTCGCAAGCCGCCGCGATCAAGGGATCGCAGAACCTCGCCGGCATCGCCGATCCGGTGATCGACGCCCTGGTCGAGCAGGTGATCGCTGCGAAGGATCGCGCGACGCTGACGACCGCCTGCCGCGCGCTCGACCGGGTGATCCGCTCCGGCCGCTACTGGATCCCGCAGTGGTACAAGGGCACGCACTGGCTCGCCTACTGGGACATGTTCAGCCATCCGCCGCAGAAGCCGCGCTATTGCCCGCGGCGTGGTGGAGACCTGGTGGTATGATCCCGACAAGGCCGCCAAGGCGAACCGGCCGGGCCAGGACGGCAAGTGAACCCATTTCCGCCCGGTTTCGTTATTTGACCATGACGGAAACGAAAACCGTGTCCCGCCGGTACGGGATCATGATCTAGGATCGCCGCCACGATGACTGCCTATATCGGACGACGGCTGCTGCTGATGATCCCGACCCTGTTCGGGATCATGCTGGTGTCGTTCGTCGTCGTGCAGTTCGCGCCGGGCGGGCCGGTGGAGCGCGTCATCGCGCAGGTGACCGGCAGCGACAGCGGCGCGACCTCGCGCATCTCGGGCTCGCCGGGCGGCGACATCGCCGCCGGCAACCGATCCAACCTCGGCGCTGAAGGCGCCAACTCGCGATACCGCGGCGCGCAGGGCCTCGATCCCGAATTCATCAAGAGCCTCGAGCGGCAGTTCGGCTTCGACAAGCCGGCGCACGAGCGCTTCTTCCTGATGCTGTCGAACTACATCCGCTTCGATTTCGGCAAGAGCTATTTCCGCGACGTCAGCGTCTTGCAGCTGATCAAGGAGAAGCTGCCGGTCTCGATCTCGCTCGGCATCTGGATGACGCTGATTTCCTATCTGATCTCGATTCCGCTCGGCATCCGCAAGGCGGTGCATGACGGCTCGCGCTTCGACATCTGGACCTCCGGCGTCGTCGTCATCGGCTACGCGATCCCCGGCTTCCTGTTCGCGATCCTGCTGATCGTGCTGTTCGCCGGCGGCTCGTTCCTGAACATCTTCCCCCTGCGCGGGCTGACGTCGGAAAATTTCGCGCAGTTGCCCTGGTACCGGCAAATCCTCGATTATTTCTGGCATCTGACGCTGCCGCTGATCGCCATGGGGCTCGAGCGCCTTCGCGACGATGACGCTGTTGACCAAGAACTCGTTCCTCGACGAGATCCGCAAGCAGTATGTGATGACCGCCCGTGCCAAGGGCTGCGGCGAGAACCGGGTGCTGTACGGACACATCTTCCGCAACGCGATGCTGATCGTGATCGCCGGATTTCCCAGCGCGTTCGTGCATGCCTTCTTCACCGGTTCGCTGCTGATCGAGACCATCTTCTCGCTCGACGGGCTTGGCCTGCTCAGCTTCGAGAGCATCCTCAACCGCGACTACCCGGTGGTGTTCGGCACGCTGTTCATCTTTTCGCTGATCGGCCTGTTCGTGAATCTCGTTCGCCGATCTGGTCTACATGTGGGTCGATCCGCGGATCGACTTCGAGGCGCGGGAAGTCTGATGGCGATCGCCGAGCAACAGACCACCACGCCCCGCGCCAGGTCGCGCATCGAACCCGCGTCGCCTGCGCCTGCTGGAAAAGAGCGCTCCGCCTTCGCGCAAGCGGCTGGCGCCTGTCGCCGCTGAACCAGCGGCGCTGGCAGAACTTCAAGGCCAACCGCCGCGGCTACTGGTCGCTCTGGATCTTCCTGGTCCTGTTCATCGTCTCGCTGTTCGCGGAGCTGATCGCCAACGACAAGCCGCTGCTCGTCAAATACGACGGCAAGTTCTATTTCCCGGCCTTCGTCAACTATTCCGGAGACGACCTTCGGCGGCGATTTCGAGACCACCGCCGACTATCGCGACCCGTTCCTGCAGAAGCTGATCGCCGACAAGGGCGGGTCGATGATCTGGCCGCCGATCCGCTACTCCTACAACACCCACAATCTCGACCTGCCGACGCCTGCCCCGTCCAAGCCGACATGGATGTTGACCGAGGAGCAGTGCAAGACGGTGGTCGAGCGCAAGGGGCTGAGAGGCTGCCGCGACCTCGAATACAACTGGCTCGGCACCGACGATCAGGGCCGCGACGTGGTCGCGCGGCTGATCTACGGCTTCCGCATCTCGGTGCTGTTCGGCCTGACGCTGACCATCATCTCATCGATCGTCGGCGTCGCCGCCGGCGGCGTGCAGGGCTATTTCGGCGGCTGGATCGACCTGACGTTCCAGCGTTTCATCGAGGTCTGGACCGCGATCCCTTCGCTTTATCTGCTGCTGATCCTTTCCGCCATTCTGGTCCCGAGCTTCTGGGTTCTGCTCGGCATCCTGCTGCTGTTTTCCTGGGTGGCGCTGGTCGGCCTGGTGCGTGCCGAGTTCCTGCGCGGCCGGAACCTCGAATACATCCAGGCGGCGCGGGCGCTCGGCGTCTCCAACCGCGTGATCATGTTCCGCCACCTGTTGCCGAACGCCATGGTGGCGACCATGACGATGCTGCCGTTCATCACCTCGTCGTCGGTGATGACGCTGACGGGCCTGGACTTCCTGGGCTTCGGCCTGCCGCCGGGCTCGCCGTCGCTCGGCGAGATGCTGTCGCAGGGCAAAGCCAACGTTCAGGCGCCGTGGCTCGGCCTGACCGGCTTCTTTGCACTGGCGATCATGCTGTCGCTTCTGATCTTCATCGGCGAAGCGGTGCGCGACGCCTTCGATCCGCGCAAGACGTTCAGGTAAGCCGCATGGACGCGATCCAACCAGCCCCTTCTCGACGTCCGCGACCTGTCGGTCAGCTTCCGCCAGGGCGGCAACGAGACGGTCGCGGTCGACCGCATCTCGTTCAAGATCGACAAGGGACAGTGCGTGGCGCTGGTCGGCGAGTCCGGCTCCGGCAAATCGGTGAGCGCGCTGAGCGTGATGAAGCTGCTGCCCTATCCGGCCGCGCATCACCCGTCCGGCCAGATCCGCTTCAAGGGCCGCGAAATCCTGAAACTGCCCGAACGCGAGCTGCGCGCGATCCGCGGCAACGACATCTCGATCATCTTCCAGGAGCCGATGACCTCGCTCAATCCGCTGCACACGATCGAGCAGCAGATCGGCGAGATCCTGATGCTGCACGGCGGCGTGCGCGGTCCGTCGGCACGGGAACGCATCGTCGAGCTCCTGACCCAGGTCGGCATTCGCGATGCCGCCTCGCGGCTCGGCGCCTATCCGCACCAGCTCTCCGGCGGCCAGCGCCAGCGCGTGATGATCGCCATGGCGCTTGCGAACGAACCCGACCTGTTGATCGCCGACGAGCCGACCACCGCGCTCGACGTGACGGTGCAGGCGCAGATCCTCGAGCTGCTCGCCGACATCCGCAAGCGGCTCGGCATGAGCCTTCTGTTCATCACCCACGACCTCGGCATCGTGCGGCGCATCGCCGACGTGGTCTGCGTCATGAACAACGGCAAGATCGTCGAGCAGGGCCCGGTGGAACAGGTGTTCACCTCGCCGCAACATCCCTACACGAAGGAGCTGCTCGCGGCCGAGCCGAAGCCGGATCCGGCGCCGCCGCGGCCGAGCGAAAAGGTCGTGATCGAATCGAAAGACTTGCGGGTCTGGTTTCCGGTCAAGCGCGGCTTTCTTCGCCGCACGGTCGGGCACATCAAGGCCGTCGACGGCGTCAGTATCGCCGTGCGCAAGGGCGAGACGCTCGGCATCGTCGGCGAATCCGGATCGGGCAAGACCACGCTCGGGCTGGCCTTGTTGCGGCTGATTTCCTCGAACGGCCCGATCGTGTTCCTCGGCAACGACATCCAGGGCTTTCGCTTCAAGCAGATGCTGCCGATCCGCCGCGACATGCAGATCGTGTTCCAGGACCCGTTCGGCTCGCTTAAGTCCGCGCATGTCGGTCGGCGACATCATCGCCGAAGGCCTTAGCGTGCATCAGCCGGGCCTGGACGAGGAGGCGCGCGAGCAACGTGTCGTCAAGGCGCTGGAGTCGGTCGGCCTGGATCCTGCGTGGCGTTTTCGCTATCCGCACGAATTCTCCGGCGGACAGCGCCAGCGCATCAGCATCGCCCGCGCCGTGGTGCTCGAGCCGAGCTTCGTCGTGCTCGACGAGCCGACCAGCGCGCTCGACATGCTGTTCCAGGCGCAGATGGTCGACCTCCTGCGCGACCTGCAGCGCAAGAACGATCTGACCTACATCTTCATCTCGCACGACCTGCGGGTGGTAGCCTCGCTCGCAAGCCACCTGATCGTGATGCGCCACGGCAAGGTGGAAGAGGAAGGCCCCGCAGCGGAGATCTTCAAGAATCCGAAGAGCGACTACACGCGCGCCCTGTTTGCCGCAGCGTTCCGGATGGAAGCGGCGCATTCGGCTGCGGTGATGCAGTAGGTGGCGCTGCGAGGCGCCGGCTCCGCGCGACGCGCGGCCCATGCGTCATTGCGAGCCATAGCCGTTCGAAGAACGGCGTGCCGCTCGCCTATGGCGAAGCAATCCAGCTGCGCGCCGGCAGGCGCGCAAAAAAAGCGCTGAAGTTGCCGCGGCTGCTGCGCATTTTAGTTGGCGCGCTTCGCGCGCGCTGGATTGCCACGTCGCTTCGCTCCTCGCAATGACGCAGAGGCGCTTCGCGAGCGGGAGGGAGGGGAGAAGAGGAGCGCTCCGCGCGCCTCGGAATAATGCCTCACACGATAAACGCCGGGTCGATCGGCGGCTCGAACAGGCGGCGCACGCTGATGATGTCGGTGCCCGAGGCGAGAATGCGTTCGTGCGCAGCAGCGATCGGCTCGATCGCGACCTGCATGTGAAAGGCGTTGGCGTGCACGAGCGTCGCGTGGTCGCGCACGATCGCGACGTGTCCCTTCCAGAAGATCAGGTCGCCACGGCGCAGATCGTCGATCTCGGCGTCCTCCAGCACCTCGCCCAGCGCCTGCCTGCTGCAGGTCGCTGTCGCGCGGCACGGCCATGCCGCAGGCACCGAGCGCGATCTGCACGAGGCCCGAGCAGTCGATGCCGAGCGCCGTCTTGCCGCCCCACAGATACGGCACGCCGACGAAGCGCTCGGCGATACCGACGAAATCGTTCTCGAACACGTTCAGCGCGCTGAGATGCTGCAGCGGCAGGAAATGCTGCTGCGGCGTGATCGCGAACGTGCCGTCGTCGCGCACGACCTCGATCGCAGCTCCCAGCGGCAGCGCCTCGACCGGCGGCATCTTGATCGACGGGCCCGGAAACGCGAACGTGCGCAGCGCCGCCACGCGATGTGTCGGCGTAAGGCGCGGCCGGACCAGCGCGCTGTCCGGCAGCCAGCCGACATAGCCGTCGCCGTTGAGCTGGCCCCACGACCATCCTTCGCCGTTGCTGTCGTAGATCGTGACGCGCTCGCCCTTCAGCGCCTCGGTCTCGAGCGCGGCGTCGTGCGACGGCGCCTTGCGCAGCGGCGCGACCGCATCGATGACCTCGAATTCCTCGCCCTCGACGAAGCGATCGGCCGTCACCTGGCCTTCGAGGTGTTTTGCGGCGATGTCGCCGCGGGCCGGCGTCAGGCGCGGGTCAGCCATAGCGTTCCGCCAGCAGCTTGTAGATCGCGCGCGCCGCCTGGCACTCGCCGCCCTCCGGGCGCCCCGGTTTGGACGACGGCGTCCAGCCGTAGATATCGACATGCAGCCATGTGCGTCGCGGCCGCGACGAAGCGGCCAAGGAACAGCGCACAGGTGATCGAGCCGGCAAAGCCGCCGGACGGCGCATTGTTGATGTCGGCCACTTTCGAATCGAGCCAGGAGTCGTAAGGCGGCCACAGCGGCAGCCGCCAGAGCGGATCATGCTCGGCTTGCGCATGGCGGGCGACGTCGGCGGCGAGCCGCTCGTCGCGGGTATAGAACGGCGGCAATTCCGGTCCGAGCGCCACGCGCGCCGCGCCCGTCAGCGTGCCGAGGTCGATCAGCAGGTCGGGCTTCTCTTCATCCGCAAGCGCGAGCGCATCGGCGAGCACCAGGCGGCCCTCCGCATCGGTGTTGCCGATCTCGACCGTCGGCCCCTTGCGCGACGGGTAGATGTCGAGCGGTCGAAACGCGTTGCCTGCGACCGAATTCTCGACCGCAGGGATCAGCACGCGCAGGCGCACCTTCAGCCTCGCATCCATGATCATCTGCGCGAGCGCGAGCACGTTGGCGGCGCCGCCCATGTCCTTCTTCATGATCAGCATGCCGCTGGACGGCTTCAGGTCGACGCCGCCGGTGTCGAAGCAGACACCCTTGCCGACCAGCGTCACCTTCGGATGCGAAGCCTCGCCCCAGGTGACATCGATCAGCCGCGGCGCGCGGCTCGAGGCCTTGCCGACCGCGTGAATGAGCGGAAAATTCTGCGCCAGAAGGTCGTCGCCGACGATGCAGGAGAATTTTGCGCCGAAACGCTCCGCCAGCGAACGCGCGGCCTCGGCCAAGCTCTTCCGGCCCCATGTCGTTCGCCGGGATGTTGATGAGGTCGCGCGCAAGGCAGGCCGCCTCGGCCATGCGGCTCAGCTCGTCGCCATCGAGCTCGTTGGACAAGCAGCAGCTTGACGTCAGGCGCATCGGCCTTGCGGTAGCGCGAGAAGCGGTAGCTGCCGAGCGCGAACGCGAGCGCCGCAAGGCGCGCATCGTGCGGCGCGTTGGCAAAACGGTAGACGCCGGGCGGCAGCAGTCCCGGCAGCTGGCCCGGCCGGAACGGATCGCGCCATGTCGCGCCCTCGTCCTCCAGGCCGAACAGCACGCTGTCGATGCCGCCCTCGGCGGCCGGCAGCAGCAGGCACTGGCCCGGCTTGGCCTTGAAGGCGGCGGCCTCGACGAATTGTCGCGACGGCGCACCGAGCGCCTCGGTGACGCTGCCGAGCGACGATTTCGTGACGAAGGTGATGGGCGTCGCCGTGTGTCGCGGCCGGGACGTCGAAGACTGGATGCATGCTGCTTTCTACACTCGATGAGGTCTTTTGCGCCAAGACGGCCGCGCGCCCGCGGAGCCGTCCCGTTGGCGTCAATTAACCAGACATTAGGGTTAACAGTCTATTGCTCATGCGTTCGCCGCCCCCTTGCTTAGCGCGGACGGAACGAGTGGAAGTCCATGCGTACGCGGTCCCCTGTCAAATTCGTTCTCACGGCGAGCATCGTGGCGATCGTGGCGGCCAGCGCCGGCGGATGTTCCAGCATTACGAGCATCGCGAACCGCGACGTGACCGGATCGGTCAGCCCGACGGCAGCCACACGACGACGTCCGCACAGCGATCCGAGGCCGACTGGCGCAAGGACATCGACGTCTACGGCGAGCGCTATCGCACCAATCCGAAGGATGCCGAAGCGGCGCTGCGCTACGGCACTGCGCTGCGCGCCACCGGCCAGCGCGCGCAGGCCGCCGCCGTGCTGGAACAGGCAGCGATCGCCAATCCGAGGCGACCGTGCCTGCTTGCCGCCTACGGCCGCGCGCTGGTCGACAACGGCAACTACCAGCAGGGCTTTGACACGCTGAGCCGCGCCCACACGCCCGACAATCCGGACTGGCACATCCTGTCGGTTCAGGGCACCGCGCTCGACCGGCTCGGCCGGCACGACGAGGCGCGGCGCTATTACAACAACGCGCTGAAGATCAAGCCGGACGAGCCTTCCGTGCTGTCCAATCTCGGCATGTCCTATGTGCTGTCCAAGCAGCTCGCCAAGGCCGAGGAGGCCTTGCGCCGCGCGCATGAGGGCGCGCAGTCCGACATGCGCATCCGGCAAAACCTCGCCCTGGCGATCGGGCTGCAGGGCCGCGTGCGGAGAAGCCGAAAGCATCGTCAGCCGCGGGCCTGCCGCCGGACGAGGCCGCCGAAAGCGTCAGCGCACTGAAGCAGATGCTCAACCGCGGCGGCGACGCAGAAGCCGCCGCAAGCGCCGCGCCCGCAGCGCCGAGCGATGCGCGCTCCGCAGCTGATCTGTCATTCGCAGCGGCGCGCACGCGCATAGCGTTCGAGAACGGCGTCGCTCGCAGCCTAGTGGCGCGCGCTCTCGATCGCCGGCACGGCGATCAGCCTTCGAGCACCAGCATGCCGCTCGCGGACGTATGGCCGGCAACGCCGACGCTGTCAACGCTCGGCAGCTACATCATCTTGGAGATCTTGATGCCGGTCGGGCCCAGGATCACGACGAACAGCACCGGCAGGAAGAACAGCACCATCGGCACCGTCAGCATCGGCGGCAGCGACGCGGCCTTCTTCTCCGCTTCGCGTCATGCGCGCATCGCGATTTTCCTGCGCCATCACGCGCAACGTGGTGCCGAGCGGCGTGCCGTAGCGCTCCGACTGCGCGAGCGCCATGACACACCGACTTCACGCCGTCGAGCCCGGTTCGCTTCTGCAGGTTATCGTAGGCGATCTTGCGGTCCGACAGATAGGACAGTTCCGCGGTCGTGAGCGTGAACTCTTCCGCAAGCGGGATCGATTGCGAGCCGATCTCGGTCGCCACCTTGCGGAACGCCAGTTCGATCGACATGCCGGATTCGACGCAGATCAGCAGCAGATCGAGCGCATCGGGAAACGCGCGCTTGATCGAGAGCTGACGCTTCTTGATGCGCGTTGCTTCAGATAGATCATCGGCGCCTGCATGCCGACATAGGCGGCCAGCCATGCAGATGCCGACCTTCACCGTGACGGCTCTGTTCCATCTTGGCGATGAGGAAGACATAGACGGCCGTGGCGATGAGCAGCACGATCGGCGTCACCAGGCGGAAGAACAGGAACGTCATGTAGGGCGCTTCGCCGCGGTAGCCGGCCATCACCAGCTTGTCGCGCGCGGCCTCCTGCGCCAGCCATTTGTTCGAGGTTGAAGTCCGCGACCACCTTCTGCACGACCTGCTTGGGCGATTGCCGCAGCGACACCTTTTCGGACTTCGCCAGCCGGTCGCGCTCGCGCTGCCGGATGCGCTCCCGCTCGTCGGCAACCGCCCGCATGCGCTTGTTCAGGCCATCGTTGGCGAACAGCGGCGAAACCAGCGTAAAGACGGTCGCCCCCGCGGCGATGGCCGCGAAGATCATCGTCAGCACGACGCGGGTCGTGCATCTTCTCGATGAGGAGGTCGAGCATCGGTCCGGCCAATCAGAAGTCGAAGTTGATCATTTTCTTCATCACCAGACAGCCGATCGTCATCCAGATCGCGCTTCCGGCCAGCATCAGCCGGCCCGGTCGGCGTCGTCCACAGGAGCTCGGATGTAGCCCGGGTTGGTGATGTAGACGATGGCCATGATCGCCGGCGGCATCGCGCCGATGATGCCGGCGGACGCCTTCGCCTCCATCGACATCGCCTTGATCTTGCCCTTCATTTTCTTGCGGTCGCGCAGCACCTTGGACAGGTTGCCGAGCGCCTCGGAGAGGTTGCCGCCGGCCTTCTGCTGGATCGAGATGACGATGCCGAAGAAGTTCGCCTCCGGCACCGGCATCCGTTCGTAAAGGCGGGCGCAGGCTTCGCCGAGCGGCATGCCGATCGCCTGCGTCTCGACGATGGCGGCGAACTCGCTCTTGACCGGCTCCTGCGCGTCGGCGGCGACGACCTTGATCGAGTCGAACAGCGGCAGACCGGCCTTGATGCCGCGAACGATGATGTCAACCGCGTCGGGAAGTCCTTCGAGAAACTTCCGCTCGCGCCGCTTCTTCATGTAGCCGAGAAACCAGCGCGGCAGCGCCGAAGCCGGCGGCAAATCCGAACGCCAGCGGCCGGCAGCAGGTCCACGCCGCCGATGAACAGCCCGATCAGGAACAGCGATGACGCCGAGCACGACCGAAATGATGATGAACTTCTGCTTGCTCCATGACAGGCCGGCCTGCGCGATCCGGTTGGCCAGCGCGACGCTCTTCGCCTTCTTGCTGCGATCCTCGACTTCCTTCAGCGATTCCTCGACCTGCTGCCGGCGCGTACGCTGCGCCCGTTCGGCGCGCCGCGCCACCGGCTCGCTCTTGGCGAAGTTCGCGCGGCGCTGCTCGGCCTGCCGCTCGCCGGACAGGAGCGGATACAGAAACACCCAGGCCACGCCGCCGATCGCGACGGCCGCCATGAAGGCAAGTGCGAGCAGTCTGCAAGGTTCATCGCTGCGCATCCGTCGCGCTCGGTGTTCGGCGATCTCGCCGGCGTCGAGCGCGGCCGCAAGCCGCTTCTCCTCGCCGTAGTAGCGCGCGCGGTCCCAGAAGCGCGGCCGGCCGATGCCGTTCGAACGATGCCGGCCGATGATGCGTCCGTTCGCGTCCTCGCCGACGATGTCGTAGAGGAACAGGTCCTGGGTGATGATCGTGTCGCCTTCCATGCCCATCACCTCGGTGACGTGGGTGATGCGGCGCGAGCCGTCGCGCAGGCGGGCCGCCTGGATGACCACGTCGATCGACGTGCAGATCATCTCGCGGATGGTCTTCGACGGCAGCGAGTAGCCGCCCATGGTGATCATCGATTCGCAGCGCGACAGCGCCTCGCGCGGGCTGTTGGCGTGCAGCGTGCCCATCGAGCCGTCGTGGCCGGTGTTCATCGCCTGCAACAGGTCGAACGCCTCGGGTCCGCGCACTTCGCCGACGATGATGCGTTCGGGGCGCATACGCAGGCAGTTCTTCACCAGATCGCGCATGGTGATCTGCCCCTCGCCTTCGAGGTTCGGCGGACGGGTTTCCAGGCGAACCGTGTGCGGCTGCTGCAGCTGCAGCTCGGCCGCGTCCTCGCAGGTGATGATGCGCTCGTCTTCGTCGATGAAGTTGGTCAGGCAGTTCAGCAGCGTGGTCTTGCCGGAGCCGGTGCCGCCGGAGATCAGCACGTTGCAGCGGACGCGGCCGATGATCTTCAGGATCTCGGCGCCCTCGGGGCTGATCGCGCCGAACTTGACCAGCTGGTCGAGCGTCAGCTTGTCGCGCTTGAACTTGCGGATGGTGAGCGCGGGGCCGTCGATCGCCAGCGGCGGCACGATGGCGTTGACACGCGAGCCGTCGGCAAGGCGCGCGTCGCAGATCGGCGACGATTCATCGACGCGCCGGCCGACCTGGCTGACGATGCGCTGGCAGATGTTCAGCAGCTGCTGGTTGTCGCGGAAGCGAATGCCGGTCTTCTGGATCTTGCCGGCGACTTCGATGTAGACGGTATTGGCGCCGTTGACCATGATGTCGGCGATGTCGTCGCGCGACAGCAGCGGCTCGAGCGGGCCGTAGCCGAGCACGTCGTTGCAGATGTCGTCGAGCAGTTCCTCCTGCTCGGCGATCGACATCACGATGTTCTTGATCGCGATGATCTCGTTGACGATGTCGCGGATTTCCTCGCGCGCGGACTCGCCGTCGAGCTTGGCAAGCTGGGCGAGATCGATCGCCTCGATCAGCGCGCCGAAGATCGTCGCCTTGACCTGGTAGTAGTTGTCGGACCGGCGGGCGCTTCCTTCGGCGGCTCCGGCCGGCCGCGCCGGCGCGATCGAAGGCGATGCGACGGGCGGCGGCTCGGGCGCGCGGGACGCCGGCGCGCGGCGGGCGCAGGCGCGCTGGCCACGGGCTTTGACGACCCTGGCTTCGGCTTCCGATCCTGCGCTACGCTTACCGAACACGACGATACTCCACGCGAAGAACTATTTGGCGAGCAACTTTCCGAGCAGCGGCGGCAGCAACGAGCTGCGCGGCTTCTTGGCCTCGGCGCGGCCGGTCAGGCGCTGCGCCATCTGCAGAAACTGGTCGGTCACCTTGTGCTTGGCCGAGATCTCCTCGATCATCTGGCCGTTGTTGGCGGCGAGCCCGAACAGCTGCGGCTCGAACGGAATGAGCGCGACCGGCTCGGTCTCGATCGCCTTGGCGAATTCCGCCGCCTTGATCTCGGGTCGCTTCGGAACGCCGACCTGGTTCAGGCAGTAGAGCGGCGCGCGGTCGTTCGGCCGCGAGCTTTTCAGGAGATCGAACAGATTCTTGGTATTGCGCAGGTTGGCGAGATCGGGCGACGCGACGATCAGGATATCGTCGGCGGAGATCAGCGCTCGCTTGGTCCAGCCGGACCATTGATGCGGAATATCCAGCACGATGCACGGCACGCGTCGAGCGCAACGTGTCGAAAACCGAGTCGAACGCCTCGGCGCCGAAATCGTAGACGCGATCGAGCGTCGCCGGCGCGGCGAGCAGGCTCAGATGATCGGTGCACTTCGACAGCAGCCGGTCGACGAAGGCGGTGTCGATGCGATCCGGCGAGAACACCGCATCGGCGATCCCTTGCGTCGGATCCTGATTGTAGTCGAGGCCGGCGGTGCCGAAGGCAAGATCGAGGTCGGCGACGACGGAATCGAGCGCGAGATCGCGCGCGATCGCCCAGGCGATGTTGTGGGCGATGGTCGAGGCGCCGACGCCGCCCTTGGCGCCGGTGATCGCGATGATGCGGCCGACCGGCTTCGCTTCCTGCGTCGAGAACAGGTTGCAGATCGCGCGGACGACGTCGATCGGGGTCACCGGCGCGATCACATAGTCGCTGACGCCGCGTCGCACCAGCTCGCGATAGAGCAGGACGTCGTTCGTCCGGCCGATGACGACGACCCGCGTTCCGGCGTCGCAGACCGAGGCAAGGTGATCGAGGCCGGCCAGGATGTCGCCGCGTCCTTCGCGTCTCGAGGATGACGACGTTCGGCGTCGGCGCATTGCGATAGGCTTCGATCGCCGCCGCCATGCCGCCCATCTGGATCTTCAGGTGGGCCTTGCCGAGCCTGCGATCTTCGCCGGCCGACTGCACGGCGGAGGCGGTCTCGACCGTTTCGCAGAACGCCTGCACGGAAATGCGCGGCGAAGGAGCGATGTGCTCGTCCTGCGCTGCCGGCGACGCGTGGCGCTTCGGCTTCGGGTTCTTTTGCGCGTAGTTGATCATTTGCCGACGTCGCTGATCTTGCCCTTATCCGCATCCGGATACTGGGTCGCGGTGGGTTCGCCCTTCGAGTACTTGCCGAGCACGGTGGTGCGCCGCGTGGTGAAGCTCGGCGATTCCGGCCGCGGCTGCACCAGATCGGCGGGGTTGGCGACCATCGCCGCCATGTTGCGCTGTGAAGCGCAGCCGAAATTCGAGTACGGCCGGTTCTCCTGGTAGATCGGATTGCGGAACGACGGGCCGAGATCTTCGGGCCAGAGGCCGCACGGGCCCGCGTCGGCGGTCACCTTCGGATAGTTCAGCTTGATCGTTGCGAACTGCGACGGGTTCGCAGGGGTGTAGCGGCGAACCGTGACGCCGCGCGCGGGCACGCCGACGGACGAGAAGATCGCCTGAATGTCCTGCAGCGACTGCGTCGCCGCGCGTGCGTTCGGCGTCGACACGGGCAGGTCGACGGCGATCGGCCCGGTTCCTTCGTGCAGCCAGGTCTGCGCATAGGCGGTGACGTCGGTGCGTTGCGACGCGGTCAGACCACCGCGGCCGGTGCCGACGAAAACCTCGACGGTCCGATCCGCCTCCTGCACGACGATCGGATGGCGCTGGCGATAGTCGGTGGGCACGCTGGAGACGAGCTCTTCATTGGTGTGCGTGCAGGCGCCGAGCGTCGCCGCCAGCAGCAGCGAGCGGCACGATCGACCTTGCGCATCGCAAGGTGAAGCGAGTGGGGTTAGCGTTCATCATTGTCGTTCCTGCGACCCACTCAATCCGTAATGAAGCCGAAGATGTTGCGACGGGGCGCTGCGGCATCGACGCGCGCCGGCACGCCGTAGATACGATTGAGCGTGCCGGTCATGATCGACGACGGATCGGAGGAGTCGACGAAGCCGTCATCCGGCCGCGACAGATCCTTCTGCGCGACCGCGCGCACCACATAAGGCGTGACCAGCACCATCAACTCGGTCTGGCGATTGACGTAGTCGCGGCTCTTGAACAGCGTGCCGAGCACCGGCAGCTGCATCAGTCCCGGCAAGCCGTTGATCGCCTGCTTGGTCTGTTCCTGAATCAGGCCGGCCATCGCCAGCGATCCGCCCGAGGGGATTTCCAGCGTCGTCTCCGCACGGCGGGTCTTGATCGAGGGAATGGTCAGGGTGTTGACCTGTGTCGGGCTGACAGCCTGCGCGAGCTGCAGCGAATTGTCCGACGACAGCTCGGACACCTCGGTCATGACGCGCAGGCTGATGCGGCCTTCGGTCAGCACGACCGGGCGTGAAGTTCAGCGTGATGCCGAACTTCTTGTAGTCGACCGAGTGCTGCACTGGCGGGTAATGGGATCGCAGGTGTAGCCCTTCGGGAGCGGAAATTCGCCGCCGGCGATGAAAGCTGCGGTCTCGCCCGAGATCGCGGTGAGGTTGGGCTCGGCCAGCGTGCGAACCACGCCGGCGCGCTCCATGGCGCGCAACGTCGTGGTCACTGTTGCCGCTTGAACGTGCCGGCGATCGCGTTCGTGGGGACCAGCGCGCTGCCGACGACCGAGAACGGATTGGCGTTGATTGAAGTTCACGACCGCCGTGCCGAAGTTCATGCTGCCGCTGAGATCGACGCCGAGCTGCTTGATGACGTCGCGCTGCACTTCCGCAACCGTCACCTTCAGCATCACCTGGTCGCGCCCGCGCACGACGATGCTGTTCACGACCTTGTCGGCGCCGCCGGCCAGGCGCGCGGCAAGCTCGTTGGCCTGCTGCGCGTCGGCCGGGCTCGTGACCACGCCGCTCAGCACGACGCCGTCGCCGAGGCCCTCGACACTGATGTCCGCATACGGCAGCACCTGCTTGAGCGCGGCGCGCACGCCGTTGAGATCGCGGGTCACCGCAATGTCGTAGGCGGCGATCTGCTGGCCGTCGCTGTCGAAGAAGAAGATGTTGGTCTGCCCGACCGCGGCGCCGATGATGTAGGCGCGCTGAGCCGAGCGGACCACCGCATTGGCGATCTTCGGATCGGCGACGAGGACGTCCTTGATCTCGCGCGGCAGGTCGATCACCACCGACTTGCCGATGCCGAGCGGCAGGAAGCGCACCGCGCCCTGGCCGGTGGCGGCATTGCCGGCGCGCGCGTCTCCCGCAGTCGCAGGTCGAGCCCCTGCGGCGCAAGCGTCAGGGCGGCGACGATCGCAAACGATGCGGCGCAAACCAGCCTGCGTCCACAGCGATCGCTTGTTTACTCGCCGGCTCATGCCTTCCATCCCCTCAAGTCACTTCTGTGTCGTGGTCGGCGTGGAAACGCCGAAGCGGACGATATTCACGGTGTCGCGCCGGCCCTGCGCTCATCGGTTTGCAGTGCAGGCTCGTTGGCGTCGACCAGACTGCGCAGCGCAAGCGACAGCGTCCCGCTCTGCCGTGAGCGCGCCAGCGTCTCGGATTGCTCCGGCTTCAGCTCCAGCGTTGCGGTCTTGCCGACGACGACCTTCTGCCCGCCCTTCTCCTCGACCGTCTGATCGATGGCGAGCACGCGGACGTTGCCCAGGATGATTTCGGAGTTG
Organism: uncultured Alphaproteobacteria bacterium; assembly: GCA_963757845.1. Classification (GTDB taxonomy): domain Bacteria; phylum Pseudomonadota; class Alphaproteobacteria; order Rhizobiales; family Xanthobacteraceae; genus P52-10. Next base: position 129,429 of record CAVWTB010000064.1, read on the forward strand.
ATGCGTTTCCGCCGATCCATTCCTCTCCGTGCGCGACAGGATCACGTCGACGCGGTCGTTCGGCAGGATAAAGCCGCCGGCGCCGGTCTCCGGCGAGATTTCCGTCGAGATCGCGCGCATGCCCGAAGGCAGGATCGCGGCCATGAAGCCCGAGCCGTTGCCTTTCACGAGCTTGACGTCTCGCACCGGCTCGCCGGCGAAGAACGGCGAGCGGGCGATCGAGCCGGTCAGATCGGCGATCGCGTTGCCGCGCGCGTCGCGGCGAATGAAATTCGGGCTGACGATGTCCGCCGGCCAGGATTGCCATTGCAGGTCTTCAGGCTTGACGGTTTGGCCGAGCGGAATGTCGGCCTTCGCGACCAGGACATCGACCGTATTCAGCTTGGGCGCCGGTGCCTGGGCGACGGGCTGCGGATCCGAGCCGCTGGCGAGATAGGCGGCAATGCCGCCTGCGCTGATCGCAATGGCCAGAACCATGATACGCGCGGTATTCATTACGCTTCACTTTCCACATGACGCTGCGGCGCACCCGCCGCCGTCACGGCATTTGACCAACTAAAGGTCAAAGCATGGTTAATAAGGCGTATCTAAATCGAGTTAACGAAAGCTTCTTCGAAAGATTAAGGTCCAGCGCGCAGGGCGAGCCTCAAGCGCGGCATCAGCCGAAGCGGCTGAGGTCGATCGCCTTCATCCACTCGGTCTCGGGATAGATCAGCAGTGCGCCGATCGCGAGCGCGACGCCGTAGGGTACGCCGCCCTTGCCTGTCATGCAGCCGCAGCGCCCATTGCTGAGTCATACAGCGCGGCGGGCAACGGCCACTGCGGAAACTGCAGAAGCAACAACGTCAGACGCCAGCCGGCGACCGCCGCGTAGACGAGATAGACAAGCAGGTGGTCGAAGCCGAACCACAACGCCGTTGCCGCCGCAAGCTTGGCGTCGCCGCCACCGATCCAGCCAAACGCAAAGCAGGCAAAGGTGATCGTCAGCACGGCCAGACCGGCCGCGACATGCATGGAGATGGCGTGCAGGCTCATCCCGCCGAACAGCGGCGAGCAACACAAAGCCCGCGACCAGCAGCAGCGAGATCCGGTTCGAAATCGTCATGGTGAAGAGATCGCTGGCGGCCGCGAAGGCCATCAGCGCGGGAAACAGCAGAAGACGAACGATGTCGAGAGTCATTTGATTTCGTCTCGTGATTTCGTCTCGTAGCCGGCGATGCGTCGAATTCGGAGCGAAGGTTAGTTGCGATTGGTGAACAATGGTAAAATCCCAAGGCACGACAGCCGGGTTCCGGTGGACAATCGACCGCCCGGACAAAGAAAAAAGGCTTCGGCTGAGCCGAAGCCTTTTGAAACCAGCCGAACGCAGATCGGTTTAGCTTGAGCCCGTCCATGGTGGAGATGGCGGTGAACTTGCCGCTGATAGCGCTACCGAGCGCAGTCGCGCCACGTAATGATCGCGAGCGCGATCAGGCCGGCAATCAGCGCGTACTCGATCGCAGTGGCGCCGGATTCGTCTTCAGGAAACGAGCAACAAGATTCTTCATGTCTAACTCCGTTTGAACACTGGGCTGTTGAATTTCATGGCCTCGCCCGGTGCTTGGTCCCGCGACCTGGCCATGGCGCAAACCTATTCAGCGAGAATTTCACGCGCAGTTAATTCGATTGCGGAAAAACGGCGATAACTCGCGGTTTTGCGTTACGGTGAAAAACTCACTAAGGAATTCATTCGCATTAGCCGGATACCGCGCCAGGCGACGAAACGGCAGGCGCAGCGCCCGATACAGTTCCCACAGAGTCCATAAAGTAATGGCGACGAGCCGCTCGACGATTCCCTTGGGCGCGCCGTCCGTTTGCAGTTCCTTCATCAATTAACGGCAAATTCAGCATCACGGGTGCCGGCAGGCTGGGTATCGCCTGGATGGCAAGTTCCGCGTCCCGGAGTTTAAAGTGATGTCGACGTCCTCCTCGCGCACCGCGTTGCGCATTCCCTTTGCTGCAAGAGCGATTGCATTCGGGCTGCTGCTCGTACCAGTGGCGGTCCCCTCGCCCGCGGCCGAGTCGATCTCGGTGGTCGTCGATCAGGCCAAGCTTATCAAGCTCCCGGAGAAGGTCGCGACCATCGTGGTCGGCAATCCGCTGATCGCCGACGTATCACTGCAGCCTGGCGGCACGATGGTGGTGACGGGAAAGGGCTACGGCGCGACCAATGTGATGGCGCTGGACCGCCACGGGTCCGTGCTGGTCGACCGGACCGTCCAGGTCGAGGGCCCGACGGACAACAAGCTCGTGACTGTCTACCGCGGCGTCGAGCGCGAATCGTACAGCTGCACGCCGATCTGCCAGCGCCGCATTACGCTGGGCGATGGACCGACCTACTTCAGCGCCACTCTTGGCCAGAGCGGCTCGCTGGCGAGCCAGGCGGCCGGCGGCGGATCGGGCGATGAGTCGGGCGGCACTCCGCCTCGTTAACAGCAGCGTTAAGAGCGTGGTGCCGATTGTCGCTACCGCGCGAAAGAATTCGACAATTCATCGCATGTATCTTCCTGACCAAGCGTTCCCTGTGGTCAGGACATCGCGATGCATCACCGCGTCAACTTCGTCCATCTTCCTTGCTTGCGCGCTTAGGCGGCTGCGGCACGACCGCAGCGGGGCGACCGCGATCGATTTCGCCATCATGGCACCGCTTGCCGTGATCGGCCTGTTCGGGATCCTCGAAATAGCAATGATGTTCTTCGGCGCGCAGCTGCTCGAGACCGCCACGCAGGACACGACGCGCCTGATCATGACGGGCCAGGTCAAATCGGCAACCGTCACCAAGGATGCTTTCAAGGGAATGGTTTGCGAGAAGGTGAAGGTGCTGCTCAACTGCAGCTACCTCTACGTTGACGCGCAAGCATACAGCTCGATGTCGGAGCCCACTTTCGACAGCCCGATCGAGGACGGCAAGTATCGTTGACAACACCAAGTTCATCACAGGCAAGGCGGGCGACATCGTCGTGGTACGGACGTTCTACGCCTGGCCGGTCTATCTGACAGGATTCTTCGGTTATGACCAATCCAACCTCGAAGGCGGCAAGCGGCTTCTGTCGGCCTCTGCCGCCGTTCGCAATGAGCCGTGGTGAAGCGATGCGCACGCGATCAAAGATCTTTTCATTCGGGTGCCTGCCCCGCCGTTTCGCGGATGACAGCCGCGGCCTCGCCGCGACCGAGTTCGCCATCATTTTCCCGCTGATCGTGGCCGTTGCGTTCGGCGCGGCCGAAATCTGCAATGCGTTAACGATCGATCGCAAGCTCACTCTCACGGCTCGCGCCGTATCCGATATCGTCTCGCAGGGTACTGCGGTCAGCGATACGGAAATGGCGAATATCCTGAAAACGGGGAAGACCCTGCTGCAGCCTTACTCTGACAGCGACTTGAAGCTGAGAGTGTCCGCGGTCGATGTCGACGCTGACGGCAAGGCCACAGTCGTTTGGAGCGACGCCTCTCCTGCCAGCGAAGCCCGGCCGAAGGGCGCCGTGTCCATTCCGGACGGCGCTGCTCATCCCCAACACCCAGCTCATCTGGGGCGAAGCTGCCTATGACTACAAGCCGAATCTCGGCTCCTTCGCAATCAAGCCCATGTGGTCGTTCCAATACGAGAAGAACGAGTTCTTCGCGCGGCCGCGCGAGTCAACCACCGTGTGCAGGCCGGCCTGCTCGTAGCCCACGTACGACAAGATGCCCGCGCGCTCCGGCATTTTGATTGAGCGAGCGCCTTTCGGAAAGCCCGCCCCCGGATCAAGTCCGGGGGCAAGCTTTTTCGGGTCATGCTCTAAATGAGAGCGTGATGAGATTAGCTCAGATCAGATGTCGTCCCGGCCAAGCTAACGGGCAGCGCAAAGCGCAGCCCGTTAGCGCCGAGCCGGGACCCATACGCCGTGCCGACTTGGAAGTCGACGAGCGCCAGTGGCCTTAACGAGCTCGGAGGCGTATGGGTCCCCGCTTTCGCGATAGGCGAGCGAAGCGACGCCGTCTTCGAACGGCTATGGACGACCCGGAAAGGGCGGCGCCGATCGGGCCAACTTAATCTCATCGCGCACTAGCTCACGCCGGGCCGGCTGCGCGATCTGCTCACAAGGGACAAGCAAAAGGGCCGGATTGCTCCGGCCCTTCGTATTCGATCAGCTCAGTCGAAACCTTACGCCGCGCGGATCCTTCCCAGGAAGTCGTTCACCTGATTGCGCAGGTGCTGCGCCTGTGAGCCCAGCGCGTCGGCGGCGGATTTGACGCTCTGGGCCGAGTTGCCGGTCGCGTCGGCGCCGGACGAGACGCCGGCGATATTCTCCGAAACATCGCGCGTGCCGTGCGCAGCCTGCTGGGTGTTGCGCGTGATTTCCATCGTCGCTGCACCCTGCTGCTCCACGGCGGCGGCAATGGCGGTGGCGACTTCGCTGACTTCGGCGATCGTGCCGCCGATGCCCTTGATGGCGTCCATGGCTTCCTGCGCGACCTGCTGCACGGCTGCGATCTGCTGCGAGATGTCCTCGGTCGCCTTCGCGGTCTGGCTCGCCAGCGACTTCACTTCGGACGCCACCACCGCAAAACCCCTGCCCGCCTCGCCGGCGCGGGCGGCTTCGATGGTCGCATTCAGGGCGAGCAGGTTCGTTTGCCCGGCGATGTCGTTGATGAGCTTGACCACGTCGCCAATCTTGCTGGCGGTTTCCGACAGGCCCTGGACGGTATTGTCGGTCTGGCGGGCCTGTTCGACGGCGCGCGCGGCGATGCTGGCGGCGTGCGTGACCTGGCGGCTGATGTCGCCAATCGATGCGCTCAGCTCTTCCGACGCTGCGGCGACGCTCTGCACGTTCGATGAGGCCTCGCTGGAGGCTCTTGCCGCGGTGCGAACCTGGGAGTTGGTGCGCTCGGAAATCTGCGACATGCTCTCCGAGGTCTGCCGCATCTGGTCGGACGCGGATGAGAGCGCGTCGAGCGCCTCGCGCACCTGATTTTCGAACGCTCCGATATGCTGTTCGACCGCCTGCTGGCGATCGGTATTTCGCGCATGCCGTTCGCGCTGTTCATCCTCGATACGCGCCTTGTCGACGGCGCCCTGCTTGAAGATGCCGAGCGCTCCGGCCAGCGCGCCGATTTCGTCTTTGCGCGTGGCAAACGGCACATCGGCGGCGAGATCACCGGACGCGACCTGGAGCATCGCATCGCGGACCGCGTGCAGCGGGTTGATCACGTGCCTCGTGATGACGATCACGCTGAACGCAGCGATGACGATCGCGGCGATCAGCAGGCTGAGCTCGACGATCAGTTCGCGCAGCGCTTCCTGATGCAGGATGACGCCACGCTCCTTGGCGGCCTCGAGCGATTTCTCCGCAACGGCGACGGCGGCGCCCATGCGCTCGACCGTGATCGGCGCCCACTGCGTCGGGGTCAATTCCGCCTTCTCACCGGCGAGCACGGCGTTCAGCAGCCGGTCGCGCAGCGCCACGTATTGCTGATCGAAATAGGCCGGCTTGGCGGCGGCGACCGCGCCGGCAACGCTCGGCGGAAGCTGCGCGCCCGATGCCGCGGTTTCGAGCGCAGCCCACACGGCGTCGATGCCGCCGACGAATTTCGTGTAGGTCAAGCGTGTTTCGGGGGGCGCCTTGCCCGCGTTGATGCTGTTCGAAACGATCAACGACGCTTCGCCGGCCGTGTTGCGCAGCAGCCACGCCATGCCCTTGATCACGAGCAATTGGTCGACAACCGGATCGCTGTGATGAATGGCTGCGGCGAGCTGATTCGATATCTTGTCGAGGACCTGAAGCGTGGTGGAGGTCGTCTCCATGTACTCGTTGGCGAGCGTCGCGCGGCGCGCGGCCTTCGGCTTGGCCACAGCGTCCCAGAATTCGGTCTGCATCGTGGTCAGCGCTTGCGTGAGCCGCGTCAGCTCCGGAAGCAGCGTCTTCTTGTCGGCGAAATCGACGTCGGCGAGGATTTCCGCGGCCTTTCGCATCGCCGGCATCTGCGAGTCGCGGATCTTGCGCAGGTAAGTCTCCTGCTCCTTGTCGATCGGATCGTTGGCGTTCAGCGTGCGGTTGGTCGTGGAGCGGTCGGTGCGCAGGTTGTGCATCGCCTTGAACGCGTTCGCCGAGGCGTCGGCAATGTTGGCGATGCGTGACGTCGTGGAGAGACGAGACCAGGCCTGCCAGCTGTCCAGCGCCAGCATCAGCACGACGCAGCCGGCCATGAAGAGAATGACGCTTTTGATGAGGGCGGTCGCGCTGATGCGAGCGAACATGCAAAATCTCCGGAAGAAAACTTTCTTCCGGAATTAGTGCAATTTCCTTAAAGAAGCCGTAAGCATGAACGGGCGCGCAATGCGTACCATCGCGCGCACTTATTGCTCGACACGCGCCACGCGCGCGTTCTCACATCGTGCCTGTCTGAGCAACGGTATCACCGTGCCGCTCGCCTGCCTCTCGCAGAGCGATGGCGCAATTTGATCACGCAAGCCGGAAAAATTTGCGCACGTCATTCGAGAGCGCATCGACCCGCGAATCTGTGCGGTCTGAACGATGAAGCTCCTGATCGAGGTCGCCGCCTTCGATGCAGGAAAGCTTCAATCCACTTGTCGCGCGGCCTTCGCTCGGCGCGCATGCATTCGGACAGAACGCGCGCTTCGAACCAGGAGGCGGGACGCGAACGTCAGAACCGGTTCAGCGCCGGCGAAACTGCTGGTTGCCGCGCTGAGCTCCGGGCGGACGCGGCGCGTTGCTCGCGCGCTCGTCCTTATGACGGAAAATCAGCCGCCCCTTCTCGAGGTCGTACGGCGACATCTCCACCGTCACGCGATCGCCCGCGAGCGTCTTGATGCGGTTCTTCTTCATCTTGCCGGCGGTGTAGGCGACGATCTCGTGCCCCGCATCCAGCTGGACGCGGTATCGCGCGTCCGGAAGGATTTCGGTCACGAGCCCTTCGAATTGGATCAGTTCTTCCTTGGCCATCGGTGTCTCCGAATCGTTGCTTTAGTCTAGCGCTGCGGTTGCCGGGCGTCGCGGGGACGTCCCTGCGAATTCGAACGGAACTGCCCCTTGCGGTGCTCCTTCCGTTGCTCCTTGCGAGGTCGGGCGGACGCGCCGGACGGCTTTCGCGCGCCATGAACGCAATGCCCTGAATGCTTTCATGGCCATTGCCGCCATCAGGCCTGACGCGCCGCCGATTGCCGCGGGGCGTGGCGGTCGCCATTCGCGGGCCTTTTGCCCTTCGATCCCGCCGCATGGTCCGGCGTGCGCGCCCCATTCACATGGCCCGACGGCGACCGCTGCGGCGACGCAGCCGCAAGTTCGCGCTCCCCGCCATTGCGATGCGGGGCGCCTCGGCCGTCTGCCGTCGCTCTGCGGCTGATGACGCCGGCCGTCATTTGAACGGCTCTGATGATTGCGCGTATCGCCGGTGCGCTCGGCGTGCGTCCGCGCGTCGCCGGTGCGCTGATCCTCGCGGGGCAGCGCCTGACGGATCAGCTTTTCGATGTCGCGCAGGTAGGCGACCTCGTCCGCATCGACCAGCGAAATCGCGATGCCGTCGCTGCCGGCCCGCGCGGTGCGGCCGATGCGATGCACGTAGGTCTCCGGCACGTTCGGCAGGTCGAAGTTCACCACATGGCTGACGCCGTCGACGTCGATGCCGCGCGCGGCGATATCGGTCGCAACGAGGGTGCGGATCGTGCCGGAGCGGAACGCAGCAAGCGTGCGTTCGCGATGGTTTTGCGACTTGTTGCCGTGGATCGCCTCGGCTGCGATGTTCGCCTTGGCGAGGCCCTTCACCACCTTGTCGGCGCCATGCTTCGTGCGCGTGAAGACCAGCGCGCGATCCACCGGTTCGCCCTTGAGGATCTTCGCAAGCAGCGCCGGCTTCGCGCCGCGGTCCACCTGGATGATGCGCTGGGACACGCGCTCGACGGTGGAGGCCACCGGCGTCACCGCGACCCGCTCCGGATTGCGCAGCATGTCCTCGGCGAGCTCGGCGATCGCCTTCGGCATCGTCGCCGAGAAGAACAGCGTCTGCCGCTACGGCCGGCAGCTTGGCGACGATCTTGCGGATGTCGTTGATGAAGCCCATGTCGAGCATGCGATCGGCTTCATCAAGCACCAGAAACTCGACCTGATTGAGCTTCAGCGCATTGCCGCGCACCAGATCGAGCAGACGGCCCGGCGTTGCGACCATGATGTCGACGCCGCCCATCACCGCGCGAACCTGACGGCCCATCGGCACGCCGCCGATCGCCAGCGTCGCGCTCAGCCGGAGGTGCCGGCCATAGGCGTTGAAGCTGTCGAGGATCTGCCCCGACAATTCGCGCGTCGGGCTCAAGACCAGCACGCGGCAGCTCTTCGACGCGGTTTGCTTCCGCGGGTGGATCAGCCGATGCAGGATCGGCAGCGCGAAGGCCGCGGTCTTGCCGGTGCCGGTCTGGGCAATGCCGACGACGTCGCGTCCGCTCATTGCGAGCGGAATGGTCTGCGCCTGGATTGGGGTGGGAGTGACGTAGTTCTCTTCCGAGAGAGCAAGAGAAATGGGATCGGCGAGGCCGAAATCCTGAAAGGAAGTCAAAAGGGTTCTTTCTATGAGTCAACACGGGCGCCCGCGCATATCGCGCCGGGCGCAAGCGAAGCTTTGATGATGCCCGCGTGTTTGGAGCATCTGCTTTTTGGCTAAAGAGGCAGGCCAGAAACCGGTGGAGCCCGTTAAGGGCGTCGACGGATCAGAACACGCAGCCCGCAGCGACCGGATCAGTTCGCGGTCGCGCTTCATATGCGCCAGGGATGCGATTGCTTTCAAGGCATTTGATGCGAAATCGGCGGTCTGCCCTGATGAAAACACGGTTTAGGTCAACGGTTTCGGCCGATCGAGGGCCGGAAGCGAGGATTGCTTGAGGATGCTTTACGCCACCAGGGTCATGCAGATCATGGCAGTCGCCGGCGGCAGGGGTGGCAAGCGGCGCCCGGATGCGGCCGAAGTGGAAAACCCGCAAAAGGCAGCGAAAGAGCGCGAAAACGCCTACCACGACGCGCTGAAAGTCGCTCCCGACGGCAAGCCGTGATCCTTTGGCAGGCGCCAACGCAGCGGTCTGAGGCCTGCCGCTATTTTATACAATCCACGAAAATTGAATAATATTCAGGCAAATCGCCTACGAAGAGCACAGTTACGCTGCCAAAGATTTAGGCCAAGCGAATCGTCATTGGGCAGCACGCCGCCGAGATCGGCAGTCTTTTCAAAATGTTAAGAAGCGTTGCTGCCATGGCACAGTTCTTGCGATTCCCTTAACGCAGGCGGCCGGGTGGCCGTTTCGCAGGTTTTCTGCGTCAGGGAGATGACATCGCATGCTTAATCAAATGACTTCGGCCATCGCTCGGCCGCTCAGCCGCCGCAAGGCGCTGGCCGCCGCCGCTGGTCTCGCCCTCGGCCTGTCCGCATTTTCGGCCGGCACAGGCACAGGACACCATCAAGGTGGGCGTCCTGCACTCGCTCTCGGGCACCATGGCCATCAGCGAGACGACGCTGAAGGACACCATCCTCTTCCTGATCGAAGAGCAGAACAAAAAAGGCGGCGTGATGGGCAAGAAGCTCGAAGCCGTCGTGGTCGATCCGGCCTCGAACTGGCCGCTGTTCGCCGAAAAGGCGCGCGAGCTGATCACCAAGGAGAAGGTCGCCGTCGTGTTCGGCTGCTGGACCTCGGTGTCGCGCAAGTCGGTGCTGCCGGTGTTCAAGGAGCTGAACTCGATCCTGTTCTATCCGGTGCAGTACGAGGGTGAAGAGTCCGAGCGCAACGTGTTCTACACCGGCGCTGCTCCGAACCAGCAGGCGATCCCCGCGGTCGACTATCTCGCGAAGGAAGAGAAGGTGCAGCGCTGGGTGCTCGCCGGCACCGACTACGTCTATCCGCGCACGACCAACAAGATCCTCGAAGCCTACTTGAAGTCGAAGGGCGTCAAGCAGGAAGACATCATGATCAACTACACGCCGTTCGGTCATTCCGACTGGCAGACGATCGTCGCCGACATCAAGAAGTTCGGCTCGGCCGGCAAGAAGACCGCAGTGGTCTCGACCATCAACGGCGACGCCAACGTGCCGTTCTACAAGGAGCTCGGCAACCAGGGCATCAGCGCGAAGGACATCCCGGTCGTCGCGTTCTCGGTGGGTGAGGAAGAACTCGCCGGCATCGACACCAAGCCGCTGCTCGGTCACCTCGCCGCCTGGAACTACTTCCAGTCGGTCAAGGATCCGGAGAACGAGAAGTTCATCAAGGCCTGGCAGGCGTTCACCAAGAACCCGAAGCGCGTGACCAACGACCCGATGGAAGCGCACGTGATCGGCTTCGACATGTGGGTGAAGGCGGTCGAGAAGGTGAAGTCGACCGATGCTGACAAGGTGATCGACGCGCTCCCCGGCATCAAGGCCAAGAACCTGACCGGCGGCGAGTTCGACGATGCTTGCGAACCACCACATCACCAAGCCGGTGCTGATCGGCGAGATCAAGGCCGACGGCCAGTTCGACGTGGTGTCGAAGACCGGCCTCGTGCCGGGCGACGCATGGTCGAAGGAGCTCGAGGGCTCGAAGGACCTGATCGGCGACTGGGTCGAGAAGAAGTGCGGCAACTGGAACACCAAGACCAACAAGTGCGGCGGTCAGGGCTCGTAAGTCCGGTAGCCTCTCGACCTCGCAATCTTGCTACAACCAACAACGGAAGGCGGCGGCAGCTCGCCGCCTTCCTCCAACCTCTGCCGGGGTCGTTTCGTGCTCAATCGATTGATCCATCGCGCTTGCGCGGCGGTCCTCGTTTGCCTGCTCGCCATCGCGTTCATCGCGCCCGCCGCAGCCGGCCCGTTCGAGGACGCGGTCGCGCAGTTCGCCAACAACTCCTTCTCCGATACCGACGCCGCCATCAGCGCCATCGCTTCAAGCGGCAATCGCCCGCGCGCTGACCATCATCCAGGCCCTGCAGGACAGCCGCCTGGTCGCCGACCCCGCCACCAAGAAGGTCTACATCAAGGAGACGCGACGGCAAGGTCACCGATGCTGCAAGCGGCGAAGCGGTCGCATCGTCCTTCGCCAATCTCGGCAACGTCCGGCTCAACAACCGCCTGCGGCGTGCGGTGGACGCCGCCATCGGCGGATTGACGCTGCTGTCCCCCGATCCCGCGCGCCGGCTTCAGGCGGCGCAGGCCGTGTTCAAGTCGCGCGACGCCAACGCGCTGCCGACCATCGAAGGCGCGCTGCCGAAGGAAACCAACGCCGCCGTCAAGCGCGCGTTCGCCGAGGCGCAGGCGGCGATCCTGCTCGGCAAAGCCGGATGCGGCGGAAGCAAGCCGCATCGAGGCGGTCGCCGTGATCCGCGACCGCGGCGATCAGGACGCGCTGGCGCTCCTGACCAGCGTTGCCAACGACCCGTCGCCGCTGGTCGCGCAGACCGCGCAATCGGCGATCTGCGTCGGTGCAGAGCTCGCTGGCCATCTGGTCCGCCGTGCAGAACGCCTGGTACGGCATCTCGCTCGGCTCGGTGCTGCTGCTGGCGGCGATCGGCCTTGCCATCACCTTCGGCGTGATGGGCGTCATCAACATGGCGCATGGCGAGATGGTGATGCTCGGCGCCTACACGACCTTCGTCGTGCAGGAGGTGATCCGCACGCGCTACCCGGGCCTGTTCGACTATTCGCTGCTGATCGCGCTGCCGCTGGCGTTTCTGGTCGCGGGCCTGATCGGCGTCGCGATCGAACGCGGCGTCATCCGCTTCCTGTACGGCCGGCCGCTGGAGACCCTGCTTGCCACCTGGGGCATCTCGCTGGTCATGCAGCAGGCGGTCCGCACCAGCGTTCGGCCCGACCAACCGCGAGGTCGGCAATCCATCCTGGATGAGCGGCGCGTTCGAAGCTGGGCCAGATCACCATCACCTATAACCGCCTCTGGATCGTCGTCTTCACGCTGGCGGTGTTTGCGCTGCTGCTGCTGATGCTGCGCTACACCAGCCTCGGCCTCGAGATGCGCGCGGTGACGCAGAACCGGCGCATGGCGGCGTCGATGGGCATCGCCACCTCGCGCGTCGATGCGCTGACCTTCGGCCTCGGCTCCGGCATCGCCGGCATCGCCGGCGTCGCGCTGTCGCAGATCGACAACGTCAGCCCGAACCTCGGCCAGAGCTACATCATCGACAGCTTCATGGTGGTCGTGTTCGGCGGCGTCGGCAATCTCTGGGGCACGCTGGTCGGCGCGTTCACGCTCGGCATCGCCAACAAGTTCCTCGAGCCCGTCGCCGGCGCCGTGCTCGGCAAGATCGCCATCCTCGTCCTGATCATCCTGTTCATCCAGAAGCGGCCGCGCGGCCTGTTCGCCCTGAAGGGACGGGCGGTGGAAGCATGATGACGCACATCCTGATCCGCTCGCTCGACCGCAGCGCGGTCGTCTTCCTTGCGATCATCGCCGCCGTCGGCATCCTCGTGCCGCTGCTCAATCTGCTGCTGCCGCCGACGTCGTTCTTCCATGTGCCGACCTACCTGGTGGCGCTGTTCGGCAAATACCTCTGCTACGCGCTGCTGGCGCTCTCGATCGACCTGATCTGGGGCTATTGCGGCATCCTCTCGCTCGGCCACGGCGCCTTCTTCGCGCTCGGCGGCTACGCGATGGGCATGTATCTCATGCGCCAGATCGGCAACCGCGGCGTCTACGGCAATCCGCTGCTGCCGGACTTCATGGTGTTCCTGAACTGGAAGGAGCTGCCCTGGTACTGGTACGGCTTCGACATGTTCTGGTTCGCGGCGCTGATGGTGCTGCTGGTGCCCGGACTGCTCGCCTTCTGCTTCGGCTGGTTCGCCTTCCGCTCGCGCGTGACCGGCGTCTATCTGTCGATCATCACGCAGGCGATGACCTATGCGCTGCTGCTCGGCTTCTTCCGCAACGACTTCGGCTTCGGCGGCAACAACGGCCTGACCGACTTCAAGGACATCCTCGGCTTCAACGTGCAGGCGCAGGGCACGCGCGCCGCGCTGTTCGTCTTGAGCTGCGTCGCGCTCGTCATCGGCTTCCTGATCTGCCGCGCCATCGTCACCTCGAAGCTCGGCAAGGTGCTGGTCGCCATTCGCGACGCGGAGTCGCGCACGCGCTTCCTCGGCTACCGCGTCGAATCCTACAAGCTGTTCGTGTTCACGCTGTCGGCCTGCATGGCCGGCGTCGCCGGCGCGCTGTACGTGCCGCAGGTCGGCATCATCAATCCGAGCGAGTTCGCGCCGGCCAATTCGATCGAGGCCGTCATCTGGGTCGCGGTCGGCGGGCGCGGCACGCTGACCGGCGCGGTGCTGGGCGCGGTGCTCGTCAACTACGCCAAGACCGTCTTCACCTCCGGCATGCTGGCGCCCTACTGGCTGTTCATGCTCGGCGCGCTGTTCGTGCTGGTCACGCTGTTGATGCCGCGCGGCATCATCGGCACGCTGCAGCAGTGGTGGGCGCCCTGGCGCGCGCAACGCGCCGAGGCCAAGGCCGAGACAGGCCGCGCGCGTCGCGCCCCGCAAGCCAATCCGGCGGAGTGACGAAGATGCTGCCGACCGACACAACCTCCGCCCTGCTCTATCTCAACGGCGTGCACGTCGCCTTCGACGGCTTCAAGGCGATCAACAACCTGTCGCTGGCGATCGAGCCCGGCGAGATGCGCGCCATCATCGGCCCGAACGGCGCCGGCAAGACGACGATGATGGACATCATCACCGGCAAGACCAAGCCCGACACGGGCGACGTGTTCTTCGACGGCGGCAAGGTCGATCTCACACTGCTCGACGAGACGCGCATCGCCGAGCTCGGCATCGGCCGGAAATTCCAGAAGCCCACGGTGTTCGAGAGCCAGACGGTCGAGGACAACCTGCTGCTGGCGCTGAACGTCGATCACCGCGTGCGCGGGACGCTGTTCTGGCGCGAGACGAAGCGACGAGACCGAGACCATCGAGCGCGTGCTGGAGACGATCCGGCTGAAGGATGCGCGCGAGCGCGCTGGCCGGCAGCCTCTCGCACGGGCAGAAGCAGTGGCTCGAGATCGGCATGCTGCTGGCGCAGGATCCGAAACTGCTGCTGGTCGACGAGCCGGTCGCCGGCATGACGGACGTGGAGACGCACCAGACCGCCGAGCTGCTGAAGGAGATCAACAAGAACAAGACGGTCGTCGTCGTCGAGCACGACATGACGTTCGTGCGCGCGCTCGGCGTCAAGGTCACCTGCCTGCACGAAGGCTCGGTGCTGGCCGAGGGCACGATCGACGACGTGTCGGCGAACGAGCGCGTGATCGAAGTGTATCTGGGACGGTAGCGATGCTCGAGGTCAAGGACATCAGCCTCTACTACGGCGCGGCGCAGGCGCTGCGCGGCGTCTCGCTCAACGCCGCTGCCCGGCAAGGTCACCTGCGTGCTCGGCCGCAACGGCGTCGGCAAGAGCAGCCTCTTGCGCGCGCTGGTCGGCCAGCAGCCGATTGCGGGCGGCGAGATCCTGTTCGAGGGCCAGGACATCAATGCGCTGCGGCCCTATGAGCGCGCCCGGCGCGGCATCAGCCTCGTGCCGCAGGGCCGCGAGATCTTCCCGCTGCTGACGGTGGAGGAAAATCTGCGCACCGGCTTTGCGCCGCTGAAGCGCGACGACCGCCACATCCCGGACGACGTGTTCTCGCTGTTTCCGGTGCTGCAATCGATGCTCGGACGGCGCGGCGGCGACCTCTCCGGCGGCCAGCAGCAGCAGCTGGCGATCGGCCGCGCGCTGGTGATGCGGCCGAAACTGCTGCTGCTCGACGAGCCGACCGAGGGCATCCAGCCGTCGATCATCAAGGACATCGGCCGCGCGATTTCCTACCTGCGCAGCCTCGGCAACATCGCCATCGTGCTGGTGGAGCAGTATCTCGATTTCGCCTGCGAGCTCGGCGACCAGTTCGCCGTGATGGACCGCGGCGTCGTCACCTTCACCTGCGATCGCTCCAATCTCGACCCGAGCGCGATCAGCCGGGCAATGGCGTTGTAGCCGCTTTCGTGCCATCGTCGTGGCGAGAGGGGCGATGCCGTTGGCGGCACAGGAGACGGATATCGCACAGACGACTATCGAAGGTCTTCGCGGCCAACCGCGCGGTCGGATCGGTCGCGTTCGAGACCGTTCTGTCCGGCCGGCAAAACCCGCCGCGGCAACGTGCATGAAGCAGGCTCGCTGCGCGTCCGCTTTCCCTCCCCCGAAACACGCGCGCTTGCCGCCGTGCTGGTCAATACCGCCGGCGGCGTCGCCGGCGGCGACCGCTTCGGCATTTCGATCGATGCCGGCCAGGACACGGCGCTGACGCTGACCACGGCGGCGGCGGAGAAGGTCTACCGCTCGCATGGCCCGTCGGCCACGATCGACGTATCGCTGCGTGTGGCAGGCGGTGCGCACCTCGCCTGGCTGCCGCAGGAGACGATCCTGTTCGATCGTGCAAGGCTTGCGCGCCGCATCGACATCGAGCTCGACGAGAACGCCTCGCTGCTGCTCGCCGAGATCGTGGTGTTCGGCCGTGCGGCGATGGACGAGACGCATGCGCGAGGGCGAATACGTCGATCGCTGGCGCCTGCGGCGCGGCGGGCAGGCTGATTTTCGCCGAAACGCTGCGGCTCGACGGCGATATCGCCGCCAAGCTGGCGAGCCGCGCCATCGCCGAGGGCGGCGCGGCGGTGGCGACCGTGCTGATCGCGCCCGCCGATCAGGAGACCGTCGAGCGCGTTCGCCAGGCAGCCAGCACCTTTGCGGGCGAAGTCGGCGTCTCGGCCTGGAACGGTTTTGCAGTCGCCCGCTTCTGCGCTAAGGATGCGGCGGCGTTGCGCTCGCGACGTGATGAAGGTGCTGGCGCAGATCGATGCGAAGGCGCTGCCGCGACTGTGGCTGAACTGATGGGCTGAACAGGGCTGATCGATGAACCTCACCCCGCGCGAAAAGGACAAGCTCTTCATCTCCATGGCCGCCATGGTGGCGCGCCGCCGGCTCGAGCGCGGCGTCAAGCTCAATCATCCGGAAGCGGTGGCGCTGATCTCGGACTTCATCCTGGAAGGCGCGCGCGACGGCCGCACCGTCGCCGAGCTGATGCAGGCGGGCGCGCAGGTGCTGTCGCGCGCGCAGGTGATGGACGGCATTGCCGAGATGATCCATGACATCCAGGTCGAAGCGACATTTCCGGACGGCACGAAACTCGTCACCGTGCACGAGCCGATCCGCTAAGACATCTTTTCCGACAAGCAAAAAGAACAGGAGACCTCTTCAATGAAGAAACTGATCCTCAGCGCGACGCTGCTGCTCGCTCCGACCGCAGCGCTTCGCGCATACGGGCCACGGCGCGACCGCGAGCCTGTTTGCCGGCCTGCACGCATCCGCTGTCCGGCCTCGACCACCTGACCGTGATGCTCGCGGTCGGCGCGCTGGCGGCGCTGAAAGGCGGCCGCGCGCTGTGGCTGTGGCCCGCGACCTTCGTCGGCGTGATGATTGCCGGCGCGCTGCTCGGCATGGCGCAGGTGCAGCTGCCGCTGGTGGAGCCCGCGATCCTCGCCTCCGTCGTCGTGCTCGGCCTGCTGGTGGCGCTCGCCGTCAATCTGCCGACATGGCTCGGCGCGCTGGTGATCGGCGTCTCCGCGCTGTTTCACGGCCATGCGCACGGCGCGGAAGCCGCCGGCCATCGGCGGCGCGGCTACATGATCGGCTTCATCGCGACGACCGCGGCGCTGCACCTCGCCGGCATCGGCGCCGTGCTGGGTCTGCGCTCGCGCATCGCTGCAGCCGCTGGTGCGCGTCGCCGGCGCGGCCTGTGCGCTGATCGGCGTGGGCCTCGCCCTCAACATCATGTGAGGTAAAAGTCCATGATCCCCGGAGAGATGTTCATTCAAGGACGGCGAGATCGTCCTGAACGAAGGGCGCAAGACGGTGACGCTGACGGTCGCCAACACCGGCGACCGGCCCGATCCAGGTCGGCTCGCACTATCATTTCTTCGAAACCAATCCGGCGCTGAAGTTCGACCGCAAGAAGGCGCGCGGCATGCGGCTCGACATCGCCGCCGGCACCGCGGTGCGGTTCGAGCCGGGCCAGACGCGCGACGTCACGCTGGTCGCGCTCGCGGGCAAGCGCATGGTCTACGGCTTTCGCGGCGACGTGATGGGCAAACTCTGACGGAGCCGGTCGCCTCGCATGCCGCGACGCACGCACTCTTGTGGGGACTGAGGTTCGCGTGATGGCCGAGAACCAATCACCGGGTGTGCGAATCGCCCCCCGTCTCGCCAAACTCAAACAAGGTTGAGCCGCATGTCCACAAAACTGCCTCGCTCCGTCTACGCCGACATGTTCGGCCCGACCACCGGCGACCGGGTGCGGCTTGCCGACACCGACCTGATCATCGAGGTGGAAAAGGATTTCACCGTCTACGGCGAAGAGGTGAAGTTCGGCGGCGGCAAGGTGATCCGCGACGGCATGGGCCAGAGCCAGATCACCAACCGCCAGGGCGCGGTCGACACCGTCATCACCAATGCGCTGATCGTCGACACCTGGGGCATCGTCAAGGCCGACGTCGGCATCAAGGACGGAAAGATCCATTCGATCGGCAAGGCCGGCAATCCCGACATCCAGCCGAAGGTGACGATCATCATCGGCCCCGGCACCGACGTGATCGCCGGCGAGGGCAAGATCCTCACCGCCGGCGGTTTCGACAGCCACATCCATTTCATCTGCCCGCAGCAGATCGAGGACGCGCTGATGAGCGGCGTCACCTCGCTGCTCGGCGGCGGCACCGGCCCCTCGCACGGCACTTTCGCCACCACCTGCACGCCCGGTCCCTGGCATATCGCGCGCATGATCCAGTCGTTCGATGCGCTGCCGGTCAATCTCGGCATTTCCGGCAAGGGCAACGCGGCGCGGCCGGCCTCGCTGGTCGAGATGATCAAGGCCGGCGCCTGCGCGCTGAAACTGCACGAGGACTGGGGCACGACGCCGGCCGCGATCGACAACTGCCTGAGCGTCGCCGACGATCACGACATCCAGGTGATGATCCATACCGACACGCTGAACGAATCCGGCTTCGTCGAGGACACGGTGAAGGCGTTCAAGGGCCGCACCATCCACGCCTTCCACACCGAAGGCGCGGGCGGCGGGCATGCGCCGGACATCATCAAGGTGGCGAGCCTGAAGAACGTGCTGCCGTCGTCGACCAACCCGACCCGGCCGTTCACGCGCAACACCATCGACGAGCATCTCGACATGCTGATGGTGTGCCATCATCTCGATCCGTCGATCGCCGAGGATCTGGCGTTCGCCGAGAGCCGCATCCGGAAGGAGACGATCGCCGCCGAAGACATCCTGCACGACCTCGGTGCGCTGTCGATGATGTCGTCCGACAGCCAGGCGATGGGCCGGCTCGGCGAAGTGATCATCCGCACCTGGCAGACCGCCGACAAGATGAAGAAGCAGCGCGGATCGCTGCCGCGAGGACAAGGCGGGCAACGACAATTTCCGCGTCAAGCGCTACATCGCCAAGTACACGATCAATCCCGGCAATCGCGCACGGCGTGTCGAAACTGATCGGCTCGGTGGAGAAGGGCAAGCTCGCCGATCTCGTGCTGTGGTCGCCGGCCTTCTTCGGCGTCAAGCCGGACTGCATCATCAAGGGCGGCACCATCGTCGCAGCTCCCATGGGCGACCCCAACGCCTCGATCCCGACGCCGCAGCCGGTGCACTACCGGCCGATGTTCGGCGCGCTGGGCCGCGCGCGCACCGCATCGTCGGTGGTGTTCACCTCGAAGGCGGCGATTGCATCCGGGCTCAAGCGCAAGCTCGGCATCGAGAAGGAGCTCTACGCGGTGAAAAACACCCGCGGCGGCATCTCCAAGAAGAGCATGATCCACAACGACGCCACGCCGAAAATCGACGTCGATCCGGAAACCTACGAGGTCCGTGCGGACGGCGAACTGCTGACCTGCGCGCCGGCCGAGGTGCTGCCCATGGCGCAGCGGTATTTCCTGTTCTAAAAGCGATGCGTCCAACAACAAGAAACAGCCGGGAGAGTTGAATGATCTACGTCGTCGCCACCACCGAAGTGAAGCCCGAGCATCGCGAGGCCTACATCAAGGGCGCCAAGGACTGCGTCGCTGAAACGCAAAAGGAAGCCGGCTGCATCTACTATGACAGCCACGTCAGCGTGAACAATCCGAACCTGTTCGTGGTGGTCGAGCGCTGGGAATCGCGCGAGCATCTCGACGCGCACGGCCGCGCGCCGCACATGAAGGTCTGGCGCGAACTGTCGGCGCCGTTCAAGGCCTCGCCGACGGTGATCGAGATCATCAATCCCGCCGACGTGATCAAGCGCTGACGCCCCGATGCTGCGCGCCACATCCGTCAAAGCCGCACAGACCTGGCGCGACGAGCCGGCCGACACGGTCGTGCTCGAATTCGACGACCGCCATCGGCGGCGGCTGGCGATGACCGGCACGCGCGGGCTGGAGTTCCTGCTCGACCTGCCGGAGGTCATTGCGCTGCGCGGCGGTGACGCGCTGGTGCTCGAGGATGGCCGGCTGATCGAGGTGGTCGCCGCGGCCGAACCGCTGCTTGAGATCCGTGCCCGCGACGCCATGCATCTGGTGCGCATCGCCTGGCATCTCGGCAACCGCCACCTGCCGATGCAGGTCACGCCGAAGGGCCTGCGCATCCGCCGCGATCACGTGATCGAGGAGATGGTGCGCGGCCTCGGTGCCCGCGTGATCGAGATCGAGGCGCCGTTCGATCCCGAAGGCGGCGCCTATGCCGCCGGCGGGCATGCCCACGATCACGCCCATCATGAGCACGAACACCACGGCCACGATCATGCCCACCATGGTCACGGGCACGATCACGCGCACGATCACCACGAGCATGGCGCGGCATGCGATCATGATCACGATCATGACCACGCCCATCACCATCACGGCCACTCCCACCGGCACGGTCATGGGTCCTGACAAGGGCCCTCACCTGCCGGCATCCGGCAGCGACGCGACCGAGACGATCTCAACCGCGCACGCCGCGCTCTACCGGCTCATGACCTGGCTGTCGCCGTCATTCCCGGTCGGCGCATTCTCCTACTCCAGCGGCATCGAGTGGGCGGTCGAGGCCGGCGACATCACCGGCGCAGAGACGCTCAAGACCTGGCTGTCGGCCATGCTGTCCGACGGCGCAGGCTTTTGCGACGGCGTGTTGCTTTGCCATGCCTGGCGCGCATGTGCGGGAGAGGACGACACGGCATTGGCCGAAGTCGCCGAGCTTGCCGCGGCCTTTACGCCATCGCGCGAACGGCATCTGGAGACGACGGCGCAGGGCCGCGCGTTTGCCGACATCGCAGGCGCCGCCTGGCACTGCACTGCGCTGGAGCGATTGCGGCAAGCCTGGTCGGGCGCGATCGCCTATCCGGTCGCCGTGGGCGCCGTCGCCGCAGGTCACGGCGTACCGCTCGATCTGACGCTGCACGCCTTCCTGCACGCGCAAACGGCCAACTGGATTTCCGCGGGCGTGCGGCTGATCCCGCTGGGACAGACCGACAGCCAGCGCGTTCTGGCCGCGCTCGAGCCCGTCGTCGCCTCCACCGCCTCCCGTGCGCTCGTGGCGACGCTGGACGACCTCGGCAGCGCGACGTTCCGCGCCGACCTTGCAGGCATGCATCACGAGACGCAGTATACGAGGCTGTTCAGGTCATGAGCACGAGAGAGACAATGGCGACATCACAGGCCGCGAAGCCGCACAATCCGAGCCCGCACGGCCCGTTGCGCGTCGGCATCGGCGGTCCGGTCGGCTCCGGCAAGACGGCGCTGATGGACTTGCTCTGCAAGAACATGCGCGCGACCTACGACATCGCCGCCATCACCAACGACATCTACACGAAGTGGGATGCCGAATTTCTGGTGCGCGCAGGCTCGCTCACGCCCGACCGCATTGCCGGCGTCGAGACCGGCGGCTGTCCGCACACCGCGATCCGCGAGGACGCCTCGATGAATCTCGCCGCCGTCGCCGACATGCGCGCGAAATTTCCGGCGCTCGATCTGGTGCTGATCGAATCCGGCGGCGACAATCTGGCCGCGACGTTCTCCCCCGAGCTTGCCGACCTGACGATCTACGTGATCGACGTGGCAGCCGGCGACAAGATCCCGTCCAAGGGCGGTCCCGGCATCACCCGGTCCGATCTGCTGGTCATCAACAAGATCGACCTTGCGCCGCATGTCGGGGCTTCGCTCGACAAGATGCGGACGGACGCCACGCGCATGCGCGGCGAGCGGCCGTTCGTGATGACCAATCTGAAGAAGAGCGAAGGTCTCGATCAGATCATCGGCTTCATTGAAAGGAAGGGCGGCCTGCGCAGCGCCTGAGCGCTCTGATACCGTCGGCGTGCTCGCACGCAGTTGTATTTCCGTGCCTTTGCGCGGAACGGGGCGACGGCTCGCGGGTTAACGTCCACCAAGCACGACGGACGTCGCCATGAAGGATTACGGGAGCGGATTTCTAGCGCTGATCCTGGCCGGGATTCTGATGATGGTCATCGGAGTCGGCCTGATGATTTCGGCTGCCCGCGCCCCGGATAACGTCAGTCTCGTCGAAAGGCGGACGTTCGGGCCCTCGCCGGTGTTTGCCCTGCGCTTGATCGGCCACCCCAACCCGACGCGTTAGCCACCGGCCGTAAAGGTTAACGCGCACGCGACCGCCGCGCGACGGAACCAAAGCGCCTACAAGCCGTTAGCCCACTTAGACTTCTATCCGCCTCGCGGCGAAGACGGCATCCCTGGCGAGACTTGTGCAGCAATGGTCGCGTTGTCATTATCCCGTCCGGGACGGATTGCCCTGTCGCAACCGGCCATTTCACAGCAGAATTTCCCAGGTCTGTTCCGAAACTTCTCTTCCCAACATTTCATTGCACCTAGAGTCGTCGCTTGGTCCGGCTGGGATTCATCGTTGTTCTGGTTGCCCTGATCGGCCTGCTTGTGTCGGGACTGGTCGCGCTTCGCGTCTACGAACAGGAAATCGTGATCGAGGAGGCGGCACTCTCGCGCGCGATCGAGAACCATGGACGCCGCGTGCAGGAACGTTTGTCGGAGCGCGAACTGCTCACGCGCGTCGCCGTCGGACTGATCCGTTCGGCGCAGCCGCTGCATCCAAACGCGCTGCAGCCGCTGCGAACATCGATCTATGCCTTCAAGACCGACTTCGTGCTGGCAACGTGGGTCGCGAATATTACGCCCGCCGACATCGCCAGGGCCGAGCAGATTGCTCAGCGAGAGCGGATACACGCGCCCGACCGTTCGCAACGTCGACGACACAGCCGTCGGCGGCAACCTGCCGCCGCGCTTCAATGTGCTGATGGAAGTCGAACCGCGCACACCCGAGACGCTCGGCGTTGCCCGGCCGCATCCTCGATCGCGCGCCGATCCTCGGTCCGACGATCGTTGCCGCGTTGGCGATACGCGCGCCGGCCGCGTCCGAACCCGCGATCTTGCCGCGATCCGACGGCCACGCCGGCATCATGCTGGCAGCGCCCGTGTTCGCCGAAAACGGCGGACCGCTGACCGGCTTCATCACCTTCTCCTATCGGCTCGGTCCGCTGATGCTGAGCAACGACGAACCGTCCCTGTTCAACGTGACCCTGCGCGATCCGCGCAACGAACAGCTGGAATTCGCATCTGACCGGAACGGGAATGTCGGCCAGCCGACCGCGGTGCTGGCGCGTGCGAATCCGCCGGTCCTGCAAGGCGTCTCGTTCGGTGGTCGCGACTTCGTGCTGAGCTACTACGCCAAGGTCGATCCGACGGCTCGCGCCCAGTCGCTCGCCGCGATCGTGATGATCGTCGGCGTCGCGTTGACAAGCATCCTGTGCGGCCTGTTCGGCTACGTCGCCTACAATAACCTCCGGCTCAGCCGGGAGATCGAAGCCCGCATCAGTTTCGAAGCGCGGCTCTCGTCGGTGATCGCCGAGCTCAATCATCGCGTGAAGAACGTTCTGGCCGTGATCCAGTCGATCGTCACGCGGACGATGCGGCCGGGCGCAGACGTCGAGCAAGCGCGCGAGCTGCTGATCGGACGCATCCACGCCATGTCGCACGTGATTTCGCTGTTGAGCGACAGCCATTGGCAGGGCGCGCGGCTGAAGAGCCTGCTGGCGTCGCGGGCTATCCCGCACGCCGACCGCATTGCCGTGTCCGGACCGGACATCATCGTCAGCGCGCGCGCCGCGCAAAGCCTCTGCCTGCTGTTCTTCGAGCTCGCAACCCAGGCCAACGCCGGCGTGAGCGAAGACAGCACGCTGCACATCGCGGTGCACTGGAACGTCACCGGCAAGGGACAGAACGAACTCTTCTACCTGAAGTGGGAGGAGCTCAATGTCAGCGCGGCGACGCGGCGCGACGACAATGATTTCGGAACGATCCTGCTCGATCGCGTCGTGCCCGAAGCGCTCGGTGGCACGTCCAAACGCTATTTCACGGACGCCAGCTACGTCTTCGAGATATCTGCGCCGATGCGCACGGTGGTCGACAAGACCGAGATGGATCGCACCGGACGGCTGACCGGGCTGCTCCCGCATCCATAACACGTCGGAACTCGCGAAGTCCTCCAGCAGCGCCGCAGCGTGGCGGAACGAACCGTCTTGCGCTCGCATTGTCCGATCATGACCGAATGAGGAGGACAGACAATGGGACGCTATATGTTGTTATGGCTGCTCGGCGTGCCGATCCCGATCCTGCTTTTGATCTGGGTGTTTGGCGGACTGAATTGACCCACCGATGACTCTCGACGGAGGCAAAAAAGAAACGCCGCTCTGTGAGCGGCGTTTCTTCGCTATTTCCACGCGCGGCCAACGCCGCCAGCGAAATGACGAGATCAGCCGTTGCCGCCGATCACCGCGCGGATCGTGTTGTCGGGACCGAAGTCGTCGGCGCCCTCGACGTAAAGCAGATTGCTCAGCTTGGAGCGCGCACGATTGACGCGGCTCTTGATCGTGCCGACCGCACAGCCGCAGATCGCCGCCGCATCTTCGTACGAGAAGCCGGACGCACCGACGAGGATCAGCGCTTCTCGCTGGTCTTGCGGCAGCTTGTCCAGCGCAGCGCGGAATTCCTCGAACTCGATGTGTACGTTCTGGCTCGGCTGCGTCTTCAGCGTCTTGGCGTAGCTGCCGTCCGAATCCTCGACCTCGCGCCGCCGTTTCCGGTAATCGGACCGGAACAGGTTGCGCAGAATCGTGAACAACCACGCGGGCAGGTTCGATCCCGGCTGGAAGGAATCGATGTTGGCAATGGCGCGCAACAGCGTCTCCTGCACCAGGTCGTCGGCCCGATCGGCATTTCCACTCAGCGATATCGCGAAGGCACGCAGATTAGGCACCGCCGCGAGAATGTCGTCACGCAGGCTGTCTGTGAGAGGCATTAGTCAGACCCCTCCGTTTTGGCCGCAGGCTTTGCTGCATTGGGATCGTCGAGCTTGCGGATCAGCTCGGCGAACCTGTCGGGCACCCCCTGTCGCACGACGTCGTCATACATCGCGCGCAATTGATGTCCGATCCGGGCTTGAATCTCCGTGTTCAGGCCACTTGGACGTCGCGGAGAACCCGGTGCTCCGGGTGAGTTGGGTTGGCTTCCCTGGGACTTCAATTCTTTCATGACCCCGATCCGTAAATGACCACGAGAAATGTTGGATTGGGCTTCGGGGCATTTTTGGTAGATTTTTGAAGCCCTTGCCACCGTTCCATGGGAGCCTAACTCGCCTGTGCGGGAAAAGTTCCGAAGAAAGCGGGAACTTTTCTCGCCTTTCTGCGTAGGTTCTGACCTTCGGGGCAGCCTTCCGGCCTGCCCTTGGACTGCCTCAATACATGGAGGGGGAATGTCTCGATCCCAGCTTGTTGCCGAACATCTGCCGTTGCTGAGGCGCTATGCGCGAGCGCTGACAGGCAATCAGGCCTCCGGCGACGCCTACGTCGCGGCGATGCTGGAAGCATTGCTGCAAGACGGACACGTGCTCGACGAGAGCAAGGGCCCGCGGGCCGGAATCTTCCGCCTGTTCACGAAGATCTGGAACTCGGTGTCGATCAACGAAAACGTCGACGTCGTGCCGCTGCATGCTCGCCCCGAGCAGCGCCTGTCGAACATCACGCCGCTGCCCCGCCAGGTCTTCCTGCTGCTCTCGCTCGAGGGCTTTTCCGAGGGCGAGGTTGCCTTCATCCTGGACTGTGACGTCAAGGATGTGCGCAACTATTCCGAGATGGCAGGACGCGAACTGGCCGCCGAGATCGCGACCGACGTGCTCATCATCGAGGATGAGACGTTCATCGCGATGGATCTCGAAAGCCTGGTGAAAAATCTCGGTCACAACGTCATCGGCGTCGCCCGCACGCACAAGGATGCGGTGGACATCGCACGCCGAAAGACGCCGGGCCTGATCCTCGCCGATATTCAGCTCGCCGACGGCAGTTCCGGTCTCGATGCCGTGAACGAGATGCTCAAGGGCTTCGAGGTTCCGGTCGTCTTCATCACCGCCTATCCGGAGCGGTTCCTGACCGGCGAGCGGCCGGAACCCGCGTTCCTGATTTCGAAGCCGTTCCAGCCGGCGATGGTTTCCGCCGTCGCAAGCCAGGCACTGTTCTTCCAGCGCAATTCCCGCAATCGCGCGCCGCGTGCTGCGGCCTCCTGAGAAGGCAGATCCCGCAATAATTCTAAAGCGCCGGCCAGTTGAACTGGCCGGCGCTTTGCTTTTTGTCCGCCGTACAAGCGGTTGGAACAAAAAATGAGGGCGCAGCCGGCATCACCACGGCTGCGCCCCATATCACCGGCTAACTAGGGGCAGGGGGAATAGCCGGCTTGCGGAGATGACTCCCAAGGCCGGATTTCGTTCCAGCGGTTCTGCCGATCCATTGCAAAAAAATTTAGGCGTCCGCACGGCTTTCCGGTGTTCGATCGCCAGGAACCTGCAGCGGCAGGTCAACGTTTCATTAGCAATCAAATCGCAAGCGAAACAGGATTGCCGAGGCGTTCCATGACACGTCGTTCTTTGGGTTTTCTCACCGCGCCACCGCCGCCTTCGCCCTGTTCGGCGGCCTTCACTTTGAAATCGCATCGGGCCGGGCACTGGACCGGCTGGCCCCGAACGACGCACGTCTGCAGACCGGCACGACGGTTGCCGCAATGGAGATCAATCGCGGGACAAAGACCGATCGCAGCGAGGTCTCGTCGAGCGCCGCCGAAGGACGCACGATCATCTTCCAGCATCCCGACCTGCAGTCGACCACTGTCGCCCTGCGCCTGTGGGAGACCGCCGGCGTCGCAAAGAACCGCCCGGCGTTGAAGAACGGGAAGGCGCCAGCCGACAAGCCCAAGCGGGCGGTCGCCTGCGAAGGCGTCGTCAGCGCACTGACCGAAGTCGCAAAGCAGCTCGAAGCCGGCCGCTGCGTGACCTGAGCTCCCGTCCTCACTCGGCTGGGGTTGTCTCCCGGCGATCGCGCTGGCTGGCCAGCAGGCCCAGCGCGATACCACCGATCGCCAGCAGCGGAATCATGCGGCGCACGCCGACGAGCCGGACGAGCTGAAGTCCGATCGCAAGCGCCGCCGGATCTGAAAGCAATGTCGAGGCTGCCGACTTCGCTTCCTTCGCCGCCTGCTCCAGGCGAAGCCGGTCCTGACGCTTCTTGTAAATGTAGCAACCGGCCGCCAGCAGGCCGACAACGAGGAAAACCGCTCCTCCCGCAAGACATGCGGCCACGGCGCCCTCCCGCAGCAGAACGAACATGAAGGCCGCGGCACAGAAGAAACTGGTCGCAATGAACACGGCAACGGCAGCAGCAGCGGCAAGGCCTGTCAGGCGAAGCGAATTCCCCATCCCGGTTCGAACATCATCGATCAGCCGCTGCAACATCGCCCTCGCCCTCGGATTTCAGGACCGGCGCGTCCATAGCGCCGCCTTGAGCACGGATTGCCGTCCATCTGTTTGCGCATGATCCATTCCGAAAACCGGCTCCCGCGTTTCGGGATCATGCACTAGCGACGCCAGGTCACGCCGATCAGAAAGCCCAGCCCGATCGCGAGGCCGACCGTCGCCAGCGGACGCTGCACGATCGCATCTTCGATCGTCTCTTCCAGCGTCGCTGCGGCATCCTGCGCCGCCTCGAACGCAGCTGAGCCCTTCTTGGCCGCATCGTCGACAAAGGCGTCGACGCCGGCGCGCGCCTCCTTGTAGCCGCGTCGCGCCCGCTTCTGGGCGGAATTGGTGAGCGTATCGAGCGCATCCGAAAGCTGCGCGGTGAGCGCAGAAATGTCGTTCTTCACGGCCTCTACATCCTTCTGCAGGCGTTCATAGGTTGCCTTGTCCGTCATGGTTCTCATCGCCTCCTCACCGTCACTGCTCGACATCGGAAAGCTCCTTCAGCCGAATTTGCGGACTCAACTTGCGCACGCAATGAAGGTTCCCGCGGCGAAACCGCCGTCCCTGAGCGCAGCTGCTGGAGAATTTCGCGCCTGGTATCGACCAGACACGAACGACGCCACGCGCATGACGCGACCACACGCGTGGCAACGGTGCTGTTGCCGCGAAAGGCAGCTCAGATCCTGCCGAGCAGAAGCAGGATGAGGACGACGATCAGAATCGTGCCGACAATGCCGGACGGTCCGTAGCCCCAGCCCGAGCTGTAACCCCAGTTCGGTATAACGCCGAGCAGCAGCAGGATCAGAATAATCACCAGTATGGTACCGAGCGTCATAGCGCTTTCCTCGCGAAATCGTTGAAATGTGAAATCCTTCACGTGTCGAGCTTTCAAGTCCGCAACTCGAACGACTGTTCCGTTCGGGAACGGGATTCGCTCGCCACTCACCTCACCGTGACTTGACAGCATTGGAACCGGAAGCCGCGACCGCACGTTGCATCGGCATGGGCGCGGCGCTGCCTGCTCGCGCCGTGATGAGGGGATCTCGCCATGTCCGAGAGTGCACAGTCATGCGCCGCGACGTGCGTGGCGAGTCACCGCCTTGTTCTGACGATTGTTGCTGCAGGTCTTCTCGTCGCAGCGTTCGCATCGCCCGACACAGCCCGTGCCCAAACGCTCGGCTACGCGCAGGCGCCATCGCTGCCGGGCCCGTTTTCGAACCTTCCGCCGCGCGGCGCGACATATGAAGAGGACGCGTTGATTCCCGAGCACTTGCGGAAATCCGTCGTCGCCTACGACACGCGGGAAGCGCCGGGGACGATCGTGATCGATACCGGAAACACCTATCTCTACTATGTTCTCGGTCAGGGCCGCGCCATCCGCTATGGCGTCGGCGTCGGCCGCGAGGGCTTTACCTGGTCGGGCGTGCACGCCATTTCGCGAAAGGCGGAATGGCCCGACTGGATTCCGCCGGCAGATATGATCGCGCGTCAGCCTTACCTGCCGCGCTGGATCGCCGGCGGTCCCGGCAATCCGCTCGGCGCGCGTGCCATGTATCTCGGTTCGAGCATCTACCGGATCCACGGCACCAACGACCCGACCACGATCGGCCAATTCGTCTCCAGCGGCTGCATCCGCATGACGAACGATGACGTCATCGACCTGTTCAGCCGGGCGAACATCGGCACCAGGGTCGTGGTGCTGCCGAAGGCGCAGAGGCGAAGCCTGGACGCCTATGCCGCCATGCCGGCGCGTGAATTTTCAGCAACCGCAACCAGGCAACCTCCAGCCCGCAGGGGCGTTGTTTCTGGTGTGTACTGAACCGGCAGAAAACCATGCGCATCTTGAACACGAGCGTTCGTTTCGTCCTTGCCGCCGCCACCGCGATCGCGGTCATGAGCAGCGACGCGCCGAATGCGTATGCACGCGATTTCTTCTCGTCATTCTTCAACACGATGATCGGCCGCCCCGAGCCGCCTTCGCAACCTGCACTCGGCTACAACGGTGACACGCAGTTTCCGCCGCAGGCGGCGCCGCAAGCCCCGATAGGTTCCGGCGGGCGCAGCACGGCCTATTGCGTGCGCACCTGCGATGGGCGGTATTTTCCGGTTTCCGCCAACAACGAACAGAGCCGCGCTGCAACCTGCAGCAGCCTCTGCCCGGCGAGCGACACGAAGGTGTTCTACGGCAGCTCGATCGACTACGCGACCAGCGAGAGCGGCAAGCCGTATTCGTCGCTGCCGAACGCCTTCAAATACCGCGAGCAGCTGGTCCAGGGCTGCACCTGCAACGGCAAGGATTCAGTCGGCCTCGCCTCGATCAGCATCGACGAGGACAAGACCATCCGCAAAGGCGACATCGTTGCCGGCGAGAACGGCTTGATCGTTGCCAATCGCACCGCAGACAGGAAGCGCGGCGGCGTTGCCGACTACACGCCCGCGCCGAGAAGCATCCGCGAGAAGTTCGAACGATCGCACGCCATGGCGCGCAACTATAGAAGCCGCCTCCAACTTTTCGGCGTCATGCGCCATGAGTTCCGGCGAGGGAACCTGAACCTTCCCCAAGCGTTGACGTGTTGAGGCGGCGATCCACGGAGCCGCTTCACGTGTCAAACCTGGAGGGGCTCCTGCATGTCCGTTCTCATCGGCATTCTGATTACGTTTCTCGTTATCATTCTGGTCCTGTATCTCATCAACATGCTGCCGCTCGACGGTCGCGCAAAGCAGATCGTCCGCGTGATCGTCATCATCATCGGCATTCTGTCGCTATTGAAGTATCTCGCCGTGTTCTGATGATCGTCATCCGGCGCCGCATGGCGCGCAAAACAAAAGCCCCGGTCGATGACCGGGGCTTTTGCTTGAACTTGATTGAAGGTCCTTACTTCAGCGAGTTGAACCAGTCGTCGACGTCCTTCCTCGCCTGATCCTTGGCATAGCCGTAGCGCTGCTGGATCTTGCCCTCGAGCTCCTCGCGCTTGCCCTCGATCACGTCGAGGTCATCGTCGGTCAGCTTGCCCCACTTCTGCTTCACGTTGCCCTTGAATTGCTTCCAGTTTCCTTCAACGCGGTTCCAGTCCATTGATCTGTCCTCCATTGTTTGGATGGACAGACAACGGCTGGAACTCGCCAAGCGTTCCTGCTGCGTTAAATCAGCCGAAATTAGTTCGGTACTCTCGGCATTCTTGATGAGGTTCTCGTTAAATCTGGTGTCGCCAGAAAACACGGCAGAATGTCCGGCGAAATCGAAACGATATCTATACGCCGGTTTGATCAGGTAGACATGATACACCTCAAAACATGAGATCTTCAGCGACACATGATAGAGAATTGTACAGTCACGTTCAAACTCGCTTGCTTAGATCTGTGCTCCGGCCTCGGGGAGCGCATAGTCTGCGATGCGAATAGCAATATCCGCCATATAGGCGGCGCGGAGGTGTCGCATCAACCTGATGGTCCACGGCGGGCCAATCACCTGAAACGGACAACTCCTAGACCGAATTTTCCTCAGAGCCAGCGAGTGAGCCAGATATCCGGAATGCCGAGCACGTGATCGGAATGGAAGTGGGTAAGCAGAAGAAGATCGATGCTGACAATCGGAAAGCCGAGCTGAAACAGCCGCATGGTAGCGCGAAGCGAGGCATAGACCAGTATGCGCTTGCGCAGGCCTAGATCAGGGTAGAAGGTAAGTAGCGGGCGGATAGGGGCGCGGCATTACGGTCCAAGCAATGTCACGCGAAACTGCTGTTAGGCTTCTCTGTAGTGCATCACTGCTCCGGGGTGAAGACTGAGGCCTTAACGGCAGGTGCGCAGCGCGCAATATAGTTCTGCTGGATTAGCGCGAACGCCTCGGCGGTGGTACCAGTTGGCCGCAAACCAAAGCCCCGGATCCTGGTCTTGATGCCTTCATCCGCGAGCGCTTCTACAACAGCGGCGCTGAGCCTTTCAACGACTGCTGCGGGCGTTTTCGACGGCGCAAACAGCGCAAACCACCCAGTACCCTCGATATCAAATCGGCTTACTTGAACGTAGGCACCTCAGGCAGGAAGTAGGAGCGTTGCGCGTTGGATGTCGCCAGCACCAGAAGCAGACCGGATTTGTGGGGCTCGATGAGCTAGTTGACGGACTGAAAGACGATTGGAATGCGGCCGCCCATCAGGTCGACAATTGCGGCGACGCCACCTTGTAGGGGACGTGTTGCAGCGTCACGCCGGCTGCACGGGCAAACATGATGCCGAAGAAGTGGTACAGAGTTCCAGCGCCAGGTGTGCAGAAGTTTGCCTCTTTCGGATTTTCCTTCAACCACGACACCAGCTCAGGGAGAGTGCGGACAGGCACGTGCGCGCGAACTGCGATGCGGAATTCAAAGGCCGCAACCTGAGCGATCGGCGCAAAGTCGCGTACCGGATCGTACTCGAGCGACGCGTAGACGTCCTGGTAGACCGCCATAGGCGCGATGGGAGACAAGAGCAGCGTGCTGCCGTCGGGTTCCGAACCCTTGACGAATTGGATGCCAAGTCGACCCGCCGCACCGGGCCGCGGCTCGACAATCACTGGTCGTTGCAGGCTTGCTGACAGTCGATCCGCAAGCAGCTGTGTCAATGCATCGCCGGATCCGCCACCGGGAAACGGGAAGACAATTCGGATGGGCGTCGGTCGGCCTTGTGCGAAAGCTCTTTGCGCGGCGGCCATACCCAGGCCAGCCAGCATCGACAGGATGAAGGTTCGTCGATCCATTCTGCACCTCCGTTGCCGGACAGGGCGTATCCTGATACTGCAAGGCTATGCAAAGAAGCTCGGATTTGACATATAGATATCAGAAACATAGGATACCACGGCATGTCAGAAGACCGGCGCCTTCGTAGATTGAAGCTGCGAGATCTGCACGTGCTGGAAGTCGTTGCCGAAGCGGGCAGCATGGCGAAGGCGGCGCCTCTGCTCGCGATGTCGCAGCCGGCGGTATCGAGAAATAGTTGCCGAGATGGAGCACACAGTCGGCGTACCCTTGTTCGACCGCTCACCCGCCGGTGTTGAACTCACCTCATTTGGTGAAGTGCTCCGCAAACGTGCGGTCAACGCCGTCGATGAGCTCAAGCAGGGTCTTGGCGAAATCTCGTTTCTCACCAACCAGACTGAGGGAGAGATCAGGATCGGCTGCACCGAACCAATGACGACACTGGCAGCCACCATCCTGCAGCGAATGTCCTCGCGGTACCCAAGGTTCGTCTTCCACGTCACCGCTGAGGACACCAGGGCTCTTCACCAGCTGCTGCGAGATCGAGAGATCGAGCTCGCAATCAGCCGGATTGCATCGCCGCACACGGACGAGGACATCCAGAGTGAACCGTTATTCGAGGACGAGCTTGCGGTTCTGGCCAGCAAACAACATCCGTTGGCGCGCCGAAAAAAATTGTCGCTAAGGGACTTGGTGGAAGAACGGTGGATCTTTGGACCAGACCAGTACTCCTTTCTCCGGAGTTTCATCGAGGAGGCGTTTGCTGATGCAGGCCTGCGCGTGCCACCTGCCACCGTGGTGAGCGGCTCCAGCTATTTGCGAAACAGCCTGCTTGCGGCCGGTCCGTTTCTGACGATCCTGCCGGCGGCTCTGTTGCGGTATCCAAGGCCGCATCCCACCCTGACGGCCTTGGCCGTTCGCTTGCCAACAACCAGACGACCGGTCGGGCTGCTATGGCTGAGGCATCGAACCATGAGCCCAATCGCGCGGATATTCTGCACCATTGCCCGTGAGGCGGCGAAGCCGATGCGTTCGAACGCCACCTCGCGGTGACTGCAGGTCATCGCGTACCGATAGGGGAAGTGCGTTTCAAGGATCTTTGGCACCGTGCCAGCATGACCCTCAACAATCCCGGGGACACTAGCTCGCGGCCTTCGCTTCCCTGCGACGCGCGTGCAGGATCCACTCGGTGTAGCCGTTCGGCTGCTCGCGTCCCTTGAAGATCAGGTCGCAGGCGGCTTTGAACGCGATGCCATCGAACGACGGCGCCATCGGCCCTGCGACGCGCATGCAGAGCGGTGATGTGGACGGAGACGAGCGGTTGCGTGCTATCCGGCACGCTTTGCCGTCAGGTGGGTGACGGCCTTCAGCGTGGCCGCGCCAAGCGCGGACTTCAGGATCGAGCCGACGATGAACGGCGCAACGCCATAGACGAAAGCAAGCTTGCCGCCGATCTGCAGCGCGAGCCACGCCGCGCCGAAACCGAGGCAGACCACGTGGCCGATCATCATCGCGGCGAACGCGAGCAGCACGCGGCGACCGTTCCAGCCACGTTCTACCAGCCAGCCGGTCAGCGCGCCGGCGATCGGGAAGGAGAACAGGTAGCCGCCGGTCTTGCCGACAAAATGGGCGATGCCGGCCGCACCGCCGGCGAGCACCGGCAGGCCCAGCGCGCCTTCGAGCAGCCAGGCGAGAATGGTGATCGCACCGAGCCGCGCGCCGTAGAGAGCGCCGACCAGGAGCACCGCGAAGGTTTGCATCGTCACCGGCACTGGGATCATCGGCACGGTGATGTAAGACGACAGCGCCAGGAACGCCGTACCGAACACGACGGCACCGACCTGCCAGGTCAGCGAGGAGTTCTTCAGACCGAGCAGATCTTGCGTGAGGCTTCGTGAGGTAGCGTTCGACATGGTATTCCTGTGAGCACGATTGATTGCGGCCCTGCCTTGCCAGCAGCCGGGCGGCAAGGCAAGCGCGCCGTGCCGCAGCACAGGCATCTGCCTCAATGCGCCGCCTTCGCTTCCCGGCGGCGCGAATGCAGAATCCACTCGGTGTAGCCGTTGGGCTGCTCGCGTCCCTTGAAGATCAGGTCGCAGGCGGCCTTGAACGCGATGCCGTCGAACGACGGCGCCATCGGCTTGTAGAGCGGATCACCCGCATTCTGCCGGTCCACGACCACCGCCATGCGCTTCAGCGCCTCCATCACCTGATCCCTGGTGACGATGCCGTGATGCAGCCAGTTGGCGATGTGCTGGCTTGAGATGCGCAGCGTCGCGCGATCTTCCATCAAACCGACGTCGTGGATGTCCGGCACCTTCGAGCAGCCGACGCCCTGATCGATCCAGCGCACGACATAGCCGAGGATGCCCTGGCAGTTGTTGTCGATCTCCTGCTTCACGTCGTCCGGCGCCCAGTTCGACTGCGACACCGGAATGGTGAGGATGTCGGACAGTTTTGCGCGCGGACGGCCCTGCAGCTCGCGCTGGCGCGCCAGCACGTCCACCTGGTGATAGTGCAGCGCGTGCAGCGTGGCGGCGGTCGGCGACGGCACCCATGCGGTCGATGCGCCGGCCTGCGGATGCGCGATCTTCTGCGCCAGCATGTCGGCCATCTTGTCCGGCGCGGCCCACATGCCCTTGCCGATCTGCGCGTGACCCGGCAGGCCGTTGGCAAGACCCTTGTCGACGTTCCAGTCCTCGTAGGACTTGATCCAGGCCGTCGACTTCATGTCGTTCTTGCGCGTCATCGCGCCGGCTTCCATCGAGGTGTGGATCTCGTCGCCGGTGCGGTCGAGGAAGCCGGTATTGATGAAGACGATGCGGTCGGCTGGCCGCCTGGATACAGGCCTGCAGGTTGATGGTCGTGCGCCGCTCCTCGTCCATGATGCCGACCTTGAGCTGGCTGCTCGCAAGCGACAGCATCTTCTCGACGCGCGAGAAAATCTCGCAGGTGTGCGCGACTTCCGCAGGGCCATGCATCTTCGGCTTGACGATGTAGACCGAGCCGGCGCGGCTGTTGCGGATATCCGAGGATCGATTTCAGATCGTGGATCGCGATCAGACCGGTGATCGCCGCGTCCAGCAAGCCTTCCGGGATTTCCTCACCCGAGCTGTCCAGCACCGCGTCGGTGTACATGTGGTGGCCGACATTGCGCATCAAAAGCAGCGCGCGGCCGTGCAGCTTCAGCTGTCTTGCCGTCCGGCGACGTGTAGACGCGGTCTTCGTTGAGCGAGCGCTGCAGCGTCTTGCCGCCCTTCTCGAAGTCGGCGGCAAGCGTGCCCTTCATCAGCCCGAGCGCGTTGCGGTAAACCAGCACCTTGTCCTCCGCGTCGACCGCTGCGACGCTATCCTCCATGTCGAGGATGGTGCTGACCGCCGAACTCGAGCACGACGTCGGAAACACCCGCCTTGTCGTCCTTGCCGACGGGATGGCTGCGGTCGATGCGGATTTCGATATGCAATCCGTGATTGACCAGCAACACGGCGGTCGGGAGCCGCAGGCTCACCCTGGTAACCGGCAAACTGCTGCACGCGTTTCAAGACCGTCCGGCCTTGCGGCGTGGTCGCAAACAGCGCGCCGTTTTCGATTACATAGGCGGTGACGTCGGCATGGCTGCCGTTCTGCAGGGGCGCTGCGCCGTCGAGAATGGATTTCGCCTTGGCGATGACCTTGTCGCCGCGCGCCTTGTTGTAGCCCTTCACCGCGGCATCGGTCGGCGCGTGCGGAATGACGTCGGTGCCATAAAGCGCGTCGTAGAGGCTGCCCCAGCGTGCGTTCGCGGCATTCAGCGCATAACGCGCATTGGTGAGCGGCACGACGAGCTGCGGCCCGCAGATCTTGCCGATCTCGTCGTCGACCTTGGCGGTCGCCACGTCCTTGGCCTGCGGCTCGGGCAGCAGATAGCCGATGTCCTGCAAGCAGCTTGGTGTAGGCGGCGGCATCGAAGGCCTTGCCCTTGTTGGCGATATGCCACTGGTCGATCTTCGCCTGCATGGCGTCGCGCGCGGCCAGCAGCTCGCGGTTCTTCGGCGCGAGATCCTTGACGATGCCGGCCAGCCCCGCCCAGAAGGCGTCCGCGGCAATGCCGGTCCCGGGCGCCGCTTCCTTGGCGACAAAATCATAGAGGGGCGCTGCGACCTTCAGTCCGCTGGCTTCAACTCGGCTCATAATTTCTCATCTCGCGTCGACAACGGAAAAAGGCGTCCGCTGATCTTGGAATTTTCGGGCGGGAGTGCCCTCAAGCCACAGGCAAAAGGGCCCTTCGGAGCCTTTTAGCGCCAAAAATGCCTGCAAGAGAAGCCCCCGCCGGACGGCCGATTTCAGCCCGGATCGGATGCGGCGCGAGGTTCAGGATCGCCGATCGGCCACGCCAACGCCTTCAGCGCCAAACCGCGCCGAAACCAGCTTCAGGCGAGCATCGTCGAATTCAGCCACGCGCCCATTGCACAGAATCGCGCCATGGACCGCGGCCACGTCCAGCGGATCAGATATTGGCGGCGAGATCGGCGAGCTCTTCGAACAGCACGCCGCGTCGCGCCAGCATGCGTTCGATCTCGTCGGTCGCATCAGCGACGGATTTCGCACCGGTATCCAGCACGAGCTCGGCATTCAGAGGCGGCTGGTAGCCGCCGTCGGTTCCAGTAAAACCCTTCAGCTCGCCGGCACGTGCTTTGCGGTAATGACCCTTTGGATCACGCGCCTCGCAGACGTCCGCCGAGGTGGAAACATGGATCTCGTGGAAGAGTTCATCGGCGATGCGGCGCGCCTGGGCGCGGTCGTCCAGCGCCGGTGAAACCGCCGCAACGATGGCGACGTGGCCGTTGCGCGCAAGATGCGATGCCACTTCGGCAAGGCGGCGGATGTTTTCCTTGCGATCCTCCGGCGAGAAGCCGAGATCGCCGTTGAGGCCGGCGCGCAGCGTGTCGCCGTCGAGCAGGATCGGCGAGCCGCCGCGGCTGAACAGCCGCCGCTCGAGCGCGCGCGCGAGCGTCGATTTGCCGGATGCGGGAAGTCCGGTCAGCCAGATCACCGCGCCGTTGTGACGGTAGCGCGCCGAGCGTTCGTCGGGACGCAGCGCGGATTCGACCGGCACGATGTCGACCGGCACGCCACGCGCACCGGCATCGACGCTCAGCACCAGTCCGCCGCCGGCGATGCGGCCATTGACCTCGATCACCAGCCGCCCGGTGCGCGGATTGTCCGAGTACGTGTCGGCGGCAACCGGCTGCGCCAGCGAAATATCGATCTCGCCGACATGATTGCGGCCGATCGATGTGGTGCCGACGCTGGAGAGTTCGCCCGGATCGACGGCGTTTTCGATCGCCACGACGGTCGCGCGGCTTTCCATGGTGCCGAGACGCACCAGCATGGTCGCGCCGACCGCCACCGGAGCATCGTGCAGCCAGAAGATGCGCGCCTTGAGCCGCCGCGTGTCGCGCACGGGGACGGATGAATGTGCGATCACGTCGCCGCGCTCGAGGAACAGTTCGCGATCGAGCGTGATGCCGACCGACCGGCCTGCGCCTTGCGGGGCGTTCACCGGCGTCTGCGGCCAGCCTTCGACGGTCTTGATCCTGGCGATCTTGCCCGCGGGCATGATGACGATTTCGTCGCCGGCCTTGAGCGAGCCGGATTCGACGCGGCCGGCGATGATGCGGCGATCGTCGAACTTGTAGACGGCCTGGATCGGCAGCCGCAGCGGCAGCTCGGTCATCGCCCGCGCAGGCGTGAGCTGGTCGAGCGCCTCGACCACGGTCGGGCCCGCATACCAGCCGATCGACGGCGTGCGCGCGGCGACGCCGTCGCCGTCGCGCGCGGAGATCGGGATCACCGCCGTCGGCGTGACGCCGAGGCCGCTCAGATGCGCGGAAATCTCGTCGCTGATTTCGCGATAGCGCTGTTGGCTGAAACCGACGCGGTCCATCTTGTTGATGACGATCGCGACCTGGCGAATGCCCAGAAGATGCAGCAGATAGCCGTGCCGGCGGGTCTGGTCGCGCACGCCTTCGGCGGCGTCGATGATCAGCACCGCCGCATCGGCCTGCGAGGCGCCGGTGATCATGTTGCGCAGGAATTCCGCGTGGCCCGGCGCATCGATCAGCACGACTTCGCGCGCGTTGGTGCGGAAGCGAATTTGCGTGGTGTCGATGGTGATGCCCTGGTCGCGCTCGGTCTGCAGCGCGTCGAGCAGGAACGACCACTCGAACGGCATGCCGCGCCGCGCGCTGACCGCCTTCAGCATCTCGAGCTTGCCGTCCGGCAGGCTGCCGGTCTCATGCAGGAGCCGTCCGACCAGCGTCGACTTGCCGTGATCGACATGGCCGACGATGACGATGCGAACCTGCGGCCTGGTGACAGCCGGCACGGGCGACGCCCTGCGGAGATCGTGTGCGCTTGCGGACGTCGCGACTTGCATATTCATGGCTCGGGACTCGATTACAGATAGCCGGAGACGCGCAGACGCTCGAATGCGTCCTCGGTCTCATGGTCGAGGGCGCGTCCCGCGCGTTCGGGGACCTTGGTTTTCTCGAGCTCGGTCAGGATCTCGACGATCGACGAGGCCGGCGAGTCGACCGGGAAGGTGATGTCGGCGTCGCCGAGCGAGCGATAGCGCTTGCCGTTGTTCGACAGATAGAGCGGGATGATCGGGATGTTCTCGCGCTGGGTGTAGGCCCAGATATCCGCCTCGGTCCAATGCAGGATCGGATGAATGCGCAGGTGCGCGCCGGGCGGCGGCGACGCGTTGAACTGGTCCCAGAATTCCGGCGGCTGATCGCGCACGTCCCAGCCGCCCTCGGTGCCGCGCGGCGAGAACACGCGCTCCTTCGCGCGCGTTGCTTCTTCATCGCGGCGGATGCCGGCGATCAGGCCGTCAAAGCCGTGCTTGGCGAGCGCGAGCTTCAAGCCTTCGGTCTTGCGCGCAGCCGAGCGCGCGGCGGGCGGCAGCGTCGGATCGACCGCGTCGATCGGCGGGCACGGCTCGATCTTCAGGTCCAGCCCCCACTCCTTCGCGTAGCGATCGCGGAAGGCGTACATCTCGGGAAATTTCTTGCCGGTGTCGACGTGCATGGCGGCAAACGGCACGCGGCCGAAGAAGGCCTTGCGCGCGAGCCAGATCATCACATTGGAGTCTTTGCCGAGCGACCAGAGCAGGGCCAGCTTGTTCAAGCGCGCGAACGCCTCACGGAAGATGTAGATGCTTTGCGCTTCGAGTTGGTCGAGATGATCCACGGCCTACGCCCTCCCCGCTGACGAAGAAAAAAACGGCAGTGGCGGCGCGCAAATTGCTTCGTGGGGGTTGAGCCAGCACGGCGTCTTCGCCGCGCTCGTTCGGTCCGAAGGTGTCGCTGGGAAGATGCATCTCTGGCGCTTTGACTTGGTGGAGAAAAATTCTATATTTGCGAGGCGGCATGGAAGAAATAATTTTCTCTTTACGCCGCTTGCGCCAGACATATATAGAAAATAATTCCAGTCAACCCCCGGGGTTGGGAAGCGGAGTGTCGAATGCGGTTCCTGCCGGTCTTTCTCGATTTGAAGGCGGGCCCCATCGTTCTGGTGGGTGACGGCGAGCTTGCGCAGGCGAAACTTCGCGTGCTGCTGTCCGCCGGCGCGCGCGTGCGCTGGTATGCGACCGACAAGACGAAAGCGCCGTCCGACCGTCTGGCAGACCTTGGCGCCGAAGCTGCGTCACAAGTCGAAATCCTCATCGACGATCCGCTGATGGCGGACCTTGAAGGCACGATCGCCGTTCTCGCCGCGGGCGCGGGCGACGTCGGTCCCGCGATCTCGGCGCGCGCACGAGCGCTGGGCCTTCCCGTCAACGTGATGGACGATCTTGCCCATTCCACATTCATCTCGCCGGCGATCGTCGACCGCGGCGACGTCGTCGTCGCGATCGGCACCCACGGAACATCGCCCGTCGTCGCACGCAGACTGCGCGAACGGATCGAGGCGCTGCTGCCCGCGCGCATCGGCGATCTCGCCGGCTTCATCGGCACATGGCGCAAGGACTTTCACGCGCGCATCGGCGACTTCTCGCTGCGGCGCCGCTTCTGGGAGCGCGTGATCGACGGGCCGATCGGCGAACTCGTGCTCGCGGGCAAGACGCGCGAGGCCGAGGCAGCGCTCAAGGCCATCGAGGATCCGTCCGCCTTCGCTGAAGGGAGCGGCAAAGGTTTCGTCACGCTCGTCGGCGCGGGTCCCGGTGATCCGGACCTGTTGACCATCAAGGCGCTGCGCGCGCTGCAGGACGCCGACGTCGTGTTCTATGACGAACTCGTCTCGCCCGAGATCCTCGACCGTATCCGCCGCGATGCAGCCCGCTTTCCGGTCGGCCGCAGGGTCGGCAAGCCCGGCATCGGCCAGGACGCGATCAACCGCCTGCTGATCGAGGCGGCGCAATCCGGCAAGCGCGCGGTCCGCCTGAAGGGCGGCGACCCCTTCATCTTCGGCCGTGGCGGCGA
This sequence comes from uncultured Alphaproteobacteria bacterium, assembly GCA_963757845.1. GTDB lineage: Bacteria > Pseudomonadota > Alphaproteobacteria > Rhizobiales > Xanthobacteraceae > P52-10. The sequence goes on from CAVWTB010000064.1 coordinate 169,537, forward strand.
GGAGATCGAGGCTCTGCGCAAGGCGGGCATTCCCTACACCGTCGTGCCCGGCATCACCGCCGGCATCGGCGCGGCGGCAATGTCCGAAGTCCCCCTCACCTTCCGCCACGAAGCGCTGCGCATCACGCTGCTCACCGCGCACAAGGCGAAGGACGCGGAGGTCGTCGACTGGTCGGGCGCTGACCGACACCAAGATGACCGTGGTCGTCTACATGGGCATGACGGCGGCGCCCGCGATCCGCGCAGGCCTGCTCGCGGCCGGCCGTTCGCCGAAGACGCCGGTCGGCGTGTTCGCGCGCGTCACGCGGCGCGGACGCGAAATCCGTCGTCGGCACGCTCGACGAGCTGCCGGCACTCGCCGCGCAGGTCGATCGGGGACCTGCAATCCTGATCATCGGCGACGTCGTGGCGCATTCGGCGCCCTGGCGCGACGCCGGACTGGAACAACTCGTTTCGAAACTGCAAATGGCCGCCGAATGACATCTCCCCTGCAACAAAAGCTGAAAATCACCGGTCCTTCGATCGTCACCGCCAATCGCACCAGCGACGGCGTCGTGATCTATCGGACGGCTTCGAAAGGCTGGTCGACCGAACTGTCGCAAGCCGCCGTCGTGCGCACCGCCGACGACGCGAAAGCCCTGTGGGCGGAAGCGATGGCCGACGACCTCGGCGCGGTCGGCTCCTACATCGCCCCGGTCGCCGTCGGCGCGAACGGCGCGCTCGAACCCGGAAACTTCCGCGAAAAGATCCGCCTGCGCGGCACAACTTTCGCGCTCCCCGCGAGCGCCTGACAGGTCACCTTGCAATGTACAAGCACGACGAATTCGACCGCACGCTGCTGCAGGAACGCGTCAATGAATTCCGCGATCAGGTCAAGCGCCGCCTTTCCGGCGAGCTGACCGAGGACGAATTCAAGTCGCTGCGCCTGATGAACGGCGTCTATCTGCAGCTGCATGCCTACATGCTGCGCGTCGCCATTCCCTACGGCACGCTGTCGTCTGCGCAGATGCGCATGCTGGCGCATGTCGCGCGCAAATATGACCGCGGCTACGGCCACTTCACGACGCGGCAGAACATCCAGTTCAACTGGATCAAGCTGTCCGACCTGCCCGATGCGATGGCCGACCTCGCCTCGGTCGGCGTGCACGGCATCCAGACCAGCGGCAACTGCATCCGCAACGTCACCACCGACCAGTGGGCGGGCGTGGCGCCGGGCGAGATCGACGATCCGCGCATCTGGGCCGAGCTGCTGCGGCAGTATTCGACGCTGCATCCGGAATTCTCGTTCCTGCCGCGCAAGTTCAAGATCGCGGTCACCGCGTCCGACCACGACCGCGCAGCGATCAAGATCCACGACATCGGGCTGCGCCTGCACCGCAACGGCGCCGGCGAGACCGGCTTCGAGGTTCTGGTCGGCGGCGGGCTCGGCCGCACGCCGTTCATCGCCAAGACCATCAAGCCGTTCGTCTCGCGGCGGGACGTCCTCAGCTACATCGAGGCGATCCTGCGCGTGTACAACCAGTACGGCCGCCGCGACAACATCTACAAGGCGCGCATCAAGATCCTCGTGCACGAGCTCGGCATCGAGCAGTTCGCGCGCGAGGTCGAGGACGAATGGCTCACCATCAAGGACGGCCAGCTGGCGCTGGATGAGGCGGTGATCGACGACATCCGCTCGCGCTTCAAATATCCGGCCTATGAGAAGCTGACCGACAACCCCGACGAGCTGAAGCAGGCGCTTGCCGATCCGGCGTTCAAGGCCTGGTACCGCAATTCGGTCAGCCATCATCGCGTGCCGGGCTACGGCATCGTCACGCTGTCGCTGAAACCCGTCGGCGCACCTCCCGGCGACGCGACCGCCGAGCAGATGGATACGATCGCCGACCTCGCCGACCGCTATGCCTTCGGCGAGCTCCGCGTCGGCCATGAGCAGAACCTGTGCTTCCCGAGCGTCGCCAAGCGCGACCTGCCGGCGCTCTGGCGCGCGCTCGACGCGATCGGCGTCGCAACACCCAATGTGAACCTGGTGTCCGACATCATCGCCTGCCCGGGCCTCGATTACTGCTCGCTGGCCAATGCGCGCGCGATTCCGGTGGCGCAGGAGATCACCCGCCGCTTCGCCAACCACGAGACCGCCAACCTGATCGGCCGGCTGCACATCAACATTTCCGGCTGCATCAACGCCTGCGGCCACCATCATGTCGGCCACATCGGCATCCTCGGCGTCGAGAAGAACGACGAGGAGTTCTATCAGGTGACGATCGGCGGCCGCGCCGACGAAGGCGCGGTGGTCGGCACGCTGATCGGCCCGGCCGTGCCCTACGTCAAGGTGGCGGACGTGGTCGAGGATATCGTCGAAGCCTATCTCGATTTGCGGCTGCGGCCGGATGAGCTGTTCGTCGACACCGTCAAGCGCCTCGGCGTCGAACCTTTCAAGGAGCGTGCCTATGCCACTCGTTAAAGGCGGCGAGATCGTCGCCGATCGCTTTGTCCGCATCCTCGATGATGCGCCGATCCCGGCCGATGGCGCCGTGCTGGTACCGGCGGAGCGCTTTCTTGCCGACGCCGCGGAGCTTGCCGCACGTCAGGGCGAAACCGGCGTGATCTGGCCGAACAACCGCGACATCGACGAGCTCGCGCCGTACCTGGACAAGCTCGCGCTGGTCGCCCTGGTGTTTCCGAAGTTCCAGGACGGCCGCGCCTACAGCCAGGCGCGCATCCTGCGCGAGCGGCTCGGTTTTCGCGGCGAGCTGCGCGCCACCGGACAGGTGCTGCGCGACCAATTCATCTTCATGCAGCGCGCCGGCTTCGACTCGTTCGAAGTGAAGAAGGACGCGGACGCAGAGGTGTTCGGCGCAGTGTCGAAGCGCTACAGCGTCTTCTACCAGCCGACCGGCGACGGCCGCCTCACCGCATTCCGCCAGCGTCTGCAGAGCCCGGCGCCCGCACCTGAACTGAAGAGCGCACGCCGATGACGTTCCTCGATTCCGCGCAGCAGGCGAACCTTCCTGCCGTGGAATCGACGGCGGCTGCGCTGAATCGTGAGCTTGCCGACGCGTCGCCAGCCGAAATCGTGCGAAGCGCACTGCGCACGGTCGGGCGCGAAAAGCTCGCCGTGGTCTCGTCCTTCGGGACGGAGTCGGCCGCACTGCTCAAGATTGTCGCCGACGTCGACCCGGCGATTCCGGTCGTGTTTCTCGATACCGGCTGGCTGTTTCAGGAAACGCTGGACTATCGCGACACGTTGACGGAATTGCTTGGATTGCGCGACGTCCGGAGCATCAAGCCGCTCGATGCGACACTTCAGCGCAACGATCCCGAACGGCGACCTCTGGTTCTCCGATCCCGACGCCTGCTGCCGCATCCGCAAGGTGGAGCCGCTGGCGCGCGCGCTCGAGCCGTTCGCAGCCTGGTTCAACGGCCGCAAACGCTTCCAGGGCGGCGATCGCGCGCGTATGGCCGTGGTCGAGGCCGACGGCGCCCGGCTGAAATTTAATCCGCTCGCCAATGCAACCGCCGACGACCTGAAGGCGTTATATGCCTCGGCCAAACTCCCGCCGCACCCGTTGCTGGCGTCCGGCTTCACGTCGATCGGCTGCATGCCGTGCACGACGCGAACCAGGCCCGGCGAGGATCCGCGCGCGGGCCGCTGGCGCGATCGCGGCAAGACAGAATGCGGAATCCATGTCGCGAAGGCTTCGTAGCAGGTTGAGCTTGCGTCGCGGCAAAATACAAAAACCCATTTCATTGACAGTTGAGTGCTCGCGTCATCGACTTTAGCGCGCTCGTTCGGCATCGTCGCCGGACTGAATGGAGATCGAGATGCGCACTCGTTGTCTTGCTTGCGGTCGCGGCGCTTGCTGTTCTGCATCGGCTGCTGCCGCAGCCCAGAACCTTTCGCTGCTGAACGTGTCGTACGATCCGACGCGCGAACTGTATGCGGAATTCAACAAGGCGTTCGTCAGCGCCTATCAGAAAGAGACCGGCAAGAAGATCGACATCAAGCAGTCGCACGGCGGCTCGGGCTCGCAGGCGCGCGGCGTGATCGACGGGCTGCAGGCTGACGTCGTGACGCTGGCGCTCGCCTACGACATCGACGCGATCGCAGCCAGGGGACTGATCAACAAGGACTGGCAGGCGCGGCTGCCGCAAAATTCATCACCCTACACCTCGACCATCGTCTTCCTGGTGCGCAAGGGCAATCCGAAAGCCGATCAAGGACTGGGACGATCTGGCGAAGCCCGGCGTTGCCGTCATCACGCCCAACCCGAAAACCTCCGGCGGCGCGCGCTGGAACTACCTCGCCGCCTGGGGACATGCCTTGAAGAAGGGCCAGACGGCGGAACAGGCCAAGGCGTTCGTCGCCGGCATCTACAAGAACGTCCCCGTGCTCGATACCGGCGCGCGCGGCTCGACCGTGACCTTCGTCGAGCGCGGCGTCGGCGACGTGCTGCTGGCCTGGGAGAACGAAGCCTTTCTGGCGCTTGAGGGAATTCGGCGCCGACAAGTTCGAGATCGTCGTGCCGCCGCTGTCCGATCCTGGCCGAACCGCCGATCACCATCGTCGACAAGGTCGTCGACAAGAAAGGCACCCGCGAGATCGCCGACGCCTATCTGCGCTTCTGGTACACCAAGGAAGGCCAGGAGATCGCCGCGAAGAATTCCTACCGGCCGCGCGATGCGGACGTCGCCGGCGAAGTACGAAAAGTCGTTCGCCAAGGTGAACTTGTTCACCATCGACGAGGTGTTCGGCGGCTGGACGAAGGCCCAGAAGGAGCATTTCGCCGAGGGCGGGATTTTCGACCAGATCTACAAGAACTGAAACGTCACAGAAAAATCGGGAACGCGCACTACGTCTATGGCCGCGATCTCACGAACGGTACGGGCATGCTCCGATTCGGCTGATCGGAGCATGCTTCTTGTTGTGGCAGGAGCAGGTGTGAGCGGGGCGGTACAGCGCAGGACGTTGCCGGGGTTCGGCCTGACCATGGGCCTCACCCTGACGCTGCTGTCGATCATCGTCCTGATCCCGCTGGCCGGCCTGTTCGTCAAAACGACCGAGCTGTCGGTCGCGCAGTTCTGGTCGATCATCACCAGCGCGCGCACCCTGCATGCCCTGAAGCTGTCGTTCGGACTGTCGTTTGCGGCCGCGATCGTCAACCTGATCATGGGCATGGTGATCGTCTGGGCGCTGGTGCGCTACCGCTTTCCCGGCCGGCGCATCTTCGATGCGATCGTCGATATTCCATTCGCGCTGCCGACGGCGGTCGCCGGCGTGGCGCTGACGGCGCTGTTCGCGCCGAAAGGCTGGCTCGGCGCGCCGCTCGCCGAGCTCGGCATCAAGGTCGCGTTCACGCCGCTCGGCATCTTCGTCGCCATGGTGTTCATCGGCATTCCGTTCGTGATCCGCACGGTGCAGCCGGTGCTGCTCGATCTCGATCCGGAGATCGAGGAAGCTTCCGCCAGCCTCGGCGCCAGCCGCTGGCATACGGTCTCGAAGGTGATCCTGCCGGGATTGCTGCCGGCGATGCTCACAGGCTTTGCGCTCGCCTTCGCGCGCGCGGTCGGTGAATTCGGCTCGGTCATCTTCATCGCCGGCAACCTGCCGAACGTCTCGGAGATCGCGCCGCTCCTGATCGTCATCCGCCTTTCGGAATTCCGCTATGCCGACGCGACCGCCATCGCCGTCGTCATGCTGGTCGCAGCCTTCGTCGTCATCTTCGTCATCAACCGTCTGCAGCGCTGGTCGCAAGACCGCGCGATCACCAACTGAGCATGGCGATGAGCGAGACATTGCCGTTGCGGGAATTTACCAAAGCGCGGGAAAGCTCGCGCAGCGAGCCGGCGATCGTCCGCATCGTCATCATCGCGCTTGCGGTGACGTTCCTGACGATCTTCGTCGTGCTGCCGCTTGTCATCGTGTTCACGTCGGCCTTTTCGCACGGCGTCGGCGCCTATCTCAGCGCACTGGCCGAGGAGGAAGCCGTCGCCGCGATCAAGCTCACCCTGCTGGTTGCGGCGATCTCGGTGCTGGTGAACCTGATCTTCGGCGTTTCCGCCGCCTGGGCGATCTCGAAGTTCGAGTTTCCCGGCAAGACCATGCTGAACACGCTGATCGATCTTCCGTTCTCGGTCAGCCCGGTGATTTCCGGTCTGGTGTTCGTGCTGCTGTTCGGCGCGCAGGGCCTGCTCGGTCCCTGGCTGCAGGCGCACGACATTCACATCATCTTTGCGGTTCCCGGCATCGTGCTGGCGACCACCTTCGTCACCTTCCCGTTCGTCGCCCGCGAAATGATCCCGCTGATGCAGGAGCAGGGAACGTCGGAGGAGGAAGCGGCCCTGTCGCTCGGCGCGTCCGGCCTCATGACGTTCTGGCGGGTGACGTTGCCGAACGTGAAATGGGGCCTGCTCTACGGCGTGCTGCTTTGCAACGCTCGCGCCATGGGCGAGTTCGGCGCGGTCTCGGTGGTATCCGGGCATATCCGCGGCGAGACCAACACCATGCCGTTGCTGGTTGAAATCCTATATAATGAGTACCAATTCGTGGCGGCGTTCGCGATCGCCTCGCTTTTGGCCATGCTTGCGCTGGTGACGCTGGTGATCAAGATCGTTCTCGAACGCCGTCTGGAGAGGCATCGCAGTGACCATTGAAGTCAGGAATATCGTCAAGCGCTTTGGCGATTTCACGGCGCTGGACAACGTCGACCTCAAGGTCGAGGGCGGCGAATTGCTGGCTTTGCTGGGTCCGTCCGGTTCCGGCAAGACGACGCTGCTGCGCATCATCGCCGGGCTGGAGTGGCCGGACGCCGGCACCATCAGCTTCGACGGCGAGGACGCGCTGGCGCGCGGCGCCGGCGAGCGCAACGTCGGCTTCGTGTTCCAGCACTACGCGCTGTTTCGCCACATGAACGTGTTCGAGAACGTCGCCTTCGGGCTGCGCGTGCAACCGCGCGCGGTGCGGATGAACGAGGCCGGCATCAAGAAGCGGGTCAACGAGCTGCTCGACCTCGTGCAGCTCGGCTGGCTCGCCGACCGCTACCCGAGCCAGCTCTCCGGCGGGCAGCGCCAGCGCATTGCGCTCGCGCGCGCGCTCGCGATCGAGCCGCGCATCCTGCTGCTCGACGAGCCGTTCGGCGCGCTGGATGCGAAGGTGCGCAAGGAGCTGCGGCAATGGCTGCGCGACCTGCATGAAGAGATCCACGTCACCTCGATCTTCGTCACCCACGACCAGGAAGAGGCGCTGGAAGTCGCCAACCGCGTGGTGGTGATGGACAAGGGCAAGATCGAGCAGATCGGCACGCCGGAAGACGTCTACGACCGGCCGAAGACCGCGTTCGTGCATTCCTTCATCGGCGAGTCGATCGTGCTGCCGGTGAACGTGCAGGCCGGCCGCGTGCAGCTCGGCGACAAGGTGCTCGGCATCGAGCCGAACGGCGCCGCATCCGGCCCGTCGCAGCTGTTCATCCGCCGGCACGACGTGATCCTCGAGCCGCCCGGCAACGGCGACCTCGAAGGCTCGGTGCGCCGCGTGCGCGCGTTCGGCCCGATCCAGCGCGCCGACGTCGCGCTGCAAGACCAACGGCAGCGAGACCATGATCGAGATCGACGCGCCGCGCGACTGCGAATTGAAGGTCGGCGACGTGATCGGGCTGAAGCCGAAGCGCTACCGGATTTTTGCGGCGGGGGCGTAAACGTCATTGCAAGCGAGCGAAGCATCCGCGCATGCGAAGCGCGTCAATCGAGAGCAGTTCGGCGGCTCATGATCTTCTTGCGGTGCAGGCACGCGCTGGATTCGCTTCGCTTCATTCGGACTGACGCGTCTAAACCGCCCTCGCCTCGCGCCATCGTTGCACGCGCCCCACCAGCGCACGGCGCCGCACCGCCATGTTCTCGATCCCCATCAACGCCGCCGGCGTGACGATCAGCGTCAGCACCGTCGCGAAGCCGAGGCCGAACACGATCGCGGTCGACAGGTTGATCCACCACTGCGTCGCGGGCGCGCCGATCAGCATTTCGCGCGTCAGGAAGTCGATGTTGACGCCGAAGGCAATCGGCAGCACGCCGAGGATGGCCGTGACGGCCGTCAGCACCACCGGCCGCGCGCGCTCGCGGCAGGTCTCGAGAATGGCGTCGCGCGCGGCGACGCCCTCGCTGCGCAGCCGATCGTAGGTATCGATCAGCACGATGTTGTTGTTGACGATGACGCCGGCGTTGGCGATCACGCCGATGCCGCCCATCACCACGCCGAACGCCTGCCCCATGATCATCATGCCGAGGAACACGCCGATGGTGGACAGCACGACGGCGCTCAGCACCAGCGCGACCGACGTCAGCTTGTTGAACTGCGCCAGCAGGATCGCGAAGATCAGGAACATCGCCGTGCCGAACGCCTTCACCAGGAACGCCGACGCCTTCGCGCGCTCCTCGTCCTCGCCCTTCAGCTTGAAGGTGACGCCGGGCCCGAGGTCGGTCTTGCGCAGAACGTCGGTGATTTCCTTCTGCACCACCGCCGACTGGACGCCCTGGGCGACGTTCGAGGACACCACCATCACGCGGGCGCCGCCGACGCGATTGATGTAGCCGACGCGCGCCGCGGGCACGCGCTCGACGAAATTGCCGATCGGCACATGGCCGGCGGCCGTCTGCACGCGCAGATCGTCCATGTGGTCGAGGCTGCGGCGGTCGTTCGGAAAGCGCACCAGGATATCGACCTGCTTGTCGGTCTCCGACGGACGGTATTCGGTGATCTTCGTGCCGTTGGTGACGAGTTTGACCGCATTGCCGACGATGCTGATGCCGGCGCCGTATTTGGCGGCCTCCGCCTTGTCGACCTGCAGCTTCCAGTCGATGCCCGGCAGCGGCTGGCCGTCGTCGAGGTCCTGAACAGCCGGCATCTTGCTCAGGATCGCCGCGACCTTCTTCGCCGACCTGCGGCAGCAACTCGGGATCGAGCGACGACAGCTGCACCTGGATCGGCTTGCCGGTCGGCGGGCCGGCGCGCGGCGCCGTCACCTCGACCAGGATGCCGGGGATGTCGGCGGTGCGGCGGCGGATGTCGTCCATGATCTCGTGCGCCGGCGCGCGCGTCTGCCAGTCGGCGAACTCGAACTGGATCACGCCGATCGTGTCCTCGGTGATCTCGCCGGAGCCGCGCGGCTGCTCGCCGATGCGCGCATAGACCGTCTTCAGCGCCGGATTGCCGAGCATGCGCTTCTCGACCTCGCGGGTGATCCGGTCCTTCTCGTCGAGCGAGATGTTGCCGCGGGCATGGATCAGCGCCTGGCCGAAATCCGGCTCGACCTTCGGGAAGAATTCGACGCCGTTGCCGAACCGGCCATAGGCCATCTGCACGACGACGAGCATCGCCGCCGCCAGCGCCAGCGTCTTGCCGGGATGCGCGACGGCGAGATGCACCGCCCGCATGTAGGGGCCGGTGTCCTTCACGCGCTCGTCGTGCGGAATGGGCGCCGCGCGGCCCAGCAGCGCGCCGAGCGTCGGCGTGAAGAACAGCGCCACCACCAGCGAGGCCGACAGCGTCGCGATCAGCGTGATCGGCAGGTACTTCATGAACTCGCCGACCGTGCCGGGCCAGAACAGCAGCGGCGAGAAGGCGGCGACGCGCGTCGCGGTCGCGGCGATCACCGGACCCGCCATGCGCTTGGCCGCAAGCGAATAGGCCTCGCGCGGCGGCATGCCTTCGGCCATGCGCCGCTCGGCGAATTCGGAGACGATGATGGCGTCGTCGACCAGCATGCCGACGGCGAGGATCAGCGAGAACAGCACCACGATGTTGATGGTCAGGCCCGCGAGCTGCAGCCCGAGAATGCCGGCGAGGAACGAGGCCGGGATCGCGATGCCGATGAACAGCGACGAGCGGAAGCCCAGCGAGAACAGGATGATGACGATCGACCAGCAGCACGCCGGTCGCGACCGAGTTCTGCAGGTCCGCCAGCATCTGCCGGATCAGCTTCGACTTGTCCTGGGTGTAGGAGACCTTCAGCTCGCTGGGCCAGGTCTGCTTCAAGCGTTCGACGACCTTCTTCACGCCGTCGACGGTCTCGATCAGGTTCGCGCCGGAGCGCTTTGAGACCTCGATGGTCATCGCCGGCACGCCGTTCACGCGCGTGATCGAGATCGCGTCCTTGAAGGTCGGCCGCACCTCGGCGACGTCGCCGAGCGTCACCGCCGCGCCGGACGAGGCGACCACCGGAATCTTCAGCACGTCCTCCGGCTTCTCGATCAGCGCCGGCACTTTCACCGCAAAGCGGCCGCTCGCGCCCTCGAGCGCGCCGGCGGCGACCAGGCTGTTGGACGACGATGGTGGCGGCAATCAGCTGATCGAGCGAGACGTTGTAGCTCTTCAGCAGCGACGGCTCGGCGATGATCTCCACCGCCTCGTCGCGCGCGCCGCGCAGCTCCGCGGAGATGACGCCGGGCGACTGCTCGATCGCATTCTTGGCATTGCGCGCGATCTGCAGCATCGTCCGCTCCGGCACGTTGCCGGAGAGCGCGACGACCAGCACCGGATAGAGCGAGAGATTGACTTCGGAGACGTTCGGCTCGTCGGCATCGCGCGGCAGGTCGCGCTTGGCGTCGTCCACCTTGGCGCGAACGTCGGCGAGCGCCGCGTTGGAATTGAAGCCCGCCTCGAACTCGAGCAGCACGTAGCCGCCGCCTTCATAGGCGGTCGAACGCATCTCCTTGACGTTCGGCACCGACTTCAGCTTCGTCTCGATCGGCCGCAGCAGCAGGCGCTCGGAGTCCTCCGGGCTGATGCCGCGCTGGGTCAGCTGCGTGTAGATGATCGGGATCTTGATGTCCGGCTCGGCTTCCTTGGCGATGGTCTTGATAGGACACGAAGCCCGCCAGCAGCAGGAAGATCAGCGCTGCGATCGTCAGCCGCGCATGCGAGATCGCGTAGTCGATCATGCTGGACATGATGGAATTCCCTGCCTGCTGCAGCTTCAGCCTGCGGACGCCGAGGGCGACGGCTGATACGGCACCGGCGCAACGCGCTGGCCTTCGCGCACGAAATCCTGTCCCTGCACGATCATCCGCGACGCCGCTGGCAATGCCATCGACCCACATCTGGGTCTGGCCGTCGGCCAGAACCTGCACCGGCACGAACGCGACCACGTCCTGCTCGTTGACGACGCGCACGCCGAGCTCGCCTGCGGACGAGAACGTCAGCGCCGAGCGCGGCACGCTGCACCGCCTCGACCGGCGCGAGCGCCAGCTTGACCTCGCAGGTGATGCCGTCGGGGATCGCGCCATCCGCATTGTCGATCGCGACTTCGACGCGATAGGTGCGCGTGGTGGCGGAGGCCGATTTCGAGACGTAGCGCACGCGGCCCTTGGCCGACTGGCCGTCGACGAGCTTGATCTTCGCCTCGCCGCCGACCTTGACGCCGCCGAGCTTGCGCTCGGAGACTTCGACGATGGCCAGCATCGGATCGAGCGACACGAGCTGCGCGATCTCCTTGCCCGGCGACATCGGCTGGCCGGCCACGGTCGGCACATCGGTGATGATGCCGGCCCACGGCGCACGAATGACGCCGCGGTCGCGCTCGGCCTCGGCTGCGGCCAGCGCCGCGGCGGCCGTGCGGAATTGCGATTCCAGATTGACGCCGTCGAGCCGCGGCAAGGTGCCCTGGTCGATCAGCTTGCGGCGCGCTTCAAGCTCGGTCTTGCGCTGGTTCACCAGCGCGGTCGCCTGCTCGACCTGCGCCTCGCGCGCCTCGTCCGACAGCACGGCGACGATCTCGCCTTCTTTCACGGCCTGGCCGCGCTTGACGTTGAGCCTCTCGAGCAGCCCGTTGGTGCGCGCGGTGATCATCACCTTGTGCTCGGCCTCGGTGCGGCCGGAGAGATAAAGCTGGCGCACATGCGGGCGCGACTTCCGCGGTCATCACGCTGACGCGGAACAGGGGCGCCGCCGGCGCTTCCGCCGGACGATTGGCGGCAACGCTTTCGCCTTTGCCGTGCGGACCGAGATGGCCCGAGAAGATCCAGAGCGCAGCCGCTGCCACGAGGCCGACTGCCGCGTATCGGCTTCCCTTCATTCCCTATTCCCCTCACTCACGTTACGTTTCGCTGCCGGATTGCCGAGCAGGTGCTCGGTGATCTGAAACACCAGCGGCAGCACTTTCTCGACATCGAAGCTGCGGTCGGCGACCCGGCGCAGCTGCACGCCATCGCCGATCACCATCAGCATGGCGGCGGCGCTTTCGAAATCGGTCGACGGATTGATTTCGCCGCGCGCCGCCGCGGTCTGCAGCAGCTTCACCAGGCGCGCTTTGACGTCGGCCTCGAAGTCGTGAAACAGCTTTGCGATGGCGGGATTGCGGCGGCACTCGGCCATGATCTCCATGCCGAGGTTCACCTCCTCGGCGCTGCGTTCGACCATGTACAGCCGCGCCATCGCGGCGAGCCCTTCGTAGAACGAAGGCGCGTTCTCGATCGCATCGAAATCCGCCGCCGCCTGCGCGCGATGGCGCTCGGTGATGCCGGCGATGATCGCTTCCTTGGAGGGGAAGTAGCGGTAGAGGTTGCCCGGGCTCATGCCCGCGGCCTGGCAGATGTCGTTCATCGACGTCTGATGGAAGCCGGACCGCGAAAAGCACCGCTCGGCGGCGTCCAGGATGGTCGGCGCGCCGGTCGGTCTGGTGCTGGAGGTTGGCCGTCCGCATCGGCGTATTGCGCCGCAGTAAATGAGAATGATCGTTCACTCTCACAATCCCTGACGGTGTCAAATTTGTTCCGAATAAGCGGCCCAAGGGCGGCTGCAGGCCGTCTTGTCCGTGGAAATTGCGAGAGATTTTGCGGCAAGGTCCGAAGGCGGCGTTCACCATTCAGCCACGGTCGCTGTGCAACAACGGCCGCGACGGGTTGTCGGGGGTCAGATGCGGCGAATTGGCTTTGCACTGTTGGGCTTGCTGCTGCTTGCCGGCTGCGCCGGCGACCGCGATCCGCCCTCGGGCCAGCCCGCCTTCTACATCAGCATGGCCAATCCGAACGCGCAGCTCGACAGCAACGTCGCGGCCTCGATGATTTCGGGCTACCGCCAGAACAACGGCCTGTCGGCGGTCGCCGTCGACCCGCAGCTGTCGCGCGCGGCGCGCGACCAGGCCGAGGCGATGGCCCGGCGAAACAAGCTCGACCATGACGTGATCGGCGGGCTTCGCCAAACGGATCAAATCATCGGGATTTGACGCGGCCGTCGCGGTCGAAAACATCTCCGCCGGCTACCACACGCTGGCCGAAGCCTTCTCCGGCTGGCGCGACTCGCCCTCGCATCGCTCCAACATGCTGAAAGGCGGCGTGACGCGGATGGGTATTGCCGCCGTTTATGCGCCCGGCAGCAAATACAAGGTGTTCTGGGCCCTGATCCTGGCCGCACCGGACCGGCCGAGCTGACCGCGAGTCCAATGCGCACTAAATTGTCAGTTTGCGCGCCATCAAAGTTGCACGAAATTCGCATGTCATCCTGGACCGCATCTGGTTCAGCGGTACGGTGGACAGCCGCATCGCGCCGCCTGAGTATGCATGCGATGAACGATGCCACGTCGACCACGAAGCCTGCGCAGTGCCCGGCCAACGCCAAGCGCGTGCTCGTCCTGCAGGGCGGCGGCGCGCTGGGGTCGTATCAGGCCGGCGCCTATGCCGCGCTTTGCCGGCATGAGTTTGATCCGGCATGGGTCGCCGGCATCTCGATCGGCGCCATCAATGCGGCGATCATCGCCGGCAATCCGAAGGAGCGGCGCGTTCCGCGCTTGAAGGAATTCTGGGAGCTCGTCTCCTCGCCGGTGCTGTGGCGGCCGATCCTGAAGGGCGACCAGACGCGCTCGGCCTTCAACGAAGCCAGCGCTGCGTGGATCGCGACCTTCGGCGTGCCCGGCTTCTTCACGCCGCGCGTGCCGCCGGCGCCGCTGTGGCCGCGCGGAACGCCGCAGGCGATCAGCTACTACGACACCGCGCCTTTGCGCGACACGCTGGACGCGCCTGGTCGACTTCGATCTCATCAACGAGAAGCACGTGCGCCTCAGCGTCGGCGCGGTGAACGTGCGCACCGGCAACTTCGCCTATTTCGACAACGCCGAACGAGAAGATCGGCCCGGAGCACATCATGGCGTCGGGCGCGCTGCCGCCAGGATTTCCGCCGGTCGAGATCAACGGCGAGTATTACTGGGACGGCGGCCTCGTCTCGAACACGCCGCTCGACTACGTGCTCGATCAGCGAGAAGATCGAGGACCTGCTGGTCTTCCAGGTCGACCTGTTCAGCGCGCGCGGGCAGCTGCCGGACTCGATCCTCGAGGCGAGCGAGCGCGAGAAAGACATCCGCTACTCCAGCCGCACGCGGCTGATCACCGACGCCAACAAGAAGCTGCACAACACCCGCAAGGCGCTGCGCGAGCTGATCGCGCGGCTGCCCGCCGACCTCAAGGCCGATCCGCTGGTCGCGACGCTCTCGGAAGCGGCAAAGGAAAACACCGTCACGGTGATCCACCTGATCTACAAGAGCAAAGTCTTCGAGTCCGGCTCGAAGGACTACGACTTCTCCCGCGTCGGCATGCTCGAGCACTGGCGCGCCGGCGAAGAGGATGTGCGCATCACGATGCAGCATCCCGAATGCTTCGACAAGCCGCAGGCCGGCGAGACGATGGTCGCCTACGACCTGACCGGCGACGGCCGGCAGCGGCATCCCGAACAAACCAAGGAAGGAGCTTCCAATGGCTGATCTCAAAGGCAAGACCGCGGTCGTCACCGGCTCGACCAGCGGCATTGGGCTCGCGATCGCGCGCAAGATGGCGGGCGCCGGCGCCAACGTCGTCATCAACGGCTTTGGCGAAGCGGCAGCGATCGAGAAGGAGCGCGCCGGCATCGAGAGCGACTTCAAGGTGAAGGCGGTCTATTCGCCGGCGGACATGACGAAGCCGAAGGAGATCGCCGAGATGGTCGCGCTCGGCGAGAAGACGTTCGGCTCCGTCGACGTGCTGGTCAACAATGCCGGCATCCAGTTCGTGTCGCCGATCGAGGAGTTTCCGATCGAGAAGTGGGACGCGATCATCGCCATCAACCTGTCGTCGGCGTTCCACGGCATCCGCGCCGCCGTGCCCGGCATGAAGAAGCGCAAGTGGGGCCGCATCATCAACACCGCGTCGGCGCACTCGCTGGTCGCCTCGCCGTTCAAGGCCGCCTACGTCTCGGCCAAGCACGGCATCGCCGGCCTGACCAAGACGGTGGCGCTGGAGCTCGCGACCTTCAAGGTCACCTGCAACTGCATCTCGCCGGGCTACGTCTGGACGCCGCTGGTGGAGAAGCAGATCCCCGACACCATGAAGGCGCGCAACATGACGCGGGAGCAGGTGATCCACGACGTGCTGCTGGAGGCGCAGCCGACCAAGGAGTTCGTCACCTCCGACCAGGTCGCAGCGCTGGCGCTCTATCTCTGCGGCGACGACGCCAGCCAGATCACCGGCGCGAACCTGTCGATGGATGGCGGCTGGACCGCGGCGTAGGTGTCGCCGCGGGCTGACTTACGATCCCGGTGCCAGACGGGGCCAGAATCGGATACGAGACCCGCGGCATCGAGATTTTTCAATCGCGCGTCTTGATCGTCGTCGGCAGGACGCACGGGACAGCTTCGCGGCCATGCCGGCGATAGATACGAAAATCGGCATCGGTCGTCAGCAGGACGGCGTCGTTCAGCGTCTCGGTCATCCGCACAAGGCAAGCATCGGCGAAGGTCATGCACGATCGCCTGCGCTGCCGGGAGCTTCGACAGCGTTCGCGACAAGGCGCGCGCGCACCGCAAACCAGGCGCCGGGGATGTGGCCCTTTGCAAAGCGCGTGGAGAGATCGAGATCGACCAGCTACCGCCTCGTTCGCCGCAAGCCGGTGCGCGCAGATTGTCGCACCCCGATGCGCAGGCGCCGCGACCGCTTTAGGCCGAGCACGCGCGGGCGATGCGGACCGTACTCCCAGTCGCCGTAGGCCTCGGTCGCCACGAGCACGGCGACGTCGTGCCAGCCCATCTGCTTCAGCCAGGAGGCGGTCATGCTTGCACGAACGCCGTTGTCGTCCAACAGCACGACGCGCGCGCCCCAGGTGGCGAGATGATAGTCGGTCTCCTGCACGAGCTGGCCGCCGGGCGCCGAGCGCGCGCCGCGCAGATGGCCGGCCTCGTATTCAGCCGGCGTGCGCACGTCGAGCAGGTAGAGCGTGCGCTCGGCGGACTCACGCGCGCCAGGCCGCGAGCGTTGCGCGGTCGATGCGGGCAATGCCGCAACGCGCGGCGACTTTCGCGGCGGCAGCCTGCGCGTAGGCGAGCCCTGCGAGCTGACCTCGGGCGGCCGGCGCTTCGCGCCATGCACCACCTCGAGCCCGGCGAGATGCCAGGCCATCGTGCCGTCCTTCAACGAGACGACGCGGTTGCTGACACCGGCCGCAATCAGCGACTGCGCACCAACGATGCTGCGCGTGCGGCCGCCGCAGTTGACGACGACCAGCGTGTCTGGCGAGGGCGCAAGATCGGCAAAGCGATAGACGAGTTCCGCACCGGGCACGCTGATGGCGGTCGGGATGCTGTTGTTGTGATATTCCTCGAACGAGCGGCTGTCGTAGATGACGATGTCGGCCTTGCTGCGACGAGCATCGCCTGCAGCTCGTGCACCGAGATGTAAGGCGTCTTCGCCTCGTGCTCGACCACTTCCGCGAACGCCTTGCTCGGCACATGGATGCCGCTGTAGAGCGCGGAAGCCTTCCGCTCTCCCAGGCGCTGAGGCCGCCAGACGAGCACGCTGACGTCGCCGCAGCCGAGCGCGGAGCATGCGCGCGGCGGCGGGCGCGGCGACACCTTCGCCGTCGTCGCACCAGACGATGCGCGCGGCGCGGCGCGGCACCAGATCGTCGAGCATCAGCTCCAGCCGGCTGAGCGGCACGCAGGTGGCCATCAGATGATGGCGCGCGCCGAACGCCGCCTCCTCGCGCGCGTCGAGCAGGGCGATCTCGCCGCCCGTCGTGCAGCGCGGCCTTCAATTCACGGGCGGAGATAGATTTGATCGCGGTAGTGGGCATAGGGACTTTCCGTTCTCATCGTCGAAAGATGGAGACGCCTGCACTCCGCGTCATTGCGAGCGAAGCGAAGCAATCCAGCTGCGCGCCGGAAGGCGCGCCAGAAAAACGCAGAATTCGCCGCGCGATGCGCGCTTTTTGCGTGGGGCGCTTCGCGCGCGCTGGATTGCTTCGTCGCCTAGCGCGAGCGAAGCGACGCCGTTCTTCGAACGATAGCTATGCGCTCGCAATGACGCTAGCAAACGCGCCGCGCCTCACGCGGCCTTGATGTTCGAGCGTTGCACGTGGTCGAGATTCTTGCCTTCGACGCGCACGAGCTTGGTCGGGCCGGCGCGCTGCGGCGAATGCACGGCGCCGACGTCGTAGATCATGGCAATCGCCGGGCTTCATCACGTAGGTGCGAACCGGCTCGACAAGGTTCGGCGCGCCGCCCTCGGCCTTTCTGCACGATGCGCCAGTCGGTCATCTCCGTGTCGCCGTTGGCGACGCCATAGATTGCGCAGCTGGAGCCGTGATCGTGCGGCGCGCCGTTGGCTTCGCTCTCATAGACATGGCCGCAGATGCAGAAGCCGAGCTCCGGATCCTCGTACAGCACCTTGCGCGGGCGGCAGTGCTCCGCCGTCAGGTGACGGGCGATGAACTCTTCGTCGAGCAGCGCCTTCGAGACGATGACCGCACACCGCCTGCTTGCCGGACGGGCCGGAATCGGCCCTCAGTGATCTTGCGAATGTCGGCGCTCAATTGTTACGAGGCTATAGGGCATGCAATACGCCGACCCGAGATGTTCCAAGGCCGCTCATGGAATGCGGGCTGCGGGTCGCCTAACCCGCCCTGCCCCAGCCGAACGCGAGCACGTGGAAGCCGAGCCGCTTGCGCGTGATCCAGAACAACAGGATCGACTCGAACACCAGCGCGATCGACGTCGAGGCCGCGGCGCCGTAGATGCCGTAGCGGGGGACCAGCAGGATGCAGAGGACGAGGTTCATCACGAACGCCAGCGCATAGGCGAACGCGCAGGCGTTCTGGTGGCCCAGCATGTTCAAGAGCCGCTCCACCGGACCCATGGCCGAGCGCGCGATCAGGCCGATCGCGACGACGAACATCGCCGCGTAGCCGGAGGTGAATTGCGGACCGAACAGCCACAACAGCGGCTTGCCGAAGGCGAGCAGCAGCGCGGTCGCCGCCAGCGACGGCCAGAACGTCCATTTGATCGCGTGCGCGAGATAGGCCGACAGCCGCTCGCGGTCGCCCGCCACATGGTATTCGCTGAAGCGGTGCGCGGTGGTCGCGGCCATCGCGTAGTGGATGAACGACACCAGCGCCAGCGTCTTGACGATGGCGTGGTAGATGCCGACGTCGTCGGACGGACGAAACGCCTGCAGCACCAGGATGTCGACGTAGCTCAGCAGCAGGTAGAAACCTTCGACGAGCAGGATCGGCAGCGAGGTCGCAAGCCAGCTTTTGTAAGCGTAGTGGCGCGGCCCGGGTTCGACCGCCTCCTTGAGACGGCGATTGAGGAAGACCATCTGGCCGATCATCGCGATCCAGACCGCGGCGGAGCTGAACTTCATCGCGTCGACGGCATCGAGCCTGGCGCTCAGCGCAAACGCGCCGGCGGTGAAGCCGATGATCAGCGACTGGCGGACGATGAACTGCGGCGACAGCGCAAGCCGCATCCAGTCGTGCGAGCGCGCGATGCCGTCCTGGACGTTGGCAAGCACCAGCGCGGGAAGAATCGTGCAGCCGATATAAAGCGAAGCGACCGTATGCGCCTCGATCCATGGCGACAGCAGGTAGACCAGGCCCGCGAGCAGGCATGAGGTGGCGACGGACACGCCGAAGGTCAGCCAGCGGCTGCCGAACAGGAAGCCGCGCAGCAGACTGAGCTGGTTCTTGCCGCGATATTCCGGGATCAGTTTCTGCGCCGTGACGGCGATGCCGAAATCCATCATGCTGCCGAGCAGCAGCACCCAGGTCCATGCATAGACGTAGATGCCGTATTCGGAAGTGCCCATCCAGCGCGCGAGCAGCACTTGCGAGAAATACGCAAGGCCCGCGCTGAGCACGCGAATGATGAAGATGGTGCCCGCCAGCCGCTTGGTCAGCGAGGCGTCGCTGGAATCCCCAAGCATCGCGCGCAGCCGCGCAAGCAGGCCGCTTCCACTCCGGGGCTCCTTCGCCGTCCATCACCGCCACAGTCGCAAGATCCCCGCGCCGCAGGAGCGGCCAGGGTCTGACCCTTAGCAACGATCCGTTAACATTTGGTTGGGCGGTCGGATGCGGTCCGCGCCGCCATGGGAACCAGCGAACGGCGTCGCTATCCGCTCGCGACGAGCGGCAGCGCCCGCTTGCGTTCTCCGGAGATTGCGAACATCGCGTTGGCGAGCGCGGGCGCCACCGGCGGCAGGCCGGGTTCACCAAGCCCGCCCCACGGGCCGTCGCTGCGCAGAAAGTGCACGTCGATCCGTGGCGGAGCGTCGGCGAAGGTGAGGATCGGGTAGTCAGGGAAATTGCGCTGCACCACGGCGCCGCGCTCGAACGGTGATCTGTTCGCCGATTGCGGCGCTGAGACCCATGATGACGGCGCCCTCTACCTGGGCGGTCGCGTTGTCCGGATGACAAACATCGCCGCAATCGACCACGGCGGTGACGCGATGAACACGCGGCTTCCGGTCCGCTCGCAAGGAAGCCTCCACAACATGCGCGACGATCGTGCCGAAGCTTTCAACGAGCGCGATGCCGCGTCCGACGCCGACCTCTGCCGGTTTGCCCCAATCCGATTTCTCGGCGGCAAGCTCGAGCACCTTGCGCGGGCGTGAGCCGGGCGGCAGCAGATCGCGGCGATAGGCAAAGGGATCACGCCCGGCTGCCGCGGCGAGCTCGTCGATGAAGCATTCCGTATAGAATGCATGCTGCGAGTGGGCGACGCTGCGCCACGTTCCCGTGCGGACGTGAGTTGAACTTTCGATCGCACTGAGCGCCTGCGCGGGGATATCGTAAGGCAGGTGATATCCTTCCCTGCGGCCCGGCCCGGTCAGATTGACATAGACCTGCGACCACGCCGCGGGCCTGCCATCGGAACCGAGCGCGGCGCGAATGCGGGTGCTCACGGCCGGCCGGTAGGCGCCCTGGGCAAGATCTTCCTCCCGTGTCCAGATCATCTTCACGGGCCGGGGAGACAGGGCCCTGGCGATTTCGGCGACCTGCACGAGGTGCTGCGAGGTCTGCGCTATGCGCCGTCCGAACGCGCCGCCGATCGGCAACGCGTGAAGTGTCACCTTGTCCGCGGAGAGCCCGGTCGCCTTGACGAGCGCGGCCTTCGAGCCCAACGCGTCCTGCTCGCCGGCCCAGACGGTCAATTCGCCATCCTTGAACTGTGCCGTCGCGTTGATCGGCTCCATCGCAGCATGATGCAGGAACGGAACCCGATACGTTGCCTCCACGATGCGGTTCGGCGGCGTCGCCGCCAGCAGCGCCTCGGCATCGCCCGACTTATGGATCGACGCGCCAATCCCCGCGGCCAGCAGCCGGTCCTGTTCCTCGAAGTGAGTCCGCGTGTTCACGCCACCCTTGCCGGCGACATCGAAAACCGGCTGCAGCGCCTCCAGCCCTCGCCGCGCCTGCCAGAAGCTTCTTGCGACAACAGCGACTGAACTCTCGAGCCTCACGACGCGCTCCACGCCTTCGACCTGCATGGCCGGCGCAGCGTCCACCGAGATGAGCCTGCCGCCATGCACCGGCGCGGCCTTGACCGCGGCATGAAGGAGGCCGGGCAAGGTGAAGTCGATCCCGTATTGCATCGCGCCGGTCACCTTGGCCGGCACGTCGAGACGCGGCAGCGATCTGCCGATGATCTTGTAGTCGCGTGGCGATTTGAGCGGCGGCTTTGACGGCGGCGAGAGGTTCGCTGCATCGGCGGCAAGTTCGCCAAATCGCGCGGAACGCCCGCTTGCTGGCTCGGTCACCACGCCATTGGCGACCGTCAAGCTCTTCGCATCGACCTGCCAGCGCCGGGCGGCAGCTTCAACCAGCATCGAACGTGCGGCGGCGCCGACGATGCGCATGCCGCCCTGGCCGGTAAACCTCACGGCGGTCGATCCGCCCGTGATCTGCAGGTTGATGAAGCGGGCAGCCTCGGCAAATCCGGCGCTGACGGTGCTGCCGAGGAACGACGGAGGCTGCCAGCCTTGCAAGATCCAGCCTTCCGCAAGGAAGCGATTGGCGAACGCTTTCTCCGCCGGCGCCCGCTCCGTGCGCACGCGGGACCAGTCCGCATCCAGCTCTTCGGCCAGCATCATCGCCAGCGCCGTATGACTGCCCTGCCCCATATCCGCATGCGGCACGTAGATTGTGACCGTGTCGTCGCTGCCGATCTTCACCCAGCCGGCGAGCAGTCTGCCACCGCCGCGGCCGGTGAGTGCAATCGCCTGCGCATCGAAACCGGCCGTCCAGGCGCGATAGCCGAGAGCCAGACCGCCGGTCACGGCGGCAGCACCAAGAAGAAAGGTCCTGCGCTTCATGGCTCTGCCTCAGGCTTTCGCGGCCAGCGACTGGATGGCTCTGCGAACCCGGGTATAGGTACCGCATCGACAGAGATTACCGATCGCTTCGTCGATCTCCGCAGGCGTGGGACTGGCGTTCTCCCGCAACAGCCCCGCAACGGTCATGATCATGCCGGACTGACAGTAACCGCATTGCGGCACCTGGATTTTGATCCACGCGTCCTGCACCGGGTGCAATTTGCCAGGCGGCAAACCGGCGTCGGCGGCAAGCCCCTCGATGGTGACGACTTTGGCGCCGGCGACAGCACCGAGCGGGACCGAGCACGAACGGACCGGCTCGCCGTTGACATGAACCGTGCACGCGCCGCAGGCGGCAATGCCGCAGCCGAACTTCGTTCCGGTGAGGCCGATATCCTCGCGCAAGACCCACAACAGCGGCTTTTCCGGATCGGCCTCGACATCGCGCTCCTGCCCGTTGACCGTCAACGTCGTCATCGCCGCCTCCGCACCGCCAACTATATGTTCATTGAACATATTCAATGAACACTTACGTCAGGCGATGCGAACCTGCAATCCTTTGACGAGCGTGGCGACCAGCGAGTTCATCAACTGGGCGTGATCCGCCCAGGGAAATTCCGGATGCGTCATGATCAGGCTCGCCAGACCATGCAGCGCACCCCACAGCGACTGGGTGACGAGATTGACGTCGTCGCACACCACGACGCCTGCGTCTGCAAGCGCTGCGATTTCGTCACGGAATAGAAGAAACGCCGCGAGTCCCGCGGGCTGCTCGGCGACGGGCCGATCAAGCGTCTTGGGCGGATGGTCCTTGGCCGTCTCGTGCGGCACGAGCAGCGTCAGTTGATATTCATCGCGATTTTCGAAGGCGAACTCCAGATATCCCTCGAGCAGGCGCGCGAGATAATCCGCGTCGGCCGATCGCTTCGCCCTGATCCGCTCGAGCCTGGCGATGAGTTCAAGAAATGTCGCCTCGCGAAGCGCGTCGAGGATTTCCTGCTTGTCTCTGAAATAAAGGTACAGGCCTGTCTGTGACAGTCCGGCGCGCTTGGCGAGCTGGCGCGTCGTCACCGCCGCGTAGCCGTCGCGAATGAACAGCTGCTTGGCGACGGCCAGGATTTCCGCCCGGCGCTCATGTCCAAAACCGCGCAGCTTGCGCTTCTTCTGAATCTTCGGTTTCAGTCGCGTTTTTCTGGTGTGCATGTCCTCGCCCGCCGCGTCGCCAGCATACAACCGGATGGCGTGCACCGAAACTGGCGCCGCCGAGCTCCGACACGCTCGCCTTGCCAGAACGGCATGTTCACGCTAAGTGTTCATTGAACATATATGGGAGGGCGCTGGCCATGGACGCACCGGCGAGACAAGCGACCATGCTTGCCGTGGTGGTCGATACGAAAGACCCGCGGCGGCTGCTCATCAAGGAGGTGGTGCCGCCGGAGCCGAAGGCTGGCGAGATGCTGGTGAAGGTGCATGCGATCTCGCTCAATCGCGGCGAGACGCGCATGGCGCTGAGCCAGGCGGCGGATGGATGGAGACCCGGATGGGATGCTGCCGGAGTTGTCGAACGGGCAGCGGCCGATGGCTCTGGCCCTGCGGCCGGATCACGTGTTGTCTGCACGAACGGCTTTGCCGGCTGGGCCGAGTACATCGCCGTCCCGTTGCCTGCGGCCGCGGTCATTCCCGACAACGTCTCGTTTGAGGACGCGGCATCGCTTCCGGTTGCAGCGCTCACGGCGCGGCGTGCGCTGCAACTGGGCGGCGCGCTCGAGGGCAGACGCGTGCTTGTCAGTGGCGCATCGGGTGGCGTCGGCACCTTCGCGCTGCAGCTCGCCCGCCTGCAAGGCGCCAAGGTCGTTGCCGCCATTCGCTCGGAAGCGCAGGAAGGCCTGGTGCGCAGGCTTGGCGCGGACGAGGTCGGAATTGGCGACAACCTCTCAGGCGCCGAAAAATTCGGACCTTACGATCTCATCCTTGAATTGGTCGGCGGACACTCACTCGCCGCCGCGCTCGGCATGCTGGCGCCGGGCGGCACCTGTGTGGTGCTCGGCGCTTCGTCAGGCTCGCGAACGGACTTCGATGCCGCGAAGTTCCGTGTCGGCGGGACGACGCTCTACGGCCTGGTCATGGGATACGAATTCCAGCGCGAACCGCCGGGGATCGGCCTTGCCGATCTTCTCGGTTTGGTGGCAACAGGAAAGCTGCGCCCCGAGATCACGGTGAGAGGCAAGGTAAGCGACATCGCCGAAATCGCCGCAAGATTGATCGCCGCGGATTTGTCGGCAAGGCCGTTCTCGCCTTCTGAGCGGCTTCAAGGCCGCCCTGAGTCTTCAGCGGCCCTGAACCGGCTCATCCCCTTCAGGATGTACGGCAGCAGCAGCGCGAGCAGTGCGATCACCAGCAAGCGTCGCCGAGATCGGGCTTTGCAGCAGCGTCATCGGATCGCCGAGGCTGATCGACAGCGCGCGCCGCAGCTGGCTTTCGGCAATCGGGCCGAGGATCAGCCCGACCACCACCGGCGCGATCGGAAAATCATAGCGCCGCATCAGGAAGCCGAGCACGCCGAAGCCCGCAAGCATCGTCAGCTCGACCACGGACGGTTTTGCCGCGATCGTTCCCATGGTCGCGAACACCAGGATGCCTGCGTAAAGCCACGGCTGCGGGATGGTCAAAAGCTTCACCCACAATCCGACCAGCGGAAGGTTGAGGACCAGCAGCATCACGTTGGCGATGAAGAGGCTCGCGATCAGTCCCCACACAAGGTCGGGTTTTTCGGCGAACAGCAGCGGGCCCGGATTCAGTCCGTACTGCTGGAAGCCGGCGAGCATCATCGCAGCCGTCGCCGACGTCGGCAGGCCGAGCGTCAACAGCG
This sequence comes from uncultured Alphaproteobacteria bacterium, assembly GCA_963757845.1. GTDB lineage: Bacteria > Pseudomonadota > Alphaproteobacteria > Rhizobiales > Xanthobacteraceae > P52-10. Next base: position 194,000 of record CAVWTB010000064.1, read on the forward strand.
GCACCAGCGTGCCGGCGGCGGATGCGTTGTTGGCGGCCTCGGGCCCCGCGACGCCTTCGATGGCTCCCTTGCCGAACTCTTCCGGATGCTTGGTCAGGCGCTTCTCGGTCGAATAGGACAGGAACGTTGGAATCTCGGCGCCGCCCGCAGGCAAGGCGCCGATCGGAAAGCCGAAGCCGAAACCGCGCAGCCACGCCTTCCACGACCGCTTCCAGTCTTCCTTCGTCATCCAGAGCGAGCCGCGCACGGCCTCGATCTTTTCTTCCGCCTGATGCCGGCGCGAGGCGACATACAGCGCCTCGCCGAGCGCAAACAGGCCGACGGCAAGCGTCGTCACTTCCACGCCGTCGAGCAGCTCCGGCACACCGAAGGAAAGCCGCGGCTGCCCGGTGAGCTTGTCGATGCCGACGAGGCCAAGCGTGAGGCCGATGAACAGGCTGGTGAGGCCGCGCACGGGCGAATTGCCGAAGGTGGCCGAGACCGTCACGAACGCCACGCACATCAGCGCGAAATAATCCTCAGGGCCGAACTTCACTGCGATGTCGACCAGCCACGGTGCAATGAACGCAAGACCGATGGTGGCGAGCGTGCCGGCGACGAACGAGCCGATGGCGGCGGTCGCGAGCGCCGGCCCGCCGCGGCCGGCCTTGGCCATCTTGTTGCCTTCGAGCGCGGTCGCCATCGACGCGCTTTCACCCGGCGTGTTGATCAGGATCGCGGTGGTCGAGCCGCCATACATGCCGCCGTAGTAGATGCCGGCGAACATGATCAGCGAGCCGCCGGGATCGAGCTTGTAGGTCACCGGCAACAACAGCGCCACGGTCAGCGCCGGGCCGATGCCGGGCAGCACGCCGACGGCGGTGCCGAGAAACACGCCGATCAACGCGAACAGCAGGTTCATCGGCTGCAGGGCGACCGCCATGCCATTGGCCAGTGCGGCGAACGTATCCATGGAGTCCCCCGAGACGACGCGATTAAAGCAGCCGCTCCAGCGGGCCTTGCGGCAGGCCGAGCGTCAGGAGCTTGCTGAAGGCGAGATAAATCACCGTGGCGATGACGACGCCGATGATGAGATCGGCGACGATCGCGCGGCGGCCGAAGGCCGTTGCGGTGGCGGCGAACAGAACCGTCATCGCCGGAATGAAGCCGCCGCCGAGCCCGATGATCGCGATCATCATGGCGAGCCCGGCAAGGATCAAAAGCACCGGGCGGAAATCCATGTCCTCAGGCTCGACGTCGCCGCCGCTCAGCGCGTTGACCAGATTGCCGGCGGCGAGGACCGCAAGACCGATGGCGACGATGATCGGCATCGCCTGCGGTCCCAAGCCATAGACGACGTTCGCCTGGATACGCAGCGCGTCGAGCACCAGCACGACGGCAAGCGCCGCCAGCGCCAACGCGATGACGATGCCGGCGCGATCGACACTGCGCGGGCGCGCGCCCGCCGGCCCGCGCGCGATCGGACGCGCTCACGATTTCACGAGGCCGATGGATTTCAGCACATCGGTGACGCGGACGTTTTCCTTCTTCAGGAAGTCGGCAAACGCATCGCCGGAAAGATAGGCATCATCCCAGCCCTTCTGCTTCAGCACGTCCTGCCAGGCGGGCGATTTCACCAGCTTTTCGACAGCGTCGGCGAGCACCTTCTTCTGCTCCGCCGTGATGCCAGGGGCGGCCACGACCGAGCGCCAGTTGGTCAGGACCAGATCGACGCCCTGCTCCTTGAACGTCGGCACGTCGATGCCCGCGCGCCGCTCCGCCGCGGTGATGCCGATCGCGCGCAGCTTGCCCGCCTTGATCTGGCCTTCGTATTCGCTGTAGCCGGAAATGCCGGCCGTCACCTTGCCGCCGAGAATGGCCGCCAGCAACTCGCCGCCGCCCGAGAAGGGCACATAGTTCACCTTGGTCGCGTCTGCGCCGATGGCGCCGGCAAACATCGCCGCCATGATGTGGTCGATGCCGCCCGCCGAGCCACCTGCGAAGGTAACCTTGGCGATGTCGGCCTTCAGCGCCGCCGCCAGATCCTTGGCGGTCTTGATCGGCGAGTTCGCCGGCACGACGATGACCTGGATTTCCTCGGTGAGGCGCGCGATCGGCGTCACCTGATCGAGCGTGACCGGCGACTTGTTCATCGCCAGCGCGCCGACCATGACGAAGCCGTTCACCATCAGCTGGTTGCCGTCGCCCTTCGCCGTGTTGACGAACTGGGCGATGCCGACCGAGCCGCCCGCGCCGCCGACATTCGTCACCTGCACGCTCTTGGCGATGCCCGCCTGCACCAGCGCCTGCTGCATCGAGCGCGCGGTCTGGTCCCAGCCGCCGCCGGGATTGGCCGGCGCCATGATCTTCAATTCAAGCGGCTGCTGCGACAGCGCAGGCCCGGCAAGCGCTCCCAGAAGCGCAAGTCCAGTGACGGCCAGAAACGCGTTGCGGATACTCATGTATTTCCTCCACTGCTGCCGCTGGGGATGCTTGCTCTGACGGCAGCTTAGCTTTGCGACGAAGTGTCGCTATATCAGGCCAACCTCAGCCCGAAAAGCCACCGGAGTCCAAAAAGGCTTGTTCTTCGGCGGTCGATGTCCGCCCCAACAAGCGGTTGCGGTGCGGGAAGCGCCCGAACCTGCGGATGATGTCCGCATGATGTACTGCGTATTTCGCGTTCTCGGCATTGCCCGTTCGTTCGAACAACGTGATGCAGCGTTCCTGATCGGCCAGATGCTCCGAATGCATGAACGGCATATAGAGAAATCCGCGCAGATCCTCTGCGATGCGGGCGTCCGCGCCGCTGTCGATGGCGCGCCTGGCGACGTCGCAAGCAAGCGCATCGCTCGCATAGGTGCGCGGATCGTTGCGAAACATGTTGCGCGGAAACTGGTCGAGCACGATCACGAGCGCCAGTGCACCGTCGGCAGTTTCCTCCCAGTGCGCACAACGGCCTGCGGCTGCAGCGTGCCAAAGGTCGAGAAATTTCTCGCGGATTTCCGCGTCGAAGGCGTCGTCCTTGGTCCACCAGCGCTTCTCGCCGGCGTTGCGCCAGAACGAGAGCACGTCCTGCGGCGAAAAATCCGCGTCCATCGCGGCTCTCCCTACACGCCGTCGGCCCACTGCCATCGATGCCCGCAAGCCGTCCAGCACGCCGGTGCACTGCGACGGCGACGCTCTGTACCGGTCGCAGCCCATACGAACGAGCGACGCTTCGTCGATCGCTCTCGGGATGACGCTGAGAATCGGGTTGCGACTGTGCAGCTCGTTTGGCTTAGTTCTTGAACAGACCGCCCTGCTCCGCAATCCGCCGCAAGTGATAGTCGGCGTCGCCGAAGGTGGACTCGATCATGGTCAGCCGCTTGAAATAGTGGCCGATCTTGTACTCCTCGGTCATGCCGACGCCGCCATGCAGCTGGATCGACTGCTGGCCGATGTATTTCGACGAGCGCCCGACCTGCACCTTGGTCGCGGCGATGGCGGTCGACCGCTCCTTCGCATCGTCATAGGTGACGGCCATCGTGCCGTACATGGTGATGCCGCGCGCCTGCTCCAGCGCCACGAACATGTCCGAGCCGCGGTGCTGCAGCGCCTGGAACTTGCCGATGTTCTGGCCGAACTGCTGACGCGTCTTCAGGTATTCCATCGTCACCTTCAGCGACTCGTCCATCGCCCCGACCGCTTCCGAGCACAGCGCGATCCGCGCCTCGTCGACCACGCGCTCGACCAGCGGCAGCGCGTTCTCGGCATCACCGAGCGCGGCATCGGCGCCGACCTCGACCTGCTCGAAGGTGATGTTTGCGGCGCGCAAGCCGTCCTGCGTCGGGTAGCCCTTCGCCCGCACGCCCTTGGCATTCGCAGGCACCAGGAACGCACCAACGCCCTTGCGATCGCGCTGCCCACCGGCCGTGCGCGCCGTGACGACGAACGTGTCCGCGGAATCGCCGTTGGCGACCACGAACTTTTCGCCGTTGATGACGTAGCCGGAACCCTTCTTCTTGGCCGTCGTGCTCACGTCGCCAAGATCGTAGCGCGAATTCTTCTCCAGCTGCGCGAAGGCAAATGTCTTCGAGCCGTCGATGATCGAGGGGACGTGCGCCTGCCGCTGCGCGTCCGAGCCGCCATGACGCAGGAAGCCGCCGGCGAGCACGACCGTTGCGAGATACGGCTCGACCACCAGCGCCTTGCCCATCGCCTCCATGACGATCATGGTCTCGATCGCGCCCGCGCCGAAGCCGCCATCGGCCTCGGCGAACGGCAGGCCGAGCAGGCCCTGCTCGGCGAACTTCTTCCAGGCCTCCTCGCTCCAGCCCTTCTTCGACGCGCTGTTCTTCTTGCGCTGCTCGAAGTCGTAAGAGTCGTTCAGCAGGCCTTCCACGCTATCCTTGAGAAGCCGCTGCTCCTCGGACAAATCGAAATCCATTTTTACTCCTTGGACTTTCTTACAAAGTCGCCGCTTGCGATGGATTCATTTTCTTTTTTCGTCATGGCCGGGCTTGTCCCGGCCATCCACGTCTTCCTGCGTGCCGCGGCGAAAGGCGTGGATGCCCGGCACAAGGCCGGGCATGACGGCGAAGTGTCGCGAAGACGCCATCGCGTTCGCTCAGAGCCCCAGCACCGCCTTGGCGATGATGTTCTTCTGGATCTCGTTCGAGCCGCCGTAGATCGACACCTTGCGGTAGTTGAAGTAGTTCGGCGCGATCATCGGTGTTCCAGTCGTCGGGCTCGTTCGCGCCGTCGTGGTCGCCGGTCTCGGCAGGGCGCGGCGAACGGGCCGATCACGTCCATCATCAGCTCGGTGGTCGCCTGCTGCAGCTCGGAACCCTTGATCTTCAGGATCGAGGACGCCGGATCGGGCTTGCCCTTCTCGCGATGCTTCTCGCCGGCGACGACGCGCATCTGGTTCATCTCGAGCGCCTTGAGCTCGATCTCGACCGCGGTCAGCTTCTCGAGGAAACGCTGATCCTCGATGATCGGCTTGCCGCCGCTTTCCACCTTCGATGCGAGCTGGCGGATGCGGCGCAGCCGCTCCTTCGAGGCGCCGATGCGGGCGATGCCGGTGCGCTCGTTGCCGAGCAGGAACTTTCCGTAATCCCAGCCCTTGTTCTCCTCGCCGACGAGGTTCGTCACCGGCACCTCGACATTGTCGAAGAACACCTCGTTGACCTCATGCGCGCCGTCGATGGTGATGATCGGCCGCACCGTGATGCCGCGCGACTTCATGTCGACGAGGATGAAGGAGATGCCCGACTGCCGGTTCTTCGCATTGGGATCGGTGCGGCACAGGCAGAAGATCCAGTCGGCGTGCTGGGCGAGCGTCGTCCAGGTCTTCTGGCCGTTGATGACGTAGACGTCGCCCTTGCGCTCGGCCTTGGTCTTCAGCGACGCGAGGTCGGAGCCTGCGCCCGGCTCGGAGAAGCCCTGGCACCACCAGTCGTCGAGATTGGCGATGCGCGGCAGGTAGTACTTCTTCTGCTCGTCATTGGCGACGTTGTAGAGCACCGGGCCCAGCATGCTGACGCCGAAGGCCAGCGGCTGCGGCGCGGGCGCGAGCTGCATCTCTTCATTGAAGATGTAGAGCCTCACCGCATCCCAGCCGGTGCCGCCCCACTGCTTCGGCCAGTGCGGAACGGCCCAGCCCTTCTTGTTGAGGATGCGCTGCCAGGTGACCATGTCCTCCTTGCTGAGGTGACGGCCTTCCTGCAGCTTCTTCCGGGTCTCGGCCGGAACGGAGGTCTGGAAGAAGTCGCGCACTTCCTGACGAAACGCCACTTCTTCCTTGCTGTAGCTGAGATCCATGTTTGCTCTCCTGATGAGGCTTGTTATTTCGAAGTCTGTACGCGCAGCTCGTGACGCGACAATTTACCGACGGTGGTACGCGGCAATTCGTCCCTGAACTCGAGCGCAGCGGGAAGCTCGTGCTTGCCGACCTTGCCGGACAGGAAGGCGCGCAGCTCCTCCAGCGTAAATTGCCCGGCGCCATTGCGCAATTTGACAAACGCCTTGGCGGCCTCGCCGCGATAGGCATCAGGGATGCCGATAACGATGACCTCCTGCACGGCGGGATGCTGGTAGATCGCCTGCTCGATCATCTGCGGATAGACGTTGAAGCCGCCGGAGATGATCATGTCCTTCTTCCGGTCGACGATGAAGAAGTAGCCGTCCTCGTCCATGTAGCCGACGTCGCCGGTCAGAAACCGGCCGTCGACATAGGATGCGGCCGACTCGTCGGGCCGATTCCAGTAGCCCTTGGTGACGTTCGGTCCCTTGATGCGGATTTCACCGACCTCGCCGATGCCCAGGACCTTCGCCGGATCCTCCAGCGACACGATGTCCAATTCGATGCCCGGCAGCGGCAGACCGATCGACGCCGGCCTTGTCCGGCCCTTCCGCCGGATGCGCGGTGCCGGCTGAGCAGGTCTCGGTCATTCCCCAGCCGCCACCCAGCGACAGGCCGATCTTCTCGGCGAGAATCTTGGCAACTTCGACCGGGAGCGGCGCGCCACCCGAGCCGGCAAAGCGCAGCGAGGAGAAATCGCGCTTCTCGATGCCGGGCGTGTTGGCGATTGCGATCCACATGGTGGGCACGCCCGGAAACGCGCGTCGCGCGCTTCACCTCGATATCGCGCAGCACCGCTTCGACGTCGAACCGCTGATGCAGCAGGATGACGTTGCCGCGATCGATCTGCCGCAACAGGACCGTGATCAGCGCGAAGATATGAAACAGCGGCAGGACGCAGATCACCTTGTCGATCACGTCGCCGCGCTCGGCGCGCGAGGCCGCGCCCCAGAGGTCGAAGATCGCGTTGCCGGCGAGCAGGTTGCCGTGGGTGAGCATGGCGCCCTTCGGCAATCCGGTGGTGCCGCCGGTGTACTGAAGCGCCGCAATGTCGTCGGGCGTCACCGTCGGCCAGGTCTTCGGCAGCGTGACGCCATCGATGAACTGGCCGAAGGTCACGATCTCCTTGCGCTGCGGGATCGGCAGCAGCGGATTTGCCGTCGCGCCCCAGCGGTCGTCCTCGCAGACGACGATGCGATCGACCAGGCCCTTGTCGAGGAATTTCAGCGCTACCGACAGGAGCGGCGCGAGATTTGAGGTGACCAGCACCCGCGCGCCGCTGTCGGTGAGCTTGTGCGACAGCGCGATCTCGCCGTCGAGCGGCGAGAGATGCGCGATCCTCGCGCCGGCTTTCGTCGCGCCGAAGAAGTTGACCGGATGATCCGGCGTGTTGCCGAGAAACAGCGCGACCGAGTGCCCCTTGCCGTAGCCCGCACGCAGGAACGCAGCGGCGGCAACATCGATCCGCGCCGCAAGGTCGGTGAACGACATCTCGCGGTCGCGAAAATCGATGACCGTCCGGTTGCCGAACTTGGCTACGGAGCGCTCGATCAAACCCGGCAGCGTGCCGGCGGGAATTTCAGCAATCCCACCGGACGCCGTTCGGGTAGTGCTTTTCCCACAACCGGGGCATCGAAGTTTCACGCCGCAGCGAGCGACGCGAAGGTCTTGCCCTCGTCGGCGAGCTTCTTCAGAAGCGGCGCCGGCTCCAGCGACGGATCGCCGGTCTCCTTGGCATAGTACGACAGCCGCTCCGCGACCTTCTTCAGGCCGACGCTGTCGGCATAGTGCATCGGGCCGCCGCGATAGACCGGCCAGCCGTAGCCGTACAGCCAGACCACGTCGATGTCGCTCGGACGCGCCGCGATCTTCTCTTCGAGAATCCGCGCGCCCTCGTTCACCATCGGGTAGACCATGCGCTCGAGGATCTCCTCGTCGCTGACCGTGCGCGGCTTCTTGCCCATCTTCGCCAGCGTCTTGGCGATCAGGTCCTCGACCTCCGGATCGGGGATCGGCGCGCGGCCGCCTTCGTACTTGTAGTAGCCCTTGCCGGTCTTCAAGCCGAAACGGCCCGCCTCGCAGAGCGCATCCGGAATCTCCGACTTGATGCCGCGGTCCTTGCGCGAGCGCCAGCCGATATCGAGGCCGGCCATGTCGCTCATGGTGAACGGGCCCATCGGGATGCCGAACTTGGTCACCACCGCATCGATCTGCTGCGGCAGCGCGCCTTCATAGAGCAGCTTGTCGGACTGCTTGCCGCGCGCCGCCAGCATGCGGTTGCCGACGAAGCCGTCGCAGTTGCCGACCACGGCGGGAATCTTGGCGATGCGCCGCGAAATGGCGACCGCCGTCACCAGCACGTCGGGCGCGGTCTTGGCGCCGCGAACGATCTCGCACAGCTTCATCACGTTGGCCGGGCTGAAGAAGTGCATGCCGAGCACATCCTGCGGCCGCTTGGTCACCGAGGCGATCTCGTCGATGTTGAGATACGAGGTGTTGCTGGCGAGGATCGCGCCGGGCTTGGCAATGGCGTCGAGCTTGGTGAACACTTCCTTCTTGATCGCCATGGTCTCGAACACCGCCTCGATGATCAGGTCGGCATCCTTGGCATGCTCGAGGCCGACCTTGCCGGTGACCAGGCCCACGCGCTTCGTCACATCTTCCGGCTTCATGCCGCCGCGCGCAGCGGTGGCTTCCCAGTTCTTCTTCATGACGCCGAGGCCGCGGTCGAGCTGCTCCTGGCCCATCTCGATGATGGTGACCGGAATGCCCGCATTCGCGAACGACATCGAGATGCCGCCGCCCATGGTGCCCGCGCCGATGATGGCGACGCTCTCGACCTTGCGCGGCTTGGTGTCGGCGGGAACGCCCGCGACCTTCGACGCCTCGCGCTCGGCGAAGAAGGCATAACGCTGCGCCTTCGACTGATCGCCGTTCATCAGCTCGACGAACTTCTTGCGCTCGAAGGCGATGCCTTCCTCGAACGTGCCCTTGAGCGTCTGCTCGACGCATTCGGCGCAGGCGAGCGGCGCGATCAGGCCGCGATTGCGCTTGTTGGCGGCGGCCGCGGCTTCGGTGAAGATCGCCGGATCGGCCTTGGCGGCGGCGAGCTTGGAGTCATCGTCGCGCACGCGCTTCAGCGGGCGGTTCTCGGCGATCACCTTGCGGGCAAAGGCTTCGCCGGCCTTGGCCGGATCGCCCTCGAACAGATCGTCGAGCCAGGCCGACCTTCACGCCTTCGTCGCCATTGATCGGATCGCCGGAGACGATCATCTGCACGGCCTTTGCCGGACCGACCACGCGCGGCAGGCGCTGCGTGCCGCCGGCGCCCGGCAGCAGGCCGAGCTTCACCTCGGGCAGGCCGAGCTTGGTGTCCTTGGTGGCGATGCGGAAATGGCAGCACAGCGCGGTCTCCAGACCGCCGCCAAGCGCGTTGCCGTGGATCGCAGCGATGACCGGCCGCGGCGAATTTTCCAGTTGATCGAGAATTTCATGCAGGCCCGGCGCCTGCGGCGGCTTGCCGAACTCGCGGATGTCGGCGCCGGAGATGAAGCTGCGGCCGGCGCAGGCGAGCACGATCGCCTTGATGCTCGCGTCGTTCTTGGCCTTGGCAAGCTCCTCCTGCAGACCTGCGCGAACCGAATGGCTCAGCGCGTTGACCGGAGGATTGTCGATGGTGAGGACGAGGATCCCGTCGCGATTTTCAGCCTTTACTGTTGTGCTCACGTCTCTCTCCCGGACTGTTTCGCATTGCGAAATTCAATTTCACATCTTGACATCGTGGGGTAAGTTGAGGAGCGTCGATTGTCAACGACTGTCGATTATCGACGGCCTCAAGTTTGGTAACGGGATGAAGCGCGCCAAGAAGAAGAGCGGCAACGGATCGCAAATTCGTCGTCGCGCTCTCCAGAGGTCTCGATGTGCTCCGCGCATTCCATCCCCGGGATGGCCTTCTCGGCAACCAGGAGATTGCTGCCCGCACCAAGCTGCCCAAGCCTACCGTGTCGCGGCTGACTTATACACTCACGAAATTGGGTTACCTCGCGCAGGTCTCGCGCTTCGACAAATACCAGCTGGCGCCGCCGGCGATGGCGATCGGCTATGCTGCGCTTGCTAACCTCGGCATCCGCGGAATTGCCGAAGCGCACATGCGCAAGCTTGCCGAAGAGACCGGCGGCGACGTGGCGGTGGGCGCGCGCGACCGCCTCAGCATGATGTATTTTGCGCAATGTCGCGGCCACTCCAACTGGAGCGCGGGACTGGATACCGGTTCGCGAATTCCGATTGCCACCACGGCCATGGGGCGTGCCTATCTTTATAGCTTGGCGGAAGACCAGCGGGCTGAATTGCTGGACAAGATCAAGAGCCGCAGCGGCGACAAATGGCCGGCAATCCATGCGGGCATTCAGCGCGCCGGTGAAACCATGGCCAAGTATGGCTTCACCATTTCCGCCGGCGAATGGCTCGACGACGTCCACGGCGTTGGCGTCGCCTTGCGAATGAACGACGGAACCGGCCCCTATGCCTTCAATTGCGGCGCTCCGTCCTTCCGCTTCAATGAAGAGAAGCTGATCAATGATGTTGGACCGCGCCTCGCGGCGATGGTAAGGGACATCGAAGCCGTCCTTGACGGCGCGATCACGCCATCCAAGAACAATGAAAATAAACGGATGAGTATGCGAGGGAGAGCGTCACGTGAGATTGAGGGTGTCCGCTAGGCAGGACCAGCGGCAGATTTGGGCGATTGGGCATCGCGCGGCTTAATGGAATTTCTTGCGCATGAGTGCGCAGGCTGCGCAGGGCAAGCCCCTGCTCGCCGTTCGCGACGTCAGCGTCGTGTTCGGCGGCATCATCGCGTTGAACGGCGTTTCCTTCGACATGCGCGAGGGCAATATCCTCGGCCTGATCGGTCCGAACGGCGCCGGCAAGACGACGCTGTTCAATTGTCTCAGCCGGCTCTATCAGCCCAGCAAGGGCGATATCCTGGTTGAAGGCGAGAGCATCCTCACCCGGCCCGCGCACAAGATCTGCGATGTCGGCATCGGCCGCACGTTCCAGAACGTCGCCCTGTTTCCGAACATGTCGGTGGTGGACAACATCCGCGTCGGCGCGCATGCGCATACCAGGAGCGACATGGTCAGCGACATGCTGCACCTGCCGTGGATGCGCAAGCAGGAGCACGCGCTGAACGATCGCGTCAACGAGATCGTCAACTACCTCGACCTGCAAGCCGTGCAGGATCTGCTGGTTTCAGGACTGCCGTTCGGCACCCAGAAGCGCGTCGAGCTCGCGCGCGCGCTCGCGGCCGAACCGAAGATCCTGCTGCTCGACGAGCCGGCCGGCGGCCTGAACCACGAGGAGGTTCACGTTCTCGGCGACTTGATCAAGCGTATCCGCAAGGACCGCGGCATCACCGTGTTGCTGGTCGAGCATCACATGGGCCTCGTGATGTCGATCGCCGATCATGTGGTCGCGCTGAACTTCGGCAGCAAGCTCGCGGAAGGAACGCCCGCCCAGGTGCAATCCAATCCCGACGTGATCAAGGCCTACCTCGGGAGCAAGGATCAATGACCGCATCCCTCCGCGTCCGCGACCTTCGCGCCTACTACGGACAGGTGCAGGCGCTGCACGGTATGAGCTTTTCGCTGGAAGAAGGCAGCGTGACGACGCTGCTCGGCGCCAACGGCGCCGGCAAGACCACCACGTTGCGCGCCATCTGCAACACGGTCCGCACCACCGGCTCGATCGAATTCGACGGCAAGCCGATCACCCACATGTCGACCGAGAATATCGTCAAGCTCGGTATCGCCCAGGTGCCGCAGGGACGCGGCACCTTCACGCGCATGAACGTCGAAGAGAACCTTCAGCTTGGCGCGATCACCCGCGGCGACAAGGCCGGCATCGCCTCCGACATCGAGAAGATGTACGAGCAGTTTCCGGTGCTGAAGCAGCGCCGCACGCAGCAGGCGGGCCTGCTCTCCGGCGGCGAACAGCAGATGCTCGCGGTCGCGCGCGCCCTGATGCTGCGGCCGCGGATGCTGTTGCTGGACGAGCCGTCGTTCGGCCTCGCCCCGCTCGTGGTGCGCGACGTGTTCAGCGTGCTGGGCGAGATCAACCGCAACGACAAGGTCACGATCCTCGTGGTCGAGCAGAATGCCCAGCTCGCGCTCGAACTCGCGGACCAGGCCTATGTCATCGAGACCGGCGAGATCGTGAAGTCCGGCCCGGCGGCGGAAATCGCCAACAACGAAGACATCCGCAAATCCTATCTCGGCTACTGAGGGCCAAAGACCATGGAACTTTTCACCAACCAGGTCCTGTCCGGCATAGCCACCGGCGCGATCTATGCCTGCATGGCGCTCGCCGTCGTCATGATCTACGAGGCGATCGACCACCTGAACTTCGCGCAAGGCGAAATGGCGATGTTCTCCACCTTCATCGCCTGGCAATGCATGCAGTGGGGCATCCCCTACTGGGGCGCGTTCGTGCTCTCGGTCGTCATCTCGCTCGGCGCCGGCATCGCCATCGAGCGGGTGCTGTTCCGCCCGCTCGGACACGCCTCGATCCTGGTGCACATCGCCGGCTTCATCGCCCTGTTCGCGATCATCAACAGCGTCGCCGGCCTGATCTGGGACTTCACCATCAAGCCGTTCCCGACGCCGTTCGGCTCGACGCCGCTGTTCGGCGGCGTGATCTCATCGCATCAGGCCGGCATGATCGCGGTGACGCTGGTCCTGCTGGGCCTTCTGTACCTGTTCTTCCGCTTCACCCGCGTCGGCCTTGCGATGCGGGCGGCGGCGACCATGCCGGAGTCGGCAAGGCTGGTCGGCATCAATGTCGGCTGGATGATCGCGCTCGGCTGGGGCCTTGCAGCCGCGATCGGCGCAATCGCCGGAATCATGATCGCGCCCGTGATCTTCCTTGAGCCCAACATGATGGGCGGCGTGCTGCTCTACGGTTTCGTCGGCGCCGTCCTCGGCGGCTTGAGCAGCCCGGCCGGAGCCGTCGCCGGCGGCTTCATGGTCGGCGTGCTGGAAAATCTGGCGGGCACCTACATTCCCGGCGTCGGCAACGAATTGAAGCTGCCGATCGCGCTGGCGATGATCGTCGCCGTTCTCGTCTTCAAGCCCAATGGCCTGTTTGGCCGCGTCCAGGTTCAGCGAGTTTGACATGAGCACCGCGCAGGACACCGCTCCCGAATCGCCGCCGCGAGCTCCGCCGCCGCAAAGCCGGTACTGACCGTTCCGCTCGTCGCCAGCCTCGTCACGCTGGCACTGCTGATCGTCGTGCCGATGTTCATGAAGAACTTTTACGTCTTCCAGCTGACCATCATCGTGGTCTACGCGATCGCGATCCTCTCGCTGAACATCCTGACCGGCGCGAGCGGCCAGGTGTCGCTCGGGCACAGCGCGTTCTTTGCGGTGGGCGCCTACGCGTGCGGCATCATGATGGAGCATACGAACATCCCCTACCCGATCGCGATTCCGCTCGCGGGCGTGATCTGCTTCGTCGTCGGCTTCCTGTTCGGCTTTCCGGCGCTTCGCCTGAAGGGCGTTTACCTCGCGCTTGCAACCTTCGCGCTCGCTGTTGCCGCACCACCGCTCTTCAAGCTTGGAACGTTCGAGCACTGGACCGGCGGCGTTCAGGGCTTGCTGGTGACCAAGCCGGAACCGCCGTTCGGACTTGGCATCAGCCAGGACCGCTACATCTACTACCTGGCGCTGACCATCGCGCTGATCATCTATCTGCTGTCCGTCAACCTTCTGCACTCCCGGACCGGACGCGCCATGATGGCGATCCGAGACAACGAGATCGCCGCCTCGTCGATGGGCGTCGACCTTGCCCTGTACAAGACGCTGGCGTTCGGCATCAGCGCCGGATTCACCGGCATCGCCGGTGCGCTCGGAGCGATCACGGTCGCGTTCGTCGCGCCTGACGCCTACACCTTCAACTTCGCCATCGCGCTGTTTCTCGGCATGGTGATCGGCGGCGTCGGCTGGCTGCCGGGCTCGCTCGCGGGCGCGGCATTCATCGTGCTGGTGCCGAACGTCGCCGAGAGCATCTCGAAGGGTCTCTCCTACGCCGTGTTCGGCGTGTTCATCTTCGCCGTGATCTTCCTGTTGCCGAATGGAGCGCGGCAGCTGGTTTATCTTGTCTACGCTCAAATCAAGAAACTGGTCAGATAGACTGACGCGATCAAACTGAGGAGTGAAATTGGAATGAGCATGAACCTTCGTAAGCATCTCGCGACGCTGTCGGCAGCCGCCTTGGCCGTGACGGTGATGGGCGGTACCGCCCTCGCGCAGAAGAAGTATGACACGGGGGCTACCGATACCGAGATCAAGATCGGCAACATCATGCCCTACAGCGGACCTGCGTCCGCCTACGGCGTGATCGGCAAGACGATCGACGCATACTTCAAGAAAGTGAACGCCGAAGGCGGCATCAACGGCCGCAAGATCAACTTCATCTCCTACGACGACGGCTACAGCCCGCCGAAGGCGGTCGAGCAGACCCGCAAGCTCGTCGAGAGCGACGAGGTGCTGTTCATGTTCAATCCGCTCGGCACGCCGGGCAACACGGCGATCCAGAAGTACCTGAACACGAAGAAGGTGCCGCAGCTGTTCGTCGCCACCGGCGCCACCAAGTGGAACGACCCGAAGAACTTCCCCTGGACGATGGGCTGGCAGCCCAACTACCAGACCGAGGGGCAGATCTACGCGAAGTACATCCTGAAGGAGAAGCCGAACGCCAAGATCGCCGTGCTGTTTCAGAACGACGACTACGGCAAGGATTACCTGAAGGGACTGAAGGACGGGCTCGGCGACAAGGCGAGCCTGATCGTCGCCGAGAGCAGCTACGAGGTTTCGGAGCCGACCGTCAACTCGCACATCGTCAAGCTGAAGTCGTCCGGCGCCGACGTGTTCTTCAACGTCGCCACGCCGAAGTTCGCGGCGCAGGCGATCAAGAAGATGGCCGAGATCGAATGGAAGCCGATGCACTTCCTGAACAACGTCTCGGTGTCGATCGGCAGCGTGATCAAGCCGGCCGGCTTCGAGAACGCGCAAGGCATCATCTCGGCCGCCTACCTCAAGGACACGACCGACCCGCAGTGGAAGGACGATCCGGGCATGAAGCGCTTCGATGAGTTCCTCGCAAAGTACTTTCCGGATGGAAACCGCATCGATGCGAACGTGTTCTATGGCTACAACGTCGCCCAGACGATGGTGCAGGTGCTCAAGCAGGCAGGCGACAACCTGACGCGCGAGAACGTCATGAAGGAAGCCGCCAACCTGAAGAACCTCGATCTCGACGGCCTGCTGCCGGGCATCAAGATCAACACCGGCCCGACCGACTTCGCGCCGATCTCCTCGGTGCAGCTGATGCGCTTCAAGGGCGAGACCTGGGAACGCTTCGGCGAGGTTCTCAGCGCCGACGTGACCAACTGATCGGACCGGGCGCTACCGCCCGACCTTCAGCCAGCAGAGACCGACACCCCCGCAAGCCGCTTGCGGGGGTGTTTTCGTTCCGGCCCGCGGGTTGCCCTGCGAGGTTTACACGCATGGGTTGGCGCCGATCACGGTCGCGTTTGCCGCAGCGACCGCCCATACCTTCAACTTCGCAACCGGGCCATTTTTTGCCATAGTGGCGGCGACCGCGGCCGGCTACGGGACTGGCCCGCCGCGGAAACGTTTCATTTTGGTCCCGGGCACCGCTGAGAACACTTCTCCCGCGCCCTGCTCGGTCTCGTGAAGATTGGAATGCTCTATCGGTTGCCGACCGGCGCGCGGCAATCCGGCTTTGCATCTGCGCCCAATCAAAAAAACGACACGTGAACCAATTCCGAAACAGGAGAGGAACTGAATGGCTATCAACCTTCGCTCACATCTTGCGACGCTGTCGGCGGCCGCGCTTGCCGTCACGGTGATGGGCGGCACCGCCCTCGCGCAGAAGAAATACGACACCGGCGCAACCGACACCGAGATCAAGCTCGGCAACACCAATCCCTACAGCGGCCCGGCCTCGGCGTATGGCGTGATCGGCAAGACGATTGACGCCTACTTCAAGAAGATCAACGCCGAAGGCGGCATCAACGGCCGCAAGATCAACTTCATCTCCTACGACGACGCTTACAGTCCGCCAAAGACGGTCGAGCAGACCCGCAAGCTCGTTGAAAGCGACGAAGTGCTGCTGGTGTTCCAGCCGCTCGGCACGCCTGGCAACACGGCGATCCAGAAGTACATGAACACGAAGAAGGTGCCGCAGCTGTTCGTCGCCACCGGCGCGACCAAGTGGAACGACCCGAAGAACAACCCCTGGACCATGGGCTTCCAGCCCAACTACCAGACCGAAGGCGCAGATCTACGCGCAGTACATCCTGAACGAGAAGCCCAACGCCAAGATCGCCATTCTCTATCAGAACGACGACTACGGTAAGGACTACGTCAAGGGCCTGAAGGACGGCCTCGGCGCCAAGGCCTCCAGCATGATCGTCGCCGAGAGCAGCTACGAGGTGTCCGAGCCGACCGTCAACTCGCACATCGTCAAGCTGAAATCCTCCGGCGCCGACGTGTTCTTCAACGTCGACGACGCCGAAGTTCGCGGCGCAGGCGATCAAGAAGATGGACGAGATCGAATGGAAGCCGATGCACTTCCTGAACAGCGTCTCGGCGCTCGATCGGCAGCGTGATCAAGCCGGCCGGCTTCGAGAATCTCGCAGGGCATCATCTCGGCGGCATATCTGAAGGACGTGACCGATCCGGAATGGAAGAACGATCCCGGCATCAAGAAGTTCGACGAGTTCCTGACCAAGTACTATCCCGGAGGGAAACCGCGATCGACGCCTTCGTGATGTACGGCTACACTGTGTCGCCAGACCATGGTGCAGACGCTCAAGCAGGCCGGCGACAACCTGACCCGCGAGAACATCATGAAGGAGGCCGCCAACCTGAAGAACGTCGAGCTCGACGGCTTGCTGCCCGGCATCAAGCTCAACACCAGCCCGACCAACTTCGCGCCGATCACCCAGGTGCAGCTGCAGCGCTTCAAGGGCGAGACCTGGGAGCGGTTCGGCCCGATCCTCGGCGCCGAGGTCACGAACTGATCGCATGATGACGTCAGCCTGATTTTCAGGCCGTGAAACCGACACCCCCGCAAGGCTCTTGCGGGGGTGTTTTCTTTCCAGGCTATGATCGGCGGATGAACGCATGCAGATAATCGCACCGATGATCGACCGCCGGCCCCTCCTTCGCAGCATCTTCGACGCCGCCGTGGCGCGCGCGCATCCCGACCGCGTGCTGGCGCAGCATCTGCCGCCGCCGCCCGCGGGCCGCATCATCTGCCTCGCCGCCGGCAAGGGCGCGCGCCGCGCTCGCTGCGGCGGCGGAACGGCATTATCTCGACACGCTCGGCCTGCCGCCGGAGCGCCTGGCCGGGCTCGCAACGACCCGGCACGGCCACGGCCGTCGCGACGCGGCGGATCGAGGTGATCGAAGCCGGGCATCCGGTGCCCGATGCGGCGAGCCAGCGCGCGGCCGAACGAACGCTGCAGCTGGCGCAGAGCGCGACGGCGGACGATCTCGTGCTCGTGCTGCTCTCCGGCGGCGGATCGGCCAACTGGATCGCGCCGGCCGCCGGCGTCTCGCTGCGCAGAAGCAGGACCTCAATCGCGCCCTGCTCCGTTCGGGCGCGTCGATCGGCGCCATCAACACGGTGCGCAAGCATCTCTCGCGCATCAAGGGCGGGCGGCTGGCGCGCGCGGCGCAGCCCGCGGCGGTGCTGACGCTCGCGATTTCCGACGTGCCGAATGACGATCCGGCGGTGATCGCCTCGGGGCCGACCGTTGCCGATCCGACGACGCTGGCCGACGCCCGCGCCGTGCTGCAGCGCTTCGGCATCACGCCCGATCCGGCCATCGCGCAGGCGCTGCAGGATCCGGCCAACGAAAGCTGCAAGGCCGGCGATCCGGCGCTGTCGAACGCGCGCTTCGCGCTGATCGCGCGGCCGCGCGACGCGCTCGATGCCGCGATCGCGGCGGCGAAAGCTGCGGGCTTCGAGGTGGTGGACCTCGGCGAGCTCGAGGGCGAAGCGCGCGAGGTGGCAGCAGCGCACGCGCAACTGGCGCGCGAAGCGCATCGCAGCGCGACGGAAGCTTGCGATCCTGTCCGGCGGCGAACTCACGGTGACCGTGCGCGGCCGTGGCCGCGGCGGCCCGAACCAGGAATACGTGCTGGCGCTGGTGTCGGCGCTGCGCGATCTCGACGGCATCGCGGCACTCGCCGCCGACACCGACGGCGCCGACGGCGGCGGCGGGTCGCCGACCGATCCTGCGGGCGCGTTCTTCGACGCGGCGATCGCTGCGGAAGATGGAGAGCCAAGGCCTCGATCCGGACGCTTATCTTGCCAACAACGACGCGACGGCCTTCTTCGAGCAGACCGGCGATCTCCTGACCACCGGGCCGACGCTGACCAACGTCAACGACATCCGCGTGATTCTGGTCGATCCGGAATGACTTGAGAGGGCGAAGGGGATCATGCTGCAGCTCGATCACCTCACCGTCATCGCTCCTTCCTTGGCGGAAGGCGTGGCCCACGTGCGGACCTGTCTCGACATCGATGTGCCGTTCGGCCGACAGCATCAGGATATGGGGACCACAATCACCTGCTTCGGCTCGGAGACAGCGTCTATCTGGAGATCATTGCGGCTAATCCCGAGGCTCCGCGTCCGATGCGTCCTCGCTGGTTCGGTCTCGACGATCAGAATGCCGTTCGTGCGGCATGGGACAATGGATTTCGTCTTCGCGGATGGGTGGCCCGAACAACCGACATCGACTCCGTCCTCGCGAAGCACGAAGCGATTCTTGGCAAGAAGACCCAATTGACGCGAGCCGGCTCATTCTACTTCTTCTCGATCCCGCCGGATGGCTCGCTGCCGCTCGGTGGTGTCGCTCCATCTGTGATCGACAGAGGGGGGCACCCTCCCTCCGTGGCGTCGATGGCAGATTTTGGTGCTAAACTGCGGACCGTGGTCATAGAGCACCCCAACCCTGACCAGGTCTCGGACCTTTATGGCAAGCTATGTATCGATACGCCGCCCGAAGTTCGGCAAGGCGAACATCTTCGCTATCGGGCGACGATCCACACCCGTGACGGCTTGAGAGAGTTGTCATAAGGACTGGAGTTACGGGGAGAAACGTTCTGCGCACGCAGGTCGCCATCATCGGCGCCGGGCCGGCAGGGCTGTTGCTCGGGCAACTGCTGCACGCGAACGGCATCGATTCGATCATCCTCGAGCGCAAGGATCGCGCCTACGTGCTGGCGCGCATTCGCGCCGGCGTGCTCGAGCAAGGCACGGTCGATCTTCTGGAGTCTGTCGGCGTCGCCGGACGGCTGCATCGTGAAGGCCTGATCCATGACGGGCATCGAGATCGCCTTTGGCGGCGCGCGGCACCGCATCGACCTGAAGGCGGCGAGCGGCGGCAAATCCGTCACGGTCTACGGCCAGACCGAGGTGACGCACGACCTGATCGACGCGCGCGACGCGCTCGGGCTGAAGACGATCTACGAGGCGGACCACGTCAGCCTGCACGATTTCGATGGCGACACGCCAAAAGTCCGCTTCGTCAACGGCGGCGCGAGCCACGAGATCGCCTGCGACTTCATCGCCGGCTGCGACGGCTTTCACGGCGTCAGCCGCCAAAGCGTGCCGTCAGCGGCGCTGAAGACGTTCGAGCGCGAATATCCGTTCGGCTGGCTCGGCATCCTGTCGGATACGCCGCCGGTTTCGCCGGAGCTGATCTATGCCAATCATCCGCGCGGGTTCGCGCTGTGCTCGATGCGCTCGCACACGCGCAGCCGCTACTACGTTCAATGCAGCGCTCGACGATCATGTCGACGACTGGCCGGACGAGAAGTTCTGGGACGAATTGAAACGGCGGCTCGACGACGAAGCGGTCGCGCATCTCGTCACCGGACCGTCGATCGAAAAGAGCATCGCGCCGCTGCGCTCGTTCGTCGCCGAGCCGATGCGGTTCGGCCGGCTGTTCCTTGCCGGCGACGCCGCGCATATCGTGCCGCCGACCGGCGCCAAGGGGTTAAATCTCGCAGCCAGCGACGTGCACTATCTGTCCGACGCGTTGCGCGAATTCTATGCGGAGAAATCCGCCGCCGCGCTCGATGCCTATTCGCAGCGGGCGCTGGCGCGGGTGTGGAAGGCCGAGCGGTTTTCCTGGTGGATGACGTCGGTGCTGCACCGCTTCCCCGACACCGACGCGTTTTCGCAGCGGATCCAGAAGGCGGAGCTGGAGTATCTCGTCGGCTCACGGCGGCGACATCGGCGCTGGCCGAAAATTATGTCGGGCTGCCGTTCTAAGCGCCCTGCGAACTTCAGATTAGAACGCGTTCTAACATCTCTCGGTCGCTACAGCGCATCATTCAGTCCTGCGGCGTGCGGACACCTTAGACACCTTCAAAAGCCGGCCGGCAGAAAATGGGTGTAGTGATGCCGCCCAATTGACCGGCCTTTTAGGGATTGCGGGAACCGGTGGCATGCGGCAGAACAAATGTAACATTATAACATTATCCCTCGCCCTCGCCGCGACAGCCCCCGAGACCGCCATGGCCAACGTTCCAAGTTCGCTGCTGCCGCAGGACCTGTCCCCATGGGGCATGTTCATGAACGCCGACATCGTGGTGAAGGCGGTGATGATCGGACTGGCTTTCGCCTCGCTGGTGACGTGGACGGTCTGGCTCGCGAAAACCATCGAGCTCGCGCGCGAGACCGCGAAGGCCAAGAAGCGCGTCAGGATGCTCGAGAACGGACCCGCCCTGCTCGAAGCGGCGCGCCTGTGCGGCGACGACAAGGACGCGGTGGCGCAGATCATCCGCTCCGCGGAGCGCGAGGCGAGCCTGTCCGGCGACGACTACAGCGACGGCTTTCGCGAACGCACCGAGCTCCGGATCGAACGCGTGCAGCACGCGATGGCGCGGCGGATCGCGCGCGGCACCGGCGTGCTCGCGACCATCGGCTCCACCGCCCCGTTCGTCGGCCTGTTCGGCACCGTCTGGGGCATCATGAATTCGTTCATCGGCATCTCCGAATCCAAGACCACCAGCCTCGCCGTGGTCGCGCCCGGCATCGCCGAAGCGCTGCTCGCGACCGCGCTCGGCCTGGTCGCGGCGATCCCGGCGGTGGTGATCTACAATCACCTCGCCCGCTCGATCTCCGCCTATCGCGCGCTGCTGGGCGATGCGGCCGCGCAGGTGATGCTGATGATCAGCCGCGACCAGAGCCGGCGCACGGTGCGCCTGTCGCGCGCCGCGGAGTAGTCAAGGTTCGACGAATGTTCGAAGATTTTGGGTTCGAACGATCATGGGTTCGAAGCTCGGTTCGAGTCTTGCGGAAGACGATCTCGTCGAGCAGCACGAGATCAACGTCACGCCGTTCATCGACGTGATGCTGGTGCTGCTGATCATCTTCATGGTCGCCGCTCCGCTTGCGACCGTCGATATCGGCGTCGACCTGCCGGCAAGCTCGGCGCAGATGCAGCCGCGCCCCGACAAGCCGGTGTTCGTGACGGTGAAGCCCGACCTCAGCGTCGCGATCGGTGAAAGCACGACGCGCGAAGGAGAGCCTCGCCGGCGCGCTCGACGCCGCCACCAACAATCACAAGGACGAGCGGATCTTCCTGCGCGCCGACAAGGCGGTCAGCTACGGCGACCTGATGGAGATCATGAACGCGCTGCGCGACTGCGGGCTATCTGAAGATCGCGCTCGTCGGCCTGGAAGTGCCGCCCGCAAAGCCATGACCGCGCTTGCGCTGCATCATCATCCGGACGGGTGGGAGATCCGCCGCTATGGCGCAGCCGCGATCGCCATCGTGCTGCTGCACGTGGCGCTGATCGCCGCTGGCGCTTCTCTGGTACCAGCGCGCCGAGCCTGCCGGCGTCAGCCTTCCCGCCATCCTCGTCGACCTCTGCCGCCTGCTCCGGCCGCGCCGCAGATCCAGACGGAGGATACTGGCGTCGGCCCCGTCACGTCAGGAGGCCGAGGCGCCGCCGCCCGAACCGCCGAAGACGGAGACGATCGAGCAGTTGCCGCCAACGCCGCTGCAGGAGAAGCCGGTCGTCGCGGCGCCGCCGAAGGTCGAACCGAAGCCGGAGCCGGCACCCGCCAAGCCGCAGCCCGTCAAGGATGTGAAGAAGCCGATCAAGAAGCAGCTGGTGGAAGCACACCAGGGCGGCCAAGGCCGACCGGATTGCGCCGGAATCGCCTGCGCCGGCATCGGGCGCGAGCGCTGCGGCCGCCGCTGCAGCA
Source organism: uncultured Alphaproteobacteria bacterium (assembly GCA_963757845.1). Classification (GTDB taxonomy): domain Bacteria; phylum Pseudomonadota; class Alphaproteobacteria; order Rhizobiales; family Xanthobacteraceae; genus P52-10. The sequence goes on from CAVWTB010000064.1 coordinate 216,136, forward strand.
TCGTATCGCTCGATGCTTGTCGCGCACCTGCAGCGCTTCAAGCAATATCCAAGCGGCGCAAAGGCGCGCGCGGACCGACCAGCCCGTGAGCTTCACGATGACGCGCAGCGGCCGCGTGACGGGCAGCCGACTGGCGAAATCGTCCGGCAACGCGGCGCTCGATCAGGCAGCGCTGGCACTGGATCCAGCGTGCGCAGCCGATGCCATCCTTCCCGCCGGAGATGCGCGAGGCGTCGGAGACCTTCACGGCGCCGTTCAGTTACAAGCCTCGAGACTGATCGCCGGGCGACCGCTCGACGGCCGCCTTCAGGTCGTGATTCGCCGCGCCTGGATCAGAACACGCCGGGCAAGCAGCATCGCCACGCGCGCCTTGTATTGCCGATATTGCTCGCCGAAGGTCGCGACCAGGTCGCGCTCCTCGAGCGCAATGCCGATGAAGATGTGCGGCCGTCGCCACGGCAGCGAACAACAGGTTGCCGACCGTCATCATCGGCGTCGCCCAGAAGGCGATGATGAAGCCGAGATACAGCGGGTGACGGACATGGCGATAGAAGCCAGGCGTCGCAAAGCTCATCTCCGGCGCGGCGCGGCCGATGAAATTCATCGCCACCTGCTTCAGCCCGAACAGCTCGAAGTGGCTGATCAGGAATGTGCTGTAGACCACCAGCAGCCAACCTACCATCGACACCAGCTGGACCACGAAAGCCAGCGCCAGATTGTCGATGCGCCAGACGATCGTGTGGACCGGCTGCCAGAACGCAAACAGGCGCAATCAGCACGAGGCTGGAGCACAGCACATAGGTCGAACGCTCGAGCACCGGCGACACCAGGCCGGTCAGCACGCGCTTGAAGCCTTGCGCGCCATGCCGCTGTGCTGGACCGCGAAGATGCTCATCAGGATGAGATCGGTGACGATGGCATAGGGCGGTGAAACGGCGCCGCCGGAATTGACGTGCTTCGGCACGATGAAGCGGCTGGTGAATCCGATGGCGTAGACGAACGTGCCGAGGAAGATCGTATAGACCACCGTCCCGTAGACGAGGCTGAAAGTTCTGAAGATCAGCCCGGAGCTCGTCTGCGATGGCGTGGATGCCGTCAAGGTCATCACAAAAATCCTCAGGCAGGAGCGGCGTCGTATGAAAACACGCCGTGCTGCGGCTCGCGGCCGGCAATCGACCGTGCCGTGCGTGCGGCATGCTCGTCGGCATCGGCGATGTGATCGGCGATAGCGGGGATGAGCTCGCCGGCGTGCGTGATCGCCAGCATGTGGCCTGCGGCCGGCAGATGGATTGCGCGCGCATTTGCAATTGCCGACGCGAGGCGACCGATCACACGTTGCGTCACGAACGGCGACAGGCCGCCGGAGAACAGCAGCACCGGCAGCGAAAGCTTGCCGGCCTTTTCGAGCACGCCTGTTTCGGCGAAGCCTGCGGAGAAATCGGTCGCAAGTTTGTGCGCGTGCTGCTCCATGCGCAGTCTTGCCTGCGGCGACACGCGCCCACAAGCGTCGGGGCCGTTCCAGAAGGTCAGGAAGTTGTCGAGCGCGTTCGGCGTGTCGCCGTTCCGCAGCGCCCTGCAGACGCCGTTCGCAACCTTGGCGAAACGCTCGTAGAGGTGCCGGTCCTGGGCATCGTCCAGGAGAATGTCGGGCAGAATCGGCTCGATCAGGGTCAGGCTGCGCACGCGCGCGGCGAAGCGCGACGCGGTCGCGATCCTGAAGGCGATCGCGCCGCCATAGGAGTGACCGACCAGATGCATCGGCCCGGGCGAAGCATCGAGCTGCTGCTGCAGGAATTCGACTTCGCTCGCCAGCGTCGCCGGTTCATGCATCGGCAACGACGTGCCGCCGTAGCCGGAGATATCCGGCGCGATGACGCGATGGCTGTGGCTGAGCGCCGCCATCAGCGGCTCCCACTGCCGTCCGGAGCTCAGCGAGCAGTGCAGCGCCACGACGCAGCTTTGCTCGTGGGCGTCGGATGGCGCTAACGTCGGCGAATAACTCATCGATCACTCCCGAATTTCCGAACGGTGCTCGACAAATCACCGCGGCTTGCGCGAACCGCTCGATCTCCGCGCGCTCGAGTCCGAGCTGCGCGAGTGCGCGGTCGTCGAGCAATTGCAGCGCATGTTTCAGACGATGGACCCGACGCAGCTGTTCCGTAGGTGACAGCGCAGCGTGCGACAAATGGGCACTGTGTTTGAACCTTCCTGCCGACGCGGTGCCGATCATTCGTATATCGCCTCATACTTCGATCGATCCGACTGTGCGCTACCTCACAGGAACGAGCAGGGATGATCGTCTAACCGGCGATATGGCTTCGATGGACGCGGAGAGGTTCAGTGCAACGATTGACAGGACGACCGCAATGTTTGACCGATCGTCCGATTTCGCCGTATGACGTGGCTGACCGTCCGGATAGTCTGCTAGCGCGTCCACGGCCCTCACACAGGAGATTTGGCGCTATGGGTGCGGACGCTCTGTCGGACGTGTTGCGCGCCGTGCGTTTGACCGGCGCTGTTTTCTTCAACCTTGATGTAAAGGCGCCATGGGTCGCCGAGACGCCGTCGGCGACGCAGTGCGCGCCGTTCGTGATGCCCAATGCGGGCTATCTGATCGAGTATCACGTGGTCACGCGCGGCAGCTGCTGGGCGGGCCTGATCGACGGAGAGCCGGTGCAACTGCAGGCCGGCGACATCATCGTCTTCCCGCAAGGCGATGCGCACGTGCTCTCCAGCAAGCCGGGCATGCGCCTCAAACCCGACATGGCGTTCTTCGAAGGCGCCGAGAAGATACAGCTGCCTTTCCGGCTTCAGTTCGGCGGCGACGGCCCCGACGAAACCGGCGTCGTCTGCGGCTTTCTCGGCTGCGACGCGCGACCGTTCAACCCGCTGTTCACGGCCTTGCCGCGCTTCCTGCACCTGCCCGCATCGTCGCCGCATCGCTCGGCCTGGCTCAACCACATCGTCCAGGCCGCGGTCGACGAATCGGTCAGCAAGCGTTCCGGCGGCGAGAGCGTGCTCGGCCGCCTGAGCGAATTGATGTTCATCGAGGTGGTGCGCAGCTACATCCAGACGCTGTCGGCGGAGGAGACCGGCTGGCTCGCCGGCCTCGCCGACAAGCATATCGCAAGCGCATTGAACGCGATGCACGGCACGCCGGCGCAGGCGTGGACGCTGGAAGACCTGGCGAAGATGGCCGGCCTGTCGCGTTCGGCGTTCGCGGAGCGCTTCACGCAAGTGCTCGGCCAGCCGCCGATCCAGTATCTCACCGAGTGGCGCATGCAGCTTGCGACCGGCCTGCTCGCCAACATCAAAGGACAGCATCGCGCAGATTGCCGCACAGGTCGGCTACGAATCCGAAGCCGCCTTCAGCCGCGCGTTCAAGAAGCTGATCGGATCGCCGCCGGCGGAATGGCGGCGCGCGCACGCATCGCGAAAGAGGGACGAAGCAGCCTAGATATGAGCTCGGCGAAGCGTCAGAGCCTAGCGGTTGGTCCGCTCGAACTGGCGCAGCAGGCGATTGCCGCGCTCGACCGCGGAGTCCATCGCCTCCTGCGCCGGCTTCTTGCCCGCGAACGCCTGCTCCATCTCGTCCTCGATCACGTCGCGGATCAGCACGAACGAACCGAGCCGCAAACCCTTGGAGTTCTCGCTCGGCGTCGTCCGCATCATCTGCTCCACCGAAATCGACGATCCGGGATTGCGATCGTAGAAGCCGCGTTCGCGGCTGAGCTCGTAGGCCGCCTTGGTGATCGGCAGATAGCCGGTCGCCTGATGCCACGCCGCCTGCACCTCGGCCTTCGACAGGAAGGCGAAGAAACGGGCGACGCCCTTGTATTCCTCGCGCGGCCGGTCGCGCAGCACCCACAAGGTGGCGCCGCCGATGATGCGTGTTGCGTGGCGCACCCTGCACGTCGGGCCAGTACGGCAATGCGCCGAAGCCGACGTCGAACTTCGCGTTCTTCAGAATGTCGGCGCGCGTCGCCGAGGAGCCGAGGAAAATTCCGCACTCGCCGTTCTGAAACCGCGGCTCGGCGCTCGTCGCACGGCCGCTGTAGTCATACACCTTGGTCTTTTGCCACTCCGCCAGCTGGGCGATGTGCCGCACGACCAGCCGATTGTTGATCGTCAGCGACGTGTCGAGCCCGCCGAAGCCGTTGGATTTGGTGGCGATCGGCACGTCGTGCAGCGCCGAGAAATTCTCCACGTTGACCCAGGACGGCCAGTGCGTGGTGAAACCGCATGCCACGCCTGAGACGCGCAGACGCTGCGCGGCCGCGCCCACCTCAGGCCACGTCTTCGGCGCGACCTCCGGATTGAGCCCCGCTTTGCGGAACAACTCCTTGTTGTAATAGAGGATCGGCGTCGACGCATTGAACGGAAGCGACAGCATGTTGCCGGCGAGATCGCTGTAGTAGCCGGTGACGGCCGGCAGATACGCCGTCGGCAGGAACGGTTCGGATTCGTCGCGCATCAGGTCGTAGACCGGATAGATCGCGCCCTTTGCCGCCATCATCGTCGCGGTGGCGATCTCGTTGACCTGGACGATCGCCGGCTGCGAGCGCGAGCGAAAGGCGAAGATCGCAGCGCTCACGGTCTCCGCGTAGCTGCCCTTGTAGACGGGAACGACACGATAGGCCTGCTGCGACTGCATTGAAGTCCGCTCGCAAGCTTTTCCAGCTGCCGGCCGAGCTCGCCGGACATCGCGTGCCACCAAAGAATATCGGTCGCAGCCCGCAGCGGCTGAAGCGACAGCAGCAGCGAAGCGGCGACGATGATTGCGCGCAAGCCGACCTTCAGCATCTTCGCCTTCAGCTCCACTCCCGCACGATCGGCGCTTGCGGCAAACCCGCCCGATCGTCGGGGTGACAAGCAACTATTTGAAATCACAATCCAATTCAAGCTCGGCGAGCTCGCTTATCGGCCTTTCTGCCGTCAACCAAGGCGACAAAACCGCGCCTCCAGGGCCCGCCGGTCCCTATCTCGCGATAGCCATTGGGCGCGCCTTTGGCTAAAATCGCGACGCTGCGGCGGCCGCCGGTGCATTTGCCAAGTCTGTGTTCCATCATGTTTTTTCGGATCTCGGACCGCCGATCGCAGCATCGTCACGAAGAGGATTTCCTTGCCGCCGACCCGAGCGACCCTTTCGATGTGGATTGGCGCGGTGCTCTTCGCCATCACGACGTTCTGGTGCGGCACCGTACCGGCGCGCGAATTCCGCTCGGCCGACAACCAGGTCGAAAACTACCCGACCGTCGAGGCCGTCCAGTTCATGGCCAAGCTGGTCGCAGAGCGCACGAACGGCCGGCACACCATTCGCGTTTTTCACTCCCGCCAGCTCGGCGAGGAAAAGGACACGATCGAGGCCACCAAGGTCGGGGCCATCGATATCAACCGCACCAACATCGTCCCGCTCGGGGCCTACGTGCCGGCGATCAATGTGCTGGCCATGCCATTCCTGTTTCGATCGGCCGATCATCTGCACAAGGTGCTCGACGGCGACATCGGCAAGGAGCTGCTTGAGGAGTTTCGCCCGCATGGCTTTGTCGGCCTGACATTCTACGATTCCGGCGCACGCTCGATCTACAACAGCGTGCGGCCCGTTCGTTCGATGGCCGACCTGAAGGGCATGAAGATCAGCGTGCAGCAGTCGCCGTTGATGGTCGACATGATCAAGGCGCTCGGCGCCGAGCCGGTCGAGCTATCCTATGGACTGGTCCTGACCGGGCTTGCCACCAAGATCATTGACGGCGCGGAGAACAATTGGTCGTCGTACGTGACCACCGATCATTTCCGTCACGCCGGCTACTACAGCCTGACCGAGCATTTGATGGCGCCGGAAGTTCTGGTGATGTCGGTCAAGGCCTGGGAGAGTCTGGACGAGCAGGACCGCGCGATCTTCCGCGATGCCGCGCGCGAGTTCGAACATGTTCATGCGCAGGCGCTGGAACGCGTTGGAGGAGCAGTCGAGGAAACGGGCAGAAGCCGCCGGGATCATGATCATCGAGAACATCGACCGCAAACCGTTCGAAGCGGCGATGGCCGACATCTACGCGAAGGCCTCGGCGGAACCCGGTGCAAGCCAGGTTCATCGAGCGCATCCGCCAAGTGCAGTGAGCGCATTTTGTCAGTGGTCAACCAGGACAGCCCGACACCGCCCGACCTGAACGTGAATTTCACGAGCCGGTCCGGGCTGGTCAATGCGGTGCGGGCGATCCCGATCCGCTGGCGCATCCTGTCGATCGCAGCGTTGAACACCGCCGTCGTGCTCGCGCTCGCGGCGATGATCTGGACCGGCTCGAGGGGGCTGGACAGCGCCTGGGACGAAGTCCGCCAGGTTCGCGAATCCGACAAGATCCTGGCGGTGATGGAAAGCGAGACCAGCCGGCTGCAAAACCTGATCCATCGCTACATCAACCAGCCGAGCCCGGAGCTGTTTGCCGAAATCCTTCTTCTGCGCGAAGCGGTGCTCGGCACGCTGACCACGCGCGCGGCGACCGATCCGATGCTGGCCGGTTCGGTGAAGGACCTCGAGCATGTGATCGAGAAATTCCTCGACGGCTTTGGCGAGGTGCGCGCCATCCAGGCGACGATCGCCAAGACCTACGAGGAGCAGGTGCTGACGCCCGCGCGCGAGATGGCCGGCCTCTACGCCATCATCGACGGCGCCACCGGCCGGCGCGACGCGCTGATCGTTCCTTCGCTCGGCAAGTCGCGCGAGGCCTTCACCTCGATGCTGGTGGCGGCGAACGCCTACTACCTCTCGCTGGCCTCGGCATCGGCCGAGGAAGCGAAGCGCGCGACCGACACGATCGAGAAGACCATCCCGGTGATGCTCGATCTCGCGGAAAACGACCTGCAGCGGCTTGCCCTGCAGCGGCTGGGGCAGCGCGCCACGGCCTTGCGCGAGGGACTGAGCGAGCTCGCCGAGCATTTCGCGACGCGGACGACACCTGCTGCAGACCGTGATCGACGCCAATCAGGCTGCGACGATCGCAGCGATCGACGGCCTGTCGGTGAAGATGCGCCAGCGCGAGCAAGCCGCGCAGACGATGTTCGATCACACGCTGCGCAGCATTTCGACCCGCGTCGGCACCGTGTCGCTGATCTTCATCTTCGTCATCATCGTCGCAGGCGTGATCATCGCGCTCTCCATCCGTTTGCCGCTGCAGCAGATCATGACGGCGATGCGCGCGATCACCTCCGGCAACCTGGACCGTCGCGTGCTCGGCACCGGCCGCCAAGGACGAGGTCGGCGCGATGGCGCGCGCCGTCGAGGTGTTCCGCGAAAACGCGATCGCCAAGCAGCAGGCGGAAGACGAGCTGCGCGCGTCGAAGGAAAAGGCCGAGAACGCGCTGGCCGAGCTGCGCGCGACCCAGCAGAACCTGATCGACGCGGAGCGGCTGGCCGCGCTCGGCGGCCTCGTCGCCGGCGTCGCGCACGAGGTGAACAATCCCGTCGGCATCAGCCTGACGGTGGCCTCCAGCCTCGAGCGCCGCGCCGCCGCGTTCGAGCACGACCTGCAATCGAAGGCGCCGCTGCGGCGATCGCAGCTCGAGGAGTTCGTGCTGTCGTCGAAGGATGCGTCGCAGCAGCTGGTCGGCAACCTGCAGCGCGCGGCCGAATTGATCCAGTCGTTCAAGCAGGTCGCCGTCGACCGCTCGCATGCGGAGCGGCGCGAGTTCGACCTGCAGGAGGCGACCGAGCAGATCGTCGCCAGCCTGCGCCCGGTGCTGAAGAAAGTCGCCGGTCACGCTGCAGATGAACGTGCCGGAAGGGCTGATCGTCAACAGCTACCCGGGCTCGTACGGCCAGGTCCTGACCAACCTGTTCCTGAACGCGATCAACCACGCCTTTGCGGACGGACGGGCCGGCACGATCAAGTTCGAGGCCAAGGCGCGCGGCACCGACGATATCGAGATCATCTTCGCCGACGACGGCGCCGGCATGACACCGGACGTGCAGCGGCAGGCGTTCAACCCGTTCTTCACGACGCGCCGCAGCGAAGGCGGCACCGGCCTCGGCCTGCATATCGTCTACAATCTCGTCACCCAGCAGCTCGGCGGGCGCATGATGCTCGAATTCGAGGCCGGGACAAGGGACGACGTTTCGCATTATTATCCCGCGGTTTGCGCGCAGCGTCGCCGCGGGCAGCACCACACCTTCAAATCCCGGAAGCGAGCAATGGCCGATCAGGACGATGTCCTCCAACTAATCGAAGACGACGTCCGGCCGCATGCCCCGCCCAGTGCGCAAATGGAAGATCGCCGTCATCGACGACGATGCGGCCGTGCACGAGGGCACGCGGTTTGCGCTCAGCGACTATGTGCTGAACGGGCAGACGCTCGAAATCCTCTCGGCCTATTCAGGCGCCGAGGGCGAAAAGCTGATGCGCGACAATCCCGACATCGCCGCGGTGCTGCTCGACGTCATCATGGAGACCGACGCGGCCGGGCTTGCAACTGGTCGAATACATCCGCAACGAACTGAAGAACGAGACCGTCCGCATCATCCTGCGCACCGGCCAGCCCGGCCAGGCGCCGGAGCGACGGGTGATCGTCGACTACGACATCAACGACTACAAGGCCAAGACCGAGCTCACCGCCGACAAGCTGTTCACCTCGCTGACCGCGGCGCTGCGCAGCTACCAGCAGCTCGAGCGCATGGTGCAGACCCGGCGCGGGCTGGAGATCATCATCGACGCGGCGTCCACCCTCTACGACTTCAAGTCGATGCAGCGGCTCGCCGAGGGCGTCCTGACGCAGATCGCCTCGCTGCTCAACGTCGATTGCGCCGGCATCCTGGTGCTGCGCGACGGCAAGGACATCAACGACGAGTTCTCGGTGCTGGCCGGCTCCGGCTGCTATCGCCGCTACATCGCCGCCAACGCCGATTCCCAGCCGCTCGATCCGGAGGTCAAGGCGCTGGTCAAGACGGCATTCGAGAAGCGCAAGCACGAATTTCTCGAAAACCGCTCGGTGCTCTACGTGCGCACCGGCAGCGGCCGCGAAGTCGTCGTGCTGCTGGAGGCCGCGAAGGACCTCTCCGACACGGACCAGGCGCTGGTGGAGATTTTCTCCAGCCGCCTGTCGGTCGCCTTCGACAACGTCATCCTCTACGAGCAGCTGCAGAGCGCCAACACCCAGCTGGAAGACCGCGTCGCCCAGCGCACCCGCGCGCTGATGTCCGCCAACCGGCGGCTGTCGGCGCAATGGCTGCGGCTGCAGCGCGCCAACGCCTTCAAGAACGAGGTGCTCGGCACGGTCGCGCACGACCTGAAAAATCCGCTGGGCGTCATCCTCGGCCGAACCGAGATGCTGAAAGAGCTGATCAGCGGCGCGATGGCGTCGAAGGAAGGCAGCGTCGCGCAGGTGGACCACATCCGCGAAGCCACCAGGCGGCTGACGCACGATGGTCGATCACCTGATCTCGGATGCGATGGCAGACGCCTTCGACATCACGATCCGGCGCGAGCCCGTCGATATCGCCGCCCTGGTGATGGAGATCGTCGAGACGAACCGGCCATCAGGCCTCCAACAAGCAGCAGACGATCAGCGTTGCGGCGCCGGGCGAGCGCATGACCATGTGCGACGGCGACCGCATGCGTGAGGCGATCGACAACCTCGCTGAGCAATGCAATTAAATATAGCCCGATCGGCGGCAAGATCGGCCTAACCGTCGCATATGAGGGCGGCAACGCGCTGATCCACGTGACCGACGAGGGCCCGGGCCTGTCGCCTGAGGACCTCGGCCGTCTTTTCGGCCGCTTTCAGCGGCTCTCTGCCAAGCCGACCGGCGGCGAAAGCTCGACGGGTCTGGGCTTGTCGATCGTGAAACGGATTGTTGATATGCATGGCGGAAAGGTCACCGCCAACAGCGCCGGAGCGGGTGAAGGTTCGACCTTCACCATTTCGCTGCCGGCGGTTGCCGAGTAGAGCTAACGGAAAAGATGCGCGACGCATGAGCCAGAGCCAGCACATCATTGTCGTCGATGACGAGGCGCCTGCCCGTGAGATGGTGGGCGACTACCTCAAGATGCACGGCTTTGCGGTCACCCTCTGCGACGGCGGCAAGAGCCTTCGCAAGGAGATCGAGGGCGGCATGCCCGATCTCGTCGTGCTCGATCTCAACATGCCCGAGGAAGACGGCCTGTCGATCGTCCGCGACCTCAAGAGCCGCTCCAATGTGCCGGTCATCATGCTGACGGCAACCGCGAGCCCGATCGATCGGGTCGTCGGCCTGGAGCTCGGCGCGGACGACTATCTGGCAAAGCCTTGCGAACTGCGCGAGCTGATGGCGCGCATTCGTTCGGTGCTGCGGCGGAGCGGCCCGGCAAAGGCGGCTGCTGCGCCGGAGGCAGCGCCTGCGGCCGCCAAGACGCCGCAGGTGCGCTTCGGCACGAAATGGTTCGACGACGAGGCGCAGATCCTGCGCGACGACGACGGCAACGAGCACCCCCTCACGGCGTCCGAATACGGGCTGTTGAAGGTGTTTGCGGCCAACCCCAAGCGGGTGCTGTCGCGCGAGCGGCTGCTGGAGCTCGCCAATGCCCGGGACGCCGAGGCGTTCGACCGGGCGATCGACCTGCGCATCATGCGGATTCGCCGCAAGATCGAGCCCGATCCGAGCCGCCCGACGGTCATCCGCACGATCCGCGGCGGCGGCTACGTGTTTTCGCCCACCGGCGACAAGTCCTGATCTTGCCTACCCACTGAAAACATTGACTTTTTTGGCCGAATGTTTCGTCGCAGAGCGTCGCGACGAAACAATTCTCCGCTTCCGCGAAACCATTTTCCGCTTTTCACGCAGAATTCCTGAAACCGTGACTGCCTAACACTCTCCCCACGACGCGCCGGACAGGCGCCCGGCAGGGAGTTCAGATTATGCAGTCGTCTTTCGCAATCAGCACCGGATCAGCCGCACGGGGCATCATCGCCGCGCAGGCCACGTCGGACGAGATGCTTCTGGAGAGCATCGCCGCTGGTGAAAAAGCCTGCGATGCATGTGCTCTACGCCCGCCACAACGTTCGCGTCTATCGCTTCATCCTGCGCATCGTCGGCGACACCTCGTCGCCGAAGACCTGGTCAGCCAGGTGTTCCTGGACGTGTGGCGGACCGCCGGCCAGTTCGAGGGCCGCTCGCAGGTCTCCACCTGGATGCTGGCGATCGCCCGCTTCAAGGCGCTGACCGCGCTCCGCAACCGCCGCCACGAGGACATCGAGCAGGAAGAAGTGCTGCAGATCGCCGACACGGGCGACACGCCGGAAACGGCCATGGACCGCAGCCAGACCTCCTCGACCCTGCGCAAGGCCATCGCCCAGCTCTCGCCGGCCCATCGCGAGATCATCGACCTCGTCTACTACCACGAGAAGTCGGTGGAAGAGGTCGGCCAGATCATCGGCATCCCGCAGGCGACCGTGAAGACCCGCATGTTCTACGCCCGCAAGCACCTGGCCGAGCTGCTCAGGGAAGCCGGCTTCGAGCGCAAGGCGGCCTGACAAACCCAATCATCGTCGGTGCCTCAAGACACCGACGAAACCATTTCGCGGGCGAAATGACACACCCGCGAAACATAGCCCACCTAAAGTCCAACCATCGAAACGACGCACACAGGGGACAACGATGCTGAAGCCGAGCCTCCGCCTCTTCATCCTCCCCCTCGGCGCCGTCAGCATGATCGCGACGCTGGCGAGCCAGAATGCCCCTCAGGCCGCCCGCGCGAGCATGATCCAGCAGGTCCGTCAGGAGATCGTGGCCTGCACGCCGAATTCGAACGCGGACATCTGCATCGTCAGCGAGAAGGCCGCGCGTTAAGGAATTTCCCAAGATTTGCACCGCAAGACTTCACTCAAGCTTCGACAAAACTCTGACTCAAAGCCTCCAAAGGCCCGGACGGATGCCCCCCGTCCGGGCCGACGCTTTTTCGAGGCTGCCGTGCATCCCGAACGCATCACAGCAGCGTGAGCATCGTCGAAACAGTCCGCTGCTCGGCGTAACGAACATCGCTCCTCTCCCGAAACATCGAACGGGTGGCGAATCGCCTCCCGTATTGAAATGTCTCGAGGAGATCTTAAAGCAAATGACGAAACGTATCGCGCTCGCGCTTTCGGCGGCCACCCTTTCGCTCGGCCTCGCGCTGGCGCCTGCGGCCTATCGCCCAGGACAACATGAAGAAGGACGCATGTCGAAGGATTCCATGTCGAAGGACACGATGTCCAAAGACGGCATGAAGAAGGACACGATGTCCAAGGACGGCATGTCCAAGGACTCGATGTCGAAGGATTCCATGTCCAAGGACGGCATGAAGAAGTAACGCGCCGTCCGCGGTCCCGCGGCAGGCTCGCCTCGCTGCTCGTCGCGTGAAGTTCGACGAGCGGAGGCGGGCCTGTTTGCGCTGGCCCCCTCACGACGGTCGTCACGCAAGCGTGACGCCGGCCGTCAGTAACGTCCTCATGGCGTTCGCGAACTAGCCCACATGCTGAACGCTCGTTCTCGCCCTGCTCGCCGGCGTCGCCACGATTGCGGCTCCCTGCACCCTGCCCGTGCTGCCGATCCTGCTCGGCGCCTCGGTCGGCCAGCCAAGCCGGCTTCGCCCGGCCGCGATCGCGCTCGGCTTCGTCATCTCGTTTTCCTTTGTCGCGCTGTTGCTCAATGCGCTGACGCGCGCTGCTGGACTTCGATCCGAACATCCTGCGCGACGGCGCGACCTTCTTGCTCGTCGTGTTCGGCCTGCTGATGATCTTCCCCGCCGCCTACGAGCGGCTGGCGTCGCAGGATCGGCCTGCATTCGCTTGGCGCCGGTGCGCTCGCGCTTGCCAATGCGCCGCGGCGCTGCCGGCGGCCTGTGCTCGGCGCAGTCTCGGGCTGATCTGGACGCCGTGCGCGGGCCCGGTGCTCGGCTCGATCCTGACGCTGATCGCAACATCGAAGGACCTTGCGACGAGCTCGGCGTTGCTCGTCGATCTACGCGCTCGGCGCGGCGATCCCGATGCTTGCGATCGCCTATGGCGGGCAGGCCGTCACGACGCGCGTGCGCAGCGTCGCCCGCTTCGCGCCGCAGCTGCGGCAGGCATTCGGCGCGATCGTCATCGCCGTCGCGATTGCGACCTTCCTTCACTACGACACGCAGATCGTTGCGTGGCTGCGAACCTTTACCCGAACGGCCAGATCGGCCTTTGACATGAGGAGACGACCGATGAATGTATCCCTACCGGCTTGCAACGGCATCGCGCTGGCGCTCGGCGTGGCCAGCCTGAGCGCGACCGCCCTCGCCGACGACCGCACGTCGCAAGGCGCGCGCGTCGAGGTCGCCGAGGTGACCGGCCAGGCGCCGAACTTCAAGGGCATCAGCAACTGGCTCAATTCAGCTCCGCTGAACATCTCGGACCTGCGCGGCAAGGTGGTGATGGTCAATTTCTGGACCTATGGCTGCTACAACTGCGTCAACACCCTGCCGCACGTGACGAAGCTGCATGCGAAATACAAGGACAAGGGCCTCGTGATCGTCGGCGTGCACACGCCGGAATTCCCGTTCGAGAAATCGACCGAGCAACGTGCAGGCCGCGCTGAAGCGCCACGGCATCCAGTATCCGGTCGCGCAGGACAACGATTCCGCCACCTGGGAGGCCTATCGCAACCGCTATTGGCCGGCGCAATACATCGTCGATCAGAGCGGCAAGATCGTCTACTTCCACGCCGGCGAAGGCGCCTACGACGAGATCGAGCGGACCATCCAGAACCTGCTGAAGGTCAGCAGCTAGAGCATGATCCGGAAAAGTGGATACCGGTTTTCCGAAAAGATCATGCTCAATCAAAAAGCTAGGGCTCGATGTGATTCAATTTGATCACATCGCGGATGGTGTATCTGCTGAGATAAGGATCACGATCGGCTGCGGAATACCTGCCGCCGCAAGGCAGATACGCGGCGCCGCAGGAGCGATGCGTTTCGCCTTGCGGCGCGCGCATGCTAAAAGGGATGTCCCGTTTGCCGGTAACGGATGTCCGCGATGTTCGAGGCCCTCGACGCCGTCGTTCTTGCACGCGTGCAGTTCGCGTTCACGATGACGTTCCACATCGTGTTTCCGTCCTTCACCATCGGCCTGGCAAGCTATCTCGCGGTTCTTGAAGCGCTCTGGCTGTGGACCGGGCGCGCGGTTTTCCTCGACCTGTTCAAATACTGGCTGAAGATCTTCTCCATCGCCTTCGGCATGGGTGTCGTGTCCGGCGTGGTGATGGCCTACCAGTTCGGCACCAACTGGTCGGTGTTCTCCGACAAGACCGGCGCCATCCTCGGCCCGCTGATGGCCTATGAGGTGCATGACCGCGTTCTTCCTGGAGGCCGGCTTCCTCGGCGTCATGCTGTTCGGCATGCAGCGTGTCGGCAAGGGCTTGCATTTCTTCGCGACGCTGATGGTCGCGGTCGGCACGCTGATCTCGGCGTTCTGGATCCTGTCGGCGAATTCCTGGATGCAGACGCCGGCAGGCTACTTCGTCAACGCCGCCGGACAATTCCTGCCCGTCGAGCTGGTGGGAGATCGTCTTCAATCCCGTCGTTCCCCTATCGGCTCGTGCACATGGTGCTGGCCGCGTATCTGACGACGGCGCTCGTGGTCGGCGCCGTCGGCGCATTTCACCTGCTGCGCGACAACCGCAACGAAGGCGCGCGCGTGATGTTCTCGATGGCGATGTGGATGGCGACGCTGGTGGCGCCGATCCAGATCTTCGCCGGCGACCAGCATGGGCTCAATACGCTCGAGCATCAGCCGGTGAAAGTCATGGCGATGGAAGGCCATTTCAGGAGCCACCCGCACGGCGCGCCGCTGATCCTGTTCGGACTGCCCGATCAGGCAAAGGGCGAGATGCGCTACTCGATCGAAATCCCGAAGGCGTCGTCGCTGATCCTCAAGCATTCGCTCGATGCGCCGCTGACGCGGGCTGGACACGGTGCTGCGCGCAGAACTGGCCGGAAGTCGGCATCGTGTTCTTTGCGTTCCGGATCATGGTGGGGCTTGGGCTTTCTGATGCTTGCTGCTTGGGCTGTTCAGCCTGCTGCTGCGCTGGCGCGGCACCTTCTATGAGTCGAAGCTGCTGCACTATTTCTGCGCTGGCGATGGGCCCGTCGGGCTTCGTCGCGGTGCTGGCCGGCTGGACCGTCACCGAGACCGGCCGCCAGCCGTTCACCGTCTACGGCCTGCTGCGCACGATCGATTCCGCTTCCCCGCTTGCAGCTCCTGCGGTGACGCTGTCGCTGCTCGCCTTCGCCGTCGTCTACTTCTTCGTCTTCGCGATGGGCACTTACTACATCCTGCACCTGATGGCGGCGCCGCCGCATCAGGGCGAAGAAGGGCTGCAGCGAGCACGCGCCCACCCACGCCGCGGGCATCACGCCGGTGCTGCCGGCCGCAGCGGCACCGAAAAAGGATCATAGCGATGGGCATCGTCATCGACCTGCCGATGATCTGGGCCTTCGTCATCGCCTTTACGGTGTTCGCCTATGTGGCGATGGACGGTTTCGACCTCGGCCTCGGCATGCTGTTTCCGTTCTTTCCGAAGCGGGACGACCGCAACGTGATGATGAACTCCGTGGCGCCCGTGTGGGACGGCAACGAAACCTGGCTGGTGCTGGGCGGCGGCGGACTGCTCGCGGCGTTTCCCCTCGCCTATTCCGATGCTGATGCCGGCGCTGTACACGCCGATGATCGCCATGCTGCTCGGGCTCGTGCTGCGCGGCGTGGCGTTCGAATTCCGCTGGCGGTCGACCGCGCGAGCTGAACCTGTGGGATATCGCCTTCGCGGCAGGCTCCTACATCGCTGCGCTGGCGCAAGGCATCGCGCTCGGCGCGATCCTGCAGGGCATCACCGTGGCAAACCGGCAATACGCGGGCGGCTGGTGGGACTGGCTGACGCCGTTCTCGCTGCTGACCGGGGCGGCGCTGGTCATCGGCTATTGCCTGCTCGGTGCGACCTGGCTGGTGCTGAAATCCACCGGCGAGTTGCGCGAGCGCGCTTACGCGTTCAGCTGGTGGCTTCTTTTCGCAACGCTGGGCGCGCTCGGCGCCGTCAGCCTCGCCACGCCATTCCTCAAGGCCGACTATTGGCGGCGCTGGTTCTCATGGCCGGACATCATCTTTACCTCGCTCGTCCCGTTCGCCGTCATGGCGATCACGATCCTGCTGTTGCGGAGCCTTGCGAAGCGGCAGGACAATCGCCCGTTCTTCCTGACGCTCGCCTTGTTCGTCATCACCTATGCCGGACTTGGCATCAGCATGTGGCCCTACCTCGTCCCGCAGAGCATCACGATCTGGGAGGCGGCAGCGCCCGAGAAGAGCCAGCTGTTCGTGCTGGTCGGCGCATCGGTCTTGATCCCGATCATCCTTGCCTACACCGCCTTCGCCTATTGGACATTTCGCGGCAAGGTCGAGGCGCATCACGGTTACCACTAGGAGCTTTTTATCTGGAGATAATCCAGTGGTGACTTCGTCCGACAATCATCGTTCACTGGTGTCGCGGCTGCTGTGGTTCGCAGGCCTTTGGTTGGCTGGTGTCGCGACAGTTGCTGCAGTTGCTTACGGAATAAGGCTTTTCATCACCTGAATGGTTTTGCCGAATACCGTTATTCGGCAGTCTTGAAGCATCAGCATAACTCATGGTGTTTGCCGACATCGGCTTGTGGGCGCCGCTGCTTCGCAAACGATCATAGAAGAAGACGGAGACCTCGAATGAGCTCGATAACGGCGCGCACCGACACCCGTTGAAGGCGCAATCGTGGAAACGACCGCCGGCCGCCTGCGCGGCCTCCGCTTCGGCGCAATTCATCAATTCAAGGGAATTCGCTACGGCAGCGCCGACTGAGGGGCCGCTCCGCTTCATGCCGCCGCAGCCGGCAACCGCGTGGACCGGCATCCGTGATGCGGTGAGCTTCGGCCCCAGCGCACCCCAGCATCACAACCAGATGCCCGGCAACTTCGCGAATGGACCGCCGCCGATCCCCGACGTCTACAAATGGTATTGGGCCGCCGATCTGCCGATCGGCGAGGATTGCCTGTCGCTCAACGTTTTCACGCCGTCGGTCAGCGACACGGCGAAGCGGCCGGTGATGGTGTGGCTGCACGGCGGCGCGTTTGCCAACGGCGCCGGCACCGCGCGCGGATTTGACGGCACATATCTCGCCCGCGACGGCGATGTGGTCGTCGTCACCGTCAATCACCGCCTGAATATCTTTGGCCACCTGTTCCTCGGCGAAGCCGGTGGCGAGCGATTTGCCGATGCCGGCAATGCCGGTCTGCTCGATCTCGTCGCGGCGCTGGAATGGGTGCGCGACAACATCGAAAGTTTTGGTGGCGATCCCGACAACGTGACGATTTTCGGCGAGTCAGGTGGCGGCGCCAAGGTCGCCTACCTGATGGCGATGCCGGCCGCAAAAGGCCTGTTTCACAAGGCCATCATCCAGAGCGCAGGTTTTCGCGCCATCGATCCGAACGGCGCGGCGCGGGTCGCCGGCGAGGTTCTCCGCAAGCTCAACATCGATGACGCCAATCTCAGCCAGCTTGCGAATGTGCCGGTCGACAAGCTCTTGAGCGTGATGAGCGCCGCGACGCGCAGCGAAAACGGCAACGACTATTTTCGCCCCGTGGCGGACGGGCGCACGCTGTTCGATCGGCCGTTCCACGACGCAGCTCCGGACGTCTCGGCCGACATTCCCTTGTTGATAGGGACTTGCGAGGCCGAGGCGACCTTCTCCATGGCAACCGACATGCGGCTCTTCTCGCTGGCGCGCGATCAGCTGGTCGCGGAAGCAGGGAAATTCGCCGGTGTCGACATCAAGCAGGCCGAGCAGCTGTTCACGGCTTACGAAGCCGCCAACCCGTCGGCAAAGCCGATCGACATCTACACGCACATCCGCAGCGACATTCACTTCCGCATGGGCACGATCCACGCTGCCGAGCTGCGGCTGAAGCAGAACGCGGCGCCCACCTACAAATACCTTTTCACCTGGAAGTCGCCGGCGCTGGACGGCATCCTTGGCGCGACGCATACGCTCGAGATCCCGTTCGTCTTCGGCACCGTCGATCAAACGCCCGAGATTGTCTGCAACGCACCGGACCGGCACGAGGTCTCGCGGCAGGCGATGGGCTATTGGGTGAATTTTGCCCGGACCGGCAATCCCAACGGCAGCGGCCTTGCGCCCTGGCCCGCCTACTCGCTCGCAACGCGCGACACGATGTTGATCGATCGCGAGTGCCGGGCAGTGTCCGACCCACACAGCGAGGGACGAAAGTTGTCGGAGCGGATTCTATCGCTAAAGCAGAGACGGCGGATCACGATGCCGGCAGGCGGTTGAACTTGTCCGGCGGAAGGAACAGATTGGGCGGAACATCCTTGCGAGGCCGCTCATGCTCAAACCGCTCGAATCGCCCCAAACAAATGCCCGGCCGATTGCCGCCGGCACGCGCATCGGCCACGTCCATCTGAAGGTGGCCGATCTCGATCGCGCGCTCGGCTTCTATTGCGGCGTGCTCGGCTTCTCGCTGATGCAGCGCTATGGCTCCGACGCCGCCTTCATCTCGGCCGGCGGCTACCACCACCACATCGGCCTCAACACCTGGGAGAGCCGTGGCGGCTCGCCGCCGCCACCCGGCACCACGGGCCTCTTTCACACCGCCATCCTCTACCCGACCCGCCCGGAGCTCGCCGACGCGCTGCGGCGGGTGATCGCCGCCGGCATCCCGCTCGACGGCGCCAGCGACCACGGCGTCAGCGAAGCGCTGTACCTGCGCGATCCGGACCAGAACGGCGTCGAGCTCTACTGGGACCGCCCGCGCGAAAGCTGGCCGGTCAGCGAGCAGGGCGAGTTGAAGATGTTCACCCGCAGGCTCGATCTGGACGATTTGCTGCGCGAGGCTGTCCTGACTTGAAATTCGGCGCGTAGGAACGGTGAGTGCAATGGCTCATGGCTTCGTGCTCGCTTGCTCGTTCCGGAACGCCGCCTCTCCGGCGTCCGACACCTCGACCCATTCCTTGTCGGGCGCTGCGTCTGCGACGTAGCTGTCGTGCCAGTTCCACCACTTGTAGGTCGGGGTCTGAGGATAGCCCTCGGGCGAATTCTCCCAGACCTCCTGCCGGCCCAGCGGCGTGATGTCGAGGTAGTTCCAGGTGCCCCCCATCTGCTCGTCGCCGCGGTTGTTGATGAAGTAGGTGCGGAACACGCGGTCGCCGTCGCGGTAGAACACGTTCGTGCCGTGCCACTCGTCCACGCCGAAGTCGGCGTCGAAGCTGTCGGTGACGGTGAACCACGGTATCTCCCAGCCCATCCGCGCCTTCAGCCGCGCGATGTCCGCCTGGGGCGCACGCGAGACGAAGACGAGGGTGGTGTCGCGGGCGTTCAGGTGGGCGACATGGGCGACCTGGTCGGCCACCATGGAGCAGCCCCGGCAGCCGTGGTCGGGCCAGCCGAACACACCCGGCTCGAAGAAGGCGCGGTAGACGATCAGCTGACGCCGGCCGTCGAACAGATCGAGCAGACTGACCTTGCCCGCAGGCCCTTCGAACGCATACGCCCTCTCCACCGCCATCCACGGCATTCGCCGGCGCTCAGCGGCCAGCGCGTCGCGGGCGTGGGTTTGGGCCTTTTCCTTCACGAGCAACTGCTTGCGGGCCGCTTCCCACGCCTGCGGCGACACGACCGGTGGTGTGTGCATGGCAGGCTGTTTGCTTTTCCGTCCGGTCTCGGCTGATGTCGTCATGGCTTTTGAAACCTCCTGATTTGGAAAAATCCCCGCGCCTCAAGGCTGAAGCGCGGTTCCATTCGCTGCTCATCGCTCGTTGTCGGTCAGAAGGGTTGCGGGTCATCACCTCAACTTCGACCTCAAATTCATGTTCCGGAATAGTTTTGGCATCGGAAATCGAACGGTGGGAGTAACAAGTGTGGCGTTATTCCGATGGAGTCGCACGGTTGAATGCGGCCGCCGATTTGTTGCCAACATCGAGTGCCACATGAACAATGGCTTTCCGGGTGGTCTGCAGCAGCCGTGCGGCGAGTTGGAGCCGCCAGCGTCCAAGGTAGGTGAAAATAAATGCGGACGCGGCAAAGGCTCCGCGGCCGGGACAGGGTACGCATTCAGCTGTCGACCAAGCCGCAGCCAATAATTCCAGCGGAGGTGAGCGATGACGACTTCAGTTCCACAAGCACTGCTCGATGCAGCCAACGCTTACGAAGCGTTGTTCGTGCCGGCGCTGTTCGGCCAGATGGGCTCCCATCGTGGCCGATGCCGCCGCCATCAGGCCCGCAGATCGCATGCTGGACGTAGCCTGCGGCACCGGGATCCTGGCGCGCGAGGCCGCCGTGCGTGTCGGCGGCGCTGGGCGGGTCTCCGGTATCGACCTGCATGCCGGCATGATCGCAGTGGCGCGACGCATCGCGCCAGGGATCGACTGGCGCGAGGGGAAGGCCGAGGCGCTGCCGTTTCCGGACCATAGCTTCGATCTCGTCGTCAGCCAGTTCGGCCTGATGTTCTTCACCGATCGCGACAAGGCGATCCGCGAGATGCTGCGCGTGCTGACGCCAGGCGGGCGTTGCGTGGTGGCTGTCTGGGATGCCATCGAGAACGCGCCCGTCTTCGCCGATCTGGTGGGCCTGCTCGACCGCTCGTCTGGAAAGGCGGCGGGAGACGCGCTGCGGGCGCCGTTTGCGCTCGGCGACGGGCCGACGCTGGTGCGCCTTTTCGAGAGAGCTGGAGCAAGCGCGGTCGAGGTCGCGACCAAGCGCGGAACGGCGCGCTTCCCCAGCATCCGCGATCTGGTCGAGGCAGAGCTGAGGGGCTGGCTGCCGGTGATGGGGGTAAACCTGACCGAGCCCGAGATCGGCGCCATCCTGGCCGAGTCCGAAGTCGTTCTCGCCCCATATCGCTCGAGCACAGGCGAACTCGTGTTCGCCATGCCGGCGCATCTGGTCAGTCTACGGATTTCGTAGCCTCAGCGATCTCGTTCGCGGCCATCTCGCGGACTCGCGGCGAACGCATAGAGCGAATTTCTGCACCACGACACTAGACTAGTACGCCCGCAGCTCCGCCAGCCGGTTGGCGTGGAAATTCGCGTCGCCGAACAGCTCCTGGCACACGCGCATGCGCTTCATGAACAGGCCGATGTCGAACTGATCGGTCATGCCGATGCCGCCGTGCATCTGCAGGCTCTTCCTGCACGGCGAGCGTGCCGGATGTGCCGGCGCGCGCCTTGGCGACCGCGACGATCGGCGCGGCGTTGTCGAAATCCTCGTCCAGCGTCTGCAGCGCCTTCAGCACCGCGGCGCGGGTGATCTCGAGATCGACGTAGAGGTGCGAGATGCGGTGCTGCAGCGCCTGGAACTCGCCGATCAGCTTGCCGAACTGCTTGCGCTCCTTCAGGTACTGCGCCGTGCGCGAGAACGCCTCGTCCGCCACGCCGAGCATTTCGGAAGCGACCACCGCGCGGCCGATGTTCAGGACGCCGTCGAGCACGGCGCTGCCCTGATCGACTTCGCCCAGCACGCTGTCCGCGGTCACCTCGGTATCGTTGAAAGTGATGCGCGCCGCATTGTGCGCATCCACCATGATGGTGCGCTCGATGTCGACGCCTTTGGCCTTCGGATCGACCAGGAACAGGGTGATGCCTTTGGCCTCCTCGTCGCCGCCGGCGGTGCGCGCCGCCACGACCAGCACGTCGGCCACGTGGCCATCGACCACAAAGGCCTTTGCGCCCTTCAGCTTGAAGCCGTTGCCTGAGCGGGTGGCTTTCAGCGTAATCGCGTGCGGACGATGCTTTGGCCGCTCATCGACCGCGAGCGCGCCGATGACCGATCCGTCGGCGATCTTCGGCAGATACTCGCCCTTCTGCGCCTTGCTGCCGGCGCGCGAAAGCACAGACGCCGCGAGCACCGAGGATGCCAGGAACGGCGACGGCATCAGCGTGTGGCCGATCTCCTCGGCGACAATCCCGGCCTCGACGCAGCCGAGCGCGGAGCCGCCGAACTCCTCCGGCACCAGCAGGCCGGTAAAGCCCATCTCGCCGAAAGTCTTCCAGAGGTCGCGGGAGAAGCCGTCCTTGTCCTTGGCATCGCGCAGCGCACGGAAGTGCGACACCGGCGCCTTGTCGGTGATCAGGCCGCGCGCGCTGTCGCGCAGCAGCGTTTGTTCTTCAGTGAGGACGAGGGCCATGGTTCAACCGGCTGCTTTCTGTGAGCTACTGAGTACGAAGGTCGAAACGGGTGCGTGACGACGCTCACGCGCCCGGCAGGTTGAGGATGCGCTTGGCGACGATACCGAGCATCACTTCGCTGGTGCCGCCCTCGATCGAGTTGGCCTTCGTGCGCAGCCAGGTGCGCGCGGTCTGGCCGTTCCTCGAGCGCTCGCTTTCCCATTCCAGCGCGTCGCTGCCGCCCATCGACATGAACAGCTCGAGGCGGCGCTTGTTCAGCTCCGAGCCGTAATACTTCATCGCCGACGAGAACGCCGGATGCGCCTGCCCGGTCTTCACCTGGTCGGAGGCGCGCTCGGAGGCGAACTGGAACGCGACCTCATCGACTTCGAAGCTTGCGAGCTGCGAGCGCAGCAGCGGATCGGCCAGTTGGCCCTTCTCGTCCGCGCCGACCGAGTTCAGCGCGATCTCGCTCATGGCGCGCTTGGCGCCGCGATCGCCGATGCCGCTGATCGAGTCGCGCTCGAACTGCAGCACGTATTTTGCGACGTCCCAGCCCTTGTTGACGGTGCCGAGCACGTTCTTCTTCGGCACGCGCACATTGTCGAAGAAGGTCTCGCAGAACGGCGAGGAGCCGGAGATCAGAAGGATCGGCTTGGTCGAGACGCCCGGCGTCGTCATGTCGAACAGGAGGAAGGTAATGCCCTCATGCTTCTTGGCCGAGAAATCGGTGCGGGTCAGGCAGAAGATCCAGTCGGCCTTGTTGGCGTAGGACGTCCAGATCTTCTGGCCGTTGACCACATAGTGGTCGCCATCGAGATCGGCGCGCGTCTGCAGCGACGCGAGGTCGGAGCCGGAATTCGGCTCCGAATATCCCTGGCACCAGCGGATCTCGCCGGCGCAGATCTTCTGAAGGTGCTCGCGCTTCTGCTCCTCGGTGCCGAACTTGAGCAGCGCCGGGCCGAGCATCATGATGCCGAACGAGCGCAGCGGCGGCCGCGCACTGATGGCCGCCATCTCCTCGCGCACGATTTTTGCGCGCGCCGGATCGAGACCGCCGCCGCCGTACTCCGCCGGCCAGTGCGGCACGATCCACTTCCTGTCGCGCATGCGCTCGAACCAGACGCGCTGTGCGTCCGATTGGAAGGTGGCGTTGCGGCCGCCCCAGAACGTGTCGCTCTCGACCAGCATCGGCCGGCGCATCTCCGGCGGGCAGTTCTTCTCGAGCCAGTCGCGGGTTTCCCGGCGAAAACCTTCCAGATCGGTCATGGCGCGTTTCCATTTGCTTTGATGGCGGAGCAGCGTGGCGGCTCGCGCCTCATCTTGTCGGCGCGACTTTAGCGCCGGAGACCGGAAATTCAACCGAACGCGTGGCATGGCCTTACCGCATATTCGCGGTGGACCTAGCGATCCAACGAATTCCGCCAGACGAAATCAACGCGGATGGCGCGACTGCAGGCTAACTCGTCCGTCGCGACGGGATCAGGATGATCACCGCGGCAAGGCACTGCATCGCGATGCACAGCGATCAGCGACGTCCGTGTAGCTCCCGGAAAAATCCCGCAGCCATCCGACCACGCCCGGACCGAACGCGTAGATCACCTGATTGATGGCGACCGACAGGCCGACCAGCAGGCCAAACGATTTTGCGCCAAACTCGCGCGAAATGATCAGCGAGGGAAACGTGATGAGGTTGCCGACCGAGAAGCCGAACACGGCGCAGCAAACGAAGATCGCAATCTGATTTTCGGTATTGATCAGCGCCAGCAGCGCCAGCGCCTGGCTGACGAACGAGACCGCGCTGACGATGCGCTGATTGAGCCGGTCGATCACCGCGCCGACGACGAGCCGTCCCAGCACGGCCATGATGGTGGTCACGGCGACCGCGTAGCTTGCGGTCTGCAATCCCATTTTCGGCGCAAGCAGGGCCAGCTGGTGAACGAGGAAGCCGACCTGCGCGCCGATCCCGAGCGCAAACGGCAGCGTCATGGTCCAGAACTGCAGGCTGCGCAGCGCGCGCGCGCGGGTCCAGGTTTCGCCTGCGGACAGGCCGGATTGCGCGGCAGCCGCTGCCGTCACGCAGGTTTCGGCGGCTGTGCCGACACACAGCAGGATCGTCGCGACGAGAATCGCAAACGTCGCGGCGGCCGTGCCGAGCATCGCGTCATGAAAGCCCCAGCGCGAGATGGCTGCCACCATCAGCGGCGTCAGGATGATGCCGCCGAAGCTCGCGCCTGTCAGCGCAAGGCTGATGGCGAGCCCACGCTTCTCGAAGAACCAGAGGCCGGCGACATTGGTCAGCGCGCCGACGCTGGCCAGCATCCAGCCGATCGCCATGACGAAATAGGCGGCGAACAGCTGCCAGGGCTCGGAGACATAGGCGATGCCGGCGACCGCGATGCTGAAGAATGTCGCGCCCGCGAGCAGCATCCTGCGCGGACCGAGCCGCTGCAGGATGTCGGAAACGTAGATGACCAGAAGCGAGCCGCTCAGGTAGTAGAGCGTCGTCGCGGTCGACATCAGCGACGTCGGCCAGCCTCTGGCACGCTGCAGCTCGGCGAGATAGATGCCGTGGCCGTAGAAGCCCAGCCCCCATGCGAAGATCGCGACCATGAAGCAGGCAAAGATGACGCGCCATCCGTCATAGCGGAGCGAGCTCTCGAGCGGATCGGACTGGCGGCTCGGGATCGGAGTACGGTTTCAGCAACGGCGACGCCTTTCAGGGGCTTGTTGTTATGAGCCGGCGGCCGGGCCTGGACCACCCGTTTTCCGCTCCGCCAGGCGCGCGGAACCTATCCGGGTCGCCGCAGGCAAAGCTTCGATGCAGGTCGAAGCTTATCGGCAGGTGATGACAGGACGTGGCAGCATACGTCCGAGCGCTAAACAGGATGCCTGCCGCCGAGCGAATAGGTGACGCGCCGCGCGGCGTCGATCGACCTGCGCCGACATGTTGCGGACGCTGTCGTCGGTGAAGCGCGATTTCGGCCCCGAAACCGACAGCGCGCCGACCAGCTTGTCGTCCGCACCGAACACCGGGCTGGCTATTCCCGCGCAATCCGGATCGCGCTCGCCATAGGAGATCGCCGAGCACGCCGCCCGCGCCTGGTCGTATTTCTCGCCACGCTGCGTGCCGTCGAAAGCCAGGATGATCGTCCCGGCCGCGCCGCGGTCGAGCGGCAGCAGCGCGCCGGCGCAGACGCGATCCAGCGTCGAATGCTGCGAATCGATGCGGAGCACGCAAAGGCGCAGCGTTGCATCGTGGCGGATATGGAACGACGGGCTCTCGGTGCCCTGAGCGACAAGCGCGCGCAGCACCGGCATCACGTGATCGTAGAGGCGGTTGCCGCGCTGATAGACCGAGCCGAGGCGGAACGGCGTCGGGCCGAGGTGATAGCGGCCGTCCGGCAATTGCACGATGTAGCCGAAGGCCTGCAGCGACACCATCAGCCGCAGCATCGTGCTCTTGTAGAGACCGGTGCGACGCGCGAGCGCGGCCAGCGTCAACGGCTCCGGATCGCCCTCGCCTTCAAACGCGCGAAGGATCGTCAGCGCCCGATCGACTGCTGCCACGCCCTGACTGACCATCGCTCCGCTCCCTCTTGCTTCGCCAGGTCTTGACCGATTTCGTCTTGACTGATTCGTCTTCAATGCTTGTCGACAACTTTCGCGATCACCGGCCAGTAGGCCGCGCCGAAGCCGTTGTCGATCGCCTCCTGCAGCACGCTGCCCGCGAGCTCCGCGCCCGGCGTCGACAAGCTCGACGTCGCGTGCGAGATCGAGCGCATAGGAGAGATCCTTGAGCGCGTATTCGGTCGAGAACGCGCGCTCGGGAAATTCGCCGGGGATCATCGCCTTCAGGCCGTGATTGCGCAGCGCGAAACTGTCCGCCGATCCCTTCGACAGCGTCTCGAACAACAGCTTCGGCTCGACGCCGCTGCGTCGCGCGATCGCCGCGGCTTCTGCCAGCGCATTGACCGTCTGGAACAGCACCATGTTGTTCAGGATCTTCGTGACCTGGCCGGCGCCGATGCCGCCGCAGTTGGTCACTTCGGTCGCGAAATGGCGAATGAGCGGCTCGATCTTCGCGAACAGGTCAGGCGCTGCCCCCACCATGACGCTGAGCGTGCCGTCGATCGCCGCCTGGCGGGTGCGGGCGATCGGCGCATCGGCGAAGCTCGCGCCCTTGGCCTCGAGCTCTGTCGCGAGCTCGCGCGTCAGGCCGACCGGCGACGTGCCGAGGTCGATGACGATCTGCCCCGCGCGCGCATGGGCGAGGATGCCGCCCTCGCCCTCGAACAGGCCGCGCACATGCTTGCCGCTCGGCAGGCAGTAGAACACGACCTCGCCTGCGCGCATCACATCCGCAATCGAAGCTGCAGTCGCGGCGCCCTCGCTCTGCAGGCGCGCCAGCGGCTCCTGCGACAGATCGAAGGCGATGATCGGTCGGCCGCTCTTCTTCAGCAGATTGCGGCAGATCGGCTCGCCCATGACGCCGAGCCCGATGAAGCCGATCGTGTCCGATTGCGCCATCCGCTCGCTCACTTCGATTTCGCGTAACCGCCGGCAGCCTCACCCGCGATCTTGCCGAACACCGCACCGGCGCACAGGCCGGTGCCGCCGGGATAGTTGAAGTAGAACAGGCCGCCGACCATTTCGCCCGCCGCATAGAGGCCGGGAATCGGCGCGTCATCGACCGAGATGACTTCGCCCTCGGTCGTGATGCGCACGCCGCCGAAGGTGAACGTCACGCCGCAGGTCACGGCGAAGGCGAGATAAGGCGGCTTGTCGAGCGTATTGGCCCAGTTGCTCTTCACGACCTTCAGCCCGCGCGTCGAGCGGCCGTCCTTGACGTTGGGATTGAACGGCACGTCCTGCATCACGGCGGCGTTCCACTCCTTCACCGTGTTCAGGAACGCTTGCGGATTGACGTCCTCGAGCTTGGTCGAAAGCTCCTCCAGCGTGTCGGCCTGCGCCTTGGTCACCTGGCGGATGCGATATTCGTCGCGCAACAGATGCACGACCTTCTGGTCGAAGATCTGCCAGGCGAACTGTCCCGGCTGGTTGAGGATGACGCGGCCGTACTTGGCGTAGGTGTAGTTGCGGAAATCGGCGCCTTCGTCGACGAAGCGCTCGCCGTCGGCATTCACCATGATGCCGAACGGGTAGGAGTGCTTCTGGAAGCCGTCGCCGACCGCAAGGTCGCCATATTCCGGCGCGTTGCGATCCCAGCCGACCGCGTGGCAGCCCGACCAGTTGCCGCCGGGCCGCGCGCCGACGTCCATCGCCATGCGGATGCCGTCGCCCATGTTGAAGCGCGAGCCGCGCACCTTCGCCAGATCCCATGTCGGGCCGAGATAGCGCGTGCGCCACTCGACATTCGCCTGGAAGCCGCCGGCGGCCAGGATCACCGCCTTGGCGCGGATCTCTTTGGTCTCGCCCTTCTGCACCACGCGCACGCCGTGCACGCCCTTGTCGTCGGCGAGCAGCGAGACGGCGCGGGTCTCGTACATGATGTCGATGCCTTCGCGCGCCGCCGACTTGTGCAGCGCTTCGACCAGGCCCGGCC
This sequence comes from uncultured Alphaproteobacteria bacterium, assembly GCA_963757845.1. Lineage (GTDB taxonomy): Bacteria > Pseudomonadota > Alphaproteobacteria > Rhizobiales > Xanthobacteraceae > P52-10. The sequence continues at coordinate 243,870 of CAVWTB010000064.1, forward strand.
CGCCGCCGACCGACTCGACCGTCAGCCCGCCCCAGAACTTGAACTTGCCGTCGATCTTGAAGGCCTGGCGACCGTAGATCGGCGCGAAGCGCACGCCCTTGGTGGTCATCCACTTCAGCGTCGGATGGCTGCGCTTGACCAGGAGTTCGCACAGATCCGGATTGGTGCGGCTCTGGGTGACGCGCGCCATGTCGTCGAAGAACATGTCCTCGGTGTAGACGCCGAAATCGGTGTTCGCGATCTCGCTCTCGGTGAGGTCCGGCATGATGGCGCGCAGGTCGTCGACGCCGTTGTAGACGGTACGGATCGCGCCGGCGGTAAAGGCCGAGTTGCCGCCGTGATCGCCGAACGCGGCCCACTCCAGCACGGCGACCTTCACGCCATGCTCGCGCGCTGCCAGCGCCGCGCACATCGCCGCATTTCCGGCGCCTACCACCACGACATCATACGCGTTCATTTCCAAGGGCCCTCATTTTGTCTGTTTGTTTCTGTTATTGCTCGCCGGCGCCGCGATGCGATCGGCTGGTCGAAATGGCGTGCCAGGCAAGCCAAGCGGAACTTGGTGCTGCGAATAGAACATCATTCTATTCATCACAAGGCTCAGTTCCCGCATCGCTGCTTTGCCGCCGCACAATCATGCGCTCGAAGATGGCGGGCGCAATGCCGCTGAGCCGCTGAGCAGCGAGCATGCACACAAACGAAATCGGGCGGCCCGAAGGCCGCCCGTCCGACAACGTCTCTATGGAGACCGCTTATTCGCCTTAGCGCGTCGCGAAGCGATAGTTCACGCCCACGGTCGCCGTGAAGCCCGTGGTCTTGTTGTCGATGGCAATAGGTCGGCGTCGTGAACCGCTCGCGGCCGAGATCGAAGTAGGTGGTCTCGCCGGTCACCGTCCAGTCCTTCGACAAGGCGAACTCAGTTCCGTAGCCAACGGTCCAGCCGACCTTCGTCGACTTTGCCGATTCGATACCAAGCTGCTGACCTGCCACATTTGGAACGTCGCAGCTGGCGAGCCCGAGCCCCGTGGCCAGCGCGCCGGTGTTGCAGGTGACCTGCACGGTCACTTCACCTGCCGCGACGCCGCCCTTCACGTAGACCATTGCGCGATCCCAATAGGCATAGCCGATCTTGGCAACGCCGGTCACAAGCCAGTCGAGCTTGGCTTCGCAATTCAGGAAGTTGGCTGACGGCAAGGGAATGACGCCTGCGCTCAGGCCCGGGCAGCCGCGTGCACCGGTGGCATTGGACCAGGCGCCAGTGCCCTCGATACCCAGGACCCACTTGCCGATCTGATAGTCGTAACCAATCTGACCTCCGGCCAAGGCACCCGCAAACCGCGGCTCAACTTCCAGGCCAGCGGGCTGGAAGGTCTGATCGCTCCAGCCATTCACGCCGCCAAAGTGAGCGCCGATGTGGAAGCCGGTCCAGTTATAGGCCGTCACGATAGGCAGCACCGGCGACTTGCCGATCAGACCCTTCGGAGCGAGCGGCGCGAGGTCCGGCGCGAACTGATAGCGGATACCGCCGTTCACGCTGTAGCCTTCGATGTTATCGCCGGTGCGGTAGTCGCCGCGGACGTAACCCAGCCAGCCGGTGCCGACGAGCTGACCCGCAACACCCAGAGCAAACTGCCCGTAGGTGCCGACTCGCGTCGTGTTGAGGTTTCCTGTGAAGTTCAGGAACGCAAGGCCCGGCACGATGCCACCGGTAAAGGTCGAGCTCACGTCATCGGCGAACTCATGATAGACGCTCGCGGTCGCGAACGGCTGCCAGATGACGCGGTCGGTCACAATCGTCGTGCCCGTACGAACGCTCAAGCGACCCAACGTGCTGTCGATGTCGCCAACCTGGAGCGTGCCGGGGAAATTCACGAACGGGCTAACGGCTGCGGGCAGGAACAGCGTGCCGGCGATGCTCAGCGGATCGACTTCGACGCGCGAGACGACGATGCCGGCCGACGGCTCGATGAACCAGCCGTTTCCGAGCGCCCAGTTGTAGCCGGCGTTAGCGGTGAAAGAGAGACCACGCGCATTGAGCTTCTGATTGAACATGCCGCTGACGATCGGATCGTTCAGCTGGTTCTGGTAGTAGTCCCAACGCAGCTGACCATCGATGAAGAAGCCGCCGTAGGTGGCCGCCGCATAGAGGCCGACGAACGGCACATCCAGGTCATCGACCAGTGTCCCACCAAGCGTATTGATAGGACCGGCCCCGGTCTTGTCCTTCGCGCGCGCCGACAGATAGCCCACGGTCGAACCGATGTGGACATTCCAGCCGTTCCAGTTCAGGCGCGCCATGTCGGTGCCGGCCTGGGCGCCCGCGAACTTGAGGTTCGTCTCGCTCGAGCAGGAGACCGTTCCGACGACCGGGCGCGCCGGAGATCGTAACGTTGCCGGTCGAGGTCGTGCTCTTGGTATCGATATCGCCGCCGATGCCGCGCACCCAAACGCCGCCGCCGTCCTGATTGGGCCTCGGATTGCCCGGCGCACCAATGAAAGCCGTCGACTGGGTCAGGAAGACCGTATTGGCCGTGTTGATCGCTGAAACCAGCGAATTGACCGCGCTGCCCGACGAGAACGGAAGGAATGGCGTGAGGGCGGCCACGTCGCCTGTGCCGGTGCACTGCGCCATTGCCGCTGACGAGGCCGACAAGGCGACCGCAACCGCGACTGCGCCCAAAAGACCATTCTTAATTTTCATCGTGGAGCCCCCAACAAGCATACGGCCGCAGACTCGGCTGTTCATAAATTTCTAAATCAGCGCTCCGTTTTCCGGGAAGTTATTAACGGCCGATCCCCAGCCCAAAACGGCAGTATTTGGCCGCTTGTACCTTTTCGGCAACAACGTGATCAGACGGCGGCAGACCGTGATCAGACCGCGGCAGACACGGCCTTGAAGTCTACTTTTGTGCGGCGCTCGCCGACCTGGATAAAGGTATCATAAAACCTCCATTCGCCTGCAAATGAACCGGAATTCCGGACGCAGCGTCTCTTATGTGAGGCGCGTCACAGTGAGGCTCGAAATACTTCATCAGGATGACGGCCGAAGTCCCCGAAGGTGCGACTAATCGCTTGAGGGACACCGAGGAGCAGATGGAGACGACAATGGTATCCCGTAAGTACTTCCCGAAGACGTTCGCCCTCGCCTTCCTGGCGCTGGGCGCACTGGCCGCGCCGGCGCTGGCCGGCGACCTTTCCGATCGGCAGATCATCGACAAGCTGAAGACCCCGAAGCTGACCCGCAGCCTGAGCGGCCAGGCGACCGAGGCCCCGGCGCTGAACGCCAACGACGTGGCGTTCATCAACCGGATCCGCAAGACGCGTTCGCTATCGGTTGCCGATCGCGAGCAGGTCGCCTCGATCGCCAAGACCCGCCCGGCGGTCGATCTTGAGATCAACTTCGACTACAACTCGGCTTCCGTGAGCCCGCAGGCCGAACCGCAGCTGCACAGCCTCGGCAAGGCGCTCACCAGCGCCGAACTCACCGGCTCAGTGTTCATGCTCGGCGGCCACACCGACGCGAAGGGCACCGACGGCTACAACCAGAGCCTGTCCGAGCGTCGCGCCGAGACCGTCAAGAAGTTCCTGATGGAAAACTACAAGATTCCGGCGGAGAACCTCGTGTCGGCCGGCTACGGCGAGACCGACCTGAAGAACAAGACCGATCCGGCTGCGGCCGAGAACCGCCGCGTGCAGGTCGTCAACATGGCCAAGAACGAAACGGCGAGCAAATAGGCAGCTTGCTTAAGCAGCGGGAGCATCACTCCCGCTGTGCCTGCTCCTTAACCGATGTCGACTTTTGCACGCGCCCGTCTTGAATGCTGAATGCGATCATTGATCGGGCGCGTGCAAAAAGCTAAGTTTCTGGGTGCTTTCAAGATTCATCGAGATTGCCGCCGCCCGTTTCGAACGCGCGCCGCCGTCCGATGAACTGGTCTTTCAGGGGATCGCGTCGGACCGTTCGAACGCGACATAATTTTTTGAGTGCCATGAAGCGCTTTTTCACCATAGCAGCTGCGATCGGCTGGGCCGTGCTTTCTGGCCCTGATGCCGAACGAGGCGCTGGCCGAAAGGCGGGTGGCGCTGGTGGTCGGCAACTCGAACTATTCCACGGTCCCCCCATTGCCGAACCCGTCACGCGACGCCCGTGCGGTCGCGAAGATGTTCAAGGACGCCGGCTTCCACACGATCGAGACCCACCTCGACGTCGGCAACCTGGATTTCAAGCGCGCGATCCGCAAGTTCGAAGACACGGCCGTGGAGGCCGATATCGCGGTGCTGTACTACGCCGGCCACGGCATCGAAATCGGCGGCACGAACTACCTGGTCCCGATCGACGCCAAGCTCGCGAGCGACCGCGACGCCCCCGACGAAGCGATCCCGCTCGATCGCCTGGTGCTGTCGGCGGACGGCGCCAAGAAGCTGCGGGTGATCATCCTCGATGCCTGTCGCGACAACCCGTTTGCCGGCAAGATGCGCCGCGAAAGCCGCGCGGCGCTGCGCGCGGTGTCGTCCGGTCTCGGCAAGGTCGAACCGTCCAGCACCGACACGCTGATCGCCTATGCCGCCAAGGCGGGCTCCACCGCCGAAGACGGCGATCGCGACCACAGCCCCTTCACGGCCGCGCTGCTGAAGCATCTCACGGTGCCGGGGCTCGACCTGCGTCTGGCTTTCGGCCGCGTCAAGGACGAGGTGATGAAGGCCACCAACGGCCGCCAGGAACCGTTCGTGTACGGTTCGCTCGGCGGCGGCAACTACGCGCTCGTGGCGCCTCCCGCCGAGGTGAAGGGCGCGACCAATGCCGCTTCAGCCGACGTGAAGGCCGACTACGAACTGGTCGAGAAGATCGGCTCGCGCAAGGCGTGGGAGGTTTTCCTCACGACCCACAAGACCGGCTTCTACTCGGATCTCGCGCGCGAGCAGATCAAGAAATTCCCGGAAGGCGCACGAGTGGCGTCGCTGGGGACGCCTGTCGTGCCGCGCGCCGGAGCCTAGCCGCGGGCCTTCGACGCGCGAGCTGCTCGATTGGGAAAAGGTGAAGGATTCCGCCGACGTCAACGCGCTCAAGAGCTTCGTCAAGCGCTATCCGGAGTCGACCCTTGCCGTGAACGCGCAAGGCAAGATCGACGTGCTGGAGCAGAACGCGCGCGAACGCGAGGCGGCGCAGCGCGCGGCGCGCGAGGAAGCCGAGCGTCAGCGCAAGGAAGCCGAAGCGCAGAAGAAGCGCGAGGACGAGGAACGTCGCGCAGCAGCCGCAGAGGCCGCGCAGAAGGCCAAGGCCGCGGAAGCCGAACGTCGTGCCGAAGAGGCGAAACGCAAGGCCGAGGAAGGGGCCAGGAACAAGGCTGCGGCGGAGGCCGAAAAGCTTCGCCTGGAGAGTGAGCGGAAAGCACGCGAGGCCGAGACCGAACGCAGGAAGGCGGAGGCCCAGGCGGCACAGGAAGCGATCTGCAAGACCGAGGGCACCCGCCTCGACGCGATCGTCGCCAAGGGCAGCGATCGCGCCAACGTCGAGGAACTGAAGCGCTTTGCGAACGAAACCACGTGCGAACGGCTGAAGCCGCAGGTCACCGCCAAGCTCGAACTCGTGGACCGCCAATACGCCGGCGCTGATCAAGTCGGCGCAGACGCAGCTTGCGCGCATCAACTGCTACGCGGGTGCTGCGACCGGCGAGATGAACGACGCGACGCGCGTCGAGCCTCGTGCGCTACCTCGGCGTCAAGAAGCGTCCGACGAGCGACGTGAAGGTCACCGAAGATCTGGTGTCGGAATTAAGCAGGCAGGCGGCGCTCACCTGCCCGACCATTTGCCCGGCGGGCCAGGCCGCGCAGGGCGCAACCTGTGTCGCAGCGAAACCTGCGCCGACCAAGGCCGCCAAGCGTGAGGAGCCCCACCGCGAAACCAGGCGCCGCGAGGAGCCGCGGCAGCAGCAACAGCAACAGCCCAACAGCAGCAGCAGCAGCAGCAGCGCCAGCAGGCGTTGAGCAGTGGCGCAGGCCGAGCAGCCACGATGATCGGCGTCGGTTTTTGAGGCCGCCGCGCAACGGCGCGGTTGGCTGGTCAGTTAGCGAGGCCGATGCTATCCTGACGCAGACGCAAACTCGGCCGAGAATGAGGCGGTGATCGACATGCTGAACCCTGTGACAACCGCTGTCGTTGCAGCATCGGTCTGGGCCGCCGCGGCGCTTGCGCTGCCGGCGAACGCCGTTGCGAAGAACGCCGAGGCAACCGCTCCGGCCGCGACCTCCACCGACGTTACGGCGCGCGCGCAAGCGACCGCGCCGGTGGCCAAGCGGGTCCGCAAGGCAAGCATGCAGCCGCGGCGCGTCGCGGCGGTAGCAGCGCCTGCACCGTACTACTCCCAGTGCTTCCTCTTCTGGTGCCCGAGCGGCGGCCGTTCCTTCAATTTCCTGATGCTCGGCGTCGGTTTCTGAGCACAGGGACATCGCTTCAAAACCGCTCCGCCTGTCGTCGTTCGCAACCTCGTTCGCACGGGGCCTGCACGACACCTCCGCATGTCCGTACGAACGGTCAAAGTGTCGCGCTGATCAAGGCTTTACCAACGTGTCACAGACATACGGTCGCGGTTTGATAAAGGCAGCCGGCTGGAGTAAACTCCCGCGCAACATAAGCCCGTTTGCAAGTAATGCTTGGATAGGCGTGAGCATGAGAATGCGCCTGGTTGTTTTCTTTTGTCTGCTGCTGTCGTTCGCCGTCACCGGTCGCCTTGAGGCGGCCGACAGCAAATACGCCCTCGTCATCGGCAACGCGAAGTATCCGGACAGCGAAAGCCCGCTGCGGGAGCCGGTCAACGACATGCGGGCGATGGCCGACGAATTGAAGCGGGCCGGTTTCGAAGTCGCCGTCGGCGAAAACCTCACCGGCGAGGCGATGCGGCGGGCCATCAATACGCTTTATGACAAGATCAAGCCCGGCGCAGTGGCGATGATCTTCTTCTCCGGTTACGGCATCCAGTCCGGCCGGCAGAGCTTCATGATCCCCGTCGACGGCGCGATCTGGGACGAGAAGGATGTGCGTCGCGACGGCGTCAGCCTCGATTCGGTCCTGAGCGAGATGAACAGCCGCGGCGCGAGCGTGAAGATCGCAATCCTCGATGCGTCGCGCCGCAATCCGTTCGAGCGCCGCTTCCGCCAGTTCTCCAGCGGCCTCGCACCGGTCACCGCGCCGCGCGGCACGCTGGTGATGTATTCGGCGCCGCCCGGCACCGTCGTCGGCGACTCGACGTCCGACCGCAGCCTGTTCGTCACCGAGCTCTTGAAGGAAATCCGCGTGCCGAACCTGACCGCCGAGGAGGCGTTCAACCGCACGCGCGTCGGCGTTTCGCGCGTGTCCAAGGGCGACCAGATCCCGTGGTTCTCGTCCTCGCTCGCCGAGGAGTTCTCGTTCGGCCCGCGCACGCAGGCGAGCCTCGATCCGAAGCCGATCCGTCATCCTGCCGGAGCCGAAGATCAATCCGTCCGAGCCGCGCGTGCAGGTGCCCGAACCGAAGCTCACCGCCGCCGGAGCCGAAGCTCACCGCCGCCGGAGCCGAAGGTTACACCGCCGACGCTCCCGCCCGTCGTCACGCCGACGACCCACGCCTACGCCTGCGCAGAGCGAAGCCGACAAGCGGCTTGCCGCGATCAATGCAGATCCGGCCATGCAGGATCTGACCAAGCTGATCAGCTCCGATCCGAACGATCAGGCCGCGTTCTACAAGCGCGGGCAGCTCTACGCGGTGAAGGGCGCCTATCCGCAGGCGGTGAAGGATTTCGACGACGCCATTCGCCTCAATCCGCGCGATGTCGAAGCGTTGAACAATCGCTGCTGGGTGAAGACCATCCTGGGCGACCTGCAGGCGGCCTTGAAGGACTGCAACGACGCGCTGAAGTTGCGCCCGAATTTCGCGGATGCATTGGATAGCCGCGGGCTGGTGAACCTGAAGATCGGACAAAACGCCAACGCGATCGCCGACTTCGACGCCGCGCTGCGCCTCAATCCGAAACTGGCCTCTTCGCTCTACGGGCGAGGCCTGGCCCGCCAGCGCACGGGTGCGCGCCGGGGGCGATCGCGACATCGCAGCCGCGCGGGCGATCGATGCGAACATTGCCACCGAGTTCGTCAGCTACGGCATCCGCTGATCGCGGAAGGCAGTCCGGAAAGGTAAGTCCGGATATGAGCATATCCGGACCGACAATGCACAATTGAATGAACTTGTGACGGCCTGTCCGAGACAAATGACAAGCTGAATGCCGTCTCGCACTGGGGGCGGACGGCGGACACAACGCAGGAGGTATCAAGATGTCGACAGTGTTTGGGCAATGGGGAAAAACCGCAATCCGCTCGGCTTTCGCCGCCGGTATCGCGCTGTCACTGTCTGCAGGTTTCGCAGGCGCGGCCGATAACGCCACCGAAGAGCAGATCCTCAAGGCGCTGACGCCGAAGCGCCTGACGCGCAGCCTGTCGGGGCCGGCCGCCGACACGGCCAAGGCGACGGAAGAGGCGAAGTTCGTCAACCAGATCAGGAACCGCACCACGCGCTCGCTGTCGGCCGGTGAGCGCGAGCAGATCGCGACGATCGCCCAGGAGAAGCCGAGCATCGATCTGGAGATCACGTTCGAGTACAACTCCGCCACCATCAGCCAGAAGGCGATGCCGGCCGTTACCGCGCTCGGCAAGGCGCTGACCAATCCCGAACTGAAGGGCACGACTTTCGTGCTCGCCGGCCACACCGATGCGAAGGGCGGCGACACCTACAATCAGGATCTGTCCGAGCGGCGCGCCGACTCGCTGAAGAAGTACCTGATGGAGAAGTATGGCATCGCGGCTGCGGACCTCGTGACCGTCGGCTACGGCAAGACCAAGCTGAAGAACGCGACCGACCCGGCCGCCGACGAGAACCGCCGCGTGCAGGTCGTCAACATGGCGAGCAGCAAGGTCGCGGGCAATTAGAGCCGCATCGCAGGCTCAACAAGCATCGCTCAGCGTCCCGTTCCTGCGGGACGCTGACTGCGTGTCTCGCAATACCGCCAAAGACGTGATTTAACGTGATGATGCTCAAGGCCTTCACATCCGTTGCGTTGTCATCGGCGCTGCTCGTCGCGCTGCCGCGCGCTTGCGGCCGACGAGAAGAAGAAGGACGTCGCCGGCTGGCGCGATCGTCATGGTCGTGAAGGCGACCAATGCCTGCTTCTCCGACATGGTGCGGGTGACCGGATTTCTGGTGCCGCGCCGGGAAGCCGTCGTCGCGGTCGACCAGGAAGGCTATCGCGTGAGCGAGGTGCTGGTGCGCGACGGCGATCAGGTCACCGAGAACCAGGAGCTCGTGCGTCTCGGCGGCCCTGCGGCAGCAGCGCAGGCCGCGCAGGCTGCGCAGCAAAATCCGCAAGCGGCAGGCCGCGCCCGCGCGCCGGCACGATTTCGCTGCGCGCGCCGGCCGCAGGACGGATCATCCACGCGACGGCCCGCGCCGGCGCGTTCGCCTCGCCGCAGCTCGGTCCGCTGTTTCGCATCGCCATCGACAACGAGATCGAGCTCGACGCCGAAGTGCCTTACGTGCACGTGCTGAAGCTCACCGCCGGCGTCACCGCCCGCATCACCATCGACGGCGGGCCGGAAGTCGCGGGCCGCGTCCGCATCATCGCGCCGGAGATCGACCGTCGCACCCAGCTCGGCAAGGCGCGGCTGGCGGTGCCGCGCCATCCGGCGATCAAGGTCGGCATGTTCGCGCGCGCCACCATCGACGCCAATCGCTCGTGCGGCGTCTCGGTGCCGAAATCGGCGCTCGATCATTCCACCGTTCAGGTGGTCAAGGACAACATCGTCGAAACGCGCAAGGTCCAGGTCGGGCTTTTCTCGGATACCGACATCGAGATCCGCGAAGGCGTCAAGGAAGGCGAGATCGTCGTCGCCAACGCCGGCACCTCGCTGCACGACGGCGACAAGGTCAAGGTGATCTTTCCGGACGAGTTCGACCGGGTACGGCGATAGGGCATGATCCCGAAAAGTGGATACCGGTTTTCGGACACGTTCATGCCCAAACGGATAGATGCGCGACGAGCCTGATTCAGCGAAGCTGGATCAGGCTCCAGCAACAGGACTGCGGGCAGAGTTGGACGGACGAATGCCGTTCGCTGATGCTGCACCGCTGGAATTCAAGGGAAGAGTGCGTCAATGGCTCTGAACATTTCGGCCTGGTCGATCCGCCAGCCTCTGCCCTCGGTCCTCTTCTCGATCATCCTGCTGATCCTCGGCTGGATGAGCTTCACCAAGCTCGCCGTCACGAAGCTGCCGAGCGCCGATATTCCGGTCATCTCCGTCGCCGTCGCGCAGTTCGGTGCTGCACCCGCGGAGCTTGAGTCGCAGGTTACCAAGATCATCGAGGACGGCGTCTCCGGCGTCGAGAACGTCCGCCACATCCTGTCCTCGATCACCGACGGCCTGTCGGTCACGACGATCACGTTCAGCCTCGAAACCAACACCGACCGCGCGCTGAACGACATCAAGGACGCGGTCACCCGCGTCCGCAGCCAATTGCCGCAGAACGTCAACGAGCCACTGATCCAGCGGGTCGACGTGGTCGGCTCGCCAATCCTCACCTACGCGGCAATCGCGCCCGGCAAGACGCCGGAGCAGCTGTCGTGGTTCGTGGACGACGTGGTCAAGCGCGCGCTGCAGGGTGTTCGCGGCGTCGCCCAGGTCGAGCGCATCGGCGGCGTCGATCGCGAGATCCTCGTGTCCCTCGATCCCGACCGGCTGCAGGCTGTCGGCCTCACGGCGCTCGACGTCAGCCGCCGCCTGCGCGGCTCCAACGTCGACCTCGCCGGCGGACGGGCGGAAATCGGCAGGAACGACCAGGCCATCCGTACGCTCGCCGGCGCGCGCACGCTCAATGATCTCGCCGGCACCATGATCAGCCTGCCGGCCGGCGGCGAGGTGCGGCTCGACGATCTCGGCACCGTCACCGACACGATCGCCGACCGCCGGACGTTTGCGCGGTTCAATGGCGAGCCGGTCGTGGCGCTCGGCATCAGGCGGTCCAAGGGGGCCAGCGACGTCGTGGTCGCAAAGGCGGTGGAGAAGCGTATCGACGAGCTCAAGGCGAGCAACCCGGAGGTCGATCTGCAGCTGATCGATACGTCGGTCGAATACACCAAGGGCAACTACAAAGCCGCCATCGACACGCTGTGGGAAGGTGCGGCGCTGGCCATTATCATCGTGTTCGTCTTCCTGCGCGACATAAGGGCGACCATCATTGCGGCGATATCGCTGCCGCTGTCGATCTTCCCGGCATTCTGGGTGATGGAGCTGCTCGGCTTCTCGCTCAACATGCTCAGCCTCCTTGCCATCACGCTCAGCACCGGAATTCTCGTCGATGACGCCATCGTCGAGATCGAGAACATCGTGCGCCACATGCGGATGGGCAAATCGGCCTATCGGGCGTCGCTGGAGGCCGCCGACGAAATCGGTCTGGCGGTGATCGCGATCAGCCTGACGATCATCGCGATCTTCGCGCCGGTGAGCTTCATACCCGGTATTGCCGGCCAGTTCTTCAAGCAATTCGGCATCACCGTATCGGTGCAGGTGTTCTTCTCACTTTTGGCGGCACGCTTCGTCACGCCGGTGCTGGCCGCGTATTTCCTCAAACCCCATCACCACGAAGACCCGCCGCCGGGCTTGATTCTGCGCGTCTATAACCGCCTCGTGAAGTGGTCGGCACGCCACTATTACCTGACGGTGCTGTGCGGCCTCGGCGTCCTGGCGGCTGTCGGTGTGGAGCATGACGGTGCTGCCATTGAACTTCCTTCCGGCGCAGGATTTCAGCCGCTCTGCTGCTTGCGCTCGAACTGCCGCCCGGCTCGCAACTGTCCTTCACCGAGAAGACGACCGAGGAGATCGTCACGCGCCTGCGCAAGCGCCCTGAGGTGAAAAGCGTGTTCGTCGACGGCGGGCGCGTTCCGCCGGCCACGACCGAGGTCCGCCGCGCCACATTGATCATCAACTACACGCCAAAGGGAGACCGCGACATCACCCAGCGCGAGCTCGAGGTCGAGATCGGCAAGGATCTCGAGAACGTTCCCGACATCCGTTACTGGTTCCTCGACGACAACAGCCAGCGTGCGCTCACGCTGGTCTTCACCGGTCCTGAAATCGACATCGTCAGCAATGTCGCCAATGAGCTCGCGATCCAGATGCGGCGGGTTCCGCTGGTCACCAATGTGACTACGGAGACGGCGCTGGACCGGCCGGAACTGCGCATCCAGCCGCGCGCCGATCTCGCCGCGCGGCTCGGCGTCTCAACCGAAGGCCTGTCGGAAACGATCCGCGTCGCGACGATCGGCGACGTCGGTCCGGCTCTGGCAAAGTTCGACGCCGGCGACCGGCAGATTCCGATCCGCGTGCAGTTCGACGAAAGCGCGCGATCCGACCTGAAGATGCTCGAGCAATTGCGGGTGCCTTTCGGCGGCGGGCGCGGCAACGTGCCGCTTTCCGTCGTCGCCGACATCCGGCTCGATCAGGGACCGACCAGCATCAATCGCTATGATCGTCAACGCCAGGCTACCGTCGCCGCCGACCTCGTCGGCACAGCCGCGCTCGGCGACGCGATGAAGCAGATCGAAGATCTGCCGGTGATGAAAAGCCTGCCGAAGGGAGTGAAGTACGTACAATCCGGTGATGCGGAAAGCCATGCAGGAGCTCATCGGACGGATTCATCACCACGGTCGTCGCAGGCATGATGATGGTCTATGCGGTGCTGGTGCTGCTGTTCGGCAACTTCCTGCAGCCGATCACCATCCTGTTCTCGCTGCCGCTGTCGATCGGCGGCGCGATCGTTGCACTGGTGGTGACCGGCAACATGCAGCTGATCGATTCCGGTGCTGATCGGCGTCGTCATGCTGATCGGCATCGTCACCAAGAACGCCATCATGCTGGTCGATTTCGCAGTCGAATCGATCCATGGGGGCATGAAGCGGGACGAAGCCATCATCGACGCGGGCATGAAGCGCGCCCGGCCGATCGTGATGACGACGATCGCGATGGCCGCCGGCATGGTGCCGAGCGCGCTCGCGTTCGGCGCGGGCGGCGAGTTCCGTTCGCCGATGGCGATTGGCGGTGATCGGCGGCCTGTTGTTCTCGACCGTCCTGTCGCTGGTGTTCGTGCCGGCGATGTTCCTGATGATGGACGACGTCGGCAACTTCTTCTGGCGCCTCGGCAGGAAGATCATCGTCTCGAGCGAGGAGATGGAGACGCCGCCGTCCGACCATGCCGGCACACCGCCGCAGACGGGCGCGCCGCCGTCGCCCGCGGAAGCGCCACCGCCTGCCGCGGCTGCCGCCGCGGCATCGTCTCACTGACGAAACGCCAGGAAAGAACCGACACGCGATCCGCGCAACGCTGGATCGCCGTGCGGCTATTCGTTGCGGGCTTCGGCGACCAGCCGCTTCATGTTGAGCAGCTCGATGCGGCCGCGCTTGAGTTCGAGGATGCCGTCGCGCCGCCACTGCTGCAGCTGGCGATTGACGCTCTCGCGCGCGGCGCCGACATAGATGCCGAGCTGCTCCTGCGATATCCGCACCTCGGAGCCGAAGTCCTCGGCCAGCGTGCAGAGCCGGCGCGCCATGCGCACCGGCAGCGGCTGCAGCACCGATTCCTCGAGCCGCTCGCTGGCGAGGCGGATGCGCTGGCAGAGCAGCTCGATCAATTTCACGGCGACCTTCGGCTCGCGCTCGAGATAGGCCAGGAAGTCGCCGCGCCGCAGCACGAACAGCTCGGTCGGCTCGGCGGCGATCGCATCGGCGGTGCGGGTCTGTCCGTCCAGCACCGCGATCTCGCCGAAAACGTCGCCGGAGCCCTGAAAGTTCAGCGTCAGGCGCGAGCCGTCGCTGGCGCCGGTCTCGATGCGGACCTGGCCACGGCGAATGCCGTAGAGCGCATCGCCCACGTCGCCCTTCTGGAACAGGACTTCGCCCTCGCCGAGCTGCTGGGTGTGGCAAAGAGCAGCAATGCGCTTCAGCGCCTCCGCTCCGAGGTCGGCAAACAGCGGATTGAGGCTGAGCATGACCGCGAATTCGGACTGCTTGGCGGTGGCGACGTTGGTCTTGGACACGGTTGAAACCCCCTTGCCTCGTTAGAGGCCCCAAGTGTGCCATAAGTCACACAACTTCGCGACCATAAAGGGCAGTTTCCGGTCGGCCGGAAGTGTGGAATTCTTCGTTCCCGCCCCGGTTTCTTTTGAACCCTGGCGGCCTTCGCGTCCCGAATCGATAGGCTCCGCCCTGACAAGGTACCCTCACGGGGGTATGATTTGCCATGAAAGCATTGAAAATTATCGGCGCTGTGTTCGGCCTCCTGGTCGTGGCCGTCGGCGTGACGTTGGCGGTCGGAATTCCCGGCGGCTTCATCACCGGCACCATCGAGGACCGGGTCGAAAAAGAGACCGGCCTGCAGCTCGACATCAATGGCGGCGTCACGATCAAGCTTTGGCCGCTGACGGTCGTCACCCTGTCGGACGTCGCCCTGTTCGATCCGAAGGACAAGGCCGTGCCCGAGCGCTTCCGCGCCGAGAGCATCCGCGCGGAAGTCTCGCTGCGCAGCCTTTTGACCGGCAATCCGCGCGTGCGTGAGATCAACGTCGTCCGTCCGGTGGTCAATCTGCGCGATGGTCGCGCGAGCGCACGCGGCAACTGACGACGACGCAGAGGAGCACGGCTTCGCTCGACGACGTGCCGCTGGCGATCGACCGCGTGGTCGTGTCGGACGCAACCATCGTGTTCAAGGATCCGCGCTATCGCGTGGAGAACCGCATCGAGAAGCTGAACGTCAAGGCGCTCGCGTCGCCCGGACGCAAGCTCGACGTCACGGTCGATGCCCGCTCCGGCGATCAGGCGTTCAAGCTCGAGGCGAAGACGACCATTCCGAACGGTCCGGTCGACAACATGACCCTGCCGATCGATTTCAAGGCCGAGGCTCCGGGCCTGTTGCCGCAGGCGCTGTCGGGCAACGGCGAAGTGAAATTCTCAGCGGCACCACCGTCACCATCAACAGCCTGATGGGATCGCTCGGCACCGCGCGCTTCTCCGGCTACGCCTCGATCGAGGCAACGACCAAGCCAATGGTGAAGGTCAATCTCGACTTCAAGCAGCTCGACATCGACGCGCCGTCCGCGGTCGCCAGCAAGCCTGCGAGCCGAAGGCTGGAGCACCGAAGCGATCAAGCTCGACGGCTTGAACTATGTCGACGCGGATTTCCAGATTTCGGCCGCCGCGCTCAATGTCGGTGCGCTGAAGATCGCGCCGGCGAAGATCGAAGGCTCGCTCGTCGAGCGGCATCGTGAAGATGACGCTGAGCGAACTCGGCCTTTACGAAGGCAAGGCCGCAGCCGGCCTCGCGCTCGATGCGTCGATTCCGTCTCCGATCTTCGCGATGCGCGCCGAACTGCGCGGCGTGCGCGCGCTGCCGCTGCTCACCAGCGCCGCCGACTTCACCTCGCTCGACGGCAGGATGAGCGCGCAGATCGACGTGCGTTCGACAGGCCGCAATCAGCGCGAGATGATCGCCAACCTGTCCGGCACCACCAACGTGGATTTCCAGGACGGCGAGATCCGCGGCATCAACGTTGCGCAGATGATCCGCAACCTGACCTCCAGCACGCTGTCCGGCTGGCAGGAGAGCGGGGCGCTGAAAACCGACCTCGCCGAGCTGCACGCGAGCTTCCGCATCGAGAAAGGCAAGGCCGAGACCAGCGACCTGCGTCTGGCAGGCCCCCTGGTGCGCGTCACCGGCACCGGCAGCACCGACCTCAACACCAAGACCCTGTCCTTCCGCATCGAGCCG
The DNA here is from genome assembly GCA_963757845.1 of uncultured Alphaproteobacteria bacterium. Taxonomy (GTDB): domain Bacteria; phylum Pseudomonadota; class Alphaproteobacteria; order Rhizobiales; family Xanthobacteraceae; genus P52-10. Next base: position 259,706 of record CAVWTB010000064.1, read on the forward strand.
AAACTCGTCATGACGACGCAGGGCCAGGGCAGCACCGCTGGCCGATCCGATCGGCCTCGGCGTTCCGGTCGTCATGGAAGGCCCGTGGAGCGCGCCGCGGATGTATCCGGACATGGCCGGCATCCTCGACAATCCGGACGCCGCCTTCGGAAAGCTCCGGGAGCTCGGCCAGGGCCTGTTCGGCCCCAACTTCCTCGGCGGTAGCGGCACGGCGGGCGGTCAGCCGGGCCAGCCGGGCCAGGGCAACAAGGTGATCGAGAGCATCGGCTCGATCATTCAGGGTTTCGCCGGCGGCTCCGGCAGCAATCAGGGGACCCCGGGAACCACCGCAGCCGCCGGCGGCCCAGCCGGGTCAGGCGCCGCAGGCCGCTCGGCCTGGTCAGGCACCGCCGGCCGCGCCGGGGCAGCGCCCCTCGCAGGACCCAAAGAACCAGATCGACAACGTCATCCGTCAACTGTTTGGACGATGACAAGGACAACGGAGGACCACAGATTGCCCCCTGCTTTCGATCGCTAACCGCGCGGAGCCGGGCGCAATCAGGATTTAGGATGACGGACGACGCAGGCAACAATTCGTTCCGCGGTCGCGGCCTGTTTGCCAAATACGTATTTTCCCTCGTCGGTCTCGTGCTGTTCGTCCTCGCGGTCAACAGCGCGATCGAAACCTATTTCATCTATCGCGAGACGCAGTCGTCGCTGGTCGACGCCATGGCCGAGAAGGCCGAAACGACCGCCTCGCGCATCCAGCAATTCATGGATGAGACGGAGCGCCAGATCAGCATTGTGACGCGCGCCAGCTCGAACACGCTGCAGCAGCGCCGCGACGACTATCTGTTGCTGCTGCGCCAGGTTCCAGCGGTCAGCCAGATCTTCCAGATCGACGGCAACGGCCGCGAGCAGCTTCGCATGAACCGCTCCACCGTCTCGGTGGGCAGCGGCGAGGACTTTTCACGCGCGACCGGATTCAGCGAGTCGGTCGCCAAGGGGCTCTGGTATGGCGAGCCGTTCTTCCGCGACGGCCAGGCCTTCATGTCCATCGGCGTCGCGCATCCGCGCCGCGAAATGGGCGTTTCGGTCGCCGAGCTCAACTTGAGATTTCTCTCCGACCTCGTGACCAGCGGCCAGGCCGGCAAGATCGGCACGGCTTACGTCGTCAGCCCGAAGGGTGAGTTGCTCGCAAGCTCCGACGCCGACCAGAAGCGCGGCGCCGATCTGTCGAAGCTGCCGCAGGTCGCGGCCCTCATCGGCTCCACGCCGCAGACGCGATCGACCGGCACAGGCATCGACGGGCAGGCAGTGCTCGTTGCCGCGAAGGACGGTTCCCGACCTGAACTGGCACGTGCTCTACGAGCAGCCGCTCAGCCAGGCCTTCCTGCCGATCAAGGATCTGCTGATCCGCGCCGCGGGTCTTGTCGCCCTCGGCCTGCTTTTGGCGATGATCGCCGGCACGGTGCTGACGCGACTGATGCTGGTGCCGATCCGCGCGCTGCATGCGGGCGCGCGGCGCCTCGCCGCCGGCGATTTCGGCCAGCACATCGAGGTCAAGACCAGGGATGAACTGGAGGAGCTCGCCAACCAGTTCAACCACATGGCCGACGAGATGCAGGAGTCCTACACCAAGCTCGAGCAGAAGGTCGCCGAGCGCACTGCGGACCTCGCCCAGTCGGTACGCGAACTGAAGGTGCTGGAAGAGGTCGGCCGTGCCGTCTCCTCCTCGCTCGAATCTGAAATCCGTGCTGAAGACGGTTTCCACCCGCGCCGCCGAGATCACCGGCGCCGATGCCGTGGTCATCTACAGCTACAACGCCGCGAAGCGGACGTTCGAGCTCGCCGAGTCGATCGGTCTTCCGGTGTCGAACACCGGCCGAACCGAACACCTTGTCATCGACGAGGAAGGCAGCGTGCTCGCGGCAGGCGGCGGCGACCGGACAGCCCGTCGAGATTCCCGATCTTGCGCAGGCCCCGGACTATCCGCTCAACGCCGTTGCGCGGGCTGCCGGCTTCAACTCGGTGCTGGTGGTGCCGCTGGGCGATCAGCAGCAGGGCGTCCTCGGATCGCTGGTGGTCTTGCGAAAGACGCTCGGCGCCTGGGCCGCCGGCACCGTCGGGCTGATGCAGACATTTGCGCACCAATCGGTGCTGGCCATGCGCAACGCGAACCTGTTCCAGGAGGTCGACCAGAAGGGACGCGAACTGTCGGTCGCGCACGACACGGTGCAGAAGCAGGCGGCAAAGCTGCAGGAGCAAACCGTTCAGCTGAAGGACTGGAACAAGTCGCTGGAAGAGCGCGTCGCAACCCAGCTCGAGGAGATCGGCCGCATCAGCAAGCTCGAACGCTTCCTCGCCCCGCAGGTCGCGAAGCTGGTTGCGTCGTCGAACGGGCACGAAGCGCTGCTGGCAAGCCACCGCGGCGAGGTGACGGTCGTGTTCTGCGACCTGCGCGGGTTCACCGCGTTCACCGAGAGCGCGGAGCCGGAAGAGGTCATGAACGTGCTTCGCGAATATCACACAGCGCTCGGCGAATTGATCTTCCGCTACGAGGGCACGCTCGACCGCTACGCCGGTGACGGCGTCATGGTGCTGTTCAATGCGCCGGTTCCCGTGCCCGATCACACCAAGCGTGCGATCAAGATGTCGGTGGAGATGCGCGACGCGGTCGGCAAGCTGACGCAGAAATGGCGCAGCCGCGGCCATTCGCTGGGCTTCGGCATCGGCATCGCCGTCGGCTATGCGACGCTGGGCCAGATCGGTTTCGACCGCCGGCTGGAATATGCCGCGGTCGGCAGCGTCACAAATCTGGCGTCGCGGCTGTGCGATGAGGCGAAGGCCGGACAGATCGTCGTCAGCCAGCGCGCCTACGGCGTGGTGGAGGAATGGGCCGAGGCCAGGCCGATCGACGACCTGCAGCTGAAGGGTTTTGCGCGGCCGGTCCCGGCGGTGGAGATCGTCAGGTGGCGGGCCGAGCGCGATGACCTCATCCTGCCGGCCGCGGCCGCCGGCGCGACATCTTGACGGTTCGCCGGCGCGATGCCTTGGTTGTCCCGTCTCCTCTCAATAAAGTCCCGCCAAACCTGAACTTATGGAATTTTCAATGCTTTTGACCGGTCGCAAATGGGCAGGCCTGCGCGCAGGCGTGCTGGCGCTCGCCGCAATGTTGCACCCTGCCCGACGCAGCGCTGGCGCAGGACACGCCTGAAGGGCGTCACGGTCACGGTCGTCAAGGCGACGAAGACCTGCTTTGCGGCGACGGCCGAGGTGTTCGGCGTGATGCTGCCGATGGAAGAAGTCTCGGTCACGCCGCCGCGCGAAGGTTTGCGGATCTCGCAGGTGCTGGTCGATCCGGGCGCCACGGTCACCGCGGGCCAGGCGCTGATCCGCCTCACCCAGCCGGAGGGCGGCGAAATCACACTCGTTGCCCCGGTCGCCGGCACCGTCAGCAATGTCAGCGCCACGGTCGGCACCATGGCCTCCGCACGGGCCGATCCGCTGTTCCGCATCATCGCGCGCGGCGAGTTCGAAATGGTCGGCGACGTGCCGGGCAAGGACATGCCGGGGCTCGCCACAGGCCAGGTCGCGACCATCCGCGTGGTCGGCGCGCCGTCCGTGCAAGGCCGCGTCCGCAGCGTCTCGTCGACGATCGACCCGATCACCCAGGTCGGCCAGGTCCGCATCCAGATCATCACGCCGCGGCCGCGGCTGCTGGTCAACGCCTCCGGCCGGGCCACCATCAAGACCGGCGAAAGCTGCAACGTCGCAGTTCCGCTGACCGCCATCCTCTATGGCAGCGGCGGCGCGGTGATCCAGGTCGTGCGGCGGCAGCGGGTCGAGACCAAGCAGGTCGAGGTCGGCCTGATGTCCGTCAGGCCAGATCGAGGTCAAGGAGGGATTGAACGAAGGCGACATCGTCGTCGCGCGCGCCGGCGCCTTGCTGCGCGAGGGCGATGCCGGTGCGCACCATCATGGCCGACGGAACGCGCCACGAAATAGGGCGGGAAAGCCCGGCTCTCGTCGCTTTGGCTCCTGCCTAGCTGCCGCTCTTTCCCGGCGCGCCGAAGCGGATTTCCTCGATCAGCGACGACGACACGGTCGGCACCTGCTGGCCTTCGGAGGTGCGCGACACGGCGATGCGCGTGCGGGTGAAGACCTGCTCGGCGCCCGCGCCTTGCGCGTTCATGTTCTTCAACAGTTCAGTGACCAGCGCGCTGTTCTCTGCCTTGGCGTCGTCGATGACCTTGCCGGGCGTCGCCGAGGACAGGATCAGCGCGTTCTGCGGCGCGTCGATCGCGCCGAGGCCGCGCGAATAGGTGCGGAAACGGCGCTCGAACGGGTTCCGGCGCGACGCATCGAGCACGACCAGGCTGGCCCGCGCGCCTTTGTCCTTCAGCGCATCGAGCAGGGCCTCGACGCTCGTGCCCTGGCGGCGCACGTCGCCTTCCTTCCAGATCGCGGCGTCCACCGGGATCATGTAGCTCTCGCGGCCGGCCTGGATGCCGTAGCCGCTGTAGAACAGCATCACCACCGTGTCGCGGCGGACCTTCGCCTTCAGCCGGTCGATCGCACGGCGCATGTCCTCTTTCGTGCCGTCCTCGACCACCTCGACCTCGAAGCCGTCGTCGCGCAGCGCCGCCGTCAGCGCGCGGGCATCGTTGATCGGCTGGGTCAACGGCGCGCTGGCATCCGGATAGCGGCCGTTGCCGATCACGAGCGCAATGCGGGACGGAACTGGCGATCGATCCGGTCACTTCCTTGTCGGAGCCGCCTGCCGATGTTGAAGACCGCCTGACGGGCGTCGTTGGAAATCTTGTTCAGCGCCGCATTGGCGCCGATGCCGAGCGAAATCACCGTGGCGACGGCGGCGGCCGCAATCACGAGCGACCGGCGGGACGCGCCCAGGTTCCTCAACTTCATGGTCATCCCTCTTCAAACCCCCAGCCACGCGACTCGGACGGCAGTCCGTGCCCGTGCTTGCCAGACTTGCTTAATGAAATTTGCGTTTTCGGTGCCGGACAAATGTGCTCAATTTGCGGCACTGCAGCATTAGCAAACCCTTAATACTCTTGGCAAACTTTGACTTTCGGGCCGTCGTGTTTAGTGTCGGGAACAGCGGCGTTTTGCGCACGCAGGCGATCGATGCCGGTATCGCGCAGACTGGTGCTGAGCTGGCGCGGGCTGTGACGTACTGCCCGGCCTTGCTGGCGCCGATCGTGGCGAGCAGGCAAACCGCAACGGCGAAAGCGAAACCGGCGGCACCGAGAATGTCGGAAAAATTCCTGATCATGGCCGTCCTCCTGGCGATGAACTGCTTCCGCAGCCGCATGTGCTGGCCCGAGGATGCCTCTCGCCTGCCGCAAGCTCTGTGATGTCACATCACATTAGCGCGCTACGGACTGGTGCAGAATGCCGATCGGCTTGAACTTGGCAGCAGAGTTCCGCGACGCCGGCATGTCCTGAAATTCACAGGCAAATGACGCCGGGCCACGGACATGCAATAGTCAGCGTCTGAAGGGGCGCGTGCAGTTATGAATATTCCTCAGATGGCGGGCGCGGCCTTTCGCGCGCTGACGGCGCGAAAAGATGGCCCATCCATCTATGACGTCTGCGACCCGGTGCTCATGAACGGCCACACCGGCGACGAGCATCTCGGCAAATTCTACAAAACGGCGCTGCGCAATCCTGCGCTGGTGGCGCTGCTGCGCCGGGCAGGCATTCCCGAGCTCGGCGACGAGACGCGGCTTGCGGCGCTGCGCGATGCGCTGGTGAACGCGCGCGATCAGGAAAATCCCGACTGGGCGGAGATCGGCCGGCCGTTTGCGGAGCTACTGGATACCATCCAGCTCAGCCATCCGAAGCCGAATGCGGTGAGCGCGCCCGCACACCCGCCAAAGGCGGCGGACATCGACAAGATCATCCGCACCTGCGGCAAGCACCTGCTCCGCTCGTTTGCCCGCAACGGATTCCTCCCGACCTACGCCGCGTTCAACCTGATCGGCGATCCGGATTTTCGCGGGCGCGAGCTGATCATGGCGCTGACCGGCCTGAACGCGCGCAGCTACAAGAACTCCACGCTGATGTTCAACCTGGCGCGCGTATTCATTGCGCGCTCGGCGACGGCGCAAGGTTGCTGAACCCGCCGTGGAAGGGCATCGCCGAGCCGATGTGGGAGCCGGTGCAGATCCGCCATCGCTCGGCCTACTACGACGCTTTCTTCATCGAGGCGCTGCTGAGCTACCTGGAAACCGGCCTTGCGTCGCGACGACGAGACGGCCTCCGCGCGCCATGCCATCGCCGAGATGGTCGAGTTTTGTCTGAAGATCAGCCGTGAGGATGTCCAGGCGCGCGACGGCGCGAAATTCAGCGTCGTCACCGCGCTGGCGCCGCCGCCGCATCCGCGCTTTTCGCGCTTCTTCTCGCAGATCAAGGAAGAGCTCGGCTTCGGCATCTACGTGCCGGATTGCGACACCACCGCCTGCTCGTTCTCGGCGGCGACGCAGGCCGGCTCGGACGATCCGATCCTCAATCAGCCGCTGCTCGATTTCTATGCGGGCTATCAGGTACGGCCCGGCAGCAACGAGCCGCTGGTCACGGTGCCGATGAACGACAACATCGACTACGACGGCGCGATCGCCACCTGGATCGACAATCTCGCCGGTGAGCGGCCCTACGGCAACGATCTCGACCCGACGCTCAATCTCGACGTGCTGGAAGTCAGCTTCCGCAATTGCGACCGCTGGAAGATTCTCGAGACGCCGTCACGGCTGGAGACGGTCCAGCGCATCATCGCCTTTCAGCGCAGCATCGCCGCGAGCGGCGCGTTCACGAACCCGCGCTCGCACATCTATTACCTGCCGGAACTCTACTCGGCCTATTTCGGCCGCTGCTACGCCGACCTTCCGGTCGTTGCCGGCTGCGACCCAGCGCATCATCGATCCGACCGACGCGTTCTCGTTCATTCGCAAGGCCGTGCTCGCCTACGTCAAGGACGAGCTCGTCGCGAAGGAGATGAACGCGTTCGATGCGGCGCTGGCGCTGCTGGCGCTCGGTCATCTCGGCGCCGACCGCGAAAGCTTTACGCCGGCGTTGCACACGATTGTCGAAAGCCTCGGCGAAGGCAGCTTCCGCGCGCCGTTCAAGGCCTATGAGTGGAACAAGATGAAGACGCCGACGCGCATTCTCGTCGGCGGGCCCGAAGTCACGTCGGCGTTCGTGCTGATGGGGCTTGCGGTCGCGAAACAGGCGTTGAACGGCCATATACAGTAATCTTGAAACTATAAATTGATGTATGCGAGCGTGCGGCGCGAGCGCAACGCGCTGCGCACGACGTCGCGACGTTCTTGAGTTTGTTGTTGTGTCGGCTCCGATTTGAAATAGATTGCCGTCCACCCAGTGCGGGCCCCTCTGACAGCTTCGTCGAGCTGTGATGTCGGACTGGACGATGCTGACGCCGCCCACAATGACTCCATCGAATCCAGATCGCTCGCTCCTGCATCGACGTTTGCCGCGTCCGGTCGCGTTGCGACGGAGCATGTCGGTGGGCGCGACAATAACAATCAGTTGGTGGCGGGCGCCGCCGCATTGGAGGACAAGTCTTGGATATGAATCAAACGGCGTTCTGGCTCGCGATCGGCCAGATCATCTGGATCAACATTCTGCTGTCGGGCGACAACGCGGTTGTCATCGCGATGGCCTGCCGTTCGCTGTCGGATCGTGCGCGCTTCTGGGGCATGATGCTCGGCGCAGGCGTCGCCGTCCTGCTGCGCATCATCTTCACCTTCATCGTCACGACCTTGATGGAGATCCAGTTCCTCAAGGCGGCCGGCGCGCTCGCGCTGCTCTACATCGCCGTCGACCTCATCAAGCCGAAGTCGCACGACGACGGAGACTCGGTCAACGCAGCCGACACCTTGCTGAAAGCGATGATGACCATCGCGATCGCCGACGTCGTCATGAGCCTCGACAACGTCGTCGCCATTGCCGCGGTCGCCAAGGGCAGCCTGCTGTTGCTGATCATCGGCCTCGGCATCTCGATCCCGATGATCATCGCCGGCAGCGCGCTCATCATGACGATGCTCGATCGTTTCCCGGTGCTGGTGTGGGCGGGTGCTGCGCTGCTCGGCTGGATCGCCGGTGAGCTGTTCGTGACCGACGTCGGCGTCGTCAGCTATCTCGGCGCGGAGCGCGCCCACGCCTTCGAGATCCCCTTCGCGATCGGCGGTGCGGTGCTCGTCGTTGCGATCGGCGCCTGGCTTCGGTACGGGCGGCGGCAGCCGGCGGTGGCGGATCAGCATCAGCAGCCAAGCTGACGCGTCCCTGGCCTGGTTCGACTGAATCGACAGATCGCGCCCGCAGTTTGCGGGCGCGATTTCGCTTGGAGCATGATCCGGAAAGCGCCTGCCCCCGGACTTGATCCGGGGGGATACCGATTTGCTCAATCAAAAAGCTGGAGCGCGATCGCGCTTTAGACGAAAGCGACCAGCTGCGGCGCGAAGCGGCTGACATGCTCCATCGAATTCGGCGAGCATGAACTCGGCCTTCTGATCGAGCACGGCACGGAACGCGCACAGACCGATCAGCGAGCGGGCGACGAAGGACAGCCGGCGGCGGCGCGGCAGCATCTTCGACGCTTCCTGCACGATGCGATCGAGATGCGCGTCCTCGGCGACCACCGATCCTGCGCCGTTCTCCAGCACATAAAGCCGGCCGAGGCGCGACACGCACATGATGCAGTCGAGTTCGGGCGCCTCACCGACCAGATAGAACTGCGGATCTCCCAATTCCGTCTTGCCGACGCTCCAGGACGCACCGCGGCTGCGCTCCTGGCAGGCCGAGTGGAGGGCCACCAGTTGCTGCAGCTCATCCTGACGCCAGCATGAGGGAAGCTCGGGCGCGTGGAATGTGACGACGTTTTGCACGCTCATTTTTGGTCCTCGAACAACAGCCGATGGAGTTCGGGATCGTAGAATTCGAGCAGCTTGCGCGCGAATGACGATGGCGGCTCGCCGAGGGCTTTTGCCCAACCTTCCATCGCTTCGGTCGGCACGCGGCCGAACCCGTTCTCCACCTGCGAGATGAAAGTGTAGTACTTGAGGCCCAGCTGGTCAGCGAGTTCAACCTGCGACAAACCCGCCCGGTTCCTCAGGGCCTTCAGCCAGGCCCCCGCCTGCTTCCTCAGCAGCTTTGCTTCCGGTTCCGCCTTCGCGAAATGCATCGGTCCCTCTCGGTCATAAACTCAGGTCGTCATGTTTCAGATTTGCTAAACTATCTGAATATAAATGTGGTGACGCGAAATCACACTTAGCACAGGTTGCGCAGGTCTCAAGTGCCGCCGTTCACGGCCGAGCTCCCGCCAACGGCGGCCCTCGCAGTGCCGCGCTACGCGCCCGCTGGTTCGGCCCGACCGGCTACCGTTCAGGAGCGATGGCAAGCTTTTACCTCCCGTTTGGCGGGCCCGTGCATAAAGTTTCATCGACTATACAGTAGATCATTAATGCAAAATCGCTGTTGCACGAGCCTCCGACATCCGATTAGATTGCGCGCACAAAACGACCAGTGCGGGCCCCTCTGACAGCCTAGTGAGCTGTGATGTCGGACTGGACGAAGACCAGATGGCCCGTAATGACCTGCATCCCGGATCAATCGCCGATTTGCATTCACGTTCCGTCGCGACCGGCGGAACGCACGGCATGCATCTGGTTTGAATCAAGCAAGCGTTGCGCCCGCCCTTCCACCGCATCAGCGCGGTGGTGCGCACGCGCGCGCCTTCCCTCCTCAACCGCATCGCACTGAAAGGACTGGACTTCCGACCATGGCCGAACTCTTCACCATTCAGGCACTGAGTGCGCTCGCGCAGGTCATCATGATCGACCTGGTGCTCGCCGGCGACAATGCGATCGTCATCGGGCTTGCAGCGGCCGGCCTCCCGGCGCAACAGCGCTCGAAAGCAATCCTGATCGGCATCGGCGCAGCCACCGTGCTGCGTATCGGCTTTGCCGCGGTGACCACGCAGCTGCTGCAGCTCGTCGGCCTGCTGCTTGCCGGCGGGATCTTGCTGCTCTGGGTGTGCTGGAAGATGTGGCGCGAGCTGCGCGCGCAGCACGCCGCGGCAGACAGCGACGAAGCGTTCGATGTCGACGTCAACCCTGACGGCACGGCCACCGTCCGCGGCCCGCGCAAGACGCTTGCGCAGGCGACCTGGCAGATCATCATTGCCGACGTCTCGATGTCGCTCGATAACGTGCTTGCCGTCGCCGGCGCCGCGCGTGAGCATCCCTTCATCCTCATCTTCGGACTTGTGCTGTCGATCGCGCTGATGGGCATCGCGGCGAACTTCATCGCACGCCTGCTGCAGAACCACCGCTGGATCGCCTATGTCGGCCTTGCCGTCATCCTCTACGTCGCCATCGAGATGATCTACCGCGGCTGGAACGAGGTGCTGCCCCACGTCGCCGCGCTGACGGGGCCGTTGTAGCGGCACCCGGAACGCCGGTCAGGCCGCGGCGGCCTGCCGGCGCTGCTCGATCAGCAGCACGGCGACCGCCGCAACGATGCAGAGCGCGCCGGCGGCGAAGAACGCCGGCAGATAGGTCGCAAGCATCGTCCGCGAGAATCCCGCGGCAAACGCTGCCATCGCTGCGCCGATCTGATGGCCTGCGAAAATCCAGCCGAACACAAGGGCGGCCCGCTCGGCGCCGAACTTCTGCGCGGTGAGCTTCACCGTCGGCGGCACCGTCGCGATCCAGTCGAGGCCGTAGAACACGGCGAAGATCGACAGGCCGAAGAACGTGAAATCGGTGAACGGCAGAAACACCAGCGAAAGTCCGCGCAGGCCGTAATACCAGAACAGCAGCCAGCGATTGTCGTAGCGATCGGCGAGCCAGCCCGAGAGGATCGTGCCAACGAAATCGAACACGCCAATCGCCGCGAGCAGGCCGGCGGCGCTCGTTTGCGTCAAGCCGAAGTCGACGCACATCGGAATGAAATGCGTCTGGATCAGCCCGTTGGTGCTGGCGCCGCAGATGAAGAACGTGCCGAACAGGATCCAGAACGCTTTTGTGCGCGCGGCATCGCGCAGCGCGCCGAACGCCGCGGCTGTGACAGACGTCGGGGCCGGAGGGATGGCCGGCGGTGGCCCTTCATGTCCGTAGGGCAACAGGCCGACATCCGAGGGCCGGTCGCGCATCACGATCAGCATGATCAGCGCTGCGAAGCCGACCGCGGCACAGACGACGATCAGCGCGACGCGCCAGCCGTAGGCGACGGCCAGCGACGTCAACAGCGGCAGGAAAATCAGCTGGCCGGTGGCGACGCTCGCCGTCAGGACGCCGATGACGAGACCGCGCCGGGCGACGAACCAGCGCGTGGCGACCGTCGCGCCGAGCACCAGCGCAGTCATTCCGGTGCCGATGCCGACGCCAACGCCCCACAGCAGCAACAGGTGCCAGAGGCTGGTCATCCAGAGCGAAGCGACGAGACAGGCCGCGACGATCGCCTGCGCGACCAGCACGACCTTCCGCACGCCGTACTTGTTCATCAGCGCGGCGGCGAACGGCGCGATGATGCCGAACAGGAAGAAGCGGACCGCAAGCGCGGCGGAGATATCCGAGGTCGACCAGCCGAATTCCTTCTGCAGCGGAATGATGAAGATGCCGGGCGCACCCACCGCGCCGGCCATGATCAGCCCTGAGAGGAAGGTCGCGCCGGCGACCACCCAGCCATAGTGAAGTCTGGCACGCACTGCAGTTTCGGTCGGGACGGCGGCATCCATGAACGTTCTCGCGAGTTCGAAGTTTGATATTATTATCATAATATAAATGACGTGAGTCATGCCGCAACCGCAGAGCCCGCATGCTCAAAACCATGAAATCAGTGAAGGTGTTGGTTCGCACGGCCGCAGCGGGCCGCAAACGGCGTATTTCCCTCGATTTGAGACATCGCCGCCATACCCTTGAGCGTCGTCCCCGCGAAGGCGGGGACCCATACGCCGTGTCGCCAATGAGAACGGAAAACGCCAATTGCCTTTGACGGCGATAGCAGCGTTCAACAACTGGCTCGGTGGCTATGGGTCCCCGCTTTCGCGGGGACGACGCTGAGAGAGTGGCAGCTCCAGCGACGCTTCAGCTAGGTGCCGATCAACTCACCAGAGCGACTTGCGCGCGCGTTCGGGCCAGGCGCGGTCGTACTCCTCGCCGCCGACCTTGTTGTCGCTCATGCTGGCGAGGATCTGACCGGGACTGGGCAAATCCTTCGCCGTCGAGATGTTTCGCCGGATTCCACAGATCGGAGCGGACGATGGCGCGAGCGCACTGAAAATAGACCTCGTCGACCGTCATCACGACGACCGAACGCGGCGCCTTCCCTTCGGTCAGAAAGGACTCGCAAAGCCGGTATCGATCGACACCTGCGCGCGGCCGTTGATGCGCAGCGTCGAGCCGACACCGGGAATGAGGAACAAGAGCGCGACGCGCGGATCGCGCACGATGTTGCGCAGCGAATCGACGCGGTTGTTGCCGCGCCGGTCCGGCATCATCAGCGTCTTCTCGTCGTGGATGCGCACAAAACCCGCGGCATCGCCGCGCGGCGAGCAATCAAGCCCCTCAGGCCCGCTGGTGGCGAGCGCGGCAAACGGCGAGACGTCAATCAGCTTGCGATATTCGGGCGTGATCCTGTCGGCGACCTTGATGGTCGATGCATCATTGGGCTGCCCGTAGATCGCTTCCAGCTCTTCAACGGATGCAATGATCGACATCGGCCCCCTCCAGGATGCGGGCGTCTTGTAGCGGTGGGCTGATGTATGAGCAAGATCGCCGACGCAAAGCGGCATTGCTGCGAGCTCCGCCGTATGCATGCACTCGCACGCAGAGCGGCCGCGAGCGCAGCGCTCTTCTCCCCTCCCTCCCGCCCGGCGTAGCGAAGCGGAGCCGGGTGGCGGGGAGGGGTCGGGGGTGGGGGGCAGCTCGAGCCAAAGAATGAGACTCAGCAGCCCCCCACCCGGCTCTCATTCGCTTCGCTCATTCGAGCCACCCTCCCCGCCACTCGCTTCGCTCGCGGGGGGAGGGTTAAGATCACTTCGCCTTCAGGAAATCCGCGACCTCGAGCAGCACGAACTCGTTGTCGTCGGCCTTGTTCGGCTCGCGGCTGGTCGAGAACGGCAGGTTGTTGTCGTTGCCGACGATGATGTGCCTCTCATCGACCACATCGACATTCTCGATCGTGAAGAACGGGAAGGTGAGCACGCCGTCGTTCAATGGCTTGCTTCGCCTTCTTGTTCGGATCCTTGATCTTCATCAGGTCGATATAGGCGATCTTGCGAACCGGCTTGCCGGCTGTTTCGTTGGTCAGCTCGATCTTGTAGACGCGCTTGAACTTGGCGATATCGGCAAAGCAGTTCTCGCCGCGCTGGCCTTGCGGGCATGCCTTGTCGGCGGTGCCCTCGCCGTTATCGCGCTCGATCACGAGGCCCGTCGTGCCGTCGATCATGTTGAAGTCGCCGATGGCGTGACCGTTCGCCTCGAACACGTAGTGCCAGAAGCGGCCGGTGAATTTTTCCTGGGCCACGTCGAACTCGAGAATGCGCGCGGCTTCCTTGCCGTCGACTTTCTCGACGTCCTTCTTCTCCGCATCCCAGAGCGCGCCTTCCAGCAGCGGATAAAGGAATTTGCCGTCCTTCGACGCGGCAAAGCCTTCATAGCCCTTCGAGCGGCGCAGGTTGACCGTCGTGTAGGTGGCGCCAGGTGCTGCAGGCGACTGCACCGACCAGTGATCGGGCGAACGCACCGGCTTGCCGTCGGCCATCGTGTCGAACACGGCCAGCACCTTGCCGGTCTTGTCGGTCTTCAGGATGTAGGGGCCGAACTCGTCGCCGATCCAGAAATTGTCGCCGATGATCTGGAAGCCTTCGGTGTCGAAATCCGCGCCGGTGAGATAGCGCTTTTGCGTGTCCTCGTGGACGATGCGGAACGGGACCTTCCTGTCGGGGTCATGCAGGAAGATCGTCTCCTGCTTTTCAACCGCGCCGCTCGCCCAATCGATCTTGTGGCGGTTGAGATAGAGCATCGAGTTCGGCCGAGTTGTAGCGCGAGCCCATGCCGTTGTCGGTCAGCACCCAGAACGTGCCGTCACCCACCACCTTGATGCCCGAATGACCCTGCAGCGGCTGGCCCTTGAACGGCAGCGCGACGCCGGTCGGCCGCTCGAAGGATTTGCCCATCACGCTGCCGAGCGCCTCGACGCGGCGGCCGGTCGTGTACTTGCCCGATGTCTTCAAGTCCGCAGGCGCATCGGCCGGCGCATCGATGAACGTCTGCGCCGGCAGCACGGCGTGACCGGCGAGCGTCGCCGGAAAATCGCCTTCGGCGAATGCGGCGGTCGATGCCACCAAGGCCAGTGACACAGAGCAGAGAAACGAAATTCGCATGGCGAGCCCTCCCGGATGAAGCCGCCTGCGTTCTGCAAACGAGGTGTTGCGGGGCTTTAACAGCGCGATGACGACGGCGTGACAAACCGCGAGATCGCACGGGCGCCCGCTATTCAATTGATTTACCTGTCTATTTTATGCTGCCGACAAGACCGGCCGCTGTGGATACCGCGCTGTCCGAAGGGCCCTGCTGCAAAGCCTCGCCGCGCCAGACGGCTGCTTCGCGCTGAAAACGCCACCTGCCGCGTAAATAGGCAGAAGATGGACAAGCCCGCCCGGAAACAGGTAGCTGATGATCTCTAGAGCATGATCCGGAAAAGTGGATGCCGGTTTTCCGAAAGATCATGCTCAAACAAAGGCCGCCGATCAAGAAGACGGAGCACTGAGGAAATGGCCGACATCGTTGCCGGGTCGGACCGGGCTGAGACGCAATCGGAACTGCGCAGCCTGACCGTCGTCTCGATCGCCCACTGGTACAGCCACTACGTCATCCTCGTTCTGCCGATGCTGTTTCCGTTCCTGAGAGAGCGGCTCGGCGTCGGCTTCCAGGAACTCGGCTTTGCGCTGACGGTGTTTGCGGTGGTCTCAGGGCTCACGCAGGCGCCCGTCGGCTACGTCGTCGACAGGTTCGGCGCGCGCAAGCTGTTGGTTCTCGGCGTGTGCCTCGGCAGCGTGTCGTTCATCATCCTCGGCATGAATCTCAGCTACCCCTCGCTGATCGCCTGCGCAGCGCTGCTCGGGCTTGCCAACAGCGTCTATCATCCGTCGGATTACGCGCTGCTCGCTGCCAACATCGACGGCAAGCGGATCGGGCGCGCGTTCTCGATCCACACCTTCTCCGGCTTCTTCGGCGGCGCGGTCGCGCCGGCGATCGTCGCAGCGCTGTTCGCCGTGGTCGGCGGCCCCGGCGCGCTGGTCGCCTCCGGCGTCATCGGCTTTGTGGTGGCCCTGCTGATCCTTGCCTTCCCGATTCCGGAGGCAAGCTCTGCGACAGCCAGGAGCGTTGAAGCGGAGTCCGGCTCGTCACAAAACGTGCTGACACCCGCGATCATCATGCTGATGATCTTCTTCATGCTGCTCGGCCTCTCCAACGGCGGCATCAGCAGTTTCGG
This sequence comes from uncultured Alphaproteobacteria bacterium, assembly GCA_963757845.1. Lineage (GTDB taxonomy): Bacteria > Pseudomonadota > Alphaproteobacteria > Rhizobiales > Xanthobacteraceae > P52-10. Next base: position 275,228 of record CAVWTB010000064.1, read on the forward strand.
CGTCAGCGCGTTGATGGACGGCTACGGACTGCAGTTCGCGACCGCTAATATCGCACTGACCGCCTACCTCGGCGCCAGCGCCGTCGGTGTTCTTGCCGGCGGCTTCCTCGCCGATCGCACCCACCGGCACGGTGACGTCGCCGCGGCCTGCTTCGCCGCCAACGTCGTCATCATCGTCCTGATCGCCATGTTCACGCCGCATCCGGTCCTGCTGATCGGCATGATGACGGTCGCGGGCTTCCTCGGCGGCGTGATCGCGCCGTCGCGCGACATGCTGGTGCGCAAGGCCGCGCCTCCCGGCGCCGCCGGCCGCGCTTTCGGCATCGTCTCGACCGGCTTCAACATGAGCGGCATCATCTCGCCGCTGATGTTCGGCTGGATCATGGACCAGTCGATGCCGCGCGGCGTGTTCTGGGGCGCCGCGATCTTCATGGCGCTGACGGTGCTGCTCGTGCTGGTGACGGAGCGGCGGCGGCCGGCCGCGGTTGCTGCGGGTTGAGACACTCTTGTAGCCCGGATGGAGCGCAAGCGAAATCCGGGGCTGCGTCTGTGGCAGAGTCAGTCCCGGATTTCGCATGCGCTTCATCCGGGCTACGGGTTGTCACGCCTATGCTCGGCTCATTCGGCAGCCGTCAGCAGTTCGGGACCGGAGCGTAGACGTGTGTGTCAGGTCGATGCACATCGGCGGACGCTTCTGTGCGAACCGTTTCCTTGGCGATGAAGGTGTAGAACATCGGCACGACGAACAGCGTGAAGATCGTGCCGATCGACATGCCGGAGGCGATCACGAGGCCCATCGAGAAGCGGGCGGCCGCCCCTGCCCCGCTGGCATAGAGCAGCGGGGCGACGCCGAGCACCATCGCAGCCGTCGTCATCAGGATCGGACGCAGGCGAACCTTCGCCGCCTCTTCGATCGCCTGCCGGCGGCTGAGGCCGCGCGTCTCCTTCAGCTCGTTGGCGAACTCGACCATCAGGATGCCGTGCTTGGTGATGAGCCCGACGAGGGTGATCAGGCCGACCTGGGTGTAGATGTTGAGCGTCGCCACGCCGAGATTGAGGAAGACAATCGCGCCGAACATCGACAGCGGCACCGACATCATGATGATGAACGGATCGCGGAAGCTCTCGAACTGCGCGGCCAGCACCAGATAGATCACGATGAGCGCCAGCGCGAACGCCATCAGCATCGAGTTGCCCTCCTGCATCTCGAGCCGCGACTGGCCGGCGAAGTCCTCATAGAAGCCGGCCGGCATCACCTCGGCGGCGATGCCGCGCAGGGTCTGCAGCGCCTCGGCGGTGGTGACGGTGGGCAGCGGCATCGCCGAGAGCGTCGCCGAGTTCAGCTGGTTGAACTGCTCGACGGCGGCGGGCGCCGCCCCGGTCTCGATCTTCACGAGCGCCGAGAGCGGCACCATGGTCCCGCTCGATGCACGCACGTAATACTCGCCGAGACGCTCCGGATTGAGCCGGTGCTCCTGCGCGACCTGGCTGACGACGTCGTAAGAGCGGTTGTCGCGGTCGAACTTCGCGATCGGCGCGCCGCCGACGAGCGCTGCGAGCGTCGTTCCGATCTCGCTCACCTGCACGCCGAGGGTGGCGGCGCGATCGCGGTCAATGGTGATGCGCGCTCGGGGCGTTTCGTAGGACATGGAGTTCTGCACCACGATGAAGCGGCCCGACGCGACCGCTTTCTTGCGGATCTCTTCGGCCACCTCGTAAGCTTGGGCGGAATCGCCGATCGTGCGCATGACATACTGGACCGGAAGGCCGCCGCTGGATCCGGGCAGGGACGGCGGGGCAAACACGAAGGCCTGCACGCCGGCGTTCTCGTTCAACAGGTTCTGGATATCCTGCTTGGTCGCAGCCGCCTTCTTGGTGCGCTCGTTCCACGCCTTCAGCTTGAAGCCGACAAAGCCGTCGCCACTGCCGTCGGCGCCGACGATCAGGAAGGTGTCGTGGACCTCGGGGATGGTCTCGGGGGCGCGGGTGAAACCGGTCGAGAACTTCTGGGTGTACTCGGCGGTCGCATAGCGCGGCGCCTTGACGAGGCCGAGGTACGCGCCCTGATCCTCTTCCGGGGCGAGCTCGGAGGCGGTCTTGGTGAACATGAACGCGGTGGTCGCGAACATCACGGCGACGATGACGAGCGTCACGCCGCGGAAGTCCAGCGAGCCGGACAGCCGCCGACCGTACCAGTTCTCCAATCGGGTGAAGATGCGGTCGACGACGGAAGCAAAGCCGCGGCTCTCGCCGTGCGGCCTCAAAAGCTTCGACGACATCATCGGCGAGAGCGTCACGGCGACGATGCCGGAGATCACCACGGCGCCGGCGAGGGTAAAGGCGAATTCGCGGAACAGCGCGCCGGTCAGACCTGTGGTGAAGCCGATCGGCGCGTAGACGGCAGCGAGCGTGATCGTCATCGAGACGATCGGCCCGAAGATTTCCTTCATGCCGACAATCGCCGCGTCGACCGGCTTGCGCCCCTCCTCGATGTGGCGGTGGATATTTTCGAGCACGACGATGGCGTCGTCGACGACGAGGCCGATGGCGAGCACCATCGCCAGGAGCGTCAGGAGGTTGATCGAGTAGCCCAGCGCAAACAGCACGAAGCAGACGCCCACAAGCGAGAGCGGGATCGTCACCAGCGGGATCAGCACGGAGCGAAACGAGCCGAGGAACAGCAGGATGACGGCGACGACGATGAGCGCGGCCTCGCCGATGGTCTTGAACACCTCCTCGATCGAGGCGGAGATGAAGTTCGAGGCGTCGTAGACGATCTCCGCGGTCATGCCCTTCGGCAGGGTCGGCCGGATCGGCTCGATCGCCTTGGTGACGGCTTCTGCCGTGGTGAGCGGGTTGGCCGACGGCGTCGGCGTGATGCCGATGAAGGTGCCTTCCTTGCCGTTGAAGCTGACGATCGTGTCGGTGTTTTTTGGGCCGAGCTCGACGGTTGCCACATCGCGCAGGCGGACGATGTCGTCGCCGTTCGAGCGGACCGGCAAGGCGCCGAATGCCTCCGGCGTCTGCAGTGTCGTCTGCACGTCGAGCGAGTAGGCCACGTACTCGTTCTTGGTGCGACCTGCCGCCGACAAGAAGCTGCTGGCGCGGATCGCGCTGACGACTTCGGCCGCCGTCACGTTGCGCGAGGCGAGGCGAACGGGATCGACCCAGACGCGCATGGCGAACTCGCGGCCGCCGAGAATGTCGACCGAGCCGACGCCTTCCAGCGTCGCGAAGCGGGGCTGGACCACGCGGGTGAGAAATTCGGAGACCTGCTCCGGATTCATCTCCGAGCTCGCGAAGGTCAGATACATCAGCGCGAAGGTCTGGCCCGTGCCCTTGACGATCACCGGGTCTTCCGCATCGGCCGGAAGCTGCGAGCGGACCTGCTGCACCTTGGCGGTGACATCGGTGAGCGCGGCATCGGGGTCGGTGTTGAGGCGCATGCGCACCGACACCGTGCTGACGCCGAGCCGGCTCTGCGAGGTGACGTAGTCGACGCCCTCGGCGCTCGAGACCGCCTTGGCGATCGGCGTGCTGATGAAGCCCTGCATCAGCTCGGCGCTGGCGCCGACATAGGCGGTCGTGACGGTGATGGTGGTCTCCTTCACCTCCGGATACTGGCGCACTTGCAGGTTCATCAGGCCCTGGGCGCCGAGCAGCAGGATGAGGAAGCTCACCACCATCGCCAGCACGGGACGGCGGATGAAGAGTTCTGTGAGGTTCATGAGGAATTATCGCTGAGCCGGGATCGTGAGCTGCGTCACGTCGATGCTGTTGTTGATCTTCACCGCCGTGCCGGACTGGAGCTTGTTCTGGCCCGAGGCGACGACCTTCTGGCCCGGCGCCAGTCCGGACAGGATCTCCGAGACGCCGCCGTCCCTGCGGCCGACCTTCACGAACATCTGCCGCGCGACCTCGCGGCTCTCGCCGTCTTTCGCGTCGGCCTCGACTACGAAGACGTAGTCGCCATAAAGGCTCGAGACGACCGCCGTCTGCGGCACCGTGAGCACGTTGGGCTGCGGGGGGAGCTCGACGCGGACGCGGATGAACTGGCCCGGCAGGATGTTCCTGCCTTTGCTGTCGGAGAGGGCCGCCTGAACCGAGACGAGGCGCGTCTTGGGATCGACACGCGCGTCGATGCCAATGACGTTGCCGGCCATCGACCAGTCGCCTTCCGCAAGAGCGAACGCCACCGTCTGACCGAGCTTCAGCTGCGAGGCCGACTGCTCGGGGACGGTGAAGTCCACCTTCATTCTGCTGAGGTCCTGGAAGGTTGCGACCACGGTGCCGGGCTGCAGATACTGGCCGACATCAATCTGCGAAATGCCGGCGACGCCGGCGAACGGCGCCTTCAGCGCCTTCTGATCGATCGTCGCCTCGAGACGGGCCATGCGCGAGCGGGCGGTCGCAAGCTGCGCCTGCGCCTGATCGTGGGCCACCTCGGTGCCCGAGCCGCGGGCGCGCAGCGCCGCCGCGCGCTCCAGATTTTGCTCGTTCAGACCGACGGCGGCCTTCACATCGAGGAGATCGGCCCGCTCCACCGCATCATCGAGCTGAACCAGGATCTCGCCCTTGCCGAACTGCTTGTTGGGCTTGAGATTGATTTCCCTGACGACGCCGCCGGTCTGCACGGCGAGCTCGACGCCATTTTCGGCCCGGGTGCGTGCCGATCGCGTTGATGCCCGGGGTCCACTCGCGCGTCTTCACCTCGACGGCCGACACGGCCTGCGCCGGCGCCTTCATCGTGGCGAAGAAGCCCGCGATCATCTGAGCCCGGAAGAAGTTGAACCAGATGATTCCGCCGCAGATCCCGACGGCCAGGACCAGGAGGAGAGCGGCAACGAGGCGGCGTTTCATGAGCGAACGGCTCCGGGTTAGTGTTGTTTCTGGCAGCCGCACGGGCTTCCACGATTCGGCAGATCTGGCCGCAAGCGGTTCCGCTTGACGGTACGATCGGCCGACTTCATATACCGTCCAGACGGTACAGTTACAAGAGGACCCGGATGCCTTCGCAGGCGCGGAAGCGATCAAGTTCACGGGAACGCATCCTGGATGCGGCCGCTGAGCTCGTGCGGGAACTGGGAGCCGCGAAGCTCACGCTCGACGCGGTCGCCGAGCGGGCGAAGCTCAGCAAGGGCGGGCTCCTCTACAACTTTCCGAGCAAGGACGCCCTGCTGCAGGGCATGCTCGAGCGCATCATCGAGGTCGCCCGGGTGGAGAAGGAGAACTCTCGCGCGAGTTTGCAGGGCAGCGGAACGTCGAGGCGCGGGCCCATATCGAGACCGCGCTGCGGATCCGCGAGCACATCAAGGGGATCGCGATCGGCATCGTCGCCGCATCGGCCGAGAACCCGAAGCTGCTCGATCCCGTGCGGCGTGCGATCGCCGAGGACTGGAAAGAGCTGAAGGAGAGCTCCGAAGATCCAGACGCCGCTATCCTGGCCTGGCTTGCGATCGAGGGCCTCGGAAGCCTCGAGATGCACGATCTGAGCCCGCTGACGAAATCCGACCGCGAGATGGTGATTGCCGCCATTCGCCGGTCGCTCGAGAAGAACGTCAGTAGAGCGTGATGGGATCAGGTTGGCTCAGTGCATCCACACTCTCAGTGTCGTCCCCGCGAAGGCGGGACCATACGCTGTGTCGGTCGTGTTGCGGGAAGCGGGCGTTGCTTTCTGCCAGAAACGCGGATGGTATGGATCCCGGCTTTCGCGAGGACGACCCTGAAAGGACCGCACCGATCGAGGTAACTTGAACTCATCAGGCTCTAGAACGGATGAAAAAGACGGATCGCGCTCAGCGGCTACGACGCCTTCTTCTCCTCGCTCAGCCGCGCGTTCGCGAACGCCACGTACCAGTCGAGGCAGCCGGGATTGGCCATCGCGTCCTTGTTGATGACCTTCTCGATCGATTGACCGAGCAACAGCTTCTTGATCGGCAGCTCCTGCTTCTTGCCTGAGAGCGTGCGCGGGATCTCGGCCACCTGGAAGATGCCGTTCGGCACGAAGCGCGGCGACAGCGCTGTGCGGATCGCGCCGTTGATCTTCGCCTTGATCGCCTCATCGAGCTCGCGCCTTCGCGCAGCACGACGAACAGCGGCATGTAGCTTTCGCGGCCGAGATATTCGAGATCGACCACCATCGAATTGAGCACCTCCGGCAGAGCTTCCACCGCGCTGTAGAGCTCGCTCGTGCCCATGCGCAGACCGTGCCGGTTGATGGTCGCGTCGCTGCGGCCGTAGATGATGCAGCCGCCGTTCGGCGTGACCTTCAGCCAGTCGCCGTGACGCCACGCAGGTCCTCGGCCGGAGCCGTCGAAGTTCGCGGGGTACATGTCGAAATAGCTCGAGATGTAGCGCTTGTTGTCGGTGTCGCCCCAGAAATAGAGCGGCATCGACGGCAGCGGCTCGAGGCAGACGAGTTCGCCGACCTCGTTGACGACCGGCTTGCCCTGTTCGTCGAGCGCTTCCACCGCGCAACCGAGCAGCCGGCACTGGATTTCGCCCGCGATCAGCGGCAGCTCGCGATTGGCGCCGACGAAGGCGCCGGCGAAATCCGTTCCGCCCGACATGTTGCACCAGAAGATGTTTTTCTGCGCGGCGTTGCCGTTGCGGCTGGCGAGTTCTGCAAACTGCTCGGTGCCCCAGCGTTGCGCCTCTTCGCTCAAAGGCGAGCCCGTCGTGCCGATCGCACGGATCTTCGACAGATCACCGCAGGTCGAAAGGTCGAGATTGGCCTTCAGGCAGTTGGCGAAGAACGCGGCGCCCGCGCCGAAGAACGTTGCGCCGGTCTCGGCGGCGAAGCGCCAGAGCGTGCCCCAGTCCGGCTTGTCCTTCGTGCCGCCGGGATTGCCGTCATAGATGCAGCAGGTCGTGCCGTTGAGCAGGCCGTTGGTCTGGCAATTCCACATCACCCAGCCGGTCGACGAGTACCAGTGATAACGCTCGCCATACGAATTCGGCGCGTAGCTGCAGCCGACGTCGTTGTGGATCACGTTCAGCGCCAGCGACATCACCAGCACGCCGCCGTGGCCGTGCACGATCGGCTTCGGCAAACCCGTCGTTCCCGAGGAATAGACGATCCACAGCGGATGATCGAACGGCATCCACTCCGGCTCGAACGCTTTCGTCTGCGCATCATCGCGCGCGATCGTGTCTTCGAAATTTGTCGTGTTGTCGACGCCGGCGGTGGCGCCGAGGTTGTCGAGCATGATGACGTGCTGCACGCTCGGCAGCGCCGCGCGCAATTCCTTCACCACCTCGGTCCGGTCGTAATCCTTACCCGCATAGCTGACGCCGTCGCAGGCGATCAGCACTTTCGGCTCGATCTGCTTGAAGCGATCGAGCACAGCCGCAGTTCCCATGTCCGGCGCGCACAAACTCCACACACCGCCGATGCTGGCGGTGGCAAAGAACGCGATCATCGTCTCGATGATGTTCGGCAGGTAGGCGGCGACCCGATCGCCGGACTTCACGCCCTGCGCCTTCAGGTGCAACGCCAGTGAAGCAGACTGCCGTTTCAGCTCGCCCCAGGAGATCTCGCGATGAAGACCCTTCTCGTTGCGGCTGATCACCGCCGGCAGGCCAGCCTTGCTCGCCGCCTCCGCATGGCGAAAAATCTGCTTCGCGTAGTTGACCTGCGTGCCCGGGAACCAGACGGCGTTCGGCATGTCGCGCCGGCCGAGCACCGCGCTGGGCGGCACGGGCGACTGGATCGCGAAATAATCCCAGATGCTCCGCCAGTAGGCATCGAGGTCGCTGACCGACCAGCGCCACATCTCGTCATAGGATGAAAACGTCAGCCCTCGTGTGTCGTTCAGCCATTGCCGATAGAGGGCGATCTGGGGAATGTATGGCGCGCTCATGAGGCCCGTCGTCCGCGTTTCCATGCAATTTTCGTTGGTCGGAAATTACGAAGAGAGCGGGCATTAGTCGATAGCGCGAGAAGCGAAATCGGGTAGTGTGCGCGCCGCATAAAGGAAAATCCCGCCCCATGACACTTGATCCCTCGTTCTGGTCGTTCCCCTACGTCTCGCAGCGCATGCCGCTGCTTGCCGCCAACGTCGTCAGCACGTCGCAGCCGCTCGCCTCGGCCGCGGGCCTTGCGATGTACCTGCGCGGCGGCAACGCGGTGGATGCGGCGCTTGCAACTGCGATCACGCTGACGGTGGTCGAGCCGTGCATGAACGGCATCGGCGGCGATGCTTTCGCGCTGATCTGGGCGGACGGCAAGTTGCACGGGCTGAACGCCTCGGGCCGCGCGCCGAAGCGGATGACGGCGAGCCATTTCAAGGGACGCGACACCATGCCCGCGCGCGGCTGGGATTCGGTGACGGTGCCGGGCGCCGTGTCCGCCTGGCGCGCGGTGTCGGAGAAATTCGGCAAGCTGCCGTTCGCGGATCTGTTCGAGCCGGCGATCCGCTACGCCACCGACGGTTACCTCGTCTCGCCGACGGTGCAGCGGCAATGGCAGGCGCAGGTCGCAGAGCTGTCGCCGCATCCTGGTTTTCGCGAGGCGTTTGCGCCGCATGGCCGCGCGCCGCTGCCCGCAGAGAAATTCATTTGCCCGGGTCAGGCGCGCACGCTGACGCGCATCGCCGAGAGCAAGGGTGACGATTTCTATCACGGCGAGCTTGCGGCCGCGATCGCAGCCCATGCGCGCAACACCGGCGGCCTGATCGAGGAGGCCGACCTCGCCGCGCACAAGGCCGACTGGGTCGAGCCGATCTCGGTGAACTATCGCGACTTCACGCTGCACGAGATCGGGCCGAACGGCCAGGGCATCGGCGCGCTGATCGCGCTCGGCATCCTCGACAACTTCAACATCGATCCTGAAGACGCGGACGGTCCGCTGACGCAGCATCTGCGCATCGAGGCGCTGAAGCTCGCGATCGCCGACATGAGCGAGTATGTCGGCGATCCCGACACCATGCGCAACGTGACCGCGCACCACCTGCTCGACAAGGCCTATCTGCACAAGCGCGCGACCTCGATCGACCTCGACCGTGCAAGCCCAGCGCGGCCCGGCTCGCCGCTCAACGGCAGCAGCACGGTTTATCTCACCACCGCCGACCAGAGCGGCATGATGGTCTCGTTCATCCAGTCGAACTTCAAGGGATTCGGCTCCGGCGTCGTGGTGCCGAATACCGGCATCGCGTTGCAGAACCGCGCCTTCGGCTTCAGCCTGAAGCAGGGTCATCCGAACCAGGTCGCTCCCGGCAAGCGGCCGTTCCACACCATCATCCCGGGCTTCGTGACCAAGGGCGGCGCGCCGCTGATGAGCTTTGGCGTGATGGGCGGATCGATGCAGGCGCAGGGCCACCTGCAGATCGTCTCGCGCCTCGCCGATCACGGCCAGAACCCGCAGGCCGCAAGCGACGCGCCGCGCTTTCGCGTGCAGGACGACAATTCGACGGTCTCGCTCGAATGGAATGTCCCGAAGGAGACGATCGAGGGATTGCAGCAGCGCGGCCACAAGGTCGTCGTCACTCCGCGCTTCGACAACGAGTTCGGCTGCGGCCAGTTCGCGATGAAGGTCGACGGCGGCTACGTCGCGGCGTCGGATCATCGCAAGGACGGGTATCCGGTAGGGATTTAGGGCGCCCGCTTCTCCCCTCCCTCCTGCGAGCGAAGCGAGTGGCGGGGAGGGCGTCTAGGGTGGGGGGCCGGCGTTTCAGCAATCCAGCGCTCGCTGCGTCTCGGTAGTGCGCAGCGAGACAGACGAAACGCCCGTCGTGGCGCGCCGCCCACCCGGCCTGCTTCGCCTTCGGGCTACGCAGGTCACCCTCCCCGCCGCTTCGCGAGGGCGGTTAAGGGCGCTTCGCGCGATGCAGTCGTTCGTCTTGGCCAATGCCGGCTTAATCCGCCGCGGCTTCCCGCTTCTCCGCATACATCGGCATGATCTCACGCCGCACCAGCTCGACCGTCTTCAGCGAAGCGTCCTTCGGCAAATCACCGAACGCCACCCGGCACAGCAGGTAGTTCACACCCGCCTCGCTCACCTGCGCGCGCAGCTTGTCGCGCACGGTCGCCAGCGATCCGACGAGACAGACGCCCGCGGCATCCGCCGCCTCGAAATTCTCCGGAAAATTCGCGGTCGGCATGATGTTGTGCTTGCGCCAGAGCAGCAGCAGGTTGTCGATCCATTGCTGGTAGGCGGGCCGCGCGAGCTCGCGTGCCTCGGCATCCGTATCGGCAATGATCATGTGCCGGCTCATGCCCATCATCGGCAAGGTGTCGGCGCTCTTTCCCGCCTCCTGCCAGAGCGCGCGATAGCGGTCCGTCACGCGTCGTGTCAGCGCGGCCGGTCCGTTGCCGATGATGTTGATGCCGCGTTTCGCCACCCAGTCGAGGCTTTCGGGACGGCCGAGGCCATACCAGAGCGGCGGCATCGGCTGCTGATAGGGGCGCAGCTCGATCGGCACATTGTCGAACGTGAAATGCTTGCCGTGGTGGCTCAGGACATCCGAGGCAAATCCCTTCAGCAGGATCTCCGTCACCTCCTGGAAGAGGCCGGGCGAGTCCTCCGGATCGACGCCAAAGAATCCCAGCTCGATCGGCGAGATGCCGCGGCCGATGCCGAGGTCAAGCCGTCCGTTGCTCAGGTGATCGAGCATGCAGATTTCATCGAGGATGCGAAGCGGATGATAGAGGCTCAGCGTGAACACCAGCGCGCCGAGCCGCAGCGTCTTGGTCCGTTGTGCGGCCGCGGCGAGAAACACACTCGGCGATGGGGCAAGCCCCAGCGGCGTGCCGTGGTGCTCGGCGAGGTGATAGCTGTAGAAGCCGGCGCGGTCGCAGGCTTCCAGAATTTGCAGGCGGGTTTCGTATTGCGCCGACGTCGCTTCGCCGGACCGGTCCATGTGGTCGAACAGGCCAAACCGCATGCGCCCTCCCCGTTTTTCGATCCGTCCGTTCGTTTCGGACTTTGATCGAACTATAGGGGCGGCGTGCCGGTCTTAGCCAGCGGCGGCGAGCAGCGGCACCGCTTGGCTGGACTGAATGCAGGGAATGTCTTGCGCGATGCGGATATCCTTGGTGAAACGCACAAGGGTCCAGTCGCCCGGCGGATGGCTGAAGCGATAGCCGCGCTTCTTCGCCAGGCCGCGCATCTCCTGATTGGTGCCGAGCGCGTCGCCGAAGATCGTGTCTGCGCCGAGCGCCGCGGCGCGGCATTCGAGATTCGAGAGCAGCGCGGAACCGGCGCCCGTGCCGTGCCAGTCGTCGGCGACGGAAATTGCGAACTCGACCGCGCCCGTGGCCACATCGAATACATAGCGCGCCTCACCGACGATCGTCCGCGCGGAGCCCGACCCGATCTCGGCCACCACCGCGAAGTGGCTGCCTTCGCCGGTTCGCAGCATCCGCTCGTATTCCGACGCCGGCACGCCGCGGGTCGCACCCAGGAAACGGCTGTAGTGGGTGCGGCCCGAAAGCTTCTCGAAATACGCGCGCAGGCCGTCCACATCGTCCGGCTCGACAAAGCGAACCGTCATGCTCGCGCCGGTCCGCAGCCGCAGCACGTCAGCATACTGACGCAGATTGGCAGGCTTGAGCGGGATCATGGCGACTGCTCCCGTCCGTCCGTCAGGCGCGCCAGAACGGCTTGTTCACTTCCTCGGACGACGCTCGACCAGGACAGGCCGATGTCGTGCAGGTCGCGCTCGCTGAACTGGGCCAGCGCGCGGCGCGCCCGGGCCCGTTCCTGCCACAGACGCAGCGTGGCGAGCGGCATTGCGGAAAAAGCCGGACTCATGACTATTTATCACGGTAGAGAGGATGTATGCGGTCATGGGAATCTCCTTTGATTAGCTTATTAACAGCAAGTTCTGCCAATTTCTGTCAGTTGACAAACGACACTTTGTCCGCAAATATATGAGATAATCTCATCTAAAGATGACGGATTCGTGATGTCGCGGCTCCCATCCCTCAACGGACTTCGGGCTTTCGAGGCCGCGGCGCGTCATTTGAGCTTCACCAAGGCCGCCGAGGAGCTGAACGTCACGCAGACGGCGATCAGCCATCAGATCAAGCGGCTCGAGGAGGAGCTCGGCCTCAAGCTGTTCATCCGTCAGAACCGCACTCTGGCGCTGACTGCGGAGGCGCGCGATTACCTGCCAGGTATACGCGCGGCGTTTCAGGATCTGCGGCTCGCCACCGAGCGGCTGAAGCGCAAGGAGAATGCCAATGTGCTGATCGTCTCGACGATCACCTCATTCGCGGCCAAATGGCTGATGCCGCGCCTGTCGAAATTCCAGCAGCAGCATCCGACCATCGACGTGCGGGTGACCACGTCGACGGAGCTTGCGGATTTCGCGCGCGACGGCGTCGACGTCGGCATCCGCTACGGCCACGGCAAGTGGCAAGGTTTGCGCTCGGACTGGCTGATGGCCGATGAGCTGTTTCCGGTCTGCAGCCCCGCCCTGCTGAAGGGCGAGCATCCGATCAGGACGCCGGAGGATCTCAAGCACCACACGCTGCTCTACTCCACGCACGACATGGAGGACGACTGGCGGCTTTGGCTGACCGCGGCAGGCGTGACGACCGACATCCTCAAGCAGCCGGCGCTGACCTTCGACATGATCTTCATGACGGTGCAGGCGGCGATCGACGGGCTCGGCGTCGCGGTCGGGCGAACGGCGTTCGTCGAAGGCGACCTCGCGGCGGGACGCCTCGTCGCGCCGTTCGATGTTTCGCTGCCGATCGATGTCGGCTTCTATCTCGTATGCCCGGAGGCTTCGGCCGATGACGCCGAAGATCGCTGCGTTCCGCGAGTGGCTGCTCGCCACCGCCAAGCGCGACAAACAGCCATTGACGCTGGTGCAGCCTGAGCCGCGCGTCGTGGCCCGCAGATAAGCCTCTAAAATAAAGGGAGGGCTTTCGCCCTCCCCTGCCAACTCATCGCTGCCGATGAGCCTCACATCTTCTTGTAGGCGTCCACCATCGTCTTGCCTTCCGCGCCCGCCTTCTTCAGCCAATCGTCGGCCAACTGATCGCCGATCTTCTTGAAGCCGTCCTTCAGCGCGGGGCTCGGCGCCTGCACCTTCATGCCTTTCGCCTTCAACTCGCCGAGGTACCAGTTGCTCTTCTCTTCCCACACCTTCCAGCCGCGCGTCTCGGCGGCGGCGGCGGCCTTCAGGATCGCCTCCTGCGTCGGCTTGTCGAGCGCATCGAACGCCGCCTTGTTGACGAAGGTGAAGTTCTTCGGAATCCAGCCCTGCACGTCGTAGAAGTGCGTGAGCGATTCCCAGACCTTGCTGTCGTAGCCGGTGCCGCCGGAGGAGAAGAACGAGTTGGCGATACCGGTGGCCAGCGCCTGCGGCAGGTCGGCCGCCTGGACCGTGACCGGCTGCGCACCGGTCAGCTCGGCGAACCGCGTCGTGGCCACGTTGTAGGAGCGGAACTTCAGGCCCTTCATGTCGGCGATCGAGTTCAGGTCCTTCTTGGCGTAGACGCCCTGCGGCGCCCACGGCACCGCAAACAGCAGCATCAGGCCTTGCGCGGCGAGCTTCTTCTCGATCGCAGGCTTCGAGACCTTGTAGAGCTTCATTGCTTCCGGGTAGCTCGTGGCGAGGAACGGCACCACGTCGGCACCGAAGATCGGATCCTCGTTCTCGTGGATCGACAGCAGCAGCTCGCCCATCTGCGCCTGTCCGGTCGCGACCGCGCGCTTGATCTCCGGCGCCTTGAACAGCGACGCTGCCGGATGAACGGTGATCTTGAGCTTGCCGCCGGTCGCCGTCTCGACGTCCTTTGCGAACGCCACCAGGTTTTCCGAATGCGGATTGTTGGCGGGATAGGCGGCCGGAAGATTCCACGTCGTTTGCGCCGTGGCGGTCGTCATGCCGGCCGCAAGACACGCGGCGGCAGCAAGAATGGTTCTGCGGTTGATCATTTGAGAAGCTCCCTTGTTTGGTCCGATTTTAGCCGGTCCGGCTAGCCGGGGAAGACATACTTTGGCAGCCACATCACGATCTGCGGAAAGGCGGTGATGATGGCGACCGCTACGACAAGCAGGAAGAAGAACGGCAATGCTGCGAGCGCGACCGTGTTGGAATCCTTGCCGCTCATGGTCTGCAGCACGAACAGGTTGAAGCCGACCGGCGGCGACACCTCCGCCATTTCGACGATCAGCACGACGAAGATGCCGAACCAGATCAGGTCGAAACCCGCCTTCTGCACCATCGGCAGCACCACCGCGGTGGTCAGCACGATCATCGAGATGCCGTCGAGCGCCGTGCCGAGCACGATGTACATGACCGTGAGCACGGCGATCAGCGCGTAGGGACCAAGCTGCATGCCGTCGACCCAGTTCGCGAGCGCGACGGGAATGCCGGTGTAGCCCATCGACTGCTTCATGAAGGACGCGCCGGCCAGGATCAGCATGATCATGCAGGTGGTGCGCGTCGTTCCCATCACGCTTTGCCAGAACGAGGCGCGATCGAGCGAACCGCCCCACCACGCGATCAACAGCGCGCCGAGCACGCCCCAGGCGGCGCATTCGGTCGCCGACGCCCAGCCGGTGATCAGCACGGCGAACACCAGCACGATCAGCAGCGTCAGCGGGATGAGATTGGCGGACTCCTTCAGCTTCTCGCCGAAGCTCATGCGCGGCTCGGGCGGCGGCATCTTGTGCCGGTTCACGATCGACCAGGAGGCGATGTAGCCCGAATAGAGCAGCATCACGAGCGCACCGGGAATGAAGCCTGCGAGAAAGATCTGGATGATCGAGACGTTCGCGGCCACCGCATAGACCACCATGGTGATCGACGGCGGAATCAGAATGCCGAGCGTGCCGGCGCCGGCGAGCGAACCGAGACTGAGCTTCTCGTCGTAACCGCGCCGCTTCAGTTCGGGCAGCGCGATCTTCGCAACGGTCGCGCAGGTGGCGGCCGACGAGCCCGACACCGAGCCGAACAATCCCGACGCAATCACGTTCACATGCATCAGCCGGCCCGGCAGCCAGCCGAGCCAGGGCGCAAGTCCGCGGAACATCTCCTCGGACAGTTTGGTGCGGAACAGGATTTCGCCCATCCAGATGAACAGCGGCAGCGCGGCCAGCTCCCACGACGCGCTGTTGCCCCACACCGTGGTCGCGAGCACCGAGCCCGCAGGGATGCCGCCGACGAACAGCATGCCGAGCCAGCCGACGGCGAGCAGGCTGACCGCGATCCACACGCCGCCGGCCAGGAGCCCTGCAAGCACGGCGAACAGCAGCGCTGCAATCTCGAGAAGCTGAATACCCGCCATCAATCCCTCACACGGCGCTCGCAGCGGCGCGCTCGACGGCTTCTTCGGCGGTCTTTGGCGGCTCCCTTTCGTAGCTCGGCTTGTAGCCGGCGAGCACACGGACAAGCTCATCGACCATCGCGATGGTCAGGATCGCGAGCCCGCCGGAATAGCCGAGCTGCGGGATCCACATCGGCAGCGCACGACGCCGGTCGCCACCTCGTTCGTCAGCCAGGAGTAGTAGGTGAACTTGTAGGCGTGCCAGGCGAAGTAGCCGACGATGACGATGCCGACCACGAGCGCCGCGACCTCGATCACCTGTCGCTTGCGTCCTGAGAAGCGATCGATCAGCAGGCCGACGCGGATCATCTCGCCGGACTTGAACGTGTGCGCGAGGCCGAGAAAGGCCATCGCCGCCATGCACCAGGAAGCGAAGTCGTCGCCTGCAGGGATGTTCAGGCCGAACTGTCGGCCCGCCGACAATCCCATCATCAGCAGGAAAATGGCGATCAGGAACAAACCCGCGAGCCAGCCTGCCGCGAGATAAAGTCCATCGAGCAGGCTACGCACCCACCTACCGAACGCTTGCACAGCTCAACTCCCCCTCACTCGCGCGCATCCTAAGCCGCGAACCGTGCCGGCGTATAGGGCGTCATGTCGATTTCGGACTGCTCGCCGTTGACCAGGGCTGCCAGCAGCCGTCCGGTCTTTGCGCCCGTCGTGAGCCCGATGTGGTGATGACCAAAAGCAAGGAATATGCCGCGGTGACGCGGCACCTCGCCGATCAACGGCAGGCTGTCGCTCGGCGCCGGCCGATGACCTAGCCATTCGTCGTAGTGCGTGAAGGTCAGCGCCGGGAAGGCCTCTTTCACCTGTCGCAAAATCAGCTCGATCGGCGGCTTGTGCGCGGGCAAGTTGAGCCCGCCGAATTCGACGACGCCGGCGCAGCGCACGACCATCGGCCATCGGCGTTGCGACGAACTTGCCGCTTGCCACCATTGTCGGCTGTCGCGGCTTCACCGATGGACCGTAGAACATCACGTGATAGCCACGTTCGGTCTCCAGCGGCACATCGAGGCCGAGTTGCGCGGTCAGCATCTTCGACCACGCGCCGGTGGCGATCACCGCGGCATCGGCTTCGATCTCGCCGTTCGTCGTGATCACCGCCTGCACCGATCCATCGGCCGCGAGGCGGAATCCGCGCGCCTCGGCCGGCTCCGCGATCGCACCGAGCGAGGCCGCAACCTCGCGCAGCGCCGCAATATACCCGCCGGGACTGAGCACGAAGCCATGGTCCTGAAGCAGAATGCCGAAGCCGATCTTCGGACCGAGCGAGGGTTCGAGCTCGCGCAAGCGCTCGCCTTCGAACTCCTGCCAGGCGAAGCCGGCTTCGCGCCGCAGCTGCCAACCAAAGCCATCGGCTTCGAACGCCGCGCGCGAATCGTAGGCGAAGAAGTAACCGGAGCTCTGCAGCCAGCGTTCCGCCGCGGTGCCGCCGGCCAACGCCTTGTGCTGGGCGTAGGTGTCGCGCGTCAGCGGCGCGAGCCCCTTGGCGATGCGCGCGGCGTCGCTCGCGTTCGCGTGCTTGAGATAGCGAACCAGCCACGGCATGAGTTTTGGCAGATAGCGCCAGCGCACGAACAGCGGAAAGTTCGGATTGAGCAGCAGCAGCGGCGCCTTGCTGATCAGTCCCGGGGTCGTCACCGGAACCACCGAGCACGCGGCAAGCACGCCGGCGTTGCCGAAGCTCGCAGGCCGCCGCGCGATGCCGGGGTCGACGATCGTCACCGGCCGGCCGCTGCGCAACAGCCAGATCGCGCTGGACAGGCCCATGATGCCGCCGCCGATCACGACGACGCGTTTCTTGTTCTGGTTCATGCGCTCTCCGCACTTTTGGCGTGGTCGCGCAGCGCCCGCCAGATTTTCTCCGGCGTCGCCGGCATGTCGATGTGACGAACGCCGCGCGAGGCAAGCGCGTCGACGATCGCGTTGATAACCGCCGGCGCAGCCCCGTTGGTGCCGCACTCGCCTGCGCCCTTGACCCCAAGGCTGTTGTTCGCGGTCGGCGTTTCGATGAAGGCGACACCGACCGGCGGCACGTCGTCGGCACGCGGCAGCGTATAATCCATGAATGAAGCCGTCAGCAACTGACCCGACTGCGCATCGTAGCGGACATGTTCATACAACGCCTGGCCGAGCCCCTGGGCGATGCCGCCGACGAGCTGGCCCTCGGCCATCGCCGGATGAATGATGCGGCCGAGGTCGTCGACCGACAGGTAGTTCAGGATAGCGACCGCGCCCGTGTGCGGATCGACATCGACCTCCACGACCTGACAGCCATACGGATAGCTCGCGTTGTTCTCAGCGAACTTGCCGATGCCTTCCAGCGGCGCTGGCGATCGCGCGGCAAGCTCGAACAGGCCAAGCTTCAGATCCGTTCCCTTCACGACGAACACGCCGTCGCGATACTCGACGTCGCCACTGGCAACCTCCAGCTCTTGCGCTGCAAGGTCCGTCGCCTTGTCGATCATCTTCTGGCCAGCCGCTGCGATCGCCACGCCGCCGATGATCAACGATGAGGATCCGCCGGTGCCGCCGCCGGGCAGCACGGTGCGACTGTCGCCCTGACGGATGTCGATGCGGTCGATCGGAACGCCGAGGCGGTCGGCGAGAATCTGCGCATAGACCGTGCGATGGCCCTGCCCTGAATCCTGCCGGCTGGTGTAGGCCGCGAGCACGCCGGACGGTTCGGCGACGACCTTGCTCGTTTCATCGGGGATCGCCGCCGGTGCCGTGGATGTAGAAGGCGTGGCCCAACCCGCGCAGCCGCCCTGACTTTGCCGACTGCCGGCGCCGCTTCGCAAAACTGTCGTGATCGGCGAGCGTCAGCGCCCGGTTCAGCGCGCGGGTGAAATCGCCGGCATCGTAGGTTTGTCCGGACGCCGTCTTGTAGGGCATCATCGTCGGCCGAATGAGATTGCGCCGGCGCAGCACCGCGGCATCGATGTCCATCTCGCGCGCGGCCGTGTCGATCAACCGCTCCAGCACGAACAGCGCCTCCGGCTTGCCGGCGCCGCGATAGGCGTCGGTCGGCGCCGTGTTGGTGAAGACGCCGCGCACGCGTATGTGCATCGCCGGGATCGCGTAAACGCTCGGCGCCATCTTTGCATAACCGACCGTCGGCACCGTGGGCGACACCGCCGAGAGATAGGCGCCGAGACTTGCAACGACGTCGTGCTTCAGCGCCAGGATGCGGCCCTGCGCATCGAGTGCCAGCGAGGCACGCGTGACATGGTCGCGCGCGTGCGTGTCGGTCAGGAAGGATTCGGTGCGCTCGGAGACCCAGACCACCGGCCGCCGCGTGACCTTCGCCGCCCACAGCACGCAGGCGTGCTCCGGATAAGGCACGATCTTCATGCCGAACGCGCCGCCGACGTCGCCGGTCACGACATCGAGTTGCTCGGCACGAATGTGGAAGACCTGCTCGGCAAGGCAATCACGGATGAAGAACACGCCCTGGCTCGGCGTATGCAGGAAATAGCGGTCGGAGGCTGCGTCGTAGCGCGCCAAGGCGCAGCGCGTCTCGAGCGGCGCGACCGCGACGCGGTTGTTGGCGATGTCGAGGCTGACGACACGGGCGGCACCGGCGAACGCCTGCTCGGTCGCCTCGGCGTCGCCGGCCGACCAGTCGAACGACGTGTTGTTCGCAGCCTGCGGCCAGATTTGCGCACCGGCGAAGGCAGCAGCGGTGTCCGTCACCGACGCAAGCGGCTGATACTCGACGGCGATCAGCTCCGCAGCGTCGATGGCCTGGGCAGCCGTCTCCGCCACCACGCAGGCCACCGCTTCGCCGACGAAGCGCGCAATGCCTGTGGCAAGGATCGGGCGCTGCGGATCGAACATCGCATGGCCGGGTAACTTGAGCGGGCATCGAAGCCGACCAAGGCCAGCCGCTTGCGCATCGTCGCCGGTCAGCACTGCGAGCACGCCACCGGCGCGGCGCGCGGCCTCCGTATCGATCGCGATGATCCTGGCATGCGCGTGCGGCGAGCGGACGAAGACGGCGTGCACGGCATCCGCCGGACGGACATCGGCGGTAAACTGCCCGGCCCCCGTCAGAAGCTTTCGCTCCTCGAGGCGGGGAATGGATGTCCCGATTGTCGTCACGGATTACGGCTTTCGCGAAGGATACGAGCAGCCGTTTAACCATCATCCGCGCCGCGCGGCAAACCGCGCCATTGCCTGCATCACCGGATCACGACCGGCGCGACGCGGTTTCGGTCAGGACAGGAGCCGCTGGTCCTTGTCCTCGAACAGCGATCGCAGCACATCCATTTCGTGTTCGGAGATCTGGTGCACCGTCATCACCAATTCCATGCGTGCCATCGCGACGAGCTGCGCGGAGAACGCCTGTCCGCCGTCCTTCAATTCGTCGATCAACCCGTCAAGGCGAGAAACGATATCCAGCAGCGTCGCGGGATCGCTAGACGCGCGATTCATAGCGCGCGGCTCTGGTTCTTGTCGTCGAGGCGATCCAGGTGTGCGTTGAACAGACATCGCCATAAAGCTCCACTATTCTCGAGATGACACCATGAACTTCGGAAGCATCGAATTCCCCAAGTCCGTGACTAGCCGAAGCGTCTTCAAGGAAGGTCACTCGTTGCCCCCTGTGGAACGCATCGATCGCAGTTGCGAGGCACGCAGCCTCGCCGGCGAATCCGGCCAAGACGATGTGGCTGCCGGCATGCGCCATCATGTCGGCGAACGGCGCGCTTGCGTAACAGGATGGCCGGCCCCGGTCGAACACCGCGTCGTCGCGTGTCGGCACGAAACCTTCGATCCATCCTGAGAAAGGCGTCGTCAGATTGAAGAACGGAGACGTGGCGCGCCAGCGCACGAACGCCACCGGAATTCCCGCACGCCGCGCATGTGCAAGGGCGCGGCGGCAATTTTCGATCGCTTGATCCGCCCCCGTCAGCGACAGCGCACGTGAGCGCGTGGCATATTCCTTCTGCATGTCGACCAGCACCAGCGTCGGAATCTGGGCCGGGTCGGTGAACGCGCGAAGGGGGATGATGTTGCTCACGCCGCCGTCTCACGCATCTTGTCGACCGACGGACGCGACACCGGACGGTTGGTCGAGGCTTCGAGAACGCCGGGGACATGCCAGCGCCCCTCGGGCCGGATGACGACGTAGGGATCCTGTCCGATGGCGATGGCCTTCGGATCGCGCGGCGTGCTCATCACCATCTCGACATAGTCGAAATCGGAGAAGACCAGCTCGCGGCCGCCTTCGAGAACCTCGAAGCCGAACCTGCTCCAGAACTTCACCAGCCGCTTTTGCGCGTGGCCGTAGAGCCGCTGATACCCCTTCGCGCGGCACAACTCGATCGCCGCGCGCACCAGCTGGAACGACAGGCGCGTGTTGCGGAATTCCTTGCGCACCGCCAGCCGCTCGATCTTGGCGAAGTCCGCAAAATAGCGAACGCGGATGCAGCCGGCGGGCTCGTCGCCGACGTAGCCCAGCAGGTTCGTGCCGGTGAAGTCGTTGCCGTCGAACTCCTCGTCGTACGGACACTCCTGCTCGCCGATGTAGACGGCGCTGCGCATCGCCACGATGCGCATCATGTCCTCGATGGTGCGCGCCACCGTCACCGAGAGCGCCGTCGGCGAGGCCGCGGCGCCGCGATAGCCGTCATACAGCGGCCGCCCTTCGCGTTCGGACGCCGCCGTGCGGCGGAACATGTGCATATGCGGTGTTTTTGACGCCCCCGTAGCTGGCGCCGCGCTCGAAGCCGAGCGCATCAAGGAAGCGGTATCCATCTACGGTAATGCCGCGCGAGAACAGATCGGCATCGCGATAGGTCGGCGTCCAGACCTTTTCGAAGGCGAGAGGGATACCGCCGACGAGCACGCCGGGCGCAAAGGCTGCCCACACGTAGATACCCGCTGGCTTCTCATGCTGTGCGGTGACGAGCGACAGGTCGGGATTGGACGCATCGAGCTTGCCGGCAATCAGCCGTTGCATTCCTTCGCGATTCAACGGCAGGAAGGCCAGGAAACCTTCGCCTTTCGGCGCAGCCGAGTCGAAGTGCGCTTCGGCGCGCAATGGCCCACAACGTGTCCGGATTGTGCGAAACGACACGATGAACAACCGACGCTTGCGCCAAACCGGGCAATGCCACCCGCGCGCGTGCGACGACCGCGTCGATCTCCCGCCCGGACGGGGTGAAGACCACCAGCCGCCTGGCGAGTTTCTGCGGTATCAATGCCATTCAACGAATGGCCCGGAAGTTTGACAGGCTCATTAAGACGGGCCGCTATGCGCCCCATTGCAGGATCATGCGCAGTCATCTTTCCTCTTTCCTGTTCTCTGCTACGGTGGACGTCGCAAATCTCGCCGCGGCCCATGAAAGCGCTTGGGGGTGGAGACTAGAGTGAGCAGCGACAAGCGTCTGTATCGGGTCGTAGAAAGGGGTGTTTCACCAGAAGAACACCCGCAGGCCCCGGGCTCGGGACGAGCGCCGGACTGGGAGAGCATTCGCCTGTTTCTGGAAATCGTGCGTCGCGGCAGTTTTCGCTCGGCCTCGGAGTCGCTGGGCATTTCCATCAACGTCCTCCGCCGCAAGATAGACGAACTCGAGCGCGAACTGGGCCTCAAGCTTTTGACCCGTCACGTTGATGGTGTACGGGTTACGAGCGAAGCCGAGAAAATTTTCGCGACAGCCGAGAAGATGGAACAGGCCGCATTCGGCCTCTTGCGTGCGCGTGATCAGGCCGCGCCGCTACTTGCCGGCGAAGTGCGCATTGCCATCACCGAAGGGCTTGGAACGTTCTGGCTGACACCACGGCTGATTGAATTTCAGCGCGCGTACCCGCACCTGAAGATCAACCTGTCCTGCACGATGCGCCTTGCCGACGTGCTGCGGTCCGAAGCCGATGTGTCGATCCAGCTGTCGATGCCCACCTCGCCGGACCTGAAGGTCACGAAGCTTGGCTGCCTGCACATCATGCCGTTCGCAGGACTGCCCTACATCGACACCTACGGGCTGCCGCAGAACGAGGACGATTTCGCCAAGCACAAGGTCGTGCTGCAGTCGTCGGATCAGACGGCGACGCCCGAGCTTTACAGCAAATGGTTCTCGCACGTGCCGCAGGCCGGCTTCGTGACCATGCTCAACAACGTCTCGAGCGCCAACTACTGGGCCGTCGCCAAGGGCGCCGGCATCGGCTGGCTGCCGACCTATGCGTCGGCGATCGGCGCGCGCATCGTTCCGGTCGACGTCGGCTATCGGCATTCGTTCGACATCCTGCTCGCGTTTCATCCGGATGCGAACAAGATCCCGCGCATTCGCCGCGTCATCGACTGGCTGGTCGAGGCGTTTGCGCCGACCCGCTTCCCCTGGTTCCGCGACGAGTTCATCCATCCGGACCGGCTGCAGAGCATGTACACCGGCGGCCCGCTGATCAACATGTTCGAGGGTTTTACCAGCTTTCCGACCGAGCAGTGATCGACTGAAGCGCCGTTGAGCTTGCGCGACTTTCGTCAGCGTACAATATCTCCTCAAGCCTTCGTCGTCCTTCCGTGCCGCGCCGCAGAACGTTGCGCTGCGATGCCGCGCTCTGCCGCATTGCCCGCGTCGCGCCCCGGTGACATGATCGGTGCAACAACAAGCGAGAACTCGCGCCAAGCAATCAAGATGGAGGGACTTGATGATCGCCCAGATCATTCGATTTGCCATGTCCGCCGCTTTGGCCGGAACGTTTGTCGCGACTGAAGCCAACGCACAGGTCAAGCTGCCGCCGACGCTGACGATGACGGCATACGACACCGGCACCGCCGGCTTCAACATCACCGTCGCCATCGGCAAGATGCTGAAAGACAAACACGGCACCGACGTGCGCGTGCTTCCGGCCGGCAACGACGTGGCTCGCCTCCAGCCGGTCCGCACCGGCCGCGCGGTCGCAGCCGGCATGGGATCGGGCGTCTACTTCGCGCAGGAAGGCGTGTTCGAATTCGCGACCAAGGAGTGGGGACCGCAACCGGTGCAGATCACGCTCTCCACCGTCGACTGCAACGGCGGCAATTTCGGCGTCGCCCGGGACACCGGCGTGACGAAGATGTCCGACCTCAAGGGCAAGCGGATCGGCAATGTCGTCGGATCGCCGGCGCTCAACCAGGCTGCGCTTGCGATGCTCGCGTTCGGCGGGCTGACAACCAAGGACGTGAAGATCGTCGAGTTCTCGAGCTACGGCGCGATGTGGAAGGGCATGGTCAACAACGACGTCGACGCGGCGTTCGCGACGACCATCACCGGCCCCGCGAAGGAACTGGAGACCTCGCCGCGCGGCATCGTCTGGCCGCCGCTGCCGCACAACGATAACGAAGGGTGGGCGCGGCTCGAGAAGGTGCTGCCGATCTACAAGAAGCACATTGCGACCTGCGGCGCCGGCATCAGCAAGGACAAGCCGATCGAGATGGGCAACTACCCGTATCCGATCTACACGGTCTACGGCAGCCAGTCGGACGATGACGTCTACGCGCTGACCAAGGCGATGATCGAGGGCTACGATGCCTACAAGGACGGCGCGCCGGGCGCGACCGGCATGGCCGCCAAGCTGCAGACCAAGAACTGGGGCGTGCCGATCCACAAGGGCGCGGTGAAGGCGCTGAAAGAAGTCGGCGCCTGGAGCGACGATCAGGAGAAGCACAACAACGCGCTCCTGAAACGGCAGGAGACGCTCGCCAACGCATGGACGGAGTTCAACAAGAACAGTCCGCCGCAGGATCCCGGCAAATACGCCGAAGCGTGGATGGCGGCGCGCAATGCCGCGCTGGCCAAGGCGAACCTGCCGAACGAATTCGCCTCGTAACCACGAGCGACGCGCCCTCAAGCTGGTGTGAGACGCCCGGCGTTTCACACCAGTCGGTGCTGGTCCCGCCAAGATCGGTTCCGCAAGGCGAGAATCCGGTTTTCCCGCGCGTTGTTTGCCCCCGCCGATTGCGCTAGGATTCATAGGATTTCAGCCGGACCGTATTGCCCGACCGCCTTGGCGCGTGCCCGCATGCGAGGCAGCCGATGAGCTACATCATCGCATTGACCGCAATGACGCTGGGCGCCGCCGGCGTGATCTTCACGCGCCGCAACCAGTTCAACCTGCTGACGCCCTTCGCGCAGGCGCTGATCTGGCTGATCGTCATCGTCGGCATCGCAGCAATCGTCGACCTTGCCTACAAGGACGACGCCATCCGCCAGGCCAATCGCCGCGTGCAGCTCGTCGAAGCGAAGCTGCAGAGCCTCGCGCTGAAGCCCTTCGATCTCGCCAAGCCGCCGATTGCCGCGAAGTTCGTGATCGAGGCCGAAGACGGCGGACAGCCGCTGAAACTCGCCGACTTTTCCGGCCCGTTTCCGAGTTTTGGCCGCAAGGGACGGCTCGGCAGAATGAGCGTGGCGCTGCCGAACGTGTTCGCGGTGTACGCGGACATCACGATCGAGGCTGACGACAGTGTGCGTTTCACCCAGACCGATGCCGAAGGCCGGCCCCTGCGCGAGGGCGAGGCCGGTCCGTGGTTCCGGCCGACCTCCGCGTTCCCCTTCGCGCACGGATCGGACCTGCGGCCGCAGATGCCGCTCGCAAAAATCCTGTCGGCGCTGAAGGCGAACGGACAGAACCAGCTCGGCGCCCTGGAATTCGAGATCCCGAACAAGCCGCACACCAGAACCACTGCGTCGGTCGGCCTCGAGCGGATCTATCCGGGCTTCCGCTTCTACGTTCGCCAGGAAACGCCGTTCGAACCCTGTGCCGCGGTCATCACCGTGCCGATGCGGTTCGAGCTCGATCCGCCGCAGAGCGAGACGCGCATGAATTTCACGCTGCGCCTGATCGAGCGCGAGATGCTCGGCGTGGAGTGCGAGAAGCTGCCGTTTTAGTTCTTAACCTCTCCCCGCAATGCGGGGAGAGGGAGCAGACCTTGCTCGCCGCCAGCATTGCGCTCGAGCGGCGCGCTTCATCGACGTTTCTTTGGCCGGCTGTTCTTCGTTTTCTTCGCCACCTTCTTCCGCGCCGGCCTGATTCCCAGCAGCCGCTCGGCGTTGCCGCCGGCGACCTTCGCCATGTCGCTGCTGCTGACGCCCTTCACGCGGTTGAGGAAACCCACCGGATCTGGTTCGGCCATGTCGAACGGATAGTCGGTGCCGAGCATGATTTGATCGGCGCCCCAGGTTTCAATCAGGTGCTTCAGCTCGACTTGCGAGAACACCACCGTGTCGAAGTGAAGCTTCTTCAAATAGTGCGACGGCGGCTTCTTGATGTTGACGCGGCAATCGGCGCGATGCGCGTAGGCGTGCTCGAAGCGCCCATGGTAGGCGGGAATGTATCCGCCGCCATGCGCAATGCACATCTTCAGTTTCGGAAATTTCTCGAGATAGCCGTCGAACACCAGTTGGCCGACCGCCAGTGCCGATTCCAGCGGATGACCGATCGTATTCGGAAAATAGTGATCGCTCATCCGCCCGACGAGGCTGGTGCCGAACGGATGCATGAAGATCAGCACGCCGAGCTCTTCGACCCGCGCGAAGAATTCTTCGAGGCCTGCGCGCGTGAGATCGACGCCCCTGACATTGGTCGAAATCTCGACGCCGCGGAAGCCCAGCTCCTTCACCGTGCGATCGAGCTCGGCGACGGCCATGTCGCAGTCCTGCAGCGGCACCGTGCCCATGCCCATCAGCCGGTCCGGATGCTTCGCAACGAGGCTTGCGATGTGACCGTTGACGATCCTCGCGCTGTCCCGCGCGACCTCAGGCGGCGCCGCATAAATAAAGTGTCCGGGCGACGGCGAGATCACCTGGATGTCGATGCCGAGCCGGTCCATGTCGGCAAGACGCGTCGCCACGTCCGTCAGCCGCGGAAGATCGATCTGGCCGCGCTCGCGGCCGATACTGCGCGTGAGCTCGTTGACATGCGCGTTCGCATTGATGTCGACACCACCGCCCGCGACACCCGTCGCCTGCATCACCAGCGCATTGGCTTCCGGCACCATGCAGTGGCAATGGATGTCGATAGTGCGCCACTTCTTGTCGCGGCGGCGCGTGATCGCGCGCGCCGCCCCACGCTCGGTGGCGGGACTGCAGGCGACGCATTGATAGAGCATGCCCCTACTCCGCGGCGCGGGCGGCGCCGCGGTCGAAATCGATCCAGTCGTCGGTGGTCCAGCCGGTCTCGTCGTAGTCGGCCATGCATTGATCGACGAGGTCCTGCATCTTCTGCATCTGGCCGGACCGTTGCGCGGAAACCAGCGCCTGCAGGCGGATCTCCTCGTGGTTGCCGGCATAGTTGCGCTCATAGAGCTCGTGGCGGCCGCCGAACTCCGAGCCGATCGCGTCCCACAAAAGCTTCATCACCTTGATGCGCTCGCGGTGGCCGATGCCGTTGGCGCCGCGGACGAACCGCGCCAGATACGGCTCGATCTGCGGATTGGCGAAGTCACGCGCCGACGACGGCAGGTAGATCAGCGCGGACGCAACGATCTTCTCGATGATCTCCTTGATGCGGCCGTAGGCATCACCGCCGAACAGGCGATAGGTCGAGCCCCGCTTCCAGCTTCGGCAGCACCGCGCCATCGATCCACGGCTTCGGATCGTTGGCCATCGCATCCGCCAGCGACCAGAACAGATTGCGCCAGCCGACGATCTCGCCGAGCATCGCCTGGTTGCCGCGGAACACGTCGCCGCCGGTGGTGTGCAACGCCTTCGCCACGAGGCCGGCGAGGAAGTCGAGTTTGACAGCGTAGCGGATGCAGCCCTGGAAGCAGAACCCTTCGAGGAAGCCCGAGCGCGGATAGAACATCTTGATGCGTTCGACGTCGCGATGCACCAGCACGTCCTCCCACGGCACCAGCACGTTATCGAGCACGAAGATCGCGTCGTTCTCGTCGAAGCGGCTGGAGAGCGGATAGTCGAACGGCGTACCGACGGCGCTGGCGATCTCCTCGTAGGAGTTGCGGCAAAACAGTTTCACGCCGGGCGCGTCCATCGGCAGCATGAACATCACCGCGAGATCGGTGTCGTCGGTGGCGGTCGCTGCGTTCTGGCCGAGGAAGTTGTAGTGCGTCAGCGCGGCCGAGGTCGCGACCACCTTGGCGCCGGAGACGATAATGCCTGCGTCGGTCTCTTTCTGAATGGTGACGTAGACGTCTTTCACCTGGTCGGTCGGCAGCGAGCGATCCACCGGTGGATTGACGATCGCATGGTTCATGAACAGCACCGGCTCCTGCGCGCGCTTGTGCCAGGCGCGCGCGTTGTCCGCGAACTTGCCGTAGAACTCCGCGTTGACGCCGAGCGTGTTCATCAGCGACGCCTTGTAGTCCGGCGTGCGTCCCATCCAGCCGTAGGTCTTGCGCGCCCAGGCCGTGATCGCCTCCTTCTGCGCGCGCAGATCCTCGCGCGAGCGCGCCGCCTTGAAGAATTTGTGGGTGTAGCCTGACGAGCCGGTATCGGTCGGCGCGGTCAGGACGTCCCTGGTGGCCGGATCGTGGAGCGCGTCATAAAGCCGCGCAATCGAGCGCGCGGAGTTGCGAAAGGCCGGATGGGTCGTGACGTCCTTGACCCGCTCGCCGTTGATATAGACTTCCCGGCCCTGGCGCAGGCTTTCGAGAAACTCAGCCCCGGTGAACGGGCGCGACTTGTCCGCACGAACGTCTTCTGGCCGCATCCGTTTCCTCCTTCAAAGTTTTTCCGTGCAGGTTTTGCTTAACGATATCACACCGGACAGGCCCGGCCGGGAACGGGCTACCGTCCTGGACCGGCGAGACGCCCAAGCGGCCCGATATGGGTCGGAATCCGGCAGGTTCCCTCGGATCGCCCGCTTGCAGTGCACAATGCCCGCCCAATAATCATGATATGTTTGCCCTCTTGTCACCCAACTGTGATTGCAGTTCTGGACAACGTGATCGTTCTCCATAGATACTAACCAAGAGAAGGGCCCTCTCCAAAAACGGCCCGGGCTGAGGATTGGGATGAGACGTAAAACGCTGCTGCTTTCGCTGCTGGGTGCTGCCGTCGTGGCCGGTGTCGGCGGCTATCTGTACCTGATCAAATTCGACATCCGTCGCGAGCAGCTCGCGCTGCACGACGCCTCGCGCAATCGCGACGTGCCGGTCGAGCTCGCCATCAGCCGCCGCGCCGAGCTGAAGGCGAAGATTTTCGGCATCAAGCCGCGTGTCGCGATCGTCAATCACGGCAACACGGTCAAGGCCACCGAGTACAGCTTCGTCGGCGACGTGCTGGCGACGCAAGGCTACCTGGTCGCGGCGATCCAGCACGACTTGCCGGGCGATCCGGCGCTGTCGATGCAGGGCTTCCCGTTCGTCGGCCGGCTTCCGTCGTATCAGCGGGCGGAAAAGAACATCCTGTTCGCGATCGCGGAGGTCAAAAAGCATTATCCGGATCCGGACTTCGAAACCGTGACGATGCTCGGCCACTCGCAAGGCGGCGACATCACCATGTACTTCGCCGGACATCATCCGGAGCTGGTGACCAAGGTGGTGACGCTCGACAACATCCGCGTGCCGCTATTGATGTCGGGCAAGGCCCGCATCCTGTCGTTCCGCTCCAACAGCTTCAAGGCGGACCCGGGCGTCGTGCCGTCCGACGAGGCCTGCGAGGACGCGGGCATCGAAGTGGTGAAGACGGAATTCCACCACGACCATTTCAGCGATCGCGGTCCGGACACCGTCAAGGAGAAGGTGCGCGAAGTGCTGGCGCGGTTCCTCAACGAGGACAAGCCGCCGAAGAAGCCGTTCTGGCGCAAGCCGACCGAGAACAACACCGTGTCGGTGAATTACACGCCGGCGAGCAAGTAGAGACTTCACCGCTCATATCGCTTCGAAACGCCGCTCGTTCGAGCGGCGTTTTTGTTTGGGCTGGTCGCAGGCGTCATTGCGAGCGAAGCGAAGCAATCCAGCCCCGCGCCGGCAGGCGCGCAGATAAAGCGCTGAGATTGCCGCGGCTGATGCGCTTTTTGGTTGGCGCGCTTCGCGCGCGCTGGATTGCCACGTCGCCATAGGCGAGCGAAGCGACGCCGTTCTTCGAACGGCTATGCCTCGCAATGACGCCGAGGCGCTTCGCGAGCGGGAGGGAGGGGAGAAGAAGCGCGCCCCGGAATGACGGCGTTACGGTTCGGCCTCACTCCCCCTTCAGCCACTTCAGCAGCGTTGCGTTGATTTCGCGGGGATAGGTGTGGCTGAGGTCGTCGATCTCCGAATAGGTCACGCGGGCGCCGCCGGCGGCAAGCGCCTGCTCGGCCTGGCGTGCAAGCTGCACGGGAAACATCCAGTCGAGCCTGCCGTGCGTGATGTGGATCGGCAGGCCGTGCAGCCGCTCGCCGTCGGCGGCTTCGACAAGGAAGGGATGGAACGATGCGGAGATCGGCGCGAGATGCGTGAACGGCGAGCCGGACTCGAGCCCGCTGACGTAGGAGAACGTGCCGCCGTCGCTCATGCCGGTGAGCAGCAGCCTGCTGGCATCGATATTCCAGCGGCCGCGCGCCTGCTCGAGGATGCGCACAAGGTTCGGCGTGTCGGTGTCCTCGCCCATCAACGCCCATGTTCCGCCGGTCGCAGTCGGCGAGATCAGGATGGCGCCGAAACTGCGCGCGTCGCGCAGCCAGCTCCAGAGGAACGCGCGGCCGTTGCCGCTGCCGCCGTGCAGCGCCATCACCAGCGGCCAGGCGCGATCGGCCGTGTAGTATTCCGGCACATACATGGAGAAGCCGCCGCGGCTGCCCGGCTCGTTGTCGACATGCATGACGCCGGTGTTGGCGGCGGCCTTCACGCCGTCGAGGCGCGCTTGCAGCGCTTCATCGTCGCGCACGGCCGGATCGAGGAAAAACTGACTCACCGGCGGCAGGGTGGCCGCAAGCGGATAAATCGCCTCCTGCGCACGCGGCGCGTAGCGCAGCGCACGGTAGGCCGCGCGCAAGCCTTCCGGATGATCGGCGACAGTGCGTAGACCTTCGAATCCGGCAAGCGCCGCGTCCGTCGCGGTCTCGAGCGCGGCGCGCACGGTGGCAAGCCGCTCCGGCCATTCGCCAAGCCGCGCACGCGCCTCGCGCAACGCGTCGTCCGGGGTGCCTGCAGCCTCCAGCACCGCATCGTAATCCGGCGGGTTGAGATAGCGCCCGACGAACGCCAGTGCGTCGATCGTCGTCAGCAGCGGCGGCAACAGCGCAACGATATCGTCGACAGCAGCGTCCGACATGTGGCCTCCAGGCGATCTTCGCCGGAGTCGTAGCAGGCGATCGGCTCGCGCGATAGACAGCGCGCGACGTCAGTGTCCTGCAACCTGCGCACGGGCGATGTTGTAGAATTCATATCCCCGCATCCGCTGCGCCGCCGCTCCCATCACCTTCAAGCGATACTCGGCGGCGTTCAAATTCGCGGTCAGGCGCAGTCCAAACGGTTTCAGATAGTCGGCAACATTCTCCGGACGCAGGCCGAACGTCCACGGCTCGCCGGACCGCGCCACTTTTCGCAACATCTGCGCGGCGCCGTGAAACGACACTGTTCCGTCCAGAACTCCGGCGTGCACATAAGTGAAGATGAACTCGCTGCCGACCGCAAGCTTGCCTGCCCAGGCAGCGATGGCGTCCACGGCTTCTCCTTGCAGATAATTCGTCACGCCGTCCCATACGACCACCGTGCGACGGGATGGGTCGAAACCGGCTTCAAGCAGCCGATCTGCCATTTGCTCGCGATCGAAATCGACCTGGACAAAGCGAACGTGTGCGAGCTCCGCGTGCAGCGCTTTCAGCCGGCGCTGCTTTGCGGACGACGTGTCTGGATGATCGACCTCGAAGATGCGCAGATTTGCGAGCGACGGAAGTCGCCACGCGCGGCTGTCAAGCCCGGCCCCAAGCAACACCAGCTGCGCGGCGCCCGATCGTGCCGCGTCCTGCACCCAGTCGTCGATCAGCCGTGTCCGCGCGATGATCGAGGTGCGGACGCCGGGCCAGCGCCGGTCCACGAACCAGGTCAGCCCGTGCCCGACGATGGGAACAGCCGAGCTCCGCGCCAGCAGGCGCAGGCCCGCCGGCAGCAACCGCACCGCATAGGGATCGTGAAACAGGCGTCGCGACGGTGGTTTCGCGCTCTCGGCGGCGCGGAAGGCCGCGTTGAATTCCGCAGTTCGGCTCGGCTGGTCCGGGCGCATCGTCAAACTCCCGTCTCATGCAACTCGATACAATAATGTATCGAATTGCAGTTGTGCTATAGGCCACCTCCGATGTCAAGAGTTCGCACCCGCCCCACCCGCGACGAGACCCGCGAGCGCCTGTTTCAGGCCGCAGCGCAGGTTTTCGAGGAACGCGGCATTGGGGCTGCAAGCATCGACGCGATCGCCGCGGCGGCGGGTTTCAGCCGCGGCGCGTTCTATTCGAACTTCGCCAGCAAGGATGAATTGATCGTCGCCATGCTGGAGGATCACGCCGACCGATCCGTGCAGCATTTTCGCGACCTGCTTGCGCGTCACCACAAGGCGAGCGATTTCGTCACGGCGCTGGCGAAGGCGGAGCGCAGCCAGCAGGACCCGCTCGGCCGTGCGCCGCTGCTGCACATGGAGCTGATCCTGTTCGTCGCGCGCGCGGAACGAAGGCTGCCCGAGCTGCGCGATCGCCTGCGCGCACGCCGCGCGCTCGCCGCCGAGATCGTCGGCGCGATCAACCAGGCGACGGAGACGGAGAGGAAGATCGATCCGTCCTGGGCCGGATCGATGCTGCTGGCGCTCGAAGACGGATACCGCCTCCACCGCCTGATCGATCCGCACGGCACCCCGGCCGACAGCTTTGTGCGCGCCGTCGCCGAGCTGCAGCGGCTGATGGGGGTTGGGCGCTAGACTCCGGTTCCCGGATACGCAGAGCCGTCATCGGATTGTGCCCAGACCTGTTGGCGCGTCCCGGGTGACGGAATGTGCGCGGCACCAGCGATAACATTCGTCGTCATTCGGGGCGCGAGCGCAGCGAGCGAACCCGGAATCCAGAGGTTTATCAGAGTGCATCACCTCCAAATTCCAGGTTCGCGCTTCGCGCGCCCCGGAATAACGTTTTTTACGACTTGCATTAGAGTACCACTCTAGAGTATACTCTAATCATGGAAGCCACGACCGTCCGCGAGCGGCTGCTGGAAGCCGCGACCGAGCTGTTCGCCGACCAGGGCTACGACGCCGTCGGCGTGGAAAAGCTGCGCGCCCGGGCCGGGATCTCGAACGGCAGCTTCTTTCACCAGTTTGCCGCGAAGGAGGATCTTGCGGCCGAGCTGCTGGTGAACTGCGTGGTCGATTATCAGGCCGCGATCATCACCGCGCTCGCGCGCTGCGACGATGCCAGGACCGGCGTTGCCGCGATCGTTCGCACGCATGTCCGCTGGGTGATGAACAACCAGAGCAAGGCCCGCTTCATGCTCGATGACGCGCGCGCGGCGTGGTTCGCGAAAGCGTCGGGGCGCTTGAGGACCCACAACGCGGCTTTCGCTGCGTCAATCGAGCGCTGGCGCACGCCGCTGCTCGCGAACGGCTCGCTGCGTGACGTCTCGATCGATGTGTTCCTGGCGACGGTGATCGGCCCCGCCAACCTGATCTGCCGCTCGTGGATCACGGGGCGAAAGCTCTCCGCCGCGGCGCCCACTCGCCATGAAAGCGAGCTCATCGCGCTTGCGCAGCAGGCGCTCGTGGTGACGCCATCGCGCGCCGTCAAGGCCAGGAGAAAACAGAATGAGAAATGACGACCAAGCGGCGCTTGCCGACGCCATTCGCGCCTCGCTCAACGCGCAAGGTTTTCTGCATCACATGGGCGCCAGCGTCGACGAGGTTTTGCCGGGGAAAGTCGTGATGTCGGTGACCAAGCGCCCCGAACTGCTGCAGCAGCACGGCTTCTTTCACGGCGGCGTCGTCGCCTTCCTGGTCGACAACGCGACGACCGCGGCCGCCGGCACGGTGATCGACCGGGCGACGCAAACCTGCCTCACCGCCGAATACAAGCTCAACATCGTCGCGCCTTCGCTCGGCGACCGCCTCGCCTGCACGGCGACGGTGGTGAAACCCGGGCGGCGGCTGACGATCGTGGAAGCAAAGGTGCACAGCCACGCCGGCGACAAGGTGAAGCTGGTCGCCGTGGCGCTTGCGACGATTGCGAATATCGAGCGTGCGGAGCTTGCGGCGTGAGAGGGCAGAAGCCGTCATTGCGAGGAGCGAAGCGACGAAGCAATCCAGCGGCGCGCGAAGCGCGCCAAACAAAAAAGCGCGGCGTCAGCCGCGAATTCAGCGCATTTTGTAGGCGCGCCTGCCGGCGCGCAACTGGATTGCTTCGCTTCGCTCGCAATGACGATGGTGTGATGTCAACGTAAGGAGCCCCCCATGACCTCATCACTGATGATCTCAGCAGCCGCCTACTGCTTCGCACTCGCCGTCTTCCACCTGATGTTCTGGCGACTGTTCCAATGGCCGGCGTCGCTCGTAACTTCAGGCAGCATCAACGTCGGCGTGACGCAGACGCTGAACCTCATGCTGACCCTCGGCGTGACGATGTATGGCGCGGCCCTGCTCTGGGGCGCATTTCATCTCGACCGCACCGCCTGGACGCTGCCGGCCGCAGGCGCCTTGTTTCTCGCCGTCCGCACGGTCGTGCAGCCGTTCCAGTTCTCGATGCGCAATGCGCCGTCGCAGGTGCTCACTGTGATATTCATCGCCGGCGCGATCGTTCATGCCGCAGCGGCGTGGATGTTGATCAGCCCTAAAATGTGATCGTCCTGCGAGATCGGGGCGTCTAGGCACGGAGCCTCCGCGCGAAGAATGCAAGGATCTCGTCGCGCGCGGCGATCGTCGGCTGGCCGGCTTCGTCGATGAGATGCACGGTCACCACGCTATGCGGCGAGGTCACGTGCCGCGCGAAGAAAGGCGGGACGTCCGTGTTGGCCGCGCTGTCCGGCAACACGCGGCCAACGAAGCGGTCGGCGAGCGCTTCCGTGTACGCGGCAAAACGCTGAGCGGTGCAGAACTTGTCCCCCTTGAAGCGGTAGGCGAGAACGGTGAGGTCCTCGCGTTCGAGCCGCTCGCGGACTGCTTTGAGCTCATCCGGCGCGATCTCGATGCCGGCCGGATCGTTGAGCGGAAGCGACGGCTGCGACAGCACGGGCGCGAGCATGGCCGGCTCGAGCATCATGCTCAGCGCAAAATTTCCAGTAAAGCACATGCCGATCGCGCCGACGCCTGCTCCGCCGCACTCTTGATGCGCAAGCCTCGCCAGCGCGCGCAGCCACTGCGTGACGGGACTCGAGACATTGGCAGTGAGCGCACGAAATTCCGCGCTGACGCATGCGCGCTGAAAAATCTGCGCGCCTTCATCGGCACCCGGCACCGCGCCGTCACGGCCGAACAATGAAGGCATGTAGACCGTGAAGCCGGCCTCGCGCACCCAGCGGGCAAAGCGCGCGACATGCGGGCTGATGCCCGGCATCTCGGCCATGACGATGACGGCAGGTCCCGAGCCGGCCACGTAGACCGTCTTGGTGACGCCATCCAGCGTGATCGCCCGGCGTTCGAAATCGTCAAGCGGGTCATCCTCTTTCACGCTGCGCGCTGTCATCGTCGAGCTCCTCCGGCTTGATGTCGTCAGCCGGCAAACGGCGCGTTGCGGACGATCGCCGAAAAATCCACCCTTGCGGCGATGCGGGCGATATTCGATTGCGGCTTGATCGCGATCTGACGCTTCACCAGCGCCAGCAACAGGTCTTTGGTGCCGTTGCGAGGATATTCGGCGACGACCTCCTGCACCAGGCGAGGCTCGATCTGGTCCAGCCGCGCGCCGGTGACGTCGCAAAACGCACCGATGGAAAGGTAGGCGACCTCGGGACGCGGGTCCTTCGCGGTCTCCACCGACGTGTGGATCTCGATCGCCGCGGCGACCTGATCCGCAAGATGCGCGTGGCCTTCGCTCAAAAGGAAGCGCTTCGCCTCGCGCGCACCAAGCGTCTCGAAATCCTCCGGCCCGTCGAACTGCGTCTCGAGGCCGAGATCATGCAGGAGACTTGCGACGTAGAGCACCTCGAGATCGGGTTTGGCACCGGCCTTCTCGGCGAGGATTTGCCCGAACCGATAGGTGCGAATGCAGTGCCGGATCATCGTGATGTTGGAGACAGCCGCGAGATAGGCCTCGGCGGCGAATGCCACCGGTGTGTCCGGCAGCTCCCTGTCTCTCACCGCGGGCGGCGCGTCGGCGGCATGGATTTCGGGACGAGCCTTCGCAGTGCCGATCTTCAGCGCGCCGAGAAAGCTGCAGCGGTGGCAGACGCAGATCATGTGATGGGTGTTCATGAGCGATATGATTGCCGAAGGCGCAATTTTGCGCTAGTGGCGGAATCGACATCTTTCAGGGATATTTGGACATGCCGCGCGTCGTGGTGATGAATTTGCCGAACGGGCTGGCATCTAGCTTCGCGATCGCGATGGACGTGCTGGGCACCGCCAACGCGATCCGGCGGCGGGCGGGGCGGCCCGAGCCGTTCGCGCTGCACGGGCTGAAGATCACGCGGACGACAAGTTTCCGCTTCCGTACAGGCGACATAGTCATCGTGCCCGGGCTCTATGCCGAAATCCGCAACGGAGCTGACGCGTCGCCTGGAGAGCCCTCAGGTCCAGCGCGCCGTGCAACTCGTCAGACAGGCGCGAGCGGCAGGCGCGACGATTGCAGCCTCATGCGGCGGTACGTTCGTCCTCGCGGAAGCAGGCCTTCTTTCAGGACGGCGCGCGACGACGACATGGTGGCTGGCCTCGGACTTTCGAAGGCGTTTTCCCGATGTCGAACTCGTCACCGAGCAGATCGTCGTCGCCGACTGGCCGGTGGCGACCGCGGGCGCCGCGATGGCACAAATGGACCTGATGCTTGCGATCATCGCCAAGTTTGCCGGATCGAAGGTGTCGGAAGCGTGCGCGCAGTATCTGCTGCTCGATCATCGCAAGTCGCAGGCCCCCTACATGGCCATCACGTTTCTCGCAGGCCAAGACCCGCGCATCGCGCGGGCCGAGAGCTGGATCAGGCAGAACATCGGCCGCAAGATCACGATCGGTCAGCTGGCGGCGGCAGCCGGCATGACGCCACGGACATTCGCGCGCCGCCTCAAGGCGGTGTGCGACCTGTCGCCGGTCCGCTTCGCGCAGCGGATCAGGGGCGAGGTCGCCCGCACGCTGTTCGAAACCACGACGCTGTCGGTGGACGAGATTTCCCGCCGCGTCGGCTATGCCGAGCCCTCGACCCTGCGCCGCCTGCTGCGCCGCGACCTCAGCCCACCGCCGTCGCGGCTGCGCCGGGCGGCGTGAGCGCGTTCCTGCAAAGGCGTCACGGCGGCCGGAGACTGCATTGAAGAGCGTTGCGAGAGGTGCGAAATAGCCGCGAGGCCTCGCGAACTCGTGTTGCTGGAAGATGCAGGAAGCTGTCGAAGTTCTGTTGATCACCGGGCCCGCGGGCATCGGCAAGTCGACGCTATGCTGGGAAATCGGCGCGCAGCTGGCCGCGGCCAGGGTGCCGCACGCCATCATCGAAACCGACGAGCTGGATCGCGTGTTTCCGCGTCCGACGCCCGAACAGCTGGCGGCGCTGCGGCCTGGCACAAGCGACGTGAGCGCCCTGAATCTTGCGGCGATGTGGGAGACCTACCGCGCGCTCGGGCACACCCGCCTTGTGATGTCGGGCGTGATGCTGGATCTGGACTCCGATTGCCGATGGATCACCAGTGCAATCCATGACGCCAGAATAACCGCAGTTCGGCTGGTCGGCTCGGAGACCACACTCATGCAGCGCCTCGATCAACGTGAGATCGGCTCCGGCCGCGACGCACAGGCGCGACGGTCACTCCGTCAGTTGAAGCGCATTTCGGACGAGACGCCCGGCGCGGCGATCATCGTCCCGACCGACGACAAGACGCCGGCGGAGCTTGCCCGGATCGTACTGAAGGCGGCCGGCTGGCTGTGAGCGCTGGGGCCAGCAAATCTCCCTGAGAACGCGCATCGCTCTTCGCACCGCGCGCGTAGATGCCCCTCTCCCCCTGTGGGTCCCGCAAGGGGAGAGGGCGCATTTACAAGCGCAATAGCTCGCGCCCTAATCAATCACCCGCTCGATGCTGACATGGCGGCAGTCCATCTCGTAGTCGAGGCCGACCACGGGAGGACGGCAGAAGTGCCAGCTGATGCCGTGCTCGGCGGCGCCGCGGCGGACGATCTCGTCGGCGAGGAACGAATGGACGGGATAGACCGTATAGACCTGCGCCGCGGTCGCCTCGCGCCAGGTGAAGCCCAGCAGACCCATCCGCCGCTCCATTTCACCGAGCACCGCGCGCGCCTTCTCGCGCATGCCCTCCTCCGACGTGTCGCCCGGCCGCACCACGAACTTGCCGTAGGCTCCCTTGCCCTCGGGCGCCTCGCCGCTGCCGGAGATGACGAAGGCCGGCGCTGCGTCCGCGGCAGGAAGCGTGAACGAGAATGCATGGAACGACGGTTCCGCCGGCTTGTTGATCTCCGGACAGACGTTGGAACGGGCGACCGGGTTGATTTTCGTTGCAGGATCGTAGACGCGCCAGTCGGCGAGCGTGCCGACGTAATGTTCGTTGAAGGCCTTGAAGCCGGCTTCGCTGAAAGGTTCCGGCGAACGCAGCTCGCAGGCGCAGAACGACGTCATCGGCCGCCCGGCATCGGTGATGAATTTTTCGATGCGGCGAAAGCCGTCGGCGAGAGGAATCGGTTTGCGAAAGCGCACGCGCTCGATGCGAAAGCCGGGCTCCGCGGCCACGCCGCCGGAATATTGAAAGACGCCGGGAATGAAGCGGTAGCCACCGGGCGCGAATGTCTGCGTGGTCATTGTCATCGTTCCTTCACGGCTTTGCGTCAGCGATCAATCGCCGCACGGCATCTTCCGAGCTGTGCAAGATTTGCCCGCCTTACCGCCCCTGTAAAGACACAAGCGCCGGCTCCGCCACGACGAGCGGAGCAGGCAGACAAAATGTCCTGTTTCGCGGGACGCGGATTCTCTGGCACCATGGACCACGCTCGCGATTGACGTTCGATCGAGGAGACGGCCATGCCCAAATATCGGCTGCATTACTTTCCCGAGTCCGGAAACAGCTACAAGCTCGCGCTGATGCTGACCCTTTGCGGGCAGGAGTTCGAAAAGGTCTGGACCGATTTCGGCGGGGGCGTGACACGGACGGCGGAATGGCGCGCCGCCGTCAACGAGATGGGCGAGATCCCGGTGCTTGAAGAGGATGGGCAGCGCCTGACCCAGACCGCACCGATCCTGCTGCGGCTGGCGGAACGCTATGGAAAATTCCAGGCCGAGAGCGAAGCGGAGCGCTTCGAGGTGCTGCGCTGGCTGTTCTGGGACAATCACAAGCTCACGTCCTACATGGCGACCTACCGCTTCCTGCGCACCTTCTCCGCGACGCCGGACGAACAGGTGCTCGCCTTCCTGCGGCGGCGGCTCGACGATTATTTCCGCATCCTGCAGCAGCATTTCAGCGGCAAGCCATTTGCCGCCGGCGATCGGGTGACCGTCGCCGACCTCTCGATGATCGGCTACTTGCTGTTTCCGAAGGACGAGAGCGGGATCGACCTCGCAAAAACCCATCCGGCCATTCAGGCCTGGCTCGACCGCGTCAAGGCACTGCCGGGATGGGTGGCGCCGTATGATCTGCTGCCGGGGAAGCGGCTGCAGCGGTTTGCGTGAACAGCGCGCCCTCATGCGCGATGCGCTCGCGGAATTCCGGCCGTCATTCCCGGTAGACCTGCGCGTCGCAGGCCATTTGCGAACGATCCCGACGGACGGTCGGCATCAATTCAAGGAGGATCCCATGAAGATCGTCGTTATCGGCGGCAGCGGCCTGATCGGAAAGAAGCTTGTGAATCGGCTGCGCCAGAAGGGCCATGAGGTCGTGGCGGCCTCACCCTCGCTCCGGCGTCAACACCATCACGGGCGAGGGACTGGCCGCCGCGCTGGACGGCGCTCAGGTCGTCGTCGACGTCGCCAATTCGCCGTCGTTCGAGGACAAGGCCGTGCTGGAATTCTTCCAGACCTCGGGCCGCAACCTGCTTGCTGCGGAAGCAGCAGCCGGCGTCAAGCATCATGTCGCGCTGTCCGTCGTCGGCACCGAGCGCCTGCTCGACAGCGGTTACTTCCGCGGAAAGATGGCCCAGGAAAACCTGATCAAGGCTTGCAGCATCCCCTACACGATCGTCCAGGCCACGCAGTTCTTCGAGTTCATGGGCGGCATCGCCCAGTCGGGCACGGTCGGCCAGACAGTCCGCCTCTCGCCCGCGCTGATGCAGCCCATGGCATCGGACGACGTGGCCGACGCGATGGCCGACGCGGCACTCGCTGCGCCCGTGAACGGCACAATCGAGATCGCTGGTCCCGAACGCGCGCCGCTGGAGGATTTCGTCCGAAAATTCCTGAGCGCAACGCAGGACCCGCGCGAAGTCATCGCCGACGTCCACGCACGCTACTTCGGCGTGGAGTTGAACGATCAATCGCTCACGCCCGGCGCCAACCCACGCCTTGGCTCGACGCGCTTTGCCGACTGGCTCGGCCAGTTCACGCGCCAGAACAGGTAGGTCGCGCAGGGATGAAGCAAAGACCATGATCTGCGAGGCCACGATTTGCGCCTCGCATTCGGCCTGACGATTGAACCGCTCTCCACACCGAGGCGACTGAACAGTTTGGAGTTTCATCCGGTTCGGCAGTCGAGGAACGAGCGCGTGCGGTCGTTGTTGTCTTGTATCGCTCTTGCGACGATGCTCGTGGCGTCGCCCGCCTCCGCGGACAAGCAGTCATGGGGCTTCGTCAAGTCCGGCTCCGCCGTGCTGCTGGTCTACGGCGTGCCGGAATCGGAGGCGGTGACGCTGTCCTTTATCTGCGAGCCGAAGAAGAAGACGATCGACGTCGTCACCACCGTCCTGCCACGCAACGCGAAACAGGACCGTACGGGCATCATCAAGCTCTCGAACGGATCGGCGACCATCGAGTACGCCGGCAAGGTGGGCCGCGACAACGCGGACTCCGGCCTGCATTTCGCGGCCGCGACGCCGATCGATGCGCAGCTGTTCGATCTGCTGGACAAGGGCGCATCGGTCCGCATCGAGGCCCTCGGCGCGAGCGGCAGCGTCCCGCTCGGCGGCATCAAGAAGCCGCTGGCGCAGATGCGGCAGGCGTGCCGCTGAGGTGCCGCAGCCGGCGTAGTCGTCCGCCGCAGCGCAATCCATCTCTCACATTCCATCTTGCGAGCCTCACGTCGGCAGGGTTCAATCCGGCGCGCGCTAGACTGAGATCAGCCAGGCGCAGCTTTCAGGATTCCTCCATGGCGACATCGTTCAAAACCATCCGCGCCCGCGCCGAGAAACGCAAAGGCGGCGCGAAGGCACTTGAGAAGCTGCTGCCGCCCAAGCCGGATGCCAAGGCGCTTGCCAGGCTCGGCGACGACCGCGTTCTGGCCGAGATGACCCGGCGCGTATTCTGCGCGGGCTTTGCGTGGAGCGTCATCGACAACAAATGGCCCGGCTTCGAAGAGGCGTTTCTCGGCTTTGCGCCGGGCCCGCTGTCGCTTCAGCCCGACGAGTTCTGGGACAAGTTGCTGTCCGACAAGCGCATCGTCCGCAACGGCGCAAAAATCATGTCGGTGCGCGCCAACGCGAGCTTCGTGAAGGACGTGGCGAAGGAGCACGGCAGCTTCGGCAAATTCCTGGCCAACTGGCCGTCGTCCGACGAAATCGGATTGCTCGACTTTCTCGTCAAGCGCGGCAGCCGGCTCGGTGGCAACAGCGGTCAGATGCTGCTGCGGTTTCTCGGCTGGGACGGGTTCGTGACGTCGCGCGACGTGGTGCTGTGCCTGCGCGATGCGGGCCTCGACATCGCCGAGGCCGTCACCTCCAAGCGCGACCTCGCAAAAGTGCAGACTGCAGTTCAACGCCTGGGCCAAGGAGACGGGATTGCCTTACGTGCACATCTCCCGCATCTGCGCCATGTCGATCGGCGAGAACTACAGCGTCGAGACGCTTGCACGACGCATGGGCGGCGACGAGGAGTGACTTCGACCTCCTCCCGCAAAATCTCCCGGCCCTGAATTCGCAACTTGCGCCGGTGCCGCACGCCGCCGCGCGAATCCCTGACCTCCTCTTGTGCTGTCAGTCACGCAAGGAACAGGCCAAGGCTGCGCCCGACGCCCGTGTGACGGCGCTCACATCGCACCAAAACCTCTGCGTGTATCCAGTCGCCGCGTGGACATAGCGCGGCAGCGGCTGACATGCGGTTTTGCGGAGGACCGACCATGCGATGGAAGCTTGCCGCTGCAGCGGCGATGATGCTCACGGCGACGTTCGCCGCCCGCGCGGAGATGGCTGCTCCGCCGGATCACCCAACGCTGCTCGAAGAAATCACCTTTCTCGACATTCGCGACGGCGGCGCGAGCTATCGGCTCGAAGCCTTGATCGTGCGTCCTGCCGCCGCAAAGGGCAGACTTCCGATCGCATTGCTCACCCATGGCAAGCCGCGGCTGCCGAGCGATCTCGTCAAGATCCGCGCCGAGCTGATGTCGCGGCAGGCGCGCGACCTCGCCTATCGCGGCTACCTTGCGGTCGCCGTCGTGCGACGCGGCTTCGGCGTTTCGGGCGGAACGCCAGGTCGGCCGGCCAACGCGGACTTCGTCAAATGCAACGACGCCGACCTGCGCAAGTATTTCTCGGTGGAATCCGACGATCTCGAGCGCGCCCTGCGCGTCGTCGCCGCGCGCAACGATGCGGACGCATCGCGGGTGATCGGCATCGGCCATTCGGGGGGCGGCGGCGCTTTCCTCGCGCTGGCCGCGCGCAAGCCTCCGGGACTGAAGGCCGTGGTCAATCTCGCCGGCGCCATGCGTATGACCGACGCCGACGGCAACCTCGCCTGCCCGCAGGATGTGCCGATCGCGGCACTCGCGTCGTTCGGCAGCCAGACCAGGATCCCGAGCCTGTGGGTCTACTCGGAAAACGACGGCAATTTCGGTCCGGACGCTGCGCGCAAGCTGCACGCGGCCTATGTCGCGCAGGGCGGTGTCGCCACGCTGAAGATCGTCCCGTCGCTGCAGCCGAACGACGGACACCACGTGTTCGAGCTCCCGGCCGGGCGGCACCATTGGCTCGCGGCGCTCGATCCGTTCCTGCGTGCGCAAGGCTTGCCGACCTGGAGCCCGCAACAGGTCGACGCGCTGATGCAGCGCTACAGGATTTCGCCAAACCGACGGCAATGGCTCGAAGGCTATTTCTCGCTCTACACGCCAAAGGTCATGGTGCAGTCGCCGAACGGCGCTTTGAACTACACCGCCGATACCCGCGCGATCGAAGCCGCCGCAGAAAGCCGCGCTGGAAGGCTGCCAGAAGACGGCGAAGAGCGCCGTGCACGCCGATCATGAAGAATTTCGAGTTGGTGACTGCGAAGAATTGAGGGCGCGTTGCATCATGGCGGCATGATCTTCCGCCGTCAGTAACGTCGGTCCGGTCGCGCCGCTGGGCAACCTCAGTAGCTCATCGAGACGCGCAGCGAGATGCGCCAGGCCTTCGCCGGCGTGTCGAGCCCGTCGCGCAGCGCCATCGCGGCCGTGAGGTTTGAAGTGAAATACGAGCCGACCGCGTAATCCAGTCCGGCGCCGATCGCGGCCAGCGCCTGGTCGCGGCCTGCGAAAATATCCCGGCCCAATCCGACGTCGCCGAGCACGAACGGCACCATCGCGCCGGGCAGCCAGCCGGGCACGGGCAGCAGGAGCGAGTTGCGCACAATGACGGCGCGATCGACCACCCCGTCCTCGGTCACATAGCCGCGCACCCCCTGCACGCCGCCGAGCGCAATCCGTTCCGTGTCGGGAAGCGGCTGCGACGACATCAGGGCCGAGACATCCGTCTTCAACGACAGGCCCAACGGCAGTGGCGTGGCGCGGTTGTACTCGGCGGTCGCGAATGTGGTGCGAACGTCGGCGACACGCCCGTTGCTGAACAGGTTCCAGTTGCTCGCCGTGTTGCCGGCGAGGATGCCGCCGGGATTGGATTTCAGGCGAACGTCGAGGACATTGCTGCCGAGCGCGTCGGGCCAGCGTCCGTTCCAGCCGATGACGGCCTGGGCAACACCGGCCTGGCCCTGAGCGACGTCGATGCCGTCGAAGAACATCCGGCGCTGCTGCTGCTTGAGTTCGACGCCACCGATCAGATCGCCGAAGAACGGGCGCGCCAGATCGGCCACGTCGCTGCGTACGAGGGCTGCGACCTGACTGGTCCTCGTGCGGATTCGGAAAAGGTCAATCGGCCGCTCGTTGGTTTGCACGTCGTCACCGACCACTTCGAGACTGGAGCGCAGCCCGAGCGGAAGAAGCACGCGTCCGGCATGGCTGTAATACCTGGCCGTGCCGACATCACTGAAGGAGCTGTTGTCGACCCACAGATTGGCGCTGCCGGTGAGCTGATAGGACGCGACGATGTCGCCGATGGGCGCGGCCACGGCGCCGACGGAATAGCGATTGCGATCGGTCAGCCGCGTGCCGCTGTTGGCATAACCGGCATAGACCTGCCACGGGCGGCGATCGGTGAGCTGGATGGTGACGTCCGTTTCGGCGAGGTCCTTGCCCGGCCCGAACACCGCTTCGACCCGTCGGAACGGATTGCGATTGGCCCAGTCGAGATCGCTCTCGAGCTGCTTGGCATCGATCGCCTGTCCCGGCACGACGCGGAGGCGATCGCTGCGAAAATTCTCACGCGCTGTTCCCGCAACCTTGACGCGGCCGACCTTGAACGGGATGACGCGCAACTGCAGCACGCCGGCGGTCAGCTCCTGCGGCGGGGCGCTCACCGAGACGAACGGGCGTCCGCCCTCGCGGTAGACGGTCATCACCGCGGCCTGGATCTCGGCGATCAGCTTGCGGCTGAGCGGCCGGCCGAGGAACGGCTCGAGCTGCTCGCGCATGACGGGCGCGTCGACGCCCTCGACCTGATCGGCGTCGATGCCGACCGCCTTGGCGCGGCGCTTGACGGCAGTGTCCGCGCCGATCAGCACGATCGCGCGGACGTCGACGCCGAGCGGCGCGGCATCGTCGCTGCTCGGGAGAGCCTCAGTCGGGGAGCCGGATGGCGCGGCGCGGCGGATCCGGCGGCAGGTTGCGTTCGACCACCTGCGCGAAGGCGGCGCTGTTCAGCAGGAGCAAGGCGGCGCAGACCGTGCTCGCGATGCAACGGCCGCGGGGGCCTCGCCA
The DNA here is from genome assembly GCA_963757845.1 of uncultured Alphaproteobacteria bacterium. Lineage (GTDB taxonomy): Bacteria > Pseudomonadota > Alphaproteobacteria > Rhizobiales > Xanthobacteraceae > P52-10. The sequence continues at coordinate 319,749 of CAVWTB010000064.1, forward strand.
CAGTCGGAGCATTTGCGGATGACGTGCGATCAATGACCGTCGCGGCTGAACTGTGCATCCCACCGCGCGTCATGATTTCTTCATGGCAAAAAGTGACTTGGCTAAGTCACGGTAATGACTGATTAATCCTAATAATGACTAAACTAATTCTACATGTTTTTACTGCGTTACAACCTAAAGTAATGATCGCCTGACCGGCTTTGGCGACGCCTGCGCAGGCCGCGGGCGAGCGCTGCGGGCCGATGATGACGGCGCGCGCGGATCGAAATGTTGTCGCCTGCGGATCTAGTTCAGGGACCGAACCGGCGATTGCCGGACGATGGGAACAACCGGTGTAGCCTGAACGCTGCAGCCCGAAGATGTCGACTCGGTGCAGGTCGTCTCGAACGACAAGGAAGGCTGGGACGACGCCTCGCGTGTGGTCACAAGCGGCGCTACGTACGATCCGAATGCTTCGATCGGAGGGAGAGCCGGTCCGGCGGCGTTCGCGGGCTTGCTCTCTGTATCCGACGCCACGGCGACCGGTCGCGCCGTCACCGTGAGATCGGCGCCCGTGTAGGCGATGCTGTAGTTGGCGTTGGCGAGCGTGCCTTGCGTGATGGCGTAGGTGCCGACATTGCTGGTGGCCGCAGCAGTCGTGGCCAGCCCGCCTGAAAGCGTGTCCCCGTTGACCAGGCCCGAGACCTCCAATCCGATAGGTCAGGAGCGGATTGGCGTCACCGTAGAGGCGGCTCTGCGCGTCCGCCGCCACCGTGATCGGCCGCGCCGTCACCGTGAGATCGGCACCCGTGTAGGCGATGCTGTAGTTGGCGTTGGCGAGCGTACCTTGCGTGATGGCGTAGGCGCCGACATTGCTGGTGGCCGCAGCCGCCGTGGCAAGCCCGCCTGAAAGCGCGTCGCCGTTGACCAGGCCCGGACCTCCAATCCGATAGGTCAGAAGCGGATTGGCATCACCGTAGACCCGGTTCTGCGCATCCGCCGCCACCGTGATCGGCCGCGCCGTGACCGTCAGCGCGCCGGCGGCGTCGACGATCCGATAGGCCTGGCCGGACACGCTGGTGGCGGTGCCGCCGCTCGCCAGGATCGCGTAGGAGCCAACGGCCGACGACGTCGTCGCCGCCGTCGACAGCGAGAGGCCGGAGAGGATCGAGGACGTGTCGCCGGCATGCAGGCCATAGATCGAGTAGCTGAAGGCCGGGTTGGCATCGCCGTAAACCCGCGAGGCATTGGCCGTATCGACACGCAGCACATAGTTGACGCCGAACAACTGCGGATAATAGCCCGCGCCCGGCGTCGACCAGGTGTTGGCAAAATCCCAGCCCGCATACGTGGTCGCGTAATTCGCCGGGTCCTGCATCTGGCTGGTGGTCAGGCCGGCGATGCCGACGCGCGTGCCGCTCGTCATGCCGGCGCCAATTCCGATCGTCGTGCCGGACGTGACCGTATCCCAATAGGACGCGGTGACCGAGGAGTTGCGGTGCTGCTGTTGTTGCCGATCAGTCCGCCGGCTGATGCCGTCCCGGACGCAGAGAAGGCGTACGCCGCACCGGTCGCGTAGGACTGGGTCACCGGGCCGGCGTTGCTGGCGATCAGTCCACCGGCCAGCGCCGTCCCGGATACGGACGTGGCGCTGACGTTCCCGGTCGCGTAGGACTGCGTGACCGAGGCGGTGCCGCCGTTGCTGCCGGTCAGCCCGCCGGCCATTGCCGTCGCGCCTGTAGACGTCACGTTGACCGCACCAGTCGCATAGGACTGCGTGACGGCCCCGGAATTGCTGCCGATGAGGCCGCCCGCCTGTCCGCCGCCGGCGGCCGTGACGCTGACCGCGCCAGTCGCGTAGGACCTGCTGACGGAGGCTCCCGCGGCGTTGAAGCCGACCAGTCCACCTCCGAAGACAGTGGCGCTCACTGCCCCGGTCGCATAGGAGTCGACGATCGTCGCGGCCGGCGTGCCATTGCTGTTGTAGCCGACCAGGCCGCCGACTCCCTGGCTGCCGCCACTGACCGCGCCGGTGGCATAGCTCCTGCGGATGGTGCCGTTGTTCTGAGCGGTGAGGCCGCCGGCGCGCGTGCCTGTGCTGCCGGCCGTCACGTCGCCGGTCGCATGGCTGTCCTGGATGGTGCCTCCGTTGTTCCATCCCGCGAGGCCGCCCATCGATGAACTGCTGGTCGTCGCCCCAGTGACCGTGACGGCGGCCCAGCTGTTGGCGATGCTGCCCCGGTTCTCGCCGACGAGCCCGCCGCCATAGTTGCTGGACGTGACGGTGCCGGTCGCAGCGGCGTTGCTGATGCTGGCCCTCGACCAGCCTGCCAGGATGCCGACGCGCTGCGCCCCGACGACGCTTGCACCCTGCATCGTCACGTTGCTCAGCTTGACGCCGGATTCGACGTAGCCGAACAGGCCGACGTAATTGGTCCCGGGCCGATTGATGGCGAGACCCGAGATCGTGTGGCCCTGGCCGTCGAACGATCCTCTGAACGTTGTGCTCATGTCGCCGATCGGTGCAAAACCTGCGCCGCTGTCCCAGGTTGCGGTGGGGCTGGCGTCGATGTCGCGGCCGAGCGCGTAGGTCTCGAACAGATTGTTCCTGACGTTCTGCAGGTCGTACACGGTGTTGACCAGCATCGCGGACGTCAGCGAGCTCGCTCCGCTGACATAGGAGCTGTAGTCGGTCGGCGTCGTGTAGCTCGTGGCGTTGACCGTCGTGGAGTCGTTGCCGGCCGGGTTGTAGAAGATCGACACCGCGCCGCCGGTCGCGATTTGCGCAGGTCCGAAGGTCACGGTGCCTGTGCCGGTGCCGGTGTTGTCGGCGCGCAGCACGACGGCGCCGCCGCCGGTGCTGGTTATGTCGGCATTGACGATGATGTCGCGATAAGCGGACAGCGTCAGCGTCGCGGCGGTGGTCCAGTTGATCGCGCTCGCCACCGTGATGTCGCCCGAGCCGCCGCTGCCTGAAGCGGAGGTCAGCTGGATCACGTCGGTGCCGGCGTTGAGCGTGGACGCGATGGTGCTCGCAAGCGTCGGACCAATCGTCAGGTCGACCGGGTCGAGCAGCCAGGTGCCGCCCTTTCCGGCCGTGATGCTGCCGCCGGTCAGGTCGAGGACGTGGCCGGAGGTCTCGATGAAGCCGCCGCGAGGTCCCCGGGCGCTGATGCTGCCGGCGAACGACGTCGTGCCGTCGCTCCACACCACCACGTTGCCGCCGCTGCCGGTGGTGCCGTCTGCGGTGATGCGGGCGCCCGCTTCGATTCTGGTCGTTCGCGCATTGGCGATCGCCTGCGGCAGGAATTTGCGCGCACTATCGGATCCGCCGAGGCGGTCGCCGCCGATCAGGACGGTCCCGCCCGACGTTCCGCCGGCGTTGATGCGCGCGCCCGACGTCAAGGTCACGTCCGTTCCGGTCACCACCACCGTGCCGCCGGTGCCGTTTCTACCCTTCACGTTGACTGTGCCGCCGACGGTGACCTTGTCACCGGTCATGAGCACGTCGCCGCCGGCGAATGTACGCGGCACCCTGGCGACCCACGTTGGCGGCGCAGCGCCCGGTTGCACGCGCCGGGCGACGAGCTTCTGCGTGGTGACGACTGCGCCGCCCTCGGCGGTGAGAAAAATCCGCCCGCCCTTGTTGGCGATGCCGGTCGCCGTGATGGTGCGTCCGGTGTTGCCGGCGAGCGCATAGATGTTGCCGCCGTTGGCGCGCAGCTCCACCTCCGCGGCGCGGATCGCACCGCTGTTGCGGACCTCGCCGTTTACGGCCGCCCGCCGCACCTGCACCTTGCCGTTGCCGAGCGAGCCATCGCTCAGCACGACCTCGCTGCCGGACGCCATCGCCGCGGTGCCGTTGCGGGCGGAGAGCGTGCCTTCGTTGCGCACCTCACGTGCCATCAACACGACATCGCCGCGCGAGGAACCAATCCTGCCGAGATTCACCACCGCGGCCTTGCTGTCGCCGCTGAAGGTCAAGGGTCCGCCGGCGACGAAATTTGCGTCTTTCACATCGAGCGTCGAAGCCACGAAGCTGCCGCCGGTATTGACGACGCCGCTCGGCCCAACCGCGACCCCGGCCGGATTGACCAGATAGACGCTGCCTGTCGCCGACAGCTGACCGTTGATCGACGAGGGCACGTTGCCCGTGACACGGTTGAGCGTTGCGCCTGCGCCATTGTTGAACTGGGTGCGATGACCTTGACCGATCGAGAAGCTCGACCAGTTGACGATGCCGGTCGCGCTCGACTGGGTGATCGTCAGGTTGGTCGGCGACGGCTGGGAAATCGTCACGCTGCCGCTCGCCACGGTTCCGCCGGTTGGCAGCGATTGTGCCGTGGCCTGCGGAACGAGACCTGAACTCCACGACAGTGCGACCAGACTGACGGAGCAGGCCGAGATTTGCCTTGGACGCGACGTGCCGAAAATCGCGAAAGAGCCCACACGCAACGTGGTCATCGAGCCGCCCCTTCAGAAATCGAGCAGCGTTCAGCAAAAGGTGAACGCCGGCTGACTGCATCCACTCAACATGGACACGCGGGCGGAACTATCCGCTTTGATCTCCTAACGGTTCCCGAGAAAATTCGACGCAAACAATCGCTAATTTGCGTGTTCTGATTCAGAGACCATTTGGATGGGCGCTCATGCGTTGCTTGATCGTCTTCGTCCTCACCGCCGTTTTGGTCTTTGCGGTCAGCTTCATTGGATTTCGGCTGCGGCGATTTCGCCGACTGAACCGCGGCTCTTCAGCGCGCAGTGCGCGGGAAAGGACAGAACGGCGCGCGACGGCACCTATGCTTCGGACGGTACCTTGCATAACAAGATACCTTGCTATATGTAGATCTGGTCAAACGCGCGAGTTCGATGACGGAATCGACGATCCAAATTCAGCTCAAGAAAGGGGCACTCGAGATGTGCGTGCTGGCGCTGCTGGCTCGTGGCGAGAGCTATGCCTACGAGATCGCAAACACGCTCGCGGCGGGTATCGGCATGGGTGAAGGGACGATCTACCCGCTCATGCGCCGGATGCAGGATGACGGACTGGTCGATACGCGCCTTGTCGAGTCGAGCAGCGGTCCATCGCGAAAATACTATCGGCTCACGCCGGCCGGCCGCGCGGCTTTGGCGGCCCAGAAGCGCGAGTGGCGGGCGTTCACGGTCGCGGTTGATCGCCTTCTCGGAGAAACCAAATGAACAAGGCGGCCTTCCTGCGCATTCTTCGCGACGGACTCGCTGGTCTTCCCGCGCCGGACATCGACGAGATCCTGGCCGACTACAGCGCCTATTTCGATGAGGGCGCTCGCGTCGGGACGCAGCGAGGAGAATGTCGCCGCAGCGCTCGGCGATCCCGGCGATTGGCGCGCGAATTGCGTGCCGAAACCGGCCTGCGCCGCTGGGAAAACCACCGCACGCTGCGCAATTCCGCAGTCGTGCTGATGGCGCTCGGCGGCCTTGCTGCGGTCGATATCCTGTTGCTGTTGCCGCTGCTGTTCGCCGCGGTGCTGACCGTTCTCGTGCTCGGCCTCGTGATTTTCGTGCTCGGGATCATTGGGGTCGGGCTGTTGCTGAGCGTCTTCAAGCTCGCTTCCGTCGCCCCGGTCTCCACGATCGTGTTGCGCGTCCTCGCGAGCATCGGGCTGATCTCCGCCAGCGCCGGAATCGCGATGCTGCTGCTGCTCGCCCTCAACGGCGCGGTCAGGAAGCTCGGCGACTTCGCGCGGCTGCATTACCGACTGCTCAAACCGGAACAGCATCTCGGCTGAGCATGCCTGCGTCCCCAAGGTGAGGAGAGTGAAATGCGTAAACCACTGACGGCAATGTCGCCGGCCGGCTTTGACCGCCGCCACGTCCTGGCCGGGCTCGGCGCCAGCCTGATCGCGACACCTCGCGCATTTGCGAGCCCGTCACCCGAGCATATCGGTCAGCGCCTTGCCCAAGCCCAGCAGGACGGCAGGGTCAGCGGCCTGCACGCGCTTCTTGTAAGCCAGGGTGGCAAGCTCGTTTTCGAGCACTATGGGCAAGGCGATGATGAGCAGGCGGGCCGGCGGCTCGGCACTGTCGCGTTCGGCCCGGACGTACCGCACGACCTGCGCTCGGTGTCCAAGAGCGTGGTCGGTCTTGCCTATGGCATTGCGCTCGCGGCCGGCAAGGTCCCGCCCCCTGAAGCGAAGCTGTATGAGCAGTTTCCGGAATATTCCGACCTCGCCAGTCAACCTGGCCGCGATCGCCTGACCATCCATCACACGCTCAGCATGACGCTCGGGCTCGACTGGGACGAACTTACGATCCCCTATGGCGATCCGCGCAACGCCGAGATTGCGATGGAGGCAGCCCCCGACCGCTTCCGCTTCATCCTGGAGCGGTCGATCGTCGGCGAGCCGGGCGCGGCATGGACCTATTGCGGCGGCGCCACCGCGCTGCTGGGGCGCCTGATCGCCAAGGGCACCGGCGAGCCCCTGCTCGCTTATTGCCGTCGTGTCCTGTTCGGTCCGATGGGTTTCGGTCCCGTCGCCTGGGCGCAAGGCCGCGATGGCGAATATCGCGCAGCCTCAGGCCTGCGCCTGCTGCCGCGCGACCTCTTGAAGATCGGCCGGCTCGTGCACGCCGGCGGTGTGTGGAACGACGACCAGCTCGTGCCGCGTGACTGGGTGAAACGCGCAATAACCCCTGCGGTCGCGATCGGGGATGGTCGCCGCTACGGTTATCACTGGTATCTCGGCGCCCATGCCGCCGCCGCGTCACAGCATGCGGAACCCTGGGTCGGGGGCATCGGCTGGGGTGGCCAGCGCCTGTACGTTTTTCCCGCGCTAGACCTCGTCGTCGCGCAGCACTGCGGCAACTACAACAAGTCCGGCACGGAACAGAGGCGCATCAACGATGTCATCATCAGCGAGCTTGTGCTGCCTGGCTTCGTCTAGGTTTCGTGTTCGGCTGGCACCGGATGCCTACCGTGCGACGGCGCGAGCGCTACGGCGTCATCACAGAGGGCCTTGCGCAGGCGTTTTGCGCGGGTATGGCGCGCGACGATGGCTGTTGATGACTGGTGCCGGCGGGTTCTGGTTCAGTATCTCGCAAAAAAAGTCGGTCAACTGGTCCAGCTGTTTGTCCTTAAGGGACAAGGATGCTGTATAAGCAGGTCAGCATCCGGCCGCAGGTAGAGAAGAATGAGCAAAGAGAAGAAATCGGCAATCCAGCAGCTGGCGGACGAAGCGGCCCGCAAGGCGTTCAACCCGGTTGCCGCAAGACAAACGATCTCGGAGCAGACCAGTACGCCCGAGTTCGAGGAAAATCACCAGCGACTGAGAGCCGAGCGTCTGGCGCGCGAAGCTGCCGCCAAGCAAAAGTGAGCGGCGCGAGAACCTTTACCGCTCCCTCAACGGCGAGACCAAGACAGAGCCAGACACCATCGTACGCGTCCTCGATGTCATGGGCGTGCAGTTAGCGGCTGCGACCAAGGCAGCCTGATCACGTCAAAGAGTGTGGCCGGTACTTCGAGCAAGAGTTACGGCAATGCAATTCCATTGGCGTCGTTTTGATGAATTCGGTCGTAACGAACTCTACGCAATGCTTGCCTTGAGACAAAATGTACTGGTCGTGGAGCAGTCGTCGCCGTATCCGGACCTGGATTTCGTTGATCAGATAGCCGATCACCTGCTTGCAACCGACAACGGGACCTTGATTGGCTATGCGCGATGTCACGCGCCGTTGGCGGGGAGGCCTCACGCTTCGTTTGGAAGGGTCGTCGTCGCGCAGAAATATCGAGGGACAGGAATCGGTCAAGAGCTCATCAGAAGGGTTATTGAGCGTCTTGCCGAAGGATCGTGTCACGATGTTCGCATAGGCGCGCAGCTGCACTTAGAAGACTTCTATGCGCGTTTTGGATTTACGCGGGACGGCGAACCGTACGACGATGTTGGAGTGCCCCATGTCAATATGCGATTGCGTCATGGACATGCGGCGTCATGAGACAACGCAAGACCCGTTGCGCTCAGTGCAAGCACGATAGCAGCCGTCGCAATGTCACCGCGTCGTCATCCATATTCTCGCCGAATTGACGGAGCACTTGTTCGTCGCCGGTACGCCGGTGCCCACAGTCTCGCCTCGAACCGCTCAACGCTCGAACTGCTCAACGTCCGCCACGCCGACCGTTTGCCGGCGCGGGACGCTTTGCGCGTCGATCAGGGAGATACGGGCGAAGCCGGGGCGCCTGCCGGCGATCCAAACCACTCAGTTGTCACAGGAGAGTTAGAGACATGCGTCAAGCGACATCGAAGGCCGTTGCAAGTTCGCGCGCGAACCAGCGACCGGTGTTATCACTCGCTGGCATCACAGGCATCGCCCTGCTCGCGGGCGTCATGGCGGCGCACGCGCAGAGCACGGGCATCGCCACCTGCGACGACTTCCTGACCAAATACGACGCCTGCGTCACCTCCAAGGTCCCCGAGGCGCAGCGTGCGACGTTCAAGACGCAACTCGACCAGACGCGCAAAGCGTGGGTCGACATGTCCAAGAATCCGACAACGAAGCCGACCATGGAGGCGGCCTGCAAGCAGACCATGGATGCGATGAAGACGTCGCTCACAGCTTATGGCTGCTCGTTCTGATCGGCGCGTGCGCCGTTGACAAAGGAGGAGTGGCGCCGAGCAGGCGCCACTCCGTTACGGGGAGCGGGGCGAGACGGCAGACGTGGCCGATGATGGCAGCGAAGCGCTCCTGCGGACCTACGATCGAAACGATGTATTCAGCAAGCCGTTCTGTCGAGCGGCGCCGCGTCGACGGGAGGGTGCGCGGGTTTCGTATAAGAATGGCACACCCCGGCCGATGAAGATGGGCACTATTCGTTCGCCGTGCTCTTATGATGCCGGAGCCGGCAGCACGCTCCAATCGGAAAGACTGCGACTTCCCGCGATTTTGCGCTGCGCCTAACAGGCGGAGAATTCCCCGATTTCGCAGAAGCGGCATCCGACTAGCTCTCGACGGCGGCCCTCTCGCCTAATTCTGCGATCGACGTGATGGGCCAAAAGCTGGCTCAGATGCCGACCGGTTCGTCCGCTACGGGCGGCACGTCGTCGTCCAGTTGGCAACGGATAGGTCGCGGGGATATTACCCCTCGGCTGCGAATACGTAGCCGTTGCCATCCTTGGACAGCGTGCCGACGTTCGGCATCAACCAGTGAGTACCCGAAATGGTGAGCTTGTCGGCGACCGCGCGATCGAAAATCTTCCTTCGCGTTTCGACAGCCATTTGCGGATCCTGGTCGATAGCAAGCTGCCACTCGGGATTTGTTGAAATGTGGGGCGAAACATTGACCACGTCAGCGCTGATCAGAAACTGTTTGCCGCCCGAGGTGACCAGATGCGCGACCATTCCCGGGCTGTGGCCGGGCGCCTGAACGGCGTGCACGCCAGGCAGGAGTTCTGGTTCTCCCTCAAAGGTCCTGACGTTTTTCCAAGTCGCCACCGTCGCCTGAATGCGCTGGGCGAGGCCCTTGCGCGTCGGTCCGAGATCGATCGACTCGACTCCCGGGCGCGTCCACCATTTCAGTTCCGCGGCGGGCACCACGATGTCGGCGTCCGGGAAGACCTGCGCATTGCTCTCATTGTTCATAAGGCCATAAATGTGGTCGCCGTGGAGATGGGAGATGAGGATCGTCTTGACTGCCTTGGGGTTAAGGCCCGCCGCCGCCATGCTCTCGAATAGCCGGCCGTTCCCCTCACCATAAATCGGATGACCGCCCGTGCCCGAGTCGATCAGGACCACTTGATCGCGCAGCTTGAGCGCCATGACGATAAACCGCAGGGGCGCTTGATTGTCGGGAAAACCGGCACCACGCAACGCGGTCTTGACCTGTTCGACGCTGACATTCCTGACCATACCCTCCCGCAGCGGAACGTCACGCATGCCATCAATCAGAGAGAAGACTTCAATGTCGCCGACATTGTATTTGCGGAAAGGTTGCGTGACGGACTGTTGAGCGTAAGCCGCGTCGACAAACGTGATCGGCTTGTCGAGTCCAAACGCAGCGTCAGCAGCGGCTGCGCCAAGTGTCAGGCCGCGACGCGAGATATCGAACATCGTTCGCCACTCCATGCTGAACTGAATGATCGAACATATCAACGAGGGTGGGCACTGCACAAGGTCGCGTCGACATTTCCAAGTCCGCCTTCTCGTCCGCTATCGACAACACCCGGACGGTACCGACCGAGAGCTGCTTGTCATCTGCATTGATGGGGCGCAGATCTCGACCGATTAGGACGGCAAGATAAAAGCGACGACGTCGCTCCGAGCCGTCGATGGTCGTAGGTATTTGTCGGCACATTGCGCTGTCTGGCACCGTAACGGCATCTCACGAAAGGCCCTGGTGCCGCTTCACCACTTGCGCGCCTTGGCCCAGCGCGTCGAAGTGGACCCCAAAGAGGTTCGGATCATGGGGGCGGAAAAGCGCGCTCCTGCGCACGCTCGTCGCCACCTCAAGTGCAAACCGGCGGTTTTGGAGTGCCGGTTTTGTATTCGTAGGCGGCGCGCCACGGTCGATGAAGATGGGCACTATTCGTTCGCCGTGGCGCTATGACGGACTGCGATCCGACGTGCAGGCCTGAGCTAGGGCGCGCCAGGCCGATTGAACATGTGAACCTTCGCTTTCCAGGTCCCGTCGTTCTGCTTTTCGAAGATCCTGACGGTGTGGCCGGCGATGGGAGTCTTCTCGCCGTTGTCGCGCACAAGTTGGACGGTCGTCCTGGTGACTTGAAACGCGTACTTGCCGTCCGCCCCAGTCTCGATGATGTCAAAGGTATGATCTCGGACACCAAGCTTGATCCGTGCGCGAGAGAGCGCCTTCCTGAAAGGGAAAAACATCCAGCCACGGAAAATCGCCATGGGCTTGAGCTTGAGCGTCGGTACTGCGGATTCTTGGCGATTACTCCTCTGGGTCCAGCAGCCGCTGTCTGTTGACTGCAATCGCTTGCCAACCAGGCGGAACCCGAATCTCCAAGGTCGCGTCACCCACGACCGCAAATTCGTCGGCAGGCCCAAGAACCATGAGCTTTCGCCAGCAACTCAGGAAACCTCTCGAGGAGTCAATTATTTCTCTCAATGGCGATTTATATCGAATTCTGCGGGGCCGCTTTAGCCAGACGACCTTTGATCCGTCCAACGGCAACGTCTCGCCAATCAAATGATAGTACAAGCCGCCATGTCCGAATTCAGTCTTATACGGAACTCCGGCATGTACATCCCAACGTTCTGGTTTGACTGCCGCCTTATTGAGCGCATCCAGCGCAGACGGAGACTAAGGAAACACCAGTCTTCGTAGCCCGTTCGATTATTCAACCATGGCACGCTCGAGATTCGATACGTGGTCGAGCATTCAAACCCTTGCGGTGGGTCATGTGCCAAGTGCCGATGGAAGTCCATCAGCGCTGCCTCATAGTCGGACTTCTCGACTTCAGCGAGCGGCACATGCCAGAAGAGGTATGCAAGCATTCTTGACCCCGTCACATCTCGTCGTCTTTGTTGAATCTCCCCTGACCATGGTTGAATGGCTGCGGCGCGTATAGAACAAAATTGAACTTGTCATTCGTTGTCGACGACAGACGAACAACTCTTCCCCGATCCGAGAAAGACCGCAAATTATTTTCCTGCAAAAGGATGCCGGACAGAACAGACATGCCAAGAGCCGAAGAAATCGCCGAAATCAGCGCAAGCACCGTTAAGGTGGCCATTCCGTACGGAGGCGAGGAAGCGAAAAGCGAGGAAGGGGCCAGCTATGAATGTTCGCTCGGGTTTTCTAGAAGCCATTGGCAATACGCCATTGATCAGGCTGCGCGCGGCTTCGGACATCACGCGTTGCGATATCTACGGCAAGGCCGAATTTCTTAATCCGGGCGGATCGATCAAAGATCGTGCGGCCCTCGCCATCATCAACGATGCTGAGCAGCGCGGACAGCTAAAGCCGGGCGGCATCATCGTGGAAGGCACAGCCGGCAACGTCGGCATCGGCATTGCGCTCGTAGCCAATGCGCGCGGTTATCGTTCCGTGATCGTGATGCCCGACACGCAAAGTCAGGAGAAGAAGGACATGGTGGTCCCGGTTATCTGAACAGAATTTCCGCGTCGATAAGTGGAGCGTCTGCCGGGGTTAGGCTGCCAAGCGGACTGGCAGCGGAGTGAAGTAGGCTTGATCGGGTGTCATGCCGTCAAGGCTCGAGTGTGGTCGTCGGCCGTTGTAGAAGTCAGGTAGCGGCCGATCGAGGCGCGGGCGTCGCTGACGCTGTCGTAGGCTCGCAGATACACCTCCTCGTATTTGACGCTACGCCACAGCCGCTCGACGAACACGTTGTCGCGCCAGGCCCCTTTGCCGTCCATGCTGATCGCGATGTCGTTGCTGGCGAGCACGCCGGTGAAGGCCGAGCCGGTGAACTGGCTGCCCTGATCCGTGTTGAAGATCTCCGGCTTGCCGTGACGGGCCATGGCGTCGTCCAGCGTCTCGACGCAGAACGCGGCTTCCATGGTGATCGATACGCGCCATGACAGCACGCGACGGGTGAACCAGTCGAGCACCACGGCCAGATAGACGAAGCCACGCGCCATCGGGATATAGGTGATGTCCATCGCCCACACCTGGTTCGGCCGCTCGATCGCAAGACCGCGCAGCAGATACGGATGGATCTTGTGCCCGGGCTCCGGCTTCGTCGTGCGCGGACGGCGATACAGCGCTTCTATCCCCATCCGCTGCATCAGCGTCTTCACATGACGACGGCCGATCTTGCACCCCTTGCCAGCCAGCAGACCTCGCAACATCCGCGAGCCGGCGAAGGGGAACTCCAGATGCAACTCGTCCAGCTGGCGCATGATCGCGAGGTCGGCCTCCGGCACCGGCCGCGGCAGGTAGTAGACGCTGCCACGGCTGATGCGCAGAACCTCCGCCTGTTTGGTGATCGGCAGATCGTGCTCACGGTCGATCATCGCTTTGCGCTCAGCAATCCCGCCTTGGTGAGCGCTCCTTCTAAAAAATCGTTTTCCAATGTCAGTTCGCCGATCTTGGCGTGCAGCGACTTCACATCGACGGCCGGCTGGGCCGCAACATTGCCGCTCCCTGGACCGAACACCGCGGCGGCCGCGCCCTCAAGCTGCGCCTTCCAGCGGTGACCTGATTGGGATGAACGTCGAACTGCTCGGCCAGCTGCGCCAGCGTCCGATCGCCCTTGACGGCGGCAAGCGCCACCTTTGCCTTGAAGCCCGGTGTGTGGTTCCGGCGCGCTCGTCTGCTCATGCTCTCTCCTGATTCGCGGGCCCATCGTGCCCGCCGTCAGGCAGAAACTCCACTTAGCGCCTGTGCAGAATTCCGGACCAGCTCTGAGATTGCGCCATGACAATCGAGTTCCGCCAGATCCGGGTAAACGACACGGAAGCGTTTCGTGCTGCCGTCGACGCCGTTGCCCGAGAACGCAAGTACCTCGCCCTCTTGGAGGCTCCTCCGATTGAACAAGTGCGCGCTTTTGTTAAGCGCAACGTAGAGCTCGGCTATCCACAGATCATTGCCCTAATGGATGACGTGGTTGTTGGATGGTGCAATGTACCGCCCGCAAGTCGAGCGGTTTCCGCTCATGTCGGCGACCTCTTTATGGGCCTTCTTCCGGAATGGAGAGGCAAAGGGATTGGCGAAAGACTGCTGCGACACGCTATGCACGCGGCAGACCTATTCGGATTTCAACGTGTCGAGCTGGGAGTGTTCGCAACCAATGCCGCGGCAGCAGCCCTCTATCGAAAGGTGGGATTTGTGGAGGAAGGCATGAAGCGAAAGGCAATCTTGATTGATGGTATCTATCACGACGAAATCATGATGGCGCGCCTCAAACCGTGACCTGTATTGCCTGCGCCAGTGCGAGCCTGCTTGTCCTCCAAGCGCTTGCCCAACGCGTCGAAGTGGATGCGAAAGAGGTCCGCATCATGAGGTCGAAAAACGTGCTCCTGCGCACGCTCGTCGCCGCCTCAAGCGCAAAAACGACGGGTTTTGGAGTGCCCAGTACCGACTTGGCGCGCCATGGCCGATGAAGATGGGCACTATTCGTTCGCCGTGCCGCTATGATGTGGGCACCTTGCACCCGCGCCAATCCGAAAGACTGCGATTACCTTTGATTTCGCACTATGCCGTTGGGGGCAGTCTTCTGACGTCGAGAGCGTCCGGTTACCCTCGATAGCCGACGTGCCGATCCATCCCGGAGATCGGCGTGATGTGCCAACAGCGGAAGTGACCGGCCGGTGATCACGAGCTACATTCTGTGAAGCGGATGCAAGCGTACGTAGGCTCAATATTGTTGCGCGCGCGGGCGGGGCGAGGCATGGATCCGAATGAATATCACAGGCGGGTGCGCGCTTTATCTTAGCGGCGTGTGATCTAGAGCACGGTTTCTGACGTGCTTCCGGCAGACCATTGGCGCGGTGCTGCAGTCGGCGATCGCAAGCAGGGGAAAGTCATGTCGGCGACAATGAGCCAGAACCGGTCTTTGCCCGTCACGTACGGATTTGTGCTGATCGCCGCCCTGTTCGCCACGATGTCCCAGCCGTTATCCCCCGCCTTGGCATGCATGACACCAATCAGTCTTTCGGCGATCGATCGTGAGCTTGCCAAGCCCGATCTCGCCGGCGAGCTACTGACGCAGGCGCGCAAACTCAGAGGCACGGCCGCCGCAGAAATCGAGAATGGCCACCTCGACGAAGGGCGGCGCCTCTACTATCAATTGATGACCCTGCTGGGCATGCCAACCTCGTCGGGGCGCCTCAGGTGCTAACGCTTGGAGAAGCACCTGATGTTAAGTGGCGCGCCCGGAACGATTTGAACGTCCGACCCTCAGATTTGTAGTCAGCGCCAAGTATCTCAGCCTAACGGATTCTACGTTAACTCAGTTGCGATCAAGAGCAATCGAACGCTTGCGAATTGCTTATGCGATACCACCTTCTAAGCTGAATACCTTCAGTGTGTCGACACCAAGAGCAGTCATGAGCCGCCACCGAGTCGTCAGTTGACGTGAGTTCTGCTTCCATATCGCTTCCAAAGGCGGAAGTGATTTCACTGCCGGCAACAAAGCGAATTCGGATAAACAGTGGCGCCTTTACTAAGGCAAATGTCCGCAAGATGTACTGCCCATCAGGGCAGTCGGAGCAGTTCTTCTGGGATGCGAACTGTCGTGGCTTAGGCATACGAGCCCTAAGCTCGGGGCGACGCTCCTGGATTTTCCAGTATAGAGACCAGCACGGCAGAACGCGGCGCATCGTGGTCGGCGATGTGTCGGTAATCACCTTGGACGGCGCTCGCGAAGAGGCGCGCCGCAAGGCCGCAAGCGTCGCGCATGGCGCAAACCCTTCTGTCGAACGCAAGGCCAAACGGACCGCCGGGACAGTATTGGAACTGATCGACATCTACTTGGTGCAGGCAAAGGCCCGGCTTCGCCCCCGTTCTTACAAGGAAACGAAACGAAACCTACGTATCCACTCGGCAACTCTGCATCACGAACGCCTCGAGGCCGGGCGCCGGCGCGATATTTCCGAGGTTCTGGAGCGCATCACCGAGAGATCAGGGCCAATCGCGGCTAACCGGGTACGTGCAGCGCTTAGCGCGCTGTGGAGTTGGGGTTCAAGACCGGTCGCATCGAGGGGGACACTAACCCCGTTGCGTTCACGCTTCACAACCCTGAGCGAGCGCGTGAGCGCACGCTGAACGACGCTGAGATCAAAGCCATCTGGGCTGCCACCGACGCTGATGGGGACTACCCGCGCATCGTTCGGCTCTGCCTTCTGACCGGATGCCGCCGCGAGGAGATCGCCGGCCTACATTGGAGCGAGGTTCTGGCCGACAAGATCGCGATCGGCGGTGACCGCATGAAAGGCAAGCTCCCTCACGAAATCCCGCTCGTGCCAATGATTGAAGCCGTTTTACCACCACGCCCGGAGCACGCGGAAGGCTGCGTGTTTGGCAAGTGGGGAACAGGCTTTTCCGGCTTCAGCGATGGCAAAGAGAAGTTGGACGCGAAGCTGACCGGTTCGAATATGCCGCCTTGGGGTCTCCACGACTTGCGCCGAACGTTTTCGACGCGGCTGCACGATGTTGGTGTGGATCCGATAGTGATCGAGGCTCTGCTTGCACACAAGCAGCAGGGGGTGGCAGCAGTTTATAACCGCGCCTCGTTTCGAGATGCCAAGAAGGTTGCCATGCTGCATTGGCACCAAATGATCGCTCAGATCATTCGGGCATGACAAAGAAACCCATCCATCCAGACGTGGCAGCAGAGAGGTCTGCCTTCGAGAGTTTTCCAGGCTCAAATCATAGCGATCCGAACGTGGTCCTACCGGCTGACGTTCAGGCAAGCATTGCGCGCGCCGAAGCCGCTGCCGAGTTGGCGAGCCAAGCAATACCCGCAGATGCGAGCAAGGGCCTGCTTCCTGATTTTCGATTTGCCATCACCGACCAGGACGTTCAAGACACGCGAGATCGCTATCTCGACAGTCTGGAAGCCTCCGGAAAAGGAAAACGCCACCAGCCCCGAATGATAAACAGGTTGCGGGCGACCGACGTGTTCGTTCAGCGCGAGATAGCCGACGGAACGCCCTTCGCGGTGGGGCCGAACAGCATATTGAACCGAAAGGTCCGGGAATGGCTAAATGAAAAGGGCCTCCCGAACAACAGATGATAGGAAATCCCGACGAAAGCAGATAACAGGCGGAGGGGTTCGAACCTTGCTGAGGCAAGTTAGAGCGCTTATCGGCGCGTAGGTCGATTAAATTACCCCGTCCCAAGTTCGCCAGGCTGTGATTTGTGAGGAGCCCTCGAGCAACATCATGAGGGCTTTCCATGTCTCTGGATGCTTTAGACCCAATCCTTAGCGAGCAAGAGCTTGCTGCTTGGCTGAATAC
>CAVWTB010000065.1:0-82437 GCA_963757845.1 uncultured Alphaproteobacteria bacterium
GTCGCACGGTTTACTTACACAGGAGCCCGAAACATGGCAGACGCTGCACGGGCGTACCTGAAGCGCCTGGCTGTCATTGCCCTCATAGCTTGCGCAGTTGCTGGTCATCTGTGGCAACGCTCGGTGCTGCCCCAATCACGAGCTATTTTTTTCGATGGCGGCTATTTGCAGCCCGCCGCGATGGTCGACGCTCCAGCATTTGGACTGACGGAGCAAATGCCTGCTGTGGAACATCGGTCCGCGCGTCCGCTGTTTGGGATGGACAGCGAACCCGACTTCGCAGGGCTGGCATCGAAATGGCGCGAAATAATCCTTAAAATCGGGCAAGAAGAGAAGGTGCTCGCAGATTGTCGCGTCCGGAAACCTTGTCCAGAGCTCGCGCGAGACCTTTTGAAGCTTATCTCAGTCGGCGACGGCCACATAGGCCGAGCTCAAGTCGGGCTGGTCAACAGGGCAGTAAATCTAGCGATCACTGCAAAAGCTGATGAGGCTCAATGGGGCGTCGAGGACCATTGGAATTCTCCGTTTGAAACCCTAGGATCCCGTGGCGGTGACTGCGAGGACAACGCGATCGTCAAGTATGTCGCGTTGCGTGAGGCGGGATTATTCAGGGAAGACGTTAAGATCGTCATCTTACGAAACGTTTTCCCGAACGATTATCACGCGGTGGCGGCGGCGCGCGTGAACGAAGAGTGGCTGATTCTGGACAATCGCTGGCTCACGTTGGTGCGCGACACCATGATCAGAGCGACCCCGGCATTTCTGTTTGACGAGGACGGTATGCACCGTTTCGTCCCCTCGCGTCACACTGTGCCGAGCACCAACGTTGCTGCCCATCTCTTAACCCATCCTCTTGGTGATGATTCTGACAGTGACGACTGATGCGCGCGATCGACGGGTATGATGGCTGGCCTACGCTGCGAGCAGTTTTGAAATCTACGGCGTTGACTTTTGCACAGCCCGGCGAGATGCGAGGCGCTTTGCGCAGAGAATTCGACTTCGAAAATGTAGTCTGGAACATTTCTCCAGCGCGAACAAAGATGCGTCGCCCGCATGAAGTTCCGCTGTCACCACAGGCATTGCGGTCGTGCAGGAAATCTGGTCGCTATCGGATCACAACGAATCGGTTTTTGCATCGAACCGATCTGTGCGAAAGCCGCTCTCGGAAAATGCGATGAACTCAGCGTTGCGACGAAATTGCTTTACCCAGAATGAAATGACGGCGCACGGTTTCAGATCGTCGACCAGCACCATTCTCAAATGAGCAAGGACATAACGGAGATGTCATCGAAGCGGCGCTTGGTTACCAAGACGAAGATGAAATTCGACAAATCTACAATCGCGGAAAATATTGGCTGCAACGGGTTCAGCTTATGAACGATTGGGCCGATCTGTTGGACGATCTTAGGAAGTCGGCAATATCCGTTGATTAGCCGCCCTTGGCTAGAGTCTGATCTCCTCTGCAAGCTTTTGATAGTTGGATTTCATTTTCGAGTTAAGGCTTGATCTACTCACACTTTTGATGTTCGCTGACGAGGCGCAATGTGGTGCCATGATATGTGTCGCGGATAAGACGGCTCGTTGGCGGCCCGCCATTATCGTCGTTCGTCGTGCGAATGGAGGGATCGCGAGTCTACTCCTTCTTCGAGCGCAGGCCTCGGACGATCGACAGGACGGCAGGAACGAGGAGGTGCTCGGCCGCAGTATCCAACGGGTGGTGAACAAAGCCCGCGATGGTGTCCTTGGTTTGTCGGATTTGCTGCCCGAGTAAATCAACCGTTTCCTTGATATCACGCGAGTCAGTCTGAATGGCTTCAATCTTGCGAACATCGAACGCGAACTCGATTTCCGGTCCCGGCTTGATGCTTCGGCCCATGAGCACGATGATCAGGGCAAGAAGCAGGTCGGCACCTGCGATCATCGCTGCTGCCCACACAGGCCCCCAAGACTGCAGTGCATAGAAGCCGGCCATATTGGCCATGCCGAGACCAAACACCGCAACCAGGCTCGCGAGCGCGAATAGCCCAAATCGGCGCACCATGACATTGAGCCAAATTTTCCCGATCAGGGAGTTTGCCTTTCCCAGGACCTGGAGGTCTCGGACGAGATTATCGATCATGCAACAGCTCCTGGCGCATCCGCATTATCGGTCTTCCTAGCGACGTCCGAGCAACCTGCCGATCAGTATTCCCAGCACCAGGGCGGAGACGATGCTCACGGCAGGATGCGCGGCGATGTCCTTCTCGGCGCCTTCAACGAGGTCGGTGATTTCCTTGACGAGGTCGTGGAGTTGACTTCGCAACTCCTGTTGCTTGTCCTGTTCTTTGGAGGATTCCTGCGGCTGGCCAGCCGGAGCGGAACTCTCAACCGCAGCGCCCGCGCCGGTCCCCGGCGAAACGGCAGCTTCTGCGCGTTGATCCGCGGACTGCGCGAAGCGCAGCCCCTGCACAGCCGCGAGCTCGTCGCGAAGCGATTTCAACTCGCGTGACAATACGGGGTCTGCAGGCACGTTGTTCTCCCGCTTAAGTCCACCCGCACCTTGACGACGAAGGCTCGACGCCATGGTGTGGGCCTCGTCCGGCACCGACAGCGGTCAGGAGCTGCCACGCGCAGGACGATCGTCATTGAGCCGAACCGGTCGCCCGCTTGAACGCCTCCCGCGCCGCCTGATTGGCGCGATCGAAGGTCGCGCGCGTTTCAGCCAGGGCGGCGTTGAGGGCAGACCACAACTCCGTTCCCGCCTGCGCGAGCTTTTGCAGCTTGACCTCGGCTGTGGCCGCGTCAGCCTTCATGCGCGATACAGTCTCATCGATTTCCCGCCGGCGCTCGATGGCGAATTCCTTCGCCGCCGTATTGAGCTTGTCCGCCGTTTCGCGCCAGGCATTCAGCTGTGCCGTAGCCTGGCTCTGGAAGACAGCCTGCTGCTGCTCGATGCCCTTGCCGAACGTCTCGAGATATTTTTTCGTCTCGGTCTGGAAGTCCTTCCACTCGGTCTCCAGCCGCAACTTGGCGCTGTCCCAACCGGCCTCGCCTGCCTCGGCCTGCTTCTTGACGGTGCTGTCGAATTCATCCCGCTTCACTTTCATGTCGGCAATGAATCGATCGGCCTTGACGCGGGCGTCAGCCTGCATTTCCGCGGCCTTGCTTTCGAGCGACGCCAGCGTGGCATCCATCTCGTCGATCCGCCCCTTGGCCCAGGTGAGAAAAAAGTGAACGCTGCTCTGTGCGGGCATGGCTTGTCCTCTTTGATGTGTTGCGTCGGCGTATGCCGGGGGTCTTCTGCCAAGCAGACGGCCCGCGGTCTGTTCGATTTCGAACATCCCTGGCAAACGCAGGCGGCGCCATTATTGACTTAAGTCAATCGACGCGCTGCAGGTGCGTGTTTTGTTTTGCAAAAAGAGCCCCGAAGCGCCTTTCTATTCAATGCAGGTACGGGAGCTGGTCGTCCAAGACCTCAACAATACGGCCGATCGTGCAGGCATCGCCTGCACGGCGCGCGCACGCCATGAGCGAATGGTCACGCTACGAAAGGCAGCCACGTGTATGCAAGGATTCAACCGTAGCGGACATAGCTTCGCTTCACGAGAAGCCTTACCGATACAAGGGCATCAACAATCGCCTTTTGCTCGCGCTGCCTCCCGCGACATTGGACCGGATACTGCGCGTTTCGGAGCCGGTAAGCCTGGTCAGGGGACAACGAATCGAACGTATCGACCATCCGATCAAGCACATCCATTTCATCAACCGAGGATTGGTCTGCGTCGTCAAGACCATGGAGGACGGGCGGACGGTTGAGATTGGCGCCATCGGCATTGAGGGTGTTGCCAACCTGCTCGCCCTTGTCGGCATCGGACAGAGCGCTTCTGGATACGGTCGTGCAAATTCCGGGAACGGCTCTTCGCATGCGGCGCGATGCCATGAGCTCAGAGATGGAGAACAACAGGGTATTTCGCCAGTTGATGCAAAATTACGTGCGCTTCGCGCTCAGCGAACTTGCCCGGCATATTGCATGCAACCGACTGCATCATCTCGAGCAACGATGCTGCCATTGGCTCCTGATCGCGCATGACCACGCCATGTCGGACGAATTTCCCCTGACGCATGAGTTCCTTGCCATGATGCTCGGCTACCAGCGCGCAGGCGTTTCGATCGCCATGCATTCGCTCGTGAAAGCCGGCTTGATCGAGCACAAGCGAGGGGCAGTGACCATCATCAACCGGGCGGGCCTCGAGCTTGCTGCCTGCGAGTGCTACCGCGCGATGAACCACGAACTCGATGAGTTCCTCCCGCGCAGCAAAAGCGCGCGAGTATTCGGATTCAAACAGAACCCGATTGCCCGACGACGCTAGCGTTACCTCCATCGATGCGGAAAGCCGTTCGCAGCTGTTTCCCAGCCAACTTTGTCCGGGCCGCCCGCTCACCCGGTCAAGGGCGCCGTCTCGCTTACGCGGGTGCTTCTCGCGTGCTTCATCGTCGAAGGAATCTTACAGATCGCGGCCGCGATCCGGTATCGCGACGCGTTCCCCTGGGGATGGATGGCGATGAGCGGGATCGCTGATCTGATGCTGGCCGGGCTGATCATCAGCGGATGGCCGGGCACCGCGAGCTGGACGCTCGGATTGATCGTCGGTGTCAATCTCATCAGCTCGGGTCTGGCGATCACGATGGTGGTACTCGCCGGGCGCAGCCTCGTTGCGCGCTGAAAGACTGCCAACACTCAGGCTGATCGAGCACCGCGCTTCGGCCCAAAAGAGACTGTGAGTGTTCGAAATCAAACAGAGCAAAGCCCGGATGAGTTCTAAGAGAACCCATTGAACCCAACCACCTCAAACCCGAGTGATCGAGAAGGAGAGCAGACCGTGAACAAGATGCTGGTTGCAGTATTTGAGACGGAGAGCGCGGCGTTCGAGGGGCTGAGCGCCCTGAAGGATCTGCATCGGGACGGCGACGTCACGCTGTACGCATCGGCGGTGATCGTCAAGGACAAGACGGGAAAGATCAATCTCAAGCAGGCGGCCGAGGACGGCCCCGTTGGCACCGCGCTCGGCCTTCTCTCAGGCAGTCTGATCGGCATCCTGGGAGGGCCGGCGGGACTGGCAATAGGCGCAGCGGCCGGCGGTCTGGCAGGTCTTTTTCTATGATCTGGACAAGAGCGGAATTGACGCGACGTTTCTCGATGATGTTGCGAAGGCCCTGACCGTCGGCACAGCGGCCGTGCTGGCCGAAGTGGAGGAAAGTTGGACAACGCCCGTCGATACACGATTGCATGAACGTGGCGGGATTGTCTTCAGGCGGCTGCGCGCGGAGGTCATCGAAGATCAGTTCGTGCGCGAAAGCGCCGCTTTTGATGCGAATTTGAAGGCACTTCAGGATGATCTGAAGCAGGGGATCGCAGAAAGTCGGACGGCGATCCAAAAAGACATCGAGCAGGTGAAAAAGCAGATCAAGGTGACGCAAGATCAGGCCAAGGCGAGACTTGACCAGGCCAAGGCCGAAATGGATGCAAGAGTAAACGCCCTTCAGGATCAAGCCAAAGGAGCGAGCGACCGCGCCAAGGCGCGGATCGACAAGCGCATTGCCGAGGTCAAGGCGGATTTCGACGTGCGCTCGAAGAAGCTCAATCAGGCCTGGTCACTGACCAGGGAGGCTCTGGCCGCTTAGCCACCTCAACAACCAGGACTGAGAAGGAAAGCCGACTTTTCAGTCCTGGGTCCGATTGATCCTCAGATCGCCGGTCTCCCCGCCGCGAGTTTGAACGAAGTGAGAAATCAAAAGCCGCATGGCCGATCTCGGCACTGCCCGTTATGTGGCGACGCAATTCTAACCCTCTCACCCCGGCCGAACGGCAATTTGTACATCAGCGCGGCGCGACCGGTCGTCGCCCTGTGGTTCTCTTTCGACGATCCCTGCACGTCATCACGCCCCTGGTCTAGCGCCGAGTCGTGAATTCCTCCGACGCTCGCCGAAATTCCCAGTTGACCCGCTCAAGTTCGGGTCGATCAAACTCTGCTTCGGGGTAGCCGACGCAGAGGTAGCCGATAAATTTCCAGGACTTTGGCACCTCAAGAATCTCATGGATGCGGTCCGGGCTCAGGATCGATACCCAGCCAAGTCCAATGCCCTCCGCACGGGCGGCGAGCCACATGCAGCAGATGGCCGCGGCGACGGAATATTCGACCGTTTCCGGCATCGTCGCACGCCCGAGGCCACGACCCACATCGCTTGTCGTCTCCGCGAACACGGCCAGGTGACCCGGCGCCTCTTCGAGGCCGGCGAGCTTGAGCGTCGCGTAGCGCGCCGCGCGTTCGCCTGAAAAAGAATGCAACGCATCGGCGTTGCAAGCCTTGAAATCCTCGATCACGGCGCGACGCCTCGCCTTGTCCTCGACGATGACGAACCGCCAAGGCTGGCTCAGGCCGACCGACGGGGAAAGGCATGCGATCTCGATGAGCCGCTCCATGGCACCGCTCGGCAGCGGATCGGGACGAAAGCGCCGGACATCGCGGCGCCACACGAACAGCTCACGTAGTTGCCGTCGAAAGACTTCGTCGAATGAAACCATCAGCGTCACGGTTCCGTCTGGAGGAGGGCTGTCGCCGCGACACTATTTCAGCTTCATCGGCAATCCCGCCACGACAAACTCCACCTCGTCAGCCACGCCGGCAATCGTCTGGTTCATGATGCCGGCCGCATCGCGAAATGCGCGCGCCAGCGCATTGTCAGGTACAATACCGAGCCCGACCTCGTTGGTGACCATGACGACCGGGCTGCGTGCGCTGCGCAGCGCGTCCGCCAGCAGCGAAAGCTCCTTCGACCAGTTGCGCTCCGCGAGGAGCAGGTTCGATAGCCAGAGCGTGAGGCAGTCAACGAGCCTCGCGCCGCGGCCATCGGTTTCGATGAGAGCCTGCACGAGGTCGAGCGGCGCCTCCCGTTCGATCCAGTCCTGTCCGCGTCGTGCGCGGTGCTTTGCGATCCGCTCAGCCATCTCCGCATCGAGCGCCTCTGCCGTGGCGATATAGACGGGTTGCCCTGGAAAGACGCGCGCGCGTGCTTCTGCGCGCAAGCTTTTGCCCGATCGGGCCCCTCCCGTGATCAGTATGATGGCCATGGCGTCCTCCAGTCGCGCCAGCAGTAATCACCAATCCCCGGTGAAGACAAAGCCGAAATCGGACCATATAGGGCTTGCGCGCGAGCGGCATTCTTGCGCATCAGGATGGATCGTGTCGGGAGATGATGCGTGGGTTTTGCGGGCGCGATGACGGTGGCGATGATAGTGGACGCCCTTTTGGGTTGGCCCGAGAGCTTGTTCGCGCGTGTCGGTCATCCCGTCACCTGGCTCGGCAGGCTGATCACCATCCTCGATGTCAGCTGCAATCGGCCCGCCGACACGCCTGCGGTGCGACGCATCGCAGGCGCCATGGTTGCGCTTGGCGTGATTGCGCTGGCAGGCGGCTCTGGGTTGGGCTGTCCAGGCCGCACTTACCTCGGAATGGAGCCGCATCGTGCTTTTGGGGATCGTGGCGTGGCCCTGTGTCGCGCTACGCTCACTTTATGATCATGTGGCCGCCGTCGCGCATCCCCTGCAAGCCGGCGATATCGCAGGCGCGCGTTCGGCGGTCGCGCAAATTGTCGGACGCGATCCCGCAGTCCTTGATGAGGCGGGCATTGCGCGTGCGGCCATCGAGAGCCTGGCCGAGAACACCTCCGACGGCATTGTGGCGCCCGTGTTCTGGGGAGCATTGTTCGGGCTGCCGGGCATCGTCGGCTACAAGGCGATCAATACGCTCGATTCCATGATCGGCCATCGAACGGTGCGGCACGAAGCGTTTGGCTGGGCAGCGGCGCGCATCGACGATCTCGCGAATTTCATACCGGCGCGTCTCACCGGTGTTCTTTTCGTGGTTCTCTCCGCGCGGCCCTCGGATGCGATGTCCTGCATGTTGAGGGATGCGGGCCGACACCGATCGATCAATGCCGGCTGGCCGGAAGCGGCCATGGCCGGCGCGCTTGGCGTACGGCTCAGCGGGCCGCGAATTTATCACGGAAGCGCCACCGACGAACCTTGGCTCAACGAGGGGGCGCGCGATCCGCTCGCCGCTGACATCCGGCAAGGGCTGAAGCTCTACGTCCGCGCGATGGTTCTGGTGGCCGGCGCGCTTGCGATCCTGGCCTTCGCATGACGGAGAAGCCGACGCGCGAGCATGGTGGAAATCTCGATCTCGCCCTGCAGCGCTTCGGCGGGCGCGCGGAAGACTGGATCGATCTTTCGACCGGCATCAATCGGCAGCCGTATCCGGTGGGTGAGGTGGCGTCGCGGCACTGGAGCGCGCTGCCCTCCCGGTCCGACATCGAGTCTCTGCATCAGGCCGCGCGGCACGCCTACGCCACCAAGGCGCCGATCCTGGCGATGAGTGGTGCGCAGGCGGCAATCCAGTTGCTGCCGGGTCTTGCTTCATCCAAAGGCCTCGCGCGGATCTTTGCGCCGACCTACAACGAATACGCGGCGGTTTTGGCGGCCGCCGCGTGGGACGTAACCGAGGTTTTTGATCTCGATGCGCTGGCGGGAGCCGATCTCGCCGTGGTCGTCAATCCCAACAATCCCGACGGCCGGCGCCATGATCCGAACGACCTGCTTGCGCTTCTGCCCGCGGGTCGGTCGACTTGTGGTCGACGAAAGCTTCGCCGACGCCATTCCCGGCCTGTCACTGGCGCCGGAGGCAGGACGACCGGGCTTGTTGATCCTGCGCTCGTTCGGCAAGTTTTATGGCCTCGCCGGACTGCGGCTCGGTTTTGCGCTCGGCAGCGAGGCGGATGTCGCCGCGCTTGCGGCGATGGCAGGCCCTTGGCCGATTTCGGGTGCAGCCATCGAGATCGGACGGCGCGCCTTGCTTGATCGCGATTGGGCCAACGCAACATCGATGCGTCTGGCCAAAGATGCGCTTCGGCTCGACAGCGAGGTGCGATCGCAGGGATGGATGCTGGTCGGGGGCACACAGCTGTTTCGAACTCTATGAAACAGGCGACGGCGCGCGCCGCGCAGGAGCGGCTCGCCCGCGCCCAAATCTGGTCGCGGGTCTTTGAACAGAAGCGGGGATGGCTGCGCCTCGGCTTGCCGGGCAACGAGACGGAATGGGCGCGGCTTGCTGCCTCGCTCTCGCGTTGATCGCCGATCTCAGCGGGCGAGCGCGAGCAGGCCTTCGACGTCGAGATGCGTTTCGATGTGATCGGCAAGTGCGTCGAGCACGCCCTCTACCTTGACGCGGTAGGATTGGTCTGACGCCGGAATTCCCAACTGCGCGAGCAGCGCCTTTCGGAAACCATCCGAAGCAAACAGGCCGTGCAGATAGCTCCCGCACACGCGTCCGTCGCCGGAAACCGCGCCTTCGGGCGCGCCGCCGAGCAAGGCAAATGGGCGCGCGCGGTCCGGTCCGTTCGTGTGCCCGATGTGAATTTCATAGGCCTCGATCGACTGGCCGGTCGCGGCGTGGATCGCCGCAACACGCGTGAGAGTTTTTTGCTCGGTCATCACCGTCGTCACGTCCAGAAGTCCGAGACCCGGCGTTTCCCCCGCCGGTCCTTCGATTCCATGCGGATCGGCCACGCTGTGTCCCAGCATCTGGTAGCCGCCGCAAACGCCAAGCACATGGCCGCCCCGGCGATAATGGGCAAGAAGATCAATGTCCCAGCCTTGGCTGCGCAGGAATGCAAGGTCGCCGCGTGTCGACTTCGTGCCGGGAAGGATGACGAGATTGACATCTCCGGGGATCGCCTCTCCCGGCCGGACCATCACAAGGTCCACGTCAGGTTCGAGCTTCAGCGGATCGAGATCGTCGAAATTCGCGATCCGCGACAGCGCAAGAAAAGCGATCTTGTGCTTGCCTGGTTTGCGCGCGTCGGCAAGCCCCAGCGCATCTTCGGCCGGAAGCTGCTTCGCGCCGGCGAAATAGGGCAGCACCCCGAAGCCGCGCCAGGACGTGCGAGCTTCGATCAGCCGATACCCATCGTCAAACAGTGTCGGATCGCCGCGGAACTTGTTGATGACGAAGCCACTGATCATCGCGGCATCCTCGGGGTCGAGCACCGTCTTGATGCCGACCAGCTGGGCGATGACGCCGCCGCGGTCGATGTCGCCGACGAGCACGACCGGGAGATCGGCCCTGCGGGCAAAGCCCATATTGGCGATGTCGGCTTTGCGCAAATTGACTTCGGCCGGGCTGCCCGCGCCCTCGACCAGGACGAGATCGGCGCGATCCTTCAGGCGGGCGAAACTCTCGAGGACCGGCGCCATCAGCGAGGGTTTCATCGCGGCGTAGTCGCGCGCTCGCAACGTCGCCACGCGGCGTCCCTGCACGATGATCTGGGCGCCGACATCGCTCTCCGGCTTCAGCAAGACGGGATTCATGTCGGTGTGCGGTTCGGCGCCTGCGGCTTGCGCCTGCAACGCCTGCGCGCGCCCGATCTCGCCGCCATCCGTCGTCACGGCCGCGTTGTTCGACATGTTCTGCGGCTTGAACGGCAGCACCCGATAGCCGCGACGCTTCGCGGCCCGTGCAAGGCCGGCGACGATGAGCGATTTGCCGACGTCAGAGCCTGCTCCCTGGATCATCAACGCGCGCGCCATCGCAGTGAGATTCCTGGCAGCCTAGAACTCGACGCCGGGCTGGGCCTTGATGCCGGATCGGAAGGGATGCTTGACCAGCGTCATTTCGGTGACGAGGTCGGCTGCGTCGATCAGTTCCTGCTTGGCATTGCGCCCGGTGAGAACGACATGCGTCATCGGCGGCTTTGAATTTTTCAGGAACGCGACGACGTCGTCGATCTCGAGATAGTCATAGCGAAGCGCAATGTTGATCTCGTCGAGAACGACCATGCGCAGGCTCGGATCGGCGATCAGTTGTTTTGCCTTTTCCCAGCCGGCCTGGGCCGCAGCGATATCGCGGGCGCGGTCTTGCGTTTCCCAGGTGAAGCCTTCACCCATCGCGTGGAACTGGCAGAGATCACTGAAATGTCCGGTCAAAAGGCGGCGCTCGCCGGTGTCCCACGCGCCCTTGATGAACTGCACCACCGCGCAGGGAAAGCCATGCGCGACGCATCGTACGATCATGCCGAACGCCGAAGAAGATTTTCCCTTGCCTGTCCCGGTGTGGACGATGATGAGTCCCTTCTCCCCGCTCTTGACAGCCATCATCCGGTCACGCGCGATTTTTTTCTTCGCCATTTTGGTCGCGTGGCGGGCATCGAGCGAAGCCTCGGAGATGACGGTTTCCTCGTGCTCGGCGCCGTCGCGTTCGGAATTCATCGGGCGCTCCTTTGGCTTGACAAGTTCAGCGCTTGGGCAAATGGTGAACGGGCGTTGGTTCCTGTCCTACGACAGGCGAAGAGGGAATGCGATAGGGCTTGAGTTTTCGAAGTTCGAGCCTGAAGCAGCAGCCGCCCCCGCGACCGTGACCGGAGAGATGCCCAAAGCCACTGACCCTTTCGGGGTCGGGAAGGCGGGGATCGAAGGGAAACCTACTCCGCAAGCCGGGAGACCTGCCAACGCACCGATTGAAACCGGCGGACGGGGTGTTCCGCGACGGGGAGCGAATCCCTTGCGTCAGTGGTTCGTACGCCTCATCGCCTCCGCCGATTATCCAAGGAAGGGGCGATGACTGTCACACTTCACGTCTGTATTACCTGCCGCGCCGGCCAATCGCTAACGGATGGCGAGACCGCGCCCGGCGCCCGCCTGCATGCCGCCATCCTTGAGGCCGGTGTGCCGGAAGGCGTCAACGTCGTGCCGGTCGAATGCCTGTCCGCCTGCAGCCAGGGCTGCTCGATCGCGCTCAGCGCGCCGGGACGGTGGTCTTACGTATACGGCCGACTGTCGGATGCAAACGCGTCGGATGTCGTTGTCGGCGCTGCCGCCTATGCCGCGGCGCCCGACGGCATCGTGCCATGGCGTACCCGGCCGGAGATCTTCCGCAAGCAATCGCTTGCCCGCATTCCACCCATCACCATCGTGCCGGAGGCCGCAGAATGAACTCGCTTGCCAAAGTTCCGGTGACCGTCATCACCGGCTTTCTCGGATCGGGCAAGACGACGCTCATCCAGCACCTCATCGCCAACGCGAATGGCAAGAAGCTCGCGGTGCTCGTCAACGAGTTCGGCAGCGAGGGCGTTGACGGGGAGATCCTGAAATCCTGCGCGGACGCCAACTGTCCTGCCGAGAACATCGTCGAGCTCGCCAATGGCTGCATCTGCTGCACGGTTGCCGACGATTTCATTCCCGCCATCGAGCAGTTGCTCTCTCGACGCGTGAAGCCGGACCACATCCTGATCGAGACATCGGGACTGGCTTTGCCAAAGCCGCTGCTCAAGGCATTCGACTGGCCGGAGATCCGCTCACGGATCACGGTCGACGGTGTGATCGCGCTGGCGGATGCCGAGGCAGTGGCGGCCGGCCGCTTCGCGCCCGATCCTGTTGCGGTCGAAGCCCAGCGTGCGGCCGATGAAAACCTCGATCATGAAACGCCGCTTTCGGAAGTGTTCGAGGATCAGATCGCTTGCGCGGATATCGTGCTGCTCACCAAGGCCGACCTCGTCGGCGCGGAAGGACTGGAAGCTGCCAGGGCGGTCATCGCGGCCGAGATGAAACGCCGTGTTCCAATGCTGCCTGTCGTTGGTGGCGCGATCGAGGCGCGGGTCATCCTGGGCCTCGAAGCGGCGGCAGAAGACGATCTTGCTGCTCGTCCCTCTCATCATGACGGCGAAGAAGAGCACGAGCACGATGATTTCGCCTCCGTGGTCGTCGACCTGCCGGAAATCACCGATGTCGATGCGCTGGTCGCATCGATCCAGCGGCTTGCGCGCGAACAGAACGTGCTGCGTGCCAAGGGGTATGTGGCGGTCGCGGGCAGGCCGATGCGATTGCTTGTGCAATCGGTCGGAGAGCGCGTGCGGCATCAGTTCGACATGCCATGGGGCACGCGGCCAAGGCGGTCGAAGCTGGTCCTGATCGGTGAACACGACGATATCGATGAGGCTGCCATCAAGGCGGGACTTGGAATCCCGGAACCAGGGATCTGATGCACGTCGTCTTTCGCGAGAGCCGCGGACTCGAAGAGACCGCCACGCCCATGGATCTCGGCCAGGATCCGGCCGACCTTGTCGTGCTCTCGTTTTCGGACAGCGATCTCGCGGCGTTCGCGTCGGGCTGGCGCCGCGGCCGTGCCGGCCTGCCGTCGCTCAGGCTCGCCAATCTCGCGTACCTCAGTCATCCGCTGTCGGTCGACACTTATATCGAGCGGACACTGTCGCATGCGCGCGGCGTGCTGGTGCGCCTGATTGGCGGCGAGTCCTATTGGCCCTACGGGCTCGGTGCCTTGCATCAACTCGCCAAACAGCGCGACATCGCGCTCGCGGTGCTTCCGGCCGATGGTCGCGACGACCCGCGCCTTGATGCGTTCTCGACATTGCCTGTCTCGACACTGCGACGGCTGAAGGCATTGTGCGACAAGGGCGGTGTGGCGGCGGCACAGGCTGCCATCGCCCAGCTCGCACTGGCCTCGGGCCTGTATGCAGGTCCTGTCATCGGTGAGTTGGAAGTTCCGGAAATGGGCTTCTATGATCCGGTCCAGGGTGTGCTCGCGGCTTTGCCAAATCCGGATGGAAAGCCCAATGCAATCGTCACTTTCTATCGTTCCTATCTCACCGCTGCGGATACCGGACCGGTCGACGCGCTGATCGCCGAGCTACGGCAAAAGGGTTTTGACGCCTATGGCGTGTTCGTCACCTCGCTCAAGGCAGCAGGCGTGGCGGACTGGTTGAGGGCTTGTTTTGCTGAGCGTCCTCCGGCGGCGATTGTCAATGCAACCGCCTTCTCGGCTGTCGGTGATGACGGAACGACTCCGCTTGATGCTGCATCCTGCCCGGTGTTTCAGGTTGCACTGTCGACAGCCGGACGCGTTGATTGGGCGGAGTCGCTTCGCGGTCTCTCGCCGGCCGATCTTGCAATGCATGTGGTGTTGCCGGAGGTCGATGGACGACTATTTGCCGGCGTGGTGAGCTTCAAGTCGGCCGGCGAGCGCGATCCCGATCTGCAATTCGCGCATCTTGCGCATCAGGCCGACAATGAGCGCGTCCGTGCAGCCGTGGAGCGGGTCGCGGCATGGCACCGACTTGCGACCAGGCCGGCACGCGACAAGCGTCTCGCCGTCGTGCTGTCGAGCTATCCCGGTCGGCCACATCAGATTGCGCATGCGGTTGGGCTCGATGCGCTTGCCTCGGTCGAAATCATGCTTTCCGACCTCGGCGCCGCCGGCTTCGATGTCGACGCGGCAGAAGCGCTCGATGAAGCGCTCTCCCGGGAGGAGTTGACCTGGAACGTTGCCGACTACTGCGCGGCACTGGCCATGCTTCCGCGGCAGTTGCAGGACGATCTCGCGAACACCTGGGGCGCGCCGGAAAACGATCCCTGTTGCCGCGGCGGCAGGTTTCATTTCGCCGCGCTCCGGCGCGGCAAGACAATCATCGCGCTCCAGCCGGAACGAGGCGATGCGACCAATCGCGACGCCGAATACCACGATCTCTCGCGCACGCCCCGCCACGCCTATGTGGCGTTCTATCTCTGGCTCAGGCACGAAAGCGTTGACGCCGTAATCCATATGGGGGCACACGGAACACTCGAATGGCTGCCCGGCAAGTCCGTGGCACTGTCGGCCTGCTGTTGGCCGGAAGCACTGATCGGCGAACTGCCGGTCATCTATCCTTTCATCGTCAACGATCCCGGCGAGGCAGCGCAGGCCAAACGGCGGATCGGCGCCGTCACGATCGGCCATCTGCCGCCGCCGCTGGCGCGTGCCGCATTGCCTGAAGGTCTGCGTCGGCTCGAGCATCTGCTTGATGAATATTCAACGGCCGACGGTCTCGATCCCGCGCGCCGGCAGCGTCTGGTTGCCGCGATCCGCAACGAAGCGCGCGCCGCAGGGCTCGAAGATGATCTCGGCCTTGCCGCGTCGGCTGCGCCGGCAGAGGCGATTCCCCGGATCGATCGGTTCGTCTGCGAGCTGAAGGAAAGCCAGTTCGGCGACGGCCTGCACATCTTCGGCCGCGGCGAATGCGGGGAAGCGGAGAAGGGCGCGCTGCTCGCCGCGCTATCCGGCAGGCGCGTTGCGCCGGGACCTGCCGGCTCGCCGCATCGCGGACGTCGCGATGTCCTGCCGACCGGACGTAATCTGTTTGCGGTCGATCCACGCGCGGTACCGACGCGGGCTGCGCATTCGCAAGGCATAAAGCTCGCCGAGGAGCTGCTTCGGCGCCACCTGCAGGATCATGGCGATTGGCCAAAGGGGCTGATCGTCGATCTCTGGGGATCATCGACGATGCGAACCGCAGGCGAGGATTTTGCGATGGCCTTGCATCTTGCGGGCATCGAGCCCCGTTGGGACGAGGGTTCGGCGCGGGTGTCGGGCTATGAGATCATCCCGCTGGCCGTTCTCGGCAGGCCGCGCATCGATGTGACGCTTCGCGTTTCCGGATTGTTTCGCGACGTCTTTCCCGCGCTTGCGCAGATGTCAGAGGCCGCGAGCCAGGCGCTGTCCGAACGCGACTGGGAAGGCGAGGAGAATCCCTACCGTCATCGCACGGCGCGCGTGTTCGGACCGCGTCCCGGGCAGTACGGCGTCGGCATGGGGTCTATACCCAACATCTTCACGAGCGAGTCGCGCGATGCCGCCGGCGAGGCGTGGCTGTCGGCGTCGTCGTGGGCTTTCGCGCCCGATGGTGCGATGCGTCCCGACCGCGCGGGCATCGAGGCAAGGCTCACTGCCGCCGATGCCTTCGTGCATGTCCAGGACCTGCCGGAGACGGACCTGCTGCTCGCTGCCGATTATGCTGCGCACGAAGCGGGCGTCGCAGCCGCGGCGGCCCGGCTCGGCTCAGTCGTGCCATCGCTCTATCATCTCGACGCAACGCGCCCGGACACGCCGCACGCGCGATCCTTGACGGAGGAGATCGCGCGCGTCGTGCGCTCGCGCGCTGCCAATCCCGAATGGATCGCAGGCATGATGCGGCACGGCTTTCGGGGCGCCGCCGAGATCGCAGCGACGCTCGAGCATATGGCCGCTTTCGCTCATCTGGCCGATGCCGTGCCGGCGCACCTGTTCGATCTCTATTTCGATGCAACGCTCGGCAATGACGACGTCCGGGACTTCATGGCGCGCGAAAATCCGGCGGCGCTCGCAGCCATCGAAGCCTGCTTCAGGCAGTTGCACGAGGCTTCGCTTTGGGTGACGCGGCGCAATTCCATCGCCGCCTCACTGCGGGAAGCCTCATGAACGCCGTCGCGATCAAAGGCTGGTGCCCTGGCGCTTTGCGCCCGATGCGGTCAGGCGACGGGCTTGTGGTTCGCGTGCGCCCGCGCGCCGGCAGGCTCGATGCGACGCAGGCAAACTGCATCGCGGAGCTTGCGGAGCGGTATGGCAACGGCCTGATCGATTTGACGAGCAGGGCCAACTTCCAGATCAGGGGCGTCAGCGACGAAGGTCATGCGCCCCTCATCGAAGAGCTCGCGCGGTTGCGCCTGCTCGATCCGGATCCCGAATCGGAGGCGCGACGCAACATCCTGGTTACGCCGTTCTCGACGGCAGGCGATGAGACCGCTTCGCTTGCCGCGGAGCTCGAGCAGGCGCTTGCGACAGGCCCTCGCGGCCTGCCTGCAAAATTCGGCTTTGCCGTCGATCACGGCCCGCAGCGCGCGCTGGCCAATGCTTCCGCCGACGTCCGCATCGAGCGCGGCATCGCGGGAGAACTGATCGTGCGTGCCGACGGCGCTGAGCATGGCCGTCCTGTCACGCGGCCAGAGGCGGTGAAGATCGCGCTCGCGCTTGCCGAGTGGTTTATCGTCTCCGGCGGCGCCACGGGCGGGCGAGGGCGGATGGCGGCGCATATCGGGGCTGGCGCAAGACTCCCGGATACGCTTCGTGGCCAGGTCAAACCCGCCCGTACGCTGTCCGCGCCACGTCCGGGACTTTATCCGGAAGGCGCGATGGTTGGCGTGGCCTTCGGGCAACTGCCCCACGCTGCGCTCAGCCATCTCGCCGGATGCGCACAGGGCTTGCGGATGACGCCGTGGCGCATGATCCTGGTGGAAGGGTTGCGCGAAATGCCTCGCTGCGAAGGCATTGTCACGCAAGCCGACGATCCGGTCCTGCGCGTCGTCGCCTGCAGCGGCGCGCCTGCCTGCAGGCAAGCGCACGCCGATACGCGCGGTCTTGCGACAGCGCTTGCGCCGCTCATTGCTGCCGACACCCGGCTTCACGTCTCGGGTTGTGCCAAGGGCTGCGCTCATCGAGGCTCAGCTTCGATCACTCTCGTTGCGACCAGCGACGGTTACGATCTCATCCGCGGCGGGTCCACGCGGGATGCGCCGGTCCTGCACGGGCTGAGCGGCAGCCGAATGATTGCCAACCCCTCCGTTCTTCGGGGTAAATCGTGATGACGCATGTCTACGAGACCGATGGTGCCGCGATCTATCGGCAGTCGTTTGCCACCATCCGGGCCGAAGCTGACCTCGCGCGTTTCACGACTGAGGAGGAGCCGGTGGTCGTCCGCATGATCCATGCGGCAGGGCTCGTGGGTCTGGCAGCACATATCCGGTTTACGCCCGACATGGCGCGTGTCGCGCGAGCGGCCTTGCAGAGCGGTGCGCCTATCCTGTGCGATGCGCGGATGGTGTCCGAGGGCATCACGCGCTCGCGGCTGCCGGCAGGCAACGCCATTATCTGCACGCTCGACAATCCCGCGGTCGCGTCGCTCGCACAATCGATGCGGAATACGCGTTCCGCGGCAGCGCTGGAGCTGTGGCGACCGCATCTCGACGGCGCCGTCGTTGCCATCGGCAATGCGCCGACCGCGCTGTTTCACCTTCTCAACATGCTCGAGGATCGCAATTGCCCGAGGCCGGCGGCGATCATCGGCTGTCCGGTCGGCTTCGTGGGAGCGGCTGAAGCCAAGGCGGCGTTGATGGCCGATCCGCCCGCGCCTGCGCTCACCGTCGAGGGACGTCTTGGCGGCTCTGCGATCACAGTTGCCGCCGTGAACGCGCTGGCAAGCCGGAGCGAATAGTCATGGGGCGGGTGATCTGCTGCGGCCTCGGGCCAGGCGATCCGGATTTGATGAGCGTGCGGGCGGATCGCGAAGTTCGCGCGGCAAAGCATGTTGCCTATTTCCGAAAGAAAGGGCGAGCCGGCCAGGCCCGTCGCATTGTCGAGGGAATGCTCGCAGAGGATGTCCGCGAATATCCGATGGAATATCCCGTCACCACGGAGATTCCTTTCGACAGCCCCGAATATGGCCGGCTGCTTGCCGCCTTCTACGACGAATGGGCGGTCCGTCTTGCGCGGCTCGCGCGCGAAACCGATGTGGTCGTGCTCTGCGAGGGCGATCCCTATTTCTACGGCTCGTTCATGCACCTCCACGCGCGTCTGCAGCGCGACACCGAGGTCGAGGTGATTGCGGGCATTCCGGGAATGGCTGGTTGCTGGAATTCCGTCGGCATGCCGATCGCGCTTGGCGACGATGTCATGACAGTGCTGATGGGTACGCTGCCCGAGCACGAGCTGGAGCGGCGCGTGCGCTCCTCCGATGCGCTCGTGATCATGAAGACGGGACGCAATCTGCGAAAGGTTCGCCGCGCGCTCGCGGCCGCAGGACGTCTTGGCGAAGCATGGCTGATCGAGCGGGGCACCATGCCGGGCGAGCGCGTCGCTCGGCTGAAGGATGTGCAAGAGGCCGACTGCCCCTATTTCGCGATCGTCCTTGTTCACGGACAAGGCCGGCGGATGGAGTCCGCCGAATGACGGGGACGTTGACCATCGCCGGATTGGGACCCGGGAACGAGGCGCTCATCACGCCGGAAGTCTCGGCCGCGCTTGCCGGCGCGACGGACATACTGGGTTATGCGCCTTATGTTGCGCGGGTGCCGGCCCGCGAGGGGCTGACGCTGCATCCATCCGACAACCGCATGGAGTTGCAGCGCGCCGGCGAAGCCTTGCGGCTCGCATCTGAAGGACGCCACGTCGTCGTCGTTTCCTCCGGCGATCCCGGCGTTTTCGCGATGGCATCGGCCGTGTTCGAAGCTCTTGAAGCATCGCCGCAATCGCCTGGGCTCTCAATCCGCGTTCTGCCCGGCGTGACCGCGATGCTGGCTGCCGCCGCGCGCGCCGGTGCGCCGCTTGGCCACGATTTCTGCGCCATCAATCTGTCCGACAATCTGAAGCCGTGGTCGACGATCGAGAAACGGTTGCGGCTCGCTGCCGAAGCCGACTTCGCCATCGCGCTGTACAATCCCCGTTCGGCTAGCCGGCCCGATGGCTTTGCCCGCGCACTCGAGATTCTGGAAGAGGCAGGCTGCGGCAATCGCGTTACGATTTTCGCCCGTGCGGTCAGCACGGCCGCCGAGCGAGTTGAGGTGATGACGCTGCATGAGGCGCGACCGGACATGGCCGACATGAGAACGCTCGTCATTGTCGGAAATTCGACCACTCGTCGCGTCGGTCAGTGGGTCTATGCGCCGAGGCACGCCCGATGACCGAGCCATTCCATCACCTGGGCAATGCTTTCCGCCCGCGGCCTGTCGGGCAATTCGGGCCGTGCGACGATGACGACGGGAAGGCCGAGTTCACGTGCGGCGTCGATCTTGGCGTACGCGCCCATTCCCCCGGAGTTGCGGGCGACGATCCATTCGATGTCGCGCGAACGCATCATTTCCAATTCGCCGGCAAGCGTGAATGGTCCGCGCGCGACGATGACGTCGGCGTCGGGCAACGGCAGCGGGCCGTCCGGAGGATCTATGAACCTCAAGGTGTAGGCATGCTGCGGTTTGCTGCGAAACGGCGCGATGTGCTGCCTGCCGATCGCAAGAAAGACGTTCGCGCGCGCTTCCGGCAGCGCCGCGACGGCAGCCGTGATGTCCGGCACCTCGATCCAGTTGTCGCCGTTCGCCTTCGTCCAGGGCGCGCGCTCCAGCGCGATCAGCGGGGTGCGTGTCTCGGCGCAGGCCGCGACGGCGTTGCGGCTCATCTCCGCAGCAAAGGGATGGGTCGCGTCGACGACATGCGTAATTCCTGCTCGCCGGATGTAGTCGACAAGGCCGCTTGCGCCGCCGAAGCCGCCGATGCGGGTCGGCAGCAACTGACCAGCAGGGGCGCGGGTGCGTCCCCCGTAAGAATAGATCGCGTCAAGCCCCGCGCGCGCAGCGGCATCCGCCAGCAGGTTGGCATCGCTCGTTCCGCCCAGGATGAGGGCACGCATCGTGGGTAATCCCTGGCTGGCCATTATCGGCATCGGCGAAGATGGCCTCGCCGGGCTTTCGGAAGCAAGCCGAAACGCGCTTGCGAGAGCCGAGACGGTGTTCGGCGGCGAACGGCATCTGTCGCTCGCCGGCATTGGCGAACGCGGTCGTCCCTGGCCAATTCCTTTCGATACGGACTGCGTGCTTGCCTGTCGCGGGCGTCCAACGGCTGTGCTGGCGTCGGGCGATCCATTCTGGCACGGCGTCGGCGGCAGTCTCGCGGAGCGGCTAGGCGACGGCGAATGGATCGCGCATCCGGCGCCCTCGACATTCTCTCTCGCCGCGGCGCGGCTGGGCTGGCGGCTCGAGTCCGTCATCTGTCTCGGGCTTCATGCCGCCCGCTTCGAACGCCTGGTGCCGCACCTGGCGCGCGGCGCGCGCATCATTTGTCTTGTGCGCGACGGCGAGGCAGCCCGCGATCTCGCAGCTTGGCTCACCGCGCGCGGCTTTGGTGCGTCACGGCTGTGGACCCTGGCCGCGCTCGGCGGTCCACGCGAAAGCGTCACGCAGCATCCTGCGGACAGCTACATGGCGGATGCAGCCACAAGCCCGGTGGCGGTCGCGCTGGAAGCCAGCGGATCGGACGGACTGTCGCGCAGCTCCGGCCTTTCGGATGCTCTCTTTGTGCATGATGGCCAGATCACCAAACGGCCGATGCGCGCGCTCGCGCTTTCGGCGCTGGCGCCGAGACCCGACGAAAGATTGTGGGACATTGGAGCCGGCTCCGGATCGATCTCCGTCGAATGGGCGTTGTGCGGAGGATCGTCCATTGCGATCGAAGAACGGAAGGATCGCGCAGCGAATATCCGTGCCAATGCCGCGGCCTTCGGACTGACGCATCGAATCACCGTCGTCGAGGGAAGCGCGCCCGGTGTCCTCTCCGGCCTCGAGACGCCCCATGCCGTGTTCATCGGCGGAGGACTCGACGATGCGGTGTTCGAGGCGATCTGGTCGCTCATTCCGCAGGGAACGCGGATGGTGACGCATGCCGTCACGCTGGAGACCGAGGCGCTTGTGTCGGCGCAGCAGAAACGTCACGGCGGCGAACTGATGCGGGTCGAGATTGCGCATGCCGGCGCGCTTGGCCGGCGACGATCCTGGGCAGCGACGCGGCCGGTCGTGCAATGGAGTGCGGTCAAGTGAAGGTCGCGGGTCTCGGGTTCAGGCGGGATGTAACCATCGAGTCGCTGCGCGAGGCGGTCACCGCCGCGGGTGGTGCGGGCGGGCTTGCCGCGCTCGCAACCGTCAGCGACAAGGCCGGAACTGCCGCGCTCGAATTGCTCGCGGCTGAGCTGGGCCTGCCGATCAAGGCCGTTCCGGCCGAGGTCCTGGCTGGTATCACGACATCGACGCAGTCCGAACTGATCAAGGCGAGGTTCGGCGCGGGGTCGGTCGCCGAAGCCGCTGCGCTTGCAGCGGCCGGGCGGCGTGCGCGCCTCATTTCGCCGCGGACCATTTCACGGGACCGGATGGCTGCGGCAGCGATCGCGGAAGGAGATGGCGAATGACGGTGCACTTCATCGGGGCGGGACCTGGCGCGGCCGATCTGCTCACCTTGCGCGGCCGCAATCTCATCGCCGCCTGCACGGTCTGCCTCTATGCCGGCTCTCTCGTCCCGCAGGAGGTGCTGGCGCATTGCCCGGCGGGTGCGCGGATCGTCAACACCGCGCCGCTGTCGCTCGATGAGATCATGTCGGAAATCGTTGCCGCGCATGGTGAAGGCAAGGACGTCGCAAGGCTTCATTCCGGCGACCTCTCGATCTGGTCGGCGATGGGTGAGCAGTTGCGGCGGCTGCGCGCGCTTCAAATTCCCTATTCGATCACACCTGGCGTGCCGGCCTTTTCTGCCGCGGCGGCGGCGCTCGAGGCGGAGCTCACGCTTCCCGGGCTTGCGCAATCCGTCGTCTTGACGCGAACCCCGGGCAGGGCGAGTGCCATGCCGGAAGGTGAACGGCTTGCCGCCTTCGCCGCAACGGGCGCAGTGCTCGCCATCCATCTCTCGGTGCACATGCTTGCCAAGGTGATCGCCGAACTTGTGCCCCACTATGGCGCGGACTGCCCGGTGGCTGTCGTATGGCGTGCAAGCTGGCCGGACCAGCGCATTGTACGCGCGACGCTCGGCACGCTCAATTCCTCGGTGGGCGCCGAACTTGAGCGCACGGCGCTCATCCTTGTCGGCTGGACGCTCGGTGCGGAGGATTTCTCCGAAAGCCGCCTCTATGCGGCCGACTATGACCGCCGCTACAGGCCGGTTGGAGCGACGCCGTGCTTTCCGGAGGCAACGTGATGGCGCGAAGTCTTGTCATCTCGGCGCCGGCATCCGGTGCGGGCAAGACGACGCTGACGCTGGCAATTGCGCGCGCCTGTTGCGATCGAGGGCTAAAGGTCCAGTGCTTCAAGAGCGGGCCCGATTATATCGATCCGGCATTTCATACCGCGGCGACAGGACGCTCCTCCGTCAATCTCGACAGCTGGGCCATGGGCCGCGAGGCTATCGATGTGCTCGTAAGCCGCGGCACTGATGCCGATCTGATTCTGGCCGAAGGCTCGATGGGCTTGTTCGACGGCGTCGCGGCGCGAGGAGTCTCCGGCACTGGTGCCACCGCCGACATAGCCGAGATGATGGGGTGGCCGGTCCTGCTCGTGCTCGATCCGTCGGGCCAGGCGCAAACCGCCGCCGCCGTGGCCGCGGGCCTGCGGGATTTCCGCGCGAACGTGCGGATCGCGGGCGTCATTCTCAACCGCGTCGGCAGCCCCCGGCATGAGGATCTCGTGCGCCGCGCGATGGCGGGCGTCGGCATTCCTGTGCTCGGTGCGTTGCCGCGTCATGCGTCCATTGCACTGCCGAAGCGGCACCTTGGCCTGGTCCAGGCGGAGGAGCATTCGCAGGTGAGCGAGCTGATCGCGGAAGCTGCCCGCCTCATCGCCCAGCATGTCGATCTCGAAGCCGTTCTGCAATTGGCGGAATGCGGGTGGACCGCGCCACGCGTCGAGCACGGCGCAGGCGTCACGCCGCCCGGCCAGCGGATTGCGCTGGCGCGCGATGCTGCCTTCTCCTTCGTTTATCCGCACACGCTGGAGGGTTGGCGCGCAGCCGGAGCCGAGATCATGACCTTCTCGCCGCTCGCCGATGAAGGCCCTGATGATGGTGCCGACGTCTGCTGGCTGCCCGGCGGCTATCCGGAATTGCACGCCGGCCAACTCGCGGCAAATCGCCGATTTCACCGCGCGCTGAGATCGTTTGCTGAAACGCGGCCGGTCCATGGCGAATGCGGGGGGTACATGGTGCTCGGTACAGGGTTGATCGATGCAGACGGCACGCGGCACGAGATGACAGGGCTGCTCGGCCTGGAGACGACGTTTGCTGTACGCAAAATGCATCTGGGCTATCGGTTTGCGGAATTGACAACGGCAATTCCGGGACACCGCGCCGGCGCGCGCCTGCGTGGCCACGAGTTTCATTACTCCACGATTGTCTCTCAGCCCGATACGCCTCTGGCTATCGTGCGTGATGCGACCGGCGCGATTGTCGCGGAAACCGGCTCGCGCCGTGAACGTGCCACCGGCACGTTCTTTCATGTCATTGTGGAGGACAGGTGAGCGGCTTCGTTTCCTTTGTCTCGGCAGGTCCCGGCGACCCCGAGCTTCTCACGCTCAAGGGTGCTGCGCGTCTTCGCGCTGCCGACGTCGTGCTCTATGACGATCTCGCCTCGGGCGCGATTCTCGATCATGCCCGCCCCGCCGCCAACCTCGTGGCTGTCGGCAAACGTGCGGGGCGTCCCTCGGCCAAGCAGCATCATGTCAATCGCCTGCTCGTCGACTACGCGGCTACGGGTGCGCGCGTGGTGCGGCTGAAATCGGGCGACGCGGGAATTTTCGGCCGGCTCGAAGAGGAGATCGAAGCGCTGCGATCGGCGGGAGTAGGCTACGAGATCATACCCGGCGTGACGTCGGCCTGCGTCGCCGCTGCGACTGCCGGGATTCCGCTCACCCGACGACATACCTCGCGCCGCGTGCAGTTCGTGACCGGCGCCGATGTCACGGGTCAATTGCCCGGCAATCTCAACTGGGCGGCGCTGGCCGACCCGGAATCGACAACCGTCGTTTACATGGGCAAGCGAACGTTTCCCGCGCTTGCGGCAAAGTTGATCGAACAGGGCATGGATCCCGATACGCCGGTCGTGCTTGCCGAATCCCTCGGGCACGCCGATGAGAAACTCATTCGCACGACGATTGCAAAGCTGGCGGAACAGCTCGCGCAAGGTTCTGCAACCGCAACCGCCGTCATTCTTTTCGGTGCGCTGTCACGGGGGCCACCAATGACGACGTCGACGTCGGTCAGTGCGAGCGACTTGACGTGTCGTCTTCGGAAGGGGCACAAACGACAGGCATGGTGCTCGAAGCGCAACGCGCCGGAGCATGATCGGGAATGGGGAAGGGCTGACCCAATTGCGGCGCCCGAAGCCCCGGCCGCCCCCGCGACTGTAAGCGGTGAGGGGCTCCGATTCGCCACTGGGCCGTCAGGCCTGGGAAGGCCGGAGACCCGTTTTGAACCGCGAGCCAGGAGACCGGCCGTGCAATTAGCAACGCCAACGCTGTCGGGAGTGACGGCAGGAGGGACCTAAATCATGCATATCGAACCGGGTATCGTTGAAGGCGCGAAGCTCGCGCTGGGCTATGCGACGGGTGCGGTTGCCTGCGCCTGCGCCATCAAATTTGCGGCAGAAACCGCGCGTGAACAGGGAATCGCTTCGTTTGCGATGCGCACTCTCGTGGCGACAGCTTTGGTATTTTCGTTCTTCGAAGTTTTTCCGCATTTCCGGGTCGGCGTCTCGGAGGTGCATTTCATCCTCGGCTCCACGCTGTTTCTGGTTTT
The DNA here is from genome assembly GCA_963757845.1 of uncultured Alphaproteobacteria bacterium. Lineage (GTDB taxonomy): Bacteria > Pseudomonadota > Alphaproteobacteria > Rhizobiales > Xanthobacteraceae > P52-10. The sequence goes on from CAVWTB010000065.1 coordinate 25,209, forward strand.
AGGCACGGCTCCGGCAGCGTTCGGGCTCGCGCTTGGCCTGTTGATTCAGGGGCTCTTCTTTGCGCCGACGGACCTGCCGCAATTCGGCATGAACGTGACCACGCTGCTTGTGCCGTTGTTTGCGGTCAGAGCGCTCGCTGGGCGCATGATCCCGCGCAAGACCGCCTATGTTGACCTGCAGTATCGACAGGCGCTTGCGCTTTCGACGGCGTATCAATCCGGCATCGTGGCGTGGGTCGCCTTCTGGGCTCTCTATGGTGCGGGCTTTGCGGCCGAGAACTTCGCCGCCATCGCATCCTTCGCGGCGTCCTACGCGCTCGTCTTGGTCATCGAGCCGCTGGCCGATCTTGCCGTGCTGGCACTGGCGAAGTCGATGCGAAGCGTGACGGCGGACAGCCTTGTCACGTACCGCCTTCACAATGCCGCATAGGTAACGCGGGGGACAGTCGCAAGATGCGGTCGCTCCCTGCCAGCTCCATGCTCGCGCTCTCCCTCATAGGCATCGGCTGCGGCGATCCGGAGCAGCTTACGCTCGCCGCCATCCGCGCAATCAACGCCGCCGACCTCGTTCTGATTCCGCGCAAGGGCACGGCGAAATCCGATCTCGCCGAGCTGCGCCGGACCATTTGCGAGCAGGTTCTCACCAACGACAGAACGCGTGTTGCCGAGTTCGATGTGCCGGTGCGCGACGCCGGTCACGAGGACTATCGTACGGGAGTGGACGATTGGCATGACGCCGTTGCCGCAACCTGGTCGAGCGCGATTGCGAGTCAACTTGGGACGGAAGGACGCGTTGCGCTCCTGATCTGGGGCGATCCCTCGCTCTACGACTCCAGCCTGCGGATCGCGCGCAGGCTCGAGCCGATGCCGATCATCGACGTGGTGCCGGGCGTCACGTCGATTCAGGCGCTCTGCGCAGCGCACGCCCTGCCGCTGAACGACATCGGCGAGCCGTTTCTTGTCACGACGGGGCGGCGGCTGCGCGAAAGAGGTTGGCCGTCCGGCGCCGACACCGTGGTCGTCATGCTCGATGGCGGCGCCGCGTTCCAGTCGCTCGACCCGAGCGGACTGCATATCTGGTGGGGTGCGTATCTCGGCATGCCCGAGGAGATCACCATGTCAGGCACGCTTGCGGAGGCTGGGCCAAACATCGCGGCCGCGCGACAGGAAGCGCGCGCCAGGCACGGCTGGATCATGGATAGCTACATTCTCAAGCGCACATCGTAGCAATCCCGGGCGAAAGGCCGTGCGCATCTTGAACGACAACATCCAAAGGCAGGACAACATGCTACCCGAGTGGGTCTACCAGGAGTGCGCCGGCATTTCGACGGTCCATCGCGACGCGGCCATCTCCCGTCAGGGCGAACTCACCAAGCCCGCCGGAGCGCTCGGCCGTCTTGAGCAACTGGCGATCGATCTCGCCGGTCTGCAGCAAACCGACCGGCCTCGGGCCAACCGCGTGCCGATCATTGTCTTTGCCGGCGATCACGGCATCGTCGCCCAAGGCGTGTCGGCCTATCCTCAGGAAGTAACGATCGCGATGATGTCGAATTTCGCGTCGGGCGGTGCTGCGATTTCCGTCCTCGCGGGCGAGCTGGGCTCAAGTCTCGAGATCGTCGACGCCGGGACGCTCGCCGAACAGCCGATCCCGAACGTCGTCACCGACAAGCCACGCCGGGGCAGCCGGGACTTCAGCAAGGAAGAGGCGCTTCAGTCGGAGGAAATCGCTTTCGCCTTTGACTGCGGCAGGCGCGCGGTCGCACGCGCTGCCGCAACAGAGCCCGATCTTCTGATCCTTGGCGAGATGGGCATCGGCAATACGACGACTTCGGCGGCGATTGCCGCGGCCCTGCTTGGCGTAGGCGCCGAGCAGATGGCCGGCAGCGGTACCGGTGTCGATGCAGCCGGTCGCGCGCACAAAGCGCGCGTGATTGACTCAGCGCTGGCTCGCCATGGTCTCACGAGGCCGCCTGTTTCTCCCGAGCGCATCCTGTGTGCGGTCGGCGGTCTCGAAATTGCTGCGATTGCAGGCGCCATCATCGCTGCCGCACAACGTCGCCTTCCGATCCTGATCGACGGTTTCATCGTGTCCGTCGCGGCATTGACGGCGGTGCGTCTTAATCCGTCGTGTCAGCCATTTCTTTTGTCCTCGCATCAATCGGCAGAGCAAGGGCATCACCTGGTTCTCCAGGCCTTGAATGTCAGGCCGTTGTTCAGTCTTGATCTCAGGCTCGGGGAGGGATCTGGCGCCGCGATCGCATTGCCCATCCTGCGGTTTGCATGCGCCCTGCACAATGGCATGGCGACCTTCGCGCAGGCGAAGGTTCCGGTCGCTCATGATGACGCGAGGTCCCTTGGGGCAGATTCCGATTAGGGCGTGTACTCATAGGCGCGCGATGTCCCGCTTTCAGGGCCAAAGCGGATTAGAAATACTCACCGCTAGTCTTTCCGCTTTTGACCCAGGCTGTGTAAAAACGTTTTTCCTCCCCCAAAAATTGCACGCAACTGGGGACGGTCCGCGTCGACACGACGGTCTGAGCGTATTTTTGCCTTATCGAGTTGGAGTCAACGCGGGCGCAAGCTCGGGCCACGCCTGAGCGACCTGAACGGTCACATGATGCGCATAACAGCACGAGCTCTTCACGCTCGGATTGCCACCAGGAGCGGCTTGATGCCGATGATGTTCATTACGCGCGTGAGGTTGTAGGCGAGTACGTTCAGGGCCATTTCGGTCGCGACATTGGGCAACCGCTTCATCAGAAAGTGTGTTGCCCCCATCCGCATCTTCAGTGTGGCGAACGGATGCTCGACGGTTTCGCGGCGCACACGCATGGCTTGCGGGTTCTGATCGAGCCGCGTCTGCGCGGCCTCGACGACGTGTTCGTGTTCCCAGCGTTTGATGCGGCGCTCGTTGGATGTTGTGCACTGATCCTTGAACGGGCATGTGCGGCACGCCTTCGTCAAGTAGATCCGCATTTTCTGGCCATCTTCATCAGCGGTGAAGTGATGCGCCAGCTTCTCGCCGGCCGGGCAGCGATAGACATCGTCCTTGGCCAAATAGACAAAATCAGGTTTCCCAAAGCGACCTGCCGACTTGGCTCCCGAGGTTTGCGGCTTGGGTAGCGTGACCGCGACCCCGGCCTGTTCGCATGCCAGGATTTCCTCACCTTTAAAGTAGCCCCGATCCGCAACGACGTCCAAGTTATCGCTGTGCAGCGCGGCTTTCGCCGCCTGCGCCATCGTCGCCAGTTGCGATCTATCGGTGCCGACGTTGGTGACCTCGTGCGCGACAATCAGATGGTTCGTGGTGTCGACCGCACTTTGTACGTTGTAGGCGACCATGCCGGAGCCGCGCCCGCTCGTTGCCATCGAGCGGCAATCGGGATCGGTCAGCGATATCTGCTTGTCGGGCGAGACGAGCAATGCCTTTTCAATCGCGGCCAGCCGTTTCACTTCTTCTTCGAGCTTCGCCAGCTTTTCCTTAAGCCGCGTCTTGGTCAGCAGCACCGTTTCCGACGGCTCATCCCCTGCGGCAGTCTGACGATCGGCGGTGTCGAGTTGGCTCATGTAGCGCGCCACGCTCTCTTCGATCTGCTTCTGGCGGCGCTGGAGCTTGCCCTGCGTGAAGTTGTTGTCGCGACTGTTCACGGCCTTGAACTTGCTGCCGTCGATGGCAACGCTGGCCTTCGCCAGCAGCCCCATCTTGCGGCACAACTCGATGAATTGCCCGCAAACCTTCTTGATCGCTGGGCCATTGTCCTTGCGGAAGTCGGCGATGGTCTTGTGATCCGGCGCCAGCCGTCCGGTCAGCCACATCACCTCGAGATTGCGGCCAGCCTCGCGCTCCAGCCGCCGGCTCGATTGGACACGGTTGAGATAGCCGTAAATGTAGAGCTTGAGCATCGGCGAAGGATGGTACGCCGGCCGGCCGGTCGCTGCAGGATCAACGCCATCGAACCCGAGGTCGCGCAGTTCCAACGCATCCACGAACAAATCGACCACGCGAACAGAATTGCCCTCGTCGACCCAATCATCGAGGCATTCCGGCAACAGCGTCGTCTGCTGGCGATCCGCCCCTCGAACGAAACCCCGCATCACTTCCCCGCCGATTCAGCAGGAGAATCATAGCATCGATGGAGTTTTCACACGGCCTGGACCCAAAGCGGACATTAGCGGCAGTTTATCGTTGTCGAGGTCTGAAATCGAGGTTCAGGAGTCTACGTTATTCTTCTCAGCTGAAGCGGACATGCAAGGGCGCGTTTGAGCCGTAGCGCGGCCGCAGGCGGATGAGCCGTCCAACACTCCGCGGACTTTAGCGTCTCGAGTCTCGAGGTTTGACTGGATCCCAGCTTATGCTTCGTAGTAAGTTGGTGAGGGTGAATGAGTTGGGGGTGAGGATGAGATTTGTTGGGTTGATTTATTTTTTGGGATAGCTTGCTTGTTGGTAGGGTGGGTTGTGCAGCGACAAAGCAAGCGTGTATGGCTGGGCATACACTCGTGATGCAGCGTGCAGCGAAGCGCTATGGGGGTTTGCGAAGCGAAGTTCGAATAAGCGTGTATCGCGCGTTGTAGGTGGTTATATATTTTTTGTCGGCATCGGGGGCTCAAATCTATATCGTATCGACGCCTGCTCTTGATAATACGGTGCGAAGCGGCGGTTTTCTCTGGCGCGCCGTAGCGAATCTCATCGGCCTCCACGTTGGGATTTGAGAGGTCGCCGCAGGTCTTTTTTCACACATCGATAGACCACTAATGATGTCTGCGCCTGGCCCTTTGGGGACATCGAAGCGCGTCCGCTCTGAGGTCTGCTTTCGTGGGTAAAGCTGACACGGCGGATTTATGAGTGACGCCCTAGTCAGGCGGCGGGACCGTATTCGCACGACGCGCCATGCAACTTGCCCACCCTATCCGGCTTCGCGTCGCAGTGGCTTTGACGGCGTCCGCCAGGATCGGCGTCGACAACGTCAATACCGATTTGGGCTAGCGTCAGCAGCAAAAGATCACCCGCCTGGTCAGCAGGATCCTTCCGCGTGTCGCGCTCTGCCCACAAGGGCTCCTATCAGCGGATCGCCGCATTGGCCTTCTCGGCGGCGGCGGTCATTGCAGTCTTCCCCGATTTCGATCCCGAGACCACTTCATTAACACCGATCATGAAGGCGTCGAGGATGGGTCTCGATTGCGGATGGAAGAGGATCGCCTTCGCGCGGTCGACATCGGCATTTTGCAAGTTGGTCAGGGCTGCTGCCGCGGCTTGCGCTCCGAACGCCTGCTTGAAGCCCTCGCTGGACCAGGCCGACACGCGCGTCGTCGCCAGCCCCGCCGCGGCGGTCTGCAGCGAGGTCGGCTTGCTTGTCGCCCACAACAGGAACAGGAAAGCTGGCCGCTTGTTGCGTGATTTGGCATTGATGCACGCCTGCCAGTGCGACATGAAAGGAACCGGTGCGCGACCGGGGACATGCGGAAAGGCTGCAAACTCGGCCTGACTGGCGACGCGGCTCTTCGCCGGGTTGGAGATGTCGGTCGCGAAGTTGCTGCTGTCGATTGCCATCGCCGTCCTGGCCTGAAGGAAATCGTCCAGCACGTGATACCATTCGTAGTTGCCGATCCCGACGGGGCCGGCCTGGCTGAGCAGCTGTCCGTACATCTCGACGGCCGCGATCGCCTCGGGGCTCGCGAAAACGGCCTTGTTGTCCTTGACCATCGCCCCGCCATAAGAAAACACGAAGCCCATGGCCGGCGGGGACGAATTGCCGCCGGCTTGGGCGCGCATGGCGATCCCCGACATGTCATTGGTCTTGACCGCCTTGGCGGTGGCCAGCAGCTCTTCGAAGGTTTGGGGTACCGGCAGGTTCCTGGCTGCCAGCGCATCGCTGTTGATGAAGACGGTCATCGCCTCGGAGGTAATCGGGACGGCGTAGCGTTCGCCGTCCGACCACAGCGGAAAGGCTCGGGCGGTCTTCAGAAGGTCGCTCTCGTCATACCATCCGCGATCGGTCAGCGACCTGTCGGAATAATAGGCGTTCAGCGGCTCGAGCCATCCAGCCGAGATGCCCTGGCCATAGGTCGTGAACATGAAGACGTCGGGCGTGCTGCTGCCGCGGGCGAGTTGGATCGGCAGCGCGCCCAGGTACGTGGTTTCCAATCGGAAGTCGGTGATGACGCTGATACCGGTGAGCTTGGTGAAATCCGGCAAAACCTGATTGATCGCACTCGACCAGGGATGGATCGCGCCCGCGAGCGTGATCGTTTGCCCCGCAAACTGTTTCCAATCGATCGCGGCGCTGGCGTAGAGCGCGCTGGCCTCCTGCGCGAAGCTCCACCGCGGCAGCGTGGCCAAGGGTGGCAAGGCTGCGGACAAGGCTGCCCCCGCCGCGCCAAATCCCTTGAGGATGCTGCGCCGGCTAACCGGCACCTCGACCGCTCAGCTCTTTCACCCGGCGCCATGTCGGTGCTCCCGCGTAGGGGCAGTCATTCGCAACACGAGCGGGGCCGTACCCCATGACGTTCCTGCACGGCCGGGGAGTCGGGTTCCCGTCTCACCTATGCGGACCTGTCCATGTAGCCTATTCTCCTAGCAAAGCTCTGGCGTCCGCACCAGAACGCGCGCTGGTTGTGCATGCATCAAGGACCCGAGGCCAATGTCGGTTCCTGCTCTGGGCCTTTCCTCGCGGTGGTTTGCTCGTCCGTTGATCCTCGCGGTCGCGGCGCTTCTGACCCTGTGTGCCGCAGCCGGGTTTCTCGGCCTCCAATACTGGGACGAGCGGCGAGCGGTAAATCTTTCCTTCGACCGTAGCCGCCAGGTACTCGAGACGCTCGATCGGCTGCGGACGATCATTGCCAACGTGGAGTCCGAAAGGCGGGGGTATCTGCTGACCCTCGACCCGGCATATCTCAAGGCCTACGGCGTCTCTGACGAAAACGTACGACGCGAGACCCAGGAGCTGCAGTCTCTGGTGGCGAACGATCCATTGCAGAGCCTTCGCGCCGGACATCTGGCGGAGACCGTTTCAGCGAAGCTGCGCGAGATCGACGACATCGTCGGCACAGCCCACACCTCCAGGCTGCCGGGGCTGGCGATGATCCGCATCATGGATGAGATCCGAACGCAAATCGACCAGATGGTGGACCACGAGCGCTTCCTGCTCGCGGACCTCGAGACACGCGCCGACGCACTCGAACAGCGCAAGACCTGGCTCATCGCTGCCGCCGTCGTCATTATCAGCGTCCTGGCGGGGGCGGCGCTGGCGCTCGCCCGGCTCGAAGCGAGACGGCGGCGGAAAGCGACCGCGGAAAACGTCCAGCTCCAGAGCGACCTTGAGGAGCGCGACAAGAAAATCCGGCGCCTGGTCGACGCCAACATCATCGGGATCATCATCTGGGATATCGAAGGTCACATTCTCGACGCGAATGACACGTTTCTTCGCATGATTGGATACGACCGGGAGGATCTTGTCTCGGGTCGCATAAGCCGGGCGGACCTGACGCCGGCGGAATGGCGCGACCGCGACGCACAGACTGTCGCGGACCTGAAGATGATCGGGACAGTGCAGCCGTTCGAGAAGGAGTATTTCCGGAAAGATCGCAGCCGTGTGCCGGTGCTGATCGGCGGGACGTTGTTCGAGGAAAGTGAGAACCATGGGGTCGGCTTCGTACTTGATTTGACGGAGCGCAAGCGGGCGGAAGCCGAGGCCCGCGAAAGCGAGCGGCGCTACCGCGAGGCAGAGATGGAGCTTGCGCATGCCAATCGCATCACCACGATGGGACAGCTGACCGCCTCGATCGCCCATGAGGTCAAGCAGCCGATCGCCTCAGCGACCATCAACGCCGGAGCCGCCTTGCGTTTGCTGGGCGCTCAACCGCCCAATCTCGAGATGGCTCGCGACGCCCTGCGCGGCATCATCGCGGACAGCAGCCGAGCCGGCGACGTCATCGATCGGATTCGGGCTTTCATCAGGAAGGTGCCGCCGCGAAAGGATCGCTTCGACATCAACGAGGCGATCCGCGAGGTGATTGCCCTGAGCCGTGCCGAAGCAGCCAAGAGCGGCGTCCTTGTGCAGACGAAACTTGCGGACCGACTGCCGCTGATCGAAGGAGATCGGGTCCAGTTGCAGCAAGTGATGCTCAACTTGATCGTCAACGCCATTGAAGCCATGAGCTGCGTCGCAGAAGTGCAGCGTGAATTGTTGGTGCGCACCCAGCAAGTCGAATTGGGCCGCGTGCTCGTAGCGGTAACAGACACAGGTCCGGGACTGGACCCGGCGAATGTTGAGCGCCTCTTCGACGCATTCTACACGACCAAGCCCAATGGCATGGGTATGGGCCTGGCGATCTGCCGGTCGATCATCGAGGCGCACGAGGGAAAGCTGTGGGCCTGCCCGAATGAATCGCGGGGCGCCGTCTTTCAGTTTACCCTGCGTCCCGAAGGGGACGAGACCGGTCCGGCCGCGCATGCCGACCCAATGCGGGCGGCATGAGGTTCCTGGTCTGGCGAGCAAGCGAGAGGCCGTCCTCGGTGATGTCGATCGCGACGCAAGCCGTAGCGTCCCTCAGCAGTATTCAGATACGCGCTGCGTTGAGCTCGATGTCACGGAGACGGCGATCCGCCGCAGCAGGTAAGGCTGGACGGCTTTGCCCAGAACACTGCGATTGGCTATAGTCGACGCCGTCATGTTTGCGTCGGAAGCCCTTGTCCAGGGCTTGCCCCGTGTGCGGTAAGGGACTGCAAGGTGACCTCGCTCAAATCGTCAGCCGCTGCCGCCGCGAGCGCAGAACAGCCGATCGTTTTCGTGGTCGACGATGACGCGCCGACCCGGCAGGCGCTTGCGAGGCTTTTCTACTCGGTACAGTTGCGGGTCGAGGTTTTTGCATCGGCCCAGGAGTTCCTGCAGAGCAAGCGCCCGGATGTTCCAGGCTGCCTCGTGCTCGACGTAAGGCTGCCCGGATTGAGCGGGCTCGACTTCCAAACCGAGCTGACGAATGCGGACATTCAAATTCCGATCGTGTTCATCACGGGACATGGCGATATCCCCATGTCGGTGCGGGCGATGAAAGCCGGAGCTGTCGATTTCCTCCTGAAGCCGTTTCGCGATCAGGATCTGCTGGATGCCGTTGCCTCGGCAATCCAGCGCGACCAGGCGCGGCGCGACGGCGAGAAGATGATCTCCGACGTCAGGATGCGGTTCTCGTCCCTGACACCTCGCGAGCGCGAGATCATGGCTCTCGTCGCCTCCGGTCTCCTGAGCAAGCAAATTGCGGCTCAAATCGAGGTCAGCGAGATCACGGTAAAAGTCCATCGCAGTCATCTCATGAAGAAAATGGGCGCCAGAACGGTCGCAGATCTGGTCAGGATGGCGGGAGCGCTTGGAATGACTGCCAGCACACCTCTGCGATGAGACAGACGTCACGGCTTGACGCTTTTATGGAAGCATCCGCCGCGCGAGCAGCATCCAGAGAAAGAGCCGGCGCAGGTCTGACGTTCTCGAAACCTAAGTATACTTCTCCGCTCGCAAATTCGATCGTACCTTCCTTGGGTGCCCGGCCTCTGGTCGAACCGCTCTTGAAGGAAAGTCGGTCGCGTGCAAGGCCCTGTCATCTCGATCGTTGACGACGACGCCTCGGTTCGTGCGGCGGTGGCGCGTTTGTTGACATCGATGGGATTTGCGGCGCACGCGTTCGCTTCCGCTAACGAGTTCCTCGCCTCGCCTCTGCTGAAGGACACACTCTGCATCGTTGCGGATGTGGAGATGCCGGGGATGAGCGGTCTTGAGCTGCAGGACCACCTGATTGCGCACGGCGCAAATATCCCTGTCATTTTTTTCACGGCGTTTCCCGAGGATCGGATCCGGGAACGGGCGATGAAGGGCGGGGCGGTCTGCTTTCTGAGCAAACCATTCGATGAGGCGGCATTGCTGGAATGCGTGAAACGGACGCTGAAGCCCGACGGCGCAGCGGATGATCGCGGTCAGGTTACGTGAGCTCGGGCAGTATGAACTGAGCCATCAGCAACCGGAAAGTCGGTCGGCCGCCAAAGTCTCCGACTGAACTGCTTCGTCTCAGGATGCCAAAGTCAAGACGGTACCCTTGCAGTGATCGTCGTAGCAGCCAGGACCACAGTAGGGGAGCCGCGTGCCGATTTCTCGCAGATAGGTCATCCCGATGGGCTCGCAGCACAGCACACAGAGCGAATTCGGGCTAGGCGTTCTGCCGTTCACCAGGACGAATCTCATGTGGCGCCTGGTGCCGCCGATTTGAAATTCCTGCATCATCTGCCGCAAGCTCGCCTCAGAAATTTGAAATCGAAAAGCGGTGTTTGCTGGCGCCCTTTTGGTTTTCGAAGTGCGTGACAGAGGTTGCAGCGCTGTATCACGAACTTCGAAAACCGGGCACTAGTCATGCGGCTTGAAATCGGAACAACCATCTGCGGTCATGCTCCCGGCGATCCTTGAAGCGATCAACGCACTTCTTTGAACAGAGGGCAGTTCGCCAGGCGTAGTGCCGGACGAGACCAAACTTTCCGTCACAGATCGCGCAACGCTTCGCTGCGTCGATCCGAGGATTCTGCGGACTGTTGCGCATTTTTGCCTCCTGTGTGCCGTGCGTGGCAGTGCTTGCTGGACATCCGTTGTTCGCTGTCGCACGTCGCGTACGCGTGAAGTACAGCCTCGGATCGTAGTGTCCTGCAAAGCCATGCGGCGAACAGGACCACCGTGCGGAGCGCTTGACCCTCATGTGCGGCCTCCCAAGGCGAAGCAGCCGATGGCAGCGAGAATGAAACGATTAAGATTAAGGCTCAATTATACGGAGGTTAGCGCCGGATATCGAAAGGGGGCGGAGGCCTATACGAAGGTTGCGATGGTTTTGAGCCCTCGATCCGCGCCGCCGACAACTCGCTTATCGACCGGTCGAGCCTGCGGCTGATCAGGCGCGATGTTCGCAACCGCCCATCTGCCGATCCTAAACCTAAGTATACGTCTCTCAACCAATGGAATGTTGGAAGCAACCTCCGTGCAATGGTCAGGACCATCACCCGGTGACTACGCTTGAGATGCAAAACCGAACGGCGGCTCTCGAGCCGCCATACGGAAAAACATCAGAAGAGGAGAGGGACGAGATGGGCTGGATGTTCGATAGAATCGGACATTTGTCTGCCCGGTTGCAGAGGCGGGCCAAATCCTGCGAGCCGTTCACTCCTGATGATTCGACGGGCTTACGCGAAACCCTTCGACCGGGCGATGTGTTGCTGGTCGAGGGCAAAGGTCGCATTTCCAGCAGCATCAAGTATCTTACGCAATCGACCTGGTCGCATTCGGCGCTGTATGTCGGGCCGATCGGAGGCGCAGCAACCGACGGCGAGCCCCACGTCCTGATCGAAGCCAATCTCGGCGAAGGTGTCGTGTCGGCGCCGCTGTCGAAATATCTGCCTTGTAAAACCCGCATCTGCCGGCCGGTGGGCCTGAGCGAAGCGGACTGCGAAAAGGTCTGCCGCTACGCCTGCGAACGCGTTGGTCTCACCTACGATTTCAAGAACGTCTATCGACCTGATGCGCTACCTGGTGCCATGGGCGACGACGCGGGGTTGGCGACACCGGACGAGCGTGCTCGGCTCCGGCGATGCCACCCGCATGATCTGCTCTTCGCTGATCGCGCAAGCATTTGACGTCGTGCGCTATCCCGATCCTTCCCAAGATCACGCGTGTCGAAAGCCAGATGGCGCCCCGTGAAGTCGCCGAGCTCCGTCACTCATCGCACTATGCGCCCCGCGACTTCGATATTTCGCCCTACTTCATGGTGGTGAAGCCCATGCTCGCGCGCGGCTTCAACTACAAGGACATGCAATGGGCCGATCTTTGCGAGGCTCATGCCGCTTAAGTTACGCTTGCTGAGGAGATTGATATGCCCAAGCCGCGCCTGCGATTGATCCATTCCTCGAACGGCACCCGGTTGGGAGCAGGACATCGGCTGAGCGACCGGAGCTTCCGACCTTTGGTCATTCAAGGCGGCGCGCGAGCGAAAGCCGCGCCGGGAGAGAGCCCGTGGGAAGCTGCGTTTGAACTGATCAGCCTTGGCTTTCTGGCTTCATGTCGCAACTACGTGGCTTTCGTGCAGACAAGTATGGCAGTTCTTGAGGCCTGCAATCAGACCGCTCTTGAAAAGACGAGGCGGTGACATCGTGCACCCGACGTATGTCTGCGGTCGGGTGGAGCAGCAGAACACCGCGCTCGCCGCCGCGCTGATCGAATTCGACAATGGCGCGCTGGGCTCCTTTTTCATCAGCGACAGCGCGGTCTCGCCCTGGACCTCGGAGGGCTCGGCGAGGCACCGGAATTCCCGTTCAGCGGAGAGAGCAGCAATCGCCTGATGCGCCGTCGCGGCGCCATCGCGTTTCCGTCTCTTCATCAATGGTCGCAAGCGAACGGCGCGCAGGACTGGAACAAGCCGGTCCATGCCCTTGATCGACCCCCTATGTCGCCCAGCTCGATCAGGTACCGCGCGCCCGCCTGCCGAACTTTCTGGCCATCGCCCAGTAAAATAGTCAAATAATATGACTAGTCGTGGCGACGCTTCCGTGAAATAGATTATTGGGCAACGGACGGTGCCATAATACGGGGACCGGTATCGCCTTGATGATTTCGGGCACTGCATCGATCGACACGGTCAGCACCTTCTCCGCCGCCCGTTCAGGAGCAAGGCCATGACGCAACTTGTCGTCATCCCTACGCGGCGAGCCCATTCGAATCATGCGGAGGTGGCTCGCAGCATCGGCACCGATATCATCGCCGGCCGCTACGCGGAGGGGGCCCGGCTGCCAGGCGACGCCGAGCTCACCGCGATGTTCGGGGTGTCGCGGCCGGTGCTGCGGGAGAGCGTGAAGACGCTGGTTGCCAAGGGGCTGCTCACCACCAAGGCACGGGTCGGCACCGTCGTGCGGGAGCGCGGCGCCTGGAACATGTTCGACGCCGATGTGCTCGCATGGCATCTCGACGCGGGCATCGACAAACGCTTCCTCGGCGATCTCGCGGAAATTCGCCTCGCGGTCGAACCGCGGGCGGCGATGCTCGCGGCAGCGCGGCGCTCCGAGGCGGATATCGCGGAGCTGCAGCGGAGCATGAACCGGATGCGGCTTGAAGCCTCGGACTCGGTCGGCTTTGCCGAGGCCGATCTCGCCCTGCACATCGCCGTTGCCAATGCGTCGGGCAATCTGTTCATGCGCTCGATCGGTCACGTGATCGAGGCGGCGCTGCGTGCATCGTTCCTGCTCAGCGCGCCGGTCGACCCGAAGGATCGCGAGACCGTGCTGCTATGGCACCAGCGCATCGTCGACGCCATCGCGGCCGCGGATGCGGAAGCTGCGGCGGCGGCGATGAACGCGGTCATTCACAACGGCATGCGCCGACATCAAGGGATGACCGCGCAGTAAGCGGAGGATCCCGCAGCGTCGAATTCGGAGACAGGCCGTGACAGAACTTCGGATCGCTATTGTCGGCTTCGGCAAGATCGCGCGAGACCAGCATGTCCCGGCAATCGCTGCGACCCCAGGCGTGAAGCTTGCCGCGATCGCCAGCCGCAACGCCTCGCTGCCGGATTTGCCGCATTTCACCACACTCGAGGACTTGTTGCGGGATGGTCCGCCAATCGATGCGGTGGCGCTCTGCACGCCGCCGCAGGTCAGGCGCGTTCAGGCGGCGGCCGCACTGGCGGCCGGCAAGCACGTGATGCTGGAAAAGCCGCCGGGCGCCAGCGTCCGTGAGCTCGATCCCCTGATCGTATCGGCTGCGCGGGCAGACCGAACGCTGTTTGCAACATGGCATTCGCGCTTTGCGCCGGCGGTCGAGCCGGCGCGGCGCTGGCTCGCGTCACGTCGCATCGATTCCGTAGAGGTCAGCTGGAAAGAGGACGTCCGCGTCTGGCATCCCGGACAGGGCTGGATCTGGGAGCCGGGGGGACTCGGCGTGTTCGATCCCGGCATCAATGCACTCTCTATTCTCACCTGTATCCTGCCCCGGCCGCCATTCGTAACGGCCGCCGAACTTGATTTTCCCGCCAATCGCGCGGCGCCGATTGCGGCGCGCCTGTCGCTGACGGATGACGCCGGTCTGCCGATCACCGCCGAATTCGACTTCCGCCAGACCGGCCCGCAGAGCTGGGACATTGTTGCGGAGACCGATCGCGGACCGCTGATCCTTTCGGCCGGCGGCGCGCGTCTGGTTGCGAGCGGGGAGGTCCTCGTCGATGCGACGGAAACGGAATATCGCGGGCTCTACCGTCGGTTCGTCGAATTGACCGCTTCGGGCGCCAGCGATGTCGACCTGACGCCGCTCCAACTTGTGGCAGATGCCTTCATGCTCGGCCGGCGGCATACCGTCGAGCCCTTCGAGGATTGATCATGGTCGCCGCATCGCATCTTGCAAGGGATGATGTTCGGCCGATTGCGCGGACGGCCGTGCAGTTGAGCGCGTGACGCTCCGCGGCATGCACGGCTTCGAAGCCCACATCATCACCTATGGCGCGACGCTTCAGGCGCTGGTCGTACCGGACGCGCAGGGACGATGCGAGGACGTGGTTCTCGGACATGCCGATCTCGCCGGCTATCTCGGCATGCGGAAGTTCTTCGGCGCGACCGTCGGCCGTTATGCCAATCGTATCGCCAATGCCCGTTTTGTCCTCGACGGTGCGGAGGTCCGGCTCGCGGCCAATAACGGTCCGCATGCGCTGCATGGCGGGTTTGAGGGTTTTGACCGAAAACTCTGGCAGATCGTCGAAATCGAGGACGGCGCAGAGCCCATGGTCACGCTCGCCTATGGCAGCGCGGACGGGGAGGAGAGCTATCCAGGTCGGCTGGACGTTCGCCTCACCTATCGATTGACCGGTCCGGCCGAATTGTCGCTCACTTTCACGGCAAAGGCGGACCGTCCAACGATCTGCAACCTGACCAATCACACGTTTTTCAATCTCAATGGCGCTGCGTCCGGCGAAAGTATCCTCGATCATCGGCTGACGATCGCCGCCGACCATTTCCTCGCGATCGATCCCGGCGCGATTCCGCTGCGGGAGCCGCCGCGGGACGTCGCGGGCACGCCCTTCGATTTCCGCACCGCCACAGCGATCGGCGCTCGCATCCGCAACGACGACGTGCAGCTACGGCACGGCCGAGGGTATGACCACAATTTCTGCCTGGACGGCGCGCGCACCCTGCGGCTTGCGGCGCGACTCGAGGCGCCGCGGTCGGGACGAATTCTCGAGCTCCTGACCGACCAGCCGGGCCTGCAAGTCTATTCCGGAAACTATCTCGATGGCTCGATCGCGGGAAAGGGCGGACGGCTCTATCGGCAGTCGGATGCGATCTGTCTCGAGCCCCAGATCTGGCCCGATGCGCCCAACCGGGCTGATTTTCCGTCGGCGCGCCTTACGCCCGACAGCATCTACCGTCACCACACTGTCTATCGATTTGTTGCTGCAAATTCATAGGAGGTGACCGGCCACACGAATGTTTCGCCGCAACGAGAACTAAAGTCCAACCCAAGGGAGTGAAGCATGCTCAAGCTGAAGATTACGATGTTCGGGCTCGCGCTGGCGGGCCTTGCCGCCATGGCATCCGGCAGCGCCGCGCTCGCGCAAGACAAGGGCACCGTCGGAATCGCCATGCCGACCAAATCCTCCGCGCGGTGGATCGATGACGGCAACAACATCGTGAAAGTGCTGAAGGAGCGCGGCTACAACAGCGATCTGCAATATGCCGAAGACGATATCCCCAACCAGCTTTCCCAGGTCGAGAACATGGTGACCAAGGGGGCCAAGGCGCTGGTGATCGCGGCTATCGACGGCACCACGCTCTCGGACGTGCTCAAGCAGGCGAAGGCCAAGGGGATCACCGTGATCGCCTATGATCGCCTGATCCGCGACACGCCGAACGTCGATTACTACGCGACGTTCGACAATTTCCAGGTCGGCGTGTTGCAGGCGCAGTCGATCGAGCAGGGGCTTGGGCTGAAGGAGGGCAAGGGGCCGTTCAACATCGAGCTGTTCGGCGGCTCGCCCGACGACAACAACGCCTACTTCTTCTACAACGGCTCGATGTCGGTGCTGCAGCCCTATATCGACAGCGGCAAGCTGGTGGTCGCCAGCAAGCAGATGGGCATGGACAAGGTGGCCACGCTTCGGTGGGATGGCGCGACCGCCCAGGCGCGCATGGACAATTTGCTCAGTGCCTTCTACGGCAACAAGCGCGTTCATGCGGTGCTCTCGCCCTACGATGGCCTCTCCATCGGCATCATTTCCTCGCTGAGGGGCGTCGGCTATGGCAGTTCCGATCAACCGATGCCGATCGTCAGCGGACAGGATGCCGAAGTGCCGTCGATCAAGGCCATGCTGCGCGGGGAGCAGTATTCGACCATCTTCAAGGACACCCGCGACCTCGCGCGGGTGACGGCGGACATGGTTGACGCCGCGCTCAACAGCAAGCAGGTCAGCGTCAACGACACCAAGACCTACAACAACGGCATCAAGGTGGTGCCGTCCTATCTGCTCAAGCCGGTCGTCGTCGACAAGACCAATTGGGAGAAAGTCCTGGTTGACAGCGGCTACTACAAGCGTTCGCAATTCAATTGAACGACGCGGTCCGGCAAGTGCGCAGATCCGCGCTTGCCGGACCGAACCTCGCCAACACCGGCAGGACACGATGCGATGACGGCAATGCTGGAAATGCGCGACGTCAGCAAGAGTTTTGCGGGCGTGCAGGCGCTGCGAGACGTCAATTTCACCGTGCGGCCGGCTGAGATCCACGCGCTGGTGGGAGAGAACGGCGCCGGAAAATCGACGCTGATGAAAGTGCTCAGCGGTGTCTATCCCTCCGGCAGCTACGAGGGGACCATCATCTTCGACGGCGAGGAGCGGCGCTTTCGCGACATCAATGATTCCGAAGCGCTCGGGATCATCATCATCCATCAGGAGCTGGCGCTGATCCCGCTGATGTCGATCGCGGAGAACGTCTTCCTGTCGCACCCGCCGGCGCGCCTCGGCGTCATCGATCGCGACGCAGTCTATCGCCGTACTCAGCAATTGCTGGCCCAGGTCGGCCTGCGCGAGTCGCCGGACACGCTGATCACCGACCTCGGCATTGGCAAGCAGCAACTGGTCGAGATCGCCAAGGCGTTGTCCAAGCGGGTGCGTCTGTTGATCCTGGACGAGCCCACCGCCAGTCTCAACGAGACCGACAGTGCCGCCTTGCTCGATCGTCTCGTAGAGTTCCGCAAACAGGGCATCGCCTCGATCCTGATTTCGCACAAGCTGAACGAGGTCGCCCGCGTCGCCGACCGTATCACGGTGCTGCGCGACGGCCGCACCGTCGACAGCATCGACTGCAAAACCGAGCCGGTAGAAGACGACCGGATCATCCGCAGCATGGTCAATCGCGATCTCGCGCACCGGTTTCCGGAGCGCGCCGCCAGCATCGGGGATCCTGTCCTGGTGGTGAAGGACTGGTCCGTGCACCACCCGCTGCATCCCGAGCGCCAGGTGATCAAGCACGCCAGCTTTCACGTACGGCGCGGCGAGGTCGTCGGCATCGCCGGCCTGATGGGCGCCGGCCGCACCGAATTCGCCATGAGCCTGTTCGGGCGGGCGTGGGGTTATAACATCAGCGGCCGGGTCCTTCTCGACGGCCGCGACGTCGACCTCTCCAGCGTTCCCTCAGCCATCAAAGCGGGCCTCGCTTATGTGACCGAGGATCGCAAGCAGTTCGGGCTGATTCTTGCCGACGACGTGCGCAAGAACGTGACGCTCGCGAGCCTCGACCAGGTCGCGCCGCGCTGGGTGATCGACGACATCAGCGAATTGAAAGCCGCCAGCGACTACCGAACCCGGATGCGGATTCGCTGCTCCGACGTCTATCAGGAGGCCGGCCACCTGTCCGGAGGCAACCAGCAGAAGGTCGTGCTGTCGAAATGGCTGATGACCGATGCCAAGGTCCTGATCCTCGACGAGCCGACCCGCGGCATCGACGTCGGCGCCAAATACGAAATTTATTGTATCATCAACGAACTGGCGGAGGCCGGTAAAGGCGTCGTCGTGATCTCGTCGGAAATGCCGGAACTGCTCGGCATTTGCGACCGGATCTGCGTGATGAACGACGGCGCCTTCGTCGGCGAATTTGCTGCCTCCGAGGCGACGCAGGAGAAGATCATGCGCTCCATCATGCGCAACCGCAGCGTCAGCAACGGAATGCGCGAGATCGACATGCGAATGGGAGAAATGCGGCCATGACCGACAAGACGGTTTCGCTCCCCGCGCAGCGGCGGCACGCCGGGTTCATCAAGAACAACCTGCGCAACTACGGCATGCTGCTTTCGCTGTTCGTGATCATGCTGTTCTTCCAGTTCATGACCGACGGCACGCTGTTGCAGCCGCTCAATCTCACCAATCTGGTGCTGCAGAACAGCTATATCGTGATCATGGCGCTCGGCATGCTGCTCGTGATCGTCACTGGCCATATCGACCTTTCGGTCGGATCGGTCGCGGGTTTCATCGGTGCGGTCGCCGCGGTGCTGATGGTCCGCTATCGGATCGACTACACGCTGGCCTTCATCGCCTGTCTCCTGGTGGGCGCGGCGATCGGCGCGGCGCAGGGCTATTGGGTCGCGTATTTCGGCATTCCGTCCTTCATCGTGACCCTTGCGGGCATGCTCGTGTTCAAGGGTCTTGCCCTTGCACTGCTGCAGGGGCAGTCGCTCGGACCCTTCCCGCCAACGTTCCAGAAATTGTCGTCGGGCTTCATTCCCGAGCTGCTTCCCGGCTTCGGCACGCTACACCCGACCTCCCTTCTGATCGGCGTCGTGCTCGCGCTGGCGCTGGTTTATTCCAGCGCCAAGAGCCGCGCGCGCGAGCAGTTGCACGGGATCGAGGTCGAGCCCTATGCGTTCTTTGTCGCAAAGAGCGCGGTGTTGTCGGGCGCGGTGCTGTATTTTACCTACCTGATCGCGTCGCATCGCGGGTTGCCGAACGTGCTTGTCATCATGACGGCGCTCATCGCCCTCTACGCTTTTGTCACGCGGCGGACGGTCATCGGCCGGCAGATCTACGCGGTCGGCGGCAACGCGAAAGCAGCAAAACTGTCCGGCATCAAGACCGAATGGCTCACCTTCCTGACCTTCGTCAACATGGGTGTTTTGGCCGCTCTCGCCGGGCTCGTCTTCGCCGCGCGGCTTAACACGGCAACGCCGAAGGCAGGCCTGGGTTTCGAGCTTGACGTTATCGCCGCCTGTTTCATCGGTGGCGCGTCCGCCTATGGCGGAGTCGGCCGGGTCGGCGGGGCGGTGATCGGCGCCATGATCATGGGCGTGATGAACAATGGAATGTCAATTCTTGGCATTGGTATCGACTACCAGCAGGTCATCAAGGGCCTGGTGTTGCTCGGTGCCGTTTGTCTCGACGTCTACAATCAGCGCAGATGACCTCCTGCGCCATCAGCTCTTGACCAAATCCCCCAGCAAGCCCGCTGCCACCGTCAGCTTGGCGAGCGTCAGGCCGCTGGCCGCAATCTCTTCGACCGAGCGACGGACGCGCGTCGCTTCGGGATGGGCCGCGAGCCAGGTGCCGACGGCCTGCGGGCCGGATTGACCGTTTGCCAGCATATCCGCGGCCAATCTTTTTTCGCCTGCCGCGATCTGAGCGACGGCGCGATCAATGGCGAGACGTTCGAACTTATCGGCTGCCGGCACGCTGCGAGCGGCGGCGATGATGCGATCGAGGTGGAAGTTGGCCTCGGCGGCGAAGAAGGTCGTGGCGGCGTCGCCGATGGTCCGGTTGGTGCGCTCCGCGATGGTTACGATATCCGGTGCGGAGACCAGGGCGTCGAGATCGGCGAGTTCACCGGCAAGGTCGGCTGGGACGCCGCCATCGATCAGGTCCTGCCGCCGCTTGCTGCGTGCGCTCTGCAAGTCCTCCGGCAGGGAGGTGTCAAGTTTGGCTGCGATCTCTCGGATGCTCGGACCGAAGCGGGCGATAACCGCGTCCAGACCGGTCTTGAAGTCGACATTGCGCACATACCAGACCATGCGGGAGAGCAGGAGATCCTGAATCGCCGCGTAGAGGCTGAGCTGCGATTGCCCATCGATGCGCGTGTCAAGTCCGTCGATCGCATCATTCAGCCGGTTGAGGCCGTAGCATTCATCCACCGCCACGAAGGCCATGACGACGGAAGAGAGGTCGGCATCGGCCTCATCGATCACGCGTACGACGCAAGCCGGGCCGCCACGGTTGATGACGGCATTGGCGAGGTTGGTCGCGATGATCTCTCGCCGCAGGCGATGGCCTTTCACTGCATCGGCGAATTCGTCCTGAAGCCTGCGCGGGAAGTATTGGGACAATTCGCGGGCCAGATATGGATCGTCCGGCACGTTGGTAGCGAGCAGATCATCGTAAATCGTCAGCTTGGCGTAAGCGAGCAACACGGCGAGTTCAGGCCGTGTCAGGGACTGGCCGCGCCGGGTACGTTCGGCGATCGCCGCATCGTCGGGCAGGAATTCCACGGCGCGGCTGAGCAGGTCGCGCTGCTCGAGCGACTGCATCAGGCGGGTGAGGAAACCGGTCTCCGCCACGCCCCTGCGCTCGGCGAGCGATAGCGCCAGCGTCTGCAGATAATTGTTGCGAAGCACCAGTGCAGCGACCTCGTCGGTCATCGCGGCAAGCAGGCTGTTGCGGTCGCCTGGACTGAGGCGCCCTTCGCGTTCGGGGCGCGCCAGCGCGACCTTGATATTGACCTCGACGTCGGACGTGTTCACTCCGGCCGAATTGTCGATGGCATCGGTGTTGAGCTTGATGCCTTTCTGCGCCGCTTCGATGCGGCCGCGCTGGGTGGCGCCGAGATTGGCGCCTTCGCCGATCACCCGGGCGCGGATATCGGCGCCGGTGACACGGATCGGATCATTGGCGCGATCGCCGGCCTGATCGTCGCTTTCCGCCGACGCGCGGATATAGGTGCCGATGCCGCCAAACCAGAGCAGATCGACGCGTGCCTTGAGGATCGCCGTCATCACCTCGAACGGTGTGGCTTGCGGCTTGTCGAGATCAAGCAAGGCCCGCACTTGCGGCGTGAGCGGGATTGCCTTGAGGGAACGTGAGAATACGCCGCCGCCCTGCGAGATCAGCGACTTGTTGTAATCCTGCCAGCTCGACCGCGGCAGGTTGAAGATGC
This sequence comes from uncultured Alphaproteobacteria bacterium, assembly GCA_963757845.1. GTDB lineage: Bacteria > Pseudomonadota > Alphaproteobacteria > Rhizobiales > Xanthobacteraceae > P52-10. The sequence goes on from CAVWTB010000065.1 coordinate 46,396, forward strand.
GCAGGCGCTCGGCGTGGCTGACGGCCGGGTCGGGCGAAGGATCGATGAAGATGTCGCGATGATCGAAAGCCGCGACGAGCTTCGTCGCCGGCGAGAGCAGCATGCCATTGCCGAAGACGTCGCCGGACATATCGCCGACGCCGGCAGCGGTGAAGGGCATGGTCTGTATATCGGTGCCGAGCTCGCGGAAATGGCGCTTGACCGCCTCCCATGCGCCGCGCGCGGTGATGGCCATCTTCTTGTGGTCATAACCCTGGCTGCCGCCCGAGGCGAAAGCATCGCCAAGCCAATGTCCCTTCTCGGTCGAGATCGCGTTGGCGACGTCGGAAAAGGTGGCGGTGCCCTTGTCGGCGGCGACGACGAGATACGGGTCGTCGTCATCGTGGCGTACGGTGTCGTCGGGCGGCACGATGGTGTCGCCATCGATATTATCGGTGAGTTCGAGCAGCGAGCGGACGAAGATACGATAGGTTTCGGTCCCTTCCGCCATCCAGGCGTCGCGATTGGAGGGCGGCGGCAGGCGTTTGGGCACGAAGCCGCCCTTGGCGCCGACCGGCACGATGACCGCGTTCTTCACCTGCTGTGCCTTGACCAGGCCGAGGATCTCGGTGCGGAAATCCTGCGGCCGATCGGACCAGCGCAGGCCACCGCGCGCCACCTTGCCGAAGCGCAGATGAATGCCTTCGACGCGCGGTGAATAGACGAAAATCTCGTAAAGCGGTCGCGGTGCCGGCAGGTTCTCGATTTTCCGCGCATCGAATTTGAAGGAGATCACCGGGCGCGGATACCCGTCCTCTCCGACCTGCCACAGATTGGTGCGGATGGTCGCCAGTACCAGATTGGTAAAACGGCGCAGGATCCGATCTTCATCGAGCGAAGCGACCGAATTGAGCTGCTCCTCGATCTCGGCGAGGAGGGTCGCCTCGCGCGGCGAGCGCTCTCGGCGGTAGCGACGAGCCGCGGGTCGAAGCGAGCCTGGAACAGCGCGACGATGTTGGTGGTGATCGCGGTGTTGTTGCGCAAAGTCTCCCACATATAGTCCTGGCTGAACGGCGCAAGGATCTGGCGCAGGTAGCGGGAGAGGGCCCGGATGGCCGAAATTTCGCGCCAACCGAGGGAGGTCCGCAGAATCAGGCCGTTGTATCCGTCGGATTCGGCGCGATCGCCCACCACCGCCATGATCGAGGCTTCCAGGCGATGGCTGAATTCCTCGGTGATCACGATCGGCTTGCCGTCGCTGGTCTCGATCGTCATGTCGTGCAGCCACACCGGCTCGGGAGCCGGCATGGCGCGAGGCACGATCTGATAGGTGCGTTCGTTGACCACGCGCAGGCCGTGATTTTCGATCACCGGCACCCGATAGGACAGCGACAGTGGCGCGTCACGCGAGAAGACCTTGAGGCTGAAGCGCGTTGGATCGTCCTCGCCCTCGATGCTCTGGACCGAAATCGCAACCGAACGAGCCGGAGTGAGCTTTTCGATGGTGGCGATATCGGCAACCGCCTGTGAGGTGCCGAAGATTTCGGTGTAGCCGCCCGTGAAGGCCTGAGCATAACGGTTGGCGAGCATGCGGGCCCGCATACCGTCGGTGGAGGCGGCGAGCGCGGCTCTCAGCTTGTCGCCCCAGGTCGCGGCGATGGCGGTGATCTCTGCTTCGAGCGTGGCGCGCTCGACGACGGGCGTTTTTCCTTCGTAGCGCCCGATGATGTAGTGGACGCGGGCAAGCGGTCCCTCGGGGAGCGAAACGTAGGAGGCTGCCAGGGTCCCCTTGTAGATCTGGGCCAGGAAGGTCGCGACGCGCGTGCGCACGTCGGTGTCGTATTTCTCGCGCGGAATGAAGACGAGGATGGAGACGAAGCGGTCAAACTTGTCGGAGCGTGCCAGCGCCCTCACACGGGGGCGCTCATGGAGCATCAGGATTTCCATGACGAAGGTGTAAAGCGTCTCGGCATCGACCTGGAATAGCTCGTCGCGCGGATATTCTTCGAGGATATGCAGGACGGCCTTGCCCGAATGGCCGTCCGGGTCGAAGCCGGCGCGCTGGAGCACCTGGGCCACCTTGTGGCGGATATAGGGGATCTGCCGCGCCGAGCGTGTATAGGCGCCTGAAGTGAACAGACCGACGAGGCGCAACTCGCCCTCGAGCCGGCCGTCGGGCGCATAGAGCTTGATGCCGACGTAATCCATGCGGATGCGACGGTGAACACGGCTGCTCACATTGGCCTTGACCACCATGAGGACGGCAGGCTCGCGCATGAATTCGCGGATCTCCGGCGTCATCACCACCAATTCGCTGCCGCGGCGCAGGACCTTCACCTCGGGATCGCGCAGGATACCGAGGCCTTCGCCGGTGCTGATGTCGTCCGACGCATCGGCTGTCGGGCGAGAAGCGATATTCGCGCAGACCCAGGAAGGTGAAATTGTTGGCGCACAGCCATTGCAGGAACTGGTTGGCTTCGGCGACCTCGTCGATCGGCAGCGGCGGCGGATTGGAGCGGAAGTTCATGATCGCCTGCTCGACACGGGCGCGCATGGCCCGCCAGTCGCTGACGCAGGCGCGCACGTCGTTGAGCGTCTTGGTAAGGCCGTCGATCAGCTTCTGGCGGTCGGCGCCGGAATCGAGACGGGCGATGTGCAGATGGATCAGACTTTCGCGCTCGCCGCTTGCCCCTTCTGGCAGCGTTTCGCCGTAGCAACGCAGGAGCTTGCCCTTCTCGTCGCGCTCTACCGCAATGACCGGATGGGCGACCAGCGTGACTTCGATGCCCTGCTCGGCGAGTTCCGCCATGGTCGAATCGAACAGGAAGGGCATGTTGTCGTTGAGAACTTCGAGCACGGAAATCTCGCGCCCGTCCGGCATCACCGGATTCATCACGCGGATATCGGCACTGCCCGCCGTGCGTCGCTGCACATGCTCCCAGGCCTGTTCCGCCAGCAAGGCCAGGGACGAGGCATCGTAGTTGGCGAGATCCTCGATATTGGTGTGGCCGAACAGAAATTCGGCAAAAGTCCCGGGGATCTTGCCCGGCTGGACGCTTCCCGCTGCATCGCGGATCAGGGTTGCACGGGCCTTGTCGTCACGCCACGACGCCATAACGTCCTCCATTCCCGCGCCATCCGACCGCAGTCACGATCGTCCGCTTGATGTTGGAGTACATCTCTTCGAGCGCCACTATCTTAGACCGCGATTGATCGCGTGAGCGAAATCCTCGGTCTCGGAGCTTCGGTAGCTCTTGATGAAAATACCATCTCAGAGCGGCCTGCGCCAGCTATTGCGCTGCCGTGGCGTCGGGCAATCCGTCGTCGCTCGTGCGCCGGAGCTCCTCGGGGTGGATCGCGTCGCCGCGCTGATGGCGAAAGCCGCGGCGAGTGCCGCGACCGGCTCTGTGGCCCGCTGCGTCAGGAGTGCTTGTCGAGGCGGCGCTTGAGCAGGGTCAGATGCTGCAGCAGGTCCGACTGCGCGACCGGCGAAAGCTCGCCGATCAGCGCAATCACCCATTCCTCGTGCCGGCGCGCCATCCGGGCGAATTCCTTCGCGCCGTCCTGCGACAAGCGCAGACGGAAGGTGCGGCGGTCCTCGGAATCGACCTCGCGATGGATGAAACCTTCGGCTTCCAGCTTCTGCACGAGACCGGTGATGGCGCCGTTCGAGACCATCAGCAGCTGCGAGACCTCGGACATGGTCGCGCCTGCCGGTGTGCGCACGAGCTGCGCCAAGAGGTCGAAGCGGGCAAGCGTGGTGTTGAACTCCTTGCGCAGCCGGGCGTTCAGCGCCTTCTCGATCCGGGTGGAGCAGGCGAGCAGTCGCAGCCAGATGCGCAACTCGAGATGCGCGCCGTCGGATTCGTGCGCCGGCTCGATCGGCGGCGATGATTGCAACCGCGCGCTTCTTGCGGAACGTGCCTTGCGTTTGACTGTGGCATCCATGGCCAGTATCTCATCGAAAGCTAGATGGTGATCGATCCGATGCTCGCGCCGCCGCAGACATAAAGTGTCTGGCCGGTGATGAAGTCGGCGTCCGGTGAACTGAAGAATGCGACCGCGCGCGCCACGTCGGCGGATTTGCCGAGGCGGCCGACCGGAATCGAACGCGCAAGCGTCCTGGCGCGCTCGGATTCCGGCGACATCACGCTCTCGAACATTTCGGTATCTCCGATTGGACCGGGCGCAACGACATTGACGGTGATGCCGAAGGGCGCGAGCTCGAGCGCCCAGGTTCGTGCCATGCCGATGATGCCGGCCTTGGTGGCGGAATAAACCGTGCGTGTGGCGGCCCCGAGCGCGGCGCGGGACGACAGCAGCACGATGCGGCCGAAGCGCGCCTGCTTCATGCCCGGTAGCGCTGCCTGCGCAAGCGCAATCCCGGCGCCGAAATGCAGCTGAGCCAACGCCGCAACGTCTTCGTCGTCGACCTCTTCCAGCGGTTTTGCGCGGATGGCGCCGGCATTGTGCACGACGTGTGTGATCGCAGTCTTCGCCGCGATCTCTGATGCCGCCTGGCGCGTTGCAGCGGCATCGAGCAGGTCGACCTCGCGCGAGGAAAGTTTCGGATGGCTCCAGTCGGGTTTGCGCCGCGACAGCGAGATCACGTCATAGCCGTCGGCGAGGAGACGGCGTGCGATCGCAGCTCCAATGCCGGTGTTGCCACCGGTGACGATCGCAGTTTGAAGAGGCGCGCTCATCGTCCACTCACATGAAAAGCTGGATATTGCCGAAGGCGGCATCGCAATTGATCAAGTCGACGCGCTTGAGCTTGATCCGCAGCCTGCCGTTTTCGACGCTCAGGTGATGCGTGGCCCACGCGGCATAAAGCGTCTGCTCCTCCAGGCGGGTCTCGACATAATGCATCGGTGTCCAGGTGACGTAGCTGTTGGCGGCGGCATCGCGCGAATCCACCTGCGGCGTCTGCAAAACATGATGGCAGCGGCTCTTCGGCTTCTGGCTGAAGGTCCGTGCGCCCTTGAGCCGCTCGACCCGGATCGAGAGCAGCAGCTTGTCCTCGTACATCAGCGAGCAGGTCAGTCGCGGGTCGGTCTGATTCCATTCCAGCGGCATCCAGTAGAAGCCGTCGTCGGCGTACAGATCGAGCCATTCGTCGAAACGCTGCTGATCGATCAGCCGCGCTTCGCGGACGACGAAGTCGATCAGTTCCTGGTCGGAGGGAACGGCATTCCTGAGAGGCGCCTCAGTGACCATGGTCATGTCACATCCCCATCGTCATGAACTTGGTCCATGCGCGAAACTGGTGGCGCATCGGCCACTCGCTGGTTCCGTTGATCGCGACGTTCGTCTGTTCCGCCTCGTCGGGGCTGTAGAGACGCTGGAGATTCACCCACTCGTTGCCGTTCGAATGCAGGCCCTCCTGCGCGCGTTCGTACATTTCAAGGTCGTCATGGCCGACGATGGAGGTCGGTGCATTGATCAGCCGGTTGTACATCAGCGTGCGCTCGAGCAGCATGTCGGGCGCATCGACGAGCTGGAATGTCCAGGACTCCACCAGCGTCTTGTTCGCCGCGATCGGCTTGAAGTGCCGCAGCAGCTGGATCGGGCCCTTGATCATGATGTTCGGGAAATAGACCGTGTTGTGCCGGTTCTCGCCCAGGATCGCTTTGGCGCGGTCCTCACCGTAGGCGGCCGTCATCTTCTCGAAATAGCCGGGCACGGCGGAATAGTCGGAATGGATCGAGTGATGCACGCCGGTGTGGCCGTGGCCGTTGTCCCAGATCCGGATCCCCATGTTCTCGAAGAACTCGTACGGGCTCATGAAAGGGGCGATGATCTCGACCGCCATCGGCTTCCTGGTGCCGGGCGGCGCCTTCTTCCAGACTTCGACCACGGTCCCGGCCGACGATTCGTGCGCGACCATGGGATGGCAGGTGTCGGTCTGGTTCTCGACCAGCATCTTCCAATTGCAGTTGTGCATGTAGCGCAGCACGCCGCCGGCGACCTTGAGCTGGCCGACGGGTGAGCGGTCGATCATGTTGTCGAAGCTCGACAGGCTTTCGCCAAAGAACTCTTCGAAATCGAGGCCGCCGTCATTGATCTTGGCGAACACGAAACCGCGATAGTTACGCACATGCCGCACGGGAGCCATTCCGGTGGCGGCATGGCTCTGTTCGAAGCCGGTGTTCTCGTAGCCCTTCTTTAAGGGGATGGCGAGGAGCGAGCCGTCGGTCTTGAAGCTCCAGGCGTGGTACGGGCAGCGGAAGAACTTTCCGGTGTTGCCGCAGGTCTCCGAGGTAATGCGTGTGCCCTTGTGGGGACAGCGGTTGTGCAGCACCCGCACCGTTCCGTCGGTGTGGCGGACAAGCAGGATCGGCTGCGTGCCGATCGTGGTGCCGTAATAGTCGCCGGGATTTGGGACCTGGCTGTCGTGCCCGACATAGACCCAGCTGTTCGGAAACAGATGCTCCATTTCCAGCTGGAAAACTTCCTCGCTGACATAGACGTCGCGGTGAACCTCCTGATCACGGACCAGGCCACGAATCGCCGCGGCATTGCCGGCATATCGGGTCATTCGTTCCTCCATCACAGGTCGAGCACGAGTTTCTTGGACTTCGCGCGCGAAACACAAATCTGCATCACCTTGTTCGACGCCTTCTCGCTGTCGCTGAGGATGTAGTCGCGATGATCGGGAATGCCCTCGATCACCGCGGTCTGGCAGATCCCGCAATCGCCCCGCTTGCAGTCATGCATCGGGTCTTCGCCGGCGTCGATCAGCACGTCGAGGATGGTCTTGCCGGCGGGTATCTCGTAGACGCGGCCGCTGCTCTTGAGCTCGACCTCGAAGCTCGCATCGCCGGCCTTCTCTTCCGGAGCGGTGAAGATTTCGAAATGCAGCCGTCCCGGCGCCCAGTCCATCCGCTTGGCCAGCGCGATCGCCGCTTCGATCATCGGCAGCGGGCCGCAAAGATAGAGCGGCACGTCGGCTGCGAGCCGCGTCATCAATCCCTCGAGATCGAACAGGCGGCCCGCTTCGTCATCGGCGTGAATGGCGGCGCTTGCACTTGTCAGCCGCTCGATCTCGCCGAGAAAAGCGAGTTCGGTGCGGCTGCGGCCGGCGTAATGGAACGAGAACGCGCCGCTTCGCCACGCTCAATTCGCAGGCCATGGCGAGCAGCGGTGTCACGCCGATGCCGCCCGCCACCAGCGCCACCTCGCTCGTGCCCGTGCCGAGGGGAAAATTGTTGGCCGGCGAGGAGATCGTCAGCCGATCGCCCGGCTTCAGACCGTGCATACAGGTGGAGCCGCCGCGGCTCTTGTTCTCCAGGAGCACGGCGATGCGATAGGCGGTCGGGTGTTCGGCGGCCGCGCGTGGCGACGTCGTCTCGATCAGGGAATAGGAGCGTCTGCCGACATCGGGCAGGTGCACGTCGATATGGGCGCCCGCGGCCCAGCCCGGCATCGGAGCGTTGTTGGCGCGCGCAAGCACAAATTCGCGTATGCGCGGCGTGAGCGCTTCGACCTGCGACACCACGACCTCGAACTGCTCCATCCTCACGCGTCCTCGAACAGCGTGTCGACGGTGCGCAAGGCGCCATCGAGCTCGGCGCCATCGGCGTCCTTCAGCGCGACCTTGGTCAACCGCTGCACCCACTCGGCGGCGTCGGGGCGGCCGGCCAGGCGCTCGGACGCCTGCATGACCTTGTCGAACTTCGTTTCGCCGCGCGAATGCGTATCCGAATAGCCGCCGACGAGGCGGCGCGCCTCGCACACGGCGGTCGCAAGCGCGACATCGTTCGCGGCGAATTTCTGGACGCGACGCGACCACTCGTCGAGATGGCGCATTTCGCGCGCATGCCGCAGCGTGCCGGCGGCGGAATCGCCGCAGGCCTGCGACGCAGTAGAGCAGCAGGAACGACGATGGCGCGGTCGTGCGCAGTTTTCGTCCGCGATCGACCAGCCGGCCAAGCCACGCGCTGCGCTCGACCTTTTCGCCAAGCCGAGGCGGCAGCAGCCCTGCCATTTCCTCGATCCGCGGATGGAAGAATTCGGTGATGGCGACGATCTGGTCGTCGGCGGCCCGCGCCTCGCGGCGCACCCGGTCGAATCGTCCCGCGCGCGTCTTGAGGTCCGCGACGCGGATCACGTCATCATAGGCCATCGCGACGGCGAGATATTTGGCATAGGCCTGCAGCAGGTTGGTCGCGGCGAGCGGCATGGCTGCGAGCCGATCGAGGTATTCGCGTCCATAGGCGACGTCCTGAAAATCGACCACACGCTGCAGGCCAGCCGCGACGATTCCATGCAGCTGTTCCGGCACGAGCTGCCGCGCACGCTCGACGAGCGCGTCGTAGTCCGCGCGGCCGATCGGCTCGAGGCGCGGAAAGCGCTTTGCGAGCGGCGGCTTCGCGGTCGGTTTCGTTTTTGGGTCCTGCTTGAGCGCGGCAACAGCCCGCTCGCGCCCGGCGGCGAAGGCGCGCAAGCTTGCATCAACGCCGACACCAGCCGAGCGTATCGTTGCTTCAAAATCCTCGTTTGCGAAGGGCAGGGCGCCGGAGCCCGCGAGTGCGCCGAACAGAACCGAGGAGACCACGCTGCCGGTGGCCTCGGCGATCTCGGCCATGTCGAAGGCGATGAAGCGCTTTGCCGCGACGTTCGCTGCTTCGTAGACCTGCCCCGCGTCGGCAGTGCCGTCGCCAGGCGCGGTCTTCTCGATCACGGCCAATGAGCGGTGTGATGAGCCGATCAACAACGTCCGGTCAGGCGAGACAAGTCCGCGCAGGATCGCGCGACCGGCTTCCATCAATTCGGCGCCGATGACGATGTCGACCTTGCCCGGCGCCGGCATCAGCGACAGCACGGGATAGCGATCGGGCTTGTTGGCGTCAGGCGCGATCATTTCGATATAGTAGATCGTCGCGCCGGTGCGCTGGGCGACGCCGGGCACCGACGTCGATTGTGCAACCCAGCCGCGCCGCTCGGCCAGGGCCACGATCCAGTCGACCAGCACGCCGCCGCCCTGGCCGCCCATCGCGAGCACCGCGACGGTGATGGGCCGTGCCTGACTTAGTCCGGTGGAGGAGGGCGCGACGGAGATGTTCATGTCGCCTCCTGCTCGAACATGATGCGCCGTCCCGCCCGCCAGCGCTGCAAGGCGCCGATCATTCGGCGCCAGATGCGGTCGAGCCGAGCCTCGAACGCGGTGGGATTGGAGACGATATCGGTGCGATAGAAAGAGGGACACAGCACGGCTGCGTCCGCGACCTCGCCGCAATGGCCGCAACCCACGCAGCTGTTGTCGACTGCCGCGACCGGGTTGTCCTTCAACGGATCGCTTGTCGGCTTCACCGACAGCGACGGACAGCCGGACAGGCGAATACAGGCATGGTCGCCGGAACAAACGTCTTCGTCGACGCCAAAGCGCTCGCGCACAACACGCTCGCCGCGCTTGGCGGCCGCTGCCATCAACGGTTTCACGCGCCGCTGCTTGTTCAGCATGCACTCCGACGATGCGACAATGATCTTTGGTCCCTTTTCCTCCGTCGTCAGCGCCTCACGCAGCGTATCGCGCATGCGCGTGACGTCGTAGGTGCGGTCGATCTGGCGCACCCACTTGGCGCCGACGCCTTTGACGGCTTCGACGATCGGATGCTTGGTCGAACGCGAACGATTGTCGGCGCGCGAGGAGGGGATGTCCTGGCCGCCGGTCGCGGCGGAATAGTAGTTGTCGACCACGACGATCACGCCGTCGTGCTGGTTGAAGACGGCGTTGCCGACGCCGCTGGTCAGTCCGTTATGCCAGAAGCCGCCGTCGCCCATCATTGAGATCGGGCGCTTTCCCGCGGCGAACATTGAACGCGGAGGCGGATGCCGGGCCCAGGCCATAGCCCATGGTGGTCGCGCCGATATTGAACGGCGGCAGGATCGAAAACAGGTGGCAGCCGATATCCGCGGCGATGTGATGAGGGCCAAGCTCTTTCTCCACGAGCTTCATCGCGGAGAAGATCGGCCGCTCCGGACAGCCGGTGCAGAAGCCCGGCGGCCGCGGTGGCACGACGTCGGCAAGCGCGCGGATCTTGTCGTCGACCTCGACGCGGTCGATGTTCGGAGCGCGTGCGGAATCCGGCAGCGCATCGGGGCGCCAGCGCCGGATGAAAGCGCCGATCGCTTCGCCCATCACTTGCGCGGTGTACTCCCCGGCCATCGGCAACAGGTCCTTCCCGTGCAGCTTTGCCGGGATGTCCGCGTTGCGCAGGATCTTGTGCAGCGCCTGCTCGATGAATTCGGGCTGCCCCTCTTCGACCATCAGGACCGCCTTCTTGCTGCGGCAGAAGTCGATCACCTCGCGGTCGACGATCGGGTAGGTCACGTTCATCACATAGAGCGGCACGCGTGTCTCGCCCCAGACGTCGGCAAGGCCTGCTTCGCGCAACGCCGTGACGACCCCGTTGTACATGCCGCCCTGCATGATGATGCCGATATCGTCGATGTCGCCGCTGAACGTCTCGTTCATGCCGCGGCTATGGATGAATTCGACCGCCGCAGGCCAGCGGTGTTCGATCTTCTCCTTCTCGTGCAGGAAAGAGGCGGGCGGCAGCACGATCCGGTTGGTATCGCGCACCGGATTTTCCAGCGCGCGCGCAAGCGAAAAGGCGGGGCGGACATTGTCGCGGGTCGCAAAGCGGCCATGCACATGGCAAGCGCGAATCCGCACTTCCAGCATGACCGGCGTGTTCGAGGCTTCGGACAGCTCAAAGGAATCGCGCACCGCTTGCACGATCGACGCGACGTTGGGCCGCGGATCGACCAGCCAGATCTGCGACTTCATCGCAAACGCATGCGAACGCTCCTGCATGATGGACGAGCCTTCGCCGTAGTCTTCGCCGACGATGATGAGCGCACCTCCGGTGACGCCGCCGGAGGTCAGGTTGGCGAGTGCGTCGGAAGCGACATTGATGCCGACGGGCGCCTTGAACGTGACCGCGCCGCGGATCGGATACATCACGGAGGCGGCCAGCGTCGCGGCGGCGGTCGCCTCGCTGGCGCTCGTTTCAAAATGCACGCCGAGATCGGAGAGAATATCCTGCGCATCCGACAGCACGTCCATCAGATGCGAGATCGGCGCGCCCTGGTAGCCGGCGACATAGCCGACGCCGCATTCGAGCAGCGCCTTGGTGATGGCGAGGATGCCTTCGCCGCGAAATTCCTGGCCGGCGCCCAGCTTGAGATCTTCCACCTCGCGCGCAAAGGAGCGTTCTGCCATGCTCGCCTCCTGGGCCCGCGCCCGGAACTCCGAGCGACCGGATTTAATTTTAGACATCAAACAAAAATGATGTCAATGCGACTGGTGAAATCGAAGGTCGCGAGCCGTGGTGCCGGCATTTGCGCGCATTTTCAGCTTGTTTGGTAGGCTGCATGCCCAATCGCTTGGCTTCCCGATGGGTCTGGTTTGCTTGACAGATTAGTTTAGCCATGAAACATTATTGGAGCGCGTTGTTTGAAGCCGATCTTGAGCGCGCTGCGCGGCCGCCGCACTGAAGTGAACCGACATGACCCAACAGCGCAAGCCGTCGCGCGAGCATCTCGAGTGGCCGTTCTTTGAGCCCCGCCATCGCGATTTCGCGGCGGCGCTCGACGCGTTTGCCGCCGATATCGACGATACGCATGGCATGACGTGGACGAAACGTGCCGTTCGCTCGTTCGCAGGCTCGGCGCTGCCGGATTGCTCGAGGCTTCGGTCGCGGGCGATCAAGCCGACGCGTTGATCGATTCCCGGCTGATCTGTCTCGCCCGCGAGACGCTGGCCTGGCACAGCGGGCTCGCCGATTTCGCCTTCGCCATGCAGGGGCTTGGCACAGGTGCCGTGGCGATTGCCGGTTCGAGCGAATTGCGCGCGCTGGTCTTGCCGAAAGCGCGCCGCGGCGAATGGATCGCCGCCTTCGCCCTGTCCGAGAAGCAAGCCGGTTCTGACGTCGCCGCCATGAGTTGCAGCGCGCGGCGGGAAGGGGACCACTATGTCCTGGACGGCGAAAAGACCTGGATCTCCAACGGCGGTATTGCCGATGTCTATACGGTGTTTGCGCGAACCGGCGAGGCGCCGGGCGCGCGGGGCATTTCGGCGTTCGTGGTGTTTCCGGACGACCCCGGGTTTTCGATCGCCGAGCGCATCGACGTGATGGCGCCGCACCCGCTGGCGACGCTGCGTTTCGAAGCTTGCCGGATTCCGGCGGCGAGGCTGCTCGGCGCTCCGGCTGAAGGCTTCAAGATTGCGATGCGCACGCTCGACATCTTTCGGGCGTCGGTCGCGGCCGCTGCACTTGGTTTTGCGCGCCGCGCGCTCGATGAGGCAATAGCCCATGCGCGGACCCGGCCGATGTTCGGCGGCGTGCTGGCCGACCAGCAATTGACACAGGCCGCGCTCGGCGACATGGCCGCGGGCGTCGATGCCAGCGCGCTTCTGACCTATCGAGCCGCCTGGCGGCGCGACGTGCAAAAGCGTTCCACGACGCGCGAAGCGGCGATGGCGAAGATGGTCGCAACCGAGACCGCGCAGACGGTGATCGACCGCGCCGTGCAGATGTTCGGCGGTCGCGGCGTCCGCTCGGGCGAGATGGTCGAGCGGCTTTATCGTGAAATACGCGCGTTGCGCATCTATGAGGGCGCGACCGAAGTCCAGAAACTCATTATCGGACGCGATGTTTTGAAGTCGGCCTAGCCGGGCGGCCCCAATCGTGTCCTGCGACAGGAGTATGCAAATGTTCGAGGTCTTGCAGCCCGAGGGCTGGGCCAAACCAAGCGGTTACGCCAACGGGATCGCGGCACGCGGCAAGATGATCTTCATCGCGGGCCAGATCGGCTGGAATGAACAGTGCGTGTTCGAGTCGGACGATCTGGTGGATCAGATCCAGCAGACCTTGAAGAACGTCGTCGCGGTGGCGCGCGCCGGCGGCGCCGAGCCCGAGCACATCGTGTCGATGACCTGGTTCCTGACCGACCGCAAGGAGTATTCGGCGCGTCTGAAGGAAATCGGCGCGGCCTATCGCAGCGTCATGGGACGACGCTTTCCGGCCATGACGGCGCTGCAGACTGCGGGGCTGATCGAGGATCGGGCCAAGGTTGAGATTCAAGCGATTGCAGTGATGCCGGAGTAGATTGATTAGCAACAAGCCGCCGGAAGCGGCGCCAGCGACAGGAGAGCGATATGGCAACGACAGCTCGCGAAAATCATCGGGAAGACGTGGCCGGACGGGCCAATGTCGAGGATACCCCGGAGCTGCTTGCCTACTACGACGAGCTCGAAAAGCTGGAGGCCGGCGCGCTCTGGACGGTTGCGAACAAGATCGAGCCCTGGCAACCCAAGTCGTCTTCCGTTCCGGTCCTTTGGCGCTACGAGGATCTCCGTGCGCACGTGCTGCGGTCCGTCGAACTGGTGTCTGCGGAAAAAGCCGGACGGCGTGTGATCTATCTGAACAATCCCGGTCGCCGTGAGCACGCCGCCGCGGTCGGCTGGCTGTATTCCGGTCTGCAGGTCATGCACCCGGGCGAAGTCGCGTCAGCCCACGCCCATTCAGCTTCTGCGCTTCGCTTCATCATGGAAGGCGAGGGCGCCTATACGATCGTCGACGGTCACAAGATGACGCTCGGCGCAAACGATTTCGTGCTGACGCCGAACGGCACCTGGCATGAACACGGCGTCTCCAGCGACGGCTCTCCCTGCATCTGGCAGGACGGCCTCGACATTCCGCTGGTCAACACGCTCGAAGCCAACTTCTACGTGGTCCATCCCGATCTGCAGCAGAGCGTCGGCTATCCCGTCGACGACATGACGCACACATGGGGCAATCCCGGCCTGCGTCCCGCGGGCGCCGAATGGTCCAAAGGGTATTCGCCGCTGCTGAAATACGAATGGGCTCCGACCTACGAGGCGCTTCAGCGCTACGCCAAGGCCACCGACGGTTCGCCGTATGACGGCATTCTCATGAACTATGTGAATCCGGTCACCGGCGGTCCGGTGATGCAGACGATCGGCGCGTCGATGCAGATGCTGCGGCCGGGCGAGAGCACCCGGGCGCATCGCCACACCGGCAGCTTCATCTATCAGGTGGCAAAGGGGCGGGGTCATTCGATCATCGACGGCAAGCGCTTCGATTGGAAGGAGCGAGACATCTTCTGCGTCCCTGCCTGGGCCTGGCATGAGCATGCGAACGCGTCCGCGAGCGAGGATGCCTGCCTGTTCACGTTCAACGACCTGCCGGTGATGCACGCGCTCGGGCTCTATCGCGAGGAAGCCTTCGGCGACAACGGCGGCCGGCAGCCACTCGCATCCTAGGAGAGCAACAGTGCGTCTCGTTACCTATCGCGGCACGGTGGAGGCCGCGGCCCGTCTTGGCGCAGTCGTCGACGATCTGGTCGTGGACGTCGAGAAGATCGGTTCGCATGCCGGGATTTCTCTTCCGTCGTCGATGCTGGATTTCATCGATCTCGGACCGCCCGCGTCGGCAGCGCTCAAGAAGGCCCTGAACGACCACAAAGAGCATTGGCCCGTGGGCGCTGCGTTGCCGCTTGCGAACGTCAAGTTGCTTGCGCCGATACCGCGTCCACGCAAGAACATCTTCGGCATCGGCCTGAATTATGTCGAGCATGTCGCGGAATCGGCGCGGGCGCTCGACACGTCGAAGGAGCTGCCGAAGCAGCCCATCATCTTCTCGAAGCCCCCGACAAGCGTCATCGGTCCTGAGGACGCCATCCATCATAACAAGACGATCACGCAGCAGCTCGACTGGGAGGTTGAACTCGCCGTCGTGATGGGACGAACCGCGCGGCGCGTGTCGGAAGCCGACGCGCTCGGCTTCGTGTTCGGCTACAGCGTGATGATCGACGTCAGTGCCCGCGACAATCGCCGCGCCGGCCAATGGATCTACTCCAAGGGGCAGGACACCTACGCGCCCTTCGGTCCGTGCATCGTCACGGCCGACGAGATCACGGATCCGCACGCCCTCGATCTTTGGCTGACGGTGAACGGCGTCGAGAAGCAGCGCTCCAACACGCGCCACATGCTGTTCAAGATCCCGCTCCTGATCGCCGACATTTCGGCGGCGATGACGCTCGAACCCGGCGACATCATTGCGACGGGCACGCCCGACGGCGTGGGCGCCGGGCGCACTCCGCAAGAGTGGCTCTGGCCGGGCGACGTCGTGGAAGCGGAAGTGACGGGCATCGGCCGGCTGCGCCACCCGGTTGTTGCAATCTGAGGCGCGTGAGGCCGGCATGCTGTTCGACATGGAAGCGCTCGAGGCGCAGAACCGCTACAAGATTCTGGCGGCGACGGTGACACCGCGGCCGATCGCCTGGGTCACGACACTGTCCGAGAGCGGCGTGATCAATGCCGCGCCTTACAGTTTCTTCAATGCGATGGGACACGAACCGCCGACCGTCGCAATCGGACTGCTCGCGGGCTCAGGGCGATTCAAGGACACCGCGGCAAATATCCTCGAGACCGGGGAATTCGTTGTGAACCTCGTCGCCGAGACGAACGCAGAGGCCATGAATGTCACCTGTATCGACGCGCCTCCCGACGTCGACGAGCTGGCGCTCGCCGGACTGACACCGGCCGCCTCGCACCGCGTGCGCCCGCCGCGCATCGCCGAATCGCCGGTGTCGTTCGAATGCCGGACACTTGCGTCGCTCGTGACGGGCCCGCGCCAGACGGTGGTCATCGGCCGCGTGGTCTGCGCTCACATCGATGATGCGGCCGTTCAGGACAAGGAGCGCTGCTACATCGACACGCAGGCGCTGAATCTGATCGGACGCATGCACGGAAGCGGCTGGTACGCGCGGACGACCGATCTGTTCCACCTGGACCGGCCGACCTGGACGACCTGGCAGGGGAAGAGCGTCGAGGCCGGCCCAAAGTAGCGGATGTCCCGGTGCGCGGCGAGCGGCCGCGCCGGCGAAGTCCTTCTTGTTCGGACGACGATGAAGCGGAGGCCATCTTGAAGATCGCAGTGTTGGGAGGAGGTAACGGTTCGTTCGCGGCCGCCGGCGACCTGACCTTGGCCGGCCACGAAGTCCGCCTTTGGCGCCGAAACCCGGCAGACGTCAAAGCTCACCTTGCCCAGGGAAGCACGATATCGGTCGTCGATCGATCAGGCAGCCGGGAGGCCCGCCTCGCGCGCGTCACGCACGCCATTGCGGACGCGATTGAAGGAGCCGATCTCGTCCTGTGTCCGGCGCCTGCTTTCGCGCAGCCTGCTATCGCCAATCTCGCCGCGCCGCATTTGCGCGACGGGCAGGTCGTGTTCCTGCCTCCCGGCACATTCGGCTCCTACATCTTCGCCAGCGCCGCGCGGGATGCGGGCAACCGTGCGGAGATCGCAACGGCGGAGACTGGGACGCTTCCGTGGCTTGCGCGCAAGCAGGGCCCTTACACAGTTCGCATTTCCGGCAGGGGCGCGCGGTTGCCGACCGGCGTGTTTCCGTCACGTCTCGCAGGGCATGCACTCGGCGTGATCGGACGGGCTTTTCCGAACGCAATCGAGGCATGCGGCGATGCCCTCTCGGCCGCGCTGATGAATGCCGGTCCGATCATCCACCCGCCGTTGATCACCATGAATGCGGGGCCCATCGAGCATTTCGACAAGTGGGACATCCACAAGGAAGGAACGCAGCCGGCCATACGCCGCGTGACGGACGCTCTTGACGCCGAACGGATCGCCATCCGCGAAGCGCTCGGCTACGGAGGTCCGCATTTTCCTCTTGCCGACCACTATTCGCGGGACGGCGAGCCCTGGATGTATGCGCGTGACGCGCACGACCAGCTCACGGACTCCGGTGACTGGTCCGAACGGCTCGTTCTGACGCAGCACCGTTACATGCTGGAAGATGTGCGTCTTGGCCTGTCGTTTCTCGCATCGGTAGCTGATCTCGCGGGCGTGCAGGCGCCGCTCACCAAAGCATTTCTGGCGATCGGATCCGCGATCACAGGCGAGGATTTTGCGGCGAAGGCCGGACATTGTCTTCGCTCGGGCTCGGCCATCTCGACCGACGCGCTCTGCAAAATCTTCTTGCGGAGGGTTTTCGATGAGAGCGACGATTGGCTGCCTCGGCGCCGGCAGAATGGGCCGCGGGATCGCCGTCGTGTTCGCCTTTGCCGGCCACGAGGTCGTTCTCATCGATTTCAAGCGCCGCGAAACCTCGGCGTTCGAGGCGGTGGCCGTCGAAGCCAAGGCGGAAATCCGCTCGACGCTCGAGATTCTCTCTCGCATCGATCTCCTCCCGATCGACCTTGTTCGCACGATCGCAAACCGGATCACGATCGTCCCCCAGCAGGACGCAGCTCCCGCCTTGTCGTGCTGCGATGTCGTGTTCGAGGGATTGCCGGAGATTCTCGCATTGAAGCAAGAGGCCCTGGCCGAGGCATCGCGGCTGGCCGGTTCCCGTCCAATCATCGCTTCGACGACGTCCACAATTCTGGTCGATGATCTCGCAGGATCGGTCGAACATCCCGAACGCTTCCTCAATGCACATTGGCTTAATCCCGCGTATCTTGTGCCGCTGATCGAATTGTCCCCCGGACGGCTGACCGCCCCGGAGACGACCGCCCGGCTCAAGGCGCTGCTCGAAGGCATCGGCAAGGTGCCGGTCGTCTGCGCCGCGCGGCCGGGCTACATCGTTCCGAGAATCCAGACGCTGGCCATGAATGAGGCCGCTCGCATGGTGGAAGAGGGTGTCGCGTCGGCGGAGGACATCGACAAGGCGGTCCTCTATGGATTCGGATTCCGTTTCGCGATCCTCGGTCTTCTCGAGTTCATCGACTGGGGCGGCGGGGACATCCTGCACCACGCCAGCGGCTACCTCGTCGAGGCGCTGGGCGACAGCCGCTTCGCCGCGCCGCCGGTCATCGAGAAGAACATGCGCGAGGGACGCATCGGCATGAAAACCGGACAAGGCTTCATGAACTACGAAGGCGTCGATCTCGCGGCCTATCGTGAGAAGCGTCTTGCGGCTTTTGCTTCAGCGCTGCGAGCCATGGGGCTGGCGCGCGACCCGGTCGGTGAGCGCACCATGGCTTGATGCAAAGCCTTCAGTGCCCGCCGAGATACGCTGTGATCAGCTTCGGGTCGTGGATCAGGGTCTCGGCCGGACCGGATTGAACGATCTCACCGGTTTCCAGCACATAACCGAAATCCGCGGTCTCGAGCGCCGCGCGCGCGTTCTGCTCGACGAGAAGCACCGAAACGCCGAGGCTTCGCAGCGAGGCGATCGTACGGAAGATTTCGCGGACGATCAGCGGCGCGAGGCCGAGACTCGGTTCGTCGAGGACGAGGAGTTTCGGTTTCGCCATGAGGGCGCGGCCGAGCGCTAGCATCTGCCGCTCGCCGCCCGACAACGTGCCGGCGGCCTGCTTGCGGCGCTCCTTCAGCCGCGGGAATCGGTCAAACACGTCGTCGAGGCTCTTCCGCGTATTCGACCGGTCGCGCAAGCTGTACGTGCCGAGCAACAGATTGTCGGCGACCGACAAGTCGGCGAAGAGCTCGCGCTTCTCGGGCACGAGGCAGAGGCCTCGCTCGACCCGGCCCTCGACGTCGATCTTCGCGAGGTCGGTGCCTTGGAAGGTCATCCGCCCCGTGGACCGCAGCAGTCCGATTGCCGCCATCAGCAGCGTGGTCTTGCCGGCGCCGTTCGGGCCGATGACGGTCACGATCTGCCCTTCCTGGACCGACAGCGAGACGTTTCGGACAGCCTCCACCTTGCCGTAGGAGACGGACACGCCTTCGATCGACAACATCTGCGTCACGCGACGCCTCCGAGATAAGCTTCCTGAACGCGGGCGTCGCTGCGGATTGCCGCGGGCTCGCCCTCGCAGAGTTTTGAGCCGAAATCGAGCACGACGATGCGGTCGACCAGCGACATGACGAACTCCATGTCGTGCTCGACCAGCAGGATCGTCAGATGATCCGCGCGCAGCGAGCGCAGCAGCTCGGCGAGCTTGAGCTTCTCCTGGCGGCGCAGGCCTGCCGCCGGTTCGTCGAGGACGAGCAGCGCAGGATCAGCGGCAAGCGCGCGGGCGATCTCGAGGACGCGCTGGTTGCCGAGCGGCAGATTGCCGGCGAGCTCGAACGGCTTGTCGCCGAGGCCGACCCTTTCGAGCTGCTGCAGCGCCTCATAGCGCGCGCTCGCTTCCTCCGCCTGGTTCAGGCGCAAGGCTCCGGCTGAGCAGGCCTGTCCGGGTGCGCGAATAGGTGCCGAGCAGCACGTTGTCGAGGAGCGTCATGCGCGGGCGCAGCTTTACGTGCTGGAACGTGCGGGAGATCCCGGCACGGGCGATGTGGAATTGCTGGTCGCGGGTGATCGACCGTCCCGCGAACGCGATCTCTCCGCTGTTCGCGCGGCAGGGCGCCCGTGAGGAGATTGAACATCGTGGTCTTGCCGGCGCCGTTCGGTCCGATGAGCCCGAGGATCTCGCCGGACCGCACCTCGAAGCTGACATTGTTGACGGCGACGAGGCCGCCAAACCGTCGCTCCGCGCCGCTGACCTTGAGAAGAAGCGTGCCGGGCGCCGGCTGCTCACGACGTGGCAAGGGAGGGGCCGGCTGCGGCCGGGACTGCTTCGGCTCCGGCAGAAAGTGGGAGAGGAAGGGGACGATGCCTTGCCGGGCGCGCTGCAGGAACAGGATGAACAGCGCCGAGAATGCCACGATCTCGAGCTGACCCGAGGCGCCCTTCGCAAGCAATGGAAGGTAGTCTTGCACGGCGTTCTTCAGCAGCGTGACGATCGCAGCGCCAACCACGCCACCCAGGATACTGCCCGCTCCGCCGATCATCGCCATCATCAGGTATTCGATGCCCATGCCGGCATCGAACGGCCCGGGGCTGATGAAACGGCTGAGATGCGCATAGAGCCATCCGGACAGCGCTCCGAGGAAAGCGGTGATGACGAATGTCGCAAGCTTGATCTGGAACGCGCTGATCCCGAGGCTTTCGACCAGCGTATTGCCGCCGCGGAGCGCGCGCATCGCGCGGCCGATCCGGGAGTCGAGAAGGTTGTAGCAAACGAGAAGGACCGCCACGACGATCGCCCAGATCAGGTAGTAGATCTGCCAGCTGTCGACCAGGGCGAGCGAGCCGATGGAGATCGGCGGAATGCCCGAGATGCCGTTGTAGCGGCCGAGCCCCTCAATGTTGCCGAACAGGAACGCGATCGCCAGTCCCCAGGCGACCGTGCTCAATGACAGGAAATGTCCGCCCAGGCGCAGCGTCACGAAACCGAGTATCGCCGCGATGCTGCAGGTCAGGGTGATGGCCAGTGCGAGACCGAGCCAGGGCGAATAGCCGCTCACCGCCGTCGTCCAGGCCGTTGCGTAGGCCGCGACGCCGACGAAGGCGGCCTGGCCGAACGACACGATGCCGCCGACCCCGGTCAGCAGCGCAAGCCCGATCGCGGCGAGCGAGTAGATGCCGATGTAGTTCAGCAGCGTGATGCTGAACGGATTCAGAACGAAGGGCGCCGCCACGAGACAAGCGATCGCCGCGGCAGCGACGAGACGGATCTGCAGCGGTGTCATTCCTCGACTTCCTCTTCGGAATGCGTG
Source organism: uncultured Alphaproteobacteria bacterium (assembly GCA_963757845.1). Taxonomy (GTDB): domain Bacteria; phylum Pseudomonadota; class Alphaproteobacteria; order Rhizobiales; family Xanthobacteraceae; genus P52-10. The sequence goes on from CAVWTB010000065.1 coordinate 66,930, forward strand.
AGGCGAGCGAGCGCCAGAGCAGGATCGGAATCAGCAGCGAGAAGACGATGACGTCCTTCAACGTGCTGCTCTGAAACGACGCGAAGCTCTCGAGAATGCCGACACCGAACGCGCCGAGTGCCGCGCCCGGATAGCTGGTCATGCCGCCGACGATGGCTCCGACGAAGGCCTTCAGGCCGAGCAGGAATCCGGAGTTGTAGAACATGGTGTTCACCGGGGCGATCAGGATGCCGGACACGCCCGCCATCAGCGATCCGAGCAGGTACGCGATCGTTCCCGCGCGCGCCGGGCGGACCCCCATCAGCCGGGCGCCCGTCCGGTTCATCGCGGTCGCGCGCAGCGCTTTGCCGATCAGTGTGAAATCGAACAACAGAAACAGCAGGCCGCTGAACACGAGCGCCGCCACCAGGATCAGCACTGTCTGCCCGGAGACGTGGACGCCGGCGATCGTCATCGCGGCGGACGTCAAAGGCTCGGTCCTGACGCCCTCGGGGCCGAAGAACAGGAGGCCAAGCCCGACCAGCGCGAAGTGGAGCGCGACCGAGACGGTCAGCAGCAGGAGAACCGAGCCGTCGGCGATCGGGCGAAAGACGATCCGGTCCAGCAGCGGTGCGATCGGCAGGATCAGCAGCAGGGCAAGCACGATCCTGACCGGCATCGGAGGATCGAAGCGCATCGTCAGCCAGACGATGCCGACGACGATCAGGGGAAGCACGAGATAGCCCAGGACGGCGCGCGGCACCGCGCGCAGCGGCCCCTGCGCGCGCAAGCGAGACCACTTCCATCGCACACGCCATGCACGCCAGCACGACGACGAGCCCGATCGTTCCGGGAAGCTGCTTCGCGTCGAGCGCTGCCAGCGTCAGCGCCGTGAAGGCCGCGATATCGCCGAACGGAATGAAGATGACCCGCGTCACGGTGAAGATCAGCACGGTCCCGATCGCCACCAGGGCGTAAACCGCCCCGGTGGCGATTCCGTCGATGGCAAGGATCGCTGCGATGTCTGCCGTCATGCCGTCCGCCGCCTTTTCGTGTTCCCCCTCTGCATCGCTCAGGGCTCGTATTTCCAGGCGCCGTTCACCAGGCGGACGATCACGAGCGCGCGCTCGTCCACGCCGTGATAGGCGCCGGGCTTGAAGTTGTAGACGGCGTGCACGCCCGAGAGCTCCTTGGTGTTGAGGATCTCGTCACGCATGGCCTTGCGGAATTCGACTGTGCCGGGCTTCGCGGTCTTCAGCGCGCGCGCCGCAGCGGACGTGAAGATCATCCAGGCATCGAACGAATAGGCCGAGAACCCGTCGGTGGTCGGCATGTTGTTCGCCTTCTGGAAGGAAGCGCGGAAGTCGAGCGCGAGCTTCTTGGCGAAATGATTGTCCGGAAGCTGCTCGGCGACGATGACCGGACCGGCGGAGACCTGAATTCCCTCCGCCGACTTGCCGCCGACGCGGACGAAATCCGGGTTGACCAGCGCGACCGTGCCGTAGGTCTTGCCCTTGAAGCCGCGTTCGCCCAGCGTGAGCAGCGGCAGCGCGCCCTGCGTGCCGGATCCGCCGATCAGCACCGCGTCCGGCTGGGTCGCCATGATCTTGAGGATCTGGCCGGTGACCGAGGTGTCGACGCGCGCGTAGCGTTCGTTGGTCAGAATCTTGATGCCGCTGTCGCCTTCCGTCGCCTTTGCGCCGTTGTAGACGAGATCGCCCCAGGCGTCCGAGAAGCCGATGTAGCCGATGTTCTTCATGCTATCGCGCTTCATGCGCTCGGCGACGACCTTGACCAGAAGCGACGCTGGTTGCGGGACGGAAATGCCCCATTGGTCGTCGGCATTTGGTTGCCCGATCACCGGAGAGACGGCGATCATCGGAACCTTCAGCTCGTTCGCCACCGCCATCATTGCGATGGTCGAAGGGGCGGTGGCGGTGCCGATCAAGAGGTCGACCTTTTCTTCCTCGACGAGCTTGCGCGCGTTGCGCGTTGCGGCCGAGGGGTCGGACCCGTCGTCAAGCTGGATCAGCTTGATCTTCTCGCCATTGACCTCGTTCTTGTATTCGACGGCCGCCGCGATGCCGCGGCCGTAGGGGATGCCGATCGAGGAGCCGGGTCCGCTCAGCGACGTCACGAAGCCGATCGTGATGTCGGCCTGTGCGGCTGAGGCCGCGACCAGGCTTCCAGCGAGTGCAGTCAAACTCAACATCTTGCGCATTGCATTCCCCTTGGTTGAAAACTGCCGCGACCTGAGCGAAATGTCGGCATTGATCGAGGTCGGACCAGCACAATCGATGCCGCTGTTGCCACTGAAACCCGGCGCAGGCTTTGTTCCTGCATCCGGATGGGAGTTGTGAGATGACTGTTGGAAAAGCCGGTTTGAGCGTCGAGCGCCTGTTCGTCACGACGCGCCTTGGCCGCATCCATGCGGCCGTTGTCGGAACAGGCTTTCCCATTCTCCTGCTGCATCAGACGCCGCGCTCGTGGGACGAGTATCGCGATGTGCTGCCGCTGCTCGGCCGCGATTTCCGTGCGATCGCGATGGACACGCTCGGCTTCGGGGATTCGGATGCGGCTCCCGGCGATCCCTCGATCGAACTTTGGGCGCAAGGGGCGCTTGCGCTCCTCGATGCGCTGGGGGAAACGCGCGCAGCGGTCGTCGGCCATCACACCGGCGCGGTGATTGCCGTTGAAATGGCGGCCACGGCTCCCGAGCGCGTGAGCACCCTGGTGCTCTCGGCCTGTCCTTTCGTCGATGCCGCGCGGCGCGCCAGGCACGAGGGCACGCGCGTCATCGACGATGTCGAGGCGCGCGCCGACGGCCTGCATCTTGCCGAACTCTGGGCGCGCCGGCAGCCGTTCTATCCCACAGGCGACATCGATCTGCTGCAGCGCTTCATCGTCGATGCCTTGCGGGCCGGGGAGATGGCTGCGGAAGGCCATCGGGTGGTGAATCGCTACCGGATGGAGGACCGTCTGGGGCACATCCGATGTCCCACACTGGTCATTGCTCCAACGGGCGATCCACACGTTCATCCGGTGGCTCCGCGGGTTGCTGAGGCGATCGCCGGCAGCATCTTGCGCGAGCTGCCGGGGGGCATGGTGCCGCTTCCTGACCAGATGCCGGAGGCTTTTGCCGGCCTCGTGCGAGAGTTCCTGGCAGGGCACGAAGACAAGCCTTGAAGCGCCGATCCCGGCCACAACGAACGCAAACCGTCCGTAGCACCCACTATTTCGAGGACGACGATCTTCGCCACGATTGAGGAGCCTCTAATCAACGCAACGCGGCGTCCGCGTGTTCGCAGCGCCGATCCCACCAATTGTTTAAAGCCTAAAGTATTTCCCGGCCGAACGTCAATACGTCAGATTTCGCCGATCGAAAAATGTTTGCGACGGCGAGTGCGGGTGCGAAAAGGCCATTTACCCCTGCAAAACTAGTAGGCTGCGGCTGCCTGCGGTTTCGGCGATAGCGCTCGCAGCGCGCGCAAACGGTGCTGTCGCGCCGCTCAATTGACCCAAAAATTATTTTGTGGTTGAAATATATCGGTCGATGAGGGGCGCTATGGATGGGCGCGCCTTCGCAAGAGCAGGCCTGTGCGTGTCGCTGTCCTCCCCGTCTGCGGAGGTTCAAGAGATCGGCACAGTCCCCCGTGGACAGGATCTCCGCTGTGCGCATCTTCTGGCAGAGCTTCGTCGACTCGGATGCAAGCGCGCCCTACATGGCGCGGCTTGCATCCTACCTGAATGACATCGCAGCACCCGGCACGAGCGTCCACGTCGAGGGCATCACGCCTGCTGATCGCGACTTCGGACGGCTGAGCGAATTGCGCTGTGCAGTTCAGGCGATCGACAACGGCATCGCCGCGCAGGAGCGAGGCTTCGACGCCTATGTGATGGGGCACTTCCAGGATCCGGGGCTGTACGAACTGCGTTCGGCGCTCACGATTCCGGTGATCGGCACCGGCGAGGCCACGCTGCTGGCGGCTTCGCAGCTCGGTCGTCGCCTCGGCCTGGTGACGCTCGATGCCGCCTTCGAGGTCTGGCACTACGAGCAGGCCGAACGCTACGGGCTCGGAGGCCGCGTGGCGCATGTCGCCGGCATGGGCTGTCGGCCGGAGGATTTCAGCGCCGCGTTCGCAGGCGACGCGGCAGCGAAGGCGCGCATGCTGAGCGACTTCGCGGCTTGCGCGCAGCCGCTCGTCGATCGCGGCGCGGATGTTGTCATTCCGGCCGGCGTGCTGCCCGGCCTGCTCATCGCGAGCGAACATGGTTTCAAGATCGGCCATGCACCTGTTGTGAATTGCGCTGCGGTCGCGCTGAAGAGCGCCGAGATGTGGGTGCAGTTGCGGCGCCTCAACGGCACCGAGCCGAGCCGCGGGCCGAGCTTCGCGCTGGCCAATGATCGCGCCCGGCAGGATTTTCGCGCGCTCGTGGCGCGCAAGCCGCCGCAAAGCTGAACACCCAGGACCCTTGAGGACAGACAAATGATGCATCCCGACAAGATTTTGTATGAGACCGAGGTGACGGCGACGGGCGGGCGGGACGGCAAGGCCGCGAGCGCGGACGGTCTTCTGTCGGTCTCGCTGTCGCTTCCGAAATCATTGGGCGGACCGGGCGGCGAGGGGACCAACCCGGAGCAGCTTTTTGCGGCGGGCTATGCGGCGTGTTTCCTCGGCGCGGTGAAGCTCGTGGCGCGCACGCGCAAGATCACGCCGTCCGCGGAACCCACCGTCACGGCCAAGGTCGGGATGGGACCGGTCGCGGTCGGTTATGCGCTCACGGTCGAACTGGGGGTGCTGCTGCCGGGGCTGGAGAAGTCCGTCGCCGAGGACATCGTTGCCGGGGCACACGAGCGCTGCCCCTATTCCAACGCAACGCGCGGCAACATCGACGTCAAGTTGACCGTGCTCTGAACGGCCTCGCGACAGGACCACGACATTCCGATGCCGAACTCCATCCGAACACCTTATGACCGGGTCGTGATGGCGGTTCCGGTGACGATCCCGTACACGCGCTATTCGATCGAGAGCGCGCAGTGGTGGATGGGCCGCGCGCTGAAGTCACTGGTCGACAATGCCGGGATCACGCCGCGCGACATCGACGGGTTCTGTGTTTCAAGCTTCACCGCCGGGCTCGAGAGCGGGATCGGACTGACCCAGCATTTCGGACTGTGCGTGCGCTGGGTCGATACCATTCCGCTCGGCGGCGCGAGCGCGATTGCGGCGCTCCGCCGGGCGGCGCGAGCGGTGCAGTCGGGCGACGCCAGCATCGTGGCCTGCGTCGCAGGCGACACCAACCACGTGGATTCCTTCCGCTTCACGCTCGAAAACTTCTCACGCTTCAATCAGGACGCGGTCTATCCGTATGGAGCAGGCGGCGCCAATGCGAGCTTTGCGCTGATCGCGCGCAACTACATGCGCACGTTCGGCGCGCGGCGCGAGGATTTCGGCAAGATCGCCGTCTCCCAGCGCAGCAATGCGCTGCGCAATCCTCATGCCCTGATGAAAACGCCGCTGACCATCGAGCAATACATGTCGGCGCGGCCCATCGCGGACCCGATCCACCTGTTCGATTGCGTGATGCCGTGCGCGGGCGCGGAAGCTTTCCTCGTGATGCGGGACGACGTTGCCGCCTCCCTGGGATTGCCTGCGGCCAAGATTCTCTCCACCATCGAGCGCCACAATGCGTTCAGCAATGACCCGGTTCAGGTGCGGGGCGGATGGGCGATGGACGTCGATGAGCTCTATGCGATGGCCGGCGTGAAGCCGGACGATCTCGACTTCGTCCAGACCTACGACGACTACCCCGTGATCTCGATGATGCAATTCGAGGACCTCGGCTTCTGCCGCAAAGGCGAGGGGCCCGAGTTCGTGCGGCAGCACGACTTCACGATCGACGGCAGCTTCCCGCACAATACCTCCGGCGGCCAGTTGTCGGTCGGGCAGGCCGGCGCAGGCGGTGCCTATCTTGGGTTGGTGGAGGCGCTGCGTCAGGTCCTCGGGCTTGCCGGTCCGACGCAGGTCAAGAATGCGCGCCTCGGACTCGCATCGGGCTTTGGAATGATCAACTATGATCGCGGCCTCGCCTCAGGCGCCGCGATCCTCGCAGGACCGTCCTCATGATCGAGCCGATCACAAGGCCGCGTCGGAAGAATCCGCTGCTGCGGACGCGGCTGCCGACATCGCCGCCGAGCGCGCGCAGCCGCGCGTCGCACGGTTTTACGCGGGCGGCCGCCGAAGGACGCTTCGTCCTGCAGCGCTGCGGCGCCTGCGGGACCTTCTGTTATCCGGCGCGCGATGCCTGTCCTGCGTGCCTGTCCGCCGACCTTCTCTTTGCCGATGCGCCACGGCGCGGCACGCTTCTGTCGGAAACGACCCTGCACGTTCCGGCCGACGTGCATTTCCGCGAGCGTGCGCCATGGCGCGTCGGCCTCGTTGGAATGGAATGTGGGCCGACCGTCGTGGCGCACCTGCATGCCGATTGTGAGGAGGGGCATCCCGTCGTGATGTCCCTGCAACTGGACAAGAGCGGACAGGCCGTGGCCTTCGCCCATCCGGAACGTGAGACACCCAACATGACCGACGACAAGCAATGGCGTGAGATGACGGCCGATCCGAAGTTCAGGCGCGCTCTTGTGACGAACGGGCGCAGCATCGTCGGTCAGGAGGCGGCCGCGGCCTTGAAGACAGCCGGCGCGTCGATCGTATTCGTCGGCGTCGCCGAACCGTGGAAGCCGTTCCGCGGCGAGGATGCTCTGCGCGCCCTGGGCGTCGAAATCGTGTCGCTGGACGTCGGAGACGAGAAATCGGTCGCTGACCTCGCGGCGGATATCGGCGGCAAGGTCGACATCCTGGTGAACACCGCCGAGCATGTTCGCTCCGGCGGTCTGCTCGATCGTCACGGCACCAGCATCGTGCGCGACGAGATCGACCAGACCTATCTCGGCTTCGTGCATCTCGCGCAGGCGTTCGGACCGGCGATGCGGATGCGTGGCGCAGATGGCGTCAACAGCGCCGCCGCGTGGGTCAATATCCTTTCGGTCTACGCGCTCGCGAATTGGCCGGCGTTCGGCGCGTATTCGGCGTCGCAGGCCGCATGTCTCTCGCTGTCGCACTGCCTTCGGGCGGAGCTTCGACCGGGCGGCGTGAAGGTGGTGAACATGTTCACGGGCCCGCTCGACACCGAGTGGTTCCAGACGGTGCCGCCGCCGAAGGTCGCGCCCCGCGCGGTCGCGAACGCGATGGTGTCGGCCCTCAAGCGCGGACTTGAAGACGTGTTCGTGGGCGATGTCGCCGAGGACATCCGGCAACGTCTCGCGGCCAATCCCAAGGCGGTCGAGCGCGAGCTCGGCACGTAGACGAGCTTATTCCTTACAGAGGAGAAGCGGAGTGGACAGCAACAGTCTCATGCAATTTGCCGGCGCGGTTGCATCCGGAGCCGTGCGCGTCGTCGATCTGACCTTCACGCTCAGCCCGGATTTCCCGGTCATCGTGCTGCCGCCCGAGTTCGGTCAAGCCGCTCCCGTGCGCATCCAGCAGATTTCACGTTACGACGCCGCGGGTCCCGCCTGGTACTGGAACAACCTGACTTTCGGCGAACATACCGGCACGCACTTCGACGCGCCGATCCACTGGTTCACCGGCAAGGACCTGCCGAACAACGCAGTCGACACGCTGCCGGTGCGCGACATGATCGCGCCGGCCTGCGTGATCGATTGCTCGGCGCAGGCCGCGCAGGACCCGGATTTCCTGCTGACGATCCCGATCGTCGAGGCGTGGGAAAAGAGCCACGGACGAATTCCGGAACGCAGCTGGGTGCTGCTGCGTACCGACTGGTCGAAGAAAGGCTGGCGCGACTACGCGAACCTGAAGGACGACGGCGCCCACACGCCCGGGCCGGATTCCGCGGTGATGCGCTGGCTCGTCGAGGAGCGTGGCATTCATGGCCTCGGCACCGAGACGATCGGGACGGATGCCGGCCAGGCCGGCCACCTCGATCCGCCCTATCCGGCGCACCATTTCCTGCATGGTGGCGGGCGCTACGGTCTGCAATGCCTGTGCAATCTCGATCAGCTTCCGCCGACCGGAGCGGTGATCGTGGCCGCGCCGCTCAAGATCCAGAACGGCTCCGGCAGTCCGCTGCGCGTGCTTGCGCTCGTGCCCGCAGGGTAAGGCTGAACACTTTCGTTCGCGGCGCTGCTGCAGACACGCGCGTGGCTCAGGCGTGGCGCAGCTTCGCCTTGAGTGCGCGCATGTCGATCGCGCGTTTGCCGGCGACGGCTTCGGCAGCGAGGGTCTTGATCTCGCCTCGGGCGAGCTTGCGCGTCGACGACAGCGGCAGCTCGTCCACGAAAGCGACGTAGCCCGGCACCTTGTGATAGGCGAGGCGCTCGGCGCAGGTCGTGACGATGGAGGCGGCGAGCGTGTCGGTGTCGGCGGCCTTCGCGTCGGCCGGCACGATGAAGGCGAAGACCTCTTCGCCGCGGATGTCGTCGGGCGCCGGCGTCACCGCGCAACCCGCGATCCGCGTGTCCATATAGAGGGCGCTCTCGACCTCGAGCACGGCGATGTTCTCGCCGCTGCGCCGCACGATGGTCTTCTTGCGGTCGAAGAAATACAGAAGCCCGTCCTCGTCGGCGAACACGAGATCGCCGGTGTGGAACCAGCCGTCCTTCCACGCTGCTTCCGTGGCTTCCTCATCTTTCAGGTAGCCTGAGAAGAATCCCGCCCGCGCGTTGTCGCCGCCGGCGCGCACGAGCAGTTCGCCGGGCCGCCCAGGCGCGACATCAGCGCCGTGATCGTCAACGAGACGATACTCCATGCCAGGCGTTGGCCGACCAACGCAGCGCGCGCCAAACCCCGCCGGTTCGCGCGCCGTGGTCGTTGCTGCGGCGCCGCCGGTCTCTGTCATCGCCCAGGCTTCGACAATGGGAATGCGGTAACGCTCCTCGAAGGTGGCGCGGTGGCGCACATCGACGCCGGGCGCGAACGCAAAGCGCACGCGATGCTGCCGTTCGACCTCGGTCACCGGCAGCTGCAGCAGGATGGCCGGAATCACGCCGAGGCAATGCACGATGGTCGCGCCGCTGTCAGCCACGCACTGCCACCAGCGGTTCGCATGAAAGCGGTCGAGCGGAACCACGGCGCCGCCGAGCACCATCATGCCGACGGCGCTGCAGCCGAGCGCGTTCATGTGGAACATCGGCAACGGCGTCAGGTTGATCTCGTGGTCCTGATGCAGCTCCGCCACGCCGCCTTGCGAGCGATACCATTCGGCGACCTGCAGGAAATAGCGGTTCGACAGCATGCAGCCCTTCGGTTTGCCGGTGCTGCCGGACGTGAACAACAGCGCACATTCACCGTTGATTTCGGCATCCTGCGCGACGACGTCCGTCTGACACTGTGGAATGCGGCTGTCGGTATCGATCAGGCGGGCGCGCCCGAGCGCGGCGCCTTTCGTCAGATGGATGCGATCGGGTGTCGGCCACCAGCAGGTCGGCCTGCGACAAGCTCGAGTTGGAAGGACAGCTCGTCGGGGCGAACGTCGGGGTTGATCGGAACGATCGAAACCCCGAGCGCATTGAGCGCGAGCCAATGGAGAAAAAACACCGGGCGGTTTTCCAGCAGCAAGGCGACGCGCGCTCCGCGTCCGTAACCGGCAGCTGCATACTCTGCGCGCAGGCGATCGACATCTGTCTTGAATGCCCCGTAGGCAATCGTGAATCCTTCCGGCGCGTAAGCGAGCCCGGCGCTGGCAGGGGCGAGCAGGAACGGCGCGTCCGGCCGCCGTCCGGCCGCCGCCGCGAAGGCATCGGCTGGCGATCGATAGGGTGCGTCAGGGCTCATGACGGACGTCGCTCCTGTTCGTGCTCCGGCCATGCAAGAGTTGGCGGCCGGGAATTCGCAGCACTGCTCTTGCCACCGCAGTGGCTTTCGTGAATACTTTAAGCCTAAACTATCTCGCTGGCCATAGCGATCTGTGACGAGATCGGACTTGGCGAAGTGCGTGGAGGTAGAGCCCTGGAGGTGCATGTGCCAGCAGGTGATCGCAGCGCGGCCGAGCGAGCGCAGGGCGCGCCGATCTGGGCGCATGCGGTCGAACGTTTCCCGCCGGCCGATCGGGTCCTCTCGACCATCCTGACGCGTCAGGCCGCGCGATATGGTGATCGCACTCTCTTCGTCTGCGGAGAGACGCGATGGAGCTACGCCGAGACGGTCTCGATCGCGGCTGCATCGGCCGCTCGCCTGTTGCAGGCCGGACTTCGCCCAGGGGACCGCGTCGCTCTGATGTGTTCGAACCGGCCGGAATTCCTGGAGGTTTATCTCGGCTGCGCCTGGATGGGGGCGGTGACTGTGCCGCTCAACACGGCGCTGCGCGGCATCCAGCTCAGCCACATCCTGCGCAACTCCACGCCAAAATTGTTGGTGATCGAGCCGGCGCTGCTTCCGGCCATCGAGACGCTCGAACGCGATGTCGCGCTGCCGGATCGGATCTGGACGATCGGGGAGGGCACGGCGCCGGCCGGTGCGCAAGCAACGACATCGCCGTTGCCTGCTCTCGGTCAGGAGAGTCCGGCGGCCGCTGTACGGCCCGGTGACACGGTCGCGATCCTCTATACGTCGGGCACCACGGGTCCCTCCAAGGGCGTGTGCTGTCCGCAGGCGCAGATGTTCTGGTGGGGCGTCTATTCGGCGCGCGCGCTTGGCATCGTCGAAGGCGATGTCCTGTTCACGACGCTGCCGCTCTTTCACACCAACGCACTGAACGCGTTCTATCAGGCGATCCTGAACGGCTGCACCTACGTGCTCGATCCGAAATTCTCCGCCTCCGGCTTCTGGGCGGCGGCGCGACGGCATCAGGCGACGGTCGGCTATCTCCTGGGTGCGATGGCCGTGATGCTTCTCGCGCAGCCGCAGTCCGCCGATGACACGGCTCACCGCATGCGGGTCGCACTCGGTGGTGGCGTGCCAGGCCAATTTCACGGTCCGTTTCTCGCGCGCTTCGGTGTGCCGCTGGTCGACGGCTACGGCTCAACCGAGACGAATTTTGTGTTCGCGAGCACCATCCCGTCCGATCGTCCCGGGACGATGGGCCATCTTGTCGAAGGCGCGGAGGCGCGCATCGTCGATGCGGATGACTCGGTTCTTCCCGGACGGTGAGGCCGGAGAGCTGCTGCTTCGCTCGACCGAGCCGTTCGCGTTTGCGACGGGCTATTTCGGGATGCCCGACAAGACGGTCGAAGCCTGGCGGAATCTCTGGTTTCACACCGGCGACCGCGTCGTGCGCGACGCCGACGGCCACTACCGCTTCGTCGACCGGATGAAGGATTCGATCCGCCGGCGCGGCGAGAACGTGTCGTCCTGGGAGGTGGAGCAGGTCCTGCTCAAGCATCCCTCCGTCGCTGCCTGCGCCGTGTATCCGCTGCCGTCCGAACTCGGCGAAGACGAGGTTGCGGCGGCCGTCCAGCTCGAACCCGGCCATTCGCTCGAGCCGGTGGAGGTCGTCCAACATTGCGAGGGGCAGGTCGCCTATTTCGCCGTTCCCCGCTTCGTCCGGTTCGTCGCGGAAATGCCGCTCACCGAGAATGGCAAGATCAAAAAGGTTGCGCTGCGCGAGGCCGGGAAGACTTCTGACACGTGGGATCGCGATGCTGCGGGATACCGCGTGCGCCGCTAAGGCGTGATGAGGTCTTGTTAGCCCGATCGGTGCAGCGCTTTCAGCGTCGTCCTCGCGCATAGCCGTTCGAAGAACGGCGTCGCTTCGCTCGCCTACGGCGGGGACCCATACCCTCCGACTCAGTAAGGCCACTGGCGCTTCGTCAACTTGCAACGACACGGCGTATGGGTCCCGGCTCGGCGCTAACGGGCTGCGCTTTGCGCTGCCCGTTAGCTTGGCCGGGACGACATCTGATCTGGGCCAATCTCATCATCCTCTAGCCGGCGGTGCGGGACTTCACCGCGGTCTTCAGGTCATCGAGCTCCTTGACCAATCCGTCGAGGCGCTCGGTCGGAAACTCCGCGAGCAGCGAGGCCAGCCAGAGGCCGTGCTTCTTCGCCATCCGTCGGAACGCCTTCCTGCCTTCGGCCGTCATGCAGACGATCTGCACGCGGCGATCGACGGCCGACGGCGTGCGGGTAATGAAGCCGTCCTCGACAAGGCGGTCGACGATCGGGGTCAGGTTTCCGGCTGTGACCATCAGGCGCTTTGGCAATTCACCCAGCACCAGTCCGCCGGGTTCGCGATCGAGCTGTGCAAGCACGTCGAAGCGCGGCATCGTGAAGTCGAACTCGTCGCGGAACTGGCGCCGCAGCTCTGCGCCGATCAATGACGTACAAGCAAGAAGGCGAAGCCATACTCTGACCTGCGCGCGGTTGTCCGACCCCTCTTCGGTCCTGTCGTCCCCATCGATCAGCGCAAGCTCCTTGCCGACGGCCAACGTTTGCCTCCTGACATCCTGTTGACGCGGCCGACCGGATCGGCCGAACGCTGCGTGAAGCAGAGGTGTGAATCTTTTAGGACCAAATCAAGTGCCCGACACGCGGGCAGTGGATACGACGCTATTCCAGCTCTTGGCCGCGGCCAGCAACACCCGGCGACCGTAGCGGAGGATGTCGTAGCATGGCAAGTCCGCCACCCGGCCCGTGCAAGCAGATAGCTCCATTTGCGCACAAACTGTGCCGGCCTCATCACATGAACCTCCTGCGCCGCGCCCGGGCAGGCCGCTGTGAACCACTTCCGTGCTCAACTCCGGCACCGGGCAGCGCTATCAACAATATACTTCATACCCAAACTAAATGAGCTTGTGTATGGCCCGTTTCGAACCGCTCACGCTCTCCGGGCTCCCCGACGGTGTCTGGCGCACGCGTATCCCTGTGCGTTTCGGCTCATGCGACCCGGCCGGAATCGTCTACACCCCGGAGTATCTCAATTTATTCAACGGCGTGATCGAGGACTGGTACGGCGAGGCGCTGGGCCTTCCCTATCATGAGCTGGTTGGAAAGCGGCGGACCGGTCTCGGCTATGCACATGTCTCGGTGGATTTCGCCACGCCCAGCAGCATGGGTGACGTTCTCGACGTTGCAGTGATCGTGCACAGGATCGGTCGCGCCTCGGCAACGCTCGTGGTCCACTCATTCAAGAACGGCATTGAATGCGTCCGCGCCACCTTCGTGACTGTGACGACCTCCCTGATCGATCACAAGGCGATTGCAGTGCCCGACGATCTTCGCTTCGCATTGATCAGCTATCAGGCGCGCTGCGACGATTCGGCGATCCTGGTCTCGACAGGCGTGGGATACGGACCAGGCAGCCTTCCGGCATAAGATCAGCGCACGCAAGGCGTCGCCGGCATGCGGCCCAACGCGTCGGCGATTGTTGGCCGTTTCCGCCTGAACGCGGATGCTCTACATTGAACGCCGGCCTGCCTCGACGAGAATAGAGCCCCGCTTCGCAATTGACCGACGATCACTGGAGGCATCCTTAAATGGCAAAGATCAGGGTCGGTCTGGCCGGCTGCGGCTTCGTTGCGGAGCTGCACGCCTACGCTTACCGGCGTGTCTACGGACTGGATGTCGAAGTCAAAGCCGTCGCGGCGAGGGGCGACCATGTTGTCGATTTTGCGCGGCGGCATCAGATACCGAAGGCGTACCGCAGCTTTCGCGACTTGATCGCCGACGGCGAGCTCGATGTCATCGACATCTGCACGCCACCCAATTTGCACGCGTCGATGATCGTCGATGCGATGCAGGCCGGCAAACATGTCATCTGCGAGAAGCCGTTCGCGGGCTATTTCGGGCGAGACGGCGACAAGGCGCCGATCGGCAAGCACGTGCCTAAAGCGCTGATGTACGAGCGCGTGCTGGAAGAAATGGAGAGCACCCGCGCGGCGATCAGCGAGACCGGCAAGCTCTTCATGTATGCCGAGGACTGGATCTACGCGCCGGCGGTGGCCAAGACCGCGGAGATCCTGAAGGCCACCAAGGACAAGATCCTGTTCATGAAGGGTGAAGAGAGCCACAGCGGCTCGCATGCGGCACACGCGGCGCAATGGGCCATGACCGGCGGCGGTTCGCTGATCCGGATGGGATGCCATCCGCTTTCGACGGTGCTCTATCTCAAGCAGGTGGAGGCGAAGGCACGCGGCGAGGCGATCAGCGTTGCGAGCGTGACCTGCGACGTCGGCAACGTTGCGGCATGCCTGCGGCCGGACGAGCGAGCCGTTCTCAAGGCCAATCCGGTCGACGTCGAGGATTGGGGCGTGCTCACCGTCACCTTCTCCGATGGCACCAAGGCGACGGTGTTTTCCGGCGACATGATCCTGGGCGGCGTGCGCAACCTGATCGAAACCCATACCAGTGGCGGCGCGTTGTTCGCCAACATCACGCCGAACACGCACATGATGAGCTACCAGACCAACGAGGAGAAGCTGGCAGGCGTCTATTTCACCGAAAAGGTCGATCGCAAGACCGGCTGGCAATACATCTGCCTCGAGGAAGAATGGACGCGCGGTTATTTGCAGGAAATCCAGGATTTCATGGAATGCGTCGCGACCGGCCGGCAGCCGCTTGCGGATCTCGCGTTGGCCTTCGAGACGATCAAGGTCCACTACGCCGGCTATTGGGCCGCCGAAGAGGGCCGTCGCGTCACGCTGTGACGTTTTCGCGCTGCAACCCGCTTGGCCGGTTGACGGTTAGTCGCTGTTGGCCAAAGTGGAACGGCATGAAAGTGCTCGCTCTCCGCTGAGTTCGAGCCTTTGGACGCTTGCCATGACGCAGTGGTACCTCGTTTGGGTCGAGGGTCTGCGCGGACCTGAGCCGCAGAAGTGGTCGTCGGATGCGTTTTGGGGCCAGCTTGGCCGTCAGGATGTGATTGTCCGATTCCCGTTGACGGATCGGGAGGCGAAACTGCCGCTCGACCAACTGGCAAAGCTGCACCCTGTCCCGCTCGAATGATACCGCGCGCATTCCGCCAAACCGACGGCCGCCGCCGGTTCGGTGCGATACCGCGGGAGATCGAGCGCGTAGACGATGCAAAGCGCGAGGCTGGCCCAGACTGCTGCTGTGAAATAGAGCGACATCCACGCAATCTCGTCCTTCCACTGAGCAAAATCGTGCGTCACGATCCAACGCGTACGTGCGTCGTGGAGACCCTCGAGAAATCCGAGCTGCTTGCTGCCCTCGACAAGCCCTGCCCGCCATCGGCTCAGGTACATTGGCACGTCGATCGTCAACGAGAAAGGCCAGATAGCCCGCAATTCCGGTGATCGCGATGACGAGGGCCAGGCGAACCGGACCATTGAACTCCGGCAGCAACCGGCAAAGGCCAATCCCGACCACGAGGAAAGCAACCGCCCATATCGAATTTTCGATGGCGTTGGCCAGATAGTTGGTGGTCAGCACGCCATACCATGAGCAACACTGCGCGATGACGATCAACGGCACGATCACCAGCGAGGCGTTCAAGGTGGTGTCCGCTCCCGCCATCTCGCCCAACTTGCCCAGGATGATCGCCCACTGCGCGGCGAAGC
>CAVWTB010000066.1:0-10000 GCA_963757845.1 uncultured Alphaproteobacteria bacterium
TTCCCCGAGAAGGTCGAGGGCCTCGCCTTCGGCCCGGATCTCGAAGACGGCCGGCATCTGCTCTGGGTGACGGTGGACAACGACTTCTTCTCGGACAGGCAGAGCGTGGTGTGGGCGTTCGCGCATCGGCGGCGACGATTTCGAGTTCCTGGCGCAGGCGGTGCCGGAGCCGAAGACCGCCGCCCTGTTCGCATTCGGCGCGCTGCTCCTCGCCGGGATGCTGCGGCGGCAGCAAGCCCCGCCGCCGGGACGCGCGCCGCGCGCGGGGGGCAGATATCTGCCCCCGCCGGATCGTTCAGGCGGCCGCTTGCGTGCCGCCGCGATGAGCGGACCAGGCGCTCCAGCCGGCGAAGGCGATGATCACCAGTCCGAGGATCACGTGAGCCCACATCGCGGCTGGAACCGCGGTGAAGCCCAGGACCCAGGCGCGATCACCAGCCATGCGCCGAGTGCGACGTTGATCCACTCCTCCCACTCCGCAAACCAGGCGATCGCCGCGAGCGCCAGGACTGCGATGATGGCACCGCAGATCCACGCGTTCCACGACGCGGCCGCATTGCTTGTGAAGTCGAAGATCCACGGCGAGACGAACAGGAACGCCGCCAGGACGAGGTTGATCCAGTCCTGGAACCGGTCAACGACAGGTTTGCTCAGGGGGGCCATGATGACCTCCTTTCATTGCAGGAGCCATGCATCGTCCGATGACAGAGCCGGGCCATGCATGGCCAAGCCGAATCCGGATGTAGGCGGCCGTTGTCGCGCGGCAAGGGGCTTCGGGGGGATCGCCGACGCGGCGAATTCAGTGTATTGACCGCTACGGCCAAGTCTGGCTTGATTCGCGGCACGGATAGTGCGCCCGCCGGTCTTCTGACCGGCGGGCGTTTGATTTCGGGGGGAGGGCGGGGGAGGAGAGGCGAAGTTGCAGACTCGCGTGAAGCAGTGAAGCAGGCACGCGATCGCATAGGCAGATCAGATATTTACCTGCTTCACCGCCTGCTTCGGCGTGCTTCATCGCGGCTCTGGCGCCGCGCCGCAAAGGCGGTTGCATCCCCGGCCCTGGATCGGCACGATGCGCCCCGCCGTCCGACAAAGGAGGACACGCACGACATGACGTATCGCTGGTTGGCCCGGCTGGTTCTGGCCGTTACCTTGGGCCTTCACCGCCTTAGCGGCGCCGTCGCCGCGCCCAGGACCTCGAGAACACGCTTTATCTCGACCTCGACTACGGCCGCGTCGTCATCGCCATGCGGCCCGACCTGGCGCCCAAGCACGTGGCGCGGATCAAGGAGCTGACGCGCCAGAAATTCTACGACGGGCTGCTCTTCCACCGCGTCATCGACGGGTTCATGGCGCAGACCGGCGATCCGCGCGGCACCGGCACCGGCGGCTCGGGCACCAAGCTGCCGGCCGAGTTCTCGCGCGAGCCGTTCGTGCGCGGCACGCTCGGCATGGCCCGCGCCCAGGATCCCAACAGCGGCGACAGCCAGTTCTTCATCATGTTCGCGCCCGGCAGCTTCCTCGACGGCAAGTACACCGTCTGGGGCCGCGTGACGTCCGGCATGGAACATGTCGACAAGATCAAGCGCGGCGAGCCGCCGCGCAGCCCCGACAAGATCGTCCGCATGCAGGTCGCGGCCGACGCGAAGTAGGCAGCCGCAGCATCATCAAGAGGAATCAAATGGCCGACGATCTCGAAAACACCCTCTATCTCGACCTGCACAACGGTCGGGTCACGATCAAGCTGCGCTCGGACCTGGCGCCGGGCCATGTCGCGCGGATCAAGGAGCTGGCGCGCGAAGGCTTCTACGACGGGCTGCTGTTCCACCGCGTGATCGACGGCTTCATGGCGCAGACCGGCGACCCGCAGGGCAACGGCACCGGCGGCTCGGGCAAGAAGCTGAAGGCCGAGTTCTCGCGCGAGCCGTTCAAGCGCGGCACGGTCGGCATGGCGCGCGCCCAGAGCCCGGACAGCGGCGACAGCCAGTTCTTCATCATGTTCGCCGACGGCGCCTTCCTGAACGGCAAGTACACCGTGTGGGGCGAGGTCACGTCGGGCATGGATCTCGTCGACAAGATCACGCGCGGCGAGCCGCCCGCGAAGCCCGACAAGATCGTCAAGATGCAGGTCGCCGCCGACGGCTGATCCCGCCGCACCCACATAATTGAAACGCCGCGCGCAGCCGCGGGACACAAGGCGGACATCGCGGCGCCACGCATCCTGCGCGGCATGAGCGACAAGAACCTGGCCGACCGGCGCGCCGCCGAAGCGCTGGAGCGGCAGGGCGACGAGGCGGCGCGCGCGGCCGGCGAAGCGGCGGAGGCGTTCTATCGCAACGCCCAGATAGATCCTGCTGCCGGTCGGCGTGCTGTGGTCCGACGCCGTCGAGTACGATCTGCGCATGGCCGCGTTCCAGCGGCTGCAGCAGAAGATCTGGGCGCTGCTACAGCCTGCCGCCGCGACCGCCCGCGCCGGCGCCGAGCGAGGCCCGCAAGGCCTTCGATGCCAGCATGGTGATCGGCTACGAGCAGTGGCACGACGGCATCGGCTACGATCTCGACGCACTGGCGAAAGCTGACGGAGGTCGGAGCGCGAGTGCCGTCGCGGCCGACCTGATCCATCGGCATCAGGAGCGGGGACGGGAGCTGGCGCGACGTCGAGGCGCTGGCGGCGCTCGGCACGCCGCAGGCCGGCAGGCGCTGGAGGACGCGCTGCCGCGGGCCGATCTGGACTCTGCGCCTGCATATCGGCCACGCGCTTGGCTGGGATGGGCGCCGCGGTCGCGATGGACAAGATCATCGCCGATGCCTTGGGAGGCGGCGACCGCGACGGCAGCCATTCGTTTGCCCTCGATCTGGCCGCGCAGTATGCAACACCCTACCTGCGCGAGGTCCTGCTCGAGCGCGCCCGCAACGGCGGCAGTGCCGTCCTGCGCGTGCATGCTGCGGCGCTGTCGCTCTATCTCGCCGGTCAAGGCCAGGGGCCGTTCGACTGGGCGCAGCGGCCGTTCTTCCTGCAGTTCGGCGAGGAGGCCCGGCCATGCGCGAGCGCGCCTATGCGGAGCTGTGCCGGCGGCTCGGGCATCAAGGCCAACACCGGACACGATTGAAACACGGAGTGCGGTGCAGCGTCATCGAACAGAAAATACGACTGCCCCATAGTCCCGGTTCCGACGGGCGGCGCTGGGTTGCCGCCGAAGGAGGGTCAAATGGGATTGAACGAAACGCGCAAGATGAAGGAACTCCGCGAGACGACGATCCCTCGCGCTCGAAGGAGATCGAGGAGATCTGCGGCAAGCCGATCCCGTACGACATCGACTGGCAGAGCCTGTCGAACGATCTGGAAGGGCTGAACTTCCTCGACAATCTGTCGTGCCACCGCGTCAACATGGCGCTGCGCGTCATCTGCCAGGACGATCTGGGCAAGGAGGCGGTGCGCGACGGCCTGAAGGCGATCCGCCTCAAGAACGTGAAGAGCAAGGGCGAGATGAAGATGACGTTCGAAAGCGGCGTCCTCGAGATGCATTGCGCCTATGCGCTCCGCACCGACGGCATGTTCAGCGACAGCGACATCCGCGCGCTGATGGTCGACGGGCTGTAGGATGCGGCCGGCGCGCATCACGCTGACGGCTGTCGCCGCGACCCTGCTTGCGCCGTCCGCCCGGGCCGCCGGCGACATGCAGAACCCCGATCGCCTGCGCGGCGAGTTGTTCATCGCGGGCGCCACCCTGGTCGACCCTCCGGACGGCGAGCGCACCGACACGCACGCCTACCTGACGATCGCTGGCGACGCGGCACGCCGGCTGTACGCGACGATGCCCGCCGCGGCGATACAGGATCTCTGCACGCCCGGACGCCGGCTCAAACGCGCGGGTCATGTGACTTGTAGCGTCGGCGCGCGGCCGGGCGATGCACGCTGCGACTTCGCCATCAACCTCGGCGACGGAAGCCTCGCTCCCGGCTCGGTTTGCTGACATCCTTTTTAGAACGGGCATTTCCATGCGCTACCTCGTGAACCTGCCGCTGGTCGGCGCATTGCTGTGCGGCTGGATCGATGATCTACCTGACCATCCTCACCAACGCAGCCGCGCGTCGGCGATGCCGGGTTGGGCGCGACGATGGCGATCATCAGCTCCAGCTTCTTCTTCTGGTTCCTGCTGGCCGTGGTCGTGATCGGCTGCGCCGTGGTCGGCGCCGTTTCGCGTGGGTGCCCGCGGAGGGAAGCGGCACCCGCTTCGTGCTGGTCGCTGGGGGCATTCGGCTTCATCGTCTTGCTGTCGCTGCTGCCGGTCGGCATCGCGATGGAGACCGCCGGCCGCACGATCGACGCGCGATGGAGACCTGCGACGATCTGGGCGGCGCGCGCGGTGGCCGTCGGGCCTGCCGCTCGTCCTGCTCGCCTACGCGGCGTGGCTCATCAATGCGCCGGAGGCGTTGCGCCAGGCGGTGCCGCTGCGCTGCGCCGACGCTCGGTGCAACGGCGTCCTGCTCGCGGTGGCCGCCACGGTGTCGGTGCAGGAACTGGCGCGCTGGAGCAGGGAGGCAGACGAGAACGCGGCGGTCGGAGCGGCAGCAGGAGGACGAGAAGGCCATCGAGCATCGCCGCAACTTCGAGGCGCTGACCGACGCCGACACGCTGTTGACGTGGCATCAATACACATACCACTCGTCGCCCGACGATATCCGGATCGAGGCGCTGCGCCGGATCGCGGCGCGCGCCAATCTCGAAGCCGAACTCGTCGGCGGTGCTGGATTCGGCGAACGATCTGTGGGCCGCAGAAGGTGTGCGCCTCGTGGCCGACCTGGCATTCGTTCCCTCCGCCGCGCTCGCCGAGGCGGTGCGCCAGCGGCTCGACCGCTACGCCGCGGGCTTGCGGGACGGGGCCGGGACCGTCACTTATGACGGCGACAAGCGCATCGACTACTACGAACAGTCGCGGCTGCGCGAGGCGCTGGCGGTCAGCCGCAAGCTCGCGGAAACCAGCGGGGCGGATCTCCGCCCGCAGATCGAGGCGATCCGGGACGCGGTGGCGCTCTATCCCAAATCCGAAACGGCCGGCCGCTTCCCGCGCGAGGCCGCTGCCGCCGCCAAGGACGATCGGTGCCGCGCTGGCGAAGCGGCCCGGCGGGCCGCAGCGATCGGGGCGCCGCGATCTTACGACGCCTTCTGCTCCAGCAGGTCCTCGAGCTTGCGGCGCAGCGTCTCGGCCTTGTAGGTCTGCAGCTTGTAGGCCCAGCCGCCGAGCGCGCGCATTGATCGCATCGGCTTCCTTCTTCACGTCGTCGGCGGATTTGAGCTTGGATTCGCCGTCGGCCTTGACCGGCGTCGCCGGCGGCTCGGCCTTGGCGGCGAACCGTGCCCAGGTGGCGCCGTCCTGCTCCGCGAACGAGGCGGTGATGCGCAGGCCGTCGAAGGTGACCGCCTCGGTCGCGGGGCTGCTCGCCGTGAACTTCGACATCGGCGGCGGGACGAACGTCGTCGAGCTCGAGGCTCTCGAAGGCGCCGCCGACGGCGTTGATGTCGTAAGCCGCCTTCGCCTTGCGGTCGGCGGGGACGTCCTTGAGCGCGAAATCCTTGTCGTCGGCCTTCGCGCGCGACACCGTCAGCGCTTGCCCCGGCGCCTTCACGGTGACGGTGCTGACACGCTCGCGCGACACGTCGGCGATCTTGCGATCCAGCCATGCCGCGACCTCGCGATCGACCGTCACCCGGCCCTGCGCCAGCCAGGCCTGCGCCTCGCCGGCCCTGCGGACATAGACGCCGTCGCCGAATGCGCCGCCGCGGCCGAAGCGGCTTTTGCCGACGATCACGCTCAGCACGGTGCCGCCGCCGGCATCGAGCAGCGAGACCTGCGCCGATTTGGCATTCGGGCTGTCGACGTTCTCGACGTCCAGCTCGGGATACGTCGCGGCGGTCGTCGTCTTCGCCTCGAGGGCGCGCAGCTCGCTCAGGCCCACGAGCAGCCGCCGCACCGCGTCGGTCGATGCGGGGTATTTCGACTTGTCCGGGACGAGCCAGCGGTCGCCGTCGCGGACGATGCGGAACGAGCCGTCCTTGCGCGCGATGACAATGGATTGGATGTCGTCGGCGCGCGCCGCGAGCTCCGGGAAGAGGCGCTGGCCGGACTGGGCCTGCGGCGCCGTCGCCTTCTGGCGGACGCGAGACCGCGACCGCGCCGCCGACCGCCGCGAGGGCGACGACCGCAAGGCCGATGAGGAGTTTGAGCTTCATGCGCGCACACCCTTGTCAGATCACGCGGTTGCGACGGAGGCGCGCCGCTTGCGCGTGCGCGCGAGCCCGATGAGCACGGCCGCGACCGCAACCAGGATCGGAATCAGGCCGATATTGAGGAACTTGATCCAGGTTTCCAGGCTCTGGATGTCGCTGCGCAGGTCCTGCTGCACGTTGCGCAGCTCCTTGCGCGTGACGAGCAGGTCGCCGCGGAACTGGTCGATGGCTTCCTGCTGCGCCTTGGACAGCATCGGCGCGGCCGCCGGCCTGGTCCTGGCCCTGCGACTGCAGCTCGCTCAGCTTCTTCTCGGTGTCGCGCAGCTTCTCGGTCAGTTCCTTCTCCTTGGCGCGGAAGCGCGTCTCCGCATCGCGCTGGATCTCCTGCACCAGCACGAAGGGCCGCGCCGACTGGCCGCGGCTGCGCAGGCCGATCAGCGCGTTGCTGCCGAGCAGGTTGTCGATCGCGTTGGTGACGAAATCGCCGTTGTTGGCGATCGGCACGGCGACGCGCTGGCCGAAGAAATCCTGTACCTGCGCCCAGAACCGGTCCTCGAGCAGGTCGGTGTCGGCGATGACGATGATGTTGGCCGGCTCGCGCGATTCCGCGAGATGGGCCGCCGCCGGCTTGCTCTCGGCGGGCTTCGCCTGGTCCTGGCCTTCCGGCTTGGGCTCCGGCGGCGCGCCGTCGGGAAAGGCCGACTTGATCGGCCCGCTGATGCGCGCCGCAAGCAGCAGGCGCTTGTCCTCCGGCTTGAAGTTGGCAAGCAGCGACACGGGGTCGGGCGCCATCTTGATCAGGTCGACGTCGAGCGGTGCCGCCTGCGCGCTGGTCTCGATCAGCGGCGTGATCGTCGTCGTGGCGCCTTCCTTGGGCTTGAGGATGCCGGCGCTCGCCATCTGGATCAGCGACGTCTCGCTGGTCAGGATGTCGGAGCGGTTGAAGTTCGGCTCGCGCAAGGCGAGCCAGGCCAGATAGTCGACCGCGCGCACGCGCGATCTCCGTGCCCGCGTTGACGCGCCGTGCCGTGCCGCGGTCGCCGGCGAACTTGCCGTCGAGCATCTCGATGCCCCACGCCGCGAACAGCTTGGGCAGGTTGGAGCCGGTGAGGCCGGTCTGCGCCGCCATGCCCGGGCGGGTCAGCTCGCCCTCGGCATGCGGATCGACGAAGACGAGGACGCGGCCGCCGCGCAGCACGAACTGGTCGATCGCATACTGCGTCTTGTCGGACAGATCCTTGGGATGGACCAGCACGAGCACGCCGATCTCGGCGGGGATCTCGGCCGCGTCGCGCTCGATCGGCTTGACCTCGAAGAACTGCGTCATCTGCAGGATAGATCGCCCACGGCTCCGGCGGCTGGCGCGGCCCGCGGAACTCGCCCTGCAGCGGCAGGCTGGAGAGCAGTCCCACCGCCGGCTTCTTCGTGATGGCGAGGTTGTAGACGAGCTTGGTCAGGTCGTATTCGAGAAAGCGCTCGCGCTCGGGCTGCATGAACGCGATCGTCTCTTCCTTGTCGGCCGAATTGCTGCCGGCGAGGCCGAAATAGACGAGCTCGCCGCCCTGGTTGACCGGCACGCCCTGCAGGCCGAAGGCGACCGCGCGGTCTTCCTCGTCGGTGAAGGGCTGCGGATCGATGAACTCGACGCGCAGCTTGCCGCCCGAGGCGTTGGCGTATTCGCGCAGCATCTCGCGCACGCGCGTGGCGTAGACGCCGTATTGCGGGATCTCCTTGCCGAGCCGGTCCGAGAAATAGAGCCGCAGGGTGATCGGCTCCTGGATCTTCCCCAGGACCGAGCGCGTCCCTTCGGAGAGCGTGAACAGCTTGTCGGAAGTCAGGTCGAGGCGCGCCGAGCTGCAGGCTCGCATTGCCGATGACGTTGACCGCCACGAACACGACGGCGACGAGGACGAGGCCGCCGAGCGAGATCAATCCGCGCTTGGTTGCTTTGGACGCCATGGCTTACCCCGACTTCCGCATGTCGACGATCACCGCGTTCGCGAACAGGAATGCGGCGATCAGCGAGCCGAAATAGACGATGTCGCGCAGGTCGATGACGCCGCGGCTGATCGCCGTGAAATGCGTCAGGAAGCTGAACGACGCGATCGTCTCGACCAGCACCGGCGGCGCCCAGCCCGAGAAGAAGCTCAGGACCATGGTGGAGCCGCTGACCGTGAAGACGAAGCAGATGGCCGCGGAGATCACGAAGGCGACCACCTGGCTCTTGGTGATGGCCGAGACGGCGGCGCCGATCGCAAGGAAGCCGCCGGCCATCAGCAGGCTGCCGACATAGCTCGCCAGGATCACGCCGTTGTCGGGGTTGCCGAGGATGTTGACGGTGATCCACAGCGGGAAGGTGAGGGCGAGGGCGATCGCCGTGAACACCCAGGCGGCGAGGAACTTGCCGAGCACGGCCTCGCCCATCGAGATGGGCAGGGTGAGGAATAGCTCGATCGTGCCGCTCTTGCGCTCCTCCGACCACAGCCGCATCGAGATCGCCGGGATCAGGAACAGGTAGAGCCAGGGGTGGAAGCTGAAGAAGGACTGCAGGTCGGCCTGGCCGCGCTCGAAGAAATTGCCGAGGAAGAAGGTGAACGCGCCGGCGAGCGCCAGGAAGATGACGAGGAACACATAGGCGACCGGCGTGGCGAAATAGCCGCCGAGCTCGCGCCGCATGATGAGAAGGGTATTGCGCATGGTCGTCCGGCCTCAGCCCTTGCCGGTGGTGATGGAGCGGAAGACTTCGTCCAGCCGTCCGCGCTCGACCCGGATCTCCTCGATGCCGTACTCGCCCCGGCGCGCGAGCTGGCTGATGTCGGCGATGATCGGCTGGCCGTTGCGCGGGAAGGCGACGACGCAGACGAGGTCCTGCTCGCCCTCGATCTCCTCGACCGCGGCGACGTGCGGCAGCTTGCTGATCGCGTCGCGCGCGGCGGCGACCTTGGTTGCGGCGAGCACGACCGACACCGCATTGTGCCAGCGCGAGCGCGCCTCGAGCTCCGCCGGCGTGCCGTCGGCGACGACGCGTCCGTGGGCGATGACGATGGCGCGCGTGCAGACCGCGTCGACCTCCTCGAGGATGTGCGTCGAGATGATGATCGCCTTGTCGCGCGCCATGTCGCCGATCAGCGTGCGCACCTCGTGCTTCTGGTTGGGATCGAGGCCGTCGGTCGGCTCGTCGAGGATGAGCACGTCGGGATCGTGCAGCATCGCCTGCGCCAGGCCGACGCGCCGCTTGAAGCCTTTGGAGAGCGTGTCGATCGGCTGGTGGAGCACTTCGCGCAGCTGGACGCGGTCGGCGGCGAGCGCGATCCGCTTCTTGAGCTCGGTGCCGTGGAAGCCGCGCACGCGCGCGATGAAATCGAGGAAGGCGGCCGGCGTCATGTCGGGATAGGCGGGGGCGCCCTCCGGCAGATAGCCGATGCGGCGCTTGACCGCCACGGGCTGCTCGAGCACGTCGTGCCCGCAGACCACCGCGGTGCCGCTGGTCGGCGTCAGGAAGCCGGTGATCATCTTCATCGTCGTCGACTTGCCGGCGCCGTTGGGGCCGAGGAAGCCGAGCACCTCGCCGCGCGCGACGGCGAAGGACACGTTGTCGACCGCGCAGATCGATCCGAAACTCTTGGTGAGCCCACGGATCGAGATCATCTCTGACATCGTTTTCCGCCCCCGATATGCCTTGTCTGGTTGTCTTAGCCCAACACGGCGAAAAAATGACCGCCCAAGGCGACGCTTGATGTAATTGATTGGGCTGTTTTTGCAAGAGCATAGGGC
>CAVWTB010000066.1:12500-23404 GCA_963757845.1 uncultured Alphaproteobacteria bacterium
TTCGGCCGGTGGCTTTGCGCTGTTTGACATGGTGAAGAGGGTACTGACGCTTTGACTTGGAAGCGGCGGTCTTGTCGTGGCGGGCGAGGGCTTCGGTCCTGGCTTGGCGCGATTTGCCGGCTTCTGGAAGAGCGTCGAGTGTTTGAAGGAGAATTGCGCGTCAGGACTTCGGGGCGGCAGGCCGATGATTGGGATTCCAATCGATGGCTTTGCCAGAGCGGAGTTGTGAGTGCGCGCATCCTGCGACGGCTGCCTAGGCTGAAGCGGGATGAGAAGAGAGATGGGCCGTCCGGGTCTGCAAGGATCTGGATGGTTCCGAGGAAAGGTAGAGATCAAGCGTTGAAGGGCATTTGGTGGATGCCTTGGCACCAAGAGGCGATGAAGGACGTAGCACGCTGCGAAAAGCCGCGGGGAGATGCGAGCGATCGTTGATCCGCGGATATCCGAATGGGGCAACCCCACCGCAAGGTGATCGTACGCTGAATACATAGGCGTGCGAGGCAAACCCGGCGAATTGAAACATCTCAGTAGCCGGAGGAAAGGACATCAACCGAGACTCCGCGAGTAGTGGCGAGCGAAAGCGGACCAGGCCAGTGGCACATGCGTAAGAACCGGAACGCTCTGGAAAGGGCGACCTCAGAGGGTGAAAGTCCCGTACGGGTAGAAAGCGCGTGTGTCCTTGAGTAGGGCGGGACACGTGTAATCCTGTCTGAACATGGGGAGACCACTCTCCAAGCCTAAGTACTACTTGGTGACCGATAGCGGACGAGTACCGTGAGGGAAAGGTGAAAAGCACCCCGATGAGGGGAGTGAAAGAGACCTGAAACCGGATGCCTACAAGCAGTGGGAGCGGGACATCGGACTTCGGTTCGGTGGGCCTGTGACCGCGTACCTTTTGTATAATGGGTCAGCGAGTTCGTCTCAGGAGCAAGCTTAAGCCGTTAGGCGGAGGCGGAGCGAAAGCGAGTCTGAATAGGGCGCCATAGTTCCTGGGATGAGACCCGAAGCCGAGTGATCTAGCCATGGGCAGGTTGAAGGTGCGGTAACACGCACTGGAGGACCGAACCCACTCCTGTTGAAAAAGTAGGGGATGACCTGTGGCTAGGGGTGAAAGGCCAATCAAACTCGGCAATAGCTGGTTCTCCGCGAAATCTATTTAGGTAGAGCGTCGTGATTGACGCCGCCGGGGGTAGAGCACTGGATGGGCTAGGGGGGCGCGAGCCTTACCAAACCTAACCAAACTCCGAATACCGGCGAGCGATTGCACGGCAGGCAGACGGCGGGTGCTAAGGTCCGTCGTCGAGAGGGAAACAGCCCAGACCGCCAGCTAAGGTCCCGAAGTCATGGCTAAGTGTGAAAGGATGTGGGATAGCATAGACAGCCAGGAGGTTGGCTTAGAAGCAGCCATCCTTTAAAGAAAGCGTAATAGCTCACTGGTCAAGCCGTCCTGCGCCGAAAATGTATCGGGGCTCAAGCCATGCACCGAAGCTGCGGATGGCATCATGTGCTTGCACGTGATGCCGTGGTAGCGGAGCGTTCCGTAGGCCGTTGAAGGTGGACCGCGAGGTCTGCTGGAGGCATCGGAAGTGAGAATGCTGACATAAGTAGCGACAAACAGTGTGAGAAACACTGTCGCCGAAAGTCCAAGGGTTCCTGCGCAAGGTTAATCCGCGCAGGGTGAGCCGGCCCCTAAGGCGAGGGCGAAAGCCGTAGTCGATGGGAACCAGGTTAATAGTCCTGGGCCTGCCGGGTGTTGACGGAGCTGTAGGTTCGTTCGCGCTTATTGGATTGCGCGGGCGGATGAAGGCTTCCAGGAAATAGCCCCGGCGTATAGACCGTACCCGAAACCGACACAGGTGGACTGGTAGAAGATACCAAGGCGCTTGAGAGAACGGTGTTGAAGGAACTAGGCAAATTGCCCGCGTAACTTCGGAAGAAGCGGGACCCGCCCTGGGCAACCAGGGTTGGGTGGCACAGAATTGGGGGTGGCGACTGTTTACTAAAAACACAGGCCTGTGCGAACGCGAGAGCGGACGTATACGGGCTGACGCCTGCCCGGTGCCGGAAGGTTAAGAGGAGAGGTTCACGCCTTGAATCGAAGCCCCGGTAAACGGCGGCCGTAACTATAACGGTCCTAAGGTAGCGAAATTCCTTGTCGGGTAAGTTCCGACCTGCACGAATGGCGTAACGACTTCCCCACTGTCTCCAACACCGGCTCAGCGAAATTGAATTCTCCGTGAAGATGCGGAGTACCCGCGGTTAGACGGAAAGACCCTATGAACCTTTACTACAGCTTTGCAGTGGTATTAGGGAGTGGATGTGTAGGATAGGCGGGAG
Organism: uncultured Alphaproteobacteria bacterium; assembly: GCA_963757845.1. GTDB lineage: Bacteria > Pseudomonadota > Alphaproteobacteria > Rhizobiales > Xanthobacteraceae > P52-10. Next base: position 14,838 of record CAVWTB010000066.1, read on the forward strand.
CCTGTGAAGTTCGGGCGTCAGCTCGGATGGAGGCAACGGTGAAATACCGCCCTTCTGGTTCCTGATATCTAACCTTGGCCCGTGATCCGGGCTGGGGACCCTGCATGGCGGGTAGTTTGACTGGGGCGGTCGCCTCCCAAAGTGTAACGGAGGCGCGCGATGGTGGGCTCAAGCTGGTCGGAAATCAGCTGTTGAGTGCAATGGCACAAGCCCGCCTGACTGCGAGACCGACAGGTCGAGCAGAGACGAAAGTCGGCCATAGTGATCCGGTGGTCCCGAGTGGAAGGGCCATCGCTCAACGGATAAAAGGTACTCTAGGGATAACAGGCTGATGACGCCCAAGAGTCCATATCGACGGCGTCGTTTGGCACCTCGATGTCGGCTCATCACATCCTGGGGCTGGAGCAGGTCCCAAGGGTTCGGCTGTTCGCCGATTAAAGTGGTACGTGAGCTGGGTTTAGAACGTCGTGAGACAGTTCGGTCCCTATCTGCCGTGGGTGTACGAGACTTGAGAGGATCTGTCCCTAGTACGAGAGGACCGGGATGGACGCACCTCTGGTGTACCGGTTGTCGCGCCAGCGGCACCGCCGGGTAGCTATGTGCGGACGGGATAACCGCTGAATGCATCTAAGCGGGAAACCCCCCTCGAAACCAGGTCTCGCCTGAGAGCCGTGGTAGACCACCACGTTGATAGGCCGGGGGTGAAAGCACAGCAATGTGTTGAGCCGACCGGTCCTAATCGCTCGATTGGCTTGATCTCGATCTCCTCCTCGATCGTTGCAACCGGCGGGGGCCGCAAGGCCCCTGCCGGCCGCGCGATCCCCGCGCAGCCGCTGCGCGGCCATCCCGTCGCGCATCCGCGCGACGCGCAGCGCCGCACGAACCGCGCAATCCTCCTTCGGACACGCACCAACATGTTCTCTGATGAGACGACCTGGTGATCATAGCGAGGGGCCCAACACCCGATCCCATTCCGAACTCGGCCGTGAAATCCCTCCGCGCCAATGGTACTGCGTCTCAAGACGCGGGAGAGTCGGTCGTCGCCAGGTCTTCCCATCAGACAACCCCGCGCAGCTGCTGCGCGGCCCCGTACCCTCCTCGCCACGTCAAACACACAACACGACAACACAAGGACCTGCACCCGCGTCCCAAACGCGGGCGCAGCACCCTCAGCCCCTCGCGGGGTGGAGCAGCCCGGTAGCTCGTCAGGCTCATAACCTGAAGGTCGTCGGTTCAAATCCGGCCCCCGCAACCAACCGACAATCGCCCGCCGCTCACCAGCGGCGGGCGTTTCGTTTGCAAGCGTGTGGTAAGTTGAGCCAGCTATCACTGCCACTTGTAACGGACCGGCCGATCGCTGCTGGCTGGCTCAAGGCTGGGCACAACGGCTTACCGGCGAGAATGCCGTAGCCCAACCGTCAGGAGACCGTCTGATGTGGATGTTGATTGTGAGCGACAAGGACCAGCAGAAGCGCCGCGAGCAAGTGTGTGAAAGCAAGGCTGCAGCAGAAAAGCGCCGGGCCGAGCTCATGAAGAAGGGGATTTTCGCCACGGTGGAGTTCCGAAGAGAGACAACGCATGAATTCAAGAGCGGTCGCAAGATGACGCAGACGTCCGATGCGTCTGCCACGCCGGCGGCCCGGCCTCAAGACCTCGTCGACAAATTCCGGAAGTCGTGATGCACGACAGCTGGGGCAGAACGCCGACGCCCGATGGCCGCAGCCGGATTTGAATTAGACCGCCATCTTTAGTCGCTGCGACCTTGTTGGTCGCCTGCCCGCGACCCAATCGCGTCTTCATCCGAGGCGGCGCGATTTTCTGTCTGCGCATGGCGCTCGTCCTCGCCTTGCAACCTCTGGCCGTATCACGGCCGGCCCTGCCCGCGCTCGGCACACTCCGGCGACCGGTCGGTTGCTCGAGTAAGCGTCGTTACGCGGCCCTTCGCGAGGTCCGAGCAGCTGCCCAGCGCCACGGGAGAAGCTCGTCGATGCGGTTGATGGGATGGCCGGCGACCAAGCGGGCGAAGATATCCGCGAGATAGGCTTGCGGATCGATGGCATTGAGTTTGCAGCTCTCGATGAGCGAGGCGAGGATGGCCCAATGCTCGCCGCCGCCGTCGGAGCCGGCGAACAAGGCGTTCTTGCGATTGAGGGCGATCGGCCGGATGGCGCGCTCGACGATGTTGGAGTCGATCTCGACGCGGCCATCGTCGAGGAAGCGCGTCAGGCCCGTCCAGCGCGCGAGCGCGTAGCGGATGGCTTCGGCGATCGTGCTCTTCTGCGAGACGGCAGCGAGCTGCGCGTCGAGCCAGGTCCTGAGGCTCTCGACGATCGCTGCGGAGCGCTCCTGTCGCGCGGTGCGACGCGCATCGGCATCGCGGCCGCGGATGTCGGCCTCTATGGCGTAGAGGTCGGCGATGCGTGCGAGCGCCGCGGTGGCGATGGGCGCATTGCCGCTCTGGGCGATCTCGAAGAAGCGGCGGCGCACGTGCGCCCAGCAGAAGGCCAGCTGCACCTGGCCGGCCTCGGCCAGCGCACGATAGCCGGCATAGCCGTCGACCTGCAGGATGCCGCGGAAGCCCTGGAGATGAGCGGCGGGACGCTCGGCCTTGCGATCGGGAGCGTAGACATAGGCGACCGCCGGCGGCGCGGGCCCGCCCCATGGTCGATCGTCGCGCGCATAGGCCCAGAGCTGGCCGGTCTTGGTGCGACCTCGCCCGGGATCGAGCACCGGAGCGGGTGTCTCGTCGGCGAACAGCTTGGGCGAGGCGCGCAGCTCGTCGAGCAGCCTGGCGTGCAACGGCCGCAGCCACCACGCGGCCCGGCCAACCCAGTCGGCCAAGGTCGAGCGGTCGAGATCGATGCCTTGGCGGGCGTAGATCTGTGCCTGCCGATAGAGCGGCAGGTGGTCGGCATACTTGGCGACGATCGCATGCGCGACCAGCGCCTCGGTCGGCAGGCCGCCCTCGACCAGCCGCGATGGAGCCGGCGCCTGCACCACGGTACCGACGCAGCGCCGGCAGGCATATTTGGGACGACGCACCACCAGGACGCGGAACTGGGCGGGGACGATGTCCAGCCGCTCGGCCACGTCCTCGCCGATCTGGTGCATCGCGCCGGCGCAGCACGGGCAGCTCTGGTCCGCAACATCGATCACCGTCTCGACCCGCGGCAGGTGTGCGGGCAAGGTCCCGCGGTTGGTCTTGCGCTGCGGCGGCGGCCGGGTCCGCCCCGGCGGCGTCGCGCGCTCCTCCTCGGCCTCGACCGCGGCGACGCTCTGCTCGACGTCTTCGAGTGCCAACGCCAGCTGGTCGGGATCGAGCCGCTCCGAGCGTCGGCCGAAGCGATGGCGCTGCAACTCTTGGATGATCGCGCGCAACCGATCGCGCTCGCCCGCGACGCGGGCGATCTCCGCGGCATGATGCGCGCGCTCCGCGATCAGCAGCGCACGCAGCGCGTCGGGATCGGTCGGGAGATTGTCGGCGTTGCGCGTCACGCCTTCGGGTTTAGCGCAGCCGCCGCCTATCCCCCAAAGCCAGGCATCGACATGAGTCACCATGTCGCAGGCTATTGCGTCGCCGTCGGCGCGCGCACGTCGAGCGCGCGCACGCGCGTCCAGTCGAGCCCTTCGATCAGCGCCGCAAGCTGCGACGGCGTCAGCCGCATCGTCCCGTCCTCGATCCTCGGCCAGCGGAACGTGCCCTGCTCGAGCCGCTTGGCGAACAGGCACAGGCCCGTCCCATCCCACACGATCAGCTTCACGCGGTCGGCGCGCTTGGCACGGAACACGAAGATCGCGCCGGAGAACGGATCGGCGCGCAGATGCTCCTTCACCAGCGCCGCCAGCCCGTCCATCCCCTTGCGGAAGTCGACGGGGCGCGTCGCGATCAGCACGCGCACCCCGTTGGGCAGCGCGATCATGCCCGCCTCAGCGCCGTCAGCACCGCCCGTAGCCCCTTCGCGTCGACCCGACCATGCACCGTCACGCGCACGCCCTCGGCCAGCGCGATCTCGATGACGCCGCTCTCGTGCGCCGTTCCGGCAGCCGCCGGCCTCGCCATCCCGTTGGCGGGGACGACCACCGCCGGCACAAGCTCCGGCAGTGTCGCATCACCTCGTTCCTGCAGTGCTGCGCGGCGCCACGTATACAAGAGCCCGCGGCTGAGCCCGTGCCGCCGCGCAATCTCCGCCACCTGGGCTCCAGGCGCCGCAGCTTCAGCGACAATCCTCGCCTTCTCGTCAGCGCTCCAGCGCCGCCGTCGCTCCGGCCCCACGAGAATCTCAGCCTTCATGTTCAGGACGTCCTTAAGGGCGACTTTAAGGACGTCCTATCTCGTGCGGCCCGCTTCTTCTACGAGGGCCGCGGCACAGCGCTTACCCCAAGTCGGCGAACGCCTGCGACAAAGGCGGGTGCTGCTGGGCCTCAGTCAGACACAGGTGGCGAACGGTGTCGGCGTCTCGTTTCAGCAGCTTCAGAAATACGAGACAGGTACGAACCGCCTGAGCGCGTCCCGGCTGCACCGGCTTGCCGGGGTGTTGGACGTCTCGATCGCGTGGTTCTTCGAGGGATCGGGACCGCTTCTCGGAATGACGAGTCCAAAAATTTATGAACGATCCGGAGATGCTGCGCTTCCTCAGGGCGTATTACCGGATCACGGACAGCAGGCGCTCGGCAGCGATTGCGTGCCCTGCTCGGCCCTGGCCGGCCAGGAACAGGTTACCCGTGCAGATCACACATAGCAGAGGCAAGAAGCCAGCAATTCGCCGACATTCAGAGACGCTATGAGGTGAGACACTCCGGGACCAACGCGAGTGCGGCGAGCTTTCGGCGCCGATTTATCTTGCGACGGCCGCCAGCCGTTCAGGTCACCGTCTCGCCCGCCGGCGACGAGAAGATTGGCGCCGACTACGTATGATGCCGCAGGGGAGATGAGCCACATAATCGCGTGTGCGATTTCCGTTGGCTGCGCCGGCCGACCGATCGGAACCGTGGCCGCGGCTCGTGTGGCCTGCTCGAACGGATTCATGTCCGTAATCGTGACCCCCGGACTGACGGCGTTGACGCGAATGCCTTGCGAGATCACTTCCTTTGAAAGCCCCAACGTAAACGTGTCTACCGCGCCTTTCGTGGCGGCGTAGTGAACACCGCCGCCGGGGCTGCCGTGGCGCGTGGCTACGGAGGACACATTGACGATTGCGCCGCCACGGCCACCCTCCGACAGCGACATCCGGCGCACCGCCTCTCGCGCACATACGATCGTCCCCACGATATTTGTCTCGACCACCTGCCGCAGAACGCAGATGTCGAGGTCTTTAATCGGCATGCGCCCGCCAAGAATGGCGGCATTGTTCACGAGCGCATGCGCCTCTCCGTATCGCGCCGCAACAGCATCGAACATGTCTTCGACGGCCGACTCGTCGGCACAGTCGGCCCGGAACGCGAACGCTTCGCCTCCCGACCCTTGGATTTGCGCAACCACGAGGTCAGCGGCGTCACGACGCGAGCGGTAATTGACACAAACCGCGTAGCCTTGCTTGGCAGCAAGAACTGCGGTTTGCGCACCGATTCCCCGACCCGAGCCGTGATGATGATCCCTGCATAACTATATGTTCTGCTTGGCAGACGCCTTATGCAATGGATAACGCATTACCGTAGGCCCCAGCACGGGTGTTGCTTCAGCATCTCAGGCGTAGCCAGTTCGAGCTTTAGCACTGCTAAGCACAGTCGGAATTGCGTGACGCCTAAGGTTGGCGCGCCGGACTTGAGCAGTCCGCGTTGCAGCTCATCTGGGCGCTGAACAAGATTCATACATCCGCGTTGCTGGCGTATGGACGCCCAGTTCACAAACTTGGCCGTTTTGCTGTATATGATGCGACGCGCAACAAGCGATCGCAACGCGCGGCGCGCTGAAGGATCTTGGCTGTAGTCCCGTTGCTTGGGCGACGAATTGGGAGCAGGCCGCTCGAATGGCGGCAACCACGCATCCGCAAATTTTCGTCGTTGATGCGTGCTTGCGTAGCGAGGGCGACGGGATAAGGGTGGTCAAACTTCTGCGGCGTCGGTATCGGGCGCCGGTGGTCTTCCTTGTCGAGCAGGCAGACACCGAGACGGTTCGGCGTGCCGTGAAGATTCCGGCCGCGACATCGCTCGTGAGGCCATACGATCGGACGGCGCTCGCACTCGCGCTCGCGGAAGCCCTTAAACTGGCGACCGTCGCGTATCTGACGACGAAGGTTGAAGCGGACGATATTTCCTAAAGCAGACCGCGCAGCCCAAATGGAGGCTGTGGCACTGTGCCATTCTCAGTGCGTTCTCGCCAGCACGCGGCGACCGTTATCGGTCAGTCTGTATCCGCCCCCAGGCTGAGCCTCAAGCCAATCCAGAACGATGCATTCCTCGGCATCCTCTCTGTTGATGAATGAACTTCCACCGCTAGCCGCGCGCAGCGCCGCCAGCTGCTTTGGCGTTGGGTGCTTATCTTGTGGCATTGTCTTGTCTCCCTATTGAAGCGGTGTCTGACGCAGGGCCCTGTGTCCCCGCAAGAGGACTGCACTTTGCTGGAACAAGATCTGCAGCGCGCTGTTGAGAAGGGACCAGTCCACTAGCACGGAGTCGCCGATGCTCATGAAGACATCGACCGCACTCGGAGCGGCGTCGCTTCTCGGTTTTCTGTCGCTCGGTTCAATAGCCGTAGCACAGACCTCCGGTTCGCAAACCCCCGCCACGACCGGACCCCGCGAACCCCGGACTCAAGACGGCAACAGAGCATCCGGGCCGGCAGCTGGGAGCCCGACGACGATGGGAACCTCGGGCACGACGACAGGCACGCCGCATCAGCTTGAGAGCCTGCGAGACCCAGGGTCAGCGGTGAAGCGCGAAGCTGAACAAGGTAGTCAACCTGGTGCCACTCAAGGCTCGGGCAGCGTCGGAACTGAGCAACCGGGAAGTACGGGTACGCAATCCGGACCAACCACCACTAACACCCAATAGGCGCGCTGAAGCGCGGAGGCACGCGAGCCACAGGGCGGCGTGGTTGGCGGCAGCCAGGATTGAGCATTCGCAAACGCGCGAAGCACCTGTTGCGATCATTGGACTAGGTTTGCGGAATGAATATCGAACGCTTGACGGCCACCGATCAGCGGCCGCCCCAGGCTCCTTCTAACCTCGAGGATCGCCGCGCCTCGTGAAGGACGGCCGACCGCTCTCAGTGCTGATCGTGGAAGACGATGCGCTGGTCAGCCAGACCTTTCAGACGCGGTCGAGGACTATGGCGGGCGCGTGATCGGCATCGCGGACATTCCGGCCGACGCGTTCGGGCTGGTGGTTGAGCACAAGCCGGACGTTGTGGTGATAGACATCCGATTGAAGAACGGCGCGGACGGGCTGCATGCCGCAGATGCGATGAGGGTCCTCTACAAGACGCCCATCGTGTTCTGCACCGGCTACGGCGACCCTGAGACAATTTGGCGGATCAGGCGGTTCGGCCGGACAGAGTGCCTGTTTAAGCCGGTACGGCCGCAGGAGTTGCGCGACGCGATTCTCAGGGCGTGCGGGCTCTCAGCTAGTCGCGGATTAGTGTCCTAAGCCGGCCGTTCGTAGACCTTCTGAAGGTCGGTTCCATGACGTGCTGCATCGCTCCGAACGCATAGAGGACCGCATGGCCGAGGAGGAGAACCGCATGGCGGACAATCCCAAGGACCGTCAGCCGCAGGATGCGCAGCGGGTCAACATCGATCAAAACTATGAGCTTCAGTATTGGTCGCAGAAGTTTGGAGTATCACCAGAGCAGTTGAAGCGCGTCGTAGCTCGCGTCGGTCCGATGGCCGATAACGTCGAGCGCGCGATCACCGAGTCGAAATCGACCGTCTCGAAGGTCGTGCCTCGCGCCGCCGCACGCTCCGCGGCGAGCGCTTGGGCAAGCCATGCGCGCAGTTCCCACTCGGAGGCGACTGGGAAGGACGCGCGGAACTTGGCCAAAGCGACGTTGCCGCGCGCCGGGAGTTGGGCCTGTGGTCCGGAAGCTTTGGATGCCTCGGTGGCAGTACCGGGCGCGCAATGGCGGCGGAACGTAAGGCGTCCTCAGACCGTTACCACCGCGGTTAAGAGGGGGCCGCGCAATGATAAAAAGGCAGGGGAGATCAAGATGCGGAAGCGACGCTCATTGACTGACCGGACGAAAGTCGCGATCGAGCAATGGATTCCATTCGACGGCCGCCAGTTCGCCTTGCTCGTCCTCTTCGTCTTCGGGACGACGGCAGTAGACATGTTTGCGCGCTGGTGATTTCTATTCCTGCGCGATCGGTGGCGCAGGAGAGCATCGACTCACTCGCCCAGTTCGCATGTCTGCGGCTGGCCGACCTTCGGCCGGCAGTCGCGATACTGAAATCCTGGCCGAGTTGATGGAGGCGGTCGAGGAATACGAAATCCGGCAGGGCTGGGTCGTATCAGAGGAATTGCGGATCTCGGCTGGGATCGCGCGATACCGGAATTATTGAGGCTTGGAAGCTGATCAGGCGGGCGTAGCGCGTTCAAGCGCAGCGATCACTTCGGCCATCGCGCCCTGCACC
>CAVWTB010000067.1:0-463524 GCA_963757845.1 uncultured Alphaproteobacteria bacterium
CGTGTCGGGTGCGCCAAATACCGCCGTCTGCCGCCGTTTCTATCCTAGCGGTGCCGGCAGCGCCTGCGTAGTAGGCCAGGTGGCCACTGACGTAGTTGATGTTCGAACCGATCCGCGCGGAGACCGCTTCGCGCCATAAATGGCCCCTGACCTCTCCGCCGCGAAAGACCGCTATTCGTCGAAAGCTGACGTTTGGCGACGACTTGAATGGGTTGAGGAGCATCCAATCCTGAACCATCGCGTCAAACATCGACAAAAACGAACCATGCCTAATCGACTCGCTCAGAGATTTTGATCCCTTCTAGAAGCCAGGGCGAGTTTCTTAATGAGCCCGTCAGGGATTGGCTGGCTCGGCGAGAAGGTAACGCCAGTCTTGGTAGACTTGAGCCCGGCCGCGGCAATGTCGTCGGCATGCGACTTGATTGCGGAAGGAGACAGATAGAGGCCGCATTGCTTACTGAACGCTGCATAGCCCGCGATGATGGATTTTCCGATCCTAACCCCGGCATTTTATATGCGATGATTCTTCGGCGTCAGGCAGCGCGCGCGAAGTTGAGCACAATCGAACCAGCAGAGGGCGGAGGTCTTTAGGAGCCTCAGCAATGTAGGCGTCGTGATCAGCAAACATGGTCAGAGCAGGTTTACGCTGGCGTGACATTCAAGGCAAGCCCCACCATCTCAGCTTAACCAGTTGGATGACTCAATCAAGTTGATCAGGAGAATGGTCCGCAATGGGCCATCCTGCACCGTCGGCCCGACTTCTTCAACGGGCTGTTACGCGCGGGAAACAGGCTGAGACACGACTCTGCGGTAAGTGGCGTTCAGCGGCATCTTTCGACGGCCCTAGAGTAGTATAAACGGCGACACATATTCGTTATGTTTATCCGGTGCGGGGCGCCATTTTTCAATGCGATATTGTCGCCAATCACCGCCGTTCTTGCTGCGCGAGTTGCTTCCGCAGCGCCTCATTCTTCAGGCTCTGCCCCCAAGTGCCGGCCTGGCTCCATGCGCTCGTGGAGCACCCTTGCGATCTCCACCAAGCCCGGCCGAACTACACGGAAAAATAGAACGTGCACAGGCCTTCTCACTCTTGCCTCACTGTGGCCGACACGCGCATGTCGAAGATGAAAGCTCCGAACTCCACGAGACAACTCGGCGCGATCACGTGTCGCAGCACCTTCCGGTTGAGTTGCGACTTTGCGCATCGGGCCGTGAGGACTGCCGCATAGCGGCGTCGGCCTTCAAGTCCCCATCGTTCAGCGCTGACAGCGAGGATTTGCGCAAGATCAGCTCGCGCCAACAGCGAAAGGCGGAAGCGCGCCATTTGGATCAGCGGGCGTGCTTGTCTGATGGAGCCGTCAATCCTTCGAGATAGTCGTCAAGCTCGGCATCATCCACTTCGACAAAATCTCCCCGATCAAGCGCATCGATGCCAGCCTTGATCTGCGCGCGCAGTGCCTTCAGTTTCAACGCATCCTCTCGACGCCGCTGCTGCAGCGCTCGGAGCGCGTCGCGCACGGCTTCGCTCGCATTCTGGTACTCTCCTGTTTTCACGACCTTTTCAACGAAGGCGTCCTGCTCGTCAGTCAGGCTGATGTTACGAGTGGGCATGTCTGCTTTTCTCTCCCGTACGTCGGGATAAGTTACCCCTTATGGCAAAGTTTGCTAACTTCATCGACGCCATGCGCGCAATCGCCGCCCTTTCGGTGAATTTCGGACGGCAAGCGTGTTGGGCCGACGGGCATCATAGCGCCACGGCGAAAGAAGAGTGCCCATCTTCATCGGCCGTGGCGCGCCATTTCTATCCGGCGTCGTGACGAGACAGGTCTTCCATCGCGGTTGCGATCAGCGTCTGCAACCTCGGCATGAGCGCAAGTGTGCAGAGCGCACCTTACCTGTCGCTGGAGTCCTTGACGGCGAAACGTCCCGACTGCAACGCCTCGTCGACGGGCGTCCAGCGTTCCGCGAACGATACGGTGTTCTTCGGCGCCAGCACCGCTTCGGATTTCGCCAGCGAAATTAGTCCGACCACTACGACCGCAACGACGGCGGCAAGCACGATGCTGATGCGCATCTGACGTCTCCCTTTTCAGACCGACCGTGAACAGACAGAAGTTGATAATGATGGGAGGCTAGGCAGGCCGGTGCCGATGGGCTGTGACGGAGATCACAAATATGCTCCGGGCTCCGCGTGCCAATGCCGATGCATCGGTCCACCGCCGTCGGACTGGACGCGCCAGCAGCATCACCAGGGCACGTCCCGGTCTCCTGGTAACTTTCGACTTAAATCTCGGCCCGGATCAGCATTGAATTGAATTCAATTCAATGCCTGGACCTAAGATGGCTACAACGATCGGGACGCGAGAAAGATTGATCCGAGCGGCCCAGGAGGAGCTCATCCAGAGCCATGGGCATCTGGAAATGCAGGCCGTCGCGAAGCGGGCGCAGGTTTCGGTCGGGCTGGCCTATCACCACTTTGGATCGAAGGCAGGCCTGATCGCCGCCGTTGTTGAAGAGTTCTACAGCCGCCTCGATGACGTGGCCTTCAACGACGCGAGGCGGCCCCGGAAAGCTGGGCAAACAGAGAAAGGCGGCGAATAGCCTCATACATCGCCTTCCACTACGACCACCCCTTCGCTCCCCTTGTCATCGGAGCTTTGAGCCGCGCGCCCGAAGTCCTCGATGTCGAGCGAGCTTTCACCAACCGACAGCTTGCCGCCGGCGCGCGAATGCTCGAGGCGGCACAGCGTAATGGCTTCGTCCCCGATCACATCGCTCCACATCTCACCATTGCGCTCATGATCGGCGGAATTCGCCAGGCCCTTATCGGTGTCCTGATGAGCGAAGAACGACCCGATCCGGAGAAACTCGCGGATGAAATCTGGGCCTTCATGGCCGGAGCCCTGCGCCTGACTGCTGGCTCCGGCATCGAAAAAAGCGGTCGCGACAGAGTAGCCTGACGTTCAGCAACCGCCAGCCAAAACGCCGAAGGATATTGTCTTGTCCGACCCACGCGACTTTCACGCTCCGCAATCGTCCTACACAAAGGAGGATCTGCTCAGATCGAGCCAGGGCGGCTATTTTGGCCCGGGCAATGCCCAGCTGCCGGCGCCGCCCATGCTGATGATCGACCGCATCACGGAGATCAGCGTGGACGGCGGCGAATTCGGCAAGGGCCACGTCGTCGCTGAGCTGGATATCGCGCCCGACCTCTGGTTTTTCGACTGCCACTTTCTCGGTGATCCCGTGATGCCCGGATGTCTGGGTCTGGACGCCATGTGGCAGATCATCGGCTATTGGCTTGGCTGGTCGGGCTCACCGGGCAAGGGCCGCGCCATCGGTGTCGGCGAGGTCAAGTTCCGGGGGGTTATAACGCCAGACATCAAGCGCGTGCGCTACGAGGTTAACATGCGCCTCGTCAGGCGTGGTAAACTGGCGCTTGCAATTGCGAATGGCAGCGTGTTTGCCGACGACGAATGCGTATTTCTCGCCAGGGATATGAGGGTCGGACTGATAGCATCCGCGATCTGAGATGCGGTCCGAGAAAGAGGCTGTGTCCTTTCGACCAGGCGAGCCAACTCCTCGACACCGACCTCTCCGACCTTATATTGTGGCCATGACAAAGCTTCTGATGAAGCAGTGGAGGCCGTGCGTGGCCTGCCGTCAGACGATCAGGATGACATCGCGCGCGTCATCGTGCAGCTTGCGGGCTCCGATCTCGCTGGGCCGGTCGTCCTTCTCGTCTCAACGCGCGATTGCCCCACTCCGAGGCGCCGGACAGAGCGCGGGACCGCACCGACGAGCGGGCTGGCCGGGCGGGCCAGCACGCGATGAGGTGACCTCACGCTTCGGCGCACCTCAGCGAAACTATCGCTCTCAGTCAAGGGCCGTTGCCGAATGAGGTGGTGAAGATGATCTTCCGTCAGCTCTTCGATCAAACGTCCGGCACCTACTCCTACCTGCTGGCGAGCCGTCGCGGCGGCGAAGCGCTGATCCTCGACCCGGTCCTGGAGAAGGTCGACCGCTATCTTCAGCTTGTTCGCGAGCTTGACCTCAAGCTCGTCAAGGCGGTCGACACACACATGCACGCCGATCACATCACCGGCCTTGGCGCGCTGCGCGACAAGACCAGGTGCATAACGGTCATGGGAGAGCAGACGAAGGCGGACGTGGTTTCGATGCGGCTTGGCGACGGCGACAAGCTGATGATCGAGGGACTTTCCCTCGACGTGATCTACACCCCCGGCCATACCGACGATTCCTACAGCTTCGTCATGCCGGACCGGGTGTTTACCGGCGATACGCTGCTCATTCGCGGCACCGGCCGCACCGATTTCCAGAACGGCGATCCCCGGGCGCAATACGAGTCGCTGTTCGGCCGGCTGCTCAAGCTGCCGGAAGCCACGCTGGTCTATCCGGCACATGACTACAAGGGCGACACCGTCTCCACCATCGGCGAGGAGAAAGCCTGCAACCCGCGCCTGCAGGTGAAATCGATGGAGGAGTACGTGCAGCTCATGAACAACCTCCATCTGCCCAATCCGAAGATGATGGACGTTGCCGTGCCCGCCAACATGAAAGTCGGGCTGCATCAGGCGGAGATCGCGCGACGCGGGTGGGCGGTCACGGCCGAGCAGGCGCTTGCGCTGGTGGATAAGCCAGATGTGGTGCTGATCGATCTGCGCGAACGCTCGGAGCGAGAGCGGCACGGGTGCATCCCGGGCGGCATTCACGTGCCTTATCCGTCGTTGCAGGAAGCGATCGCTGCGGGCGGCGCGTTGCATGAGCTCGCCATCTCCACCAGCAAGCAGCTCTTGTTCTATTGCGCCTTTGGCGAACGCTCGGCCATGGCGGTGCAGGCGGCACAGGACATGGGGCTGAAAAATGCCGTCCACCTGCAGGGCGGCATCGATGCATGGAAGAAGGCCGGCGGCCGGCAGGCGAGCTGACGGATCACCGCCCGCGGCGCTGTGCGCAGCTACAGAAGAAAAACGTGCCACTGAAACGCCCGGCGGGGGAATGGCCACCCTCTTTGCGCGCCGAATTTGAACAACCGTTCCTTTGCCTTCCGGCCTGAAAATGGCGAAATATCAACCTCCTGCCAGGATCAAAAGGAAGCGGCTGTGCAGCAGACTGAGTTCGATAGCTTCGGCGAACGCCTGCCGAAATCCGACCTGCGAACGAGCGGTCCGCAGGACGCCGTTTCGCGCTGGATGCTGCGCGGCGGCATCGGACTCTTCTGGTCATTGGTTGTCGCCGTTCTCACGGCCCGGGTGATCTATTTTGACCCGGGTCTTGCCGCCAAATTCGGTCAGTTCGCGGCTCACCTTTCAGCGATCTTCGGCGCCTGACGCCTGCATTGTTTTGATTGTCTGGCTCGCGGCCGCTCAGTTGAACAAGAGAGCGACAGCGACGCTGATCACTAGCAGCAGAAGCAGCGACAGCGTCACGGCTGCCGTCACGCGTGCTCCCAACTGTCCGATCACGCGAACGTCGACGCCCAGTCCGAGCGCGGCCATCGAAATCAGGGTCAACAAGGACGCGGTCTTCAGCAGCGGTGCGGCCCACTCGCCGGGCAAGATCCCGAAGGACCGCATGACGGCCAGGACCACGAATCCGACGACGAACCACGGCACGACCTGAAGCGCGCGCACCCGCGTGGACGCGACGACACCGTCGGCCGTCTCGCGCAGACCCCGTCCGAACAGTGAAAACCCGAGCAGGATCGGTCCGAGCGTCAGAACGCGCACGAGCTTGACCAAGGTGCCCATTTGCGAGCTGACCAAGCCGACCGGAGCCGTTGCCGCAAGAACCTGCGGCACGGCGTAGACCGTCAGTCCTGCAATAATGCCGTACTGTGTCGGTGAAATGCCCGATAGCGGAATCAACAGCGGCAGGCCGAGCACGACGAGCACGCCGAGGATGGCCGTGAACGAGATCGCTGATGCGATCTCGTCGCCCTTCGCGCCAATGATGGGCGCAATCGCCGCAATCGCGGAATTTCCGCAAATCGAGTTTCCGCAGGCGATCAGGATCGACAATCGGACTGGCAGTCCCAGCAATCGGGCGATGCCATAGCTGGCGGCCAGCATCACCGCCACCGTCGCGATGATTGCACTCAGCAGTGCGACGCCTGATGCCGCAATAAGCGAGAAGCTGATCGATGCTCCGAGCAACGTCACCGCGATTTCAAGAAGCTGCTTGGCGCAGAAGGCAATGCCGGCCTGCCAGCGCGGACCCGGCGCCCATGCCGTGCGGATTGCCGTTCCCAGCACGATGGCGATCACGAGAGCTTCAAGATAGGGATGCTCGAAGAAGCGCTCCTGGACGAGCTGAATTCCGAACGCCACCGCCGCAACCAGGATGCTGAGTGCAACGCCCGGCAGCAAATCGGCGCTTTGTGCGATCAGGCCCGAACGAACGCGAGCTTTTCCTGCAATTTCCTCGTCAGCCGGCATCTCAAACTCGCGCGTGAATGCTGACAATGCAACGGAACGCGCAGGCCGACAACCGAATCCTGCCGGGGCGGGGCCGTTTGCAGACCCGTTATTCGCTGTCGCAGGGGGGCGGGCCTGAAGCGGTAAACTCCGTCGCCTTCCGAAACGCCGAACATTCCGCCCACATGTATTCGGTCCGCGCGACGCCGCTGATTGACACGTTTGCCGATCGCGGCGTGTCGCCCCTCGAAAGATCGACGCTCTCGCTCAGCCGAGTGGAGCGTCACCCTCCGAAGCTGGACCGGACTTGTTGCGATCCTCAGAAATTTCCGCGCCGCGGCGTCTTGCAGACAAATATGACGGCACGTACGGGCCGCATTTAATCAACGAGCGAGCGATCAACAGAACGCGCTCGGCTCCGGGGGCTGTCATGACCAAGACACCTCAAGCGACGCTATTGGCGATGGCGGTCGCGAGCGTCTTCAGCGGGGCCAGATATCTTCTCGCAACTTCGGATTCCGATATCGCCTTGCCGAGATAGCGTAGCGAGATCGTGGCGACGACATTGGCGCCTATGACGATCGGCACCGAGAGACCGATCGCGGGTTCCGCGGGTTCCGGTGCGGTGATGGCATAGCCAACGCGCTTGATGGCGCTGATCATAGCGAAGACATATCGATCATCCCGCGCGACTAGATCATCCGCTCGTGAGGACGACCTCAACAGCGACAAGATAATGTCGCGCTCATCGTCCGGACAAAACGACAGGTAGGCGCGCCCGTGCGCAGAGATCAGAAGCGGCACACGCCGGTTCAGACGCGCACGGTCGGTTGCGGTCGCAAACGGACTCTGTTCGCTCGAACTGGCCCTGACGCGCATCGCGTCGATCTCAAAAGTCGCCAGGCTCACTGGCCACTTGTGCCGCGCGGTGAAGGCTGCGATCAGCGGCCGTGCCGCCTCAACGACGGCATCACGGCTGCGGAAGCCGCTGGACAGATTGAGCACCCGCCCGCCGAGCATGTAGCCCTTCCGTCGGGGCAACTTCTGCACATAGCCCTTGCTGGCAAGATTCTGCAGCACGCGAACGACCGTCGATTTCGGCAAACCCGTTTGCACCGCAACCTGATCGAGCGTGCTGATTGAACGCCAGTTCAGGACCTCCAGGACCGACAACCCGCGCAGCAGGACCTGCGATGGCGTCGCCTGAACTTGTGCCGTCTTCCTGCGGGTCGTGGTGACGCGGGCCATGCTCTATTTTGAATTCCATTGAGTGGAATTGTCAAAAGTATTGGTCGCGTTCCTTGCCCGGACAGGGACATGTCGGGTCGCGAATGCACGTTCAAGCCAACTCAGAATGGCAAGTGGCGTCACGGCTGCGGTGTTGGCCCCAACGCCCAGCTTCGGGAGGTAACATGGCCCAACTCGGCATACCCCATTCGATGGGGAAGGCTCCAGCGATCGTCCGCAGTTCAATCCGGCAGCACTCGATTTCAAGTCGAACTGAGTACACCGGCGATCGGCGCAGAGCTCAGCAATGTCAGCATTGCCGATGTCGGCAAGGACCCGGCGCTAGCGGCCGAAATCCGGACCCTTTGGCTGCAGCACAAGGTGTTGATTTTCCGCGACCAGCACGTCACGCCGCTCGAACAACAGCAATTCGCGGCTCAGTTCGGCGAACTGGAGGCGCATCCGAGCCTGCCGATGCATTCCGAGGCACCGATGCTGCTGCCGCTCTACCGCAATCTCGATCCGGCCAAGCCGAATCTTGTCGAGAAAGCCAGCCGCGAGAACATCTGGCATTCGGACCTTTCCTACACGACGACTGCGCCGCGGGGAGCCGTGTTGCGCTGTGAGGCATGCCCGGAGACCGGGGGTGACACGATGTGGGCCAACATGGTTCTCGCCTACGAAATGTTGCCCGATCGCATCAAGGCAAGGATCGAGGGGCTGTACGCGCGCCATAGTGCGGAGCACATCTTCGCGGCGCAGCTGCCAATCCAGAAGAGACACGAGGCCGCGGCGAGGTTGCCGTCGATCGATCATCCGGTCGTGCGCCTGCATCCCGAGACCGGTGAAAAGGTCCTGTTCGTCAACCAGGCGTTCACGACGCACTTCACGAATTTCTACAACTTCGAGGATGTTCGCTACGGCCAGGACTTCGCGTTCGAGGCCAGCGCGTTGCTGAACTATCTGTTTGCCCAGCCGGGCATCCCTGAATACCAGGTGCGGCTCAAGTGGCGGCCCGGCACCGTGGCAATGTGGGACAACCTGCTGACCCAGCACTATGCCGTGGCCGACTACGGCCGCGACCCGCGCAAGATGCTGCGCGCAACCATCAAAGCCTGAGGGAGCGAACCGTCGATGCGCGCCGCTCTCGTTCTGCCGGAGCCAAATGGCGGACGGCTCGAAATCCGTGAAGTCGAGACGCCGAAGACTGCATCCGGGCTGTGTCCTGGTGCGCGTGAAGGCGTCCGGCCTCAATCGCGGCGAGGTGCTCTACCGGCGCGCAGCGCTGAAGGGTGAGCCCTTTGTCGGCGGGGTCGAATTCGCCGGAGAAGTTGCCGCGCTCGGCGACGGCGTCGCGGGCCTCAGCGTCGGTCAGCGCGTGATGGGGCATGGCGCAGCGACACAGGCAGACTATGTCGTGGTCGAGCCGCGCGCGCTGATGCCGGTACCGGCCAATCTTGGGCTGGGCGGAGGCCGCAGCTTTCCCCAACGTCTTCATTACCGCGCATGACGCGATGGTTACTGCCGGTGGCTTCAAGAGCCGGAGAGTCGATCCTCATCAATGCCGCGGCGTCGGGAGTCGGCACGGCCGCGATCCAGATTGCCAAAGCGCTCGGCGCAAAGACCATTATCGGCACCTCGCGCAGTCGCGCCAAGCTGGACAAGGCTGCCTCGCTCGGCCTGACCCACTGCATCGTCGCACCGGAAGAACCGCTAGGCCCCGCGGTCGCCGTGGCAACCGGCAAAAAGGGCGTCGATCTCGTGATCGACACGATCGGCGGACCGGCGCTGGCGGAGACGCTGAAGGTCATGGCCATGAATGGACGGCTGGTCAACATCGGTCGCATGGGCGGCCGCATGGGCGAACTCGACATGGATCGCCTGTCGTTCTTCGGCCTGAAGATCATCGGGGTCTCGTTCCGGGCGCGCTCGCGCGAGCAAACGCTCGGCTGCATCGAAGCCTGCGCGCACGACCTGCTGCCGCATCTCGCCTCCGGCGCGATCAAGGTGCCGATCGAGCGTACCTATCCGGCTTCGGACATCGCTGCCGCTCACGACTTTGTCGAGCAAGACACTCACGTCGGCAAGGTCGTCCTCACGTTCGATTGACAAATCTCACCAGGAGTAATGATCTCATGAGCTATCAGACGATTGAAGTGCGGAAGTTGAACCCGGTCATCGGCGCCGAGATTTTCGGTGTCGATCTGTCCAAGGATTTGGGCAACCAGCAATTCCAGGAGGTGCACGACGCGCTGATGGAGAATCTGGTGATCTTCTTCCGCGACCAGAAGATGACGATCGATCAGCACAAGGCGTTCGGCCGGCGGTTCGGCACCTTGCACGTTCACCCCAATGCCCCGCAGGAACTGAAGGACCATCCCGAGATCCTGGTGATCAAGGCGGATGAGAAATCAAAGCATGTTGCCGGGGAGGTCTGGCACACCGACGTGTCGTGCGACGAGGAGCCGCCGATGGGTTCGATCCTGCACATGCACACCGTTCCGCCGGACGGCGGCGGCGACACCATGTTCGCCAACATGTACGCGGCTTTCGAAGCGCTGTCCCCGCCGATCCAGCGAATGCTCGAGAGCATGACGGCGATCCACGACAGCGCGAAGGCACACGGTTACCGCGTGAAGGCGACCGATCGCGCCGACAAGGTCTACCCACGTTTCGAGCATCCGGTCGTGCGCACCCATCCTGTAACCGGCCGCAAAGGCCTGAACGTCAATCGCGGATTCACGACGCGGATCGTCCAGCTCAAGGCGCATGAAAGCAATGCCTTGCTGGAGATGCTCTATCAGCACGTCGAAACGCCGGAGTTCATGTGCCGCTTCCGCTGGCAGCCGAACTCCGTGGCCTTCTGGGACAATCGCGCCACACAGCATCACGCGCTGTTCGATTATTTCCCGCATCGCCGCTACGGCCTGCGCGTCACCGTCGCCGGCGACAAGCCGTTCTATCGAGCCTGATCGTTACGCCCCTGCTCCTGGAGTTTGCACCATGTTGAACGATCTGTTTTCCCTCAAGGGCCGCACGGCGCTCGTCACCGGCGGCACGCGCGGCATCGGCCGGATGATCGCGCAGGGATTCCTCGAGCAGGGCGCGAAAGTCTACGTCTCCGGCCGCAATGCCGACAAGGCCGAAGCGGCAGCGAAAGAGCTGTCCGCGTTCGGCACGTGCGTCCCGCTGGCGATTGATGCCGCTGGTGCAGCAGGCTCGCGCAAGCTGGCCGCAGCCTATCTCAAACATGAGAAGAGCCTCGACATTCTCGTTCACAATGCGGGTGCAGCCTGGGGCGCACCGTTCAAGGAGTTTCCGGAGACCGGTTGGGACAAGGTCATGGACTTGAACGTCAAGACGCCGTTCTTCCTGACCCAGGCTCTGCACGATGCGCTCAAGGCCAACGCAACGCCCGATCGTCCGTCGAAGGTGATCGTGATCGCATCGGTCGACGGCTTCTTCGTCAACCGGGTCGAGAGCTACTCGTATCATGCGAGCAAGGCAGGCGTTCTGCATCTGACGAAAAAGATGGCGATGCACCTGATCGAGGATCATATCGTCGTCTCGGCGATCGCTCCCGGCGCATTTCCGACCGACATGAACAAGATCGCGCGCGACACTCCGGATTTCTACAACGCTCATATTCCGGCAAAGCGCGTCGGCCGGCCGGACGATATCGCCGGAGCCGCGGTCTTTCTCGCCAGCCGCGCCGGTGACTACGTGGTCGGGACGGCGCTAACCGTCGATGGCGGTGTGTCCTGGGGGTACTGAAGCTGATCGCGTGCGGGCGAAGAGGAAACTCGATGGATCAGCAACGATTGTCGGTCTCGACCGAGGGCGCCGTCGCCATTCTGCGCTTTTCGAATCCGCCGCACGAGTACATGGACGATCTCACGGTCCGGCAGCTCACCTCGACCCTTGACGAGATCGAAGGTGATGCGGGCATACGGGCTGTCGTGCTGACCGGCGCGAGCGAAGACGGTCTTCATCCGGCACTACGATGTGCGCGAGCTTGAGGAGCGGGGCAGAAAGCTGGCCGCAAGGGGCCTGGCATTCTCGATGGAGCGGCCGGTCCCGGAGAACGCGATCCATGCCTGCTACAAGCGCATCGAGCAGAGCTCGAAGCCGTTCATTGCAGCGGTGAACGGCACGGCAATGGGTGGTGGCTTCGAGCTGGCCCTGTGCTGCGACATCCGCCTTGTGCAGGATGGTCCGTTCGACCTCGGCCTGCCCGAAGTCAACATCGGCCTGCTGCCGGGCGGCGGAGGAACCCAGCGCCTCACGCGCCTTGTCGGGCAGGCGCGTGCGCTCGAGCTGATATTGCTGGGGAAGACCTTCACGCCAGAGCAGGCGGTTGCGTTCGGGCTTGCGGCGGAGTGCGTTGCCGGTCCCGTTCTTCCGCGCGCGCTCGAACTCGCAGCCGAGCTTGCGGCGAAATCAGTTTCGGCGGTGACGCACATCAAGAGGCTGGTACGCGAGTTCGGCCGCGGGGATCCGGAAGCAGGGTTCGCTGCGGAGCGGACGCTCTTTTGCGATCTCATGGTCGGCGAGCCCGCGATCAGACGAATGCATGCGATGAACACCGGCAAGCTCGATCTTCGAGACAGGCGGCCGTTTCGTCTGACCTGATTGCAATCTCACTTACCGCGGATCGGGGTTGATAGAGCAAAACCCCGGCTGTGGCACCGACTTCAAGAACGCTGGAGGAGGCCAATGGACCGACGTGGACTTTTCAGGACTGTACTTGCGGGCGTGCTCGGAGCCGCCGTGCTCGCTGCGAACGTTGCAAGCTCTGCAGGCGCAAAATTATCCGAACCGGTACATCCGCGCCGTTGTCCCGGCCCCGCCCGGGGGCACGCTTGACCTTGTGATGCGCATCATTGCCGAGGATCTGCAGACTGCTCTCGGGCAGCCGATTGTCATCGAAAGCAAGGCGGGCGGCGCCGGGATGATCGGCATCAGCGAAATGCTGAACTCTCCGCGCGACGGCTACACGATCGTCATCCATATCAGCGGCATCGTGTCGGAAATTCCCGCACATTGCGAAAGCGCCGTACGACCCGTTCAAGGATATCACGCCGCTGATCGATCTCGCGCGCAGTGGCCTCGTATTCGTGGGCTCGCCAAAACTGCCAACATCGACGCTGAACGAGGCAATCTCCTACGTAAAGGCAAGCAAGGGAAAGGTCAGCTACGCGTCCTATTCGGCAGGAACGCGCTCGCATGTGCTCGGCATCCAGTTCAACCAGATTGCTGGACTTGACATGACCCACGTCGCCTACAAGGGGTCACCGCCAGCGCTGCAGGACCTGATGGGCGACCACGTACAATTCATGTTCGACGGGCCCGCGACTTCGGTACCGCTCGTGCAGAGCAAATCGATCAAGGCATT
Source organism: uncultured Alphaproteobacteria bacterium (assembly GCA_963757845.1). Lineage (GTDB taxonomy): Bacteria > Pseudomonadota > Alphaproteobacteria > Rhizobiales > Xanthobacteraceae > P52-10. The sequence goes on from CAVWTB010000067.1 coordinate 13,060, forward strand.
CGCAGTCACATCGCCGGAACGGATGGCGAGCCTGCCTGACGTGCCGACATTCAAGGAACTCGGCTATCCAGGCCTGACCCAAATCGCATGGGTGGGCCTGTTCGTTCCCGCGGATTTTCCAGCTGCGCCGCGCGAGCTTTTGCGCACCGAGATTGCGAAGATCCTGCTTAAGCCTGCAGTGCGCAGCCGCCTCGAGCAGCTTGGGCTCGAACCGGGGCAGGCCAAATCCCCAACAGAACTCGCTGCCGATTTAAAGGCGGCCTACGACGCGCAGGGCGCAATCCTCAAGTCTGTGGACTTCAAGCCGCAATAACGATCGTCAGGTGGCGGTAAGCAAGCCGGAACAGAGGCGGCAAGCCTCGCCTCCCGACGGCGCCTCGACACCACATGCGCGGCGCGACGCTCGGTCGGGATTGCGTCAAACCCGCGGCGCGGCGAGCGAAAATCTTGCGATCTCGCGAAACGAGCATCGACTGACGCTCGCGGCTGATCCAGATCATCGCGGCCGCAAAGAGCCTCTAACCCGATGCGACAAACGCATGATGGTCGCTCGCAAGCGCTGACGCGCCGGCAAACTTACGCCTGTACGAGCTCCTTCCCCTTGTTGGCAGCGACGAAGCCGTCGAAGACCTCATTGATTTGAGTCCACGACTTCAACTTCTTCATGTTGCCAAGCCAGCGCCCGACGTTGGGATAAGCAGAGAAATCGCTGCCGACCAGCTCTCCGATCGACACCACAGCGGCACCGAAATAATCCGCGATGGTGAGTTCGTTGCCACAGAGATATTGGCCGTTTGACCCGATCCAGTGGTCGTTGAGAATCTGCAGCCAATTCCTGGCGCCCTGCTGGCCCCAGGCGATGGCGCCGGCGTGCGCCTCATCGCTGCGCCGCTGGTGATGCGGGAAGATCTGCGGATAGATCAGTCCATAGCCGAAATCGCGATAGAACTGGGTATTGAGCCAGTCCATCATCTCGTTGACCTTGGCACGCTTCTTCAAGTCCTTAGGGTAAACAGGCAGCTCGTACTTGTCGGCGAGATATTTCAGGATCGCCGAGCTCTCCGTCAGGCGAAAATCGCCATCCTCAAGCATCGGCACCATGCGGTTGGGATTGAGCGAGGCGTACGGCTCCTGATAATGGGCGCCTTTCAGGATATCGACCATCTCCTCATCACATTGGATCCCGTTCTCCGCGATGAGCAATCGCACTGGACGGGCCGCGGTCGACACCGGATGCATATAAAGCTTCATCGTGATACCTCCCATCGTTTGTTGTCTCATGCCCAAATTAACTGCCTAAGTCAGGTTGCACGCGGACGTGCTTCCGCGAAGGTCGTGTCGTCGTGGCACCCTCTTGCTGGACATGGTAAGCTCGCCCTTGGTTGGGTCCGCTCGTGCCTGCCGCCTGAACGCGGCATTGATAGGAAGCGAGAGGAAACATGAGCAAATCTGCCCGTTGTGCCTTCGTCGCGGTGCTAAGTCTTGTCTCGGTCGACGCCGCCCTCAGACCTGTCGCTGCACAGGAGCCTTACACGGCTCAACTCGACGCGTTGCGCAAGTCGCTGGAGAAATACCAGGACTACAAGGTAGCCGTGCGCGATCTTTACCTGTCGACTGTGGGCTGCGTGCATTACGCCGGCGAGAAAATACCACACCATATGGAATACCCAAAGGGCGCCATGGGCGTGCACTTCGTCAATCTGACGGTGCAGGGCGCTCCCGATCCGATGAAGCCGAACGTGCTGATCTATGAACCGGTGGGCAAGGAGCTGAAGCTGGTTGCCGTCGAGTGGCTTGTGCCTTTGACGGCAGATACCAGGCAGCGGCCCTCGCTCTTCGGCCAACCCTTCATGGGCCCGATGGAGGGACACGAACCGCTGATTCCAAAAGAGTTTGTGCACTACGACCTGCATGCCTGGCTGTTCAAGGACAACCCGCTCGGCATGTTCGCGCCCACCAACCCGAACGTCAGCTGCGAGGGCTCCGACTTTGCCATTCTGGAAAAGCCGACCATGATGGTGGCGGGCCCATAAGACGCCTCCGCGGCTCAGCTGGATAGAGCGTTACGCTCCGAAGGCAAAGGTCACACGTTCGAAATCGTGTCCTCCGGGACGGCCGCCCCATGCGGCCACGCTCGAGCGCGCCAGGAAACAACCACTCAACACCTGCGCCGTCGGCCGCCATCGATGGGCACGCCCTTCAATTCCGCTGGACACGCGCGAAGGTCTTATCCGCTTGCCTGCAAGCCTGATCGGCGCGCCGGTTAATCCGGCATCGTGTCATGAAGACGTCGTCTCAAATTGAGACGAAGCCCTCCTGAATCGAGGGAGGCAATCATGGACCAGCCCCAGCAATTTTCCCGGCGCGGCATGCTAGGCGGCACAGCGGCGACTTTCATCATGGCCGGCAGCGCCAGCGCGCAAAATGACTCATCTCCCATCCCGTCGTTCCCGCGGACCGGCGACAGCATCCCGCAGGACCGGGCCTTTTGGGAGCAAGTCGCGGCGCTCTACGACGTCGATCGTACCATGGCCAATCTGGAGAACGGCTATTGGGGCATCATGGCCAAGCCGGTTCTTGCCGAATACATCCGCCAGACGGAGAAGATCAATCAACAGAATACCGCCTATGCCCGCACGAAATTCGGAGCGGATGCTGATGCGGTCGTCAGCGCACTCGCACGTGCCGCGGGCGTCGACAAGGATGAGATCGCCATGACCCGCGGCGCAACCGAGGCGATGCAGAATCTCATTGTCAACTACAACCGCCTGCAGCCCGGCGATTCAGTTCTCTACGCCGATCTCGACTATGACTCGATGCAGTTCGCAATGGAGTGGCTGAAAGATCGGCGCGGCGTCGGCGTTTTCAAGATCGCCCTGCCGGAGCCTGCCACCAGGCAGGCCATTCTCGATGCCTACGCAAAAGCAATCAGCGAAACGCCCAAGCTAAGGCTGATCCTGCTCACCCATCTGAGCCATCGCACCGGACTGGTCATCCCGGTCAAGGAAATCGCCGCGATGGCGCGGGAGAGGAATATTGACGTCATTCTCGACGCCGCGCATTCATGGGGCCAGTTCGAATTTGACATCGCCGATCTTGGCGTGGATTTCATCGGCTTCAATTTGCACAAATGGATCGGGGCGCCCGTCGGCCTTGGCTTTCTCTATATTCGCAAGGGCCGACTGGACTTAATCGACCGGCACTTTGGCGACGGCAGTTTCGATCGGAACGACATCCGGACGCGCGTTCATACCGGAACCTCGAACTTTGCTGCGATCTTGACGCTTCCTCTTGCGCTGAAGTTTCACGAGGCCATCGGCACACCGGCCAAGGCGGCACGTCTGCGCTTTCTGCGCGATCGGTGGGTCGCAAAGGCCCGCGCGTTGCCAAACGTCGAGGTTCTGACGCCGGACGAGCCGGGGCTCGCTGCTGGAATCACCTCATTCCGCCTCAAGAACAAAGGATCGCGCGAGGACAACAATGCATTGGTTGCAGCCTTGCGCGACAGGCACAAGGTTCTCACGGTGCGCCGCGACGGCGTAGCCAAAGGGCAGTGCATTCGTGTCAGCCCCGCGCTCTACACGACCGAGGAGGAAGTCGATCGCTTTGTCGTCGCTCTCGCGGCCGAGACGCGTACGGGTTGAGGCTCCGTTTCCCGCCAAGCAGTCGCCCCGCTGGAATCGCAGCGCCAAACAACGCCACCTGACGCCGTTGCGCGATCGACAAACGCACGTCGATGTTGTTGCCGGCGGCGCATTCGCGCCACTTTGAAAAGCGACCCAAAGTCGAGCTTCGCGCTTATTGCGTAATCGTCAGTTCGGTAGTGCGGACAGGCCGCTAAACAACGTCGCCAAAAGTCCCAGAAAATTGGGTTGCTTCCTCACTAATCCGGCTGTTCGCGCCGGCGAGGCATGCCGCGGCTTTGCCGATCCCGGTCGCCGCTGGACGGCCTGCACGCGCCAGCGGTAGGCTCAGGACCTGAGGACGACCGCCCGTGGCGACGGGCAGCCGGAAAAATCATGTTCGATGGACACGATCCTTATCTCGTCGCGCTCTCGATCCTGATCGCGATCATGGGTGGATACACCGGCTTCGGTTTCGCTGCGCGACTGCGCGAAGCCGAAGCTGTCAGTCATCGCCTCCTGCTCGCGAGCGCCGCTGCGTTTCTGGCCGTCAGCATCTGGACCATGCATTTCGTCGGCATGCTGGCCGCACCGCTTCCGGCGGACGCGACCTATCTGGTGCTGCCGACCATCGCGTCGTTCCTGATCTGCTCGCTTGTTGTCGGCATTTCCCTGTTTTTCGTCAGCATTGGCAAGCCTTCGCTGCTTCGCGTCATCACGTCCGCGATGCTGCTCGGGCTCGGCATCGTCAGCATGCACTATGTGGGCATGTTCGGCCTCGCCGGCAATTTCGGCATGACGCACGATACCCCGACCGTCGCGGCCGCAATCCTGATCGCCATCGGAGCCGCCTATGGGGGCTTGCGCATCTTCCTCGCGCGGCAAGGCGGACTGCCGCTGCTATTGAGCGCGATCGCGTTTGGCGTCGCGGTTTCCGGCATGCATTACACCGCAATGTGGGGGATGCATATCGTGCCGGCCGGCGGAGCCCATCAGCACCAGATGGGCGGCCTTGTCGCGTCGCCGCAGATCCTGTCGCTCGTCGTGACCCTCCTGTGCTTTGTGATCGCGGCCGGATTCCTGCTGTCGCTGGTGCCGGATCGACGCCGCAACAAAGTCGCGCCTGCGACAGCGGCCGCTCCGGATCCAGTCGCACCAACCGAGGTGGCAGGTGCTGTGGCGCCGCAGGCGCGCAGGGCGGCGCCCCTCGGCGGGCTCGGCCAGCCCCGCTCCCCGCCCGTTTTGCGATTGCCGCTCGAGGGGGCGAATGGAACCCACTTCATCGACACATCGGACGTGCGCAGCATCCGGGCCGACGCGCATTATACAAGGGTGCACGATGGAACCCGCGAGCGCATGTGCCCGTGGTCGATCTCGGAGGTCGAGGCACAGCTCGATCCGGTCACGTTCGTGCGGGTGCACCGCAGCCATATCGTGGCGGTTCGCCACATCATCCTCGTCCGCAAGGCGGGCGATGGCGCCGTGATCGAAGTCGATGGGCCGGTGCCGCACCAGGTTCCTGTGAGCCGCGCCAAGGTCGCTGAGGTGAAGGCGCGGCTTGGGCTGGCCAAACGCAACGCCCGGGCTTCCTGACACATCAGACAGGTCGCAATCCTTGACGCATCTCGTGCGACGCAAGGCGCATTTGGTGCGAAATCCAGGCGGCTTGTGCGCCGTAACGAACCGAAGGCTTGCACCCGCCTGTGGGCAGGGACAGCGTTTCTTCAACGTCCGCAAATTCAAAGGATGGATGGAGGAAGCGATGATCCCTGCGCCGTTCAGCTATCACCGGCCGGCGAGTGTCGCCGACGCGGTCAAGCTCCTGTCTGAACTCGGCGATGACGCCCGGCCACTCGCAGGGGGCCATAGCCTCGTCCCGATGATGAAATTGCGGCTTGCCACACCCGCCCACCTCATCGATCTGCACGGCATCACGGGGCTGAAAGGCGTCCGACGCGACGGCGACAATATCGTCATCGGCGCCATGACGACGCAGCATGAACTGCTCGCGTCCGACGAAATCGCGAAGGGTATTCCGATCCTGCAAGAGGCCGCGCGCCAGATCGCCGACCCACAGGTACGCTACCGGGGCACGATCGGCGGCAATGTGGCGAACGGCGACCCCGGCAATGACATGCCGGCGCTGATGATGACGCTCGGCGCAACCTACCTGATCGAGGGGCCGGCCGGCGCCCGCAACGTCGCTGCAGCAGAATTCTATCAAGGGGCCTATTTCACCGCGCTCGAGCCCGGCGAACTGGTGACCGCGGTCGCGGTTCCCGTCCCGCCCGCAGGCCATGGCTCGGCCTACGAGAAGTTGAAGCGCAAGGTCGGTGATTACGCGACCGCCGCGGCGGCCGTGGTGCTCACCATGTCCGGCGGGAAGGTTGCGACTTGCGCGATCGGCCTCACGAACCTGGCCGAAACGCCGCTGCTCGCAACAGATGCCGCCAAAGCCGTGATCGGCACGGGCCTCGACGACGCGGCGCTGGCGAAGGCCGCGGACGCGGCACGCGCCATCATGTCGCCGGCCGCCGATGCGCGCGGCCCGATCGAATACCGCAAGCATGTCGGCGGCATCATGGTGATGCGGGCGCTCAAGCGTGCCGCAGGCCACGCCGGCTAAGGGAGACGCACATGGCAAAAACCCACATCACCATGAAGGTGAACGGCACCGAGGTCGAAGGCCTCGTCGAGCCACGCATGCTGCTCGTGCACTTCATCCGCGAGAACCTGCAGCTCACCGGCACGCATATCGGCTGCGAGACGACGCATTGCGGCGCCTGCACCATCGATATCGACGGCGCATCGGTGAAGAGCTGCACGATGTTCGCCGTGCAGGCGAACGGCTCGGACATCGTGACCATCGAGGGCATGGCGAACCCGGACGGCACGCTGTCCGCGCTGCAGGAAGGTTTCCGCATGATGCACGGCTTGCAGTGCGGCTACTGCACGCCCGGCATGATCATGCGGGCGCACCGGCATGCTGAAGGAGAACCCCTCGCCCACCGAGGAGGAAATCCGCGAGGGCATCTCCGGCAACATCTGCCGCTGCACCGGCTACCAGAACATCGTGAAGGCCATTCAATACGCCCGCGCCAAGATCAACGGCGTGGAATTCCAGGAGGCCGCGGAATGAACGACTTGACTCCCACGCGGGAACAACGCGAAGCGCGCCTCGAAGGCATGGGCTGCAAGCGCAAGCGCGTCGAGGACATCCGCTTCACGCAAGGCAAGGGCAACTATGTCGACGACTTGAAGCTGCCAGGCATGTTACACGGCGATTTCGTGCGCTCGCCGCACGCGCATGCGCGCGTCAAGTCGATCAACACCGAGGCCGCGCTGAAAGTGCCGGGCGTGCTCGCCGTCATCACGGCCGAGACGCTGAAGACCGTGAATCTCGCCTGGATGCCGACACTCGCCGGCGATGTGCAGATGGTGCTTGCGGACGGCAAGGTGCTGTTCCAGAACCAGGAGGTCGCGTTCGTGGTCGCGACCGACCGCTACGCGGCCGACGACGGCGTTGCCGTGGTCGAGGTTGAATACGAAGCGCTGCCGGTCCTGATCGACCCGTTCAAGGCCATGGACGCCGACGCACCGGTGCTGCGCGAGGATCTCACCGGCAAGACCTCCGGCGCGCATGGGCCGCGAAAGCACCACAACCACATCTTCGAATGGACGGTCGGGGACCGCGAGCTCACCGACGCCGCCTTCAAGAAGGCCGAAGTGACCATCAAGGAGATGATCTCCTATCACCGCACGCATCCTTGTCCGCTCGAGACCTGCCAGTGCGTCTGCTCGTTCGACAAGATCAGGGGCGAGCTGACGATCTGGGGCACGTTCCAGGCCCCACACGTGATCCGCACCGTGGTGTCGCTGATTGCGAAGCTGCCCGAGCAGAAGATCCACGTGATCTCGCCGGATATCGGCGGCGGATTTGGCAACAAGGTCGGCGCCTATCCGGGCTACATCTGCGCGGCCGTCGCCTCCATTGTCACGGGCAAGCCCGTGAAATGGGTGGAGGACCGCATCGAGAACTTGACCGCGACCTCATTTGCGCGTGACTACCACATGACGACCGAGATCGCCGCCACGAAAGAGGGTCGCGTGACCGGCCTGCGCGTGCATGTGCTCGCCGACCATGGCGCGTTCGACGCCTGCGCCGACCCATCGAAATGGCCGGCCGGCTTCTTCAACATCGTCACCGGCTCGTATGATTTTCCCGTCGCGCATCTTGCGGTCGATGGCGTCTACACCAACAAGGCCCCGGGCGGCGTCGCCTATCGTTGCTCGTTCCGTGTCACCGAGGCCGCCTACTGCATCGAGCGCGCGATGAACATCCTCGCGCAGAAGCTCAATATGGACCCGGCGGAGCTCCGGCTGAAGAATTTCGTCAAGCCGGAGCAATTCCCCTATCACTCGGCGCTCGGCTGGGAATACAATTCCGGCGACTATCACACCGCCATGAAGAAGGCGATGGAGACGACCCGCTACGCCGAGCTACGCAAGGAGCAGTCGGAAAAGCGCGCCGCCTTCAAGCGCGGCGAGACGCGCGAGATCATGGGCATCGGTGTTTCCTTCTTTACCGAGATCGTCGGCGCCGGCCCTTCGAAGAACTGCGACATCCTCGGCATCGCGATGTTCGACAGTTGCGAGATCCGCCTGCATCCGACCGGCACCGGCATCGCCCGCGTGGGAACCAAGAGCCAGGGACAAGGCCACGAGACGACCTGGGCGCAGATCATCGCGACCGAGATCGGCATTCCGGCCGACAACATCATGGTGGAGGAAGGCAACACCGACACCGCACCTTACGGCCTTGGCACCTACGGCTCGCGCTCGACGCCGGTTGCAGGCGCCGCAATCGCGATGGCGGCGCGCAAGATCAAGGCGAAAGCGCAGATGATCGCGGCCTACAAGCTCGAGGTCCATGAGGATGACCTCGAGTGGGACATTGACGGCTTCCGCGTCAAAGGGCTCCCCGAGAAATCCCTGTCCATGAAGGACATCTGCTGGGCCGCCTACAACTCGGTGCCTCCCGGCATGGAGCCCGGGCTCGAGGCTGTCAGCTACTACGACCCTCCGAACATGACGTATCCGTTCGGCGCCTACATCTGCGTCATGGACATCGACGTCGACACGGGCGTCTACAAGGTCCGTCGCTTTTACGCGCTTGACGACTGCGGCACGCGCATCAACCCGATGATCATCGAGGGACAGGTGCACGGCGGGCTCACCGAGGCCTTCGCCATCGCGATGGGACAGGAGATCCGCTACGACGCAACCGGCAACGTAGTGACCGGCTCGTTCATGGACTTCTTCATGCCGACCGCAGTGGAGACCCCGCACTGGGAGACGGACTTCACGGTCACGCCCTCGCCGCATCATCCGATCGGCGCGAAGGGCGTCGGCGAAAGCCCGAACGTCGGCGGCGTGCCGGCCTTCTCCAACGCGGTGAACGATGCCTTCTCCTTCCTCGGCGCGACGCACATCCAGATGCCGCACGACTACTGGCGCAACTGGAAGGCGGCGCAGAGCCTCGGGCTCGTTGCCTAGCAATGAGGTCGCGTGAAGAAATCGCCGAGCGTCTCGCCGCATCCGGCTATATCGCCGACGGCGAGCTCGCGACCGCGATTTCGCTGATGCAGTTGCTGCGGCGTCCGCTGCTGCTGGAAGGCGAGGCGGGCGTCGGAAAGACCGAGGTCGCCAAGGCGCTCGCCGCGGTGCACGCGACCGAACTCATTCGCCTGCAGTGCTACGAGGGCCTCGATCAGTCGGCCGCGCTCTACGAGTGGAACTACCAGCGGCAACTTCTCGCGATCCAGGCGCGTCAAGGCAAAGGCGCGGCCGAGATCGAGGATCAGATCTTCTCCGAGAAATATCTCCTGGAGCGGCCACTGCTTGCCGCGATCCGCCGCCGCACGCCGCCGGTGCTGCTGATCGACGAGATCGACCGCGCAGACGACGAGTTTGAGGCGTTCCTGCTCGAACTGCTGTCCGACTTCCAGATTTCGGTCCCGGAGCTCGGCACGATCGCGGCGACCTCGATTCCGCATGTCGTGATCACTTCGAACGGAACGCGCGAGCTCTCCGACGCGCTGCGCCGCCGCTGTCTCTATCATTATGTCGACTACCCGGACGTGGATCGCGAGACGCGCATCATCATGGCGCGCATCGACGGTGCGGGCGCCTCGCTCGCGTTGCAGATCGCCCGAATGGTCGAGAGCGTGCGCAAGGAGGATTTGCGCAAGGTGCCGGGCGTCGCCGAAACGCTCGACTGGGCGGCGGCGCTGGTCGGGCTCAGCGTGCGCGACCTGCATGACGATCCGGCGACCGTGCACGACACGCTGATGTGCCTCCTCAAGACCCGCGAGGACAAGGCGCGGTTCAAGCCGGAAGTGACGGCACGTTTGCTGGGACAGGTCGCATGAGCTGCTGCGGTATCGCACCTGCTCCCGAGATGGACGAGGTCTCCCGCCTCGTCGCGAAGAAGCTCGCGGCGTTCCTGCGGACCTTGCGCGACAACGCATTCGCAGTGGGCCCGCAAGAAGGACAGGACGCCGCCGCACTGCTCGCCGCTGGCTACGGTGAAAGGCCCGCGCTGCTGCGTTCCGCGTTCAAGCACCTGTTCTCGACGCGCAAGGCCGATTGGGATGCTTTCGACGGCCTGTTCGATGCGTTCTGGCTCGGCAAGCGCGTGCGCTCGCGTTCGGGTACGACCGGCTCCGCGAAGGCCGCGAACACTCCCTCACTCAAGACGCTGCAGAGCGGCGCGACGGAGCGCGCAGTGGACGGCCCGACCGATCAGGTCCCGGGCGACGACACCGCGGCGGACGAACGCAGCGGCAAAGGGCGCATGGAAGGCGCCTCATTCGCCGAGAACGTCGCCAACGTCGACTTTCGGAGCATGGCCGAGCCCGAGCAGATCGCGCAGGCGCACGAGGCGGCGGCGCGTCTCGCGCGCGCCTTGCGCACGCGCCTGACCAGGCGCGACCTCGCGCGGCGGCGCGGCGCACGGCTCGACCTTCGCCGCACCATCCACGCCAACATCAGTCATGGCGGCGTGCCTATCAGTCTCGTTAAACGTCAGCGCAAGGAAAAGCCGCTGCGGCTTGTGTTGCTGCTCGACACGTCCGGCTCGATGAGCATGTACACGGGCGTGTTCATCCGTTTCATCCATGGGGTGCTCGACGAATTCCGCGAAGCCGAGGCGTTTCTGTTCCACACGCGCCTCGCACACGTTTCCGACGCCTTGAAGGAGCGCGATCCGGCACGCGCGCTCGACCGCCTCTCGGTGATGGCGCAGGGCGCGGGCGGCGGAACGCGCATCGGTGAGAGCCTTCAGACCTTCAATCGCTGGCACGCTCAGCGCGTCATCCATTCGCGCACCTGCGTGATGATCGTATCCGACGGCTACGAGACCGGCGACGCCGCGCTGCTCGGCCGCGAGATGGAGGCGCTGTCCAAGCGCTGCCGTCGCATCGCCTGGCTCAATCCGATGGCGGGCTGGCAGGGCTACGCGCCGGAGGCCGCCGGCATCAAGGCAGCGCTGCCGTTCGTCGAACTTTACGCGCCTGCGAATACGCTGCGCAGTCTGATCGCACTCGAACCTTATCTGGCGAAGCTATGAGGCCGCCATGACCACGCCTGTCGAAATCCTCGACCTCGTCGCGAAGCTGAAAGCCGCCGAGCAATCGTTCGCGTTGGCCACCGTGGTGCGTACGGTCTCGGTGACCGCCGCCAAGGCCGGCGCGAAGGCGGTCATCCGCCCCGACGGTACGATCGTGGCGGGCTGGATCGGCGGAGGCTGCGCGCGCGGTGCCGTACTGAAGGCCGCACGCGACTGTCTCGCCGACGGGCAGCCGCGCATGGTGTCGGTGCAGCCTGAGGACCTGCTCGCGGAGCTCGGCGTGACGGCCGGAGAAAGCCGCGACGGCGTGCGGTTTGCCAGGAACATGTGCCCGAGCAAGGGCACGATGGACATCTTCGTGGAGCCGGTATTGCCTCATCCCTCGCTGGTGATTCTTGGCGCGAGCCCCGTCGCACTGTCGCTCGCGAGCCAGGCGCGCGCACTCGGCTACCATGTCACGCTGGCGGCGCCGGCGAGCGACGTCGCAGCCACTCCCGACGCCGATGTCGTGATCGACGGCTTTGTGCCGCATGATCTTGCCGAGGCGCTCCGCTTCGTCGTCGTCTCGACGCAGGGCAAGGGCGACGAGGCGGCGCTGAAGGCCGCGCTCGCGATTCCCGCCGGCTACCATGCCTTCGTCGGCAGCCGCCGCAAGATGACGGCACTGCGCGCGCAGCTCACCGCTGACGGCGTCGCGGCGGACGCGATCGCCAGCGTCAAGGCGCCGGCCGGGCTCGATCTCGGCGCGATCACGCCGGAAGAGATCGCGATGTCGATTCTCGCCGAGATCACAGCCGAACGGCGGCGTGGACAGCGCGACCGCCGATCCTGACCACATGCAAGGACTTGGCAACGATGCAGATGGCCGACGGCGCCGTCGTGATCGGCAATCGGAGCCGACCGTGCCTCGACGCGGAGGGTCATTTCTGACACTCCAACATCGTGGCCACGGTCGAGTTGCTCGTCATCGGCAAACGACTGGCGTTCGCGGGCGTGCATCTGCAATGAGCGGCCCTGATGCGCGCCGCTACGCTACCGACAAACGCACGTCGATGTTGTTGCGGGTGGCGTTCGAGTACGGGCAAACCTGATGCGCCCGCTCGACGATCGTCTCGGCGACGGCGCGCTCCACGCCGGGCAGGTCGATCACAAGGTCGACCTCGATGCCGAAGCCGTTCGGGATCCGGCCGATGCCCACGGTGCCGTTGACGCTTGCCTCCTGCGGCATCGGCAGCTTGTCGCGCGCGGCGACGAACTTCATCGCGCCGAGGAAGCAGGCGCTGTAGCCGACCGCGAACAGCTGCTCGGGATTGGTGCCTTCGCCGCCCGCCCCGCCGAGCTCCTTCGGCGTCGACAGCTTCAGATCCAGGCTGCCGTCGCTGGTCGCGCCGCGGCCGTCACGGCCACCGGTCGCACGTGCGCTGGCGCGGTAAGCAACTTTCTCGATTCCCATTTGACAACTCCTTGGGTGAGAGCGCCGAAGGCCGGGCGCTCGAGCGGCTTTAGATCGCTGGCGATTATATCGCGCACGATATAACTGGTTGAAGTCGACGTTCAGAACGAGTGGGCCTCATGTCTCAGTGTTGTTCGCTTTCCTTTGGCAGCGTCAGGCGGCTGCCTTGAACAGGTTCGTTCGCAAGGCGACGAGCTTCTGCCGCAGCTCGGCGATCTCCTTCATCGAGCAGCCGACGGCGTCGGCGACGCATTCCGGAATGCTCTTTGCTTTTTCGCGCAACGCGTGCCCTTCCCGCGTCAGCGTCACGAGGACCTGGCGTTCGTCGGCGGCGGACCGTTCGCGCCGGATCAGGCCACGCGCTTCCAGGCGCTTGAGCAGCGGCGTCAGCGTCGTCGTTTCGAGATAAAGCTGCTCGCAGATCTCCGAGACGTTGACGTTGTCCTTCTCCCACAGCACCAGCATCACGAGGTACTGCGGATAGGTGATGTCGAGCTCGCGCAGCAGTTTGCGATAGACCTTGTTCACGCCGAGCAGCGTCGAATAGAGCGCAAAGCAAAGCTGGACGTTCAGGCTGAGCATGCTGCCGCCCTGCCTCTCCGTTTTCTCCACGCGCGCTGGTCCCTGCCGGTTCATGGCCGCTAATTATATCGCGCGCGATATTCCGTCAAGCGATATTTTTCTAGCGCGAAAAAAGCCATGGTCTTTTCGGGACTTGCTTGTCGGCGCAGAGCCGCGCAATGACAGGAACGGGCGGTGGATGCCGCCGTTCTTCCATCCCGTCAGCACAAACAAACTAGCGTAGGCAAAAAAGACATGACTGCGACTGACGTCGATCCAAAACCCCCGCTCGCACCGCGCCGCCCGAAAAGCTTTACGCGGCACGGCATCACCCTCACCGACGACTACGCCTGGCTGAAGGATCCGCGATGGCAGGAGGTGCTGCGCGACCCATCCGTGCTGGACGCCGACATCCGCACCTATCTCGAGGCGGAGAACACCTACGCCGAAGCGCTCCTCGGTCATACGGCGCCGTTGCAGACAAAACTGGTCGCCGAAATGCGCGGCCGGATCAAGGAGGATGATTCGAGCGTGCCATCCCCGGACGGGGCGTTCGAATACTTCACGAAGTTTCGCGAAGGCGGTCAGCACGAGATGATCGGCCGCTCGCGGCGCGGCGGCAGCGACACGCGCATCCTTCTCGACGGCGATGCGCTGGCGGCGCAGTCGGACTACTTCAGGTTCGGTGGCGCGCAGCACTCCACCAACCACAAGCTCCAGGCCTGGAGCGCCGACGTGAAAGGATCGGAATATTTCACGATCCGCGTCCGCGACTGGGAAAGCGGAGACGACATTGCCGATATCGTCGAGCAGACGGGCGGCGACGTGGTCTGGAACGCCGATTCCACCGCCTTCTTCTACGTCAAGCTCGACGACAACCATCGTCCGCTGCAGGTCTATCTTCACCGCATCGGCACGCCGCAGTCCCAGGACAGGCTGATTTACGAGGAGAAGGACACCGGCTGGTTCATCCACATCCACGAGAGCGCCAGTCGCCGTTTTTGCGTCATCGCTGGCGGAGACCATGAGACCTCTGAACAGTATCTGATCGACCTAAGCGATCCGACGGCTCAACCGCGCCTGGTCGCGCCGCGCGAGGTCGGAATTCAATATTCAGTTCATGACCGCGGCGACGAGCTGTTCATTCTCACCAATGCGAATGACGCGATCGACTTCAAGATCGCCACCGCGCCGCTGGCATCCGCAAGTCGCGCGGCGTGGCGCGACCTGATCGCCCATCGCGAAGGCACCTACATCCTGGCTGTCGAGCTTTATGCCAATCATCTCGTGCGGCTCGAGCGCGCGAACGCCCTCCCCTCCATCGTCATTCGTGCGCTCGACAGCGGCGAGGAACATACCATCGCCTTCGACGAGGAGGCCTACTCGCTCGGAACGCTCGGCGGCTATGAGTTCGATACGACGCGGCTGCGCTACAGCTATTCGTCGATGACGACGCCGTCGGAAGTCTACGACTACGACATGGTGAGCCGCGAGCGCACGCTGCGCAAACGGCAGGAGATCCCGTCCGGCCACGATCCGGCCGACTACCACGTCACTCGCATCATGGCGACCTCGCACGACGGCGCCGCGGTGCCGGTGTCGATCCTGCATCGCCGCGATTTTGTCCGCGACGGCAAGGCGCCGCTCCTGCTCTACGGTTACGGTTCCTACGGCTACGCGATGCCGGCGTCCTTCGCCGCCAACCGCCTCTCGCTGGTCGACCGCGGGTTCGTCTACGCCATCGCGCATATCCGCGGCGGCACCGACAAGGGCTGGCGCTGGTATCTCGACGGCAAGCGCGAGAAGAAGGTCAACACGTTCGAGGATTTTGCCGCTTGCGGCCGCGCGCTGATCGAAGCGAAGTACACATCGGCGGGCAAGATCGTCGCGCACGGCGGCAGCGCCGGCGGCATGCTGATGGGCGCAGTCGCCAACCGCGCGGGCGAACTGTTCGCCGGCATCATCGCCGAGGTGCCGTTCGTCGATGTGCTGAACACCATGCTGGACGACACGCTGCCGCTGACGCCGCCCGAATGGCCGGAGTGGGGCAATCCGATCACCGACGAAAGCGCCTTCCGCACCATCCTCTCCTATTCGCCTTACGAGAACGTGGCGCCAAAACATTATCCGGCCATCCTCGCCATGGCCGGCCTGACCGATCCGCGCGTCACCTATTGGGAGCCCGCGAAATGGATCGCGCGGCTGCGCGCGACGATGACCGGCGGCGGGCCTGTGCTGTTGCGCACCAACATGGGCGCCGGCCATGGCGGCGCATCGGGCCGTTTCAGCCGGCTCGACGAGGTGGCGATCGCCTATGCGTTCGCGTTGTGGTCGGTCGGTCTGGCCTCAGCCTGACGACAAGGGCAAGCGAAGGACGCGCACCTTCATGCATTCGACCAATCCTTCGATGCTCGGCATCGCCCTGATGGCCTGCGCCATGCTGTCGATTCCGCTGGTCGACGGCCTCGCCAAATATTTGAGCGGCAGCTATTCGCCGCTGTTTCTCGCCTGGGCACGCTATGCGGTCGCCTCGCTGATCGTCCTGCCGATTGCGGCGATGATGCGCGCCGGCTCGCCGTTTCCGAAGGAGCGACAGACGTCGCATCTGTTGCGGACCATCTGCCTCGTGATTGCGATGACGCTGTACTTCCTTGCGATCGCGCAGATTCCGCTCGCGACCGCAGTCAGCGCTTATTTCGTCGGCCCGATCGTCGCCGTCGCGCTCTCGTTGCTGGTGCTGAAGGAACGCCTCACGCTGCGCAAGGGCTTGAGCCTGCTGCTGGGCTTTGCCGGCGCCCTTGTCATCCTGCGGCCCGGCGCCGTGCTGGAGCCCGGAATTCTGCTGGCGCTCGGGTCGGGCATCTTCTTCGCCTTCTACCTGATCGCCACGCGTCAGGCGGCGCAGGTCAGCGATCCGCTCAAGACCCTGGTGTTCCAATGCGTGGTCGGCGCGTTGCTCTTGACGCCTCAGGCGATCGTCTTCTGGTCGACGCCGGCCTTGGGCGATGTCCTGCTGTTCGCAGCGCTTGGCGCGCTGTCCGTGATCAGCCATCTGCTGTCGATCGCTGCGTTCCGCCACGCCGAAGCGTCGACGCTCGCGCCGCTGGTCTATCTGGAGCTGATCGGCGCCGCGCTTGTCGGCTATTTCGCGTTCAACGAGCTTCCGGGGGCGATGACGCTCGCCGGCGCGGCGCTGATCGTGGCGGCGGGAGTCTTGCTGCTCGAGCGACGCGAAGCGCAGGCAGCGCCTCGCCAGTAGATCGCCAGACCGTTGCCGTTGGAGGGTGCCGCACTGTATTACGAACGTCGAAACCGGGCACTGGCATGATTGCGATCACAAGAGACCTGCTCACCGACGTTCGGATCGCCATCGCGTTTCTCACGCGCGTGCCCATGCCGCATCCGGACGGGGCGCAGCCTGCGAGTTTCGTGCGCGCCCACCGCGCGTTTCCGCTCGTCGGCGCAGCCATCGGCCTGGCGGTTGCGCTGCTTTACCTGGGGATGACGGCGCTGGGCCTGCCGAATCAGGCGGCGGCGGCGCTGGCGCTCGGCGCAAGCGCGCTGCTGACCGGCGGCCTGCACGAAGACGGCCTGGCCGACATGGCCGACGGTTTCGGCGGCGGCCGCGACAAGGCGGCAAAACTCGAGATCATGCGCGACAGCCGGCTCGGCACCTACGGCGCCTTGATCCTGCTCGTCAGCTTTGCCGCAAAGCTTTCAGCCTTGGCAGCGATGCCCAAGGCTGTGGTCGTGCCTGCGCTGGTGACCTGCCACGCGCTCGCACGCGGCATTCTGGCGGCGATGATCATCGTCTTGCCGCCGGCGCGAAAGGATGGTCTCGCGGCCGCAGTCGGCACACCGACGCACGCAACGGCAGCGATCGCCGCCGGGTCAGCGCTCGTCATCGCTTTCGTCGCATTGCCGTGGACCATCGCGCTCGCCGCAGGGTTTGTCGCGGCTGCGTGCGCTTGCCTCATTGGTATATTGGCGCTGCGGCAGATCGGCGGGCAGACGGGCGATGTGCTCGGCGCCGCCGAGCAGGTGGCCGAGATCGCGATCCTGTTGCTGCTGGCAAGTCTGGCGTGGCCTGCACCATGACCCTCGAGGCGCGCCTTTGGCTCATCCGGCATGCGCCCGTGGATGGACCGCGCGGCGTCATCCACGCGCCCGATGCGCCGGCCGATCTTGGCAACACGCAACGCCTCGACGCGTTGCGCGCCGAGCTGCCGGCTGAAAGCGCAGCCTATTGCAGCCCTGCGCGCCGAACCGTCGAGACCGCGCTGGCACTCGGTCTCGACCCGGTCAGGGAGCCCGCCTTCCGCGAGCAGGGATTTGGCGCATGGACGGGCCGACGGCACGACGAGATCGCGCGCGAACTCGGGCCCGCCTATGATGAATTCTGGCGTTCGCCGGGACAGAACCGGCCGCCCGGCGGCGAAAGCTTTGTCGATCAGATCGGCAGGGTTGCGCCCGGACTGGCCGCGCTGCCCGCGGGCGACGTGATCCTGGTTGTTCACTCGGGCACGATCCGCGCGGCGCTCGCGGTCGCGCTCGACATCGCACCCGAGAGCGCGCTCCGTTTCGTCATCGATCCGTTGTCGCTGACGCGGATCGACCGGCTCGACCGCGGCTGGCGCATCGGCGCCGTCAACCGCGACTGAGGGACCCGTCCCGCGGCGCTACTGCAGCGCGCGCGAACCGGGCGCGAAGCGGTCGGACATCCGGCGCGCCGCGGCGGACGGAATGCGCGCCTTCAGCACGGTGCCCGCACCCGAGCTTTCGATCTGCAGCGTCCCGTTGAATTGCCGCAGCCGCGCCCGCATGCCCGGAATGCCGACGCCAAGGCTCGGCCGCACTTCGTCGCCGCCGTGATCGGGCCGCGCCATGCCGCGGCCGTCGTCCTTGACCTCGACGGTGAGGCCGCGCGCGTCCCGATGCACCATCACCGCGACCGAGGTCGCCTCCGCGTGGCGATGAACGTTGGCCATCGCCTCCTGGATGATCCGCAGCACCGAACGTTGCAGGTCGAGCGGCAGCTCATCGACGGCGTCGGTCACGCGATGCTTCACGCTGAGATTGGCGCGCCGCGCAAAACCTTCGACATAGTGCTCGATCGTTTGCCTGGCGCCGTCGTGCTCCAGCTGCGGCGGATACAGAAGGTAGCTCAGCAGGCGGATCTCGTGCTGGGCCTCCTCGGCGGACCGCTCGATATCCTCGATCAGGCGCTCCACCCGGCGTGACACCTTCATCTCGCGCCGCAGGTTCATGACGTTCAGGCTGATCGCAATCAGGTGCTGGCCGGTGGTGTCGTGCAGTTCGCCGGCGATCCGCTGACGCTCGTCCTCCTGGATTTCCGAGACGTGCTTCGAGAGCTCCTGCGCCGCGAGGCTGGCTTGGCGGATATCGGTGATGTCCTCATGGCTGACCAGCACGTGGACCGAGCCGTGCGCCTCGATCCGCGTCGCCGAGAACTCGTAGATTTGTTCGTTGTCGCCCTGCCGCATCTGATAGACGAACTTGAAGCGGTCGCGCGAACCGGCCACCAGCGCGACGAACGCAGCCAGCATGTCGCGCCCCTCTTTCGTTCCCTCGGGCAACTGCAGCTTCCGGCAGGTCGGCGCGTTGGCCTCGATCGGCGGCACCTCCTGCGAATGCATGCGAATGAATTGCAGCCAGGCTTCATTGGCCTCGATCACGCCGCCGGACGGATCGAGGATCGCGATGCGCGCGCTCAAGGATTCCAGCGTTGCATGCAGCAGCGCCAGCGCTTCCTGAAAATCGATGAAGCCCAGCTTGTTCTCGACCTGGGGCACAAACAGCGGAGCTGTGGCCACGCGGGTCATTCCACCATCGCCGATATCGCGCGCGATCGAGACGCGTGCCCGTTGCAGGCGCGGAACCGCGCTGGTGAGACGGAGAGAGTAGACCAGCCAGGCCAGCACGCAGATCAAGGCGACAGCCGCCATGGCGCCCGCGATTCGCCAGTTCGGCTGCGCCATGATCGCGACAGGATCGAAGGCCGTGGCTCGTTCGTTCATTCCTTCCGTCCCTGCTTTCCCAAGCCCCCGGTACTGTCCGGCGGAACGACTTGCGTGCGCGTTGCATCGGACAGGCTTTCAACTTGTCCTATAGGCAAGAGCCTGTCGCGAAACTTTGCCGGGAATACCTGTTCGATCGCTAACGTGATCGTTCGATTTCGGCGCGACCTTTCACGAAAAAGCGCGCGCATAATCGCTGCATGATTGAAGAAAGTATGAGCCAACGCTGCACGCCGTCGGCGTCGGCGCTTGAGATGACGATGTTAAGCTGAAGCCGGCGCAGCGGAAATCCGCCAAGACATTCACATGACAGAAACTACGGCTCGACCAGGCGGTTGCGGATCGCGTAGCGAACGAGCCCCGCCGTCGAGTTGACCTCGAGTTTTCGCATGGCGGATGCGCGATGCGTCTCGATCGTCTTGATGCTGAGATTGAGGATCTTGCTCATGCCCTTGTTGCTGTAGCCTTCCGAGATCAGTTGAATCACCATGCGCTCGCGTGGCGAGATCGCGACCTTCGGCGCTTCGCTGCTGGAGAGAAAGCTCGCCAGCATCTTTTCCGACACGATACCGGTGAAGAACGGCTTGTGCAGCACCAGCGATTCCACCGCGGTGATCAGGAGCCGCTTGGCGTCGGACTTCAGGAGAAACGCCTTCGCGCCGGCCTTGAACGACTCCTTCACCAGTTCATCGCTGTCGTGCATGGTGAAGATCAGCACCTCAGTGGCAAGCTGCCGCGCCTTGACGCTGCGTGTCACCTCCACGCCGTTGATCAGCGGCAGCGAGTAGTCGACGATCGCCACGTCGGGTATCTTTTCGAGAATGAGATTGATGGCGTCGCGGCCGTTCTCGGCCTCGCCGACCACATCCCAGCCTTCGTGGCTCTCGAGAATTGAACGCAGGCCCGATCGCACGACTTCGTGATCGTCGGCGATCAGGATGCGCTTTGTGCTTGTCGGCCGACCGTCCAGCATTGGCGTTGCCTCGTTCTGCCGCGCGAACGCCCAGAATTGACGATCGCCGACGACGGCCCAATCCTGTTAAACCCTATTTCTGTAGGCTTGATCTCCTTAGATCGCGCGCACAATTTCATGCAGATTTGAAGCAAGCTCGGCGGCTTTGGGCACGCCTTGCACGGGTGCGCGCAATCTTCCTCAAGCAAAAGGCCGCTCACCTCGTCGGTGAGCGGCGAGTGCAGGGAGGAAACGCCCGGGACGGGCATCTTGCGATAGCTGCGCGTGCCGCCATCGCATCCGTAGTCTGGCTTGCGCGCGCGCGGCATCCCATCGGGCCAAACCCGAAATCGCGGCTCGACGACTATTGAAGTCTCCGAGGAATTCCGTGGAGCGATCGGCGCCTTCCAGTTTCCTAAAAGCTTGCGCAAAACGTCAGCACTGCTGTCGCCTTTTTTGAGGATGGCTTCCTCAAGATGGTTGTCGAACTGATCCGACGCGTCTTACGGTAGAGCCACTGGGGGCTGCCGTCGTAGGGGACGCAAGTGGCAGCCGTGGGTGAAGAGCGATTTTCAGTTCGGACCGCGCTGGTCAGCAGCATCGATCATTTGCGACAGCCGATTGCCGATGCCGACGTCGAAATCGTCCAGCTTGGACGCGGCCAGCTCAACGGCTCGCTGACCAAGGCGATTTTCCCTACCCTTGCCTTCAGCAAGACCGACTTCTCCCTGCCGCTGCGGAGCTGTGGAATTCTCGGCACGACGAATCTGACGATCTGCATGCTGCTCGGCAGCGACGGCCGCTCGGCATCGTGGGGACGCGGCTTGCAGGCGGGCGATGTATTCTTCTCCGCGCCGGGCAGGAATTTCGACGCCGTGTGGGGCCAGCGGTCGGAAGTCGCCGGCATCTCGATCACACCCGATGCGATTGCGACGATGTTCACGGGCGAGCCGACGCTCGCCGACGTCGCTTTCTGGCTAACAATCATCAATATCCTTGCGACCCTCATCTGCGCGAGGCAACCGTCAGGCGCGTGCAACAGATATCATCCTGGCTTGTGCATGCCCCCGACTTGTCGGACACGGCGGCGGAGTTCTGGCAACGCGCGCTGGTCGAGGCTTTCACCTCGGTATTCGTCCAGGCTATGCCGCCGGACGTCGGCGAGACAATTCCATCGACGGTGCGGCTGGTGCGCGAGGTCGAGAACTATCTGAATGAGCACTCGCAACGGCCGGTGCACATCTCCGAGCTTTGCGCCATGCTGCGAACGTCGCGCCGCACCCTGCATCGCGCCTTTCACGATGTGCTCGGCATCGGCCCGATCGCCTTCCTGCGGCACCACCGTCTGTGTTCGGTCCACTCGCGCCTTCGCCAGGGCCATCCATCGACGACCCACGTGACCGACGTCGCCACCGAATTCGGCTTTCTCGAGCTCGGCCGCTTTTCCCACTACTACGCGACGCTGTTCGGCGAGTATCCGTCGCAAACGCTGCACAAGGGTGTCATTGTGAACTGAAGAGATTGCGCACAACCTGAGCTTGGCATTGCGCCGCATGGAAGACTCTGGCATCATCTGCGCCTTGACGGCGTCCCGGCCACCCGGCAGGCTCTCGGCAGAGAACCCCACGGAGGCACGGAGGCATTGATGGCCGGCAAGAGAGCTCTCCCGCCAGATGATTTTCCACTCATGGTCGACGGCACGACCATCAAGAACAAGGCCGGCCGCGTGATTGCAACGACCGAGTCGGAGGCTGTTGCCGTCCAGATTGCGACGTGGCTGAACGAGTACGAAAGCAAGAGAGAAGAAGATCGCTGGTCCGCCTGAGCGGAATCGCCTTGCACAGCGGCCTCCCTCGTCGCTCCGTGCATGACCCACGACAATTTGACCGGCCATACGGCGCGTCACCGGGTCAGCCCGCGGCTTCGCGTGCCGCGGCCCAAGTCATCGAGGCAACCGCCGCACGCAGCGCAACACGGAAAGTTTTAGTCTGTGGCATTGTCGGCAATCCGACAATTCTTGCAGAACCTTACACGACGCGCGAGCGCGCTTGGCACAAACTGCATACTCGCGGCAAGCGAACACCCCTAACCTATGTTCAGGTAAAAAACAACGACAGCCGCCCGGACGTGTCAGACAATAGCCTGCCGGAATAGCCGCGCCATCACCCGCGGTCTGCCCTCGCCTCGCCTGCGCCGATTCGTGACTGTCGCTCAATGCGGGGGATTTGCGATGTCTGCCACGTGCTCATTCCGTCGCCGCCTTCGTGATCTTGTGAGATCTTCAGCGCTCGCTGCGCTAACAGCAGCGGTCGCCTTCGCGCCCACGCCGCTGCGCGCGGACCAGGGCGGAATCAGTTTCTGGCTGCCCGGCGCATTCGGCAGCCTCGCTGCGACACCTGTCACGCCCGGCTGGGCGATGGGCACGATCTATCTTCACAACTCGGTTTCGGCCGGCGGCGAGGTCGCCGCATCGCGTGACGGCGAATTCGGTGCGAAGAATCGCGCGGAGGGCTGGAACGTGTGGCTGACCTTCGCGATCTCGCCGTCGGCCGAAGCGCACATGGCGGCGAAGCCCGTGATCAGGAAATAGGTGCGTCGCATCTGAAATCAGCAACAGGACAAGAACAACATGCTCGATTTCGTCCGGAAGAACCTCGATCTGTTGAGTGCTGCGCTCGACGCCATGCCCGAAAAAGTGCTGGTGCTCGACCACACCGGGCGCGTCGTCCTGACCAATGCGGCGTGGCGCAGCCTGCATCAGGCAGACCAGCGCGGCGCAGCGGCATTCGGACCAGGCGAGACCTTGCGCTCGCTCGACATCCTGAATTCGGAGGATGAAGACACGGCTGCTTTTCTCGCGAACCTCGACCGGGTCATGATCGGCCGCTCCGCCACATGTACCCAAGTTTGCCGTTCGACCGGCGCAGGGACGTCGCGCTGGTATCGTCTGCATGCGACCCGCATCCATCTCGGCCGATGGACCGGGGTGGTGGTGACCATGGACGATGTCAGCGATGTTCACCGGGCAAAGCAGGCGATCAGCCGCCTGTCCCTGCGGCTCAACCGCGTGCAGCAGCAGGAACGCGAGCGCATCGCGCTCGAGCTGCACGATTCGACGGCGCAGCATCTTGCGGCCGCCAGCCTCAATCTCGCCGGCCTGAGAGCGCGCGTCTCCCTGTCCGGACGCGATGCGGTCACGCTCGACGACATCGAGACGTCGCTGCAAACCGCAATGCGCGAGGTTCAGGTGATGAGCTTTGGGCTTTACCCGCCGCGCCTTGACGAGGGCGACCTCAATGCAACACTGGAGCGCTTTCTCCGCACCTATGCGCGACAAACCGGCATCCGCACCGCGCTACACGCGCCCGCACTCGGTTCGCTGCCGCTAAAACTCCAGCAGACGCTCCTGCGCATCACGCAGGAAGCGTTGACGAACGTTCATCGCCATGCCGCCGCCTCGCGCGCCTCGGTGCATCTGCGGATCACGCGCGAAAGCGTGCTGCTCTGTGTTGCCGACGACGGCAAGGGCATGGATCGGATCGACCTCACCGATTTCCCGACGGCCGGGACAGGAATTGGCATTTCCGGCATGCAGGCGCGCGTGGCTCAATTCGGCGGCGCGTTGCGGGTGAAGTCCGTTCACGCGCGGGGTACGAGGATCCTGGCGCAGATTCCGCTGACGCGCCCACGCAGCAGATCAGGTCTGCGGGCGCTGCTTCCGTCCTGGCTGCGTACGGCAACTAGCCGGCGCAAGCGCCGTGACGCACGTGCCATCTCGGCCAAGGCGTGCTGACCGGCGCAACGGCATGGGGGCTCTCGCTTAAGGGTTCGCATCGAATTCCAGCCCGGGTTCGACCGGGATCGGCGGAGGTAAAGCAGGAAGGCAATGCGCCGATCAGCTTCAAAGCTGGGCACCTCGCTCGCAGGCGGCATCACGGCGACATGCGGGGAAGAATGCTGAGGATTCTCATAGCTGACGATCACGACGTGGTCCGCGCCGGGCTGCGATCGGTGCTGGAAGCGCGTGCGGAGTGGATCGTTGTCGGCGAGGCCCGGGATGGCAAGGAGGCCATCCAGCTGGCCAATCAAACCAAACCCGACATCGCGATCATCGACTACGGCTTGCCGGTCATCAACGGCATCGAGGTGACCCGCCAGATCAAGGCCCGGCACGCGCAGGCCGAGGTCCTCATGTTCACCATGCATGACGATGAAACTTTGATTGCGCAGGCCCTCGAAGCGGGCGCGCGCGCTTACCTCCTCAAGACGGACGCGCGCGTCCATCTGCTGACGGCGGTCGAGTCGCTCGCCGCGCACAAGCCGTTCTTCACCGGCCAGATCTCGGAAACGCTTCTGAACAGCTTTCTCTCGAACCGGCCGACCGAACGCAAGGAAGTGCTGGCGCCGCGCGAACGCATCGTCGTGCAGCTGATCGCCGAGGGCCACAGCAACCGCGAGATCAGCGAGATCCTTCACGTGAGCATCAAGACCGTGGAGGCGCAGCGAGCCTCCGCGATGAAGAAGCTGCAACTCACCTCCACCGCAGCGCTCGTGCGCTACGCCATCCGCAACAAATTCATACAACCTTGAGCCGAAAGGCGAATGGTGAGTAGCGAACAGGAGACGGAATGCTGTTTCACTATTCGCAACGTTTGCGAGGATGGGAAAATACGTCGCCCGATACCGGGAAAACCCTAATGGCGCTGGGCGCGCTTTGAGGTTTCGATCACCGGGGCTTTGGCCTCGTGTACGGAGTACCTCAATGGCGTCACCCGCGCGCTTCGCCGCGATCGCGGCGGGGTCTCTGATCCTCGCTTCCATCACACCATCGCAACCAGCCGCAGCCGCCCCATTCGGCTTGACGCAGCGATCGGCTTCGTAGGCGCCGCGGCCGCCGCGTCCTGGGCCGGCGCGGCGCCGGGTCCCGGATACTGCTGGTACTACACCGACCCGAGCCGCATTCAGAGTTTCACCGATCCGCCGCTTTGGCAAGTGAGGGACGACAAGTCGTGAGAAGCATCGAAAACCTCGTCAAAACCAGCGAAGACCTCCGCGCCGAGACCGCGGACATGATCTGGATTCCCGGCGGCACGTTTCGCATGGGCTCCGACGATCACTATCCGGAAGAAGCGCCGGCCCATCGCGCGACGGTGGACGGCTTCTGGATCGACCGCACGCCGGTGACCAACCGCGACTTCCGCAAATTCATCCGCGCCACCGGCTACATCACGCTCGCCGAGAAGAAGCCCAATGCTGCGGACTATCCCGGCGCGCTGCCACAGATGCTGCGCGCCGGCTCGCTGGTGTTCTCCCCTCCGCCGCAAATGGTGCCGCTGCACGACTGGAGCCAGTGGTGGGATTTCAAGTTCGGCGCCGACTGGGCGCACCCCTATGGCCGCAAATCCTCGACCGTCGGTCTCGACGATCATCCGGTCGTGCATGTCGCCTATCAGGACGCGTTCGCCTACGCGACCTGGGCCGGCAAGGAGCTGCCGACGGAAGCGGAGTGGGAATTTGCCGCGCGCGGCGGCCTCGACGGCGCCGAGTTCGCCTGGGGCGACGAGTTCACGCCGGGCGGACAGCAAATGGCCAACACCTGGCAGGGCGCGTTTCCGCAACAGAATCTCAAGGCCGACGGCTTCGAGCGCACCTCGCCGGTGACGGCGTTTCCGCCGAACGGCTACGGCGTCTACGACATGATCGGCAACGTCTGGGAGTGGACCAAGGACTGGTACGCGCCGAAGCACGAGGCCGATGCCGAGAGCGATTGCTGCATCCCGAAAAATCCGCACGGCGCGGCAGAGGACGGCAGCTACGACCCCTGCCAACCGCAGGTGAAGATTCCGCGCAAGGTCATCAAGGGCGGCTCGCACCTGTGCGCGCCGAACTACTGCCGCCGCTATCGCCCGGCGGCGCGGCACGCCGAAGCGATCGACACCTCGACCAGCCATCTCGGCTTCCGCTGCGTGATGCGCGGGAAGCCCCCGCCATGAGCACGAGCACACCCTCCACCCTTGCCGCGGCGATGACCTGGCTCGCGGTCGCGCTGGTCATCATGCTCTGGCGCTCGGCGCTGCCTGGTACGGCGTGTCGCTGGAGGTACATCGCCGGTTCTGGACCGACATCGTCGATCGCCTGGACGGCCCCATGACGTTCCGCTTCTACCTGCAGCCGGCGATGGCGCTGCTTGCCGCCATCCCGGACGGTATCCGCGATGCGCGCGCAGGTCACAAGCCGTTGTTCGGTCGTCGCCTGGGGCTCGAACGAAACGACCCGACGCCTGAAGGAAGGCGCTGAGGTCGATCGCGCGCGTGATCCTGCTCGGGATCAGCATGGATGTGATCTACAGATCAAGCAGCTCGACCAGTTCTATCCGGCGGAAGCCGTGATGATGGCGATCCTGCTGGCGGTGATCCCCTATTTCATCTTTCGCTGGATCGTCGGGCGCATCGCACGCTGGTGGTTCGCGCGACACACCCGGCGCGGCAGCATAAGCGGAGGCGGCCGTGGACGACGTCACCGCAAAATCCAATCCCGACCAGATCTCCGTCGAGCTGTCCTCGCGCCGCACCGGCATGTCGTTCCAGCGCACGCGCATGAGCGCCGATCGCACACTGATGTCGGTGATCCGCACCTCGCTGTCGCTGATCTCGTTCGGCTTCACGATCTTCCAGGTGTTCGAGAAGATGCGCGAGCAGACGTCATCGCTCACGCCGGCTGCGCCGCGCAATTTCGGCGTCACTCTGGTCGCGCTCGGCATCCTGATGCTGGTCGGCGGCATCGTCTATCACGTGCAGTTCATGCTCGGCCTGCGCCACGAACGTGAGGCGATGACCGAAGCCGGCCTCATCCACGGCAAGAGCCATTCCCCGTCTCGCTGACGTTGATCACCGCCGCCATCCTGCTGCTCATCGGCATCGTCGGCCATCGTCAGCATGTCTTTCAGGCCGGTCCGTTCGGATGAGGAGGACCGGCCCGCCAATCGAACCGCCTCCACTGCAGGGAGCCAGATCATGGCGCAAGTAGCCGAAGAAGCAGAACGGCAAGCCCAACATCCTCGTCATCTGGGGCGACGACATCGGTCAATCGAACCTGAGCTGCTACACCCACGGCCTGATGGGCTATCACACGCCCAACATCGACCGCATCGCCAAGGAAGGCATGCTGTTCACCGACAGCTACGGCGAGCAGTCCTGCACCGCCGGCCGCTCGTCGTTCATCACCGGACAGAGCGTCTACCGCACCGGCCTTTCCAAGGTCGGCATCCCGGCGCGCGCCGGTCGGCATGACCGAGAAGATCGTCACCATCGCGGCGCTGCTCAAGGAGCAGGGCTACGCCACCGGCCAGTTCGGCAAGAACCACCTCGGCGACCTCAACCACATGCTGCCGACCAACCACGGCTTCGACGAGTTCTTCGGCAATCTCTACCACCTCAACGCCGAGGAAGAGCCGGAGATGTACGACTATCCGCCGAGAAGGATTCCCGAACTTCCCAAGAAGTTCGGCCCGCGCGGCGTCATCCACTCCTGGGCGACCGACAAGGACGATCCGACGGTGCAGCCGCGCTGGGGCAAGGTCGGCAAGCAGAAGATCGAGGACACCGGGCCGCTCACCAAGAAGCGGATGGAGACCTGCGACGACGAGTTCGTCGCCGCGGCCACCGACTTCATCAAGCGGCAGAAACAAGGCCGGCAAGCCGTTCTTCGTGTGGCTCAACACCACGCACATGCACCTGTTCACGCACACCAAGCCGGAGAGCCTGGGCCAGGCGGGGCGCTGGCAGTCGCCCTATCACGACACGATGATCGATCACGACAAGAACGTCGGCCAGATGCTCGACCTGCTCGACGAGCTCGGCATCGCCGAGGACACCTTCGTCGATGTATTCGACCGACAACGGGCCGCACCGCAACACCTGGCCGGACGGCGGCATGACGCCGTTCCGCAGCGAGAAGAACACCAACTGGGAAGGCGCGTTCCGCATTCCGCTGCTGGTGCGCTGGCCGGGCAAGATCGAGGCGGGCTCCGTCGCCAACGGGATCGTGCAGCACCACGACTGGCTGCCGACCTTCCTGGCGATGGCCGGCGCGCCCGACGTCGTCGAGAAGCTGAAGAAGGGCTACAAGGCGATCGGCCGCACCTACAAGAACCACATCGACGGCTTCAACCTGCTGCCGTACCTGACCGGCGAGGCGAAGGAGAGCCCGCGCAACTTCTTCTTCTACTTCAGCGACGACGGCGACATGCTCGCGATGCGCTACGACAACTGGAAGATCGTCTTCATGGAGCAGCGCTGCGAGGGCACGATGGAGGTCTGGGCCGAGCCGTTCACGCGCTGCGCATGCCGAAGATCTTCAACCTGCGACCGACCCTTACGAGTTCGCGGACATCACGTCGAACACCTACTACGACTGGTACCTCCACAACGCCTACTTCATCTACGCGGCGCAGGCGGCGCGGCGAAGTTCGCCGAGACCTTCAAGGAGTTCCCGCCGGTGCAGAGGCCGAACACTTTCACCATCGACGACGCGATGGCGAAGATGGCCGAGGCCGCGAGCGGGCGCTCTTTCGGAGCGGCGGGGAGAAGCCCTGGCCGAGCATTACAAGGGCGAGCGCTCGCGGCACGCGGCGTCGCCAGTTCGAGGTTCGGGAACGTATGGCGAAGTCTAGAACCGGTCCTTGAACGAAGAGCATGTTCCAGGACCCGCGCGAACTCGGGCGAACGGCTTGCTGCAGTGTTCAATGATAGAGCCCGCTGAGGCCCGCGATGGCCCTTGCGGGTCGGTTCGGAAAGTGAAGACGCACGCTGCGCTGGCCCCCCGGTGATCGGTCCGCTGCAGCTCGTTGCACGAATCGGATCGTTTGGGAGCCCCCGCTCCATTTCGGATTGAAGCCTCCCAGAAAGAACCCCTCGCTCGATCTGGAGCGATCGAAAGAGGTCGCCATGACGCTGCGCTCGGGCTAGTCAAAGAGCCGAGGGAGACGGGGGTGAAAGTCCACAGGGACGCATCTAGACTAGCCGGCGCGGGTTCCTTCGCCGAAGATGAACGACAGGAAAACACTTCATTAGAGAAGGTCCAGCATGACAGAGCACGATACCCGACGGCAACGGCCGTGTAAGGTCGGCTCGATGTCTGGCACGCCCTGGCGCGAAACTGGTGGCTGGATCCTTTCTGCTGGCGTATGGATCTGCTTGTCCGTCATATTTCGGCCTGCTGACGTTCGTCCTTCTCCCGGCGTCACACTGGCGACGCTGGTGCTGCTGTATGGCGCATTTCGCTTATGCTGGTCGAGCGGCGTGGACCGGCTGGCTGGTCGCCGCCATCAGAGGTCGGCGCGCCGGCCCCCCGCTGGTGGCTCGCCCGATCGTCGGTCTCCTCGGCATTGCCCGCTCGGTCTGTGCTGACGTTCTTCTTTCCCGGCGTCACTGCGCTCGGAAGCGTAGGTTCTCTATTTCATCGCCTTCTGGGCCATCGCGACCGGCGTCATGGAGATCGCCGGTGCAATTCGGCTGCGGAAGGAAATCGACAACGAATGGTGGTTGATCGCTGTCGGCATCATCTCGATCCTGTTCGGCGTCATCCTGGTGGTCGCGCCCGGCGCCGGCGCACTCGGGTTTGCTTCCCCCATCGGACTTCTTTCGCAGCGTTGCACGGCGTAATGCTCATCATGCTGGCATTCCGCCTGCGCAAGCACGCTCTAGGCGCACCGCGCTGGTAGGGACCGCATGGATCATCGCCACTCTCTCAATCATATCAAGGGCTGGGCCGGCATCGCCGGCGGCAGCAAGGCGTCGACGTCGGCGCTCAAGGCCGCGTAACAATGAAGGAGTGGCTGATCTTCGCGACCGAGAACGCCATCGTCTGTCATCGACTGCGCTGGCGCTCGTGCTTCGTGGTGGATCGCCACCAATTGAAGCGTTCTTCGGCGGCCTGCGGGCCATGCTCGGCTCCCCCCCCGGCCATGGAACGGCGCGACGTCTGGCTGCGCTATGCGCGCTGGGCTGGTCGCCGCGCTCACCTTCCAGCTGGCGGCCGATATCATCGAAACGTCGATTACGACGAGCTGGGAGGCGGTCGGCCGGATCGCAGTCATCGCGGTGATCCGGACCTTCCTCAACTACTTCCTTGAGCGCGACCGAGGGACATCGTGCAGGCGGCAGCACGAAAGCGAGCTCTGCGCGGGCTGCGGAGTGAGGCTGCATGCTGAACAGACGCACGATGCTGGCGGTGTCGCTGTTGGCCATCGCGCCCGGCGTCGCTCTTGCGCAGGCGCCAACCCAGCCGGCGATCCTCTGCCCTCGTGGAGCGACAGCCCGGTGAGACACTCCATCCTCGATTTCGTCTACGCGCGTGACGACACGACGGAGGCCCCGACTTCGTTCCGCCGGGCAGGAGCGCATCGCCACCTTCGACAATGACGGCACGCTCTGGACCGAGCAGCCGATCTACTTCCAGCTCGCCTTCGCATTCGACCGCATCAAGGCGCTCGCGCCGAAGCATCCTGAGTGGAAAGACGAGGCAGCCGTTCAAGGCGCTGCTGGACCGCGACATGAAAGGTGTCGGAGCGGCCGGGGAGAAGGGCCTGCTCGAGATCATGGCCGCTTCGCACACGGGCGTCCAGCACGGACGAGTTCTCGAATGCGGTGCTCGATGGACTCGCAACCGTGCGCCATCCGCGCTTCAATCGGCCCTATACCGAGCTTGTCTACCAGCCGATGCTCGAGCTGCTCGCATACCTCCGCGCCAACGGCCTCCAGACCTTCGTCTCTCCGGCGGCGGCATCGAGTTCATGCGGCCGTGGATGGAGAAGGTCGATGGCATCCGCCGAGCAGGTCGCGGGTCGTCCGGGTCGCGAAGTTCCAGGCCGATGGGACGGCAGACCCGAGCCGACGAAGCTCGCCAAGGTCGAGTCCATCGACGATGGTCCCGGAAAACGGTCGGCATCAACCGTTTTATCGGCTGGCGACCGATCTTTCCCTTCGGTAGCTCCGACGGTGATCTGCAGATGCTGCAATGGACGATGGTGGGACAGGCGCCCCTCCGCAGGCCCGTGGACCACACGGACGCTGAGCGCGAGTACGCCTACGACCGCAGTTCGAAAATCGGCAAGCTCGAGAAGGCGCTCGAGGAGGCGAACGCGAAGCGCTGGACCGTCGTCGAAATGTGCCACTGGAAGGCGATATTCCACCCGCTTAATGAAGGAGAGCCGATATGGCCCAGGCGATGCGCAAGATCGATATCACGCATGAAAGCCACGATGCGTTCACGCGCGGCTTTCCGACAAAGGTACCCTTCAGCAGGCCTATGACGATGCGGATCTGAATCGGCGATTCAGGCCTACAAGTTCTTCTATCCAACCGTATCGGGCGCTGCCATCGTCCGGGGCAACGAGCAGATCGGCATCGTGCCGAATAAGGTCTTCGGCATCCTGGACTGCGCGCCAGAGCAACTCGTCTTCACCGCGAACTCGGACACACCATACGGCCCGCTGATGCTCGACCTGAGCATCGGGCCGCTCGTAGTCGAACTCCAGCCGGGACCGCTGATCGTCTGCTCGATGGACGTCAACCAGCGCTGGGTCGCCGACATGGGACTTCCCGGTCCCGACGCAGGCAAGGCGGCAAGCATCTCCTGCTGCCGCCCGACTACACGGGCAGGTGCCGATAAGCGGCTACTACGTCCATCGCGCGAGCAGCAACCGCCAGATCATGGCGCACGATCGCTGCCAGTGAACGGCGACGTCAGGCGGGCAAGGAACGGCTGAAGACCATCAAGGTCTATCCCTCAACCCGACGCCGGCTGGCAGCGACCGCAGTGGCTCGATGTCACAGGCAAGGCGCAGGACCGACGCCGGTGCAATGGAAGACAGCCTCGCGTTCTGGGAGGTGCTGCACCAGACCGTGGACGACGAGCCGTCATACGCCGGCTATCACAAGAACTATGGTGAGCTGCCGCACTCGGGATCGAGAAAGGCAAACCGTTCGCGCCGGACGCACGGATGAAGCGGATTCTGGCCGAGGCCGCCCGCATCGGCCAACGCGCAGATGCGCGTGCAGTCGTTCGGCGATCGCCGTCCTGATCGGATCGTCTGGACCGACCGGCAATGGCAATGGGCAAGCCTGCGCTTCGAGGACGGCGACTTCGACACGCGCGATCGCCTCGACATCGAAGCGCGCGAGAAATGGTTCTATCAGGCGATCGGCGCCTCGCCCGCGATGTTCAGGCGCGACGCGCAGGCCGGATCGCTCTATTGGCTGGGCTTGCGCGACAGCTCCGGCGACTATCTCGACGGCGGCAAACCATACAAGCTTCAGGTACCGCTGCCCGTGCCCGGCAAGCTGTTCTGGTCGGTGACCGTTACGACGCCGAAAACGCGTTCGCAAATCCAGACGAGTCAGAAGAAGGCCGCGCTTCGCTCCCTGTTCGAACTAAGGAGGTCGAAGGCAAGATGGCAGAGCTCTATTTCGGCCCCATCGCGCCCAAGGCAAACGAAAGCCGATGGATCCAGACGATCCGGGCAAAGGCTGGTTCGTCTATTTCCGCATCTATGGACCCGAGCCCGCGGCGTTCGACGGAGCTGGAAGCCCGGCGATTTTGAGAAACGAGGTAGCCACGCTGCAAGCGAAGGGAAATGCCATGAAAAAATTCACTCTCGCCGGAGTGGCTCGATCCTCGCGATCACCACATTCAGGCTCTCGCTCAGCCCGCCGACGAACTCAGCCGCCGCACAATCGAGCGCATGAGGATGAAGCCGTCATCTGGGCATCCGGCGGTCAACTACGGCCTGATGCTGCAGGAGATGCTCGCAAGACCAACGGCAAGGTCGGTGAGGTCATCTACTGGGGCCGCCCGCTGGACGGCAAGAACCAGACGCTGACGCCTGATCCGGACGCGCTCTACTTCATGACCTTCTTCAGCACGAAGGATGGACCGATCGTGCTCGACCTGCCGGCAGGCGACGCCAACGGCTCCTTCAACGGCAACATCGTCACCGTCTGGCAGATGCCGCTCGAGGATGCGGGGCTGCTCGGCCTGGACAAGGGCAAGGGCGGCAAGTACGTGGTCCTGCCGCCGGGCTACAAGGACAAATTGCCCGACGGCTTCATCCCGCTTCAATCCGACACGTTCGGCGGCTACGCGCTGATCCGCTCAAATCTGAAGAGCCACAGCGCCGGCGATGTCGAGACGTCCGTCGCCTATGGCAGGACAATGAAGGTCTACCCGCTGTCCCGGGCCGCCAATCCACCCGCGACGACCTTCACGGACGTCAAGGACATCACATTCGATTCCACGATTCGCTATGACGCCAGCTTCTTCGAGCATCTCGATCGCATCGTGCAAAACGAGCCATGGATCGATCGCGACCGCACGATGATCGATCAGCTGAAGTCGCTCGGCATCGAGAAGGGCAAACCTTTCAAGCCCGACGCGCGAGCCCTCGTGCAACTCGATGCCGGCGTCCGTGAAGCGCAGACATGGCTCGAGGCGAAATACGACGCCGGGCTTCCACCCTACTGGGAGAAGTCCGCTGGACCTTCCCGGCACCACCCGAACTGGTCAAAGGGGCGCAAGCCGGGTTCGCCGAGCCCGATGCCTATCCGACCGACGCACGCGGTCTCGCCTACAGCTACGCGTTCATCGGAATCAAGCGTCTTGGCGCCGGGCAATTCTATCTGATCTCGATCCGCGACAAGGACGGCGACGTCTATGACGGCAGCAAGACGTATCGCCTCAGTGTCCCGGCGAACCCGCCGATCGAGCAGTACTGGTCGGTGACCGCCTACGACCGCCAGACGCACGCGCTCATCAAGAACATGCCGCGCGCGAGCCGGTCCTCTCAAATCCCCGAGATGCAGAAGAACGCGGATGGCTCGATCGACGTCTACTTCGGTCCGCAAGCTCCGGCGGGCAAAGAGGCCAATTGGGTGCCGACCGATCCGGCACGCAAGTTCGAGCTGATGTTCCGCCTTTATGGACCAAAGAAGGAGTTCTTCGACAAGGCGTGGAAGCTGCCTGACGTCGAGAAAGTTTCTGAAACGGTGGGAGCGAGGCAGTGAGCGCCAAATCGTCATGACCGGATTCGACATCTTTGCGTGGATCGTGCTCGTGATCCTGATCGCCGCCATCATCGCCGTGTTCTGCATCATGGGCTGGCTGCCGGGCCACATCGCCAGGGAGCGCGGCCATCCGCAGGCGCAGGCGGTCGCCGTCGCGGGCTGGATCACGCTGATCTTCGGTTTCGCGTTGTGGCCGGTGGCGCTGATCTGGGCCTATGTCGACGTGCCGGCGCGGGCCAGGCAGGAGACGCAGCCATGATGGTCGCGCTGATGGCGGTTTATCTGGCGCTGCTGTTCACGTGCGTGTGGCTCGGCCTCATCCGCTTCACCACGTTCTGGAAGGCGTCGCCATTCATCGTTCTGCTGCTGCTGAACATCCTGCTGTTCATCCCGATGGGCTGGGGGGCGCCGCAGGGATCGGCACTGGTGGTACGTAATTCGGTCGCGATCGTGCCGGACGTCGCCGGCGAGGTGATCGACGTGCCGGTCGCAGCCAACGTGCCGCTGAAGGCCGGCGACGTGTTGTTCCGCATCGATCCAACGCCGTTCAAATCACAGGTCGACGCGCTGGAAGCGCAGCTGAAGTTCCAGGACCTGCGCCTGTCACAGATGACACAGCTGCAGCAGCGTAACTCCGGACGCATGTTCGACGTCGAGCAGCGGCAATCGGAGGTGGATCACCTGCAGGCACAGCTTGTCGGCGCCAAGTGGAGCCTGGAGAAGACCGTCGTGCGGGCGCCGGCGGACGGCTATGTGACAAACCTGGCGCTGCGCAAGGGCGCGCGCGTCGGCAACCTGCCGCTCAGCCCGGCGATGGCGTTCATCGACACATCGGACACCATCATCGGCGCGGAG
Organism: uncultured Alphaproteobacteria bacterium; assembly: GCA_963757845.1. GTDB lineage: Bacteria > Pseudomonadota > Alphaproteobacteria > Rhizobiales > Xanthobacteraceae > P52-10. Next base: position 48,232 of record CAVWTB010000067.1, read on the forward strand.
ATCGCGCAGATCGACGCGCGCTACATCAAGGTGGACCAGGATGCCGAGGTCACCTTCAAATTTCTCCCCGGCAGAGTTTTCAGCGGCAAGGTTGAGACCATCCTGCAGGCGATCGCCACCGGGCAGGCCCAGGTGTCCGGCCAGGCGGTAGCGCCGTCGACAGTTCAAGCCGCGCCCTTCGTCGTGCGCCTCAGGCTCGATGACCAGCAGCTCGCTCATTCGTTGCCGGCGGGTACGACCGGCACGGCCGCGATCTACACCGACCACGTCACTCCGACGCATATCATCCGCAAGGTGCTGCTGCGGCAGGTAGCCATTCTGAATTACATCAATCCATTTTGATTGCGTAAGCAATTGCTGCACGACCTTGAGGGAGATCAATGGCGATCTCTCCCTACCTGGGCCAGAGAAGCTCATGAGCAACTCGACCGGCGGGCCTGCTGAAGTGAAGCCGCGCCAGATGCGCGTCGGCTTTCGCACGTCGATCATCACGCTGTTCATCGCGATCGTGCTGCTGGTCGGCCTGACGCTGGTGTATTTGAGCTTCGCGCGCATCTCCGCCATGACGCAGACGGCGGCGACCACCTTCATCGCCAAGGTCGCGCAGCTCGGCGCCGATCGCATCGACGCCCGCTTCAAGGAAGTTCGCAATTCGCTGGAGATTCTCGCAGGCCTTCCCGCGGTCCAGTCGGCGGAGCTGCGCGACAACGCCACGCTGTACAGCCTGATGGCCTCGATGCTGCGCAACAACCCGCAGCTGTTCAATCTCTATGTGGGCTACGAGGACGGCTCATTCCTGGAAATGGACGTGATCGAGCGCGCAGGCGCGACCTTCCGCACCAGCCTGGATGCGCCTGAGGACGTAGCGTATCGGCTCTTCATGATTTCCCGGACCGGTTCGCCGCAACCGCCGCTCGTGAGCTTCCTGTCGGAGAATCTGATTTCCCTCGCCGAGGTGCCGGGTCCGGCGAACTACGACCCACGCAGGCGTCCCTGGTATCAGGACGCCTTCAAGGACGACGGCAACGTGCTCACCGGGCCTTACGTCTTCTTCGCCACCGGCCAGCCTGGATATACGCTGCGGTTGCCGCTGCGCGAGGGACGCCGCGGCGTCGTCGCCGGCGACATCCTGCTCAACGAAGCGGAAGCGATGCTGATCCGCCAGCGGCTCGGCAAATCCGGTATTGCCTTCCTGTTCAACGACGACGACCGGATCATCGCCCATCCGCAGATGGCGGACCTCATGAGCGCGCGGCCGGCCGGTGACGGCGAGCTGCCGCAGATCGAGACTGTCAGCCTGCCAGGCCTGTCGCAGGCGATCCGCACCTGGCGCGGCGGCGGCGCCGCACAACAGTTCTTCGACGACAACGAGGGGCGCACGTATCTGGCAGCCTTCGAGAAGGTTCAAACCGCGGGCGACGCCAACATCCGCCTGGCGGTCGTCGCCCCGCTTGATGAGTTCTATTCCGAGATCATCTCCGAGCGGCGGCGGCTGTTCATCGTCGCGATGCTGTTTGTCGCGGCGATGCTGCCGATCGTGCTGTGGATCGGCGCGATCCTGGCGCGCTCGCTGCGCAGTCTTGCGCGTGAGACCGACAGCATCCAGCGGTTCGAGCTGGCGGATCATCCGCCGGTCCATTCGGCGATCCGCGAGATCGACGAGCTCGGCCGTTCGGTCGCCACCATGCGCACGGTCGTGCGGACCTTCTCCAGCTTCGTCCCGAAGCGGCTGGTGCAGCAGCTGGTCGCGTCCGGGACGCCGATTCAGCTCGGCGGCACGCGGCGGGAGATCACGGTGTTGTTCACCGACGTCGCCGATTTCACCGCCAAGACCGAGAAGGCCGACCCGACCGACGTCATGGTCTACACGTCGCGCTATTTTGCAGCCATGTCCGAAACCATCATGGCCCATCAGGGCACGGTGGACAAATTCATCGGCGACGCGGTGATGGCGATCTGGAACGCGCCGGTCGATGATCCGAACCATGTTCTCAATGCCTGTGCCGCGGTGCTCGCCTGTACGCGGCGAAATGCTGCGCTGAACAGGGAGTTCGAGACGGAAGACTGGCCAGCGTATCAAACCCGTTACGGACTGCATGTTGGCGACGCCGTCGCCGGCAACATTGGCTCGGCCGATCGCATGAACTACACTGTGCTCGGCGCGACCATCAATCTGGCGGCCCGGCTCGAAGGCCTCAACAAGAACTACGGCACCGGCATCCTGGTCAGCGAGGCGCTCAAGGCACGCGCGGAGCCCGCTTTCGTCTTCCGCAGCGTCGACCGGATCAAGCCGAAGGGTTTTGCGGAAGCCTTCACCATCTATGAGCTTCGCTGCGAATGCAGCGCGACGTCCGAGCCGGAAACGGCTTTCGATCGCGAATGGGAAGACGTCTACGCCGCGATCCAGACCGCAGGCCCGGCAGGGCTCGCAAAGCTTGCGAACTTCCTGCAGACATATCCGGATGACGGCGTCGCACGATATCACGCGTCGCAACTGCGCGAGCTTGTCCGCGCGGCAAGCGCATGACCGGCCTGACCACCAGGCGGCAACTGCTGATCTCGACCGCGGGTCTGGTTGCGACCGTGAATTTTCCCGCACCAGCCATCGCGCAGGCGCGGACGAGGATCCGGCTCGGCCATCTGCATGTCGTTGCCGTCGACGGGCACATCTGGACCGGCATCGATCGCGGCTCGTTCGACAAACAGGGCATCGCGTTCGAATTGTCCGCGTTCGACACCGGCCCCGAGGTGTTCGAGGCGATGGCCGCGGGCAAGCTTGACCTCCTGTCCGCTGGCGGCGTGATCGCTGACTACCTCGCGCGCGGGCACGGCCGGCTGTTCCTGATCAACGACATCGAGGTCGCGACCGCACAGCTCTGGGTGCGGCCGGACCTTGGCGTCAGCAGCTTGGCCGGACTGAAAGGAAAGCGCATTGCCACGACGCGGCGCACGACGGCGCACATCTTTCTGGACCGGGCCTTGCGGGCCAACAATCTCACGTCGTCGGACGTGGAGATCGTCAGCGGTCGCATGAGCGACAATGTGGCGTCGTTCGTCGCCGGCGAGGTTCCGGCGATCGCGCTGTGGGTGCCTTTCAATATAATCGTGCGAGACAAGCTGCCCGGAGCGGTGAAGCTCGTCGACGCATCCGCCTACTATCCGCAATCGGCCGTGCTCGGCGGCTGGGTCGCGCGCAACGACTACTACGACGCCAACCGGGAGACGCTCGCCGGCATCATCCGCGGCTGGGCCGACGCCAACGACTACATGGTGCGCAACAATACCGCGGCCGCAGCGGCGCTGCAGAAGAACCACTACAGCCAGACACCCCTCGCCGATATCACCGAGTCGTTTCGGGCGCAGAAGACGTTCACGTCGCGCGAATGGAAGCGACTTTATACGGACGGCAGCGTCGTCAAATGGCTGCAGCAGGCGAGCGACTTCTTCATGGCTGACACGAAAGTCTCCAATGCGACACCGGCGTCGGAGTATTTTGACCCGAGTCTCTACTGTCGGTGATTTGAGGCGGGGCGCTGCGTCGCTATTGACCAGAATGTATAATATAGCTATTATGGCTATTATATATAATATGGCCATTCTAGCCTGAGGCGGCGCATGGGACAATTTTCGCTAACCGATCTGAGCAACCGATCCGGCGAAGTGGTCGAGGCTGCCTTCCGCGGACCGGTTGAGATCACGCGGCATGGTAAGCGCAAGTTCGTGTTGCTCACAGCCGAAGACTACGACCGGCTCGCCGCAGCAGCCGATACGAGGCGAGCCTTTCACGCCGACGATGCGCCCGAGGAGATTGCCAGCATGATGTTGGCGGCGCTGGAAGGCGACAGCCGCTAGATGGTCGTGCCGTCGGACGGGCTCGTTATCTCCTACAACTATCTGTGGGCACGCGAGTACGATCGCCGCGAAGAGTTGGGGCGCAAGGCGCGGCCGGTCTGCGTTCAGATCATCATCGCGAGCGGCAAGAGCGGAACCGTCGTCGCACTATTTCCTGTTACCAGTCAGCCACCGCAAGGTGATCGAACCGCGATCGAGATTCCAGAGACAGAAGCGCGGCGCGTCGGCTTGACGCCGCCGTCATGGATCGTCGTCGATGAGTGGAATCTCGACGATCTCGCGAGGTCGCCACACGTCGCCGATTCCCGTCCCATCGGGACTCTGAGCCCGATTTTCATGAAACGCGTCCGCAGCGAGGCCGCCGCCCGGATCCGCGCCCGCCGCTATCGCTCCGTTCCGCGTCAGCGCTGAGCGACATTGCGCGGCGCTCGCTGCCTCGCTCTTTAGGCATGCTTGACGACTTCTTCGCCCGCCCGGACCGGACCGGACGTATTGTTGCCAAAGCGACGCCGTAGCCTGGAAATTCGCCACCACACGTTCGAGACACTGACCATGTTGAAGTTCAATACGCTTTTCGCAAGCTCGCTCCTTCTCGCGACGCTTGCCTCCAGCTCTTCAGTGTTGGCGCAGTCGTCGGACAGCAGAGGCGCGAACATGCGGGCGCTGGGCGACAGGAACGCTGCGCCGGTGGCGAAGCCCGGCAAGCCCACCGGCGGCATGAAGCCTTGTCCCGAATACGGTGCCGGCTTCTATCGTCTCGACGGCTCCGACACCTGCGCGCGCATCAGTGGCGGCGTCGGGAGCGAGATCGGCACGACAGTGAGGCGGTAGCGCGCAGCGAACTCAGATCGAAGCCCGCATGAGCGAAGCGACATGCGGGGCAGACTCCGCGGTGCACGTTCCCGGATATCGCCATAGCCGATGCGAAGCATCGGCGTTCTTAAGGACGGCGGCCAACGGCCGCCTATGCATCCGGGCTACACGCGATCGTGCACTCAAAATCGGGCTCACCTCCCTTTCCTCTCAGAAGCTTTAGGCTCAGATCCAAAGCGAAGAACATGGCCATCAGGATCTTCGATCGCGAACTCGTAAGCCCAACTGAAATTCTTGGGTGGGCTTTTGATGCGCGCGCTCTTTGCCGAGAACTCGGCGAAAAACACATCAGCGTCGTCGACCCCGATCCAGAGCCAGACGCCTGAGACGCCCTGTTCGCCTTCGCACAGCATGATCGATTTGCCATCGCGCGATACGGAGATCATTCCATCTGCTTCCCAATCCACCGAAAATCCAAGTGCCTGGAGATAATAAGTTCGGCTTGCTTCGAGATTCTCGACACGCAGGATGGGAATCACGTTCTCGACCTTCGCCATGTGCATCTCCGAATTGGCTCACTTTCGGATAAGCCCCGAGGAAATGAAGTTTTGATGACATAGAATACCGTCACCTTGCCTGCGCCTGCCATAAATCAAAAAGGATCGAGGTAACGGCGTGCTCGCAACTTGATCGAGCGGTTCTTCAGTATGATCAAGCAGTGCCGCCGCGTGGCTGCTCGCTATGACAAGCTTGCGGCTGACTACCTTGCATTCCTGCAACTTGCGTCAATAAGGGTGTGACTGCGCGCTAATGAGCCGATGCTCTAGTTCACACTATCCCGCACACCTTGCTGCGTGACGTCGACCAGCTGCGGCTGCAGCGGCGCGAAAATCTCTTCGTCGAGTTCCAGCAGCGAAAGCGACGGCTCCATCTGCACGACGCGATTGCGGCCGCGATGCTTGGCGGCATAGAGTGCGTCGTCTGCGCTGCGCATGACTTGCGGCAGATCCTTGTCGCCCTGCGACGCGGCGATGCCGATGCTGACGGTCACGCGGATCGACGTCCCCTTGTGCGAAATCCCTTTCGCCGCGCACATCCGGCGCAGGCGTTCCGCGCGCGAAGCAACATCATCGAGCGTCCTTCCGACGATCATGGCGGCGAATTCCTCGCCGCCATGACGCGCCACCAGGATGGATTCCTTGGCTGCGAAGGTCTGGAAGACCTCACCGATCTGGGCCAGCACGGCGTCGCCGAACTCGTGGCCGAACCGGTCATTGATCGCCTTGAAGCGATCGATATCGCACATCAGCGCGATCGCGGGTTGCTTCGCTTCGCTGGCTTCGCTGAGGATCGCCGCTGCGGCCTCGTCGAAGCCGCGCCGGTTCATCAGTCCCGTCAGCGGGTCGGTGCGCGCGATACGCAATAGTTCGGCCTGCGCCTGCATCAGCTGCTGCAGCAGGCGGCCCGACCGATAGCTCAAGCTGCCTGACAGGACAGCGGACACAGCGCTTGCGATCACAAGTGAGCAGACGACGACAAAACCGACGCGGACGCTGGCATCCGGATCAGCGCCGAGCGTCAGCCGCATCGACATCCAGGCGACGGCAAGGGTCACGCTGACGCACAGCGCAACAATGCCGGCCGTTCGCCGCAACACACCGCCGTGCGTGAGGAATTTCTCGTTCATTGCTCTTCCGCGTCCCAGGTCCGACCACATAGCGGAAGCGGGCTACGATGCACTTAAATCTCCGCATCGCTTGCAGACGAGCTTAATGCGTCCTTACCAGGTGCAACGGAAGTCAAACGGCTTGGTGGTGATCACCCCCTGAATCAACTGGACCGCGTGCGCGTTTGCCAGCCAGGCCACGAGAACTCGATGACGCTGCGTGTCATCCCTTCGCCTGGATCAGCCGCACCGCGCGCGCGACGACGCTGGCGACGAGCCCGAGCCCTTCCGCGCCGCCCATCCCGCGCACGCCCTTGCCGCTCAAGGACGCCTGCTTCAGCGCGGCGTTGATGACGTTGTAGCAGGCGGTGATGGCGAGGACGGCCTGCGCTTTATTGACAGCGGCACGCAGGCCGGACGCAGCGCGCAGCAGTGCCGCCTGCCTTTCCGGCTGCCGTTGCTGCGCCGCCAGCGCTTCGAGCACGGCAGCCACGCAGTCGCGAAGTCTCCTTGCCTGCCGGGCGGCTCGCGCACGCGTCGAGTCCTGCGCCGGCCGCCCCAGCACCCGCAGCCTGTGCCGGCGCTCCGTACGGCGACGCCAGCGCGGTCGCGAGTAAAACAATCCGATGCGTCTGAACACGGTGCCCCCTGCGCCCAATTTGCCCGCACTCCGCCTAGCTCAAGTATCAACCCGCCTTCTGTGCGCTACCTCATGGACGAACGGCCGGCGTGATCGTGTTGCCCACCGTGAACTCGCAAGGCACCGACGCCATCTTGTGCTCGCCCTTGAAGGCGAGCAGCCTCTCCCAGCGCGAACGGCGGCACAGGATGCCGCTGACGGTCTCCTCGACGATCAGAACCGCATAGAGGCGATCTGTCCTCTCGAAGATCTCGACGGTCTTGTCGCCGGGAAACGTCTGGATCATCGTCAGCACGCCATGGCCGGTCTCCTGATCCGCGGTGATGCCGGCGATGCCGCTGATGGTGCGCCATTTGCTGCCTTCGATCATCGCGCTGATGAACGTGCCTTCGGCGATGGTGCTGTGATGGATCTTTCGCTTGAGAAAGTCAGTGCCAAACTCCCGGCTGCGGCGCAGGGTGTTCTTCAGCACCGGTGAGTAGAACACCTTGTCGGTGCCGCCCTGAAACACGATGGTCGTGCCCTCAGCGCCACCGGCGAGCAGACTCTGAAAGTCGCGGCCGCTCAGCACCTCGGCTTGCGCAGGTCGCGCGGCTGCAAGCAGCGCAAGCGCCGCGGCCACGCGCAGCAGGCGGCGGGCCGGCCTTGCAGCGCTTGCGTTGGATCGGCAGTGGGTCCGGAGAGCGGAATGAGGCACGGCAATAATATTGATGTCGCGATGAAGGGCTATTGATCAACGGCAATTGCAGGTGGCAGGCTGGCACGAACGCGGGCGAACCGTCAACGCCACGCGCATGATGAACCCGGCCGGCTTTGCATGTATAAGACGAGCATGCGACGAATTCTTGCGGGGCTGATCGTTGCCTTGATTGCGCTGGGCGCTGCCGCCGGCAGCCGTGCCGCCGCCGACGTGCGACGCACCGTGAAGGACGACGCTCCGCGCATTGCGCTCGTGATCGGCAACACCAACTACACAAAACTCACAAAGCTCAAGAATCCCGGCAACGACGCGCGACTGATGTCGCAGAAGCTGCGCGAGCTCGGCTTCGAGGTGGTCGAATCGTTCGATCGCGACCTTGCGGGGCTGTCGAAGGACGTGGAGGCGTTCGCCCGGAAGATCAAGCAGCGCGGGCGCGACACCGTATCGGCGGTATATTATGCCGGGCACGGGCTTGAGAACGACTCCGTCAACTACCTCGTGCCGGTGACTGCCGAGATCAAGAAGCGCGCCGATATCCGCAACCAGGCGCTGAGCGTGAAGCAGGTCGCGGACCAGCTTGCGGCGGCAGGCGGCCAGCTCAACATCCTGATCATCGACGCCTGCCGCGACAATCCGTTTCCTGAAAGTGCTGCGCCGTCCGTGCTCGGGCTGGTGCCGATGGGTGCAGTGTATGGTGTGTTCATCGCCTCCTCCACCGCCTCCGGCAAGGCGGCGTTCGACGGCGACGACGACCACAGCCCTTACAGCAAGGCGCTGGCGGAGGCGCTGAGTGCGCCTGGTGAGAAGCTCGAGGACGTGTTCAAGAGCGTGCGGCGGCAGGTGCGGCTCGCAACCGACGAGCGGCAGATCCCGTGGGAGTCGACCTCGCTCGAGCTCGACTTCTACTTCGCGCCGCCGAAAGCGCCGCCACCGCCCGCCGCCCAACTGCTTGCGGCGGCGAAAGAGATGGGCAACCTTGGCCTGTTCGATCTGCTGCTGGACAAATTCCCCGACAGTGATGAGGCCGTGGAGGCGCGAACGCTTGCTGCAGAGCTGCGGCGTGCGCAGTCACCCTCGCCTGTTGCCGAGCGGCAGCCGGCTGCGGCGGCGTTGGTGCTCGAGCGGGCGAAACAGATGCACAACGCGGAGGCCTACGACCTCGTGGCATCGCTGTTTCCCGGCACCGTGGAATCAAAGGAAGCGCAGGACGCGGCGGCGAAATTGCGCGAGGTGTTCGCGCTGGACAGCGCAGGGCCCACTTACGAGGGGCGCGAGCTGGTGCAACAGATTCAGGGCCAGCTGACGCGCCTTGCCTGCGCAACCAACCTGCAAAGCAGTGCGTTCGATGCCGCGACCATTCAGGGCCTGCGCCGCGCATCGCTTCTGACCGACGACCGCTACCTGTGGCATCGCCCGACCATGGCGGCGCTGCGCGCGCTGAAGAAGATCGACGCGCGCAACGGCTGCGGCAGCCTGAAGATCGCCGCAGCGCCACGCTGCCTGCGCATCAACAACGAAGATTTCTGTCAGTAGGGCTTCCTCCTCCGTCATTCCGGGGCGCGCGAAGCGCGCTTCTTCTCCCCTCCCTCCCGCTCGCGTCCGCCGAAGCCCGAAGGGCGAAGGCGGAGGCGAGTGGCGGGGAGGGGTCGGGGGTGGGGGGCCTGCGGCGCATGCCATCGCACAAATCGCTCGCGTAGGAATTCCAGAGCATGAAGCGATGGAGAATCTCTGAGCGTGTTCCTCTGGCACTCCTCACTGTCGCCGAGCAAGGTGGGTACAACCGGAATGATTGTCGACATTTTAGACCGGCATGATTCCCGACAGTTTAAGTTAAGCGGTCTGTTCACCCGGGTCGCGGAGCCCCTCACGAGGTGGAGCGAACCGGGTGAACAGACCGCGGCGGTTGATGAGACCGATATCCATGCCGCAGAAGCGCACCACATGGTCGCCGGTCTCGAGTTCGGCAATACCAATGAGCTCATCGACCAGGGCCTCACCGATGAAAGTGAACCCACCCTTCCACCTGATCTCGCCGTTGCCGCGGACACGGCGGGTCTGGTGATCGGCGTCGTACCAGGGATCTTCAACGCGATCCGGCATGGCGCGATGAGATGGCGTGTAGACCTCGGCCGGTGGCCGTTGGCCAAGCGCTTCGTGCGGACGTTCCTCGTTATAATGCCGACGAAACGCATCGAAGCGGACCTGCTGCTCGGACCGGTTGTTGGCCGGCGGCTTCGAGGTCTGCGCTTTCAGCGTGCGATGCATGCGCTCGTGTCGGCCGTTCTCCTGCGGCGAGGCGGGACGGATGAAGAGCGGCACGATGCCAAGCTTCATCCACCAGACCGACAGTTTGGTGAGACCCCCGGCGCCGCGCGAGCCAAACGGTGCGCCGTTGTCACAGCGGATCCTGAGCGGCAAGCCGTACTCGCGGAAAGCCTGCTCGAAACAAGGGCGGACGCCCTCGATTGTGGGTTCGGTAATCCGCAGCTCGATCAGGAAACGGCTGACACTGTCCGCCGCCGTCAGCGGATCGATCCGTTGCTGGTCGCGGGTGCGAAACCAGCCCTTGAAGTCTGTGCTCCACTCGTCGTTGGGCGCCGTCACCGGCGTGCAGGGCCGCTGCTGGTCGAGCGGGCGACGGCGCCGCTTCGCCGGCGATACCAGACCTGCGCGCTTGAGGATCGTCCCGATCGTCGAGGCCGCAGGCCAGGCAGTCTCAGGCGCCTCGCGGTCAAGGATCGCGAGAAGCTTGCGTGGCCCCAGATGCGGAAACCGCCGCCGCGCCGCAATGACCTTGGTTGCAATCGCCTCGTCCGTGGTTTGCCAGCACTGCAGCGGTGCATGCGAGTGGTCCTTGAACCACTCCGGATCACCGCTCTGCTTGCGCTTGCGCCATTCGTAAAACGTGTCGCGGCAGACCCCGTGTCGTCGGCACAGCTCCGACACACTCCAGTTCCCGCTCTCGTACTCCCAAAACATCCGGATACGCTCTTCCATCCGACTGGTCTCTTTGAATGGCATCGGTGGGTCCTCCCGCCGATGCATTGTGAAACCTGTCGGGGATCATGTCGGTCTAAACTGTCGGGAATCTATCGGTCTGTACCGCGCGCATGCCCCCCACCCCCGACCCCTCCCCGCCACCCGGCTCCGCTCCGTTTCACTGCGCTCCGCCGGGCGGGAGGGAGGGGAGCGCAGACGCCGAAATGACGTTGGAAGTTATCCCCCATTTTGCTCACACCTTTCTCCGAATCGCTCCGTATTCGTTCTCGACTTGCCTCCTAGGATGATTATCGTGATCCCCGTCCCGCGCCGATAAGGGGCGCGTCGCGATCGTCTTCGAAACGCGGAGCGGGATGCGGATGGCCGCTACGATGCCGGACCCTGACTCGCGTCGAGGATCGCAGATCCTCGAAGCGGCACGGGGACAGACGCCGGCGCAACGGGCGGACGGTCCAAGTGCATGTCCGGGCGACAGCTCGCACGAACGGGGGCGCGTCGGCGCCAGTGACAACCCCGGGACATGCAGCAAGCCGCAAAGTCCATTCGCGTGCGGAACGCAGGCGATGAGCCGCTTCCGAGGCCCGGTTCAGCTCAACGATCTTCGGCGTTGGGCTGGGCCATTGCCCGTGTGCCGCGAAAGCGGCATGCGGGATGCCCGCATCTAACACATGCTGGCGCCGCGGGCGCGGTGAAACGCCCTGTCGTTCCGCACGCCCCTTGGGCAAGGAAGGGCATTGATCTGGCGCGAATGGCGTAAACGCCAGGCGCGCATGACGACCGGCTTCCCCAGGCCGGACAAAGAACCGGGGCGATGATGCATGTCCGGCGCAAGCCGCACATGCGTGATCGTGCTGTTTGACAATTGAATATCGAACAAAGCGCGCTCGCGAAGCGCCTCTGCGTCATTGCGAGGAGCGAAGCGACGTGGCAATCCAGCGCGCGCGAAGCGCGCCAAACAAAAAACGCGGCAGCCGCGGCAATCTCAATGTTTATTTGCGCGCCTGCCGGCGCGAGGCTGGATTGCTTACGCCTTCGTCCTGTGGGCTACGGCGGACAAGGCGCTTCGCCTTGCCCGCCGCAGCTCGAAAAGCAAAGGCGGATCGCAATGACGCTCAAGTCCCTCGCTCGCTCTTCCACCTTGGTACCACGCGCTCCGGCGGCCACATCCTTCGAGACGCCCTGCTACGCAGGGCTCCTCAGGATGAGGATTAAAGTCGGAGCGCTTCGCGCAGGGATGATCGCTCGCAATCGCGCTTACGGCATTTCCGACGCGATGAAGTCGGAGAACTTTTGCGCCTTCAGCGACGGATCGCTGACGATGCGGCTCTGGTCTTTGTCGGCGGTTGCCTTGAGCTTGACGACCACCGGCTCGCGCGCGGAGGCACTGAGCGTGGTGGCGGCGATGAGGGCGAATGCGACGAGGGAGCGCTTGAGCATGGGGACACCCAAAAGTTTCGATGTCGGACCTTAAACAGCAGCGGCAATTCCACCTGTGACCTGGATCACACCCCCCGCATGGTCGAGCCAGCTCTGTGAGATTTGTCCCTGCCGGGGACGATCGGCTCGACGGACCGCATCAACTTTTCGGGATGGCGTCCGACCGCTTCGCGCAGCAACTCAAGTCCTTGATGCATAACGAGGACGTCGATGCCGAACCGAGGGCTGTCCGTGTCGTTTGCAGACGGCGGGCTGAGTACAGGCAATCTCGAGAGGTTCCATGATGCCGCTGTCCCCGAAAGGCACCGCACCCGCCGGCCCGCCGATGGTGACGGTGGAGAAAGCGCGAGGCGTTTTTCTCGCCTCGCGTCTTTTCCTCAGCCCCAGGGACCGCGGCGCATGCGGCCGCCCCATGGTCCGCGCGGCGCAGCGTGCGGCGCGGCGCTCGCAAAGCCGCGGCCACCACCGATCTGGCCGGCGAGCTCGCGCAGCGCGGCGACGCGGTTCTCGGTCGAAGGGTGCGTGGCGAACAGGTTGTCCATGCCCTGCCCCGACAGCGGATTGATGATGAACATGTGCGCGGTCGCGGGATTGCGCTCGGCCTGCGGGTTCGGGATCTGATGCGCGGCGTTCTCGATCTTGGCGAGCGCCGAGGCAAGCCACATCGGCTGCCCGCAGATGCGCGCGCCCATATCGTCCGCCGCATACTCACGCGTGCGGCTGATCGCCATCTGCACCAGCATCGCCGCGATCGGCGCCAGGATCATCATGGCGATCGAGCCGATGATGCCCGGGCCGTGGTTGTCGCGGTTGCCGCCGAAGAACATGCCGAACTGGGCGATCATCGAGATCGCACCGGCGATGGTGGCGGTGATGGTCATCAGCAGCGTGTCGTGATGCTTGATGTGCGCAAGCTCGTGCGCGATCACGCCGGCGAGCTCCTCGCGGCTCAAATGGTTCATCAGCCCGGTCGTGACCGCCACGGCCGCGTTCTGCGGATTGCGCCCGGTGGCGAACGCGTTCGGCTGGTCCTCGTGCATGATGAAGACACGCGGCATCGGCAGCTCGGCGTTGCGCGCAAGCTCGGCGACAAGGTTATGGAGATCGGGCGCCGTGCGCGCATCGACCTCCTGCGCGCCGTGCATCGACAGCACCATGCGGTCGGAATTCCAGTACGCGAACAGGTTCATGCCGGCCGCAACAACCAGCGCGATGGTCGCGCCGGACGCGCCGCCGATCAGGTAGCCAACGCCCATGAACAGGCCGGTGAGGCCTGCAAGCAGAATGGCGGTTCTGAAGTAACTCATGGCCCACTCCTCAAGGCAGCCGGAATGACATCCTCGCTGCCTGCGGCAGATGTATTTTCGCGCATGGCGCCTTCAAGCAGCAGTGGATGCGGCGCTGCGTCGCGCAAGATTACGAGAACTTAATCCGCTGCCCCCCGCATCGTTCCGGTCTGGGCCGATCTTCGCGCATTGCAGGCAGACATTCCCGCAAGCCTCCACCGCCCGCAAAGCCGGTAGGATGCGCGCCTCAATTATTTAAAAGACGAGCAGAGGGAGCGACGACCATGGCGAAACTCAACCGCGACGGGGTCAACATCTACTACGAGGTGCACGGCACAGGCCCCGCGCTGATCCTCACCCACGGCTACTCGGCGACGGCGCAGATGTGGAAGGGCCAGATCGAGCCGCTGTCGAAGAAGCACACGCTGATCCTGTGGGACATGCGCGGCCATGGCCAGAGCGACTATCCGGCCGATCAAGCGGCGTATAGCGAGGACCACACGGTGGCCGACATCGCGGCGCTGCTCGACCAGGTCGGCGCCAGGACGGCGATCGTCGGCGGGCTGTCGCTCGGCGGCTATATGTCGCTGGCGTTCTACCGCAAGCATCCCGAGCGCGTGCGCTCGCTCCTGATCATCGACACCGGCCCCGGCTTCAAGAAGGACGATGCCCGCGAGGGCTGGAACCAGAATGCGCGCAACCGCGCCGACTTGCTGGAGAAGGAAGGCCTTGCGACGCTGAAATCCGGCAGCGCCGAGCGCGCCTATGCCGTGCATCGCGACGCGCTGGGCCTGGCAAGGGCGGCGCGCGGCATGCTGACCCAGCGCAACGCCGCGGTGATCGAATCGCTGCCGAACATCAAGGTGCCGTCGCTGGTGGTGGTCGGCTCGAAGGACGCCCCGTTCATCGCCGCCTCCGACTACATGGCGGCCAAGATACCCGGCGCGCAGAAGGTCGTGATCGAGGACGCGGGGCACGCCTCGAACATCGACCAGCCGAAGGCCTTCAACGAGGCCATCGTCGCCTTCGTGGAGAAGCTGCCCGCGGCTTGAGGCGGGTTCGGTCCCGCCATAATATTTGCGCGTATTCCGGATGAGAGTACCCGCCGGGGACCGCATGATGCATTTCCGGACATGGCTCTTTGCAATCCTGCTGGCGTGCAGCGGCACGCCGGCCGGCGCGATCGATTTCATCCAGGACCTGGCGAAGGGATACCCGACGCTGTTCCGCAACTACCAGGCGATGCTGCCGGAGGAATTCCGCCACGCCGCCTGGCTCTACAAGCTCGACGGCGTCACGCTGTCGATCGATGAAGGGATGATGATCGGCGGCGTGCCGTTCATCCGCGTCTATGGCTGCAAGCCGCATGACTGCGGCGGCGAGCAGGTGTCGCTGGTCTTCTCCACCGACGGCAAGGTCGGCGCCGTCAAAGTGCGTTCGCTGGAACTGACCGGCGGCGAGCCGGTGTTCTTCGGCTCCGACGATCCGGCGCTGCGGCGGATCGTCGACCGCGATTTTTGAGCGATCGGAAAGCGGGTGGCGGCCGATCCTGTCATGTCCGAAAACGGCGAGAAAGGCCCGCAGCATGTCCGGCAAGATGACGCCCATGACCCTCGACCACGACGCCTGCTATCGCGCGGTCTCCTCGCGGGACGCGCGTTTCGACGGCCGCATCTTCACCGGCGTGAAGACGACGGGAATCTGATTGCCGTCCGATCTGTCCGGCGCGGACACCGAAGAGCAAGAATGTCGTGTTCTTCTCGACGGCTGCCGCGGCCCAGGAGGCGGGCTTCCGCTCCTGCCTGCGTTGCCGCCCCGAATGCTCGCCGGATCTGGCGATCTGGCGCGGCACGTCGAACACGGTGTCACGCGGCCTGGCGCTGATCGCCGACGGCGCGCTCGACGGCGACGACGCCAGCGTCGAGCAGCTCGCGACCAGGCTCGGCATGGGCGAGCGGCAGCTGCGGCGGCTGTTCCAGCAGCATCTCGGAGCCTCGCCGGTGACGGTGGCGCAGACCCGCCGGGTGCTGTTTGCAAAGCAGCTGATCGCCGAGACGGCCATGCCGCTGGCGCATGTGGCACTTGCCGCCGGCTTCGGCAGCGTGCGGCGCTTCAACGCGGTGTTCCAGAAACTCTACGGCCGGCCGCCGGGCAAATTCCGCCGCACGGATGACGCCGGCGACTCGGCGCTGGTGCTGACGCTGCCGTTCGCGCCACCCTACGACTGGGCAGCCATGCTGGCAGCGCTGGCAGCGCGGCGCGAGGCGGACGAGACCATTGAGAGTGGCGTCTGGCGACGGAGCATCGCGCTCGATGGGGCGACCGGAACCGTGGACGTGGCCATGGGCGACGCCGCGCAAGGCGCGCTGCGGGCAACGATCCGCTTCCCCGTCGTGGCGGCGTTGCCGGCGATCGTCCGCCGCATCCGCCGCGTGTTCGACCTCTCGGCCGACCCGATCGTCATCGGCAAGCAGCTGGCGGACGATCCCTTGCTGGCGCCGCTGGTGCGCAAACGGCCGGGCTTGCGCGTTCCAGGCCACTGGGACGACGCGCCGGATCTGGGCGACGACACCGCGCCCTACGATGCGCTCGATCCAACCAGCGGACTGCGCGCGGCGCTCGCCCGCCTGACGGGAAAAGGCACGGTCTCGGTCCGCGAGCTGCGTGTCCGGGCGGAGCGGTGGCGGCCGTGGCGGGCTTACGCGGCGGCGCATCTGCTGGCAGCTGCCGCCAGTGCACGCCCGCAAGCGGCGTCCCGCTCGCGCAAGGCTGCGACCCCGGCGAAGAGGCTGGCACGTGCGGGCTAGCGCACCGGCACAAGCGCTCACGCTGGATCGCGTGAAAACGCCGATCGGCGCGCTGTTGATCGTCAGCGACGACGACGGAAAGCTGCGCGCGGCGGAGTTTCACGATCACGAAGACCGCATGCATCGTTCGCTTCGCTTGAGCACCGCAGCGCACGGCGGCTACGCGCTGCGCAAAGGTCCAACGCCGGCAACGATCCGCGATCGCATCGAGGCCTATTTCACCGGCGAGCTCGACGCGATCGACGAGATTGAGATTGCGACCGGCGGCACCCCGTTCCAGCAGAAAGTCTGGCGCGCGCTGCGCAAGATCACGCCCGGCAAAACGCTGACCTACGGCACGCTCGCCCATCGCATCGGCGCAGACAGGGCGATGCGCGCGGTCGGCGCCGCGAACGGCGCCAACCCGGTGAGCGTGATCGTGCCGTGCCATCGCCTGATCGGCGCCAACGGCAGCCTGATCCGCTACGGCGGCGGCCTGGAGCGCAAGCGCTGGCTGCTGCAGCACGAGGGCGTGGCGGTGGAGTGAAGCCCGGATGAGCGCAGCGTCATCCGGGCCGATCGCGGTTCGACCGAATGGCTACGCTCATCGGCTACAATGACGCATCAGATACTGATCAACGCCTCGAGCGTCTCGCCCGTCCTTGCCGCACGCAGCGGCGCCGTATCGGCGTAAACCACCTCCTCGACGATCTTGCCGTCGCGCAGGCGGAACTTGTCGACACCGCGAAAATCGAAGCGCTTGCCGCCGACGAAGCGCGAGTTCTGCCACTCGACGATCACGACATCGCCGCGCGCGGTCCAGTCAAGCAGCTGCCACACCATGTCCGGCGCCTGCTCCTTCTGGATGTCGTTGAGCCTGCCCAGTTCGGAGCCCGCGACGGGCCTTCCGACGAACGGCGTTCGCAGCACACCGTCGGGATGCCACAACGCCAGAAATTTCTCGCCGTCGCGCGCGGCCCAGGCGGCGGCGAATTTGGTGACGAAGGCTTCAACTTCTGCATCGGTCATGACGATCTCCTTGTGACCCTGCGGAGGTAGATCGTCGCCTGCATCGTGTCTGGCCGCTTTCGGACGTCAGGATTCTCGCAACGAAGACCTTTCCTCCGTGCGAGCGCGCGTTAGTATCGAGCGGATTCGACGACGCCAGGAAGCGGGGGCAAGCATGAAACGACTGTCGATCGCGATCGCGCTGTCGTTTGCGGCCATCTCTGCAGCCGCGGCCGAGCCACCGCAGCGGGTGCCGTTCATCCAGAGCTTGTCGAATAACATCCCGCTCCGTTTCGGCATGCGCGCAGAGGAAGCAGCCGGTGCGCTTGGCGTGCCGCTGCGAATATGTCAGCGGCAGACCGGGCAACGAGGTGCTGGCCGCGGTGCGGCCGAGCCCGGTCTACGTCAATCGCGAGGCGCGGCTGTTCCTGCAATTCCGCGCCGGTCGCCTCTCCGGTTGGAAAGGCGACTGGGGCCGCAACTGGATGTGGGACTGACCGTCCCTTACCAGGACTTGTACTTCGGCTTGCGCTTCTCCTTCACCGCGGCGATCGCTTCCGCGGCGTCCTCGTTCTCGCGCACGGCGACCAGCGAGCGTTGCGCGCGGCCGGACAATTCCGACGGGCCCTGCGACAGCACGCCTTCGGTGACGAAGCGCTTCAGCGTCTTCAGGACCATCGGCGAGAACTCGGTCATCTCGCGCGCCATGGCGAGCGCGGCTTCCACCTGCTTGCCGACGGGCACCACCTCATTGCAGAGGCCGACATTGTAGCCGCGCTTGGCATCGACCACACGACACAGCAGCATCATCTCCATCGCCACCTTGTGCGGAATGCGCGACGCCAGGCCCGCGATCAGACCGCCGGTAAAACCCATGCGCGCTTCCGGATAGGAGAATTTGGTGTTCTCGGCGGCGACCGTCATGTCGCACATCATCGACAGCACCAGCGCGCCGCCGACACACCAGCCGGCGGTCGCAGAGATGATCGGCTTCTCGGTCTGAAAGCCCACGGTCGGAATGCAGCGCCACAGCTCCGGGAAATTGCCGGTGTCGGCGCCACCGGAGAAGGCGTCGTTGCCGGCGCCGGTGATCACCGCGCACTTCTGCGTGTGCGACGCCTCGAACTCGATGAAAGCCTTCTGCAGCGAGAGCGCCGTCTCGGCGCAGATCGCGTTGCGCTTTTCGGGGCGGTTGATGGTGATCAGCGTGGTGCCGTCGGCGTTGTTCTCCACCAGGACTTTCTGCATTGCTTTTTCCTTATGCTTGAATTGCAGAGTTGGGACCGTCTCGCGGGACGAAATAGTCTTCAAAAAGCGTTGTAGTTGCCTATGCTAGGCCTGTACAGGCCGCGAAAGTTGGACCTTCCATGCCGAAGGTCGTTTTGCGGCCTCCCGCGTCGTCAGGCCATCGCGCCTGAACGCAAATCAAAAAGGACATCGCTATGGGACAGGATGTGACGCTCACGTCGTCGGACGGCTTCAAGCTCGGCGCCTACCGCGCAGATCCGAAGGGTGCGCCGAAGGGCGCAGTGGTCGTGATTCAGGAGATTTTCGGCGTCAATCACCACATCCGTGCGGTGACCGATCGGCTGGCCGACGCAGGCTATGTGGCGATCGCGCCGGCGGTGTTCGATCGCCTGGAGAAGAACTTCCAGACCGACTACACGCCCGACGACATCGCGAAAGGCCGCGAGATGGCCGGCAAGGCGGATCGCCCGGCGATGATGCGTGACACGCAGGCCGCCATCGATGCGGTCAAGGGTGTCGGCAAGGTCGGCATCACCGGCTTCTGCATGGGCGGTACTATCACGTTCCTCGCCGCAGCCCAGCTCTCAGGTCTGAGCGCCGCGGTCGCCTACTATGGCGGGCAGATTGCGCAGAGCGTCGACCAGCAGCCGAAGGTGCCGACCATGATGCACTTCGGCGAAAAGGACGCCGGCATTCCGATGCCTGACGTCGACAAGATCAAGGCGAAGCATCCGAACGCCGAGATTTTCGTCTACGAGAACGCCCAGCACGGTTTTCACTGCGACGAGCGTGCGAGCTACGACAAGAAGAGCGCCGAGATCGCCTGGCCTCGGACGCTCGATTTCTTCGCCAAGCATTTGAAGGGCTGAGCGCGCTCGCGGGCGACGAGGCGGAGCGCTACTCCGCCTTGACGCCTGCCGTGTTCGCCACGTTGCCCCAGCGCTCAAAATCCTTGCGCAGCACCGCGGCAAACGCTTCTGCGCCGTCGCCGACCGGGACGAGGCTCACCCCTTTTATCCTCTCGCTGCCTTCGGGCGACTTGATGATCCGCGAAAGCGCCTCGTCGAGCTTCTTCACGATATCCTTGGGCGTCCCCGCCGGAACGAACACGCCAAGCCAGCCTTCCGCCTCGAAGCCCGGGTAGCCGAGCTCGCCGAGGGAGGGAATGTTCGGCACCAGGCTGTTGCGCTTCTCGCCGCCGACGGCGAGACCCCTGAGCTTGCCCGCGTCCAGTTGCGGACGTGCGGTTGTCAGGTCGACGAAAGCGCCGTTGACCTGACCGCCGATCAGATCGTTCGTCAGCGGTGCGGCGCCGCGATACGGCACGTGCGTCATGTCGATGCCGGTGTTCTTCTTCAAGAGCTCGCCGTAGAGATGCGACGTGGTGGCGTTGCCGAACGAGCCATAGGAGAACTTGCCGGGATTGGCCTTTACCGCGGCGATGAACTCCTGCATCGACTTTTCCGGCTGCTGCTCCGGCACGCAGAACACGACCGTCGAGATTGCGATCTGGGTGACGGGCGCAAGATCCTTGAACGCGTCGTAAGGCAGCTTCACGCCGAGATTTGGCGCCTGAACGATTTGGGTGATTCCGATCAGCACCGTGTAGCCGTCAGGGGTCGCCTTGGCGGCATAGTCGTTGCCGACGACGCCGCCGCCACCCGACCTGTTCTCGACCACCACGGTCTGCTTCCAGCTCTCGCTGAGCTTGGTCGCGAGCAGCCTCGCCAGGACGTCGGTTGCACCGCCCGGCGGATAGGGGACGACGAAGGTGATGCGGCGGTCCGGATAGGTTTGCGCCGATGCGTCGGAAGCAAACACGGCCGGACACAGAAGCGCGGCGGACAGCGCAAGGACCGACAACTTCCTTGCCGAGAACAGCGAATCCATCCCTCTTTCCTCCCGTTATTTGTTTGACGCGATAACGGGCTGCTGCACCCGCCGGTTCCTGCGCACAAAGCGAAGGCAGGACGCATGGGCGACGTGCCTGCTTAAGGAACCGCGGCGCTGTTAGAGCAATTCGTGGGTAGAAGCCAGCGCCCGTCACGCAGGGCGAGCGGCGTCAGAACCAGCGCTCGCCGATGGTGACGGTATCGCCGGGTGACAGCGGCGCGTTCGGCGAGGCGACGATCTTCGTCTGGCCCATCTGGTTGGTGCGGGTGATGAAGACGACGTTGCGCTTGGCGCGCGGCGTGAAGCCGCCGGCGATCGCAACCGCGGCCTCGGCCGTCATGTTCGGCACGTAAGGATACTGGCCGGGGGCTGCGACCTCGCCCAGGATGAAGAACGGCCGATAGGCCTCGATCTCGACGGCGACGTAAGGCTCGCGGATGAAACCGTTCTGCAGCCGTGAGGTGATGGCCGCGGCAAGCTCGGCGGGCGTGCAGCCGCGCGCGGGCACCGAGCCGATCAACGGCAGGGTGACGACGCCTGCGGCATCGACCGAGTAGGAGTTGGTGAGGCCCTCTTGTCCGTAGACGACGATGCGCAACCGATCGCCTGCGTCGAGACGATAGGCGGGATCGTGCAGGATCACCGGCGCGGCCAAGGCGACCGGCACGACAGGTCCGGATGCCGCAACGACGACGCCCGGCTTCTTGCGGAACACGTTGCTCAAGAGGCCCGGCTTGTAGCCCACCCCAGGACGCGGCGGCGGCAGAATGGCCGGCGGCGGTGGCCCAGCGGCAATGACCGGCGGCGGAGCGGCGGGAACGGACGCTGCGACAGGAGCTGCAACAGCTTGCGGGTACGGGGCCGGTCCCGTGCCGTAGGCCATCGCGTCGAGATCGGAGCGAGCCGGCGCGATCGGCTGCGCCACGATCGGCTGTTGGGCGTATCGTGCAGGCACAGGCGCGTAAGCGACCGGACCGCGGCGCTGCATGCACCCCGACAGAACCAGGGCGGCCGTCGCAATCGTCAACGAAACTCTAGGAACGCGCGACACCGGCACCGGACTTGATCCTCTCGAGAAGAGAACAAGTCCGATTTGCGCCGGTTATGGTTAACAAACGGTGTGGATCAACCTTTCACCGCCGAAATTCAGGCGGTTGCGGCGACGCCGATGGGACACGAAACGCCCGTGCCGCCGAGACCACAATAGCCGGCCGGATTCTTGGCAAGATACTGCTGGTGATAGTCCTCGGCGAAATAGAAAGGTCCTGCCGGCGCAAGCTCGGTGGTGATCGCGCCATATCCCTTGGCCGCGAGCGCCTTCGCGAACATCGCCTTCGACTCCTCGGCGGCCTGCTTCTGCGCGTCACCGAAGGTGTAGATCGCCGAACGATACTGGGTGCCGACGTCGTTGCCCTGGCGCATGCCCTGGGTCGGATCGTGATTTTCCCAGAACGTCTTCAGCAGCTTCTCGTAGGAGATCTTCGCGGGGTCGAACAGCACCAGCACCACCTCGGTGTGCCCGGTGCGGCCTGAACAGACCTCCTCATATGTCGGGTTCGGCGTGTGGCCGCCGGCATAGCCGACCGCCGTCGCATAGACGCCGTCGCCGAGCTCCCAGAATTTCCGCTCCGCGCCCCAGAAGCAGCCCATGGCGAACACCGCCCGCTCAAGCGCCTTCGGATAGGGCCCCAGCAAGCGATGACCGTTGACGAAGTGATGCTCGGCCGTCGGGATCGGCGTGGACCGCCCGGGCAAGGCCTCAGCCGCCGTCGGCATCTCCGGGGATTTGCGCGTGAACCACATCGGTCATCTCCTTAAGGCCGGTTGTGACGAGGAGCTCTGGTTTCGAGACCTATATATATAATGGATGCGTCAAGTGTGACCGGCCTCGCCGATCATATCAATGAGATCAATCCCGCGCGTAGCCGATCAGGCGCCGGCGCGGCCGGAACAGCAGCATCAAGAGGATGCCCAGCACGCCGAGCACGGCCCAGGTCGGCTGGTTCAGGATGAACTTGCCGGCGCTATCCCAGAGCCAGGGCGCGTTGGCCTCGAGCATCAGCTGCAGCGATTTCTGGCTGGACTGATGGATGTCGTTCCAGAATTCGCCGAGCCGCGTCAGACGCAGGGTCTGATCGGCGATCGAGCGCTGGCCGTCATAGATCAGGAAGATGAAGCCTGCGGCGAGCAGCAGCACCCCGATAAAGCGGAATAGACCCCGGATCATGCATCCACCCAGATTTGGCTCCCCTGCCCCGGAAATAGCCCTCGCCCCTTGTGATTTCAACCGAAACGGCCGGTTCTGAGGACCCAAACTGCCGCGGCAACGCGCTTCCGGCCCTGTCCGGCGTTGACGATGGCAAGGGGGGCCCTTATAAGGCGGCCAACTGGCGGCGGGCTGAAATCCTGCCGCCGATGTTCTTTCAGGAACAGTTTGAAAACACGAGCAAGCCGCGCGCCGCGGTCGAGACATTTCGATCGGCGCTGGCGGCTTCGGTCCGAAGGATAGCGAAGAGAATGGCGAACACGACTTCCGCCCGCAAGGCGACCCGCAAGATTGCCCGCCGCACCGCGATCAACAAATCCCGGCGCACCGGCATGCGCAACTCCGTGCGCGCGGTCGAGCAGGCTGTCGCCAAGGGCGACCGCGAAGCCGCGATCAAGGCGTTGAAGCTCGCGGAGCCGGAGCTGATGCGCGCCGCGCAGAAGAATATCGTTCACAAGAACGCGGCCAGCCGCAAGGTGTCGCGCCTCACGCATCAGATCGCCAAGCTCGCAAAATAAATTTTGCGCCGAAAACAGAATTTGCTTGCAGCCCGGCTCAGCCGGGCTTTTTATTTGCGGTGACGGACGCGGCTGAGCACGCGCTCATGCCGCAGCGCATGGTGACGGCTGCTGATTGATCGCCGATCGCGATCGCTGCACCGCACTGCACGAGAGCCGTTCGCTTGCTGCTACCCTATTCGCAACACGGACTGCAAAAAGCTGCATGCGGCGTTTGCTCAAAAAAATATCCGAACCAAGAACTACTTAGCTGGATAGCTGAATGCAGTAGTTCGAAAAACTCGCGGAGCGCTCAAGCCGCGATGACACATTTAAGAAATATATTTTGGCGTGACATATTCGTTGGCTCTCACCGTCACACAAAGATTCACTGCGCAGATTCAATCTCTTGCTCCGCGTAAATTAATGCTGCGCGTGTTGCGCACAATCGCGTAAGCGTGAGCAGCGCAACAAGCGGTGTAAAAAGCCGTTGCGAGCACATGGCGCTTATGATTTTTTAATTTTCGTTCGCGGCGCCCGCGACCTTGGAAAAGCAGCCTAGAGCGAAGATCCACGAGTGACGGGCGAACGTGCAAAAAGTGACGACGTGCGCGTTAAGCGACGAATCCAGTCGACGATGAGTTTGTAGCTCATGCGTTTGTGAGAACAGTCGTGGTGTGTTTTGTCGTCGAGTTGCAGTGTTGCGTACCGATGCGGGGATTACGGTTGAGGCATACAGGGGTGGCGTACGCGGCGTAACGATCTTGCACGATGACTCCTGTGGGCAGTCACTCGTCGCAATGTCGGAAAACTGAATCTGGACAAATTGGCGATCTAAAGAAACTTGCCGCAGCGCTGCTGTGGCAGGCAAGGGGTTATATTATGCGAAGCACAATGACCGAGCGGGCTCTTCATCACCACACTTCAGCCAGCCCTTCAGTCGATCGACGGCAAGAGCATCCATTGCCGTCGTGACGCGGACAGACAGTCCGCAGCTTCGCTCGCGATCGCCTGTTTCATCAGCTCCAAGCCGCCGAGTCCCTGCTGACCTTTCGCTCGCGCTGCCTGGCTCCATCGTCCGAAAGCTGAACACCGGCCTGACCGCCGGATGAGGCTTCGTCTTCCGAAAAACCAGGTTGTCGCCGCGACGGGTCGTGACGCGCCGCAATGAGAGCGCGCGTCGCAAAGTTTCTTCGCACTTTCCTTCAGGGCTCAGACAGAAAAGACATGAAAACGATGACGAAAATGAATGATGACGAGTGCTGGTCACGGGTAAAGGGACGCCTGCGGACTAACGTTGGCGAAGACGTGTATTCGAGCTGGTTCGCGCGCATGGACCTGGAAAGCGTCAGCGACGGCGCCGCGCACATGTCGGTTCCGACCCGCTTCCTGAAGAGCTGGATCCAGTCGCACTACGCCGACAGTGTTCTGTCGTGCTGGCAGGCCGAGATGCCGACCCTGCAGCGCGTCGACCTCACCGTCCGCACGCCGATGCGGCAGGTGCCTGCAAAGGACAACCACGTTCCGGTCGAGGAATTGCGCATCGACCGCAACAACGGCGCACGCCCCCTCAACGGCGGCGGGCGCGGAAACGGCATCGGCTATCGCGACCGACTCCGATGCGCTTGGCCCCTCGCCGCTCGATCCGCGGCTGACCTTCGAGACGTTCGTCATCGGACGCTCGAACACGCTCGCGCACGCGGCAGCCAAGCAGGTGGCCGAAGGCCGCCGCGGCGACCCGGTGATGTTCAACCCGCTGTACGTCCACGCCGGCGTCGGCCTCGGCAAGACGCATCTGCTGCAGGCCGTGACGTTTGCTGGCAACGCCAGCGGACAGCGCAAGGTGCTCTACCTGACCGCCGAAAAGTTCATGTACGGCTTCGTGCAGGCGCTGAAGAGCCAGACGGCGCTGGCCTTCAAGGACACGCTGCGCGGCATCGACGTGCTGGTGATCGACGACCTGCAGTTCCTGCAGGGCAAGTCGACCCAGGCCGAGTTCTGCCACACGCTGAATGCGCTGATCAACTCCGGCCGGCAGGTGGTGATCGCCGCCGACCGGCCGCCGTCCGACCTCGAGAGCCTCGACGACCGCGTGCGCTCGCGGCTTGCCGGCGGCCTCGTGGTGGAGATGGGATCGCTCGGCGAAGAGCTGCGGCTTGAGATCCTGAGATCGCGCGTCGCCGCCGTGCGCGTGCACCATCACGGTTTCGACGTGCCGCAGGCGGTGCTCGAATATCTGGCGAGGTCGATCACCCACAATGGCCGCGACCTGGAAGGCGCGATCAACCGCCTGCTCGCCCACAATACGCTGAGCGGCCAGCCGATCACGCTGGAGATGGCCGAGCGCGAGGTGCGCGACCTGATCCGCCCGCAGGAGCCCAAGCGGGTGAAGATCGAGGACATCCAGCGGGTGGTGGCGCGGCAATATAACGTCAGCCGCTCCGACCTGCTGTCGTCGCGCCGCACGGCGAACGTGGTGCGGCCGCGGCAGGTGGCGATGTATCTGTCGAAGACGCTGACGCTGCGCTCGCTGCCGGAGATCGGCCGCAGGTTCGGCGGCAGGGACCACACCACCGTCCTGCATGCGGTGCGCAAGATCGAGGCGCTGGTCGGCAAGGATCCGGTGCTGGCGGACGAGGTCGAGCTCCTGAAGCGCCAGCTTCAGGAGTGAGGCGAGACGGAAAATAAGCAGAAAAAACAGCCAGAAATCGCTGTGAAAAGCGGGCGGGCGCAGGGGTCAACTCTTGCGCTCGCCCGCCATCCGCGCCACCCTGCGATCCCCTCGGCGGGTATCCGGGAACCCGCCAGCTAGACGCCGCGACGCTCCGCTGCCTTAGGAGACCGCGGCCCATCAATCGATTAGGCGGGTTTAGGGTAATGAAGGTCACCGTCGAGCGCGCGCAACTTCTCAAATCGCTGGGACACGTTCATCGCGTTGTCGAACGCCGCAACACGATTCCCATCCTCGGCAACGTGCTTCTGCGGGCGGAAAATTCCCGCCTCAGCCTGAAAGCGACCGACCTCGATCTCGAAGTCACCGAGACGCTGGCTGCGGAAGTCGGCAACGGTGGCTCGACCACGGTGCCGGCGCACATGCTGTACGACATCGTGCGCAAGCTGCCGGAAGGATCGCAGATCGTGCTGGAGGCGACCGGCGACCGCGCCGTGCTCGCCGTCCGCGCCGGCCGCTCGCGCTTCACGCTGCAGACCTTGCCGGAGAGCGATTTCCCGGACCTGGCCGCAGGCGAGATGACGCATTCGTTTGCGCTGCCCGCTGCCGACGTGAAGCGGCTGATCGACCGCACGCAGTTTGCGATCTCGACCGAGGAAACCCGCTACTATCTGAACGGCATCTACCTGCACAGCGCGGGCACGCCCAAGGCCGCGACGCTGCGCGGCGTCGCCACCGACGGCCATCGCCTGGCGCAGATCGATCTCGCCCTGCCGAACGGCGCCAGCGGCATGCCCGGCGTGATCGTGCCGCGCAAGACCGTCGGCGAGGTGCAGCGCCTGATCGAGGATCCGGAAGCCACCGTCACGATCGAGCTGAGCCAGGGGAAGATCCGCTTCACCATCGCCGACGTGGTGCTCACCTCGAAACTGATCGACGGAACCTTCCCGGACTACAGCCGCGTGATCCCGGCCAACAACGACAAGCAGCTGATCGTCGACAAGCGCGACTTCGAGAGCGCCGTCGATCGCGTCTCGACCATCTCCAGCGAGCGCGGGCGCGCGGTGAAGCTGGCGCTGTCGAGCGGCAAGCTGGTGTTGTCGGTGACGAACCCGGACTCCGGCAGCGCCACCGAGGAACTCGAGGTCGACTACGCCGCCGACGCCCTCGATATCGGCTTCAACTCGCGCTACCTGCTCGACATCGCGGCCCAAATCGAGGGCGAGGTGGCGGTGCTGAGGCTCGCCGACCCCGGATCGCCGACGCTGATCCAGGACAAGGAGTCCAAGGGCGCGCTCTACGTGCTGATGCCGATGCGGGTGTGAGGCCCGCTGCGCCGAGCTTCAACGTCGCCTCGCCGATCAGAACCGCCGATCAGAACCATAGGCTGATCGGCCACGACCGTTATTCCAGTTCAGTCTGCTTTCCCGCCGATCTCGGCCAGGATCCATCGTTGAAACGCCGTCATCGACGCCGTCTCCGCGCGCGATTTCACACGCGTCAGCCAATAGCTTCCCATGGACGCGATGATGTCGAAGGGCTGAACGAGACGCTGGTCCTCAAGCTCACGCGCGAACATGGCGACGGGAACGAGAGCCACGCCCATCCCTCGCGCTGCGGCCTCCACAAGCGCCAGCGACGAGTTCGAACATCCAGCCCCGCAGGCTCGGCGGCTCGACGCCCGCGGCGCGAAACCAGACGGCCCACTCATCCCTTCGGTACGACCGCAATAATTCCTCGTTCGCCAGGTCGGCCGGGCGGCGAAGGCGCTTGGACAAGGATGGCGCGCAAACAGGAGAGAATGGAGCATCCATCAGCTGGATCGCATCGGTTCCGTGCCACGCGCCGTCGCCGAACCGAATGAAGAAGTCCAGGCCATCGAGGAGAATGTCGGCGCGATTGTTGTTCGTCTTCAGCCGAAGATCCACGGACGGATGCTGTCGCTTGAATGTCTCCAGTCGCGGCAACAACCAGCCGATCGCAAAGGTGCTGACGACACCGACGGTCAGGATTTCGCGGAAATTGCCTTCCTCGAATTGACTGAGCGTGGCGCTCATGCGCCGGAACGCGTCGGTGAGCACCGGCAACAACGCCTCTCCCTCGTCGGTGAGGACCAGGCCTCGCGGCAGACGTTTGAACAGCGTGACGCCGAGCGTCTCTTCGAGAGCTCTCACCTGCTGACTGATCGCCGTTTGCGTGACCCGCAGCTCCAGGCCCGCGCGCGTAAAGCTGCTGAGCCGCGCTGAGGCTTCGAAAGCGCGCAAGGCGTTGAGGGGCAGTTGCGAAACGTCCATCCGCCTGTTCCGGGTTGATGGCCAAGATTTTCTCGGGTCTGACCGAAGAATTGATCGTTTGGCTGGGGCATCGCCTCCGTATATCGGAATTCGCAGGCGGTGGGCGACCAGGTACCGCGTCGACGGCCGACAGATCCCGACGCCTCGTGCAGATTCCCAAATGGAGACAGGAATGACGATATCGATGTCGCGCCGGCAGGCGCTTGCCGGCTCTTTGCTCGCAGTTCCCGCGTTTGCCTGGTCCCCCACGCAGGCGCAATCCGGCGAAGACGTGGAGGCTCGCCTTGCCGACCTCGAACGCGCTCATGGTGGCCGCCTTGGCGTCGCGGTGTTGAATCTTGCGACCGGCAAGCGTGTCGGACATCGCGCCGACGAACGCTTTTTGATGTGCAGCACGTTCAAGGCGCTGGCGGCCGCCCTCGTCCTTGCGCGCGTCGATCAGAAAAAGGAGCAGCTCGACAGGCGCGTCGTCATTTCGAAGAAGGATCTCGTGAGCTGGTCGCCGGGGGCGGAAAAGCGCGTTGGCGGAGCGGGCATGACCGTGGCCGAGCTTTGCGACGCGGCCGTAACACTGAGCGACAACACCGCGGCCAATCTTCTCCTCGCGAGCTTCGGTGGTCCGGCCGCGCTGACGGAATTTGCACGTTCGCTTGGTGATGACGTCACGCGCCTGGACCGCATCGAACCGGAGCTGAATGATCGCGACACGCCCGACGACATCCGCGACACGACGACTGCGGCGGCGATGCTGGGGAATCTCCGAAAACTCCTTCTTGGCGACGCGCTCTCCCCCGCCGCGCGCGCCCAGTTCGCCGCCTGGCTGATCACGAACAAGACCGGCGACACGCGATTGCGGGCGGGCTTGCCGAAGACCTGGCTCATCGGCGACAAGACCGGAACCGGCAGCGACAAGAGCGGATTCAACAATGACATCGCGGTTGCCTGGCCGCCGGACCGCGCACCGGTCATCGTCACGGCCTATTGCGAGATGCCGTCGATACCGGCTGCGCAGCGCAACGCGGTTATCGCAGAGGTCGGACGGATCGCCGCGCAGGTCTGACGTTGCCGGAGTGTCTTCCACGTCTCTGATACGGATGCAGGCCAAGAAAGACGTGGATGGCCGGGGACAACCCCGGCCATGACCATTAAATAGGGACGATGACCGTCTCCCGCATCCAGCGCCTGAGCCTCACGCATTTCCGCAACTACCGCGCGGCGAGCGTCGACGTGCATGGCGATCTGGTCGTGCTGGCGGGCCCAAACGGCGCGGGCAAGACCAACTGCATGGAGGCGATCTCGTTCCTGTCGCCGGGGCGCGGCCTGCGCCGCGCAACCCTCGACGACGTCGCCGACAACCAGGGTGACGGCTCCTGGGCGGTCGCCGCCGAAATCGAGGGCGCGCTCGGGCTCGCGACGCTCGGCACCGGCATCGAACCGCCGGCGCCGGACGCGGCCACCACGACACGGCGCTGCCGGATCGATCGCGAGCCGGTCTCGTCGGCCGCGGCCTTCGGCGACCACCTGCGCATGGTGTGGCTGACGCCGGCGATGGACGGACTGTTCCTCGGCGCCGCGTCCGAGCGCCGCCGATTCCTCGATCGCCTCGTGCTTGCCATCGACAGCGGCCACTCGGCGCGCGTCAACGCGCTGGAGCGGTCGCTCCGCTCGCGCAATCGCCTGCTCGAAGACGCACGCGCCGACGCGCACTGGCTGGAGGCGATCGAGCACGAGACGGCGCAGCTTGCGGTGGCTGTCGCTGCGATGCGCACCGAGACGGTCTCACGCCTGCAGGCGGCGCTCGCCGCGCGCGGCGAAGGCAGCGCCTTCCCCACCGCGAACATCACGCTCGACGGCTGGATGGAAATCGAGCTCCTGAGCGAGCCTGCGCTCGCGGTCGAGGACCGCTACCGCGCGATCCTGCGCGAGGCGCGGCCGCGTGACGCCGCGGCTGGCCGCACGCTGGATGGCCCGCATCTGACCGACCTCAACGTCATCTACGCGCCGAAGAACACGCCGGCGAAAGACGCATCGACCGGCGAGCAGAAGGCCCTGCTGATCGGCCTCGTGCTTGCGCATGCGGGCCTTGTCGCGGAGATGACCGGCATCACGCCGCTGCTGCTGCTCGACGAAGTGGTCGCGCATCTCGATCCGAACCGCCGCGCGGCGCTGTTCGGTGAGCTCGAACGCCTCGGGGCGCAGGTCTGGATGACCGGCGCCGACCCGCTTGCCTTCACCGCAATAGGAGCGCGCGCGCAGATTCTGGCGGTCGAAGCGGGTCGCGTCTCGGCGACAAAATAGGTGCGAAATCGCAGCCGAAATGATCCCCGAATCACGCCACCTGCGGGGCGTGCGAATCAATGTTTTCGACAGCCTCCGAAAGGGGCGATTCGGGACTTGAAAAACGGCAGAAAAATAACATTTATTCAAGAGTTTAGAAGGCGCGAGATTGGCCTGTACGGCCCCCCGCTTTCATGGCACAAAATGATGTTTCTGCGCACCTGAATCGGCACCACGATCGGTGCGCCTCCCGAAGGCCTTTGCATGACTGAACCTGCCCGGCAAACGATCGCCGACCCCGTGCCTGCTTCGTCGCCTGCTTACGACGCCGAATCCATCAAGGTCCTGAAGGGACTCGACGCTGTCCGCAAGCGGCCTGGCATGTACATCGGCGACACCGATGACGGTTCGGGTCTGCATCACATGGTCTACGAGGTCGTCGACAACGCGATCGACGAGGCGCTCGCGGGACACGCCACAGCCGTCAACGTGGTGCTCAATCCCGACGGCTCGGTGACCGTGCGCGACGACGGCCGCGGTATTCCGACCGACATTCACAAGGGCGAAGGCGTCTCGGCGGCCGAGGTCATCATGACCCAGCTGCACGCCGGCGGAAAATTCGACCAGAACTCCTACAAGGTCTCCGGCGGCCTGCACGGCGTCGGCGTATCCGTCGTCAACGCGCTGTCGACCAAGCTGACGCTGCGCATCTGGCGCAACGGCAAGGAACACGCCATGGAGTTCGCGCATGGCGTGGCGGTCGCACCGCTCGCCGTGGTCGGCGATGCGAGCGGTCAGCGCGGCACGGAAGTGACATTCCTGCCCTCGACGCAGACCTTCACCATGATCGAGTTCGATTTCGCCACGCTTGAGCATCGCCTGCGCGAGCTCGCCTTCCTCAACTCCGGCGTCAGCATCGTCCTGTCCGACAAGCGCCACGCGGTCGAGAAGCGCGAAGAGATGCGCTACGACGGCGGTATCGAGGCGTTCGTCAAATATCTCGACCGCAACAAGACCAGCATCATGCCGGCGCCGATCACCATCCGCGCCGAGCAGAACGGCATCGGCGTCGAGTGTGCACTGTGGTGGAACGACAGCTACCACGAGAACGTGCTGTGCTTCACCAACAACATCCCGCAGCGCGACGGCGGCACCCATCTGGCGGGCTTTCGCGGCGCGATGACGCGGCAGGTCACCGGCTACGCCGAGACCAGCGGTATCTCCAAGAAGGAGAAGATTTCGCTTACCGGTGACGATTGCCGGGAGGGCCTCACCGCCGTGCTGTCGGTGAAGGTGCCCGATCCGAAATTCTCCTCGCAGACGAAGGACAAGCTGGTTTCCTCCGAAGTCCGCCCCGTCGTTGAAGGCGTGATCAACGAGGCGATGCAGGCGTGGTTCGAGGAGCATCCGTCCGAGGCCAAAATGGTCGTCGGCAAGGTGATCCAGGCCGCTGCCGCCCGCGAGGCGGCGCGCAAGGCGCGCGAGCTGACCCGCAAGAGCCCGCTCGGCATGACCTCATTGCCGGGCAAGCTCGCCGACTGCCAGGAGAAGGACCCGGAGAAGTCCGAACTGTTCATCGTCGAGGGCGACTTCGGCCGGCGGCTCCGCCAAGCAGGGCCGCAACCGCGAATTCCAGGCGGTGCTTCCCTTGCGCGGAAAAATCCTCAACGTCGAGCGCGCGCGCTTCGACAAGATGCTGTCGTCCGAGCAGATCGGGACGCTGATCACCGCGCTCGGCACCGGCATCGGAAGAGAGGACTTCAACCTCGAGAAGCTGCGCTACCACAAGATCATCGTCATGACCGACGCCGACGTGGACGGCGCACACATCCGCACATTGCTGCTGACGTTCTTCTTCCGGCAGATGCCGGCGCTGATCGAGGCAGGTCACCTCTACATCGCCCAGCCGCCGCTCTACAAAGTCTCGCGCGGCAAGTCCGAGCAGTACCTGAAGGACGAGCGCGCGCTGGAGGACTATCTGACCGACACCGGCCTTGAGGACACCGTGCTCAAGCTCGCCGACGGCTCCGAGCGCGGCGGACGTGACCTGCGGGCGCTGGCTGAAAACGCGCGCGTCATTCGCGGCGTGCTCAACGGCCTGCATTCGCGCTACAACCGCGGCGTGGTCGAGCAGGCGGCGATTGCCGGCGTCCTGAACCCGAAGGTCACAGCCGACCCGGCAACCGCGAGTGCTGCGGCCGAATACATCGCCAGGCGGCTCGATGCGTTGGCCGACGAAGTGGAGCGCGGCTGGGTCGGCCGCTACACCGAAGGCGAGGGCTTTGCCTTCGAGCGCACCGTGCGCGGCGTGAGGGAACATGCGGTGATCGACGAGGCGCTGCTCGGCTCCGCCGACGCCCGCAAGCTGGACGAATTCGCCGTAACCTTGCAGGAGACCTATGCCCGTATCGGCACGCTCCGCCGCAAGGACACCGAGACGCCGATCCATGGTCCGGTCGGCCTGTTCGAGGCGGTGACGGATTTCGGCCGCAAGGGCATCTCCATGCAGCGCTACAAAGGCCTCGGCGAGATGAACCCCGAGCAGCTGTGGGAAACCACGCTCGATATCAACGTACGTTCGCTGCTGCAGGTGAGGGTGAAGGAGGTCGACGAGGCCGACGACATCTTCACCAAGCTGATGGGCGACATCGTCGAGCCGCGCCGCGAATTCATCCAGGACAACGCGCTGTCGGCCAGCGTCGACGTGTAACAGCCGCCCGCGGCCTCATGGCCGTCGCTGATACTGCCGGATCGGATCGGGCGCTGGAACTCGGCTCAAGCGCCCGCACGCCGGCGGCTTCATGCAATCTTTTCCCTGATGCGTCCCATTTCACGCCTCCCTGGACCGTCCTAACCTGCACTTCAAAGGCACCCGCCAAACGAGGTGCGCAGGTTGCGACGTAACCGGGAGGAGATCATGACGGCCATTTCCGCCCCAGCCGCCGGGCGATGCTGACGCTTGCCGGAGGTGCGATGTGTGCTCCGCTGATCGATCGGCATTCAGCGCTGGCGCAAACGGCCGGCTGGCGTCCGACGAAGAACGTCCGGCTGGTGGTTCCTTTCGCCGCCGGCGGCGCCAATGACATCATCGCGCGGGTGATCGCCGAGCGGCTCAGCGCGATGTGGGGGCAGCAGGTCTATATTGAAAACAAGCCCGGCGCCGGCGCCAACATCGGCACGGCGGATGTGGCGCGCGCCGATGCGGACGGACACCATCTGCTCATCACGTCGAGCGCGATCGCGGTGAACCGCTTCCTGTTCGAGAAGCTGCCGTTCGATCCGGTCGCCGACTTCGCGCCGGTGTCGCTGGTTGCGATCATTCCCAACGTCATGGTCGTGCCGGCGGCGTCGACCGCGCGCAGCGTCGCCGACTTCATCGCGCAGGCGAAGGCGAAACCCGGCACGCTGAACTACGGCTCGGCCGGCATCGGCACGTCGCTGCATCTGATCGGCGAACTGTTCAAGCGATCCGCGGGCGTCGACATCAAGCATGTGCCGTATCGTGGCGCGGCGCCTGCGATGAACGACCTGATCGCCGGGCGCATCGAGGTGATGTTCGACACCGCCACCGTCTCGATGAACCAGATCCGCGGCGGCACGATCCGCGCGCTGGGCGTCTCGACCAAGGAGCGCATCCCCGCGCTGCCCGACGTGCCGCCGATCGCGGACACGGTGCCCGGCTTCGATGTCGGTTCCTGGTTCGCTCTCTATTATCCGTCAAAGACCCCACGCAACATCGTCGACAGCGTCGCGGCGGACGTGCGCACCGCTCTGCAACAGGATGCCGCGAAGACATTGCTGGGCGATCTCGGCGCCCGTATCATCGCGTCGACGCCGGACGAGCTCACGCCCACATGCGCGCCGAGATGGATCGGTGGAGCGTCGTTATCCGCGAAGCCGGCATCAAGGCCGAGGGCGGTTGAGCAGCTACAGAGTATCGTACAAACAGCATGGACAAGAAGAAGACGCCGGCGAAAGCCGCCACGCTCACCGTTCGCGACGCGACGATGGATCTGTTGCGCCGCCTCGACATGACCACCGTGTTCGGCAATCCCGGCTCGACCGAGCTGCCGTTCCTCAACAACTGGCCCGACGACTTTCGCTACATCCTGGCCCTGCAGGAGTCGTCGGCGGTGGCGATGGCCGATGGATATGCGCGCGCCACCGGCCGCGCCGCGTTCTGCAACCTGCACTCGGCGGTCGGCATCGGCCATGCGCTCGGCAGCGTGTTCACCGCATTCCGCAACCAGACGCCGATCGTGATCTCTGCGGGACAGCAAGCGCGCAGCCTGATGTCGGGACAGCCGTTCCTCGGCGCGACCGAGGCTGCGAACTTTCCAAAACCGTACGTGAAATGGAGCTGCGAGCCGGCGCGCGCGGAAGACGTGCCGGCGGCGCTGGCGCACGCCTACTACACGGCGATGCAGCGGCCGTGCGGTCCGACCTTCGTGTCGATCCCGATGGACGACTGGAGCGTCGAGACGCAGCCGACAGCGGCACGCACCGTCAGCCGCGACACGGCGCCGGATCCTGCGCTCATCGCCACGCTGGCGCGGGCGATGAGCGGCGCGAAGAAGCCGGTGCTGGTGATCGGACCGGAGGTCGACGGCGAGGATGCGGGTGACGCGGCCGTCGCGCTTGCCGAACGCATCCGCGCGCCGGTGCTGGTCAGCCCGTTCTCGAGCCGCGTCAGTTTTCCGGAGCAGCATCCGCTGTTCGCAGGCTTCCTGCCCGCGGCGCCGCAGCCGATCGCAGCGACACTCTCCGCGCACGATGTCGTGCTCGTGCTCGGCGCGCCGGTGTTCACCTTTCATGTGGCAGGCGAGTTCGACCTGCCGCGCAGCAACATTCAGCTGTTTCAGATCACGAGCGATGCCGAGGCGGCAGCCATGGCGCCGATGGGCACCGGCATCGTCGGCAGCCTGCGTCTCGCGTTGCCGGCACTGACGGCGCTGTTGCCGGCGAGCAATCGCGAGATGCCGAAACCACGGCCGCGCGTCGAAGCGCCCGCTGCGCGCGATCCGATCCCGGCCGAATTCCTGCTGCACGCGATCGCATCGACGATGCCGGCCGACGCGATCATCGTCGAGGAAGCGCCCTCGCATCGGCCGCGTGCTGCAGCGTCATCTGCCGATCCGCGGCTACGGCCAGTTCCACACCATGGCGAGCGGCGGGCTCGGCTACGGACTGCCCGCCGCGGTCGGCGTCGCACTCGCAAAGCCGCACCTGCGCACCATCTGCATCGTCGGCGACGGCTCGCTGATGTATTCGATCCAGGCGCTGTGGACCGCGGCCCAGCATCGCCTGCCGCTCACCGTCATCGTCATCAACAACGGCGGCTACGGCGCCATGCGCTCGTTCAGCCAGACGCTGAACGTGAAGGGCCCGCCGGGGATCGATTTGCCGGGCATCGATCCGGTGCAGATCGCCGCGGGTTTCGGCTGCACGAGTTTTCGCGTGGACAAGGCGGCGGAGCTGCAGAAGGCGCTCGCTGAGGCGTGGCGATCGGACGGGCCGGTGCTGGTGGATGTGCCGGTCGATCAGGCGGTGGTGAAGCTGTATTAACTTACCGTCATTGCGAGGAGCCGCAGTACGCGCGAACCCGGACTGCTCGATACCGCAGTTCAGCGCGGCGCAAACGCTCTGGATTGCTCGGGATCGCAGCTTCGCGGCGCCTCGGAATGAGGTCACCCCACAAACCCATGGATCCTTGCCGCCTGCTCGCGCATGCGTTCGGGGCTGCCGAGCAGCGGGCGGTTGGCGCCGATGCGCTTGTACCAGTAGTGGAGGCCGAGCATGTCGGTGATGCCGATGCCGCCGTGCACTTCGGTCGCCGTGCGCGCGACGAAGCGGCCGGCTTCGCCGAGGTAGGATTTTGCGTGCGCTGCGACCAGCGGCGCTTCGTCCGGCCGCTGATCGAGCGCGTAGGCTGCGTACCAGACCAGCGCCCGGCCCGGCTCCAGCTGCGCCGCCATCTCCGCGCAAAGATGTTTTACGGCCTGATAGCTGGCGACGATGCGGCCGAATTGCTTGCGCTGCCTGGCGTAGTCGACCGCCTTGTTGATCATGGTCCAGCCGGCGCCGAGCGTGTCGGCGGCAAGCATCACGCGGCCCGCGTCGCAGATGCGGGCGATGTCGGCTTCGCTGCGAGCGGCTCCGCTGCGACGTTGTCGAACACCAGTTCGCCGAACGAGCGCGTGCGATCGATGGTCTGCAGCGCGCGCGTGGTGAGGCCGGCGGCGCCTGCTTCCACAAGATGCAGCCGGCGATCGCGGTCGGCGACGA
The DNA here is from genome assembly GCA_963757845.1 of uncultured Alphaproteobacteria bacterium. Lineage (GTDB taxonomy): Bacteria > Pseudomonadota > Alphaproteobacteria > Rhizobiales > Xanthobacteraceae > P52-10. Next base: position 84,851 of record CAVWTB010000067.1, read on the forward strand.
TGAAGATATCGGCCGCGGCAAAATCGATCGCGAACATGCGCCTTGCCGGAAAGCTTGCCGCCGTTTGCGCGCGACGCCGGCGCCCTCGCGCGCGCCGCCGGCATATTCGGAGACGGCGACGCTCGCCTTCACCTCACCTGAAGCCAGCTTCGGCAGCCAGCGCCTCTGCTGCGCGGCCGATCCTGCCATCATCAGCGCCAGCGGCGCCATCACCGCGCTTGCCGACGAACGGCACCGGCACAACGTGCTTGCCCAGCGCCTCGGAGATCAGCGCCGCTTCGAGCAGACCGAGCCCCAGTCCGCCGTGCTCTTCGGGAATGATCACGCCGGCCACGCCGAGATCGACCAGCATCCGCCACACGTCGTCGGCGAAAGCTTCGCCGCCGTCGGCGGCCTTGCGGACGCGATCGAGCGGGCACGCTTTTGCGAGCGCGCCGTCGATGCTGTCCTGCATCATCTTCTGTTGGTCGGAGAGGGCGAATTCCATATTTTAATCGCTCGCAACTTTCGGCTCGCGCGGCATGTCGAGGCCGCGCTCGGCGATGATGTTCTTCTGGATTTGCGCGGTGCCGCCGCCGATGATCAGGCCAAGCTCGAACATCGACGACGACTGCCAGCTGCCGTTCGCGCGCAGATACGGGCTGTCGTCGTAGAGCACGCCGAGCTCGCCGAGCGCATCGATGGCGAGCGTCGACAGCTGGTGATTGAGCTCGCAGCCCTGCAGCTTCATGATCAGCCCGGCAAGACCCGGACTTTCCTTCTTCGCCGCCGCCGTCTCGTTGCGCATGCCGGTGAACTGCATCGCCAGCAGCCGACCCTCGAGCTGCATCAGCCGGTCGCGCAGCGCAGCCTCGTCGATGGCGCGATGGCCGTCGACCTGCTCCTCCTGCATCAGCTTCGTCAGCATGGTCAGCCGGCGACGCGAGGCATTCGGATCGCCCAGCATGCCGCGCTCGTGCTTCAGCGTCGCATTGGCGACCGCCCAGCCCTCCCCGCGCGATCCGACGATCTGCGTCGTCGGCACACGCACGTCGGTGAAGAACACCTCGTTGAACTCCGCGCGGCCGGTCATGGTCTTCAGCGGCCGCACGTCGATGCCCGGCGTCGACATCGGAATCAGCAGGTAGGAGATGCCGAGATGCTTTGGCTTGTCCGGCTCGGTGCGCACGAGACAGAACATCATGTCGGCGTAGCGCGCCCGCGACGTCCAGATCTTCTGCCCGTTGATGACGAAGTCGTTGCCATCGACCGCGGCGCGCGTCGTCAGCGAGGCGAGATCGGAGCCGGCATTCGGCTCGGAATAGCCCTGACACCACTCGACTTCGCCGCGCAGCGTCGGCGCGATCCATTTCTGCTTCTGTTCTTCGGTGCCTTTCTCCAGCAGCGTCGGCACCAGCATCGAGATGCCGATGCCGGCCAGCGCCGGCGGCACGGCTGCCTCGGCGAATTCCTCGGCGATGATCCGCGTCTTCAAGGGATCGGGCGCCGCGCCGAACCCGCCATACTGTTTCGGAATGGTACGCGCCGCATAGCCGTGCTGCAGCAGCAACGCCTGCCAGGTTAGCGTTTCAGGCGAATTGCGCGACGCGACCGATTGGGTCTTCGGCGCCAGGTGGCGGTTGGCGGCGATGAACGCCCGCACGCCGTCGCGAAAGGCCTGATGCTCCGCTCCATATGTCAGGTCCACGGCGCGGGCCCCTCCTTCAATCTTCCTTATGGTTAACCGCCATCGTAGCCGACTACGTGAACGTGTCACCAGCGCAATTCGCAACCCGAATTTGCGAATTCCGCCGCCCGTTTTTGGCCTTGATTGCAGGCAAAACAAAGCGTGGCTGATCGTTTCGCCTCGTGGCGCGAGGCAGGCGAGCAGCCACCGCACCACACGCGTTTGGGGACACAGCCATACATCCGCCCTCACTTAATCGGCATTTAACGAAAATGCCGTCTTAATCCCGCTCCGCAAAATTGCGAAACGGGATCCGGAGTTTCGAACCGGGGACAGGGGCAGATGCAGCTTTGCGATCGAACGTGTCGTCGCGCGGTTTTGGGGAATCGCCGGCAGTCGCCAGGCGAAGTTGTATCGGTAGTAGTTGCGTAATGAGTCACGGCACAGACGCGCTTTATGGATTCGCGGCGCAGGATCCACGGCGCACTTCCCAGGAAGCGATCCCGCTGCAGTCGCGCGGATTCCGCAGAATATTCTCGCCAACGTCGCGCTCGCGTTCGTGGCCGCGACCTGCGTGTGGACGCTCTGGTCTCATCTCGGCCGGGAAGAAGTCGCGACGCTTGCCGAGCGTTTCGCAGCGCTCGACACGGCACCGACCATGGCCGCGCCCACGCAGACGCCGGCGTCAGCATCCACGCACATCAAAGCGAAAGACCACAAGGGATTCGCTGCGCTGTTCGACGCGCGGCATTTTCGTTTCACGCAAGGCACACTCTCCGGCGGCGGACACTCGTCACTCGCCGACCACCTTGGAGCACCGACCAGCCCAAGCACGCTGAAGTCGCAGGACAGCGCGCCGCTGTCGTCGGAGTCCGAGACGCAGGTCGCGCAGAAGCTGCCGCTGCCGGCGGCGCGTCCATCGAAATTGCTTGCGTCCCTGCAGCCGACGCCAGCTCCGTCCGCCCCGACCACGCCCGCCACCGACGCCGAAGGGCGGCGCTGTCGAGGACAAGGCGACCGTGCTGGCCTTGATTTCGTCCAACAAGAATGCCTCGCTGTTCCAGAGGCTGTTCGGCAAGCCGAAGGTTGAGACCACGACGCTCGCCTATGCGGCAGCTGACGGCGGCATCGCCAGCGACACGCCGACCATCCTGTTCGACGGCATGCCGAAGTACGACCAGTACACCGCCGTCTACGACATCTCCGCGCGCAAGGTTTACCTGCCGGACGGAACGGAGCTCGAAGCCCATTCCGGCCTCGGCTCGCGGATGGACGATCCACGCAATGTGCATGTGAAGATGCACGGCGCAACGCCGCCGCATGTCTATGATCTGACGATGCGGGAAGCTCTCTTCCACGGCACCGAGGCGATCCGCATGACCCCGGTCGGCGGCGCGGGCCGCATCTTCGGCCGCGCGGGCCTTCTCGCGCACAACTACCTGCTCGGACCGCGCGGCAACTCGAACGGCTGCGTGTCGTTCAAGGACTACGACGCCTTCCTGCAGGCCTTCAAGAAGGGCCACGTCAAGCGCATGGTGGTGGTCGCGCGGCTGGCGTGAGCGGCGGCGCCGGCGCGTAGACCGTAGCCCGCATAAGCGAAGCGCCATGCGGGGCCGAGGCTGCAGCAAGGAATCCCGGATATCGCTTCGCTCATCCGGGCTACGGATCATCCCTACCGCTCGCTGTCCAGCATCGCCATTTGCGCTTCAGCGTTGCCCTTCGCCGAACCCTAGGGGGCGCTGGCCTCCCCGCAGATGACCGAGGCGAAGAAGTCTTCCGGTCCCTCGACCTCGACCAGCCTCTTCCTTTCGATCAGCCAGAAGCGGTTTCCCGTCCTGCGCACGAAATCGCGGTCGTGCGATACGAGCAGACAGCTCGCTTCGTGCGCCAGCAGTTCCTCCTCGAGCGCTTCCTGCCCCTCGATGTCCAGGTGGTTGGTCGGCTCATCGAGCAGATAGAAATTCGGGTGCGCCAGCCGCAGCACGAGCATGCCGAGACGCGCCTTCTGCCCACCGGACAGCCTGGCCACAGGACGGCTTTGCATCTCGATGCTGAGGCCCGCTCCTGCGAGCAGGGTCCGCGCCCGCTGGTCGCCGACGTCGAAGCGGCGAACGATGGTCTGCATTGGCGTGTCCGCATCGGCGAGATCGGCGAGCCCCTGGTCGCAATAGCCGAGCACGAGTGACTGCGTCGCCTTGATGCCCGCTTGCGACACGTCCGGGTTTTCGATCGCCTTGCGCAGCATCGCCACGAGCCGCGTCTTGCCGGTGCCGTTCGGTCCGAGCAGCACGATCCGGTCGCCCTTGCAGATGAACTGCTTGCCGGTCTTGAACAGCAGCCGTCCGTCCGGCGTCTCCACCGCGGCATCCTCCAGCGTCACCAGAACCTTTGCATGCGTACCGCGATTGGCGAGCCTGATCAGCCCTGCGGACCGCTCGAGATGCGCGGGCCTCGCCGCATCTTCCAGCCTCTCGGCGCGCTGCTTCAACTGCTTGGTCTTGGACAAAAGCAGGTCGCTGCCGGAATTGATGCCGACATTGTTCAGCTTCGCCGCCTGCTGACGCAGTTGCTGGGCGGTCTTCATGTCACGTTGAAAACGCCGTTCGTCCGCCGCATCCGCTTCGCTGAGCGCGGCGCGCGCTCGCGTATAGGGCAGCGAAAACACCTGCGACTGCTCCGGCCGCAGGAACACAGTCCGGTTGGTGGTCGCGTCGAGGAAGGCGCGATCGTGGCTGCAGATGACGGCCGGCATGTCGCGCGGCAGCGCGTTCAACAGACCTTCAAGCTGGCCGATCCTGGCCAGATCGAGGTGATTGGTCGGCTCGTCCAGCAGCAGGACATCGGCTTCCGCCACCAGCGCGCGGGCCAGCATGGCAAGCCGCTGCCAGCCGCCGCTGAGCTGCTTCAGCGGCTTCTCACGCAGCGCCTCGGGGACTTCGAGCTGCTCCAGCGCCACATCGACGCGCCAGCTTTCGCTCGCCTGTCGTTCGGCGGACAGCATCTCGAGCACGGCTGCGCGAAACGGCGTGTCCATCAGCGCGGGCGGCACGTCCTGTGCCACATAGCCCATGGTCACGCCGCGCGACCGCGTGATCTCGCCTTCGCTCGCCTCAAGCAGGCCGGCGATACATCGCAACAGCGTAGATTTGCCGCGTCCGTTGGCGGCGACGAGACCGATCCGGTCACCGGGATTGACGACGAGGTTGAGTTGAGCAAACAGCGGCGCGCTCAGCGTCACGCCGAGATTGCGGATGTTGATGAGAGTCATGATCGTTCTCTGGTCTTGCCTTCGCAGCGCGATCGTCCGAGGGCTCGCAGCCATCATCGGAGGTTCGCATCAAGCGCGGCGATTGATTTAATGCGGTCGCGCAGAGAAAATCGCTCGGCGCCGCACGGCCACGAAGGGCAGACCAGAATGAGATTTTGGAAGAGGTCTCTGGTCAGCCCTGCAAACGCATTTGCAGGGCATTGACCGGGCCACGCTGGCGATAGTGATAGTGATAAAAGCAAGTCACCACGCAGCCCTCCTTTCCCTACCTTGAATGTGCCGCAAAAAATAGCCTCGCTTCGAGGCCTGCGCAAGCCAAAGCTTCGCTAGCTACCGGCCTTGCGCTGTCCCCGATCCGCCGCCCCGCGCTTCGTGGTCGAGCTGCAGGAACATCGCCAGCGCCAGCCGGTCGATCATCTCCTGGTCATGCAGGCCGACGAGCCTGGGCTTGTTCAGCACCGCGTTGATGAGCGTGCCGAACACCATCTGGAAGGCGAAGCCGATCGTCCGCGTCTTCGCAGGCTTCCGGCCGCGGCCCATGCGCGCGAGCAGGAGCGGCATCGAGCGTTCGATGATGGCGCTGCCGGTTTCGCGCACGGTGATCCAGCGCGCCGGCTGGACCGCCTTGTACTGCATGGCAGCGCGCAGCACGCCTTCGTTGCGCCGGATCACGTCCGTCACGACCGCGACCACGTCGCGGCACACCACTTCGAGGCTGGCCTGCAGCCGATCGTCGTTGGCGACCGCCTCGTCGATCGCCAGCAGGCAGCGCCGCGCGGCGAGCGACATCAGCGCGGCGAAGAACGCGTCCTTGCTTTCGAACCTGCCGTAGAACGCGCCGATCGTGACGCCGACGCGGCGGCACAGCTCATCGATGGACAGTTCGTCGAAGGCACAGTCGCGCAGCAACTCCGCGCCGGCCTCCAGCAGCGCGACCGTCGTTTCCTGGCTCCGCCGCTGCCGGGTGGGCAAAATGCCCGGCAAATCCTGCACCAGCGGCCATCCGGCGGTCTGCGACATGTCGCTCACGGCTCGTCTCGCAAAATTATATTGACAGCTATAATATAGTCGCGGCTATTATTTCCGGCAACAAACAATGCCGCAACCAAGCGCGCGAAAGTCATCGCCCCAACCTGCCGCAGGCGCTGTGCGGGCTGGGCGCTGAAGTTTTGAGGGAGGTTGCCGATGCCGGGAAAAATCCGACTGCGCGTCGATCCGGACAAGTGCCAGGGTCACAGCCGCTGCAAGTCGCTTGCGCCGGAGCTGTTCGAGCTCGACGAGTTTGGCAACGCCCACGAGATCGGCGACGGCACCGTGCCGGAGGCCCTGGTGGACAAGGCGTATCTCGCCAAATCGAATTGTCCCGAGTTGGCCATCGACATCATTGAAGAGTGAGCGCGCGTCGTGCGCCGTTGCCGCTGTATCAATTGCGACTGAATCGATTGCGACTGGATCAACATGCCGCCCGACGCGGCATTGCAGAGGTCAGGAGAGGTTCATGAACGAGCATGTCCCCGTGAACAAGCATGTGCCCGTGACGGATTGGTTCAACGATTTTGACCACACCGATCCGCAGTGGACCGAGGACCCGTTCCCGATCTGGGACGAGCTGCGCAGCAAGTGCCCGGTCGTGCACACCGATCGTTTCCTCGGCGTCTATCTGCCGACCACCTATGAAGCGGTGAAGCAGATCTCGTACGATACCGAGAGCTTCTCGTCCCGCCGCGTCGTCGTGCGCAATGTCCGGCCCGAGATCACCCAGCCGACCCCGCCGATCACCACCGACCCTCCGCACCACAAGCCGGCCAAGCAGCTGCTGCTGCCGCCGTTCACGCCCGATGCGATGAAGAAGCTCGAGCCGCGCGTGCGTGGGATCTGCAACGAATTGATCGACGAGTTCATCAAGGACGGCAAGGTCGACGCGGCCGCCAGCTACACCAAGCACATCCCGACGCGTGCGATCGCCCACATGCTGGGCATCCCCGAGAAGGACGGCGACCTGTTCGTCAAATGGATCCACGAGATCCTCGAGCTCGGCATCACCGACAACGACACGTTGATCCGCGCCGCGCGCGAGATGACCGAGTACTTCCAGGGCCACATCGAGGCGCGCAAAACGCACCCGACGCAGGACCTGATCTCGGACCTGATGAATGCGAAGGGCCCGGACGGGCAGCCGCTGTCGGACGCGCACGTGCTGGGATCGCTGCGTCTGCTGCTGATCGCCGGCATCGACACCACCTGGAGCGCGATCGGCTCCTCGCTCTGGCACCTCGCCAAATCCCCATCCGACCGCAAGCGTCTCGTCGCCGAGCCGCAGATCATGCCGTTCGCGATCGAGGAATTCCTGCGCGCGTACTCGCCGGTGACGATGGCGCGCGAGGTGATGAAGGAGACGACGGTGAGCGGCTGTCCGGTGAAGCCGGGCAACATGGTGCTGCTGTCATTCCCGGCCGCGAACCGCGATCCGGCCATGTTCCCCGACGCCGACAAGGTGATCATCGACCGCAAGGAGAACCGCCACGCCGCGTTCGGCCTCGGCATCCATCGCTGCGTCGGCTCGAACCTCGCGCGCATGGAGATGATGGTTGCGCTGGAGGAATGGCTGAAGCGGATTCCGGAGTTCAGCCTCGATCCGACGGGGACCGTGACCTGGTCCGAAGGCACGGTGCGCGGACCACGCCAGCTTCCGTTGCTGCTCGGCTAGGCGCTGAAACCCCAAGGCTGCCCGCGTCGGTGCAGCCGCTCCGCCGCCAGGTACATGCCGCGACCACCTGCCGCGGCCCGCGCGCACGCACGTTTTCAGCGTCACGGCCCGCGAACGGAGCCGCCTTCGCGGCGTTGCGGAAGATCATCGCCATCGTCCCCCGGTTGCATCTTGGAAAAATTGTTTTCATAGTTGGATCGAAATAACCGGCGCACGAACAAGCCGGGCCGAGGAGACGTGCAGACAATTTTCCGGGAGGCGAACAATGCAGATCACCCTTCGCAGGCTTTCTTGCCTGGCCATTGCAGTGACAGCGCTTGGCCGCGAGCTGGCGACCAGCGTACACGCCCAAGACAAGAAACCCCTCGAACTCCGCTACACCACCGGCGCGCCGCCGAAGACGCCATGGGTGATGCAGCTCGAGCGCTTCGCCAAGGACGTCGAAGACGAAAGCAAGGGCGCGCTGAAGATCGAACAGTTCATTGCCGCCCAGCTCGGCAACGAGCAGGATACGGCGCAACAGATCGCGCGCGGCCGCATCGACATGGGCGGCTTCTCGAACGGCGCCGTCGCGTTGCTGACGCCGGAGATTTCCCTGCTCGGCCTTCCCTTCTATTTCAAGGACCCCGCCGAGCAGGACTGCACGCTCGACAACCACATGAGCAAGCCGGTGCACGACGCGCTGGCGAAGAAGGGCGTGAAGTTTCTCGGCTGGACCGAGGTCGGCACCGCCGACGTGATCGGCAAGAAGCCGTTCGTCTCGCCGAAGGACGTCGGCGGCCTGAAGGCGGCCGCCGCCTCCAACAAGGTTTCCGCCGCAACGTGGCAGGCGCTTGGCGCCAACCCGAACGCGATCGGCATCACCGAAATCGCCTCCGCCTTCCAGACCGGACTGGTGGACGTGCAGGCCACCGTCGTCACCTTCTATCTTCCGTCCGGCCTGAACAAGGTGGCGCCGGTGCTGACCCGCGTCGAGCTGTCCGATGCACCCGGCATCATCATGATCAACAAGGCCAAGTACGACGGCCTGCCGAAGGACATGCGGGAGGCGCTTGATCGCGCGGTCGCGAAGCGGCCGGCCGATCAGCTGCGCAAGGAAATCCGCGGCTTCGAGGCGACGTTGCGCGAAATGCACGTCAAGGGTGGCGGCACGGTCGTCGATGTGACGCCTGCCCAGCGCGAGGAGTGGCGCAAGGTGCTGCAGCCAGCCTGGCCGTCGATGGTCAAGGACCTAGGCGCCGACGGCGACCGCTTCTTCAAGCAGATGGAAGCCGGGCGGAAGGCCTGCGAAAAGCGAAGCTGAGGCGCATCCAAACGGAGTGGGGGCGCCGCAGGCGATGCCAAGTAGTCCTGAACCTGCTGTTGCGGCGCCGGCCGCGCCGCGCGCGCATGCGATCGCCGAGCGTTGGCACCAGCTCGAGTGCTGGATCGCGGTCGCCGCGTTCGCCTTCATCGCGATCATCCTGCTGCTCGACGTGCTCGGCCGCGAATTGCTCGGGCCGCTGATACGCGTGCTCGGCTTTCCGGCCACGGCGACCGGCATTTTCGCCTCGCAGAAACTGTCGATCTTTGCGCTGGTGATCGGCAGCTTTGCCGGTATCGGTATCGCCACCGCCACCGCGAGCCACCTTGTGCCGCGGGTCGGCTTCGGCTGGGTCCCGGCGCGCTGGGACCCCTGGTTCAACCGGCTGGCCGACGCGATCACCGGTCTGTTTCTCGTCGGCGTCGCCTACTACGGCTGGATCTATCGTGGAGTCGTCGATGGCGACCGATCTGCGCGCGCCGGTGCTCGACTGGAGCGTCTGGCCGATCCAGCTCTCGATCCCGATCGGCTTCCTGTCGGCCGCCGGACGCTACTTCATGTATGCGGCGTGGCCCGCGATCAGACCGCAGCCGCCGGAGTTCCAGGAATGACCGCCTTCCTGATCGTCGGCATGATCTTCGCGCTGCTGGCGCTGCGGCAGCCGCTGCTGGTGATACTGCTCGCCATCGCCGCAGTCGTTCACCTGAAGTGGGGACAGGGCAAGCTCGACTTCATCATCGAGGACATGTGGGTCGGCCTCGACAAGGAAGTGATCCTGTCGATCCCGCTGTTCATTCTGTGCGGCAACGTGATGACGCGCGGTTCGATCGCGCAGCGGTTGATCCGGATCCTCGGCGCGATCACGAAACCCCTGCCGGGCGGCATGGCGGTGGCATGCGTTCTGTCGTGCGCGGTGTTCGCGGCGATCTCAGGCTCGTCGATCGTCACCATGCTCGCGATCGGTTCGGTGATGTATCCGGCCATGCGGCAGGCCGGCTACGACGTGAAGTTCACGCTCGGCGCGATCATGTCCGGCGGCACGCTCGGCATCATCATCCCGCCGTCGATCCCGATGATCATCTATGCGCTCGTCACGGAAACGAGCGTCACCGATCTGTTCGCCGCCGGCTTCGGCCCCGGCATCCTGCTGACCCTCGTGCTCGCCGCCTACTCCGTCTGGTTCAACCGGCACATGCCGACCGAACCCTTCCACCTCTGCCGAGTTCTGGGACGCGTTCAAGAACGGCATCTGGTCGGTGCTGTTGCCGGTGATCCTGCTCGGCGGCATCTACAGCGGCTACTTCACGGCCACCGAGGCCGCGGCGGTCGCGCTCTGCTACGCGATCATGGTCGAGATCTTCATCCACCGTGAGCTGAAGCTGTATGATTTCTACGGCGTGGTGCTGGAGACCTCGAAGCTCGGCGGCTCGCTGTTTCCCGTGCTCGCCGTGGCGCTGAGCCTGAACATCATCCTGACCGAGCATCGCGCGCCACAGATGCTGGTCGAGTTCATGCAGGGCTATGTCACCAGCCCGCTGACGTTCATGCTGCTGGTGAACATCCTGCTGCTGATCGTCGGCTGCCTGATGACGACGGGCGAAGCCATCCTGATCCTGGCGCCGCTGCTGGCGCCGGTTGCCGCAGCCTACGGCTACGACAAGGTGCTGTTCGGCCTGATCATGATCCTCAATCTCGAGATCGGGTATCTCACGCCACCGGTCGGGTTGAACCTGATCGTCGCCATGAGCGCGTTCAAGCAGCCGTTCGGCCTGCTGTGCCGCGCGGCGATCCCGTTCATCATGCTGATGCTGATCTGCCTGGTGATCGTGATCTGGCAGCCGTGGATCGCGATGTATTTCGTGACGGGGAAGTTCAATTGAACGTCATTCCGGGGCGGCGCAGAGCGCGATAGCCGGAATTGCGAACGGCAACGAAGCGTCTGCTTCGTCATGCCGGCCTATGTCCCGGCCATCCACGCCTTCTCACGCGGCAAGGCATCAAAGACGTGGATGCCCGGCACAAGGCCGGGCATGACGCATCAATTAAGCGCCAGACGCAGAGGTTGTCACACCCTGCTTCCCGTCCTTCGGCGGGATCACGCCGTACATGCGCAGCAGCGGATTCCAGAAGGCCTGGTTGAAACCGATCATCGCCTGCGTGAGATCGCGGCTGATCTTCATCGGCGTCAGCGCGACCTTCGACAGTTTGACCTCGTCGAGATCAAGGCTGCCGCTCAATTCACCGTGGCTGAATACCAGCTTGGTGCCGAACTTGCGCGCCAGCGCGCGCATGGCGTCGTTCTGTGCGCCGGTGGTGACACGCAGCTTCTTGTAGCCATGGCGCTTGGCTTCGGCGAGCAGCGCCTTGAACAGCACGCTGCCCACGCCGCGACGGCGCAAATGCTGCTCGACGCTGAAGGCGATTTCCGGCGTTTGATCCACCGAACGCGTCGGCTCGTGCAGTTCGGCCGCGCCGTGAACCTCGCCGTCTTCGATGTAGCCGATGACGATCACGCCCTCGTCGACACATCCACCCGCATATTTGATCAGGAAATCGTCGTCGACGACGCCGTTGAACCGGTCACGCCGGCTGGCGGAATCGAGCCGCAGCAGGTGGTCGCGCAGCAGCGGCATCTCGCTCGGCTTGAGCACCCGCACTGCGCCGGTCGGCCGGTTGCGCGTGGCAACCTGTACTTCAGTCATAGTCTTCTCCTCGTGGTCAGCCCTCGAGGAGGCGTTAAGTCCCTATGGCTTTCCATATGGTGCGCCGCAGCATCGGCGTCAAGGCGCGACAAGCTATTGAAGTTAAATAATAATTGATGACCAAAATCGGCATTGCGCGGAACGCGCGGAACCGATCAAAACGCGCTTGATTCGGCGCCCGGGGCGTGTCGGATAGAAGTTGAAGGCCACATTCCAAAAAGGGAGAAAAAACCGCCATGGCCGGCAAATCACTCGAAGGAAAAGTCGTCATCGTCACCGGGGCCGGCCGCGGCATCGGCCGCGAGATCGCGCTGCTGTGCGCGGCGGAAGGCGCGAAGGTGGTGGTCAACGATCCGGGCGTCGCCGCCGACGGCTCGGGCTCGAACGCAGCACCCGCCGAAGAGGTGGTGCAGGAGATTTCCAAGCGCGGCGGGACTGCCGTGGCGAATTTCGAAACCGTTGCCGAGGCGATCCCTGCCAGCAAGATCGTGCAGATGGCGGTCGACAAGTTCGGTCGCCTCGACGGCGTGGTCAACAATGCCGGCATCCTGCGCGACGCGATCTTCCATCGCATGAGCGTCGATGCGTTCGAACAGGTGATCAAGGTGCACCTGATGGGCTCGTTCTATGTCGCGCATGCGGCAGCGAGACTCTTTCGCGAGCAGCAGAGCGGATCGTTCGTGCACTTCACCTCGACCTCGGGTCTCGTCGGCAACTTCGGCCAGGCCAACTATGCGGCGGCAAAACTCGGCATCGTCGGGCTGTCGAAGTCCATCGCGCTCGACATGCAGCGCTTCAACGTGCGCTCGAACTGCGTCTCGCCGTTCGCCTGGAGCCGGCTGATCGGCACCATCCCGACCGAGACGCCGGAAGAGCAGGCGCGCGTCGCGAAAATCCAGCAGATGGGTCCGGAGAAGATCGCGCCGGTGGTCGGCTATCTGCTCAGCGACGCGGCGAAAGATGTGACCGGGCAGATCTTTGCGGTGCGCATGAACGAGGTGTTCCTGATGAGCCAGTCGCGCCCGGTGCGTTCGGTGCATCGCGCCGAAGGCTGGACCGTGGACTCGCTCGCAAGCCACGGCATGCCGGCGATGAAAGCGTCGTTCTATCCGCTCGACCGTTCGGCGGACGTGTTCAACTGGGACGCGATTTAGTGCTTACGCCTCCCCCCTCCCGCGAAGCGAGCGAGGCGAGTGGCGCGGATGAGCGAAGCGAATTCGGGGGTGGGGGGCGCCAGCTCAACTGCGAAGCGCAGTGCCCCCCACCCCCGATCCGCTCCGCCATCCTCGCCACTTCGCCAGCGCGAGGGCGGGGAGCGCGAGCGCAGTGCCTCCTAACGCAGGAGGTACCACATGAGCTGGCAACCAACCGCAGACCCGATCCTCGGTGACAAGCAATCCTGCGACGCCCTCGATCTCGTGATCGTGCCGCGCACGCGTGATCTCGGTGACGGCTTTCTCGTTCGCAGAGCCTTGCCGCACGGCAAGCGGCAGATGGTCGGGCCGTTCATCTTCTTCGACCAGATGGGGCCGATGCAGTTCATCGCCGGCCACGGCATGGACGTGCGCCCGCATCCGCACATCGGGCTCGCGACCGTCACCTACCTGTTCGACGGCCGCATCATGCATCGCGACAGCGAAGGGCATATCCAGGAGATCACGCCCGGCGCGATGAACCTGATGACGGCGGGCCGCGGCATTGCGCATTCGGAGCGCACGCCGGACATCCAGCGCCGCGATGGCCAGAACATGCTCGGCCTGCAGAGCTGGATCGCCTTGCCCAAGGGCCAGGAGGAGATCGCGCCGACCTTCCAGCACTACGCCGCCGACCGCCTGCCGACGGTGTCCGACAAGGGCCTTTTCGCGCGCGTGATCGCGGGCCAGGCGTTCGGCGCAGCCTCGCCGGTGGAGATGGTCTCGGAGTGGTTTTATGTGGAGGTGGCGCTTGCGGCGGGATCGACTGCGCCGCTCGATGCCGACCACGAGGAGCGCGCGATCTATCTCGTGGAGGGAGAGGTCGAAATCGCCGGCGACAAGTTCGAGGGCCCGCGGCTCCTGATCTTCCGCCCCGGCGATCAAATCACCGTCCGCGCGACGCGAAATGCCCGCATGATGTTCCTCGGCGGCACGGCGATGGAGGGGCCGCGCCACATCTGGTGGAATTTCGTCTCCTCCAGCAAGGAGCGGATCGAGCAGGCCAAGGAGGACTGGAAAACCGGGCGTTTCGCCAAAGTCCCGGACGAAACCGAGTTCATCCCGCTGCCGGAGCGATAACGATCGCGTAAACGCATCCTTCCCATCACATTTTTGAATGCGTTGCGGCTTTGCCGGAGCGCAGAGCCATGCGAATATGGCATGTGATTTCAATCGCGCGTCTTCCAATCCGAAACCCGGTACTCACCCCGGATCATGTCCGGGGCAGGCTTTTTGCGGACGCGCACCGGCAGGGCAACAAGACCCAAAAAGGAAGCAGATAATGACCGTTCGAGCGGGCCGTGAATTTCTGGCAATCCCCGGCCCCACTGTGATCCCCGACGAGGTGCTGCGGGCGATGCACCGCCCGGCCATCGACATCTACTCCGGCGAGCTGCTCGGCATCACCGACAGCCTGATGCGCGACCTGCCGACGCTCTTCAAAACCAAGGGCCGCGCCTACGTCTACATCTCCAACGGCCACGGCGCCTGGGAAGGTGCACTGACCAACGTGCTTTCCAAGGGCGACAAGGTCCTGGTGCTCGAGAGCGGGCGCTTCGCCGCCGGCTGGGGCGAGTTCGCCGCCCGGCTCGGCGTCGAGGTGGAGACGCTGAAGGGCGAGCTGGCGGCGCGCGGTGCGGCCCGAAGAGGTCGAGGCGCGGCTGAGGAAGGACACCAAGGGCGAGATCAAGGCGATCCTGGTGACGCAGGTCGATACGGCTTCGGGTGTCGGCAACGACATCGAAGCGATCGGCAAGGCGATCAAGGCCGCCAACCACAACGCGCTGTACATGGTCGACGTGGTCGCCTCGCTCGGCTGCGTGCCGTTCGACATGGACGCCTGGGGCGTCGACGTTGCGGTCTCCGGATCGCAGAAGGGCCTGATGACGCCGCCGGGCCTCGGCTTCGCCGCGGCCAACGACCGCGCCCGCGAGGTGAACAAGAACGGCGGGCCTGCGCACGCCCTATTGGGACTGGGGCTCGCGCGACGGCGAGATGCACTACAACAAATATGCGGGCACCGCTCCAATGCATCTGATGTTCGGCCTGCGCCAGGCGCTGAACATGCTGTTCGAGGAAAAGCTCGACAACGTGTTCAAGCGGCACAAGCTGCTCGCCGACGCAACACGCGCGGCGGTGACCAAGTGGACCGAAGGCCAGGCGCTGACGTTCAACATCGAGGAGCCGGAGGAGCGCTCCGACACGGTGACCACCGTGCTGGTGAAGGACAAGGAGCAGCTCACGGCGTTTCGCGAGTTCTGCAACAAGAAGTGCGGCGTGGTGATCGGCGCCGGCATCGGCGATCTGACCGGCAAGGCGTTCCGCATCGCGCATATGGGCCACGTCAACGCGCCGATGGTCCTCGGCGTGCTCGGCGTCGCCGAAGTGGCGCTGAACGCGCTGAACATCCCGCACGGCGCCGGCGGCACGGAGGCGGCGATCAAGTCGCTCGGCGCGAGCGTGGCGGCTTAGAGGCACGAGCGCACGCCACATATTCGCGTCATGCCCGGCCTTGTGCCGGGCATCCACGTCTTGCAGCGCATGAAGTCCAAGACGTGGATCCACGGCGTGCGAACGCGCCGTTCTTCGACGGCTATGCCCGGCCATGACGGCCTCAGCCTCACATATCCGCAAACTTCGGCGCGCGCTTTTCCAGATTCGCCCGCACCGCTTCGCGCTGATTGTCCTTGCCCATCAGCTTCACCTGCTCGACCAACTCGGCGAGCAGCGCGGGAGCCGGATCACCCATCAAATCATTCAGCATGCGTTTGATGGCGCGGATCGCCTCCGGGCTCTTGTTCGCGATTTCGCGCGCAGCCTCAAGCGCTGCGGCGCGCGGGTCGTCGCACACGCGCGTCGCGAGTCCCCAGGCCAGCGCTTCCTGCGCCGAGAAAATCCGCCCCGTAAAGGTGAGGTCGCGCAGCACATCGTCGCGCACCAGCCGCTTCAGGATCGGCGTCCCTGCCATGTCCGGCACGAGACCCCACTTGATCTCCATGATCGACATGCGCGCATCAGCGCTGAGGAAGCGCATGTCCGCGCCGAGCGCGAGTTGAAAGCCGCCGCCGAACGCGACGCCATGTACCGCGGCGATGACCGGCACCGGCAATTGCCGCCAGCCCCAGACCGCCTGCTGCGCATCGTTGGCCGGCCCATGCGTCCGCGCCGCAAGTTCGCGGCCGCTGGTGGAGGAACTGTTGCCCTCCTGCATCTGGCCGAAACGGCCCATGTCGAGACCTGCGCAGAAGGCGCGGCCCTCGCCTGAAATCACGACGGCGCGCAAGCCCTTCGTCGTGCGCAAGCGTTTCTGCGGTGTCGACCAGCGCCTTGAACATGGCTGCGTCCAGCGCATTCATCTTGTCGGCGCGCACCAGCCGCACATCGGCGACCCCGTCTGCCATTGCGACAGTGATGCGGTCGTTCATTCGTCGTCTCCCTGGGTTTTCAACTTTATGCCTTCACAGGACCGCTTGGGTGCGATTTAGTCAATCAACTAAAACGCATATCTCATGGAGACGCCCATGTTCGCGGACGGCCTACTCAACGGCAGACGCATCCTTGTCACCGGCGGCGGCACCGGCCTCGGCAAGGCGATGTCCACCAAATTCCTGAAGCTCGGCGCGGAGGTGCACATCTGCGGCCGGCGCAAAGCGGTGTGCGACGAGACGGCCGCCGAGCTGATGAAGGCGCATGGCGGCAAGATGGTCGCCCACGGCCTCGACATTCGCGATGCGGCTGCGGTCGATCACATGGTCGGCGAGATTTTCGAGACCAGCGGGCCGCTGACGGACCTCGTCAACAACGCCGCCGGCAACTTCATCTCGCGCACCGAGGATCTGTCGTCGCGCGGCTTCGACGCCATCGCCAACATCGTCATGCACGGCACGTTCTATGTCACGCATGCGGTCGGCAAGCGCTGGATCGCCGGAAAACACCGCGGCAACGTCGTCTCGATCGTCACCACCTGGGTGCGCAACGGCAGCCCGTTCGTGGTGCCGTCCGCCATGAGCAAGGCGGCGGTGCATGCGATGACCATGTCGCTTGCGACCGAATGGGGCCGCTACGGCATCCGCCTGAATGCGATCGCGCCGGGCGAGATCCCGACCGAAGGCATGAGCAAGCGCCTCAATCCCGGCGAGGAGCCCGGCGCGCGCACCAAGAAAGTCAATCCATTGGGCCGCGTCGGCACCATGGAGGAGTTGGAGAACCTCGCAACCTTCCTGATCTCCGGCGGCTGCGACTGGATCAGCGGCGAGACGATCGCGCTCGACGGCGCCCAGGCGCTCGCCACCGGCGCCGGCTTCTACGAGCTGCGCAACTGGTCCGACGCCGACTGGCAGGCAGCGCGCGAACGGATCGAGGCGCAGAACAAGAAGGATCGGGCGCAGCGGGCCTGAACATCTCAACACGAACTGCGGACGAAATACCGTGGCCGATGACATCATCAACGCTCATCCAGCATTTGGCCGCGACGGTGTCGCGGTCATCACCGGCGCCGCGAGCGGCATCGGTCTTGCTGCCGCGAAACGATTTGCTCGCGGCGGAATGAAAGTCTGCCTGGCGGACCTGCCGGGCGCCAAGCTCGACGCCGCTCTGGCGGAGGTCGCCGCAGTGGCCGGGCGCGACGACGCGGCGGTCGCCGTGCCGACCGATGTCAGCAAGCCGGACGACCTGCAGAAGCTGAAGCAGGCGGTGTTCAAGCTTGGCGCCGTGTCGGTGCTGATGAACAATGCCGGCATTTCACGAAAGACCACCGCGTGGAGCGAGGCGGAGAACTGGCGCAAGTTGCTGGACGTCAACCTCTGGGGCGTGATCAACAGTTTGCAGGCGTTCACGGCGGACATGATCGCGCAAGGCACGCCGGCGCTGATCATCAACACCGGCTCCAAACAGGGCATCACCAATCCGCCCGGCAATCCCGCCTACAATGTCTCGAAGGCCGGCGTAAAGGCCCTGACCGAGCAACTGGCCCACGAGCTTCGCAACATCGACAAGTGCCAGGTGCAGGCGCATTTGCTGATTCCGGGCTTCACCTTCACCGGCATCACGGGCGTCGCACAAAAACCCGCCGGCGCCTGGACCGCCGAGCAGGTGGTCGATTTCATGCTCGACAGCATCGCGCGCGGCGACTTCTACATCCTCTGCCCGGACAACGACGTAACGCGGGCGATGGACGAGCGGCGCATGCAGTGGGCTGCGGACGACCTGATCAAGAACCGCGCGGCGCTCTCACGCTGGCACGCTCCGATGAAGGACGCTTTCGAAGAGTTCATGAAGAAGTAGAGAAAAAGACCGGCCTGGCGCTTTGCGCGCCATCCCGGAACAGCACATCAAGGGAGGCTTCTCATGGCACCACGCATTGCAATCGTCGGCGCGGGCGCGGTCGGCGGCTATGCCGGCGCGCACATGGTGCACGCGGATCACGACGTCACCTTCATCGACGGCTGGCCGGAGCATGTGGAAGCCATGCGCAGGGATGGCCTGACGATCACGCACCTGAAAGACATCGCGCCGTTCAATGTGAAAGTGCGCGCGCTGCACATCACCGACGTGCAGGGGCTGGCCAAGGAGAAGCCGATCGACATCGCCTTCATCTGCATGAAGTCGTACGACACCGCGTGGTCGACGGCGATGATCAAGCCGTATCTGGCGGACGGCGGCTACGTCGTCTCGCTGCAGAACTGCATCAACGAGCCGGTGATCGCGAGCATCGTCGGCGAAGACAGGACGCTCGGCTCGATCGCAAGCTCGATCACGGTGGAATTGACCGGGCCCGGACAGGTGTTTCGCGCCGCCGGCAAGAGCGGCAAGTCGCACACGGTGTTTCGCGTCGGCCAGCCTGACGGAAAAATCACCGATCGCGTGCAAAGAAGTGTGCGATCTGGTGTCGCTCACCGACAGCGCGCTGATGACCACCGATCTCGCCGCCGAGCGCTGGACGAAACTGACGCTGAACGTGATGGGCAACGGCGTCTCCGCCTGCACCGGGCAGAAGGCCCGCAACTCGATCGCCGACGATCGCATCCGCCAGTTCATGGCCCGGCTCGGCTCCGAATGCATTCGTGTCGGACAAAAGCTCGGGCACAAGCTGGAGGAGATGTATCACCTCGACCCGGAGATCATCGCCCGCGCCGGCGAAGGCGATGTCGAGGCCAAGCGCATTTACGATCGAACCGCCTCGACTCGATCAAGAAACCCGGCGGCGGCGAGCATCGCCCGTCGATGGGCCAGGACATGGTGAAGGGCCGCCGCACCGAGATCGAGTTCATGAACGGGCTTGTGGTGGAGAAGGGCAAGGAGGTCGGCATCCCGACGCCGGCGAATGCGGTGCTGACGAACCTCGTGAAGCGGGTCGAGCGCGGCGAGCTGACGCCGGACAAGAGCAACATCACCGGGTTAAGGGAGAGTTGTTGAGGCGTCGCCCGGATTCTCCGCGTCGTCGCCCGCGAAGGCGGCGGACCCATACGCTCGCAGCGGAGGAGAGACGACGAGCCTCAGGCACTCGCCTGACAAGGTCATCAACCGATACGAGACTACAGGGGTTATGGGTCCCCGCCTTCGCGGGGACGACAACTGAGCAAGGATCAACCATGAAAGAACTCATGCCGGCCGCCGAGAAAGTTGCGGCGAAACTGTTCGAGAAGAAGCACACGATTGCGGTGGCGGAATCTTCCGCCGGCGGATTGATCTCGGCGGCGCTGCTGGCCGTGCCCGGCGCCTCGCGCTACTTCATGGGTGGTGCCGTGGTCTATACGCGGCATGCACGGCGCAATCTGCTGGGACTGGAAGGCCTCGCGCCGGGGCTTCGCTCATCCACCGAGCCTTATGTGCTGATCCACGCCAACCGCATCCGCGAGCAGTTCGACACGACCTGGGGATTTGCGGAAGCCGGCGCCGCCGGTCCGCCGAACGCGCAAGGGCTCGGCAACACCTACGGCGATGCCGCCGGCCACAGCTGCTTTGCGGTGGTCGGCAAGGTCGGCATGACCCTCACCGAGCGCGCGATGACGCTCGAGACCGGCAAGGGCGACCGGCTGGAGAACATGATGGCGTTTGCCAATCAGGGGCTGCTGTTTCTGCTGCAGCAACTCGAGGCTTAGCGTTCGAGCCGGGCTGGCCTGCACGAGGGAAAAAGGATTTGCGATGAGCCGATCGGTGCATGTCCCTGACGGGATCTTTGACAGCCGCGATTTCGGCTTCGCGCAGGTCGTGACCATCCCGACGCCGTTTGGCGATGCCGTCCACGTCTCGGGCCAGGTTGCCTGGAACGCAGATCGCAAGATCGTCGGCGCCGGCGACGTCGGCAGGCAACTCGAGAAGAGCCTGGAGAATCTTGCCGTCGCACTGGCATCGGTCGGCGCGCAACTCGATCAGGTCGGCGCGCTGCGACTCTACATCAGGCAAAGCCACATCCACGAAGGCAAGGCGATCAGCGCCGCGCTGAAGGCGGCGTTCGGCGACAAGCCGCCCTGCGCGACGTGGATCGGTGTTCCAAGCCTTGCCAATGAGGAATTCCTGATCGAGGTCGAGCCCTCGGTGGTTTTCCTGCCGCAGAAGCAGCGGGAAAGTGACGGCCTGCGAGCGCCGTCATATGCGAGTCGCAGCCGCTCAAGCGAACGGCGGCAGCGCGCTCGCCATGGCGGAGCCAATGAGAGCCGGAGCGCGCGAACCGCGCTTTCGCACTGGCGCGCTTCGCGCGCGCCTGGATCGCTTCGCCGCTCGCTCCTCGCAATGACGGCGAGAATCAAAACGCCGAATAACCGCCGTCGATCACGAACAGATCGGCGGTGTGGTAGGACGACGCCTTGCTCATCAGATAGACGGCAATGCCGGAAAAATCCTCCGGGTCGCCGAAGCGGCGCATCGGGATGCGCGGCATGACGTTGGAGACGAACTTGTCGTTGCCAAACGCGCCGGCGGTCATCTCGCTCTTGATCCAGCCCGGCAAGATCGCGTTCGCCGTGATGCCGTAGCGCGCCTGCTCGACGCCGAGCGCGCGGATCAGCGCGTTGAGGCCCGCCTTCGTCGCCGCATAGTGCTCGTTCTGCGCGGTGCCGAACAGCGAGGCCATGCTCGATGTCGCAACCAGCCGGCCGTACTTGTCGCCTTTCGCCGCACGCTCGGTCATGTGGCGCGCGGCGGCCTGAAACACATGGAACACGCCGTCGAGGTTGGTGGCGAACATGCTGCGCCACTGCTCTTCGGTGCGCTCGATGAAGGGCTTGCGTCCGCCGCCGCCGATGCCGGCATTGGCGAAGCAGCCGTCGACACGGCCATATTTCGCGATGACCTGCGCCATCGCCTCCTTGACCGCGGCCGTTGCTGACGTCGCACACCCGCGCCTCGGCCTTGCCGCCCGCTTTCGTGATGGTTTCGAGCGCGGACGCGTTCTTCTTTCGTTGCGACCCCAGATCGACACGGTGCAGCCCGCGGCCGCAAGGCCCTGCGCGTAGCCCAGGCCAATGCCGCCATTGCCGCCAGTGATGACCGCGACGCGGCCCGACAGGTCGAACATGTTCATGGTTTCTTGTCCCTCACGTTTCCTTAATCCCGCAGAGCGAAAGGCATCGGCAGCCGCCATGCACCATGGACAATCGGCCCGGCAAAATCAAACGGGTGCCTGCCCCGCGGTTTTGTGCCTATGATCGCCATCATACCAATCCCGCGCACGGAACAGGAAGAGGAAACGATGCAATTCAAACACTGCACGCTCGACATCGATGCGAATGTCGCAACGCTCAAGCTGGATCACCAGGAAGTCCTGAACGCCGTCTCGGCCGACATGCTCGGCGGACTGCAGGAGGCGCTCAACGAGATCGAGAGCAAGAGGGATCACGTCCGCTGCGTCGTGCTGACCGGCGCCGGCCGCGCGTTCTGCACCGGCGCCAATCTCTCCGGCCGCAACGATCCGAAGGCCGCCTCGCAAGGCAGCGGCGTCTCGATCCTCGAGACCGGCTATCACCCGTTCCTGCGCCGCCTGCGCAACCTGCACTGCCCGCTGATCACCTCGGTGAACGGACCGGCCGCCGGCGCCGGCATGAGCATCGCCTTGATGGGCGACATCATTCTTGCTGCGAAGTCGGCGTACTTCCTGCAGGCGTTCCGCCGCATCGGCCTCGTGCCCGATTGCGGCTCGACCTGGATGCTGCCGCGGCTGGTCGGCAAGTCGCGCGCAGTCGAGCTGTCGTTGCTCGGCGAACGGCTGCCCGCCGAAAAGGCGCTCGAATGGGGCATGATCAATCGCGTCTGCGAGGATTCGGAACTCGCGGCGGAGACGAAGAAGCTCGCCGACGACCTTGCCAACGGCCCGACCGTGGCGATGGCATACATCCGCACGCTCTATTGGGAAAGCCCGCACAACTCATTCGAAGAACAGCTCGACCTCGAGGTGCAGACGCAAAAGCTCGCGCGCGTGTCGCAGGATCACCGCGAAGGCGTCGCGGCGTTCCTGGAGAAGCGTCCGGCGAAGTTCACGGGAAGATAAATTCGCTCGTCATTCCGGCACGCATCCAAGGCGGCGACAGCCGCTTGGATGCGTGAACGAATCTTGTGATGGGCACCGAGTAATCAATCTCCGGATTCCGGGTTCCCCCCAACAGGCTCGCGCCTGTGCCCCGGAATGACGACGTTGTAACTACGCATCCTTGCTGGCGATCGCCTCGACCTCGACCTTGAACTCGGGCCGTGCCAGCGCCGTGATGACCATCAGCGTCGAGGCCGGTGCATTGTCGCCGAGGCGCTGGGCGCGAACTTTGCGGAAACTGTCGATGTCGGCGGCCGAGGTCAGCAGCACGGTCGTCTTGACCACGTCCTTGAGCGTCATCTTCGCGTCCTGCAGCAGTTTTTCGATCCTGTCCCAGACGAGATGGCACTGCGCCTCGATGTTTCCAGGGATCTTGCCGCTGTCGTCGATCGCCACCTGGCCTGCGATGTAGAGCGTGCGCTGCGGCCCGCTCAGCTCGATGCCGTGGCTGAAACCTTGTCCGGCACCACCGATGACTTGCCTACCCATGTTCAATCCTTTCCTTCGCTAATGATGTCCTTGAATCGGATCGTCGAGTTAACCGTGCCGAACATCGCCAGGAGGAGACTCTCGGCAATCCGCTCGGCGGCGGCGATGACGTGCACGGCGGCCTCAGGCGCAAAACACGCGCGCGCGGTGATGCGGAAATGGCCGAGCCAGGTCCTGAAATCGTCCGGCTCGACCTCTTTCAGCTTCAGATGGACCGGCACCGGACGGCCGGCATAGGCGCCGGTCCGCAAAAGCACGGACGACCAGAACTGCTTGATGACGTGCATGTGGTGCGCGCGGTCAGCGCCGATGTGACGCATGAAGATCGGCCCCAGCCGCTCGTCGGCGAACACGCGGTCGTAGAATTCGTCGACCATGTGCGAAATCTGCGCTTGCGTGATCGAGGGGTGCAGCGGCTCACGCGCACCGCCCGCGGCCACGCGCAAACCGTCGCGGCTGTCCTCATCGGCGGGTTTGCTCTTCGCGTTCATTCCCGGCACTCGCGGCATTGCGTCGCCTGTATAACGTTCACTCATCATAAAGTCTCAAAAGATGAGCAGGGATTCTTGATACAATCGGCCGGCGCGTCCAAATTACCTTGAGAACTGTCACAAAAGGAGCGGCAATGGGGCGACAAGAACCTGCGCGGCGACTGGACCTGACGCCATCGTTCCTGAGCGACCTTTTGTCGACGCTGACCGAGCGCGGGCGCGCCCTGCTGCGCGGCACGTTCTCCGGCAACGGTGAAACAAAGCTCTCTCACCAGGAGTTGATTCAACTTGGCGAGACGCTGCTGTCGCGCCGGGGCGAAGCGACCGGCGTGGCGCTGGCCCATTCGCTGCTTGCAGGATATGCCGCGGCCTCGCCGGAGGATCGCGCGAGCTTCCTGAAATCGCTCGCCGATCGGTTCGGGCCCGATCATGCGCGGCTGGACGCGGCGATCGAGGCCTATCGCTCGGGCGACGCAACCGCGATCGGCGCGTTGCATCAGGCATCGGAGCCGCGGCGGCAGGAACTGATCCGCCGCCTCAACCTGGCTCCGGGCGGAACGGCGGCGCTGGTGCAGATGCGCGAGGCGCTGTTGGCGCTGCTCGCCGGCAACGGCGAACTGCGCGACGTCGACCGCGACTTCGTTCACCTGTTCGCCTCCTGGTTCAATCGGGGATTTCTCGTGCTGCGACGGATCGACTGGACCACGCCGGCTCATATCCTGGAAAAGATCATCCGCTATGAAGCCGTGCATGCGATCGAGGACTGGGACGACCTGCGCAACCGTCTCGCGCCGGCGGACCGGCGCTGCTACGCGTTCTTCCATCCGCAACTCATCGACGAGCCGCTGATCTTCGTCGAGGTGGCATTGACGAAGGACATTCCCGACGCGATCGCGCCGCTGCTCGACCTCACCCGTCCAGTGATCGCAGCGCAAGAGGCGACGACGGCGGTGTTCTACTCGATCTCGAACACGCAAAAAGGTCTTGGCGGCATCTCGTTCGGCAACTTCCTGATCAAGCAGGTGGTCGAGGAGCTGAAGCAGGATCTGCCGAACCTGCAGACCTTCGTGACGCTGTCGCCGGTGCCGGGATTTGCCGGCTGGCTCAAGCGCGAGCGCGAAAGCGACGACAGCCTGCTCGATGCCGCACAGAAGGATGCGTTGACGCTTTTGGACACGGACGGCTGGTGGCATGAGGAAGCCACCGCCGATCGCCTGCACGACGTGGTGCTGAGTGCGGCCGCACACTACTTCCTGGTCGCGCGCGATGCGCGCGGACGCCAGATCGATCCGGTCGCCCGCTTTCACCTGGGCAACGGCGCGCGGCTCGAGCAGCTGAATTTCCTAGGGGATCTCTCCGAGAAGGGACTGCAGCAGTCGCACGGGCTGATGGTGAACTACCTCTACGCCCTCGACGAGATCGAGAGCAATCACGAGGCGTTCGCCGAGAAGGGATCTGTCACCGCAGCGCCTGCGATCCGCAAGCTGGTGCGGGCGACGGCGAAGCGGCAACCGGCGATGATGAAGTAGCGACTTGTGCCCGGATGGAGCGAAGCGAAATCCGAGCGGCGTCCAAGGCGCGGCACTGAGAAGAAGTCCCGGATTTCGCTGCGCTCCATCCGGGCTACGAGTTGACGGCTTGGCATGACGCCGCGGCCTAAACCCCCGCCATCATCACGTACTTGATCTCGACATACTCCTCCATGCCGTGGCGCGAGCCTTCGCGGCCGAGGCCGGATTCCTTCACGCCGCCGAACGGCGCGACTTCCGTCGTGATGAGACCGGTGTTGACGCCGACCATGCCGGACTCCAGCGCTTCGGCGACGCGCCAGACGCGGCCGAGATCGCGGGCGTAGAAATACGACGCAAGGCCGAACGGCGAGTTGTTGGCCATCTTGATCACGTCCGCCTCGTCCTTGAAACGGAACACCGGCGCGAGCGGGCCGAAGGTCTCCTCGTTGCGCGACGAGCGAATCGGGTGCGACGTTCGACAGCACCGTCGGCTCGAAGAAGCTGCCGCCCAGCGAATGACGCTTGCCGCCGGTGATGACCTTTGCGCCGCGTTTCACCGCGTCCGCAATGTGGCTCTCGACCTTGCTGACCGCATCCATGTTGATCAGCGGGCCCTGCACCACGCCGTCCTCGGTGCCGTTGCCGATCTTCATCGCCGAGACCTTCTTCGGCGAGCTTCTCGACGAAGGCGTCGTAGATCGTGTCTTGCGCGTAGATGCGGTTGGCGCAAACGCAGGTCTGGCCCATGTTGCGGTATTTCGAGACCATCGCCCCGTCGACCGCGGCATCCAGATCAGCGTCGTCGAACACGATGAACGGCGCGTTGCCGCCGAGTTCGAGCCCGAGCTTCTTCACGCCGACCGCGGCCTGCTCATAAAGGATCTTGCCGACCTCGGTGGAACCGGTGAAGCCGACGAAGCGCACCGCCGGATGCGCGCATAAAACCTTGCCGATGGCGGACGAATTGCCGGTCAGCACGTTGAACACGCCCTTCGGGATGCCGGCGCGCTCGGCCAGCGCCGCCAGCGCCAGCGCCGTGAGCGGCGTCTCGTTGGCGGGCTTCAACACCACGGTGCAGCCGGCCGCGAGCGCCGGCGAGACTTTTCGCGTGATCATCGAGCACGGGAAATTCCACGGCGTGATCGCGCCGCACACGCCGATCGGCTGGCGGATCGCAAGCAGCCGCGCGTCGGCGCGCTGCGTCGGGATGGTCTCGCCATAGACGCGGCGCGCTTCCTCCGCATAGAACTCGACATAAGCGGCGCCGATATCGACCTCGCCGCGCGCCTCGGCCAGCGGCTTGCCCTGCTCGGAGGTGAGGATCAGCGCGATGTCGTCGCGGTTGGCGACGATCAGGTCGAACCAGCGGCGCATCAGGTTCGAGCGCTCTTTCGCCGTGAGCTTCGCCCAGGCCGGGAACGCGCGCTCGGCCGCTTCCACCGCCGCCGTCGCCTCCGCGGTCGACATGCGCGGCACTTTTGCAAGCTCGATGCCGTTCACCGGATTGGTCACCGCGGTCGCAGGCGTGCCGGTCCAGGCGCCGTCGATGAAGCAGCGGTCGCGCAGCAGCGAGGGGTCCTTCAGGGAATCGGAGAACGAGATGGATCGGGCTTCAGCGCGGGCGGGTGCGGTCGGTGTCATGAGCGTGCTCCTCAAAACAACAGCGGTGGCTCAGGGGGATTCGCGCGCACCTTACGCCCCTGCCGCCAAACATCAATGCGGCGCACGCACAGCAGAGCGGGCCGCAAAGCAGCCCGCTTCACATCACGATTGCGAGAGTTGTTAAGCCGCGCCGCGCAGCCAGGTCTCGCGGCGGTTGACCATGCTTTCCGCCGCCGTCTTGGCTTCGGCCTTGGTCGAGGTCGCGCAGGTGCGATATTCCAGATTGGTATTCACCGATCCGCTCGCGCGAAACCACGACGTGAACGAGCGCGGCGGGATCGCCAGAGCGGCGAGCGCCTGCGCGACACTGTCGGCAGCGCCGAATGTGAAGAGCGCGCCGGTCGACGCCTCGCGCACCTCGTAGATGCCAGGCCCGATCGGTGCCTCGACATGCTCGCCCCGCTCAGCCTTCGGAAACCGCTTCCACTCCGTCCAACGCCCGATCATCGCTGCTCTCTCAATCCGCGGTTCCCGCAAAAGACCCCAGCTCAAACGCAATCAAGGCGAACGCGTTCCATAAGCGCATGGCGGCCTCGTGACCATGCACGCACGAACTTAAAACTCGACACGAATACTCGAACTGAATCGAACGGCGGGCCGGACAATTCGCTAACACTAACGACCCGTTACGCCAGCAACCCCTTGGCCTGCGCCAGCTCTTTCAGCGAGGTCTGCGGCCGAGCACCCAGATGCTGGATGACCTCGGCCGCGGCGAGCGCGCCGAGCTGTGCCGCCTTTTTCATCGGAAATTCGCGAACCAGCCCGAACAGGAACCCTGACGCGAACAGGTCGCCTGCGCCAGTGGTGTCGACCACCTTTTCCACCGGGAATGCAGGCACAGCCTCCACGCCGTCCTTCGACACGACGACACAGCCCTTCTCGCTGCGCGTCACCACGCCGGTCGCGACGTCCTTGCGAAACTGCGCCAGCGCCGCATCGAAATCTTCTGTCTCGTAGAGCGAGGTCAGCTCCGCCTCATTGGCGAAGACGAGATCGACGATGCGCTTGCGCATGAGGTCGAGAAACTCGCCGCGATAGCGGCCGACGCAGAATGCATCGGACAGCGTAAGCGCCACGCTGCGCTTGGCCGCATGCGCGGCGGACGCGGCCTTCACGAAGGCATCCTTCGCGTCCTTCGGATCCCACAGATAGCCTTCGAGATAGGTGATCGCCGATGCTGCAATCTGGCCCGGGTCGATGTCGTCGGGATGAAGGTTCTGCGCCGCACCCAGATAAGTGTTCATGGTGCGCTCGCCATCCGGCGTCACCAGGATGTAGCTGCAGGCGGTGGCGGGACCGTCCGCCGCTTGCTTCGTCTCGAACGCAACCTTCGCCGCGCGGATGTCATGGCTGAAGACGCCGCCGAGCTGGTCGCTCTTCACCTTGCCAACGAAGGCACCACGCGCACCGAAATCCGCCACACCGACGATGGTGTTGGCCGCAGAGCCCCCGGAGATCTCCACCGCGGGTCCCATCGCCTGGTAGATCGCCGCCGCCCGCGCTTCGTCGATCAGCGACATGCTGCCCTTGGCCATGCCCTGCTTTGCGAGGAACGCGTCGTCCGTGCGCGCGAGAATATCGACAATGGCGTTGCCGATGCCGAGAACGTCATAGGTCGCTGAGGTCATTAAAACGGATCCGGGGTTGCGGCGAGAGGCGGGCGTCTGAGCATCACATCGAAGCCGCACGTCGGTGAAGAAGCGCAGCCAGCGGCATGCCCTAGCCGCAATCGCGGGTGAAATCAAACCTGCGCAGCGTTCGCTGTCGCCTTGCCCAAATTCGGGTTTTGCCCGATATCGCGCGTCAGGAACTCCCGACGCCAGCGGCGGGCAAAGCCCATGGAGCACTTCGCTGTTAAAACGGCCTTGATCCGTGTTCGCCTGATTGCGCCAAAGGGCCGTGCGGATGCATCATAATCGACGACAACCAGGCATCGGCATCGTCCGCCGATTGATGCTGCAGGATGGGCGACAGGTGTAGCCGCCAAGGGAATGATCGCGCAGACGCGCGTCTGGCGCTCCCCGGAGACGTCTGACGACAGCAACGCGCTGCAAGACATGGACTTAGAGAATGACTCAGAAGACATGGACTCAGAAGACATGGAGCCAGCAATGCCCTCCTACGACCAACTGCTTATATGGATCATCGTCGGCCTCATCGGTGGAAGCCTCGCCGGCCTGATCATCAAATGGGACCGGCAGGGGTTCGGCTTCTTTCGAAACCTGGGCGTCGGCCTGATCGGCGCGGTCGTCGGCGGCCTGCTGTTCCGGATGCTCGGCCTTTGGCCGGCGCTCGACAGAATTTCGATCTCACTGCGCGACGTGGTGTCAGCCGTCGTCGGCTCATTGATCATTCTCGCCGCGCTGTGGATCTGGGAGCGGATCGCGAGCGCGCCGCCTGAACGGGGCGCACATGGTCACACCTGGCAAGCGACAGGCCGCGATTCGCCCCCTATAAGCGGGCCATGATCCGCCACTTGATCCGTCCTTTGGCGACAGTCTCCGCCGGCACGCTCGGCTCAAGGCTTTCCGGCTTTCTGCGCGACGCCCTGATCGCGGCGCTGTTCGGCGCAGGCTTCGTCGCGGACGCGTTCCTGTTTGCGTTCCAGTTCGTCAATGTCGCGCGACGCCTTTTGAGCGAAGGCGCGCTGAACGCGATGCTGGTGCCGGCCTATGCCCGGATCCGCGGCAACGCGGGTGAAGCCGCAGCTGCCGCGTTCGCCGGCCGCGCGCTGGGCACGATCGGCCTGGCCGTGCTCGTTGCTGCGATCGTCTTCGGCCTTGCCGCACCATACGTGATCGCGCCACTGGCGCCGGCGTTTGCCGGACAGCCGGCATTTCAACTCGCCGTCGACACGTTGCGGCTGATGCTGCCGTATCTCGCCTTCGCGGGTCCGGTCGCGGTGATGGCAGCCGTGCTGAACGCCAACGGCCGCGTCGGCCTGACCGCCTTCTCGCCGGTGCTGTTCAACGCGGTGATGATCGCAGCCGTTGCGGTGCTGCTGTTCGCAAAGCTGCCCGCGGCGCAGGCAGCGCTGGCGCTTGCTGCCGTCGTCGGCGCCGCGGGATGTTTCCAACTGATCTTTCTTGGCGTCTCCGGCAGCGGCCACGCAAAACCGGTGCGCCTCTCGCTCGACGGCGAAATCCAGAAGCTGTTCCGCCGCGCCCTGCCCGGCATGATCGCGCAAAGCGGATCGCAACTGTTTCTCGTGGCGGGCGCCGTGATCGCGTCGGCCTCGCCCTCCGCGGTAGCGTTCCTCTACTTCGCAAGCCGGCTTGTCGACCTGCCGCTTGGCCTCGTCGGCACGGCAACCGGTGCGGTGCTGATCCCACGATTGAGCGGCGACGCGCCCGGCGACACATCGTCGTCCGCGCTGCAGCTTGACTCTCGGCCTCGCGCTCCCCGCCTCCGTCGGCCTTGCGCTGCTCGCACAGCCCGATCGTCAGCACTGCTGTTCGAGCACGGCGCGTTCACCGCAGCGACACGCAGGCAACGGCACGCGCGCTGGTCATCCTGGCGGCCGCGCTGCCGGCCTTCGCCCTGGCACGCCCGATGAGCGCCGTCTTCTTCGCACGCGAGCAGATGACCCAGCCGCTCATCGCCACGCTCGCGGGTCTTGCGGCAACCGTGGTCGCAGCACTGCTGGCGCAGCCACGCTACGGCTATGCGGGGGTTGCCGCGGCCATTTCGCTGGGGGCGTGGGTGACGGCATTCTGGCTCGGCGCAGTCCTGGCCGTGAGAAACGAGCTTGCCATCGACGCCACCGGCTGGCGCAACGCCGCTTTCATCGTGGTCGCCAGCGCCGTCATGGGCGGCGCGATCGAAGCCGCGGTGAGCATCATGCCGGTCGTCGACGGCGGCAGCGGCCTGAGGCGCGCCGTCGCTCTTGGAACGCTGATCGCGCTCGGCATGCTCGTCTACGCCGCCAGCCTGCGGCTGTTCGGCGTGGTTAATTTCCGCGTCATTCGCAGCGCGTTTTGAACGCTCAAGCGGCCTGAAAACTTGCGCACTGCACCCCCGCCGTGGCAAAGACGCGCCGCAACCAGCCAATATTTCAGGAACGGCAAGATGGCGTTGACCCAACGGGTTCTTTCGGGCGTGCAGCCGACAGGTAATTTGCATCTCGGCAATTACCTCGGCGCGATCGTCAACTTCGTGAAGCTGCAGGAAAGCCACGAGTGCCTCTATTGCGTGGTCGACATGCACGCGCTGACCATGCCGATCTCGGTGTGGGGCGGGCCGGAGGAGCTTGCGCGCACCACGCGCGAGGTCACCGCGGCGTTCATCGCCAGCGGCATCGATCCGAAGAAGCACATCGTCTTCAACCAGAGCCAGGTGGTCGAGCACGCCGAGCTCGCCTGGATCTTCAACTGCGTCGCGCGGATCGGCTGGCTGAACCGCATGACCCAGTTCAAGGAGAAGGCCGGCAAGGACCGCGAGAACGCCTCCGTCGGGCTCTACAGCTATCCGGTGCTGATGGCCGCGGACATTCTCGTCTACCGCGCCACCCATGTGCCGGTCGGCGAGGACCAGAAGCAGCACCTCGAGCTGGCGCGCGATATCGCGCAGAAGTTCAACAACGATTTTGGCGAACTCGATCCGCAAGCAACGGCTTCAACGACGGCCTGTTCTTCCCGCAGCCGGAACCGCTGATCACCGGACCGGCGACGCGCGTCATGTCGCTGCGCGACGGCACCAAGAAGATGTCGAAGTCCGACCCGTCCGACTATTCGCGCATCAACCTGACCGACGACGCCGACACCATCGCGCAGAAGGTGCGCAAGGCGAAAACCGATCCGGAGCCCTTGCCGAGCGAGGAAAAGGGTCTCGAGACGCGGCCAGAGGCCGACAACCTGGTCGGCATCTATGCGGCGCTGACCGGCGAGAGCAGGGCCGACGTCTTGAAGGAGTTTGGCGGCGCCCAGTTCTCGAGCTTCAAGAACGCGCTGGTCGAGGTCTGCGTCGCACGCCTGTCGCCGATCGCCTCCGAGATGAAGCGGCTGATGGCCGATCCCGGCTCACGTCGATTCGATCCTGATCGACGGGGCCAACCGCGCGCGCATGATCGCCAGCGAAACCATGAGCAAGACGAAGGATATCGTCGGGTTCATCCACAAGCGTTAGGTCGCCTTCCTTCGCCTCGCCACAATTGGCGCGGCGAGTTGTCTCGAAATTGATCGCGCTTGTCGGCGTATCCATTGCCGTGGCAGCATTGGATGTCGCGCCGCCACGGCGCGAGCGAAACCGGGACGCACATGAGCACCAAACGTCGGAGCTACGAATCCGGCCATAAACCGAAATGCCTTGTCATCATCGACGACACGCCTGAATGCGATCGCGCCGTTTACTACGCGGCGCGCTGGGCCAAGCGCTCGGGCGGCGGCGTGGTGATGCTGCGGGTGATCGAAGCCGACCAGCGCAATCAGGAATGGCGCGGCGTCGCCGACATCATGCGCGCCGAGGCACATGACGAGGCCAACGCGGCGCTCGATCGCGCCTCGGGCCGCGCCAACGGGCTTGCCGGCATCACGCCCGAGCGCGTCATTCGCGAGGGCGCGCCGGCCCAGCAGATCCTCGAGGTGATCGAGGGCGACGAGGACATCTCGATGCTGGTCCTGGGCGCCAGCGCCGGCGCCGAAGGGCCGGGGCCGATCGTCACCGCGACCGCCAAGACCGCGGGCGCGTTCCCGATCCCCGATCGTGGTTCGGTGCCCGGCACGCTGACCGACGAGGACATCGACGGCCTGTCCTGAGACCGCGGTCGCTTCGCACATCCCGCGTGCTCGGCCGAAAAGACGCCCTTGCGGGCGCTTTTTCGGGGGTTATCTGTGCAGGGTAATCTGTTAGAAACTGCCCAAATCCACCTGACCGCGCCGGCCTTGAACCGGCGATGCGCCGGAGACGATCATGTTCATCCAGACTGAAGCGACCCCCAACCCCGCAACCTTGAAGTTCATCCCGGGCCGGGCCGTGCTCGGCGAGGGCACGCTGGAGTTTCGCGACCGCGAAGCTGCAGGCCGTTCGCCGCTGGCCGAAAAGCTGTTCGAGATTCAGGGCGTGACCGGCGTCTTCTACGGTTCCGACTTCGTGACCGTGACCAAGGACGACAGTGACTGGCAGCACCTGAAGCCGGCGATCCTCGGCGCGATCATGGAGCACTACATGTCCGGCGCGCCGCTGCTCGCCGATGGCAGCGTGGAGCCGGAGGCCGAGGAATTCTTCGACGAGGCGGACGCCGAGACGGTTGCAACCATCAAGGACCTGATCGAGACGCGTGTGCGTCCCGCGGTCGCCAATGACGGCGGCGACATCACCTTCCGCGGCTACAAGGAAGGCATCGTCTACCTCGACATGAAGGGCTCGTGCGCCGGCTGCCCGTCATCGACGGCGACGCTGAAGCACGGCATCCAGAATCTGCTCAAGCATTTCGTGCCCGACGTGGTCGAAGTGCAGCAGACGGCCGTGTGATTTTCGCGCTGCGGCATCGTCCGACGACATTGTGGATTGTGCCTGCCGCGCCGGAAATCGGCGCGGGAAATGGCTATGATCGGTTCATGCTGATCCTTGCCATCGACACGGCGCTCGAAGCCTGCGCCGTGGCCCTGCTCGACTCCGAGACGAATTCGTTCCGCGCCCATGAATTGCAGGCGATGGCGCGTGGTCACGCCGAAGCGCTGATGCCGATGATCGATCGCGTGATGAAGGCGGCGGAGCTGCCGTTCACAGCACTCGACCGCATCGCCGTCACGGTCGGCCCGGGCAGTTTTACCGGCCTGCGCGTCGGCATCTCGGCAGCGCGCGGGCTGGGTCTTGCCGCCGAAAAACCGGTCGTCGGCGTCACCACGCTGTCGGCCTTCGCCGCACCATTCCTCTCCGAGTCCGGCGGACCGATCATCTCGCTGATCGACGCGCGCCACGACCACGTCTACATGCAGGTCGTCGGTGGCGACGGCGCGCCGCTGGTCCGCCCGCGCGTCGTGCCGACGGCGGATATTTTCGCGCATGCGCAGCTCGGCGCGCCGCGGCTCGTCGGCAACGCCGCGCGTCTCGTGGCTGATCGCTGGCCTGCCGACCTGACCCCGCCGGCGGGCGTCGAACAGCAGGCGGCGCCCGACATCGGATGGGTCGCGTGGCTCGGCGTCGCGGCCGATCCGTCGTCGTCAAAGCCGCGGCCGCTCTATCTGCGCGCGGTGGATGCAAAGCCCCAGGTTTCCGCGGCCGCGCTGCCGGCCTCCGCATGATCGCCTGGCTCTCCCGCTTGTTTGCGCCGGCCACGACCAGCATCGAGCCCGCGACCATGCGCGACGCCGCAAAGCTGTCGCAGTTGCACCGCGCGTCATTTCATCGCGGCTGGGGCGAGAGCGAATTCGAAACAATGCTCGCCGAGCGCAACACCTTCACCCAGCGATTGATGCTTGGCCGCACGCTGATCGGCTTCATCATTTCCCGCCTGGCGGCGGACGAAGCCGAAATTCTCTCGGTCGCTGTCGAGACGGCGCAACGCGGCCGTGGCTATTCGCGCGATCTGCTTGCGCACCACCTCGGTCATCTTGCGGGACAGGGTATTCGGCGGGTGTTTCTCGAAGTGGAAGAGAACAACCAGCCTGCGGTGCGCCTTTACAAGCGCGCAGGCTTTCAGACCGTCGGGCGGCGGGAACAGTATTATCGCGATGCGACCGGCGCGAAATTGAATGCCTTGATCATGCAACGAGACTTGTCCTGACGCGTAACCAATGTCAGAACAGATGGTGAAAAGTCGTCCCGATCAATGCGACAAGAGAGCGATCGATGGCTGCAGTGAAACCGATCTCTGCAACGACAATGACGAAGGGTGGGGATATCGAGGCGCGTTGCGCCGCGACCGGCATGCGCATGACGGAGCAGCGCCGCGTGATCGCGCGCGTGCTTGCGGCGGCGACCGATCATCCCGACGTGGAAGAACTCTACCGCCGTTGCGTCGCCGTCGACGACAAGATCTCGATTTCGACGGTGTATCGCACGGTCAAGCTGTTCGAGGACGCGGGCATCATCGAACGTCATGACTTCCGCGAAGGCCGCGCGCGCTACGAGCAGATGCGCGAGACCCACCACGACCACCTGATCAACCTGCGCGACGGCAAGGTGATCGAATTTACCTCCGACGAAATCGAGAAGCTGCAGGCGGAAGTTGCCCGCAAGCTCGGCTACAAGCTGGTCGATCACCGCCTCGAGCTCTATTGCGTCCCGCTCGACGACGACGGCAAGAGCCAGTAGCCCACCTTATGACCGACCTGATCATCTTCGACTGCGACGGGGTGCTCGTCGACAGCGAGGTCATTTCCTGTCGCGTTCATGCCGAGGCGCTGACCCGGCAGGGTTATCCGATTTCGGCGGACCAACTGCGCGAGCGCTTCCTCGGGAAATCCGCTGCCGACAACAATCGGGACGTCGAGATCGAGATGGGTCGCCCGTTGCCGGCGAACTTCGAGGCGGAGCGGGTCGCGGTCCTTCTGCAGAGGCTTCGGGAGTCCGTCGAATTGATCCCGCACGTCCACGATGCGCTTGATGCGATCGCCGTGCCGCGATGCGTCGCATCGAGCGGCACACAGGACAAGATTTTCACCACGCTCTCGCGGACGAAACTTTACGGCAAGCTGGCGCCGCACATCTTTTCCGCCTCGCAGGTGAAGCGGGGCAAGCCTGCGCCCGACCTTTTTCTGTTTGCTGCGGAACGGATGAGCGCACGTCCTGAAAAGAGCATCGTCGTCGAGGACAGCGTATCGGGGGTCGCGGCCGGCGTTGCCGCAGGCATGACCGTGCTCGGCTTTGTCGGCGGCAGTCACTGCGTCGCCGGCGACGCCGAGAAGCTTCGCGCCGCCGGCGCGGCCCTCGTTTTCGACGACATGCGACGGCTGCCGGAACTCGTTTTGCGAGGCGCCTCTGGCTGATTTCAAAAAAGTCGAGCAGATATAAACGCTTAAGATAAGCTGCGGGCCAGCCGATTACTGGATTTCGCGCGCTTTTACCTATATCTGATGCGCCAGGCGGCCCGTGCGGCCGGCCGAATTCCAGGATGTCGATGAACACGCCGCGCAAGCTGCACATCAAGTCATACGGCTGTCAGATGAATGTCTACGATGCGCAACGCATGGTGGACACTCTGGCGCGCGAGAATTTCGTCGAAACGGACAATGCCGCCGACGCCGACCTCGTGATCCTGAACACCTGCCACATCCGCGAGAAGGCGTCGGAAAAGGTCTATTCCGAGCTTGGACGCCTGCGTGAAGCGAAGGACGACGCCGCGCGCGGCGGCCGCGCCATGAAGATCGTCGTCGCCGGCTGCGTCGCGCAGGCGGAAGGCGCAGAGATCGTTCGCCGCGCGCCGGTGGTCGATGTCGTCGTCGGTCCGCAGAGCTACCATCACCTGCCCGAGCTGCTTCAGCGCGCGAACCGCGATGGCCGCGCCATCGAGACCGAGTTTCCGCTTCAGGACAAGTTCAATTCGCTCGCCCCGCCGCAGCCTGCTGCGATCCGCGCCCGCGGCATCACCTCGTTCGTGACCGTGCAAGAGGGCTGCGACAAGTTCTGCACGTTCTGCGTCGTGCCTTATACGCGCGGTGCGGAAGTGTCGCGCCCGGTGGCGAAGATCAGCGACGACGTGCGACGGCTTGCCGACAACGGCGTGCGCGAGATCACGCTGATCGGGCAGAACGTCAACGCGTTTCATGGCGAAGGTCCGGACGGCAAGCCGTGGCCGCTCGGCAAGCTTCTGCACCACCTTGCCGAAATCCGTGGCGTCACGCGGCTGCGCTACACGACGAGCCACCCTTGCGACGTCGACGACAGCCTGGTCGCCGCGCATCGCGACCTGCCGGCACTGATGCCCTACCTGCACCTGCCGGTGCAGTCCGGCTCGGATCGCATCCTTGGCGCGATGAACCGCAAGCACACGGTCGCGGAATATCACCGGATCATCGAAAAATTTCGCGCCGCGCGGGCCGACATGGCGTTTTCGTCGGATTTCATCGTCGGTTTCCCGTCGGAAACCGAGGAGGATTTCGCCGCGACCCTCGCGCTGGTCGACCAAATCGGCTACGCTTCGGCTTATTCGTTCAAGTATTCGCCGCGACCGGGCACGCCCGCGGCGGAGATGCAGGGGATGGTCGACGCCGCGACGATGGATCAGCGTCTCGCGCAGCTGCAGCAGCTCATCGACAGCCAGCAATCGGCATTCAACGCCGCTTGCCTCGGCAAGACGCTCGACGTGCTGTTCGAGCAAGCCGGCCGCCGGGCCGGACAGATCGTCGGCCGCTCGGCCTACCTGCAGCCGGTGCACGTCATGGCCGGGGCCGACCTCATCGGCCAGGTGCGGCCGGTCACCGTGAACGGCCTCGAACGTTACAGCTTTTTCGGCGAATTGCCGGCGCCGGCGATCGCGCCGCATCGTGACCACGCTTCGTTGACCGCAACGACTGGAGCCTGAAAACCCTTGCCAAAAAGCGCATCGGATTCACCATCGCTCGCCCCCGGCCGCAAACTCGACCGCGAACTCAAGGCGCCCGACCAGCACATCGAATTGGCCTTCGACGACAATCGCGCCGCCTCGTCGCTGGTCGGTCAGTATGGGCAGAACCTCGCGTTGATCGAGCGCCGGCTGAACGTCATCGCCGACCAGCGCGGCAATCACGTGACCATCGCGGGCTCGCGCGACGGCTGCGAGGCGGCGCGGCGCGTGCTCGAGGAGCTCTACGACCAGGTGCTGCGCGGCCATGAGCTGACGCAGGGGGACGTCGACGGCGCGATCAGGGCGGTGATCGCCCAGGGATCGTTGTTCGATTTCGATCCGAAGGTGGCGCGCTCCGCGTTCGAGGAGATCAACCTGCGCAAGCGGCCCGTGCGCGCGCGCACGGCCGCGCAGGACGCCTACATCCGCGCGCTGAAGCGCTACTCGCTGGTGTTCGGTGTGGGACCCGCAGGCACCGGCAAGACCTGGCTCGCGGTGGCGCATGCGGCACAGCTGTTCGAGCGCAAGGAGGTCGACAAGATCATCCTGTCGCGTCCGGCGGTCGAGGCCGGCGAGCGCCTCGGCTTCCTGCCCGGCGACATGCGCGAGAAAGTCGATCCCTATCTGCGCCCGATCTATGATGCGCTCTACGACCTGATGGACGCGCGCGTGGTCGAACGCGCGCTGCAGACCGGCGAGATCGAAATCGCCCCGCTCGCCTTCATGCGCGGCCGCACGCTGACCAACGCCGTCATCATTCTCGACGAAGCGCAAAACACGACCGCGATGCAGATGAAGATGTTTCTGACGCGGCTCGGCGAGAACAGCCGGATGATCGTCACCGGCGACCCCAGCCAGGTCGACCTGCCGAACGGCCAGCCGTCGGGGCTCGCCGAGGCGACGCGGCTGCTCGACGGCGTCGAGGGGATCGCCCAGGTGACATTCGCCGCCGAGGACGTGATCCGCCACGAATTGGTGCAACGGATTGTCGCCGCCTACGAAAAGGCGGCATCGAAGACTTCGGACAAGACCGGCAGGTCCTGATAAGCGACTTACAACATGCCTTCCATCGCGCCCTTGACGGCCGATATTCTCGTGACCGCCGACTGCTGGCAGGCGGAACCGGAGGCGGAAACGCTTGTGCAGCGCGCAATCGAAGCCGCTGCAAAGCAGGCCCCCGCTTCGGCAGAAGCCGCCGAAGTTGCTATTGTGCTCACCGATGATTCCGGAATCAGAACCCTCAACCGCGACTGGCGCGGCATCGACAAGCCGACCAATGTGCTTTCATTTCCCGCCGTACAGACGCCCGCCGGCCGCGCGCCGCCGCGCATGCTGGGCGACATCGCCATCGCCTACGAAATCACCCGGCGCGAAGCCGAAAGCGAGCACAAGCCGTTCGCGCACCACCTCAGCCACCTGGCGGTGCACGGTTTTCTTCATCTCATCGGCTACGACCACGAGACCGATGCCGACGCCGAGAAGATGGAGAACTCTGGAGCGGAGCATCCTCGCAAGCCTTGGCGTCCCCGATCCCTATGCATGAGCGACGCCGTGCCCCCTGACCCCGTGCCAAGCAACAAACAGGATGAGCCCGAGCCGCGGCACGAGCTCGAGACCACCACGCACGAGGCGGAAGCTTCCAGACCGTCCCACGACAACTGGCTGGCGCGGGCGATCCGCACCCTGCTCGGCTGGCGATCCGGCTCGCTGCGCACCGACCTCGAGACGGTGCTCGAAAGTTCGCCACCGGACGAAATCGGTTTCACGCCCGCCGAGCGCGCCCTGCTCCGCAACATCCTCGACCTGCGCGAGCGGCGGATCGCAGACGTGATGGTGCAGCGGGCCGACATCATCGCGGTCAGGCAGGACATCCCGCTCGGCGACCTGATGAAGCTGTTCGAGAGCGCGGCGCTGTCGCGCCTGGTGGTCTATCGCGACACCCTCGACGATCCGGAAGGGATGGTGCACATCCGCGATCTGCTTGCCTACATCACCTCGCGCTCGCAGGTCGATCCCGACGCCAACACGCGCCGCAAGCGGCCGCTTCCCGCCAACCTCGACCTGCGCAGCATCGACCTGTCGATGCCGCTGGAGCATGCCGGCATCGTCCGCAAGCTGCTGTATGTGCCGCCGTCCATGCCCGCGATCGATCTCCTGGCGCAGATGCAGACGACGCGCATGCATCTCGCGCTGGTGGTGGACGAATATGGCGGCACCGACGGCCTCGTTTCGATCGAGGATCTGGTCGAGCAGATCGTCGGCCGGATCGACGACGAACACGACGACGACACGCCACCGTCGATCGTCAAGCAGCCGGACAATTCGTTCATCGCCGATGCGCGCGCGCCGATCGACGACGTGGTCGCGCTGGTCGGACCGCGCTTCGATCCCGGCGAGGCTGCAGGCTCGGTCGACACGCTCGGCGGCTACCTCGTCGCGCAGGTCGGCCGCCTGCCGGCGCGCGGCGAAATCATTTCCGGTCCGGGACCGTTCGAGATCGAAGTGCTGGATGCGGACCCGCGCCGCCTGAAACTGCTGCGCATCAGCCTGCGCAAGGAACTTCCCCCGCAGCGCGGGCGCGTCCAGCGCCGGCGTACGACGCCGGACGCGACCGTTTCCGAACAACCGCCGAGCGATAGCGCGCCCAAAGATCCTGCGAGCGGCTCGTGATCGTCAGGCGGATCGCACATTCCGTTATCCTGTCGTGGGGCTGGCGGCGCTCGGCAATAGCGTTTGCGGCAGGCGCCGTGTCGGTGCTCGCCATGGCGCCGTTCAATCTCTGGCCCGTGCTGTTCCTGACGCTGCCGGTTGCCGTGTGGCTGATCGACGGCGCGGGCGCAGGCAAGCTCGGCGGAGTGCCTGCCGCAGCCCTGAGCGGATGGTGGTTCGGCTTCGGCTACCTGCTCACCGGTCTTTATTGGATCGGCAACGCGCTGCTGGTCGACGCGCAGACGTTCGGGTGGCTGCTGCCCTTTGCCATCGCAGGACTTCCGGCGGGGCTCGCCATCTTCATGGCGCTTGGATTTGCGATCGCGCGGCTGATCTGGCCGAAGGATGCGTCGCGAATTCTCGCGCTGGCCGTTGCGCTGACCGTCTCGGAATGGCTGCGCGGCCACGCGCTCACCGGCTTTCCGTGGAACGCGCTTGGCTACGCGCTGTCGAGCCCGCTCGCACTCGCGCAAACCGCGTCGCTGATCGGCCTCTGGGGCCTGACGTTCCTCACCGTCGCCATCTGTGCGAGCCCGGCCGTGCTGGCCGACGACAAATACACGACGCAGCGCAAATGGCTGCCGCTCGCGCTCGCGCTGGTCGCGCTCGCGCTCATGGGCGGCTACGGCGCGTTCCGCCTGTCACGCGAGCCGACGCAGCTCACTGAAAGCGTCAAGCTGCGGATCATGCAGCCGAACCTGCCGCAGGACGCAAAATTCAACTACGGCGCCCGCGCCGAGGTGATGCGCAAATATCTCGCGCTGTCGGACCGCTCGACCGGTCCGCAATCCGCAGGCGTGCGCGATGCGACCGTGCTGATCTGGCCCGAGTCGGCATTCCCGTTTTTCCTGGCGCGCGAAGCCGACGCCATGGCGCAGATCGCCAATCTGCTGCCGCAAGGCACGATCCTGATCACCGGCGCCGTCCGGCCACCGGATACTGTGCCGCCCGGACAGCCGGTGACCCGCGCCTACAACTCGATCTACGTCATCGATCATGACGGCACGATCCTGTCGATCTACGACAAGCTGCATCTCGTGCCGTTCGGCGAATTTCTTCCATTTCAATCGGCGATGGAGAAACTCGGCTTCACCCAGATCACGAAAGTGCAGGGCGGGTTCATCCCGGGCACGCGGCGCAAATCAATCGAATTGCCGAACACACCGCGCGTGCTGCCTTTGATCTGTTACGAGGCGATCTTTCCCGGCGACATCGCTTCACGCGACGAACGTCCTGCCTGGATCGTCAACCTGACCAACGATGGATGGTTCGGAAACAGCCCGGGGCCGTACCAACATCTGCAGCAGGCGCGGCTGCGCGCTGTCGAGGAAGGTTTACCCATCGTTCGCGCGGCCAACACGGGCATTTCGGCCGTCATCGATCCGTTGGGTCGCACGGTTGCGCAGCTTGGCCTTGGAAGCGAGGGCGTGCTGGATGCCAGCTTGCCCGCGGCCACAACTCCCACCCTCTACAGCCGGATGGGAGACCTCCCGGCGGCCTTGCTCGTGTTTCTGGGTCTTGCCGTGGTCGTCCGGCAGCGAAAAAAATCTGCCTCTTGAATCGGCAAACCGGGCATTTCGACGCGAAACTGTGAAAAAGTCGCCCAATTTGACCGCCGATTTCGGGAAATTGTGGCAATTTATGGTACTATGATCCGGAAAGGTTTCCCACAACCGAAACTAAGTCGTTGCCCGCGCGGCCTTTTTTACCACCTCTGTGACAATCATTTGACCCGGCCCGATTATTCCGCATAGTTGTATGTAGATAGACCTACAAAGCAGGCGATAGTCATGAGCCTTACTGGTTCCGGGGAGAAGCCGATGTCGGTGAAAGCGCCAAATCCCGTCGACAAATACGTCGGCTCAAGGATCCGCATGCGGCGCATCATGCTCGGGATGAGTCAGGAGAAGCTCGGCGAGTCGCTCGGGCTCACATTTCAGCAGGTACAGAAATACGAGAAGGGCACCAATCGCGTCGGCGCGAGCCGTCTGCAGCAGATCTCGGAGATCCTGCAGGTGCCGGTCTCCTTCTTGTTCGAGGGCGGTCCCGGTGGCTCGATCAACGCAAACGGCCTGAGCGAAGCGCCCTCGCCGGCCTATGTGTCCGACTTCCTCGCAACCTCGGAAGGGCTTGCACTGACGCGGGCATTCACGCGCATCAACGACTCGAAGCTTCGTCGCAGCATCGTTGACCTGGTCGAGCAGATCGCAGCGCGCGAACAGTCCGACAGACGTTGATTTTTTCCGTTCGCGATTTGCGAGCTCTCTGATTCCATTTCTATCACTTGTAGTTTCGCACCTGCATGATAGCGGGGTGCGCGATGTCATCTGAAAACATTCGCAATCCGCGCGCGCAAGGCCTGTTCTTCGGCCGGCGCAAGGGACACAAGCTTCGTGACCATCAGGCCGACCTGATGACGTCGCTGCTGCCGCAGCTGACGATCGACATCGGCGCGCCGCCACCCGAACACGTCGAAGAGTTGTTCGGATCGCAGATCGCATCATTGCGGCTGGAGATCGGTTTCGGCGGCGGCGAGCACCTTCTGGCCGAGGCGGACGCGCATCCCGCAACCGGCTTCATCGGCTGCGAACCTTACATCAACGGGATGGCGAAGATCCTCGCGCAGCTCGAGAGCCGGCCGCGGAGCAACGTAAGGCTGTTTGCCGGCGACGCCGCCGACCTGGTCGCCTGGTTGCCGCACGCGTCCTTGCAGCGCATCGACCTGATCCATCCCGATCCCTGGCCAAAGCGACGCCACTGGAAGCGCCGTTTCGTCCAGGAAACGACGATCGCAGCCTTGGCGCGCACGCTCGCCTGCCACGGCGAATTCCGTTTTGTCAGCGACATCGACGACTACACGGCGTGGACGCTCATGCACGTCCGGCGCTCTTTGGATTTCAGCTGGACTGCAGAGCGGGCCGACGACTGGCGCAAACCGTGGCCCGGCTTCACGATGACGCGCTACGGCCGAAAGGCCGAGCGCGAAGGCCGCCGCGCAAACTACCTGATTTTCCAGAGGCGCAACCGCGGCGCATGAAGGCGTCAGGGGCTAGTGCCCGGTTTTCAAATCGACGGCGCTAGCGGCCGTTCCTTCCAGAACTTCATCACCCGCTGCGCGGTCGGAAGCGCAAGGCGCTCGAAACTCACGCGCGCACTCTCCACGTCGGTCGCCGACGGCATGCCGTCCGGCGCGAGGCGCAGCGCCAGCAGCGCACGTACCGTCGCCCACTCGAACCCGAGCGCGCGGCCGAGGATCAAGACCGAGTCGCGCTTTTCGCCGCTAAGGAGCTGGTCCACCTTGTCGATCGCAAGGCCCGAAATGGCCGCGAGCGCAGCCACCGCCTCTTCGTACTTTCGATCGCGCGCAAACCGCACGAGCGCGTCCTGATTGAGCCTGCCCGCCTTGTGCAGGACGACGACGGCCCTTTGTGCCGCGGCAAAGTCGCGCTCGACACTCTGCACGTCGCCGTCCGCCGACATCTCGACCATCGTCCGCGCAAGCTTGGTCTTCCGCTCCGGGCTTGCCGCTTCGAATATCTTGCGGCGGACCAGGTCGGCAGCTTCGCTCAGGAGTTTCTGCAGCAATGGCGCCGGCAGGTCGTCGCGCTGCCCCACCGCAACCGCAAGCATGCCGTCATCGGCGGCGCGCTGCACGAGGCTGGAATAACCTTGCTCAGAGAAGGTCGCCGTCACGTTGCGTGCGACGCTTCGCGCGACGACGCGCTCGCCGCGGTGCACGATCACGTCGGTGACGTCCGGAGAGATCGCATCTCGCTTCGAGATCGCCAGCAGGTGCTGCTGCCCTTTCGTGCGGGCCACCTCGATCAGCGTCGGTTCGTCGACCAGCGGCGAATTCTTCAGCAGCGGTCCGGCAATCCTGATCGCATCGTCCTGAACAAGCTCGCGCACCACCGCGGGCGGCGCATTGACGAGCGACGCAAGCCGCAGCGCAAGCTCGGCGCGCGCCTCGCCGTCCGTCTGAGCCAGGAGACTCTTGAGGACGCCGTCGAACAGCGCCACATGCTCGGGGTTGAAGTGCTCCGCACCCTGCGCAAACAGCACGCCGATCTGGCGGACGGCCCTTGCGGTCCGTTCCGGACTGACATCGCGGATGACCTCTTCGAGGTCTGGAAAAAAGGCCTTTGCGGCAAGCTTCGACATGATCCTGACGCTTGGTCGTGTTCTGCTGGAAACGTTAGGGGCAGGCGATGAAGGAACGGTTAGCCCTGTCCAAGCCCTTGAAATTGCTCTGACCCGCCTCTTGCCGGAGATCGGCGAAGTGGCTATATTCCGTTTACTCACAGTTTCTCATATCGGTCAGTTTAAGCTGATCGCCGATTGAGAGTGGGTCCCCCGGGGACCCGCTCTTTTTTATTACCTGCATGCCCCCGGCAGAACCGGGGAAACGCAAACCGGACCAACATCGCTGCAGTTTGATGAACGACCAAGTCGCTGGCGCTTCGAATGCCGACCTGCTGAACGAACCACGGCTCGTGGTGGAGCCGGGGTTGGCCGCGCGCGTGTCCGCAGTCGCGGAACCGGTCCTCAATGGCATGGGTTACCGGCTGGTGCGGGTCCGCGTTTCCGGCGAAGCCGGCACGACGGTGCAGATCATGGCCGAGCGTCCGGACGGGACGATGCTGATCGAGGACTGCGAGGCGATCTCGCGCGCGCTGTCGCCGGTGATGGATGTGGCCGACCCGATCGAGCGGGCCTATCGGCTGGAGATTTCGTCGCCGGGGATCGATCGCCCGCTGGTGCGGCGTTCCGACTTCGAACGCCACGCCGGCCATCTTGTGAAGGTGGAGATGGCGGTGATGCATGAAGGCCGCAAGCGGTTCCGCGGAACCCTGCTTGGCGTCGAAGGCGATCGCGCGC
The DNA here is from genome assembly GCA_963757845.1 of uncultured Alphaproteobacteria bacterium. Lineage (GTDB taxonomy): Bacteria > Pseudomonadota > Alphaproteobacteria > Rhizobiales > Xanthobacteraceae > P52-10. The sequence continues at coordinate 129,436 of CAVWTB010000067.1, forward strand.
ATCTGCGCCGCGACGACGTCAAGGGTGGCGAGCCGGCCGACGTCTTGCTGACCATCGAGGATATCGCCGAAGCGCGGCTGGTGCTCACCGACGCGCTGATCGCCGAATCCATGCGGCGCGGAAAGGCCGCCGAACGCGCGCTGCGCCAGGAGCTCGGGCTCGAGAAAGCGCCGCCGCCCCACGCCGGCAAGCAGCCGAAGAAACCTTCGCAGACCAAGCAACACCGCCTTGCCGCCACCGATCAGGCGCGCGCCGGGCGTCACAAGGGAGACTGAAAATGGCCGCTGTCAGCGCCAACAAGCTGGAACTGCTGCAGATTGCCGACGCCGTCGCGCGCGAGAAGTCGATCGACCGCGGCATCGTCATTGCCGCGATGGAGGACGCGATCGCGAAGGCGGCGCGCGCCCGCTACGGCAGCGAGACCGACGTGCACGCGGAAATCGACGCCAAGAAAGGCGAGCTTCGGCTGTCGCGGCACATGCTCGTCGTCGAACTCGTCGAGAACCCGTCGAACCAGATTTCGCTCGAAGACGCCCGCAGGCTCAATCCGGGCGCACAGATCGGCGACACCATCGCCGACACGCTGCCGCCGCTGGAGTACGGCCGCATCGCCGCGCAATCGGCCAAGCAGGTGATCGTGCAGAAGGTGCGCGAGGCCGAGCGCGACCGGCAGTACCAGGAATTCAAGGACCGCATCGGCGACATCGTCAACGGCACGGTCAAGCGGGTCGAATACGGCAGCGTGATCGTCGACCTCGGCCGCGGCGAAGCCATCATCCGCCGCGACGAGATGCTGCCGCGCGAGGTGTTCCGCAACGGTGACCGGGTACGCGCCTTCGTGTTCGACGTCCGCCGCGAGACGCGCGGCCCGCAGATCTTCCTGTCGCGCACGCATCCGCAGTTCATGGCAAAGCTGTTCGCCCAGGAGGTTCCCGAAATCTATGACGGGATCGTCGAGATCAAGGCAGTCGCCCGCGACCCGGGCTCGCGCGCCAAGATCGGCGTGATCTCGCGCGATTCCTCGGTCGATCCGGTTGGCGCCTGCGTCGGCATGCGCGGCTCGCGCGTGCAGGCGGTGGTGAACGAGCTGCAGGGCGAGAAGATCGACATCATCCCCTGGTCGCCGGACATTGCGACCTTCGTCGTCAACGCGCTGGCGCCTGCCGAGGTCGCCAAGGTCGTGCTCGACGAAGACCGCGAGCGTATTGAAGTCGTGGTGCCGGATTCCCAACTGTCGCTTGCGATCGGCCGGCGCGGCCAGAACGTGCGGCTTGCCTCGCAGCTGACCGGCTGGGACATCGACATCCTCACCGAGCAGGAGGAATCGGAGCGCCGTCAGGCCGACTTCGCGAACTCCACGCGCGTGTTCATGGAAGCGCTCAACGTCGACGAAGTGGTCGGACAGTTGCTCGCCTCCGAAGGCTTCAGCACGGTCGAGGACCTGGTGATGGTTGATATTCGCGATCTGGCCGGCATCGAAGGCTTCGATGAGGATACCGCCAACGAGCTGCAATCGCGCGCGCGCGAATATCTCGACAAGATCGAGGCCGAAATCGAAGCGCGCCGGAAGGAACTGGGTGTCGAGGACGCGGTAAAGGCCGTGCCCGGCGTGACCTCGAAGATGCTGGTGAAGTTCGGTGAGAACGGCATCAAGACCGTCGAGGACGTTGCCGGTTGCGCCACCGACGACCTGCTTGGCTGGAACGAGCGCAAGGACGGCGAGAACGTGCGCCAGGCGGGTATCCTGGACGGGTTCGAGCTGACGCGCGAAGACGCGGAAGGCCTGATCATGCAGGCGCGGCTTGCGGCCGGCTGGATCACCGAGGCCGATCTGGCCAAGCCTGAGGCGCCGGCCGAGGCCGAAGCGTCTGAGACGACGGCGTAAGGAGATGCGACACGAATGCTTGCCAGCGTGGCCGAGACCCATCTCGATAGCGGACCCCGGACGGCAAAGCCGGGGACGCAGCGGATGTGCGCGCTCACGCGGCAGGTCCGGCCGATCGACGAACTGATCCGCTTCGTCGTTGCGCCGTCAGGCGACGTCGTCGCCGACCTGAAACGCAAGCTGCCCGGACGCGGCCTGTGGATTTCGGGGTCGCAGACGGCGCTTCGCGACGCGGTCAAACGCGGCGTTTTCAGCAAGGGTTTCCGGCGGGACGTGCGCCTGCCGCCGACTTTTGCCGACGACATCGAGCGGCTGATGGCGAGCGGCGCGATCGACGCCCTGGCCATTGCCGCCAAGGCCGGCCAAACCGTCGCGGGCTTCGCAAAGGTCGAAAACGCCCTGAAACGGGGGGAAGCGGTCGCCCTGATCCATGCTTCGGATGGGGCCGCCGACGGCATCCGCAAGCTCAATGGCCTGATTGGAAGGCCCACATTAACGCTGTTGGACGGTTCTGACGGCGGGTTTCCGGTCATAACGGTGCTCAGGTCGGCCGAATTGGATTTGGCACTCGGCAGGGCAAATGTGATACATGCAGCGCTGCTTGCCGGCCCGGCCGGTAAGACTTTCCTGTCGCGTTGCCATGCCCTCGCCCGATTTCGGGCCAATGCGCCCGGCGAGACGGCATAAAGAGAACTCAAAGTAGAACGACGCGGGCGAACGCGCCCGACAGGATTTAGGATATTTCTGGATGGCTGAAACGAAAACACCCGGCGACAAGACGCTCAGCGTCAGCTCGAAAACTCTGTCGCTCAAGCCGCGGGCGGAGACGGGCACCGTGCGCCAGAGCTTCAGCCACGGCCGCACCAAGTCCGTGGTCGTCGAGAAGAAGCCGAAGCGCCGCCTTCCGGGTGACGGGCCGACCGTGGTCGAGACCAAGCCCGCGCCTGCGCCCGCGCCGCGAACAGCGTCGCCTGCGGCTCCGCAAGCGCCTGCCGCTCCGGCGAAGCCTGCAACGCCGCGCGGTGCCGGTGTACTGTTGCGCACGCTGACCGACGAGGAACGCAACGCTCGCGCAAGCGCGCTGGCAGACTCGAAGGTTCGCGAAGTCGAAGAGCGGCGGGTCGCCGAAGAGGAAGCCGCACGCCGGGTAGCCCGCGAAAGCACCGAACGCGCCGAACGCGAGGCAGCCGAAGCCCGCAAGAAGGCCGAGGACGAACGCCGCCGCCACGACGAAGAAGCGAAGAAGAAGGCGGAGCAGGAAGCCAAGAAGCGTTTTGGCGAAGACGAGACGAAGTCCGCCGCGGCGCGGTCGCCGGCTGCTGCTGCGGCGGCTGCCGCTGCTGCGCGCCCCGCGGTCGCCGCCACCGAAGCTGACGAGGACGAAGGTCCACGTCAGATCCGGCGTCCGGGCAGCCCGGCGCGGCCCGCAACGGCTCCGAAGGTCGCCACGCGCCCGACGGCTGAAAAACGCCGCGGACGTCTGACGCTGGTTACCGCTCTGACCGCCGACGAAGTCCGTGAGCGTTCGGTTGCGTCCTTCCGCCGCCGCACCCAGCGCCTGAAGGGCCATCACAACGACGAGCCGAAGGAGAAGCTGATCCGCGAGGTGACGATTCCGGAAGCGATCACGATCCAGGAACTCGCCAACCGCATGTCGGAACGCGCGGTGGACGTCATTCGCCTGCTGATGAAGCAGGGCGCGATGCACAAGATCACCGACGTGATCGACGCCGATACGGCGCAATTGGTCGCCGAAGAGATGGGCCACACGGTCAAGCGCGTCGCCGCATCCGACGTGGAAGAAGGCCTGTTCGACGTCGCCGACGATCACGCCAGCGACACTGTGCTGCGTTCGCCGGTCGTGACCGTGATGGGCCACGTCGACCACGGCAAGACGTCGCTGCTCGACGCGCTGCGCTCGGCCAACGTGGTCTCGGGCGAGGCCGGCGGCATCACCCAGCATATCGGCGCCTATCAGGTGAATGCGCCCAGCGGCGGCAAGATCACCTTCATCGACACGCCCGGCCACGCCGCGTTCACCGCGATGCGCGCGCGCGGCGCCAAGGTCACCGACATCGTCGTGCTGGTGGTTGCGGCCGATGACGGCGTCATGCCGCAGACGGTCGAGGCGATCAATCACGCCAAGGCGGCGAAGGTGCCGATGATCGTCGCGATCAACAAGATCGACAAGCCTGATGCGAGGCCCGAACGTGTTCGCACCGAGCTGTTGCAGTACGAAGTTCAGGTCGAATCGATGGGCGGCGAAGTCGTCGACGTCGAGGTCTCGGCCAAGAACAAGACCAATCTCGACAAACTGCTCGAGATGATTTCGCTGCAGGCCGAACTTCTCGACCTCAAGACCAATACCGATCGTCCGGCCGAAGGCACGGTGATCGAAGCAAAACTCGATCGCGGCCGCGGACCGGTCGCCACCGTGCTGGTGCAGCGCGGTACGCTGCGCATCGGCGATATCATCGTCGCCGGCGCCGAAATGGGCCGCGTTCGTGCACTGATCTCCGATCAGGGAGAGACCGTCACCGAAGCGGGGCCTGCTGTCCCGGTCGAGGTGCTGGGTTTCAACGGCCCGCCGGAAGCCGGCGACCGTCTCGCCGTGGTCGAGAACGAAGCGCGTGCGCGCCAGGTCACCGACTACCGCGCACATCAGAAGCGCGAGAAGCAGGCAGCGCGCGCCACCGGCATGCGCGGCTCGCTCGAGCAGATGATGAGCCAGCTCAAGACCGCCGGCCGCAAGGACTTCCCGCTCGTCATCAAGGCGGACGTGCAGGGCTCGCTCGAAGCGATCATGGGATCGCTCGAAAAACTCGGCAACGATGAAGTCGGCGCACGCATCCTTCACGCGGGCGTCGGCGGCATCAGTGAATCCGACGTGACGCTCGCGGGCGGCTTCAACGCGGCGATCATCGGCTTCAACGTCCGCGCCTACAAGGAGGCGGCGGATTCCGCCAAGCGCGACGGCATCGAGATCCGCTACTACAACATCATCTACGACCTCGTGGACGACGTGAAGAAAGCGATGAGCGGTCTGCTCACGCCGGAACGCCGCGAGACCATGCTCGGCAACGCGCAGATCCTGGAGATCTTCAACATCTCCAAGGTCGGCAAGATCGCCGGCTGCCGCGTCACCGACGGCACCGTCGAGCGCGGTGCGAATGTCCGCCTGATCCGCGACAATGTCGTCATTCACGAAGGCAAGCTGTCGCAGCTCAAGCGGTTCAAGGACGATGCGAAGGAAGTCACGTCCGGACAGGAGTGCGGCATGGCTTTCGAGACCTACCAGGATATGCGCGCCGGCGACGTGATCGAGTGCTATCGCGTGGAGACAATTCAGCGCTCGCTGTGAGTCCAAGTCTCACAAGAACGCTCAGCGCCTCCGAATTAGTCGTCATGGCCGAACTTGTTTCGGCCAGCGACGACTAATCATCTTCAACGCACGTGCGTGCCGGCACCATAGGCGAGCGAAGCGACGCCGCTATGGTGCCGGGCATCACGAATTTTTCAGGATTCCCCATGCCTCGCCATCAACGCGGCAAGACAGCGGCATCGTCACCGAACGGCTCGCAGCGGCAGCTGCGGGTCGGCGAACTCGTGCGCCATGCGATCGCCGACATCCTCGCCCAGGGCAACGTGCACGATCCCGTTCTGGAAGGACATCTCATCACGGTGCCGGAGGTGCGCATGAGCGCCGACCTCAAGCTGGCGACGATCTATATCATGCCGCTCGGCGGGCGCGCCGTCGGCGAAGTGGTGGCGGCGCTGGATCGCAACAAGAAATTCCTGCGCGGGGAGATCGCGCATCGGGTCAACCTGAAATTCGCGCCCGACATCCGCTTCCGCGCCGACGAGCGCTTCGACGAGGTCGATCGCATCGAGAAACTGCTGCGCACGCCGGCCGTGCAACGAGATCTGGACAAAGACGAATGACCGACGACACCGAAAGCCTGACCCGCCCCGCCGACGAGGGCGGAGACAAGCCGCGCCAGAAGAAGCGCGACAAGCGCGACGTGCACGGCTGGGTCATCCTCGACAAGCCGGTCGGCATGACCTCGACCCACGCGGTCGCGGTGGTGAAGCGGCTGTTTTCGGCCAAGCGCGCGGGCCATGCCGGCACGCTGGACCCGCTCGCCTCCGGCGGCCTGCCGATCGCGCTCGGCGAGGCGACGAAGACCGTTCCGTTCGTGATGGACGGCCGCAAGCGCTACCGTTTCACGGTGCGCTGGGGCGAGGAGCGCGATACCGACGATTCGGAGGGCCGGACGATTTCGACCAGCGACGACCGTCCGTCGGCCGAGGCGATCCGAGCCTTGTTGCCGCGCTTTACCGGCCTGATCGAGCAGGTTCCGCCGCAGTATTCGGCCATCAAGATCCAGGGCGAGCGGGCCTACGATCTGGCGCGCGAAGGCGAGACCGTCGCGCTGGTCGCGCGCCCGGTCGAAATTCATGAATTAGTCCTTTTAGAACAAGAGGATAGAGATCACTCGGTGTTCGAGGCCGAGTGCGGCAAGGGAACCTATGTGCGCTCGCTGGCGCGCGATATGGGCCGGCTGCTCGGCTGCTTCGGCCATGTCAGCGCCTTGCGGCGAACCGCCTGCGGCCCATTCGATGAGCGGGACATGATTCCGCTGGCAGAACTGGAGGCGGTGTGTCATAGAGCCGCGTCCGGCGAGGGGAACCTCGCCGACGCGCTTTTGCCCGTTGAGACCGCGCTGGACGACATCCCGGCACTGGCCGTCACACGGGCTGATGCGGCAAGGCTCCACAGGGGCCAGGCCGTTTTATTGCGCGGACGGGATGCGCCCACTACGAGCGGCACAGTCTATGTCACGGTCGGCGGAAGGCTTCTGGCCCTCGCCGAGCTAGGCAATGGCGAACTCATCCCCAAGCGCGTGTTCAACCTGAACGGACTGGTCGCCAGTCCGCTCCGACATGAAGGTGTTTGACGATGTCGATTACCGCGAACAAGAAAGCGGAAGTCATCAAGGCGAATGCAACCAAGTCCGGCGATACCGGCTCTCCCGAGGTCCAGGTGGCGATCCTTTCGGAGCGCATCAGCAACCTCACCGAGCATTTCAAGACCCACGTGAAGGATAACCATTCGCGACGCGGCCTTTTGAAGCTCGTGTCGACGCGGCGCTCGCTGCTCGACTATCTGAAGAAGACTGACGAGAAGCGCTACAAGGCGCTGATCGAGCGGCTCAACATCCGCCGCTGACGTGCACGCGCGAGCGCTGTTGCCTCGCGCGAAGGTGCGCGTATTTCGAGAATCAGAATACGCGCAAGAACTGATGCCACCGTGTTTGGCGGCATCAGCAATGAAGCGGGCTGTTTGGTTGCCCGCTGGCTGCGTCCGATCGCAATCCGGCAATCGGGCGGTGACGGGAGGATCCCCGTCTGCGCGGACAATGAGTTGTCCGCATCCCGCGAGGGAAGAGAGCCATGGCAGGATCGCCAAATTCTGATCTCACGACCGCGCCGTCGAGGTCAGCATTTTGCCGTCTTGCACATGGCTTTCGTCGTTTTCGCGGGTCGATGAAAGAAAGATGCAATGTTCAATATTCAAACCGTGGAACTGGATTGGGGCGGACGTCCGCTCAAACTTGAAACAGGAAAGATAGCGCGCCAGGCAGATGGCGCAGTCATGGCGACCTATGGCGAGACCGTTGTGCTCGCGACCGTCGTCGCAGCGAAGACGCCGCGTGAAGGCGTCGACTTTCTGCCCCTGACCGTCGACTACCAGGAAAAGACCTACGCCGCAGGCCGCATCCCCGGTGGCTATTTCAAGCGCGAAGGCCGCCCCACCGAAAAGGAGACGCTGGTCTCCCGCCTGATCGATCGCCCGATCCGTCCGCTGTTCGCCGACGGCTGGCGCAACGAGACGCAGGTGATCATCACCGTTCTCTCCCATGACATGGAAAACGATCCGGACGTTCTGGCGATGGTGGCGACCTCCGCCGCGCTGACGCTGTCCGGCGCGCCTTTCATGGGCCCGATCGGCGCCGCCCGAGTAGGCTTCATCAACAACGAATTCGTGCTGAACCCGACGTTGGACGAGATGGCCGAGACCCAGCTCGATCTGGTTGTCGCCGGCACCAACAATGCGGTGCTGATGGTCGAGTCCGAGGCGAAGGAGCTGGCGGAAGAGGTGATGCTCGGCGCGGTCATGTTCGGCCACCGGCATTTCCAGCCGGTCATCGACGCGATCATCAAGCTCGCCGAGAAGGCGGCGAAAGAACCGCGCGAGCTCAAGACCGTCGATAACACAGCGATCGAAAAGGAAATGCTCGGCCTCGCCGAACAGGAACTGCGGTCGGCTTACGCGATCCCGATCAAGCAGCAGCGCTACGCCGCGGTCGATGCCGTGAAGTCCAAGGTGCTCGCGCACTTCTTCCCGGAAGGTGCGGAGCCGAAGCACGACAAGCTGCATGTGGCCGACGTGTTCAAGGAACTGGAAGCCAAGATCGTCCGCTGGAACATCCTCGACACCGGCAAACGCATCGATGGGCGCGATCTGAAAACCGTGCGCAACATCGTGGCCGAGGCCGGCGTGCTGCCGCGCGCCCACGGCTCGGCGCTGTTCACCCGCGGCGAGACGCAGGCGCTGGTCGTCACCACGCTCGGCACCGGCGAAGACGAGCAGTATGTCGACTCGCTGTCTGGAACGTACAAGGAAACGTTCCTGCTGCATTACAACTTCCCGCCCTACTCCGTCGGCGAGACGGGTCGTCTTGGCGGCCCAAGGCGCCGCGACATCGGCCACGGCAAGCTGGCGTGGCGCGCGCTGCGGCCCGTGCTGCCGCCGCACCATGAGTTCCCCTACACGCTGCGCGTCGTCTCGGAGATCACCGAGTTCGAACGGCTCGTCGTCGATGGCGACGGTGTGCGGATCGTCGCTCGCGCTGATGGACGCCGGCGTGCCGATCAAGCGGCCGACCGCAGGCATCGCCATGGGCCTGATCCTCGAAGGGGCCCGCTTTGCGGTGCTGTCCGACATCCTTGGCGACGAGGATCATCTCGGCGACATGGACTTCAAGGTGGCCGGCACCGAGATCGGCATCACCTCGCTGCAGATGGACATCAAGATCGCCGGCATCACCGAGGAGATCATGAAGGTTGCGCTCGGCCAGGCCAAGGACGGCCGCCTGCACATCCTCGGCGAGATGGCGAAGGCGCTGACCACCGCGCGCTCGGAGCTCGGCGAATATGCGCCGCGCATCGAGACCTTCAAGATCGCCACCGACAAGATCCGCGAAGTGATCGGCACGGGCGGCAAGGTGATCCGCGAGATCGTCGAGAAGACCGGCGCCAAGGTCAACATCGAGGACGACGGCACCGTGAAGGTCGCGTCCGCCGACGGCGAGTCGATCCGGGCGGCGATCAACTGGATCAAGTCGATCGCTTCCGATCCGGAAGTCGGCCACATCTACGAGGGCACCGTCGTCAAGGTGATGGAGTTCGGCGCGTTCGTGAACTTCTTCGGCGCCAAGGACGGCCTGGTCCACATCAGCCAGTTGGCGTCGAACCGGGTCCAGAAGACCTCCGACGTCGTCAAGGAAGGCGACAAGGTGAAGGTCAAGCTGCTCGGCTTCGACGACCGCGGCAAGACGCGGCTGTCGATGAGGGCGGTCGACCAGACGACCGGCGAGGACCTCGAGGCCAAGCCGAAGGTCGAGCCCGCGGCGGAATAGCTTTTCCCGGACGGTATTTTCGCAGGGGCGGCTCTTTGAGCCGCCCCTTTTTGCTGAGCGAAAGTCGCGCTTGCCGCCTGCCCCGGCCTACGCGAATGTTTGCGCAGGACGGCGATTGCACGCGCGGAAGGCTGGCCCTCCGGGCGCCGTCCGCACGAAACTTTGAAGAATTTCGCAACGTATTTTTGGGAACAGTGCCACACACGGCTGATTTGCCCGGTGCCGCGGCTGCCCGGGCATCCTGCCGTTTCCGTCAACGAACAAGCCGCAATCCCTCAACGAACCCAAGGATGATTGCCATGTCACCGATCTCTCGCCGCCATTTGCTTGGCGCCGCCGCAGGCATCGCCGCGAGCTTGGCGGCGCCGCGTCTCCTGTTCGCTCAGGCCGCTCCGGCGCCTGCCGCTGCGCCCGCGCCTCCCGCGGGTCCGTTCAAGCTGCCGCCGCTCGGCTATCCTTTCAACGCGCTGGAGCCGCACATCGATGCCCGCACGATGGAGATCCACAGCACGCGGCATCATCAGGCCTACGTCACCAACCTGAACAATTTCGCCAAGGACACCCCGCAGATCGCCGAGAAGCCCATCGTCGAGGTGCTCGGCAATCTCAACGCCGTGCCGGACGCCATCCGCACCGGCGTGCGCAACAATCTCGGCGGACACGCCAACCACACGATGTTCTGGGAGATCATGAGCCCGAGCGGCGGCAAGCCCGAGAGCGACGTGCTGGCCGCCATCGATCGCGATCTCGGCGGCATCGACAAGATGAGAAGCGACTTCAACGCCGCGGGCGGCCGCGTATTCGGCTCCGGCTGGGTGTTCATCACCGCCGACAAGGACGGAAAGCTCGCCATCGAAACGCGTCCCAACCAGGATAGCCCGCTCATGGACGGCAAGCGCGCGCTGTTCGGCAACGACGTGTGGGAGCACGCCTACTATCTCAACTACCAGAACCGCCGCGGCGACTACCTCACTGCGTGGTGGAATACGGTCAACTGGACCAAGATCACCGAACGCTACGCAGCGGCGAAAGCCGGCACGCTCGGCGTCTGATCAATTCGCAGTTTCAAGACCGGGGATCGCGCGACGGCGATCCCCTGGTGCTCCGCTTGCGCAACGTATCGGCTGAGAGACAAACCACTTCAGAAATTTGCCGAAGCTGCCTGGCGAGGGGACTTGTCTTGCGCCAGACCATGCCAACGGTTCGCGAGGGTTGCGGGTTCTTGAAGCGAACGACCGACACCGGCGCCGAGCGTGTCTCCACCGCCACGGCCATTTCGGGGATCAAGGTGACACCGATGCCGGCGCCGACCATTTGAACAAGCGTGGACAGGGAGCTCGCGTCCAGCACCTCCCGTGGCGGCGACGATTGCATATTGCAGAACGACAGGGCCTGATCGCGAAAACAGTGCCCCTCTTCCAGCAGAAGCAGTCTCATCTCGCGCAGCTTTTCGCTACTGGGCACCGGCGTTCCCTCATCCTCGCCCGGCCGGACCAGCAAAAAATTTTCCGAGAACAGGACGGCCTCGGCAAGCGAAGGCTCGGACACCGGCAAAGCAACAATGGCTGTGTCAAGCCGACCGTCCGCGAGCTCTTGTATCAGCTTCGGCGTCAGCGTCTCACGCACGTGAATCTCAAGTTCGGGATGCATTCGCGTGAGGTTCCCGATGACCGTGGGTAGCAGATAGGGTGCAATCGTCGGGATCATGCCGATGCGCAGTCGGCCCACAAGCCGGTCCTGCGACGCACGCGCGAAGTCTCCCAGTTCATCGACCGAGCGCAGGATCTCGCGGACGCGCCGGGCGACCTCTTCTCCGAACCTCGTAAGCCTGACTTGTCGTGCGCCTCTCTCGAGGAGTACACCACCCAGAGCCTCCTCCAGCTCCTTGATCTGCATCGACAAGGCGGGCTGAGAAATCGCGCATGCTTCTGCCGCACGTCCGAAGTGGCAATGACCTGCGAGCGCATCGAAATAGAGAAGCTGCTTGAACGTCACGTGGATCATCAGAATATCTTATTGCAGCGATCATTAGAGTCAATTTTACCTGATAGAAGGCATCGCGTTAGATTGCTTCTAATCGGAACACGAGACTACCAAAGGAGACAGTGATGGATGACAAAACCAAGTGCCCGTTTACGGGCGGCCCTCGCGGACACATGAACCGCGACTGGTGGCCGAGCACGCTGGACCTTTCGGTTCTCCATCGGAACTCCACTTTGTCCGATCCGATGGGCGAGGCGTTCGACTACGCCAAGGAGTTCAAGAAGCCTCGACCTCGACGCCGTGATCAAGGACCTGCATGCCTTGATGACGGACTCGCAGGAGTGGTGGCCGGCCGACTTTGGCCACTACGGGGGACTGATGATCCGCCTGGCGTGGCACGCCGCGGGAACCTACCGCATCACCGACGGCCGCGGCGGCGCCGGCGCCGGCCAGCAGCGCTTCGCGCCGCTCAACTCCTGGCCGGACAACGCGAACCTCGACAAGGCGCGCCGGCTCTTGTGGCCGATCAAGCAGAAGTACGGCCGGAAAATCTCCTGGGCCGATCTGATGGTCCTCGCCGGCAACGTCGCGCTCGAGTCGATGGACTTCAAGACGTTCGGTTTCGCCGGCGGCCGCGCCGACGTCTGGGAGCCCGAGGAGCTGTTTTGGGGCCCCGAGGGCACGTGGCTGGGCGACGAGCGCTACAGCGGCGAACGCCAACTTTCCGAGCCGCTGGGCGCGGTGCAGATGGGCCTGATCTACGTCAATCCGGAAGGGCCGAACGGCAATGCTGACCCGGTCGCGGCGGCCAGGGACATCCGCGAGACATTCTTCCGCATGGCGATGAACGACGAAGAGACCGTTGCGCTGATTGCCGGCGGCCACACCTTCGGCAAGACCCACGGCGCCGGCGATCCATCGCTGATCGGTCCGGAGCCGGAAGGCGCGGCAATCGAGGACCAGGGCCTCGGGTGGAAGAGCAAATACGGCACCGGCGTCGGCGCCGACGCCATCACCGGCGGCCCGGAAGTCACCTGGACGCAGACGCCGACGAAGTGGAGCAACCACTTCTTCAAAAACCTGTTTGAAAACGAATGGGAGCTGACCAAGAGCCCGGCCGGTGCGCAGCAGTGGAAGGCGAAGGGCGGCGCTGCCACGATCCCGGACGCCTTCGACAAGTCGAAGAAGCATGTGCCGACCATGCTGACCACCGACCTGTCGCTGCGGTTGGACCCTGCCTACGAGAAGATCTCGCGACGCTTCCACGAGCATCCGGAGCAGTTCGCGGACGCGTTTGCCCGCGCGTGGTTCAAGCTCACGCACCGCGACATGGGTCCGATCCAGCGCTACCTCGGCCCGCTCGTGCCGAAAGAGACTTCTGATCTGGCAGGACCCGGTCCCCGCGGTGGATCATCCGCTGATCGGCGAGCAGGACGTCGCCGCGCTCAAGGCGAAGATCCTGTCGTCGGGGCTGACGGTCTCCCAGCTTGTGTCGGCCGCCTGGGCGTCGGCGTCGACGTTCCGCGGCTCCGACAAGCGTGGCGGAGCGAACGGCGCGCGCATTCGCCTTAGCCCCCAGAAGGACTGGGAGGTCAACCAGCCGGCCCAGCTCAAGACCGTCCTGCAGAAGCTCGAAGCGATCCAGAAGGAATTCGGCAAGAAGGTTTCGCTCGCCGACCTGATCGTTCTCGGCGGCTGTGCGGCGGTCGAAAAGGCCGCAAAGGACGCCGGCGTCGACGTGAAGGTCCCCTTCACGCCGGGACGCACGGACGCATCGCAGGAGCAGACCGACGTCGAATCCTTCGCGCCGCTCGAGCCGCGTGCCGACGCCTTCCGCAACTATATCAGCGGCAAGCGTCAGTTCATGTTGCCTGAGGAGGCATTGGTGGATCGCGCGCAATTGCTCACGCTGACGGCGCCGGAGACGACGGCTCTCGTCGGCGGTCTGCGCGTGCTCGGCGCCAATGCCGGACAGTCCAAGCACGGCGTCTTCACCAAGCAGCCCGAGAAGCTGACGAACGACTTCTTCGTCAACCTGCTCGACATGAGCACCGAATGGCAGCCCGCCGGCGACAACGTCTACGAGGGGCGCGACCGCAAGACGAACGCGGTCAAGTGGACCGGCACCCGCGTCGACCTGATCTTCGGTTCGCACTCGCAGCTCCGCGCATTCGCGGAGGTCTATGCGTGCGCGGACTCGAAGGAGAAGTTCGTGAAGGACTTCGTCGCGGCGTGGACCAAGGTGATGAACCTGGACCGCTTCGACCTCGCCTGAGCTGCGGAAACGTAGTCGATGGTTTTGAGGAGCCATCGACAAGAAAATGGAGCGGCGTTCCAAGGCAGCTTGGGACGCCGCTCTTTTGTCAGGCTTGCCAATCTGCTCAGGCGGGCTGCTGCTTGCCCGCGACGGCACCGGTCGGTTCCTCGCTGAGCCAGCGGTAGACGATGCCGCCGAGCACCCCGCCAACCAGCGGCGCAATCCAGAAAAGCCAGAGTTGGCTGATTGCCCATCCACCAACGAACAGCGCCGGACCTGTGCTGCGCGCGGGATTGACCGATGTGTTGGTGACCGGGATGCTGACCAGATGGATCATGACCAGCGCAAGTCCGATCGCCAGGGGCGCAAAGCCGGTCGGGGCCTTGCCGTGGGTCGCACCCATGATGATGAAGAGAAACATCATCGTCATCACGATTTCCATGATGAGGCACGAGAGAAGGCCGTAACGGCCTGGTGAATGCTCGCCATAGCCGTTCGATGCAAAACCTTTGCTGACATCGAATCCGGCAGCGCCACTCGCTATCACATAGAGCAGCGCGGCAGCAGCAACGGCTCCAATCACTTGCGCGATGATGTACGGCAATATCTGTCCCGCCGGGAAGCGGCCGCCTGCAGCCAGGCCTACGGTCACGGCAGGATTGAGGTGACAACCGGAAACATGTCCGATCGCATAAGCCATGGTCACGACGCTTAGCCCGAACGCCAGTGACACGCCGACGAGACCGATGCCGACTTGCGGAAACGCCGCGGCGATAACGGCGCTGCCGCATCCCGCAAATGTCAGCCAAAACGTGCCTATCGCTTCTGCAGCATATTTCTTTGCGTTCATGTCGCTGTCTCCCCAGTGATGAGTTTGAAGCAAAATCGCGTCGAATCACGAAACAAGTTGGTCTTTGCCATTCTACAACCTGTGCTTGACATTGGGCGTTTATCGCATCGCCACAAACTTCGCGTTGCATCGCGAAGGAGAGTCCGCAGGCGACCTTCAAACGTCTTATTCTTCAAGCAGATTTCATCAGCTACGGCGGCCGCACCGTCAGCTTGGCTTCATTCAACACAGGGCAGGCATGTTCAAACAAGGCGGAAACCCGATGCGAGGGCCTGACGATTCGCGCGGCGCGAGCGGACGAGTACGACGAGGTCGCCCGCGTCTGGATGGACAGCTGGGTCTCCGTCGGCCTCGAACCGGCGAGCGACAAGATGCTCGCCGATCTGCGCACGCGCATCGACAAGGAAATGACCGATGGTTGGAGCCTCTATGTGGCCGACGACGCGGGTCGAATTGCCGGCATGCTGGCGTTCCGATTACGCGACGGCTACCTCGATCAGCTCTTCGTCGATCCTGCCTATCACGACCGCGGGGTCGGCTAGATGCTGCTGCAATTCACGCGCAAGCACTGATTGATGATGCGCTACTATCGCTGGAAGAAAGGACCGAACGGATGATGAAGCTCTACTGGTGCCCGAAAACCCGCGCCGCCACGGCGATCTGGATGATGGAGGAAGCAGGCCAGCCTTACGAGCGCGTGCTCATCGATATTTCCGCGGGCGCGCAGAAGAAGCCGGAGTATCTGGCGATCAATCCCATGGGCAAGGTCCCGGCCCTGCAGGACGGCGAGGCGACGATGGGCGAAGCCGCTGCGATCTGCGCCTACGTGGCCGACCGCTACCCGCAGGCGAAGCTCGCCCCGCCGGTCGACGACCCGCGCCGCGCAAAATATCTTTACTGGCTGTTCTTTGCGCCGAGCTGCATCGAGCCCGCGATCATGCAGATCTTCACCAAGCTGGAGGTGCCTTCCAGCACCGCAGGTTGGGGCGACGCCACGCAGGTGTTCGACGTGCTGGACAAGGCGCTGGAGAAAGGCCCGTGGCTGCTCGGCGACGACTTCCGCGCCTGCGATGTCGTGATCGCTTCGGGCCTGAACTTTGCGATCCGCCAGTTCAAGATGGTGCCGGCGCGCCCGTCGTTCGACCGCTATCTCGATCGCTGCGCCGCACGCCCCGCGTTCCAGCGCGCGCAGCAGATTGCGAGCGGTTGATGACTAATCCTCGTCGCGCTTGTCCGGGCTCTCGACTGCGGCTTCCGCCTCGTCGATCCGCTTCAGCGCCTCGGCGCGCGGCATCGAGATGATGTTGTAGCCGGAATCGACGAAGTGAATGTCGCCGGTCACGCCGCTCGACAGGTCGGACAGCAGGTAGAGCGCGGAATTGCCGACCTCGTCGATCGTCACCGTCCGCCTGAGCGGCGTGTGCCGCCGCTGGAACGAGAACATGTAGCGCGCATCGGAAATGCCGGCGCCCGCCAGCGTGCGCACGGGGCCGGCCGAGATGGCGTTGACGCGGATGCCGCGCGGACCGAAGTCGTTGGCAAGATAGCGCACCGAGGCCTCGAGCGCCGCCTTGGCGAGGCCCATGACATTGTAGTTCGGCATCACCCGCATCGAGCCGCCATAGGTGAGCGTCAAGAGCGAGCCACCGCTCGTGGTCATCATGTCGGCCGCGCGCTTGGCAACTTCCGTGAAGGAGAAGCACGAGATCACCATGGTGCGGGAAAAATTCGCCCGCGAGGTGTCGGCGTAACGACCCTTCAGCTCGTTGCGATCTGAGAAGCCGATCGCGTGCACAAGGAAATCGAGCGAACCCCACGCCGCTCGCAGCTCCTGGAACACCGCGTCGACCGAGGCGATATCCTCCACGTCGCAGGGAAGGACGAGCTTCGAGCCGACCGAGGTGGCAAGCGGCTTGACACGCTTGCCGAGCGCATCGCCCTGATAGGTGAAGGCGAGCTCGGCGCCATGCGCCGCCAGCGTCTTTGCGATCCCCCACGCGATCGAATGGTCGTTGGCGACGCCCATGATCAAGCCGCGCTTCCCCTGCATCAGTTTCGTCATGAGACAATTTCCGTGAGTTCGTAAAGGTTGACGCCTCGGCCTCGATCGTCGCCGCCGAAAGAAGGAGGACGACAATCTTCGTTGTGTCAGTAAGATCCATCCGCGCCACATCGATATTGCCCGATGTCGCGTTGCGGACCAGCTCCGGAATGATGCGCGCCTTTCACAAAGAACCGCGACAGACCGCTGCCGACGCAAAGATAGCGCTTGCGCTGGGACCTGCGGATCGTCGCTCGGATAGAGGTCGATCGTCATGCCGCATCTCGCGCGGCTCGCCGACAAAGCCGACGAGTTGCAGATCGACCAGATCGCCGTCATGCCATTCGAAGTCGTCTGGCTCGAAGGTGTTTACCACGCCGTCAGGCATCGAGACGCTTGAACACCAGCGTGGCGTTGGTGCCGCCGAACCCGAACGAGTTCGACAGCACGGCGCCGATCTTGGCGTCGTCGATGCGCTTGCGCACGATCGGCATGTCGGCGAACGCCGGATCGAGCTCCTCGATGTGCGCGCTTTCGCAGATGAAGCCGTTGTTCATCATCAGCAGCGAATAGATCGCCTCCTGCACGCCGGTGGCGCCGAGCGAGTGGCCGGTGAGCGATTTCGTCGCCGCGATCGGCGGGCATTTGGTCTCGTTGCCGAAGATGTTGCGGATGGCGCTGATCTCGGGCGGGTCGCCTGCCGGCGTCGAGGTCGCGTGCGGATTGATGTAGTCGATCGGCGCCTTCACCGTGGACAGCGCCATCTTCATGCAGCGCTCGGCGCCCTCGCCCGACGGCGCGACCATGTCGTAGCCATCCGATGTCGCGCCATAGCCTGCGACCTCGCCGTAGATGCGCGCGCCGCGCGCCTTTGCGTGCTCGAGCTCCTCGAGCACCAGCACGCCCGCGCCGCCGGCAATGACGAAGCCGTCGCGGTTGAGGTCGTAGGCACGCGAGGCCGTCGCAGGCGTTGCGTTGTATTTTGAGGACATCGCGCCCATCGCATCGAACAGCACCGACATGGTCCAGTCGAGGTCTTCGCAGCCGCCGGCGAAAATCATGTCCTGCTTGCCGACCTGGATGGTCTCGTAGGCGTTGCCGATGCAGTGGTTCGAGGTCGCGCAGGCCGACGAGATCGAATAGTTCACGCCCTTGATCTTGAACCAGGTCGCCAGCGTCGCCGAGGCCGTCGACGACATCGCCTTCGGCACCGCAAACGGGCCGACCCGCTTCGGTCCCTTGCTCCTCGTGATATCGGCCGCATCGACGATGGCGCGCGCCGAGGGACCGCCCGATCCCATGATGATGCCGGTGCGCTCGTTGGAGACATCCTTGTCCTCAAGGCCGGCGTCGCGGATCGCCTGCTCCATCGCCACGTGATTCCACGCCCCGCCCTCGCCGAGGAAGCGCATCGCGCGGCGATCGACAACTTCGGCGGCCTTCAGGCTCGGCGCACCAAATACCTGGGAGCGGAAGCCGAGCTTGGCGTATTCGTCGGAGAAGCTGATGCCGGATTTCGCCTCATAAAGGCTGGCCAGAACTTCCTGCGTGTTGTTGCCGATCGATGAGACGATGCCCATGCCGGTGACGACAACCCGTTTCATACTCGCCTCACGATGATCATATTACAGATGGCGGCTGGCCGCCTGCGCGGACCACCGCCGGATCCAACCGTCAAAGGCCGGTCACGTCCCGGCCTGAACCGCAGCCTCTTGCCGAATGAGGGCCACCCTCAAATCGCTTGCGCGATAGATAATCTCGCCATCGGCCGAAAGCCACCCGTCGGCAATGCCGAGCACAAGTTTCGATCGCATCACGCGCTTGAAGTCGACATTGTAGACGATCTTCTTCACGTTCGGCAGCACCTGGCCGGCGAGTTTCAATTCACCGAGGCCGAGCGCGCGGCCACGGCCGGACGAGCCGAGCCAGCCTAGAAAGAATCCAACCATCTGCCAGAGCGCGTCGAGGCCGAGGCAGCCCGGCATCACCGGATCGCCCTTGAAATGACATCCGAAGAACCAGAGTTCCGGCTTGACGTCGAGTTCGGCACGGATAAAGCCCTTGCCGAATTCCCCGCCTTTTTCCGAGATCTCGCTGATCCTGTCGAACATCAGCATGGGCGGAAGCGGCAACTGGGCGTTTCCCGCCCCAAACAGCTCGCCGCGGCCGCACGCCAGCAGGTCCTCATACTCGAAACTGCTGCGCCGCTCGCTCATCTCGCCTCATTTCCCTTTGCCGGCCCGCCGGCCGAATTGCAGCGGTCTGTATCACAAAGCCGGCTAAACCGGCAAAACCGCTGCCGCCATTCCCCCCAGGCATGGGGCCCTGCTGGGACCGGTCCAGTTGCGAAATACTTGCATCTATCCCCTTGAGTTTCTATAGTGAAATGGAAAATGGCAACGAATTGAAGGGCGGGCTCCGACCCGCGGCCAATCCCGTATGAGTGAACAGATCGCCCCGCGTAAGAGCGACGAAGACACCATCAGCCACAGCCGCGCGCCGCTGCTGACGGGTTGTCCGTGGCATGACGTCAACGAAATGCTGCAGTCGGTCGGCCTGCGCCCGACCCGCCAGCGCATGGCGCTCGGCTGGTTGCTGTTCGGCAAGGGTGAGCGCCACCTGACCGCCGAAATGCTTTACGAGGAAGCGACGCTGGCCAAGGTGCCGGTTTCGCTGGCCACCGTTTACAACACGCTCAATCAGCTGACCGAAGCAGGCCTGTTGCGGCAGGTGAGCGTCGACGGCACGAAGACCTATTTCGACACCAACGTCAGCGCGCATCACCATTTCTACATCGAAGGCAGGCACGAGCTGGTCGATATTCCGAACTCGAACCTGATCGTGCAGAACATGCCGGAAGCGCCGGAAGGCTACGAGATCAGCCGCATCGACATGGTCGTGCGCCTGCGCAAGAAGCGCTGAGCCGAACGTCCTCACAATGCCTCTTAAATGCAATGCCCGCCTTTGATGGCGGGCATTTTGCTTAAGGTGACAAAACTGCCAGGAAATCGCAGCAGATCGCGCTATTCGACCTTCTCGTCGGGATAGACGCCCCAGAGCCGCTGCTGCTCGATCCAACCGTCGAAACCCGAGCCGGAGATGCGACACCAGCCGCCCTGGCAACGGCGAACGCTTGCGAGCACGCCCGCCTCGAGCTTCGCCGCTACGGCGCTCGTGGCATCGGCGCGGTCGTAGAGCGGCGTCAGATCGTCCTTTGCCTTGGGGATCACCACCACCGTGCGGCGTCCCGACAGCAGCGAGTGATACACCCAGCCTTCGGCGCCTTCGGAATCGCGGATACGCCGCCAGTTTTCGAACTCGGCCGTAATTTCGACCGGCAGGCTGGAGCGCGTGTAGATCCAGCTCACGTCGTTTTCCTTGGTCGGACCGACGCGGACATTGACATGATCGGACTTCAGGCTGACGAAACGGGGCACCGGCAGGCCGCTGGTGATCGGATTGGCGTCCTTCGCCGAAACTTCGCCGACTGGTATGCTGAGCAAGGTTCCGGCCAAAATGGCCGCGGCGAAAAAGCGGACGCAACGCATTGATACTGATCCCCGGTCCGAGTGCTTGTTTCTCGTGACCCTGTTTGACACTAGTGTCGTGGTTCAGAAGTTCGCTTCAACCCTTGCCGCTATCGCCGGCTTCTTGTCTTGGCCGGGCCTTCTGCTAGAGAGGGCGCAAACAGGCCAAAAACCTTGCACCGGCTGCGGTGAAGCCGCAGTTTCATTCAGCCGGGTTAATGAGGTCTGAACAATCGTACGGAATGGGGTTAACTGGTTGCTGATTGGCACGATCAAGGTTTTGAGAAACTAAACATGTCGGTTCGCAGGAAGCCATTGGTCGTCGTCACGCGGAAGCTTCCCGACACCATCGAGACGCGGATGCGCGAGCTGTTCGATGCGCGGCTCAATCTCGACGACCAGCCGATGTCGGCTGACGATCTCGCCGCCGCCATGCGCATGGCCGACGTGCTGGTGCCGACCGTGAGCGACGAGATCACCGACGCGATCATCAATCAGCCGGACGTGAAGGTGAAGCTGATCGCCCATTTCGGCAACGGCGTCGACAACATCGATATCGAGGCGGCGCACAAGCACGGCATCACCGTCACCAATACGCCAAAGGTCCTGACCGAGGACACCGCGGACATGACCATGGCGCTGATTCTCGCGGTGCCGCGGCGGCTGATCGAGGGTTCCACCTTGCTCGCAGAGGGTAAGGACTGGCAGGGCTGGGCGCCGATGTGGATGCTTGGCCACCGCATCGGCGGCAAGCGGCTCGGCATCATCGGCATGGGACGGATCGGCCAGGCGGTGGCGCGGCGCGCGCGCGCTTTTGGCCTGCAGATCCACTATCACAATCGCAAACCAGTGGCGCCGAGCATCGAGGAAGAGTTGGGCGCGACCTATTGGGACAGCCTCGACCAGATGCTGGCGCGGATGGACATCATCTCGGTCAACTGCCCGCACACGCCCGCGACATTCCACCTGCTCTCCGCGCGACGGCTGAAGCTGCTCAAGAAGGACGCCTACATCGTCAACACCGCGCGCGGCGAGGTGATCGACGAGGCGATGCTGACAAAACTGATCGAGGATGGCGACATCGCCGGCGCAGGTCTCGACGTCTACGAGCACGAACCGGCGGTTAACCCAAAACTGCTGAGGCTCGCAAAAGCCGGCAAGGTGACTTTGCTGCCGCACATGGGTTCCGCGACGATCGAGGGTCGCGTCGAGATGGGCGAGAAGGTGATGATCAACATCCGCACCTTCCTCGACGGCCACAAGCCGCCGGACCGGGTGCTGCCGGGCCTGGGTTAGGAACGAGCCATGGAAGGCGGATGCACGTGCCGGCATGTGCGCTACAGGCTCCATGGCATGCCGATGATTGTGCATGCCTGCCATTGCCGCTGGTGCCAGCGCGAAACGGGCGGCGCGTTCGCCCAGAATGCGCTCTACGAGGCCGAACGGGTTGAGCATACCGCGTCCGAGCCGGAGATCATCCTGACTCCATCGCTGAGCGGCAAGGGACAGAAGATCGCGCGCTGCCCGAAATGCCGCGTTGCCGTCTGGAGCAACTATCCGGGCGCGGGCGAAGCCGTCCGCTTCGTCAGGGTCGGCACGCTCGACGAACCCGATCGCATGCCGCCCGATACTCACATCTTCACGCGTCGAAGCAGCCATGGCTCAACTGCCGGCAGGACGCAAAGGCCTTCGATGAATTCTACGATCATCGCCCACGATATGGCCGGCCGAAAGCCTCGAACGCCGCCGCCTGATGCGATCGAGCGGGCAAAGGCTGCGAAAGTCGTAGACTGCGCTGCTCAGGCGTGGCCGCTCAAATCCTTGATCGTCGGATTGTCGCCGTTGAGCGGGTTCGATGGGTCGCGCGCATAATTCAGCGTCTCGAAGCGCATCGATCTTGCATCGATCATCAACAGCCGCCCGACCAGCGACTCGCCGAAGCCGACGATGTCGCGGATCGCCTCGAGCGCCATCAGCGAGCCGAGCACGCCTGCGAGCGCGCCGAGCACGCCGGCCTCCGCGCAGGTCGGCACCGTGCCGTCCGGCGGCGGTTCGGGAAACAGGCAGCGATAGGTCGGATTGGCTTCGCCTTTGGCGTTCCGGTCATGGGCGCGGATCGTCGTCAACGAGGCGTCGAACACGCCGAGCGAGCCGGTGACCAGCGTCTTCTTCGCCAGATAGCAGGCGTCCGACACCAGATAGCGCGTCGCGAAATTGTCGGAGCCGTCGGCGACGACGTCGTAGTCGGCCGAACAGCGCCAGTGCGTTGCTCGCCTTGAGCCGCTCGTTGTGAGTGCGGACTGCCACATGCGGATTGATCTCGGCGATGCGCGAGCGCGCGCTGTCGGTCTTGGCACGCCCGACGTCGGAGGTCGCATGGATCACCTGCCGCTGCAGGTTCGAGAGCGACACCGTATCGTCATCGACGACGCCGATGGTGCCGACGCCGGCCGCGGCAAGATACATCAATGCCGGCGCGCCGAGCCCGCCGGCGCCGACGACCAGCACGCGGGCGGCCTTCAGCTTTGCCTGACCCGGGCCACCGACCTCGCGCATGACAATGTGCCGGGCGTAGCGCTCGAGTTCTTCCGAAGAGAGCATCAAGTTCCTCACTTTCGGCGCCCATCACGCGCCGCCACAAGGTTCGGGTCAAGCCTGAACCTCACCGCCGCTTTTTCTGACCAAGCAACTATGGTTATCTGTCCGCCAAATCCATGCCGGGATCGCCCATGAAATCGCTGGCTGCCACCCCGCTGCTGCTCGTCGCGCTGTGCGCGCCGGCGTTCGCGCAGACGACCCCGATCACGCCGAAGCCGGTTGCGACCGTGCCGATCAAGCCCGCCGCACCCCAGACGCCCGCGGACACCGCCAAAGCGATGGCGCAGGCGGAGCGCACCGCGATCCAGTCCGACCTCGCCTGGGTCGGCGTCTACAACGGCGCGATCAACGGCGAGGTCAGCGAGCGCATGATCAACGCCATCAAGGCCTATCAGAAGGACCTCAACGCCAAGCAGACCGGCGTGCTCAACCCGCAGGAGCGCACGACGCTCGCTGCCGCCGCGCGAAAACTGCAGAACGACGTCGGCTGGAAGATCGCGCAGGATCCGATCAACGGCATCCGGCTTGGCGTGCCGACGAAGCTCGTGCCGCAAATGAGCTCGATCGGCAATGCGACGGGGTCGAAGTGGACCTCCGCGCAGGGCCAGATCCAGATCGAGACCTGGCGCTCACGCGACAGCCGGCCTCACGATCGCATCCGTCGCCGAGCGCGAGAAGAAAGAGCCCGCCGGCCGCAAGATCGATTACAGCGTGATCCGTCCCGACTTCTTCGTGCTGTCGGGGCTGCAGGGCCTGAAGAAGTTCTACGTGCGCGGGCAGATCAAGGACAACGAGGTCCGCGGTCTGACGATCCTCTACGATCAGGCGACCGAAGGGACGATGGCGCCGGTGGTCATCGCCATGTCCAGCGCGTTCACGCCGTTCCCGGCCAACGCAGCGCAGGCGGCCGCACCGCCGCCGCGCAAGAAGGTGGAGTATGCGACCGGCATCGTCGTCAACGCCGACGGCACGATCATCACCGACCGCCAGGCCGTCGACGGTTGCCAGTTCATCGTCGTGCCGGGCCACGGCAACGCCGACCGTGTCGCCGAAGACAAGGCGCGCGACCTCGCGCTGCTGCGCATCTACGGCGCGCGCGACTTGAAGCCGATCGCGGTCGGCGGCACCGCACCGAAAGCGAACGTGGTGCTGACCGGTATCGCCGACCCGCAAAATCAGGGCGGTGGCGCAGCGGTGACCAGCGCGAATGCGACACTCACGGCAGCGGCGCTGTCACCGGCGCCGGCGATCGGCTTTGCGGGTGCAGCCGTCGTCGATAGCGACGGCGCGTTTGCCGGCATGACTTTGCTCAAGCCTGCGGTGGTCGCCGGCACACCGCCGGCCCCTGCGGGCAATGATGCCGCGCTTGTTCCTGCCGATCAGGTGGTGGCGTTCCTGAAAGCGAATAACGTCGCGCCGAACGACGGTCAAAAGGCCGATGCAAAAGCATCCGTGCTGCGCGTCGTCTGCGTGCGGAAGTAGGCACATCGTCGTAGCCCGGATGGAGCGCAGCGACGAAGCAATCCAGCGCTGAGCCGACGCGCGGATCAGCCGCGCTCGGATTGCTCGCTTCGCTCGTCCTGGACGCTACGGCGCGCTCGCGACATCGGCGCTCACTTCTGACACTTCGAACACCAGAATGTGGAGCGGCCGCCCTGCGTAAAACGCTTGATGGTGCCGCCGCATTTCGGCGTCGGGCACTTCTGCCCTTCCCGATCATAGACGCGAAACGAATGCTGGAAGTAGCCGAGCTCGCCGTCGGTGCGGCGATGATCGCGCAGCGATGAGCCGCCCGCCTCGATCGCGGCGTTCAGCACGCTATGGATCGCGCCGACCAGCCGACTGGCGTGATCTGTCGGCGCCAGATTGCGCTGCGCGAGCGTCGACGCCGAGCGCCGCGGCGACAAGTGCGAACGATGCAGCGCTTCGCAGACGTAGATGTTGCCGAGGCCCGCGACCACGCGCTGGTCCAGCAGCGCGGCCTTCAGGTTGGTCTTCTTGCCGGCGCAGGCGCGCGCCAGCATCGCCGCGTCGAATTCATTGCCGAGCGGCTCGGGACCGAGACCTTTCAGAAACGGCTCCTGCTCCATCTCGTCGCGCCGCACGATCTTCATGTAGCCGAACCGCCGCGGATCGTTGAACGAGATGGTGGCGCCGCTCGCCATGTGAAAGACGATGTGGTCGTGCGCACGATCCTCGCTGCGCGGATGATGGAACACACCGGGTTGCTGATCGTTTGCGCCTTCGATCACGCGGAACGATCCCGACATGCCGAGATGCATCAGCAGCACGTCCCCGGACGCCAGATCGGCGAGAATGTATTTGGCCCTGCGCCCGAGCCCGGTGACGATCTGCCCGTCGAGCCGGGTGAGAAAATCCTTCTGCAACGGAAAGCGCAGGTCGCCGCGGCGGGCTTCCACGCGCGCGATCTTCGTCCCTTCCATGACCGGCTGCAGTCCGCGCCGGACCGTCTCGACTTCGGGGAGCTCAGGCATCGGTCAGTGCCTAGCACGGACCGGGCAAAATTAAGTCAGCAATCACGCGGTTTTCGCGTCGGATTCACTGAAAACGATATGATTCATGAAGGGATCGGTCAGCGTTACCGTGGTCGCACCCCATGGCGCCTTTTCAAGGCCGGGTCGCAAATAGTTGTAGTTTTTTGCCTTGAGCTCGGCGTGCAGTTCGGCAACGCCCTTCATCTCGACAAAGACCTTCGAGCCCGGCGTACAGTCGCCATGGTGCTCGGTCAGGTGCAGCAGCAGGCCACCGCGCGAGACCTGCATGTAGAGCGGCAGCGCCGGCTCGAAGCGATGTTCCCAGTCCACCTTGAAGCCGAGATAGTCGAGATAGAACTCCCGCGCCTTCTCCACCGAGAAGATGCGCATGAGCGGGATCGTTTTTACGAACTCGATCGTCATGAGCGCCTCGATCGCATGCCTGGCTGGATTAACCATCCCCTTGGCGGGGCGATGTCCGCATCGTTGCCGACGTCGGCCGCTTGTAGCGCTGCTCGGTGCGGCAGGCTATGGTCGGCCCGTTTGGAGAACTGGAATGGCTCAAAAGAGCGCGGACACTTCACATTTCGGCTATCGCGACGTGCCGCTTGGCGACAAGCAGGCGATGGTCGATGACGTGTTCCGCAGCGTTGCCGGCCGCTATGACCTGATGAACGACCTGATGTCGGGCGGGGTACATCGCGCCTGGAAGGCGGCGATGATCGCGAAGCTCAATCCTCCGCGCAACGCGAGCGCCTTCGGGCTGCTCGATCTCGCAGGCGGCACCGGCGACATCGCTTTTCGCGCGGCCCAGGCAGGAGGCTTGGGCTTGCGGGCCATCGTCTGCGACATCAACGCCAGCATGCTCGAGGTCGGACGGGAGCGGGCGATCAAGAAGCATCTCGACGACCGCGTCAGCTTCGTCGAAGGCAACGCCGAGCAACTGAGCTTTGCCGACAAGAGCTTTGACGCCTGCACCATCGCCTTCGGCATCCGCAACGTGCCGCGGATCGACGTGGCCTTGCGCGAGATCTACCGCGTGCTGAAGCCCGGCGGCCACTTTCTCTGTCTTGAATTTTCGCACGTGGATACACCCGGCCTCGACAAGCTCTACGAGCTCTACTCCTTCAATGTGATCCCGGAGCTCGGGCGGATGGTGACCGGCGACGCCAAGTCCTATCGCTACCTCGTGGAATCCATCCGCAAGTTTCCGCGCCCGAACCAGTTTGCGGAGATGATGGGCAACGCCGGCTTCGCGCGCGCGAAGTGGGACGTCATGAGCGGCGGCATCGTCGCGCTGCATTCGGGCTGGCGTTTGTGATCTCTGCGTTGATCCATCTCGCCCGGCTGACGCGCGCAGGCTTCGTGTTCGCGCGCACCGGCGTGTTCGGCATCGTCGATCCGACCGGACTTCCGTCAGGCGCGCAGTTCGCGCTGCGGCTCGGCCGCCTGATCGAGGCGCCGAAAACCGACAAGTCGCTCGGACGGATCTCGGCGGCGCTGCGCCATCTGGGCCCGGGCTACGTCAAGCTCGGCCAGTTCCTTGCGACCCGCCCGGATGTCGTCGGCATGCCGCTCGCGCGCGATCTGGAAAGCCTGCAGGACCGCATGCCACCGTTCCCGCAGGCGGAAGCGGAAGCAGCCATTGTCGAAGCATTCGATCGTCCGCTGCAACAGACCTATGCGAGCTTCGGCCCCGCGGTCGCAGCCGCCTCGATCGCACAGGTGCACCGCGCCGAGATCGAAACGAACGGCGTTCGCCGCGTCGTCGCGGTGAAAGTGCTGCGGCCGAACGTGGCGCACAGCTTCAAGGTCGATCTCGACGCGCTGATGTTCGCGGCGCGCCACATGGAAGCGCTCTCCGCCGACGCGCGACGGCTGAAGCTGATCGAGATCGTCCGCACGCTCGCGCGGTCCGTCGGCATGGAGATGGATCTGCGGCTGGAGGGAGCTGCGCTGTCGGAGATGGCGGAGAACACCCAAAACGATCCGGACTTTCACGTGCCGGCTGTCGAATGGGATTTCACCGCCCACTCCGTGCTGACCATGGAGTGGATCGACGGCATTGCCTTGAACGACCGCGCGCGACTTGAGGCGTCCCATGTCGACCTGCCCGATCTCGGGCGCAAGATCATCCAGAGCTTCCTGCGGCATGCGCTGCGCGACGGCTTTTTTCACGCCGACATGCATCCTGGAAACCTGTTCGTCGACGACACAGGCCGGCTGGTCGCGGTCGACTTCGGCATCATGGGGCGGCTCGGCGTGCGGGATCGCCGCTTCCTTGCGGAAATTCTCTATGGCTTCATCACCCGCAACTACCTGCGCGTTGCGGAGGTGCACTTTGAGGCGGGGTACGTGCCGCCGCACCATTCGGTCGAAAATTTCGCGCAAGCCATTCGCGCCATCGGCGAGCCGATTCACAATCGCACCGCCCAGGAAATCTCGATGGCGAAGCTCTTGACCCTCCTGTTCGAGGTCACCGCGCTGTTCGACATGGAGACGCGCCCGGAGCTGCTGTTGCTGCAAAAGACAATGGTCGTCGTCGAAGGCGTCTCGCGCAGTTTTGATCCGAAGCTCGACATCTGGACCACCGCCGAGCCGGTCGTGCGCGAGTGGATCGAGCGCAATCTCGGCCCGGTCGGCCGCATCGAGGGCGTGGTCACCGGGGCGAGCGACCTCGGAAAAATCGTCGCAGGCCTGCCCGGGATTGCCGCACGCAGCGTGGCCCTGCTGGAGCGGTCTGAGGCCATCACCCGCAACGGGCTGCTGCTGGCGCCGGAGACCATCGAGGCGATCGGCCGCGCGGAAGGCCGGCAGAGCCGTTGGCTCACCGCCGGCATCTGGGCCATTGCGATTGCACTGGCGGCCGCGGTCTGGGTCTTGCGTTAAGGTCGTGATTGCAATGCAATCATGACAATGCTATCATTGCCATCAAACTTGCATCGATGAGCCCGGCGATGGCCAGCCTGACAATTCGAAAACTCGATGAGGCCTTGAAGGCGCAACTCCGCCTGCGCGCCGCGCGCCATGGCCGTTCGGTCGAGGACGAGGTCCGCTTCATCCTGCGCGATGCCGCCAGCGAATCGAGCCAGCCGGCCTCGGATCTTGCACCGGCAGAGCTATCGAAGTCATCGCGGATGGCGGCCGCTGCAGGGCGTCGCGTCACGCTGATCATCGGCGGCGGCATCGCCGCCTACAAATCGCTGGATCTGATCCGCCGGCTGAAGGACCGGCACATGCACGTGCGCTGCGTGCTGACGCGCGCCGCGCAGCAGTTCGTCACGCCGCTTTCAGCCAGCGCGCTGGCCGACGAGCGCTGCTACACCGACCTGTTCGATCCGCAGAGCGAATTTGACGCAGGCCACATCCGCCTTGCGCGCGACTGCGACCTGATCGTCGTGGCGCCCGCGACCGCCGACCTCATGGCGAAGATGGCGAACGGCCATGCCGACGACCTCGCCACCGCCATTCTGCTCGCGACCGATCGGCCGATCGTGCTGGCGCCGGCAATGAATCCGCTGATGTGGTCGAATGCGGCAACCCGCCGCAATGTCGCGCTGCTGGCCGAGCGCGGCGCGATCCTGGTTGGGCCGAACGCGGGCGCGATGGCAGAGGCTGGAGAAGCGGGCGTAGGCCGCATGTCCGAGCCGCTGGAGATTGCGGCCGCAGCCGAGCAGCTGTTCGAACCAGCGGTCACAGGTCTCTTGCGCAACACAAGACTGCTGGTGACCGCGGGCCCGACCCACGAGCCGATCGATCCGGTCCGCTACATCGCCAACCGCTCGTCGGGCAAGCAAGGTTACGCGATCGCCGCAGCGGCCGCAGCCGCGGGCGCGGACGTCAAGCTGATTTCGGGACCGGTCGATCTTCCCGATCCTGAGGGCGTCGAGGTGACGCGCGTGCAATCGGCGCGCGACATGCTGGCGCAGGTGCAAGCCGCCCTGCCGGCCGATTGCGCGATCTTCGCCGCCGCGGTGGCGGACTGGCGCGTGGCCGATGCGGGTGCCCAGAAGCTCAAGAAGCAGGCGGGCGCGACGCCCTCGCTGACGCTGGTGGAAAATCCCGACCTCTTGGCAACCGTGGCAAAGCTCACCGACCAGCGCCCCCGCCTCGTCGTCGGCTTTGCCGCCGAGACCGAAAACCTGATTGCGAATGCGCAGTCGAAACTGGCGCGCAAGGGGTGCGACTGGATCGTCGCCAACGACGTGTCGCCTGCGAGCGGCGTGATGGGCGGCGATCGCAACACCGTGCATATCGTCACCCGCGAGGGCGTCGAGTCGTGGCCGGCGATGGACAAGAACGATGTTGCGACGGCGCTGGTGACGCGGATCGCCGACGCCCTGGCGGAGGGGCGGCCATGAGCGCCGATGTGGTCGTCGAGGTCCGGCGTCTGCCGCACGCGGAAGGGCTTGCCTTGCCCGCCTATCAAACCGAGCACGCCGCCGGGCTCGATCTCGTCGCCGCGGTTGGCGAACAAGCGCCGCTGACGCTTGCGCCCGGCGAACGCGCGCTCGTGCCGACTGGCCTTGCCATTGCGCTCCCGGCTGGCTTCGAGGGCCAGGTGCGGCCGCGGTCGGGGCTTGCGCTAAAACACGGAGTTACGGTGTTGAATGCGCCGGGCACGATCGACGCCGACTACCGCGGCGAGGTCAGCGTGGTGCTCATCAACCACGGCAGCGAACCGTTCGTCATCCGCCGCGGCGAGCGGATCGCACAGCTGGTCATAGCGTCGCGTCCAGCGCGCGCAACTGTCCGTCACTGCGTTCCTGAGCGAGACATCGCGGGGAGCAGGCGGTTACGGGTCGACCGGCCGATAAGAATTGCGAATTCTTCGCAACTCCCCCTCGACGTGATGGAACTCCCCTAATACGTTACCGTCGCCAATGACGGCAGCATCCGTGTGTGCACGAGTAACAGTTGAAATGCCCTTCGTTCCTTCGCGTGGCCTTCTGGCCGTTCTGGCCGTCGTCGACGTCGCCCTCAACACCAGCCAACGCCCGCTTTCCGCGAAATCGTTGGCGACGCGCTACAACCTTGCGCCACGTTACCTCGAACCGATGCTGCAGATGCTGGTTCAGGTCGGCATCCTGCGCGGTATTCGTGGGCCACACGGGGGCTATCGCCTGGCCAAGCCGGCCTCGGAGCTCACGGTCGACGACATCATCCGCACCGCAATCGCCTGCACGACCGACCCGCACCCCTTTCTCGTCAAGAACCCGCTCATCGCGAAGGTCATCGTGCCGAGCCTCGAACAGGCCGAGCAGTCAATGTCGAGCCAGCTGAGTTCCGTCACCATTGAAACGCTTGCAGGACAGGCGACCTCGTTGGGATTGGCGTCGAACTAGCAGCGACGCCGTTCTTCGAACGGGCCACAGGCGAGCGAAGCGACGCCGTTCTTCGAACGGCCATAGGCGAGCGAAGCGACGCCGTTCTTCGAACGGCTATAGGGCGAGCGAAGCGACAGCGGGTCGATTTCGATTCCACTCGCCTGCACGTTCACGATCTGGACTCTTACCGCTCGAGTCCCGTTGGGGATATTCTGCCTTGATTCGCAAGCAGCGAATGCGGCGCGCCGCGCCGCTCGATCCGGACCGTCGTGCGTTATCCGGAATGTCCGAATTTTCTGCATCCTGTGCGCCCGCCGGCCGCGGGCGCCGGCTATCGGATTCTTGAGGCGCGAAGTCGGAGCAAGTGTTGGGGTGCAGGCCATGGGGGGCACGATCAATATGATGCGTCGGACGTACTCGTCCTGCATCAGCCCCCGACGTCACAAGCCGGCGCTATCCATCCTGTTTCTCGCACTCAGCCCCAATCCCGCCGCCGCGCAGGAAAGCTTCGATCTCGAGCGACTGCTTGTCTCGCTGGGAGGCATGGACCGGCAGGAATTCGCCGTCATCGCGCTGGTGCTGGCCATCCTCGGATTTTCGGTTGTCTCCGCCATCCAATTGATGCGCACGCGGAGCCGCGCCGCCGAGGACCAAGTTCGCCTGCGATCCGAAATCCAGGCCCTGCAGGCGGAAAACGACCGCAGCAATGCCCTGCTATTGAGCGAACCGCAGGTGGTTGTGTCCTGGGGCGCGGCCGACGACCGGCCGCAGGTCGCCGGCGACACGTCGTTGCTGACGGAGGGACCGCCGCACCGGGCGCTGGCGTTCGGCACCTGGCTTGCGCCGGAGCCGTCGCTGCGGCTCGAGCGCGCCATCGACGCACTGCGCAACAACGCCGAAAGCTTTGCGCTCAATCTGGCGACCTCGAGCGGCCGCGCAATCGAAGCGGTCGGCCGGGTTGTCGGCGGGCAGGCGATCGTGCGCTTTCGCGAACTGAGCGGGCTGCGACGAGACCTTGCGGACATCACGCTGCGCTACAATGCGCTGATGGAGGAAACCGAGGTCCTGCGCGGGTTCGCCAGCGCGATCCCCGCGCCCGTATGGGCGCGTCGCGCCAACGGCACGCTCAGCTTCGCCAATCCCGGCCTACGCGGTTGCGACCGAAGCCGTGTCGAGCGCCGATGCCATCAGCCGCAACCTCGATCTGCTCGACAGTCCGGACCGCCACGAGATGGCGCGTGCGCTGGCCGAGCAGGCGGCGTTCGCCAAGCGATTGCCGGTGGTGATCCGCGGCGAGCGCAAGATATTCGACGTGCAGGCGATCGCGCTTCGCTCCGGCAGCGCAGGCATCGCGATCGACGCCAGCGAAGCTGCGAGCCTGCGCGCAAGCCTGTCGCGCATGGCGGATGCGCACCGGCGAACGCTTGATCAGCTCTCCTCCGCCGTGGCTGCGTTCAACTCCAAGCAGCGGCTGACATTCTACAACGAATCGTACCGCCGCCTGTGGAATCTCGACGTGGCATTTCTGGAAATGCACCCGAGCAATTCGGCGATCCTCGATCAGCTCCGCGCGGCGCGGAAGATTCCGGAACAGCAGGATTTCCGCCAATGGAAGTCACGCCTGCACGATGCCTATCGCGCCACCGAAGCCAGAAGCGATGAATGGCACCTGCCCGACGGACGCACGCTGCGCGTGATCGCGACGCCCAATCCGGAAGGCGGCGTCACCTATTTGTTCGATGACGCGACGGAAAGCCTCGATCTGTCGCGTCAGTTCGATGCGCTGATCCGCGTCCAGGGCGCAACCCTCGACAATCTCGTGGAGGCGGTGGCCGTGTTCGGCAGCAACGGCTGCGCACGCCTGTTCAATCCGGCGTTCGCGAAAATGTGGAGCCTGTCGCCGGACGCACTCGCAAAGCAGCCGCATATCACGACGGTGCAGCAATGGTGCCGGCCGCTGTTCGACGACGAGCGCGCCTGGCAGGAGCTCCGCGGCGCCATCACCGGCATCGACAACCGCAACTCGGTCGTGATGCAGATCGAGCGGAAGGACGGCAGCGTTCTCAACTGCATGACCGTACCGCTGCCGGACGGCGCCACATTGCTGACGTTTCAGGATGTCACCGATACGGTGAACGTGGAGCGAGCACTGCGGGAGCGGAACGAGGCGCTGGAAGCGGCGGACACGATGAAGGTGAACTTCGTCCACCATGTCTCCTACGAGCTGCGTTCGCCGCTGACCACGATCATCGGCTTCGCACACTTCCTCAGCGACCCATCCACCGGACCGCTGACACTGAAGCAAAGCGAATACCTGTCGTACATCACATCGTCGACCAACGCGCTGCTCGCCATCATCAACAACATCCTCGACCTTGCCACCATCGATGCCGGCGCGATGTCGCTCAGTCTTGGACCGGTCGACGTACGCAAGGCGATCGAACAGGCCGCAGCCGGCGTTCAGGACCGGCTCGCGACCGACAATATCCACCTCGATGTCGAGGTGTCGGAGGCGACGGCGCCGTTCGTGGCCGACGAGCGGCGCGTCGTGCAGGTGCTTTACAATCTGCTCGCCAACGCCGTCGGCTTTTCGCCGCAGGGCGGCACTGTCACCTTGATCGCCGCACAGCACGACGGCCGCACGATCTTCTCCGTCACCGACCAGGGCCCTGGCATTCCGCCGGAAAGCCAGGACAAGGTGTTCAACTGGTTCGAAACCAACACCAACGGCTCGCGCCATCGCGGCGCCGGACTTGGTCTCTCGCTGGTTCGCTCGTTCGTCGAGATGCATGGCGGCAAGATCACGATCAATTCGGCTGTGGGCCGCGGCACGACCGTGATCTGCGACTTTCCCGCAGAGCCCCCGGCCCACGCCGCTGAATGACGGCCCCCTGGTCCTTCACGGTCGACCTCGCCGATGAAGCGGCGACCGCCGCCCTGATGGCCGATCTCGGCCTCCTGATCGGCCGCAAGGACGTCATCACCCTCACCGGCGATCTCGGTGCCGGCAAGACGACCGCGGCGCGAGCGCTGATTCGCTACCTTGCGAACGACGACGCGCTCGAAGTGCCGAGCCCGACGTTTACGCTCGCGCAGGGCTACGACCTTTCGATTCCCCTGCTGCACGTCGATCTCTATCGCGTGAACGACGCGAGCGAGCTCGACGAATTGGGCCTCGCGCCGTTTCCCGACGGCACGCTGGTGCTGGTCGAATGGCCCGATCGCGCAGGCCAATCGCTGCCCGCCGATCGGATCGATATCGCCTTCAGCCATCGCGACGGAGTCCGACAGCGACGGGCGACGGGCGGTCGTCACCGGGCACGGCACAGCGGAGGCGACCGTCAAGCGGCTGGCCGCCTTGCGCGCGTTCCTGGAAAACTCCGGCGCGCTGGAGGCGACGCGCCGACGCATGGATGGCGATGCTTCGACGCGCTCCTACGCACGGCTTGTGTCGGATGGCCGCTCGACGATCCTGATGAACTCGCCGGCGCGCTCCGACACCCAGCTGATTTACGGCGGCAAGTCATATCTCGCGGCGGTCCATCTCGCCGACGACATCGTGCCGTTTGTGGCGATCGGACGCACCTTGCACGCGCGCGGCCTTTCCGTACCCATCATTCGTCAGGTCGATCTCGATGCGGGTTTCCTGATCTGCGAGGATCTGGGCAGCGAAGGCGTGCTCACCGGTACACCGCCCGCGCCGATCGAGGAACGCTATCACGCCGCGACCGACGCGCTGGTGATGCTGCACAAGGACGCGTTGCCGCGGGAATTGCCGGTCGAAGGCCGGCCGAACTACGCCATCCCTTCGTTCGACGTCGATGCCATGCTGATCGAGGTCAGCCTCCTGCTCGATTGGTACTTGCCGGATCGCGGCGTCGATGTGACGACAGAGATGCGCGAAGCGTTTTTCGCCATGTGGCGGCGGCTTCTCGATGTGGCACTTGCCATGCCGGCGACCTGGGTCATTCGCGACTATCACTCGCCGAACCTGCTATGGCTCGCCGGGCGCGAGGGGCTGGCGCGTGTTGGCGTGATCGATTTTCAGGACGCCGTGCTGGGGCCGCCGGCCTATGACGTCGTATCGCTGGCGCAGGACGCGCGCGTGGACATGTCCGAGGCGATCGAGATCGCCCTCGTCTCGCGTTATGTGCGCGGCCGCAAGAACGACGAGCCGGCCTTCGACCCCGCCGCCTTTGCCGAGTCCTATGCGATGATGTCCGTGCAGCGAAACACCCGGTTGCTCGGGGTGTTCTCGCGGCTGAACCGGCGGGACGGCAAGCCGCACTACCTGCGGCATCAACCGCGCATCTGGGGCTATCTCCAGCGTGCGCTGGCCCATCCGGCCCTTGCCGAGCTCCGGCAGTGGTTTGAGGGCCATGTGCCGCCGCCTGCCTGACATTCTTTACGGGTTATTAGCCAGGCGCCGAATAATCTAGCTCTCGACTTTTGCCGATTTCCCCGGGGATCGCCGGCCTCGAGCCCGATCCCCGATCGAATTGCAAGCTTGCGGGAGCACAGGATGGCTTCGGAACGCCGGAAGGGTGAACGCGTCAGTTTCGAGCGCGGCATCAATGCGCACATGATGGGTATCGACGGCACCTGGCGCCGCAACTGCATTATGGAAGACATCTCGGAGACCGGCGCGCGGCTGACCGTCGAAGGCTCCGTCGAGGGACTGAACCTGAAGGAGTTCTTCCTGCTGCTGTCGTCCACTGGCCTGGCCTATCGCCGGTGCGAGCTGGCCTGGGTCAATGGCGACCAGGTCGGCGCCACGTTCCTGAAGCAGACCGACAAGAAGAAGGGCCGCCGCAACACCGGCGCCCAGACGATTGATGCCTGAATCGCGCCGTCGCCGCGAAGATTGAGCGAATTTCTTAACCACGACACTGGAATGCCTGTCTTAGCATTGTAATGTTGACCGACTATGCGGGCACTTTGACCGAGGTGCCCGGATGCAGCTTCACCTGACCGCGCGAGCTTTCGAGACGTCCTCCTCAATGCCGGCGAAACCGACGACCGCCATGGTGCTTGCCGCGGGCCTCGGCCTGCGCATGCGGCCAATCACCGAAAAGATTCCAAAGCCGTTGGTGCAGGTGGCCGGCAAGACGCTGCTCGATCACGTGCTCGACAAGCTTGCGGCAATCGGCGTCGAGAAGGCCATCGTCAACGTCCATTACCTTCCGGACCTGATTATCCGCCACCTGGCCGATCGACAGCACCCGCGCATCGTCATCTCCGACGAGCGAAACGAAATTCTTGGCACCGGCGGCGGCGTGGTCAAAGCGCTGCCGCTGCTTGGCGCCGCGCCATTTTTCCACATGAATGCCGACACGTTGTGGATCGAGGGCGTGCGGTCCAATCTCGCGCGCCTCGCCGAGGCATTCGATCCGGCCCGGATGGACATGCTGATGCTGATGGCGCCGACGGCGGCCAGCATCGGCTACGACGGGCACGGCGACTACACCATGTCCGCCGACGGCACGCTGCACAAGCGCAAGGAAAAGCAGATCGCGCCGTTCGTCTATGCGGGCGCCGCCGTGTTGTCGCCGCAGCTGTTCGCATCGGCGCCGAAAGGTGAATTCGGCCTGCCGCGGCTGTTCGACGCCGCGGAGGACGCAGGGAGGCTGTTCGGCCTGCGGCTTGAAGGAACCTGGATGCATGTCGGAACGCCCGACGCGATCGGCGAAGCCGAACGCGCCGTGCTCGAAAGCGTCGCCTGAGGGCCTCTGCGTCTCACTCCCTTGTTGCTCAAACGCCGTGCCGTGATATGTCCGCAGTCGGATCGGACCGCTCATGCACGTCTGCAATGTTCCTGCCTCAGCGCCTTTTCTGCGCACGGTGATTTCGGCGCTTGTCGACGGCCGGCTCATCGACGGATTCGAAGCACGGCGCGCGCCTGAAAATCTGGCAACGGCGACGATTTACCTGCCGACGCGGCGCGCCACGCGGCTCGCGCGCGATGTCTTTCTCGATGTCCTGAACAGCGAGGTCGCGATCCTTCCGCGGATGGTGCCGCTCGGCGACATCGACGAGGACGAACTGATCTTCGCCCAGGCTGCGTCGAGCGCCCCGGAAACCTCGATCGAACTGCCCCCCGCCCTCGACGGCTTGCAGCGGCGTCTGACGCTCGCGCAGCTGATCCTGGCGTGGGCGACGCAGCTGAAACCTGCCGATCCCGCGGCCAGTCCGCTCGTCATCAGCGGCCCGGCGTCCGCGCTGGCGCTGGCCGACGATCTCGCGCGCCTGATGGACGACATGCAGACGCGCAAGGTGCCGTGGGAGGCGCTCGACACCCTCGTCCCCGAAGCGCACGACGAGTACTGGCAGCTCACGCTTCGCTTCCTCAAGATCGCGCGAGAAACATGGCCTGCCTACCTGCAGGAGATCGGCAGGATCGAGCCCGCTGCGCGGCGCGACCTGCTGATTGCCGCCGAAGCCGCGCGTCTGGCTGCGCATCACGCAGGGCCGGTGATTGCCGCCGGTTCGACCGGATCGATGCCCGTCGACCGCGGCGTTGCTGCACGTCATCGCCAGGCTTCCGCAAGGCGCGGTGGTGCTGCCGGGTCTCGACACCGGTCTCGACGACAACTCGTGGACACTGATCGGCGGCAGCGAGGACTCCGAGGGCAGTCACTGTCCCGCCTTCGCAAAATCATCCGCAGTTCGCCATGCACGCCCTGCTCGGTCGGCTCGGCATTGCCCGCCGCGACGTCACGAACCTCGCGCCGCAAGCAGCCGCTCGGGTCGGGACGTGCTGATGTCCGAAGCCATGCGCCCGTCGGATTCGACCGCGCTCTGGCGCGAGCGGCTGAACACCCCGGAGGTGTCGCGCAGAATCGACCAGCGGAATGCAACAACTCGCGGTGATCGAGGCTCCGAACGTGGAGAGCGAGGCGCTGGCGATCGCGGTGGCGATGCGCGAGGCGCAGCACGACAACGTCGCCACTGCGCTGGTGACGCCGGATCGCGCGCTGGCGCGACGCGTGCTCGCCGCCCTCGACCGGTGGAATCTCGTCTGCAACAACTCCGGCGGCAATTCGCTGATGGACACCCGGGCAGGGCTGTTTGCGCGGCTGATCGCGACGGTCGCCGCAGAACAGCTTGCGCCCGCGCCGCTGCTTGCACTGCTCAAGCATCCGCTGTTCCGCCTCGGCCGGCGCGCCGGCGCATTGCGGCGAGCGGTGTCTGACCTCGAGCTGGCGCTGCTGCGCGGCACGCGGCCGCCGCCGGGCCTCGACGGATTGCGCCGAAGTTTCGACAGCTTTTCGTGCCGAGCTGGCAAAGCTGCAGGCGCGATGAGCCGTCGGCGCTGCATCGTTCGGAACGGCGCGCCCGGATGTGCCGACTCCGAGCCTCGAGGCGGTCGATGCGCTGATCGCCGACCTTGCCCGCGCGCTTGGCGCCGCTCGCCGATCTCGACGGCGACAAGGTGCACGATCTTCGCAACGCTCGCGAGCCGTGCATCGCGCGGCCATCGAACAGCTGTCAACCGACGATGACGGCACCGTGCTCGCCTTCGAAGGTCCCGACGGAGTGGCTCTGCTGGCGGCCTTCGATGACGACGCGCTTGCTGACGATGCGCGGCAGCATCTCTCGGTTCGCCTCGAAGGACTACGGCGAGTTGTTCGAAACCGCCTTTGCCGGCCGGATCGTCCGCCGCGCCGAGAAGCCCGACGCCCTGCTGCACATCTACGGACAACTCGAAGCGCGCCTGTCGCATTGCGACCGGGTGATCCTCGGCGGGCTGACCGAAGGCGTATGGCCGCCCGACGCGCGCAGCGATCCATGGCTGAGCCGGCCAATGCGGCGCGAAATCGGCCTCGATCTGCCGGAGCGGCGTATCGGCCTCTCCGCGCACGACTTCGCGCAATTGATGGGCGCGCCAGAGGTGATCCTGACCCATGCGGCAAAGGTCGGCGGCGCGCCGGCTGTGGCCTCGCGCTTCCTGCATCGGCTGAAGGCGGTTGCCGGCGACGATCGCTGGGAAGCCGCCTGCAAGACCGGCCGCGACTATCTGCGCTTTGCGGAGGAGCTGGATCGGCCGTCGCATGCCGCACGAAACCGATCGAACAGCCTGCGCCGAGACCGCCGCGCGCGGCGCGCCCGAGCGGCTGTCGGTCACCGAGATCGAGGACTGGCTGCGCGATCCCTACACGATCTATGCAAGACACATCCTGCGGCTTTCGCCGCTCGATCCAGTGGACATGCCGCTCTCGGCGGCGGATCGCGGTTCGGCGATCCACGGCGCGATCGGCGATTTCGCGCAGGCGTTTCCGCAGGCCTTGCCGGACGAACGCCGAAGCATGTTGCGCGAGATCGGCGGCAAGCACTTCGCGCCGCTGATGGATCGTCCCGAGGCGCGCGCGCTGTGGTGGCCGCGCTTCCTGCGCATCGCCAACTGGTATGCCGGCTGGGAACAGTCGCGCCGTGACGGCCTCTGCGCATTCTGGCCGAGAGCGCGCGGAACGATGTCGATTCCGCTCGGCGATCGCGCCTTCAGCTGTCTGCCCGCGCCGACCGCATCGAAGAGCGCGCGGACGGCTTTGCCGTGCTCGACTTCAAGACCGGCGCACCGCCGAGCGACAAGCAGGTGCGCATCGGTCTGGCGCCGCAATTGACGCTGACCGCCGCCATCCTGCGCGCGGGCGGGTTCGAGACGATCGGTCCGGGCGCAGTCGATTTCCGAACTGGTCTACGTGCGGCTCAGCGGCAACGACCACCCGGCGAGCCAGCGCCGCGTCGAACTGCGGCGACAAGCAAGATCGCCGATGTCGGCCGATGACGCCGCGCGCGAGGCGCGCGAGAAGCTCGAGATTCTCGTCCGCAAGTTCGAGGACGAGAGTCAGCCCTACAATTCGCTGAACCTCTCGATGTGGCGAACGCCGCTACGGCGACTATGACGCGCTGGCGCGGATCAAGGAATGGTCGGCGACGCAGGGAACGATCGAGGAGATCCCATGAAGGAGCCTCGCGTCGTTCGGACGTCGTCCGCGCGCCGCAGCTGCGCGCCTCGAACCCGCAGATGTCGGCGTTCGTCTCGGCCAATGCCGGCGCCGGCAAGACCCACGTGCTGGTCAACCGGGTCATCCGGCTGCTGCTGCGACGGCACGCCGCCGCGAGAAAATTCTCTGCATCACGTTCACCAAGGCGGCCGCGGCCAACATGGCCGAGCGGGTGTTCGACACGCTCGGGCACTGGATATCGCTCGACGATGCCAAGCTGGACCAGCAGCTCGTGCTGGCCGGCGTGCCGCGACCGGACGCCGCGCATGCGCGCGCGGGCGCGCGAGCTGTTCTCGTGCGCGCTGGAGACGCCGGGCGGATTGAAGGTGCAGACCATCCACGCGCTCTGCACGCGGCTGCTGCAGCAGTTTCCGTTCGAGGCCAATGTGCCCGCGCGCTTTGCGGTGCTGGACGATCGCGATCAGTTCGAGATCATGGAGCGCTCGATCCTCGCGGTGCTGCTCGATGCCGCAGCGAAGCCGCAGAGCGACATCGGCAAGGCGCTCGCCGACGGCCATCACGAGCTCCGCCGACAGGACGTTTCGCGACGTCGTGCAGGAAGCCTGCCTCGGCAACAGCGGCTTCCTGCAATGGATCGACGGCAGTGCCGCCCGGGCGCTGGCGCAGCTCCATACGCAACGCTCGGCCTGCAATGGCGACGAGCAACTCCCGGCGATCGAGCGGGAGATCATCGACGGACCGCATCTGCCGCGCACGCCGGTGGCCGGCGATCGCGGCAGTGCTGGACGGACGGCAGCGAAAACGACCAGAAGCAGGCGAACACGCTGCGCGCGGCGCATGCACTGGCGGGCGCGGCGCAGGTCGAAGAGTATCTGTCGCTGTTCCTGACCCAGGCGAAGGACTTCCGGAAGTCGTTCGTCACGCAACGCATTGCCGGCGAGCACCCGGACGTCGCAGCGGCATTCGACCGATGAGGCGGCGAGGCTGCCATTCTGATCGAAAAGCGGCGCCGCTGTGGCGATCGCCGACGCGGAGCCGGGCGCTGCTGCACATCGCCTCTGCGGTCGCGGCGAACTATCGCCGCGAGAAACAGGAGCGCGGCCTGCTCGACTATGACGACCTGATCGACAAGACGCTCGACATGCTGAGGCGCACGGCGTCGGGATGGGTTCACTACAAGCTCGATCAGGGCGTCGATCACATCCTGGTCGACGAAGCGCAGGACACGAGCCCGCAGCAGTGGGAGATCGTCTCGCAGCATTGCCGAGGATTTCGCGACCGGCGCCGGCGCGCGCGGCGGCGTCAGCGCGGACGATCTTCGCAGTCGGCGACGAGAAGCAGTCGATCTTCTCGTTTCAGGGCGCTGCGCCGCACGAGTTCGACCGAGTGGCAGCGGCAATTCCAGCGCAACTTCGAACGTGCGAAGCTTCGCGTGGGACAAGGATATCCGGCTCAGCTTCTCGTTCCGCTCCGGCTTGACGATCCTGAACGCGGTCGATGCGGTGTTCAAGCGACGAGGCGATCTACCGCAGCATCCACACCGCGGCGAACGGCCGTCCGATCCACGAGGCGCTGTCCGACGCGCCGCCCGGCATCGTCGATCTCTGGGATCTGGCGGGGTCCGACGAAAGCAGGACATCGAGGGCTGGTCGGCGCCGTTCGACGCGGTTTCGGAAACCGGCGCGGAAGCGAAGCTTGCCGCGCGCATCACCAACGCGATCAAGAGACCTGATCGATCGGCAGGAGCCGACGGGCCGTGCCGACAAACGGCGGCCGATCCGGCCCGGCGACATCCTCATCCTCGTTCGCCGGCGCGGCAAGCTGTTCGACGCGATGCTGCAGGGGCTCAAGCGCGCGCATGTTCCGGTCGCCGGCGCCGACCGGCTGAAGCTGACCGAGCACATCGCCATCATCGACCTGATGAGCCTCGCCGACGCGATCCTGCTGCCGACGGACGACCTGTCGCTAGCGGTCGCACTGAAGAGCCCGCTGTTCGGAATGACCGAAGACCAGCTGTTCAAGCTCGCGCACGGGCGCAACGCGCTCGCTGCGCCGGGCACTCGCCGAGCACGCAAGCACCGACGCCGCATTCAAGCCGCGCACGATCGCCTCGTCGCGTGCGAAGCTATCGCCGCAGACGCATCGCCGTTTGCATTCTATTCGTGGCTGCTCGGAAGCGACCGCGGCCGCAGCCGGATCCTCGGACGGCTCAGTCACGAAGCCAACGACGCGCTCGACGAGTTCCTCGAGCTTGCGCTGCGTTACGAGCAGCGCGAGGCGGCGACGCTGCAAGGCTTCATGGCGTGGCTGCGCGCGACCGACATCGAGATCAAGCGCGACATGGAAATCTCGCGCGACGAGGTCCGCGTGATGACGGTGCACGGCGCAAAGGGACTGGAGGCGCCGGTCGTGTTCCTCATGGACACGACATCGACGCCGCTGGACAACGTGCGACTGAGCCTCGATCCGCTTCCAGTCCGCGACCGATACGACCGCTGCCGCCCGAATGCGTGGTGTGGGCGGGCCGCAAGGCCGACGATCCGCGACGTCGTCCGCGACGCGCGCCAGCGGATGGTCGACGAAATCGAGCACGAGTATCGCCGCCTGCTCTACGTCGCGATGACGCGCGCGGCGGAACGGCTGATCGTCGGCGGCGTCCAGCCCGGCAATCGCAAGGACGTACCGCCCGGCTCCTGGTACGAGCTGATCACTGCGGGCCTCCAGAAGTCCGGATCTGGCCGAGCGCAGCATCGAAACCAGGGACGGCGTGGTGCGGCGTTACGCGCGTCCTGAGGACACGTTTACGCCGGCCGGCGCGACGCAAGCGCCGACCCAGGCACAACTGCCGCTCACGCCGCAGTGGCTCGTCATGAAGGCTCCAGCCGCTCGCACCGGCGTTCGAAGTCCGGCGGCCGTCAGAGGCGGCCGACGAGGGCCATCGCTTCCAGCGCGGCGAAATCGGCCCGCGACCGGCAGCAGGCCCTGCGCCGCGGCGTCCTGGTGCACCGCCTGCTGCAATCGTTGCCCGACATCGCGGCCGACCGGCGGCGCGAGGCCGCGGACCGCTACTTGGCCCGCAACGCCGCGAACT
The DNA here is from genome assembly GCA_963757845.1 of uncultured Alphaproteobacteria bacterium. Taxonomy (GTDB): domain Bacteria; phylum Pseudomonadota; class Alphaproteobacteria; order Rhizobiales; family Xanthobacteraceae; genus P52-10. The sequence continues at coordinate 172,159 of CAVWTB010000067.1, forward strand.
GGCCGGACGCCGAGCGCGAGGCGCTCGCTGCGCAAACGATCGGCCTGATCGAGGATCACGCGTTTCGCCTCGCTGTTCGCGCCAGGCAGCCGGGCCGAGGTGCCGGTCGTCGGCCGCATCGAGCGGCCCGGTCGCGCGCCGCTCGCCGTTTCGGGACAGATCGACCGGCTGATCATGACGACGAGCGAAATCCTGATTGCCGACTACAAGACAAACCATGCCCCGCCGCGCGACCTCGCCGGCGTACCGCCGGCCTACCGCCAGCAGCTCGCCCTGTACCGCGCGCTACTCATGCGTCTGTATCCCGGCAGGGTTGTGCGCGCGGCGCTGGTCTGGACCGAAGCGCCTGAAATCATGGAGATTCCGGCGGCGGTCATGGACGATGAGATGACCAGGATCATCTCACCGTGATGCGGCTTGACCCCGCAAGGGCGCGTTCATAGTTTCGTCCTACCTTTCTTCCGCGATTCCCGCGCAAGTTCCGCAAAGCACAAGAGGATTGACCATGAGTGTCGGCAAGGTCTCAGACGCCAGCTTCGAAGCGGAGGTTCTCAAAGCGAACGGGCCGGTCGTGGTCGACTTCTGGGCCGAATGGTGCGGCCCTTGCCGCATGATTGCGCCCGCGCTCGATGAGATCGCCGGCGCCATGGGCGACAAGGTGAAGATCGTCAAGCTCAACGTCGACGAGAATCCGGAGACGGCGTCGCGTTACGGCGTGATGTCGATCCCGACGCTGATGATCTTCAAGGGCGGCGAGATGGCCTCGCGCCAGGTCGGCGCCGCGCCGAAGCAGAAGCTGCAGCAGTGGATCAACACCGCGGTGTGATCGCCACAAGGCTTCCGAGACTGCAAAGCCGGCGACGATGTCGCCGGCTTTTTGCTGAGCGGATTTCAAGGCTCGATCACCAGGATTCCTTTGACGTCCTGACCGCGTCAGGGGGATGGAGGCAGCCTGCCGATCTCCAACGCGCTCGCCCAATCGGCCTGATGCTTCTCGCGCGCCAATCGCGCCATCGCGCGATGATCGTAAGGGACCTGGCGGAACGTCACGGTCCACTGATCCGCCTTGAGCTCGAGGATGGCGTAGCAGGCGTCCACCGTTCCGACCTCGACCACATGCGCGACGGGATGCACGTCGCGATAGGCCGGCGAGCCGACGCTGCCCGGATTGACGATCATTCGCCCGTCATCAAGCCGAACCGCGCGCGCCAGATGCGTGTGACCGCAGAGCATCAGCCGATGCGCGACGCCATCGGCGGCCTGCGCGATCGACTGAGCGGAGGCGAGCGTCATCGTTCCGCTCGGAGTCACCGCTTCGAGCCAATAGGTCTCGTCGCTTGCGGGCGTCCCGTGACACAGGAAAACGCTCTCGTTGAAGAGGCGCGTCGGAGGCAAGGTGCCCAGCCATTCGAGGTGACGATCGGCCAGCTGATCGTAAGCGGGCCTGTCCCAGGATCCCATCTTGTCCGGCGCTCGATCGATCAGATAGCGGTCGTGGTTGCCGCGGACGCTGATCGCCCCGCACTCGACCAGGAGATTGATGGTGCGCGCAGCGTCGAGCGGACCGCTGGCGGCGTCTCCGAGATTGACGATCTGCGAGATGCCCTGGGCGCGAGCGTCCGCCAGCACCGCTTCGAGGGCGAGATAGTTGCTGTGCACGTCGGCAATCGCTGCGAACCTCATGTGACGACGCAGCCTCGATGCTCAATCAGCTCGGAAACGTGCCGTTCTCGCGCAGCACCTCACCTGCGAGGTAAAGCGAACCGGTGATCAGAATGCGCGGCGGCGTCTCGTAGGCAAGCCGCGCGATCGAGCGTAGCGCCTCGGCAACGCCCGGCGCGGTCTCGATCCGCATGCCGAGATGCCGGCCGGCATCGGCAAGCGCCGACGGCGCATAGGCATTTTCGTGATCGGGAATCGGCACCGCGATGATGTGACGCGTCATCCCGGAAAAATTGGCAAGGAATGCTCCGGCATCCTTGTTCGCCATCATGCCAACGATGACGACGAGCTGCCGCGACACGCGCTCTTCCAGATCGCCGAGCGCGGCCGCAACCGCGCTGACCGCAATCCGCATTGTGCCCGCCGTCCAGCCAGACCTCGGACTGCGCGGGCGCAAGCCCCACCAGGGCGCCGGCGCCAAGCCGCTGCATGCGCGCGGGCCATTCGGCCTTCGGCGATGCCCGTCTCATAGGCCTCGATCGGGATCTTCAGGCTGTCGATCGCGCGCAGCGTGGCGATCGCCAGGCCGGCGTTGTCGAACTGATGCCGCCCGAACAGACGCGGCGGCGGCAGATCGAGCAGGCCCCGCTCGTCCTGGAACACCAGCCGTCCGCGCTCGACGCTGACCTGCCAATGCTGTCCGCCGATATGCGGCGGCGCGCGGAGCTCTTTGGCGCGCTGTTCGATGACGGCTTCGGCTTCCGGCCTGTTGCATCGCCGAGATCAGCGGCACGCCGCGCTTGATGATGCCGGCCTTCTCCGCAGCGATCTTGGGAAGCGTATCGCCCAGCATCTCCATGTGATCCATGGCCACCGGCGTGATGACCGTGGCGAGAGGTTTCTCGATCACGTTGGTCGAGTCACCGCGCCCGCCGAGCCCGACTTCCAGCAGCACGACATCGGCCGGCTCTCTTGCGAACAGATGGAATGCCGCGGCCGTCTCGATCTCGAACACCGTGATCGGCTCGCCGGCGTTCAGCCGCTCGCAATGCTCGAGCGCGTCGAGCAGTTCGGCGTCCGAGACCAGCACACCGCCGCCCTTGCGGCCGAGGCGGTAGCGCTCGTTGATGCGGACGAGATGCGGCGAGGTGAAGACATGCACGCTCAAGCCGGCAGCTTCGAGAATGGCGCGCAAGTATGCGACCGTCGAGCCCTTGCCGTTGGTGCCCGCGACGTGGATCACGGGCCCCATCCGCCGTTCCGGATGATCGAGCAGCTTGAGAAGGCGCAGCATGCGATCGAGGGTGAGGTCGATCTTGCGCTTGTGCAGCGCCATCAACCGCTCCTGGATGGCGTCCAGCGGCGTCAGCTTTTTTGCCGCAGACGTCATCACGCAGGGGACACGGGCGTCGGCGCTTCGGCCGCGTCCGGCGGCGCGGGCGCGGCCGCAGTCTCGGACACGGCTTCGACCGGCTTCACCGCGTCGGCCTTGGTCAGGATCCGGCACAGGCGCGCAAGCGTCGACCGCATCTCGTGGCGATGGATGACCATGTCGACCATGCCGTGCTCTTTCAGGTATTCGGCGCGCTGGAATCCGTCCGGCAACTTTTCGCGGATCGTCTGTTCGATCACCCGCGCGCCGGCAAAACCGATCAGCGCGCCGGGCTCGGCAATGTGGATGTCGCCGAGCATCGCGTAGGACGCGGTGACGCCGCCCGTGGTCGGGTTCGTCAGCACCACGATGTAGGGCTTCTTGATCTCGCGCAGCATCTGCACCGCGACGGTGGTGCGCGGCATCTGCATCAGCGACAGCACGCCTTCCTGCATCCGCGCGCCGCCGGAGGCGGCAAACATGATGAACGGCGTCTGCTTCTCGACGGCGAGCTCAAGTCCCTTCACCACCGCTTCGCCGGCCGCCATGCCGAGCGAGCCGCCCATGAAATCAAAATCCTGCACGCCGGCGACGATCGGCGTCCCCTCGAGCTTGCCGTAACCGATCTTGACCGAGTCGTTCATGCCGGTCTTGGCGCGCGCATCCTTGATGCGGTCCGCATATCTGCGCTCGTCGCGAAATTTGAGCGGATCGGCGGCGACCGACGGCACCGCAATGTCGTACCAGGTCTCGTTGTCGAAGATCGATTTCAGGCGCGCGGCCGCGCCCATGCGCATGTGGTAGTTCGAATTGGGAATGACGTACTGGTTGGCTTCGACGTCCTTGAAATAGACCAGCTGACCGGTGTCCGGGCACTTGATCCAGAGGTTTTCCGACGTTTCGCGGCGATTGAGGATGCTGCGAATTTTCGGCCGGACGACGTTTGAAATCCAGTTCATGAAAGGCTCCTGAAGGCCTTGACCGGCAACTTATATGGCCGCCCCGCGAGACCGGGGCAATGCCGGCGGACGCAAACTTTGGGGTTGCGAATCGCTATTCGGCGGCTTGCCGGGCGCCGCGCACGCCTTCGGCGATCGAGGCCACGATGCCCGCGACCGCGGCGACGGTCTTCGGCGTGGCGCAGTTTTGTGCGTCGAGGGTGGCCTGGATCGCGTCGACCAGCGCGGTGCCGACCGCCACGCCGTCCGCATGCGCCGCGATCGTCCGCGCAGCTTCCGCATTGCGGATGCCGAAGCCGACACACACCGGAAGCTGCGTGTGGCGCTTGATGCGGCTGACGGCCTGCGAGACTTTTGCGGAATCGGCCGACGCAGCTGCCGGTGATGCCGGTGATCGAGACGTAGTAGACAAAGCCCGACGTGTTCGCGAGCACGGCCGGCAGGCGCTTGTCGTCGGTCGTCGGCGTCGCAAGGCGGATGAAGTTCAACCCCGCTTTCAGCGCCGGGATGCAGAGCTCTTCGTCCTCTTCCGGCGGCATGTCGACGAGGATCAGTCCATCGACGCCGGCCGTCTTCGCGTCGTTCAGGAACTTGTCGACGCCGTGAATGTAGATCGGATTGTAGTAGCCCATCAGGACGATCGGCGTCTTGTCGTCGCCTTCGCGGAAGCGCCGCACCACGTCGAGCGTTTTCTTCAGCGTCGTGCCCGCCTTCAGCGCCCGCAGGCCCGCGGCCTGGATCGACGGCCCGTCGGCCATCGGATCGGTGAACGGCATGCCGACCTCGATGATGTCGGCGCCGGCGCTCGGCAGCGCCTTGATGATGGCGAGCGACGTCTCGATGTCGGGATCGCCGCACATCACGTAGGTGACGAAGGCCGCGCGGCCTTCGCGTTTCAGATCGGCGAAGCGGGTGTCGATGCGGGTTGTCACGGCTGCTTGCCCTTCAGGATCTCGGCGACCTGCGGAATGTCCTTGTCGCCACGGCCGGACAGGTTGACGACCATCAGGTGCTCGTTGCGCCGCTTCGGCGCGAGCTCGGTCACCTTCGCGATCGCGTGCGCGCTCTCCAGCGCCGGGATGATGCCCTCCAGCCGCGTCAGCAACTGGAACGCATCGAGCGCTTCCTGGTCGGTCGCCGACAGGTAGGTGACGCGGCCGGTCTCGTGCAGCCAGGAGTGCTCGGGGCCGATGCCCGGATAGTCGAGGCCCGCCGAAATCGAGTGCGCATCCTGGATCTGGCCGTCGTCGTTCATCAGGAGATAAGTGCGGTTGCCGTGCAGCACGCCCGGCCTGCCGCCGGTCAGCGACGCCGCATGCAGCTTGTCGAGGCCATGGCCGGCTGCTTCGACGCCAAAAATTTCGACGGCCGGATCGTCCAGGAACGGATGGAACAGGCCCATCGCGTTCGAACCGCCGCCGATGCAGGCGACGAGCGAATCCGGCAGGCGGCCTTCGACTGCCAGCATCTGCTCACGCGTCTCGCGGCCGATGATCGTCTGAAAGTCGCGCACCATCATCGGATAGGGATGCGGACCCGCGACCGTGCCGATGCAGTAGTAGGTGGTGTCGACGTTGGTGACCCAGTCGCGCAACGCCTCGTTCATCGCGTCCTTCAGCGTGCGCGTGCCGGACTGGACGGCGACGACCTTTGCGCCGAGCATTTCCATGCGGAACACGTTCGGCTCCTGCCGCGCCACGTCCACCGCGCCCATGTAGACGATGCATTCGAGACCGAAGCGCGCGCAGAGCGTGGCAGTGGCGACGCCGTGCTGGCCGGCGCCGGTCTCGGCGATGATGCGTTTCTTGCCCATGCGCTGCGCCAGCATGATCTGGCCGAGCACGTTGTTCACCTTGTGCGAGCCGGTGTGGTTCAGCTCCTCGCGCTTCAGATAGATCTTCGCGCCGCCGAGGTGCTGCGACAGCCGCTCCGCATAGTAGAGCGGCGACGGCCGGCCGACATAGTCCTTCAGATGCCCGTCCATCTCGGCGCGGAACGACGGATCGGCCTTCGCCGCGGCATAGGCTTTGTCCAGGTCGAGGATCAGCGGCATCAGCGTCTCGGCGACGAAGCGGCCGCCGAACATGCCGAAATGCCCGTGGTCGTCCGGTCCGGTACGGAATGAATTCGGTTTCGCCAACGCCATCAGCCGCTCACCAGTTTTGTCTTTGCCGTGTTGTCCGCCGCGCGCGCAGCGCGAACGAACTCGCGGATTTTTTCAGGATCCTTCACGCCCGGCGCGCTTTCGACACCGGACGAAGTATCGACGCCGCCGGCGCCCGTGACGCGCACGGCGTCCGCTACATTGGCCGCATTGAGGCCGCCCGAGACCATGAACGGAACTCTCAGGTCGAGCCCCTCCAGCACGTGCCAATCGAACGTCGCGCCGAGCCCACCGGGCCGCGTCGCATCCTTCGGCGCGCGCGCATCGAACAGGATGCGATCGGCGACCGCGGCGTAGCCGGCGAGGCCCGCAAGATCGGCTTTCGTTTCGACTGAGATCACCTTCATGACCGGCAGCTTGAATTTCGCCTTGATGTCGCGCACGCGCGCGACGTTTTCCTTGCCGTGCAGTTGCAGCAGGTCCGGCCGCAGCGCCTCGACAATGTTTTCGAGCAGCGCATCGTCGGCATCGACCGAGATCGCCACCTTCTGCGCGCGCCCCCTTACCCGCCGGCCAAGCTCTTCGGCAGCGCCCAGCGAGAGGTGGCGCGGCGACGGCGGAAAGAACATGAAGCCGACCATGTCCGCGCCGGCGGTCAGCGCGACGTCGAGCGTCTCGGGCGTGGACAGGCCGCAAATTTTGACGATCAGGGACATGGCCTTGGAAGCGTGCTGCAAATGGTCGGGGCGATGGGCGGCTTCTACAACGGCGGGGGACGCTTGTCTCCCCGTTTGGGCCCCGAAAAGCCCCTCAGGTCGGGGGCCGCAGCAGGGCGTTTGAGGCCGGCAGCGGGGATGCAAATCGCGCGGTTCTGCGGCCGTCGAGCTGACTGCGGGCCTCGCGCGCATCCGCCTCATGCCGGCGGGCGGCGCGTCGCCAGCGCCGCTGCCGGAACCAGGTTGCCGAGCCGCCGGCTGCGACGCCGGCAATAGCCGCAAGCAGGATGACCACGAACAGCGGCATGCTCAGGCTAAGCGCCGGATCGGTGCCGTTGAAGGGATCGAACGAGAGCCGCACCATGTGCCGATTGGCGACCGCAAAGATGACGAACACGATCGCCAGCGGCAGCAGCACCAGTGCGTTGAAGAACTTCCGGAGCATCGCGGCTCGTCTCCTGACGAAAGCCTTGCGAGACAACAGGCGCTAGTGCGAGACGTCCTCGCCATTGGCCTTGTTCAGCCGCTCGCGCATTTCCTTGCCCGTCTTGAAGAACGGCACGCTCTTCTGGTCGACCGGCACATGTTCGCCCGTGCGCGGGTTGCGGCCCGAGCGCGCCGGCCGGTGCTTGACCGAGAACGCGCCGAACCCGCGCAATTCGACGCGGTCCCCGCGGGCCAAAGCCGCGACGATCTCATCCAGGATCGCATTCACGATGTTTTCGACATCCCGCTGATAGAGGTGCGGGTTGTGCTCGGAGATGCGTTGAACAAGCTCAGACTTGATCATCGGGGCGCGCGCCTGTGAGTGACGAAACCCATTTCTGTGAAAAGATGCTGCATTGTCAAGACGATAAATCGGAGCCCGGGGGTCTCTACCGGCCAAAACAAGGCGGCCGGAACGGCGCCAGTCCGGGCCCGCCGTCAGACGCACTCGTTTCGCATAGTGATACTGGGACGCTAACAGCGATACTGAGACGCTACGCGATCACACCAGAACGCTACTCGGTCACAGACGGACGCCACAGCGCCAGAAGACCCTGCAGGCCCAGTTGGTCCACGGCCTGCATTGCGCCGGTTTCCTCGAACTGACGCGCGATTGCGGTCAGTCCAAGCGCATCAAAGGTCGTCGCCAGCGCTAAACGGATGAAGCTCATATCGCCGAAACGCGGCGACATTCTGAAATCCCGGACCGGAAGCTCGCGATCGATCTTCTTTTGCGCGACGAGCCAGGCAACGGCGGTCCTCTCGTCGCCCAGTTGATCGACGAGCTTCAGCGCGATCGCCTGGCGGCCGGTGAAAACCCGGCCGTCCGCAGCTTGTTCGAGCGTCGCGTCGTCCATGTTGCGCCGCGACTTCACGAGATCCTTGAACCAGGCGTAGGAATCCTTCACGAGCGAATCGAGTGCGGCGCGCGCCTCGGCGCTGGTCGGCTCAAAGCCGCTTGGAGCCGCCTTCAGCGGCGTCGACTTGATCTCCTCGACCTTCACGCCGACGGTCTTCATCAGCTGCGACAGATCCGGAAACTGCACCAGCACGCCGATCGAGCCGACCAGCGAGGTGCCCTGCGAGATGATGTGGTCGGAGGCGAGCGCTGCGATGTAGCCGCCAGACGCACAAAGCCCGTCGACGACGACCACCAGCGGCTTCTTTTCCTTCAGGCGCACCAGCGAGTCATAGAGCTGCTCGGATCCGGCGGTGGTGCCGCCCGGCGAGTTGATGTGCACGATCACCGCCTTGGCCGACGATCGTCCGAGCCGGTCCAACGCGGCGACACGGTCGCTGTCGCTGCGAATGAGACCCTCGATCTTGACGCGGGCGATGGCCTGCTCACTGCCGATCGAGCGGCGGCCTGCGGGCGTCGCCAGCACCGCGACGGCGACGATCGCGACGATGGCGATCAGCGCGGCGGCAACCCGCCAGAACGTCAGCTTGCGGCGCATGCGGCGGCGATCGACGATCAGATCGGCATCGGAGGGCATCGGTCATCCTTCAATCGGTGGCGGCGGGGGTTTCGCCTACACCCCACTTATAGTCCGTATTTTTCGGCCCCTCATTACAATTCAATATGTACAAAACAAGGACAGGCGGGCCGCCAAAAGGCGAAGGCCCCGGGGATGCCGGGGCCTTCGTTTGTCGTTCTGATCTCTCGGGGGTCAGCGGTTACTTGTCGCTGCCGCTGCGCTGCTTGAGCGCGGTGCCGAGAATATCGCCGAGCGTCGCGCCCGAATCGGACGAGCCGTACTGGGCGATGGCCTCCTTCTCTTCGGCGACTTCCAGCGCCTTGATCGAGACCTGCACCTTGCGCGCCTTCTTGTCGAACTGGATGACGCGCGCGTCGACCTTCTCGCCGACTGCGAAGCGTTCCGAGCGCTGCTCGGAACGGTCACGGGCGAGCTCGGAGCGCTTGATGAAGGTGGTGAAGTCGGTTCCCGAGATCTTCACCTCGATACCGCCTTCCTTCACCTCGAGCACTTCGCAGGTCACGACCGCACCCTTCTTGACGTCGCCCGGCTCGGCGAACGGGTCGCCTTCGAGCTGCTTGATGCCGAGCGAGATGCGCTCCTTCTCGACATCGACGTCGAGCACCACGGCCTTGACCATGTCGCCCTTCTTGAAGTTGTCGATCACCTGCTCGCCCGGCAGCTTCCAGTCGAGATCGGAGAGGTGGACCATGCCGTCCACATCGCCGTCGAGCCCGAGGAACAGGCCGAACTCGGTCTTGTTCTTGACCTCGCCCTCGACCACCGCGCCGACCGGATACCTCTCGACGAACAGCTCCCACGGATTGCGCATGGTCTGCTTGAGGCCGAGCGAGATGCGGCGCTTGACGGAATCGACTTCCAGCACCTGCACCTCGACCTCCTGCGACGTCGAGACGATCTTGCCGGGATGCATGTTCTTCTTGGTCCACGACATCTCCGACACGTGGATCAGGCCTTCGATGCCCGGCTCCAGTTCGACGAACGCGCCGTAGTCGGTGATGTTGGTGACGCGGCCGATGATCTTGGCCTGAAGCGGGTACTTGGCCTCGATGCCCTGCCACGGATCATCCAGCAGCTGCTTCATGCCGAGCGAGATGCGGTGCGTCTCGTGGTTGATCTTGATGATCTTGACCTTGACGGTCTGGCCGATCGACAGAACTTCGCTCGGGTGATTGACGCGCCGCCAGGCGATGTCGGTGACGTGCAGCAGGCCGTCGATGCCGCCGAGGTCGACGAACGCACCGTAGTCGGTGATGTTCTTGACGACGCCGTCGATGACCTGACCCTCTTCGAGGTTCTGCACCAGCTCCTGACGCTGCTCGGCGCGGGTCTCTTCGAGCACCGTGCGGCGGGAGACGACGATGTTGCCGCGGCGGCGATCCATCTTGAGGATCTGGAACGGCTGCGAGTTGTTCATCAGCGGGCCGACGTCGCGCACCGGGCGGATATCCACCTGCGAGCGCGGCAGGAACGCCACTGCACCGTCGAGGTCGACGGTGAAGCCGCCCTTGACCTGATTGAAGATGACGCCGCTGACCTTTTCGTTGTTCTGGAAGGCCTTCTCGAGCTTGCCCCAGCTCTCTTCGCGGCGCGCCTTGTCGCGCGACAGCACGGCTTCGCCGAGCGCATTCTCGATCCTGTCGAGGAACACCTCGACCTCGTCGCCGACCTTCAACTGGCTCTCGCGGCCCGGGCCGGAAAATTCGCGCAGGGCCACGCGGCCCTCGGTCTTCAGGCCGACGTCGATGACGGCCATGTCCTTCTCGATCGCAACCACCATGCCCTTGATGACGGAGCTTTCCTGCAGGCTGCCGCCGGCGAAGGACTCATCGAGCATCGCGGCAAAATCGTCGCGGGAAGGGTTGTAGGAATTCGCAGTACTAGAAGCCATTTGTTCTCCAGTGAGCGGTAACGCCGGCGCTTGAGGTTAACGGGCGTAACGGCCGTGCCGGGCGCAGGGTCCGCACACCCTGCGCGACCGCCTCGCGATCAAGCAAAGCAGACCGGCGCGAAGCCGGCGTGATCGTTACGATGATGGTCTGTTGCCGGAGCGTCAATCGAGACAGGGAGCGGGCTGATCCTCCAAAGACGGCAGGGGCTTAACCCGCTACCGGCCCGCTCGGACGGTCTCGACTGTGTCGATGGCGGCCCGGACGCGCGGATATACCGCCCTGAGCCCGCACCGGCAAGCTTTTCCACAGGCCAGCGCCCGACCCGCGAACCCCAGCGATACCGTAAACGAGCGATGAAGCAGGCGATATTTCAACGACCTGTTGACCGCGATCGGCAAAAGCCTCGCCTCATCCCTCGTGATGGAACCCGGCCTTAGGCGCCTGCGCGCAAGGATGGCCCACTGACAACAAGGGGGATTGGGAAATGAAGAAGATCGTCATTCTTTCGGCCCTGGCCGTGTTCGCGCTTGGCGCCGTGGTCGGCCGCGCTTCGGTGTCCGTCACGCCGCGCGTCACTGCCGAAGTGTTTTCGCCCGCATCGGTCGTGCCGGTGAACGCGAACCTGCCGATCGAAAACTACACCGCGATTTGATCGGACGATGACGCGCGAGTCGGTCGCCACGGCTCACCGCGGCACAGCGCAAATGTCTGACGGCGGGGCAGAATTCGGATCCGAGGCTGACCGTTGTCTCAGGATACGGGCGGCCGGTTCCCTTTGAACCTGGTCCAAGGGGCGGTGCCTAAGAACGGCGGGGCTGAAGCAGGGAAGGGAATAGGCATGAAGAAGATCGCCATTCTTTCGGCCTTGGTCATGTTTGCCCTCGGCGCGGTGGTCGGCCGCGCATCGGTGCATGCGCCGGTCGCATCTGGCGCCACGCCAGAGGTGTTCTCGCCGACATTGGTGGTGCCGGTGAACCCGAACATGCCGATCGAAATCTACACCGCGATCTGATCGGACGACGGCGCGGAAGTCCGCGGCGGCTCAACGCTTCTCGCGGAGCCTTCTCCACGATCTCGATTGCGGCACGAACCGCGCCCTCGATATCCAGCGCGGACGTATCCAGCATATGCGCATCCGGCGCGGCCTTCAGCGGCGCCGCGGCGCGATTGCTGGTCTCTTTCATCGCGCTTTTTGATGTCGTCCAGCACGGCCGCCTCATCGACCGGCTCGCCTCGCGCGGCGATCTCCAGCGCCCGGCGGCGCGCGCGCACTTCCGGCGAGGCGACGACAAAAATCTTCACCTGGGCATAGGGGCAGATCACGGTTCCGATATCGCGGCCGTCGAGCACGGCGCCGGGCGGATGGCTGGCGAAATCGCGCTGGAAATCGAACAGCGCAGCCCGCACCCCCGGATAGACCGAGATCACGGACGCGGCCTGCCCGATGGCGTCGGTCTTGAGCTCAGGGTTGCCAAGCTGGCCCGCATCGAGCGCCGTCGCTGCCGCCACCGCCTTCGCTTCATCGGTGAGCTGATGGCCGGCATCCAGAACGGCCTTGGCGACCGCCCGATAGATCAATCCGGTGTCGAGATGGCGAAAGCCGTAATGCGCGGCAAGCCGCTTTCCGAGCGTGCCTTTTCCGGAGGCCGCGGGTCCGTCGATGGCGATGATCATGCTATCATCTGCGACAGGCCGCCCCGAAGGGTCAAGCGGCTCGGGAGAAAGAAGACGGCCAATCTCACAGCAGGCCACGCGCCTCGAATCGGAACTTGGAATATCAAATGGTCGCGGACAGGCGTGCAACACTCGTGCGGGATTTGCTTGGACATGCCCGCGACAAACTGGCACTCGACATCGGCTTCGTCCTCTGGGACGGCTCGACCGTTCCGGACGATCTTCAGCCTTCCTCCCTGGCAATCTCCCTTGCCGACGAAGGCGCGATCGCGTCGCTGCTCAGGCGGCCCAACATCGAGACCCTGCTCAATTTGTGGGTCACGTCTCGCGTTGACTTGCGCAACGGCACGCTTTTCGACCTGGTCGCGCGGAGGCCGAAGGTCCGCACCCGGAATTTTGTTCGCAACCTCGACAAGCGCCTGGTGTTGAAGACCGCGCTTGCCTTTCTGCTCGCGCCCGCCGGCGGCCCGCGGCCGCTCGATCAGTTCGAACGCGACGGCGCGCGCCGGGACGGCAACCCTTCGACCAACAAGCAGAACATCAGCCATCACTATGATGTCTCCAACAAGTTCTATTCCTTGTTCCTCGATCCGGAGATGGTTTACAGCTGCGCCTACTTCACCGACTGGGGCAACGATCTCGCCACCGCGCAGCGCGACAAGCTCGACATGATCTGCCGCAAGCTGCGCCTGCGACCCGGCGAAAGCCTGCTCGACATCGGTTGCGGCTGGGGCGCCCTGATCTGCCACGCGGCGAAGCACTTCGGTGTGCATGCGCATGGCGTCACACTGGCCGAAGAGCAATTCCGCCTGGCGCGCGAGAAGATCACGCAGCTTGGCTTGCAGGACCGGGTTACGGTCGAACTGATCGACTATTCAACGCTCGACCGAACCTTCGACAAGATCGCTTCGATCGGAATGTTCGAGCATGTCGCGATCCCCAATCAATCCGCCTATTTCAACACGATCCAGCGACTGCTGAACCCGGATGGACTTTATCTGCATCACGCGATCACGCGGCCGGCAAAGGCGACTGACGCAGCGTTCCGCCGCAGAAAAGCGGAATATGAAGCGATGACCCGCTATATTTTCCCGGGCGCCGAACTGGCCCATATCGGCATGTCGGTGGCCGATCTCGAACGGAACGGCTTTGAGGTGCACGACGTCGAGGACTGGCGCGAGCACTATCAGCGCACCTGCCGGCACTGGCATGATCGCCTGCATGCGAATTTTGAGGCAGCCGTCGAGGAAGTCGGAAGCGTCAAGGCGCGGCTGTGGCTGATTTATCTTGCGGGTTGCTCGCTCGCGTTCGAGCGCAACAGCATGCGCATCTACCAGACCCTGGCCTCGAAGCGCCACCGCGGCGCCTCGGGCCTGCCGCCCACGCGCGCCGACCTTTACGCGCAGCGTTGACTTACGCGAGCTCCGCGCCCATCCGCCGCATCATCGGCACGAAGTCGGGAAAGCTCGTGCCGATGAAGCTCATGTCATCGATGCGGACCGGGGCATCTGACGCCAGCCCCATCATCAACGCCGACATCGCGATACGGTGGTCCATGTGGGTGGCGACGAGGCCGCCGCCGGGCACATGGCCGCGGCCTTCGACGATCATGTCGTCGCCGACGATCTCGGTCTTCACCCCATTGGCGCACAGCATCGCGGCGGTCGCGGCCAGCCGGTCCGATTCCTTCACCCGCAATTCCTGCAGGCCGCGCATCCGGGTGGTGCCTTCAGCGAAGCTCGCAGCCACCGCCAGCACGAGATATTCGTCGATCATCGACGGCGCGCGCTCGGGCGGGACATCGACGCCGCGCAGCTGCGAGGCGCGCACGCGAAACTCCGCCATCGGCTCGCCGGCATCACCGCGCCTGTTCAATTCATCGATCTGCCCGCCCATCTCGCGCAGGGTTTTGATGAGACCGGTGCGGAGCGGATTGGTCATGACGTCGGCGAGGATGATGTCCGAGTCCGGTACGACCAGCGCTGCGACCATCGGAAACGCTGCGGACGACGGATCCGCCGGAACGACAACGCGCGCGCCTTTGAGCTCGGGCTGACCTTTCAGCGAGATTTTCCGGCCATGCGCGCCATCGGCCTCCGACGACACCTCGGCACCAAAATGCTGCAGCATGAGCTCGGTGTGGTCGCGGCTCCATTCCTTCTCGATCACCGTGGTGGTGCCGGGCGCGGCCAGCCCCGCAAGCAATACCGCCGACTTGATCTGCGCCGAGGCGACCGGGGTGCGATAGACGATCGGGATCGGATTGCGCGCACCTTCCAGGACCAGCGGCAGGCGCCCGCCTTCCGCACCGTTGCAGCTGCGCGCGCCCATCTGCTCCAAAGGATCGAGGATCCGCCGCATCGGCCGCGTGCGGAGGCTGGCGTCGCCATCGAACGTCGCCGCAATGGGCGAGCCCGCGACCGCCCCCATGGCCAGCCGGCATCCGGTTCCGGAATTGCCGAAATCCAGTGGTTTTTCAGGTGCCGCGAAGCCCGCGACGCCGACGCCGTGCACCGACCACGCCCCTTCGCCCTGGCGCTCGACCTTTGCCCCCAGGGCCCGCATCGCGTTTGCGGTATTGAGGACGTCCTCGCCCTCCAAAAGCCCCGAAATCTGCGTCTCGCCCACCGCGAGCGCGCCCAGGATGAGGGCGCGGTGCGAGATCGACTTGTCGCCGGGGACCCGGACACGCCCGGACAGGGCCGCGCTCTTGCGGGCCTCAAGGGGCTTTTTTGCTCCGGAATGGGTCACAGGCGGCAAATCTCCGTGGGTGATCAGCCTCCTAGCAGGCCTCCCACGCCACGTCACGAGCAGATATCCGCCCATCCAAACGCGCTATTGACAGCAGCCGTTCAACTAGCCAAGTGAAGCACCGCTTTTCAGAAAAATCCCAGGATTCTAGACGTGGCCAAGTCCGAACTCGGAACCAAACGCATTTGTCCAACGACGGGCAAAAAGTTTTACGACCTGAATAAGAGCCCGGTGATCTCCCCCTACACGGGCGAAGTTGTGCCGATCGCTCCGCCGGCGCCGTCGCGCAGCCGCGGCGCGGTCCAGGCTGCCGCGGCTGAGGAAGCTGCGCCGGAGGCCGCGGAGCTGGAGACGGTCTCCCTTGAGGAGGCCGATGCCGAGGCCACGGGCAAGGCGAAGACTGATCTGCCGGAGAGTGAAGACGATATCGAGGTCGATGAGACGATCGACGACGAGGACGATGATTCGACCTTCATTGCCGAGGAAGAAGAAGGTGAAGACGACGTCACCGACATCATCGGCGACGTGTCGGACGACGAGGAGAGTTAAGATCTTGCGGCGTGACCTTCTTCGGGTCGTGCCCGCAACTGCCCTTGAGAACCTGAAAAAAGTGTGTTCTTGAGGGATCAGCCGCATGCACATTGCGGCACCCGGTCGGGGCCATAGCTCAGTTGGGAGAGCGCGTGAATGGCATTCACGAGGTCAGGGGTTCGACTCCCCTTGGCTCCACCAGCCTTCGCTTGCTTCGCAAGCTACGGCTCGGCAAGCCGGCAGTGCCCTATCGTAGCGAAGCAAGCGAAGGCTGCCGCGCCGAAGCTCGAAGAGCGAAGGCGGGCCGCGTGAAGTATGTCTACATTCTTCGAAGCTTGGACTCCGAGCACTTCTACATCGGAATGACGGACGACCTTCGTGCAAGGCTCGCAAAGCACAATGCGGGCGAGGTCTCGCACACTTCCAAGTTCCGACCTTGGAC
Source organism: uncultured Alphaproteobacteria bacterium (assembly GCA_963757845.1). Classification (GTDB taxonomy): domain Bacteria; phylum Pseudomonadota; class Alphaproteobacteria; order Rhizobiales; family Xanthobacteraceae; genus P52-10. The sequence goes on from CAVWTB010000067.1 coordinate 188,247, forward strand.
GCTAAAGACCTACATCGGCTTCAGCGATGAAACGCGAGCTATCGAATTTGAGCGATATCTGAAATCTCCGTCTGGCAGGGCCTTCGCAAAGAAGAGACTTTAGCGACAGCCTCATCCACCAGCAAGCAAGACAGGAACCACCCTCCCCCATGACAACGCAATCGGCCTTCGGCGCTTTGGCAGGATTGCGCGTGATCGATCTCACGCGCGTGCTCGGCGGACCTTACTGCACACAGATTCTCGGCGACCATGGCGCGGAGATCATCAAGCTGGAGCCGCCGGCCGGCGATGAGACGCGCCAGTGGGCGCCGCTGACGAAGGAAGGCTCCGCCTATTACAACGGCGCCAACCGCAACAAGCGCTCGATCGGCCTCGACCTCACAAAGCCGCGCGGACGCGACGTGCTGATGACGCTGCTCAAGGACGCCGACGTCCTGATCGAGAATTTCAAGCCGGGCACGCTCGACAAGTGGGGCATCGGCAACGCGTTCCTGCGCGAGAAATTCCCGAAGCTGATCCACTGCCGCATCTCAGGCTTCGGCGGCGACGGACCGCGCGGCGGTCAGCCCGGTTACGACGCCATCGTGCAGGCAATGGCCGGCATGATTGCCGCCAACGGCTCGCCCGAGGGCGGCCCGACGCGCATCGGCATTCCGGTGGTGGACCTGACGACCGGCCTCTATGCGGCCGTCGGCATCCTGATGGCGCTGAACGAGCGGCAGAAGTCCGGTCTCGGACAGTTCCTCGAAACCACGCTGTTCGAAACCGGCCTGGCGGTGATGCATCCGCACTCGTCGAACTACTTCTTCACGGGCAAGACGCCGGTGCCGCAGGGCAACCCGCATCCGAGCCTTGCGCCCTATGAGTTGTTCGAGACGCGCGACGGTCTGATCTTCATCGGCATCGGCAACGACGGCACGTTCCGCAAGCTGTGCCAGGAGGTCGGCAAGCCGGAGCTTGCCACCGACACGCGCTTTGCGCGCAACCAGGACCGCATCACCAATCGCGAGCAGCTGCGCAGCGAGATGGAAGAGGTGTTCATGCACCTCGACCGCGACGCCCTGTGCGACCGTCTGCTCGCCGCGGGTCTTCCGGCAGGCCCGATCCAGTCGATCGACAAGGCGCTGAACAGCGAGCACAGCAAGCATCGCGGCGATCGTCATCCAGAAGGACTGGTACAAGGGCGTCGCCTCGCCGATCCGCTTCGACCGCTCCAGGGCGAGCCTGCGTCACGCCCCTCCCGGCTTCAGCGAGCATGCCAAGGAGATCCTCGGCGAAGCCGGACTGACGCAGGCCGAGGTCGAGGCCCTCGTCGCCGAAGGCATCGTCAGCGCCGCAAAGGCCGCGACCAAGGCGAGACTGAGCGCGAGCAAAGCGTCCTGAAGCAGCGACGCCTGCGCGCGTCGCTGGCTCCGGTGGGCGGCACCGTGAAGCATGGCTTCGCCTAATTGGGACTTCCCTCCCCCCACGCTCCCGCCGTACCATCGCCGCTACAAAACCGTCATCCGCCACCGCTAGAAACTCGGCGGCCCAGATTCGGCCGATGACGAACCGGGAGGGGAATTCATGATCCGTTCGATCCGCTTGTTGGCGGCTTTCGCTGCCATCACCACCGCAACGCCTGCGCTCGCCCAGGTCGAGATCCAGTGGTGGCACGCGATGACCGGCGGCAATAACGACATCGTCAACGCGCCTCTCCGACGAATTCAACGCAGTCGCAGAAGGACTACAAGGTCGTTCCGACCTACAAGGGGCCTATCCCGACACGATGAATGCCGGCATCGCCGCGTTCCGCGCCGGCAGCGCGCCGCACATCATGCAAGTGTTCGAGGTCGGCACCGCGACCATGATGGGCGCCAAGGGTGCGATCAAGCCGGTCTACGAGTTGATGAAGGAAGCGAACGAGCCGTTCGATCCGAAGGCGTATCTGCCGGCGATCACCGGCTACTACTCGACCGCCAAGGGCGAGATGCTGTCGTTCCCGTTCAACTCGTCGTCGATGGTCATGTGGGTGAACAGGGATGCGCTGAAGAAGGCGGAGATCGCCGAGATCCCGAAGACGTGGCCGGAGGTGTTCGCCGCCGCAAAGAAGCTGAAGGCGGCAGGCCACGACGACCTGCGGCTTCTCCAACGCCTGGGTCACGTGGGCGCACATCGAGCAGTTTTCCGCCTGGCACAACGTGCCGATCGGAACGAAGGGCAACGGCCTCGACGGCTTCGACACCGAGCTCAAGTTCAATTCGCCGCTGCACGTGAAGCACCTGGAGACGCTGGTCGAGTTGCAGAAGGACAAGACCTACGATTATTCCGGCCGGCACCAGCGCCAGCGAAGGCCGCTTCTCGTCCGGCGAGTGCCCGATCTTCCTGACGTCGTCCGGCTACTACGCGACCGCCAGCAACAGTGCGAAGTTCGATTTCGTCTCAGTGCCGATGCCCTACTATCCGGACGTCACCGGCGCACCGCAGAACTCGATCATCGGCGGCGCCTCGCTGTGGGTGATGGGCGGCAAGAAGCCGGAGGAATACAAGGGCGTCGCGAAATTCTTCGCCTTCCTGTCGGACACCAATCGCCAGGCGAAGCTGCACCAGGAGTCCGGCTACCTGCCGATCACCAAGGCGGCCTACGCAGAAGACCAAGGCCGACGGCTTCTACGAGAAGAACCCGATTCTCGAGACGCCGCTGAAGGAGCTCACCAACAAGGAGCCGACCGAAAACTCGCGCGGACTGCGCTTCGGCAACATGGTGCAGATGCGCGACCTGTGGGCCGAGGAGATCGAGGCGGCGCTCGAGCGGCAAGAAAACGGCCAAGGAGGCACTCGACGCCGCAGTCGCGCGCGGCAACCAGATGCTTCGCCAGTTTGAGCGCACCGTCACCCGCTAGTTGATATTGAAACGGCCCTGATCCATCGTCAGGGCCGTTTCAACGTTCAGGTTCGAACCCCGCGGAATGGAAAAGAGCACGACCTTCAACGGCAGGCTTCTGCCGTATCTGTTGCTGGCGCCGCAACTCGCCATCACTTTTGTTTTCTTCTATTGGCCCGCAACGCAGGCGATGTACCAATCGTTCCTGCGGGAGGACGCGTTCGGACTGTCGTCGGAGTTCGTCGGCTTCGAAAACTACACGACGCTCTTCGCGCAGCCCGAGTACTACCACGCGATCGTCACGACCGTGGTGTTCTCCACGCTCGTCGCGGGGCTCTCGCTGAGCATCGCACTTCTGTTCGCAAGCCAGGCGGACAAGAATTTGAAGGCGGCGACCGGCTACAAGACCTTGCTGATCTGGCCCTATGCGGTGGCGCCGGCGATCGCCGGCGTCCTCTGGATCTTCATGTTTCATCCGTCGCTCGGCACGTTGGCACGCCCTCTGCGCGTCGCCGGCTTCGACTGGAATCCCGATGCTGAACGGCAACCATGCGCTCACGCTGATCGTGATGGCCGCCGTCTGGAAGCAGATCTCCTACAATTTCCTGTTCTTTCTCGCAGGCCTGCAATCGATCCCGCGCAGCGTGATCGAGGCGAGCGCGATCGACGGTGCGGGCCCAATGCGGCGCTTCTGGACCATCATCTTTCCGCTGCTGTCGCCGACCACGTTCTTCCTGCTCGTGGTCAACGTCGTCTATGTGTTCTTCGACACGTTCGGCATCATCGACGCCGTCACCGGCGGCGGGCCGGCCGGCGCCACCACGACGCTGGTCTACAAGGTCTATCGCCGACGGACGTCTGGGCGGCGACCTCGGCGGCTCGGCCGCCCAGTCGGTGATCCTGATGATCATCGTCATCGGATTGACCGCGGTCCAGTTCCGCTATGTCGAGCGCAAGGTGCAGTACTGATGGTCGAGCACCGCCCCTTCAGCGATCTCATCGCCTATTTCATCCTCTCGATCGGCATTCTGATCGTCGCCTTTCCGGTCTATCTGGCCTTTGTCGCCTCCACCCACGATGCTGCGACCGTCGCAAACGGCAACATGCCGCTCATGCCCGGCCCGCACATGGCCGAGAACTACTACCGGATCGTCGTGCAGGGCGCCGCGCGCCAGATTCGCGAACCGGTCGCCTCGATGCTGTTCAATTCATTCGTGATGGCGATGGGCATCGCGCTCGGCAAGATCTTCATTTCGGTCCTGTCGGCCTACGCCGTCGTCTACTTCCGCTTTCCGTTCCGCAAGACAGCGTTCTGGATCATCTTCGTCACGCTGATGCTGCCGGTCGAGGTGCGAATCTATCCGACCTACAAGGTCATCGCCGACCTGCGCCTGCTCGACAGCTACACGGGCCTGATCCTGCCGCTGATCGCGTCGGCCACCGGAACGCTTCTGTTCCGGCAATTCTTCATGACGGTGCCCGACGAACTGCTGGAGGCGTCGCGCATCGACGGTGCAGGCCCGTTCCGCTTCTTCAAGGATACGCTGTTGCCGCTGTCGATCACGACGATGGCGGCACTGTTCGTGATCCAGTTCATCTATGGCTGGAATCAGTATCTCTGGCCGCTGCTGATCACCACGCAGGATTCGATGCAGACCATCGTGACCGGCATCAAGAAGATGCTGGTGACGACGGATGCGCTGGCAGAGTGGCAGCTGGCCATGGCGACCGCCGTGCTCGCGATGCTGCCGCCGGTCGCGGTCGTGATCTTCATGCAACGGCTGTTCGTGCGCGGTCTGGTCGAGACGGAGAAATAGGACGGCGATGGCAAACGTCACCCTCAGCGATGTGCGCAAGGTCTACGCAGGTGGCGTCGAAGCCATCAAGGGCATCAGCCTCGACGTCGGCGACGGGCAGTTCTGCGTGCTGGTCGGTCCGTCCGGCTGCGGAAAGTCCACCTTGCTTCGGATGATCGCGGGGCTCGAGACGACGACCTCGGGCAAGATCGATATCGGCGGTCGCATCGTCAACGACATCGAACCGGCCCAGCGCGACATCGCCATGGTGTTTCAGAACTACGCGCTCTATCCGCACATGACCGTTTACAACAACATGGCGTATGGATTGCGCAATCGCCGGATGAATGAGGCCGAGATCAAGGCGCGCGTCGACGAAGCCGCGCAGATCCTGGAGATCGGGCCGTTTCTTGATCGCAAACCGCGCCAGCTCTCCGGCGGCCAGCGCCAGCGCGTCGCCATGGGCCGCGCCATCGTTCGGCAACCGAAGGCATTTCTGTTCGACGAACCCCTCTCCAACCTCGATGCCAAGCTGCGCATCGCCATGCGCATCGAAATCCGCAAACTGCAGCGGCGGCTGAGCACGACATCGATTTATGTGACGCACGATCAGCTCGAAGCGATGACCCTCGCGGACATTCTGGTGGTCATGAACGGGGGGATTGTCGAACAGGCCGGCAAACCGATGGATATCTATCGGCGGCCCGAGACGACGTTCGTCGCCTCGTTTATCGGTGCGCCACCTATGAACTTGCTGTCGCTGAAGCAATCGCCCGGCATCGGCGGCAATTCCGGTCTGCCGGCGGACGCAGGCATCGTCGGCGTGCGGCCCGAGGACCTGTCGTTCAGCACCGGCGGCAAACCGGACGGCGGCCTGGCGCTCGACCTGAAAGTGGAGGCCGTCGAGCGCATCGGCGCCGAAACGTTCGTCTACGGGCATCACCTCGATGGCGGAGAAATTCTTGTCCGGGTGCCCGGCGAAAACGCGCCGCCGATCGGCGACGCGATCACGGTGGTCGCCTCCCGAGCGAAGCTCCACGTCTTTACCGGCGACGGACGCCGGCGGATCGACCTCTAGCCCGGGTGCAGTTCCGAGCCCCGAATTTCCGGTCCGTCAGGCCCGAAACGCGAATTTCTTCAGTGGTTCCAGAAGGTTCTTGAAAGCCGGTTCCGTCTCCCCATATGATTCCCATCGCCTGGTGAACGAATCACCGGGCGGCAGGGGTGCCATTCCGGGCCCCGCTCAAAGTCGCTTCGAGAGGACTTTGCGAAATGACTCGTGTTCCTTCGCTATCCAGCCCGTTCCTGCTGGGATTCGACGAGATCGAGCGCGTGCTCGACCGCGTCGTCAAGGGCGCCGACGGCTACCCGCCCTACAACATCGAGCGCCTGGCCCGTACCAACGGGCAGCCCGAACGCCTGCGGATCACGCTGGCTGTCGCCGGTTTCACCCGCGATCAACTAGATGTGACGACTGAGGAAAACCAACTCGTCATCCGCGGGCGGCAACAGGACGACAAACAGAAGCAGTACATCCATCGCGGCATCGCCGCGCGCCACTTCCAGCGCACCTTCGTGCTGGCAGAGGGAATGGAGGTAATGGGTGCGGACTTGCGAAATGGCTTGCTGTCCATCGATCTCGCCCGGCCGGAACCTGAGCGGATCGTTAAGACGATAGCCATCAATGAGCGCGAATAATGGAACTGGAACAGGAGCGGACTCGACCGCTTGTAACCTTGAGGAGTCGAGGACCATGACCGAAGACAATGTCGTCAACAATTCAGCCGCGCGCATAACGCCCGAGGCGCTGGCTCATCTGGGCGAAGGTCACATCGCCTATGTGAAGCAGATCCGCTCCGAAGACGTGCCTGGACTGTTTCCGATGGCGCCGCAGATGTCGCCGGGCTTGAAGCTGTTCGCGCTGCATGCTGCGAACGGCACGCCGATCATGCTGACGGATAGCCTGGAAGCGGCGATCGCCAACGCCTGGAGCAACGAGCTGCAGACCGTCAGCGTCCATTAAGGGCGAGAGGTTTTTCCGCGCGGCGGCCTGGCCTCAGGCCGCCGTTGCGGGAGGCAATGCGAGGACGGCGTAAAGCGATTCCGCGTCGCGGGAGGCGCGGAGCTTGTTGGCGATATCCTGATCCCGCAACAGACGCGCAACACGCGCCAGCGCCTTGAGATGATCGGCGCCCGCGCCTTCCGGCGCCAGCAGCAACAACATCAAATCCACCTGCTGACCGTCCATCGCCTCGAAGTCGATGGGCCGTTCGAGCCGTGCGAACAGGCCGAACATCTTCTCCAGCTTCGGCAGCTTGCCGTGCGGTATTGCGACGCCGTAGCCGACGGCCGTGGTGCCGAGCTTTTCCCGTTGCAGCAGCACTTCGAAGATCGAGCGCTCGTTCTGTCCGGTCAGCGCAGCGGCACGGGCTGCCAGCTCCTGCAGCGCCTGTTTCTTGCTGATGACCTTCAAAGCGGGGATGATCGCCTCGGGCGCGACGAGATCCGTAATCGTCATGTAGCGTACCGAGAGTGAAAGGTTGGCACCGTCAGGGTATTCAATATGGGGGCATGGCGGGCGGGCGCCAAGCGCGGACCGTGCGAGGCCCCCGAGCCTCAAAGGCGGCGGACCATAGGGAGCGGACCTCCCGGCGTCAATGCCGAAAGTCGGGGTTTATCAGCTATTAACCGCAGGCGGATCGACCCAGCCGATATTGCCGTCCTGCCGCCGGTATATGACGTTCACGCGGCCGCTTGTGCCGTGCACAAACACCACCACCGGAGCCCCGGTCAGGTCCAGTTCCATCACCGCTTCACTGACCGAGAAGCGCCGCAGCGACTTCGTTGCCTCCGCAATAATCACCGGATTGAAGGCGTCGATTTCCTCGTCGTCGATGGACGGCGCTTCGATGACATAGCTTTGCGCGTCGAGGGATGCGATCGCGGCATTTTCCGCGTGTGACTTGCGGGCCGAACGGTCCTTCAGACGGCTCTTGTAGCGCCGCAGCCGCTTCTCGATCTGCAGCAGAGCCAGGTCGGCGCTGGCATAGGCGTCGGTCGCCGTCGAATCGGCCTCCAGAGTCGTTCCCGAATCCAGATGCAGCATGCAGTCGGTGCGGAAGCCGGTTTTGTCCTTGCCGATTGTCACATGTCCGGAAAAATTACCGTCGAAGTATTTGCGCAGAACATCGTCCGTACGGTCGCTGATGCGCCCGCGCAGGGCCTCGCTGACGCTGATGCCCTTACCCGACACTCGGATCGTCATGTCGTTCCTCGTCTTGCATGTGAGTGGGCTTCGCCGGTCGGTCGAAGCCGTTGATCAGCCTGCTGCAACCGCCGCAGCGACCGCTTCGTTCCCCGGCATGCACTTCTTGTCACGACGTCGCTGCACCGATGACGGAATACGCATAGCTTCCCGATACTTTGCCACCGTGCGGCGGGCGATGTCGATACCCGCGGCCCTCAACATTTCGACGATGGCGTCGTCGGAGAGAATTTCGTTCGGATTTTCGGCATCGATCAATTGCTTGATGCGGTGCCGCACGGCTTCCGCCGAATGTGCGTCGCCGCCGTCGGCCGACGCGATCGCTGCAGTAAAGAAATATTTCAATTCAACAATACCGCGTGGCGTCGCCATGTACTTGTTGGCCGTCACACGCGACACGGTCAACTCATGCATCTGGATCGCGTCGGCGACCACCTTCAGGTTGAGCGGCCGAAGGTGAGCAACGCCGTGCTGAAAGAATCCATCCTGCTGGCGCACGATCTCGGTCGAGACTTTCAGAATTGTGCGTGCGCGCTGGTCGAGCGCGCGCACCAGCCATGTGGCGTTCTGCAGGCAATCGACGAAGTATGATTTGTCGTCACCTTTGCGCAAATTTCCGGCGAGTTCGCTGTAATAGCTTTGGTTGACGAGAACCTTCGGCAGCGTGTCGCTGTTGAGCTCGACCAGCCAGCCGCCGTCCGGTCCCGGCCGCACGAACACGTCGGGCACCACGGTCTGCACGCGCGCCGACGAGAATTTCAGGCCGGGCTTTGGATCGAGCTGGCGGATCTCGGCGATCATCTCGGCGAGATCCTCGTCGTCGACGCCGCAGATCTTGCGCAGCGAGACGACATCGCGCCGCGCCAGCTGGTCGAGATTCTCGACCAGCGCGCGCATCGCCGGATCGTAGCGATCGCGCTCGCGCAGCTGAATGGCGAGGCATTCGCTCAAGCCCCGCGCACAGATGCCGGGCGGATCGAACTTCTGCAGGACCGCCAGAACATTCTCGACGTCGGCCGGCGGCGCGCCAAGCTGTTCGGCGACGTGGCTGAGGTCAGCGGGCAGATAGCCCGCGTCGTCGACCAGGTCGATGAGATACTGTCCGATCAAACGCTGCACCGGATCGCTGATGGCCAGCGAAAGCTGTTCGGCAAGGTGATCGGCGAGCGTGGCCTCCGCGGCCACGAAGGATTCGAGATTGTAGTCGCCGTCGTTCGAAGCGCCGCCGCCCCATTCGGTGTATGAGGTCGGCGCGACATCCTGCGCGGCGCGCGAGGCCGCTTCCGCCGGCTCTTCGGAGAAGACGTTCTCGAGGCCTGAGTCGAAGGTCTGCTCCATCTCGGCGCGGCTGCCGAGATCGCGGTCCATCCACTGCTCGGCCGCCCCCTCGAAATCGGAAGCGCCATCCTGTCCGTCTTGCGCATTGAAGGACGCTTCATCGGCGAAGCCGCTGTCCTCACCGCCTTCGCCGGATTCCGAATGTTGAGGCCGTTCCGCCGGATCGCCCTCGTCGCTTGCGCGCTCCAGCAGCGGATTGCGCTCAAGCTCTTCCTCGACAAACGCGACGAGATCGAGATTGGACAGCTGCAGCAGCTTGATCGCCTGCATCAGCTGCGGCGTCATCACCAGCGACTGCGTCTGCCGAAACTCGAGGCGTTGTGTCAGCGCCATAGGGCGAGAGCCGATCCGGATTATTGGTCCGATTCTTGCTTAGCACTTTCATGGAGCTTGTACAGACTTGACTTGTGCAGCGCACAAGATAAGGGCCGGCTCGCTAGAGGCGGAATTCCTCACCAAGATAAAGCCGCCGAACGTCCCGGTCGTTTACAATATCGTCCGGATGGCCTTCGGTCAGCACTTCCCCGGCATAGACGATGTAGGCGCGGTCGGTGAGCCCCAAAGTTTCGCGGACATTGTGGTCGGTGATCAGCACGCCGATCCCGCGATTGGTAAGGTGGCGCACCAGTTCCTGGATATCACCCACGGCGATCGGGTCGATGCCGGCAAAAGGCTCGTCGAGCAGCATATAGTTCGGCCGCGTCGCCAGGGCGCGCGCGATCTCGACCCGCCGCCGCTCGCCGCCCGACAGCGCGATGGACGGTGATTTGCGCAGCCGCGTGATGTTGAATTCATCGAGCAGTAAATCGAGCTGGATCTCGCGCTGTTTGCGACTGGGCTCGATCACCTCCAGCACCGCACGAATGTTCTGCTCGACCGTGAGGCCGCGGAAAATCGACGCTTCCTGCGGCAGATAGCCGATGCCAAGCCGCGCACGCTGGTACATGGGCAGCTGCGTGACGTCATGGCCGTCGAGCTCGATCCGGCCGCTGTCGGCCTTGATGAGCCCCGTAATCATGTAGAAAACGGTGGTTTTGCCGGCACCGTTCGGTCCGAGCAGGCCGACAGCCTCGCCCCTGCGGACATAAATGCTGACCCCGCGCACCACCTTGCGCGAGCCAAAGCTTTTTTCGACAGCGTGGGCTGCGAGAAACCCCGCGCGCGACGTGCTGCTCGACGGCTGCCTGGCGGCCGGGGCGGCCATGGGTTTTCGAGGCGCCGCGGCCAGTGGGGGAGGCGTGAAGGGCGGCGCAAGTGGCGGCGCGTCGACCCGCTCGGCGCGGGACGGCTTGCCGTTCCGCAGCGGCATCCTCAGGAGGTTGCCGATACGGCCGCCGAGTGTGCTGATATCCATCTGCTCGCGGGCAAAGCCGCGGCGCTTGGGCTGCGCCGGCCGCCCCCGGAACATCTTCAGGAAATCCACCATGCCCGCGCCGAACAATCCCTCTTGGCGGTCAAGCGGAACCGCCCGCCCCTTACGTGGTTCGAAATACGACCCAGCCCCCAAGGTCATTTTAGCACAAACCTGCCTTTGAAAGACGAAAAGGGCAGCCCGAAGGCCGGCTTAGCGGCCCCCACCAAGGCCGAGCGGAAGGGATCCCTTGCTCGACTTGCTCGCATCCTTGGAGGCTCCGGGCGCGGCCGAGCCCGTTCCGGACGACGAATTATTGTTCTTGATCAAGGCATTCACCCGGCCGCCACGAGCCTCGACACGGGATACCCCGGTGGTCATGTCGACCACCAGCTTGTCGCCGCGAAGGACGTTGTCGTTTTGGGTCATCACAACGCCGCCGAGCATGGTGACGGTATTGGACTTCATGTCGAAGACGCCGTTCTCGCCCGTGACGACCTGCTCCTTCTGGGTGACGATCACGTTGCCTTTCGCCTCCAGCCGCTTGATTTGCGAACTGCCGCCCGGCCCCGGCGACGCGGCCTTTGCCGACTTGCCGGCCCCGGATTTCGGGTCGTCCTGCTCGTAGAATACGATCAGGACCTTTGAACGCATGGTGACATCGCCCTGCACCACCTTCACATCGCCCTTGGCGTCGCCGAAGAAGGTCGCGATCTTGTCCTTGTCGTGAACCTCGAGCCGGGCCGCGTCGATCTGAATAGGCTTGTCCCGATTTTGCGAAAACCCCTGCAGCGCGTTTGGCGGCCCGCTGACCGTGCTGGTCGAAGCTGTCGCAGCGCCTCCCTTCGGTGCCCCTTGGGCTTGAGCCGACGGCGCGAAGGCAACGACGACAGCCAGTCCCACCCCGCAAATGCCGGGCAGATAACGCACTGTGGTCGCGTTCGTACGTTTCATCATGGCAAAAGATTATCGCTTGGCCGGTGGCGTCGCCGTTCCGGCGCAACCCGACGACACCAACGTTCCCTGCACACGACCGCCCTCGACGCGGGAGACGCCCGTGGCCATGTCGACCACCAGGCGATCGCCACGCAGCACGCTGTCACACTGGGTCATGACGACATTTCCGGTCATCGTGACGGTGTTGGTCTTCATATCGAAGACCCCCTTGTCGCCCGTGACCGTCTGGTCCTTCTGCGTCACGATGACGTTGTCCTTCGCCTCCAGTCGCTTGACTTGCGAACTGCCGCCCGGCCCCGGCGACGCGCCCGTTGGCTTGCCGGCTCCGGATTTCTCGTCCTGCTCGTAGAACACCACCAGGATTCTTGACCGCATGGTGGTGTCGCCCTGCACCACCTTCACATCCCCTTTGGGGTCGCTGAAGAAGGTTGCGATCTTGTCCTTGTCGCGAACCTCGAGCCGCTCGGCATCGATCCGGATCGGCTTGTCGCGATTCTGCGCGAACCCCTGCAGTGCGTTCGGCGGCCCGCTTGGGGCACCGGTCGAGGCTGTCGTGACGCCCGCCTTCGGCGCGCCCTGCGCATAGACCGTTGCGAGACCGGCCAACGCAACCGTGCCGATCGCGCAAGCGCGAAGGACGTATCGGGATGCGCCGTGCGGGCGGATCGTCATCGCTTGAAGGTCGGTTGTGCGGCGGGCTGAGCCGCGGATTGGCCGGGCAACCCGGTCTTGTCGATCGGGTTCAAGTGCATCGTGACGCCGCCGTAGAAGACCATCAGCTCACCTTTTCCGGTGATTTCGAGCTTCTGCGCATCGAGCGTCCCGTCGGTCATCCTCACATTCACGGGCTTGTTCGACACGACCGAGCCCTTGCCCATGTCGACGGTCGCTTCTGACAGCCGCGCTTCATAGGTCGTCGACTTCAGCAGTACGTCGTCATACAGATCGAGGAGTTGCTCGCGATTTTTGAAGTAGCCCCTTTTCGCGTTCATCAGGACGATCGACTTGTCCTCCATCTCGACCTTTCCCTTCAGCAGGTCGAGCTCGATGAAGTTCGGATTGGTGACGTCCTGCATCGCGGTCCGAGCGTTGACCTCGTACGGCCGGCGATCCGGTGTGAACCCCGCCATGTGCGGCGACTGCATGGTGATCTTCGTTCCGGAAACGACGACGTTACCCACGTCGATCGGCAGATTGGCGAACACCCGGAACGGATTGAAAACCGAAATACCGGCGATCACGAGCAGCGACACGATGATCGCGGCCGGCACCGCTTTGCGCAGGACGCGCACGAGCTTCGAGTGCCGCGCGGCAGCCGCGAAGCGCGCTTCCAGCGCCGCAAGATAGACGGGGTCGCGAACCGAGTGCACCCGCTACTCCGCAAGGTTGAGATAACGCAGCATTTTAAGCTCGAATCGGGCCGTCCCAAAGCCCGCAAGAGGCGCCCGAATGTCCATCGCCCGGTCCGACAGGGGCCGATTACTGTGACCGAAACAGGGCGAATCGAGCCCGATTCCCGTGCCGAATGACCGCGCCGCTCATGAATGCGCGAAAATGTCTTCCTCGCCCCAACCAAGCAGGTCGAGCTTCGCGCGGGTCGGCAGAAAGGCGAAGCAGGCTGAGGCGAGATCGGCTCTGCCGGCGCGCGCCAGCATTGCGTCAAGCTGCTCGCGCAGCGCGTGCAGGTGCAGCACGTCGGACGCGGCGTACGCGACCTGCGCCTCGCTCAAGGTGTCTGCACCCCAGTCGCTCGACTGCTGCTGCTTCGACAGATTGACGTTGAGCACTTCGGACACGAGGTCCTTCAAGCCGTGACGATCGGTGTAAGTGCGGCTCAGCCGCGAGGCGATCTTGGTGCAGTAGATCGGCTGCGGCATCACGCCCAGCGCATGATACAGCACCGCGACATCGAACCGCGCGAAGTGGAAGATCTTGGTGATGCTGGTGTCGGCCAGAAGCTTCGTCAGGTTCGGCGCGTTGATCGGAGCTGCGGGAATCTGCACCACGTCTGCGGAGCCGTCGCCTGAGGACAGCTGCACGACGCAAAGCCGGTCACGATGCGGATTGAGGCCCATGGTCTCGGTGTCGATGGCGACCGCGCCTTTGAAACGGGAGAGGTCCGGCAGATCACCGCGATGCAGGCGAATGGTCATGGGCCGAAAAATCCTTAACCAACGGGACTAACGAATCGAACCAAAATATCGCTCAATGCTTAACGAGACGCGAGTTCCTTAAACGAAAACCGCTCCCGACGATCATTGAGGTCAGCCGAATGCACCAGGACCACAATTCTAATTTTGCAGCCTTTTGTCCGCTCCTGAGCCGGCGTGTACCGGCCGCGCTCGCGTTCTACTGCGACTGGTCCACAGGAGCAACACCCTCGGCGACTGAAATCCGCGGTCCGGTCCGGCCGAGTGGCGCACGCTACGCAGGACAACTCGTCAGCTGACCGTCCCTTTGCCGTAGATCGACAGCTCAATAGCTCGGAATTCGACGCCGTCTCCGATCGCAGGATCGAACATGAAGTCGGCCGCGGTGATTTCAGGCCGCTGCGGATCTTCAGCCGCGGTTGGCGGCAGTCGCCGGAGGGACCATAGATCGCCTCGACCAGTTACGATTTGCGCAACGGCAGTCGTATACGGAACAACGCGCCTCCTTTGGCCTGATTGTGTGCGGATATCGTTCCGTTGTGCGCCTCGATAATGGTGCGCGCGATTGACAATCCCATCCCCATGCCGTGCGCCTTGGTCGTGAAAAACGGTTGAAAGACGACGTTGAGCTTGTCAGGCGGGATGCCGGGACCAGCATCGGCAATTGCCACTTCGGCGAATTCGTCGCGAAGCGAGGTCCAGATTGCAAGCTGACGGCCAGAGGCCGGAATGTTGGACATCGCATCCATCGCGTTGACCATCAGGTTCAGTATGACCTGTTGAAGTTGAATTTGGTCGCCGCTGATTGGCAGCGATGGAGATCCGATAGCGATACTCACATCGACCTGCCGTGCAGCAACCTGACTGGAAAGAAGAGCAACCGACCCTCGGACAATTTCGTTGAGGTCGACAGGCTTTTACCTCAAACGGTGTCTTCTTGAGCAGGCTCCGAAGGCGCTGAATGACTTCGCTCGCACGCACATCGTCCCGTCTGATGTCGGCCGCGATTTCATGAATTTCGTTCATGTCTGGCGCTGGAGACTTGAGCATCGATTGCAGCGTTTCAACGTTCGCGAGAATGGATCCAAGGGGCTGGTTCATCTCGTGCGCAATCGATGTGGTCAGTTCACCGGCCATCGAAAAACGATTGACATGGGCCAGCTCCGACATCCGCTGCTTCGCTTCACTTTCCGCTATCGACGGCGGCGGTCCTCATACAACAGGCCGCCGATCGTGAAGCTTTGCAGAAGCAAGACCGCGAATATCGCGATCATCTGCCAGCGATGCCTTTCCCAGGCCGTAGGCTCCCGAAACAGGATTTCACTTCCTGGGGGAAGACGGTTCTCGCTGATGTTCCAGCGCTGAAGTTGTCGCCAATCGTATTTCGGTGCTGAGAATTCGATCGGAGGAACCTTGATGTCGCCTGCCTTCTCTCCTCCCAACAATCGGACGGCAACGGCAGCAGTCGCTTGGCCACCCTCGGCCGGTGAAAACATCGGGCCGCCGACAATTTCGCCATTGGCGTAGGTTTCGATCCACGAAAAAATGGGAGCGTTGGCAGCCTCGTGGATGCGCTTCAATGGCTCGAGGTCCCCATGGACGGTACCTGCGCCGTCCACCGATAGCTGCTGAAAAAAGATTGCACTGTGGGGCGGCAAACTCGCAACCTTCTTCAGGATCTCCTCGAATGGCCGCTCGTTGTACAAGATCAATTCAATCTTGTTCTCCAGCACAGGAGTGAGTATCCGTCGCTGCTCGTCAGCCCAAAATCGCTCGAGGGGCGAGTTTCCGATGATGATCGCGATGGCCTTCGTCTCCGGCAACAGCCGCAGAATGTTTTTGACAAGAGCGACTTGATCGAACCGCACCCCAACCACGACGTCTTGCTCGGTCAACAGGGATTGTTCAACCCGGCGTACTTCGACCAGCGCGAGCACACTCGGCGTTGCCGGATACAGGTCTGCCCTGCGTTGCTGGATGAAGCGAGCCGCGGGCGCATTAAGAGCGATGATCAAATCGGGCGGTCGTTGAGCGTAGAGCGCCTTGAGATATTCGACGAATTTGGCCTCAGCTGCGTCGTCGCCACCCCGAGCTGTGACGAGGGAGAATTCCTGGATGTCCAACGGCCAGGGCGACTGTTGGTTCAGTTCCTTGCGGATCGCCTTGCTCCATGTGGACCCCGGCTCGAAGTTCTGGCCATACGAATGAAGGACCAAGATTTTTTTCGGCTGAGCGGCGGTCTCGCCGATTGAGACCACAAGAATGACAGCGGCGGCGACCCACACATAGACGAGCCGCTTCGCCCCTAAGGCGCGCGATACGGATGAACACGCCGACGGTATGGTCAGCATTTTCATGGCGCGGGTTAACCTGCCTTCCGTTATCCCTGCCTTCCGATCTCCTGCTGCAGGTCGCTCCGCGCACGCCGCCGCCCAAGAGCGGAAGAGACCGCTGCGAAGCCAGTATTGCCCGGTCGGAGGACCGAGTTGATTGGTGAGGAGCCAGTGGCCAGGCGGGCGGTTCGCTGGTCCTTCCGGACAATAGGAAACGGCTTATGCAGTGCCCGAGAAGGTCTCCAAAACGGAAGGTGCCACCGTACTCGCGGCTTTCATGTCCTGCTTCCGACCCCGATCGCCCGCGTCTCGGTGTCCTGGACCTGCAAGCTGCCGGCCGACATGGATGCGGCCAACGCCGATCTGCGGGAGATGAAGGCGCGGCTCGGTGATTACTGACAGCGCGGAGCGCTCGCTGCCGGAGGCGTCACCGCCATTGCACCGTGACATGGCCGTCCTTATCTAACTTCTCGACGATGGCGATGGCCCGCCTTCGCTCTTCGGGCTACGCCGGGCACACTTCGTCTTCGGCTCCATCGTGGCTGCGCCACGCGTAGCCGAAGGCGAAGCGTGGTGCCCAGGAAAGGACTCGAACCTTCACGGCTTGCACCACTGGTACCTGAAACCAGCGCGTCTACCAATTCCGCCACCTGGGCAACGGGCGACACATAGAGGGTCGGCTTTCGCCTTGTCAACCGGTCGAATGGCGCCGATTCCTCTTAAGAAGCGGCGATCCGGCGCATCAGATCGTTCAAGGGCCGATCGTTGGCGAAATCGGCCTTCAGGGCCTCGGCGCGCTCGGCAAAGGGCGTCTTGTCGGGCCGCGTGAAGGTCACGCCCATCTGCTCCGCCTTCTTCCGGGCCTCGGCCTCGAAGGAACTCCACAGCTCGTTCATGCGCTCGAAGGACGCGCGCGCAGCCTCCCGCACGATCGTCTGATGCGCAGGGGTGAGCGCTTGCCAGCGTTGTGCGCTCATCAGGAAGGCGTCGGGCACCATGGTGTGCTCATTCAGCGAATAGTGGGTCACGACCTCGCCATGCCGGCCCACGACGAGCGCCGAGATGTTGTTCTCCGCGCCATCGACCAGGCCAAGCTTCAGTGCCGTGTAGACCTGGTCCCACGCCATTTCGATGCCCTGGGCGCCGAACAGTCGCATCAATCGCGCCATCGTGGGCGATTGCTGGATGCGGATCTTCAGTCCCTTGAGATCGTCCGGATGACCGACGGCCTTGCGGCCATAGAAGCTGCGCGCGCCGGCGTCGTAGTAGGTCAATCCGACGAGACCGATCGAGGCGGTCGACGCGAGAATGCTCTCGCCGACCGAATTGGTCGTGACGCGCCTCCAGTGGGCGTGGTCGCGAAAAACGAACGGCAGGCTGAAGACCCGATAAGCCGAGGCGCTGCGCTCCAGCACGCTGGCGCTCGCCTTCACGAAATCCAGCTTGCCGGCCTGCACCTGGGCAACCAGGTTGGCCTCCTGCCCGATCTGCCCATCAGGAAAGATCGCGATCTCGATCGCCCCACCGGTGCGATCGCGGACGATATCGGCGAAATGCTGCATCGAGAGGTGGACCGGATGGGTAGGCGGCAGGCCGTGGCCGATGCGCAGCTGCGTCGGCGCCGCCCGCAGCACGGCCGGCGCTGCGAGCAGGGCGATGCCTGCAAGAACGGCCTCTCGTCGCGACCGGATGCTCATGTCCCGTTGCTCATCGCCGTGCGCCTGGCCGAAGCGGATATGCGCCCTGCCGCCTCGCCAATGTCCTGTCGAGCAAGGCTCAAGTCTACACAATGGCGCGCACCATAGAACAGGCCGGCCACGACGCAATTACCGCAGGGCTAATTTTGCGTTTTGTGACAAGAAGGTGGACGAACGGACATACCTTCAGGTCACCCTGCATAGCGGGAAATCCCACTGTACAGAAAACGCCCTTTGGCGTATCGCGAGGCATCGCTAGAGGCTGATCCAGCTTCGCTGAATCAGCCTCGTAGCTCATCTATCTGTTTGTGCATGATCTGGTCCGAAAACCGGTTCCCACTTTTCGGGATCATGCACTAGGCTTGGGAGCTTCGACCGGAAAATGCCGTCCAACATCGACACCTTGGTCACGGTTTTTGGCGGGTCCGGCTTCATCGGACGGCATACGGTCCGGGCGCTGGCGAAGCGCGATTACCGCATCCGCGTGGCGGTCCGGCGGCCCGATCTGGCCGGCCATCTGCAGCCCCTCGGCCGCGTCGGCCAGATCATGCCGGTGCAGGCGAATGTCCGGTACCCCGACTTGGTCGCAGCCGCCGTGCGAGACGCACAGATTGTCGTCAACCTGGTCGGCGTCCTCGCCGAAAGCGGCGCGCAGACGTTCAATGCCGTGCAGGCCGAAGGCGCCGCGGCGATCGCGCGGGCGGCGGCCGCGCAGGGCGCGCGCCTGGTGCACGTGTCGGCCATCGGCGCCGACGAGAATTCCGAATCCGGCTACGCGCGCAGCAAGGCCGCCGGCGAGAAGGCGGTGTTCGCCGCCGTTCCGTCTGCCACGATCTTTCGTCCGTCGGTGGTGTTCGGCCCCGATGACCAGTTCACCAACCGCTTCGCGGCGCTCGCCCGTGCATTGCCCGTGCTGCCGCTGATCGGCGGCGGGGAGACGAAGCTGCAGCCGGTCTTCGTCGGCGACGCGGCGGTGGCGATTGCCGACGCGGTCGAGGGCAAGGCGCGCTCGGCATCGGTTTACGAGCTCGGCGGCCCGGAAGAGCTCACCATGCGACAGGTGCTGCGAATACGTGCTGAAGACGATCGAGCGCAAGCGGCTGCTTGTGCCGCTGTCGTTCGGTCTGGCGAGGCTGCAGGCGATGGTCCTGCAGTTTGCGCCGGGACCATTGAAGCTGACGCCCGATCAGGTCGAGCTGCTGCGCAGCGACAACGTCGTCTCGCAGGCGGCAAAGGATGCGGGGCTGACGCTGCAGGGGCTGGGCATCGCACCTGCATCGCTCGAGCAGATCGCGCCGTCCTATCTCTGGCGCTTCCGCCGCACGGGGCAGTTCCGCACCAAGATCTCTTGAACGTCATTTCCGGGCACTAACTTTTTTCGAGCATATCTGTTCGGAAAACCGGTATCCACTTTTCCGGATCATGCTCTAGTTACTAGAGGCCGAGCGCGAGCCCGATCAGCCCAAGCGTGCCGACGATCACGCGCCACCATGCAAACAGCGTAAAGCCTCGGCTCGACACATAATCGAGCAGCGTTCGCACCACGATCAGCGCGGCAACGAACGCGGTCGCAAAGCCGACCGCGACGACTATCAGGTGGTCGGCGGTCATCAGCTTGTAGTTCTTGAAGAGATCGTAAGCGAACGCGCCGGCCATTGTCGGCATCGCCAGGAAGAACGAAAATTCGGCCGCCGACCTCTTGTCCGAGCCGAACAGCATTGCCGACACGATGGTCGCTCCGGAGCGCGATACGCCCGGAATCATCGCGACGCATTGCGCGATGCCGATGCCGAGATACATCGGCAGCGGAAATGCGGTGGCATCGTGAAAGCGCGGCTTCAGATCGAGTTGGTCGACCCACAGCAGAATTGCGCCGCCGACGATCAGCGTGAAGCAAACCACCCACGGATTGAACAATGTTCCCTTGATGAAGCCGCCGGCGGCTGCGCCGATGACGGCGGCCGGCAGGAATGCGATCAGCACGCCAATGACAAAGCGTCGCGCGGCAGGATCGGAGAACATGCCGACGGGCGATGTGCCACAGCCGCGCGAAATAAACCGAGAGGATCGCGAGGATCGCGCCAAGCTGAATCAAGACGACGAAGGTCTTGCCGAACGCATCGTCGTTGAAGCCGAAGAAGCGCTCCATCAGCAGCAGATGTCCGGTGGAGGAGACCGGAATGAACTCGGTGAGCCCTTCGACGATTCCCAGAACGAAGGCCTTGAAGAGATCGAACGACATGCAGACATCCGGTGTGGCGGGGATCTTTCCGGCGCGCCGTTGTGACCTATTCGACCTGCTGTCGCAACGGAAAAACTCATCGGGAGCCGTTGCCTCCGCCTTACTTATGAGTAGTTTGGCGCGTAGCAGCGAGCGTTCACAGATTTGCCGCTTTATCAGGTGGTCATGCTCACCCTCTTTCATCATCCCTTCTGCCCGCACTCGCGCTTCATTCGTCTCGCGGTTGCCGAACACGGTGTCGAGGTGCGTCTGGTTGAGGAGCGGCCGTGGGCGCGGCGGGAAGAATTCCTGGTGATGAACCCCGCAGGCACGACGCCGGTGCTGGTCACCGACGGCGCGCCGGCGATTCCGGGCGCGTCGACGATCTGTGAATTTCTGGACGAGACGCTCGGCCGCGAGAAGGATGGACATCGGCTGCTGGCGCAAGACATCAACGATCGCATCGAGGTGCGGCGTCTGTTGTCGTGGTTCAACGACAAGTTCTTTCAGGAAGTCTCAGGGCCGCTTGTCATGGAGCGGATCTACAAGCGATTCATGGCGTCGAACGATGGCGGCGGCTCGCCGGACACCGAATCAATCCGTGCGGCCAAGGCCAACGTCCGCTATCATCTGCAATACATCGGCTGGCTGGTCGGCACGCGAAACTTCCTTGCCGGTGAGCGATTGACCTACGCCGACCTCGCCGCAGCAGCGCACTTGTCGGCGATCGATTATCTGGGCGACGTGCCATGGAACGAAGACGAGACGGCAAAGGCGTGGTACGCGCGGATCAAGTCGCGTCCGTCGTTCCGTCCGCTGCTGGCGGAGTGGCTCGCGGGCGTGCCGGCCTCGCCGAGCTACGTGGATCTCGACTTCTGAGCGAGACGACCGACCTGCGCGAGAGAATTGCGCTGGAAGCGAGAGCTCTCGGATTCGATGCATTCGGCATCGTCGCGCCCGACGCCATTCCGAACGCGCTGCCGCGGCTGAAGGAGTTCCTCGCCGACGGCGGCCACGGCGAGATGGCCTGGCTTGCGACAAATCCCGAACGCCGCGCCGATCCGCGCACGCTGTGGAGCGATGTCCGCTCCATCGTCATGCTCGGCGTCAACTACGGCCCTGACGAAGACCCGCTGCAAATCCTGACCCACCGCGACCGCGGGGCGATCTCGACCTACGCGCGCGGCGACGACTATCACGAATTGATCAAGAGCCGTCTCAAGGCGCTGGCGCGATGGATGGTGGCGCACGCCGGCGGCGACGTGAAGGTTTTTGTCGACACGGCGGCGGTGATGGAAAAGCCGCTGTCGGAGGCGGCAGGCCTCGGCTGGCAAGGCAAGCACACGAACCTTGTCTCGCGCGAATTCGGATCGTGGCTGTTCCTTGGCTCGATCTTCACCACGCTGGATCTGCCAAGAGACCAGAGCGACGAGAACCGTTGCGGCTCGTGCCGCGCGTGCCTCGATGCGTGCCCGACCGACGCATTTCCTTCGCCTTATCGGCTGGATGCGCGGCGCTGCATTTCGTACCTGACCATCGAGCACAAGGGCGCGATCCCGCGCGAGTTCCGCAAGTCGATCGGCAATCGCATCTACGGCTGTGACGATTGCCTTGCAGTGTGTCCCTGGAACAAATTCGCGCAGCAGGGGCGCGAGATGAAACTTCGGGCGCGCGAGGAGTTGCGCGCGCCGTCGCTCGCCGATTTGTCGCGGCTCGACGATGCGGCGTTCCGCGCCTTGTTTTCCAAATCTCCGGTGAAGCGGATCGGCCGCGACCGCTTCATCCGCAATGTGCTGATCGCCATCGGCAACTCCAGTGACACTGCACTCGCCGAGCACGCCGAACGCCTGCTTGATGACGAGAGCGCGCTGGTGCGCGGGGCTGCGGCCTGGGCGCTCTCGCAATTGCTGAGCGAGGATGCATTCTTGAGGATTGCGAGTGCGCAACTACAGCGGGAAGCCGACCAGACCGTTCGCGACGAGCTCGCCGGTTAAACAACTCGCTAATCCTCATAAATTCATGTCCTGCATGCATGCGCTCAACCGGCGCGGCCACTGGATTTCCTGAGCCCGATCCAGCATGGTCCGCCGCCATGAAAACCGAACCCTTCTTCACCGCCGATGGTGATCGCTTCCTCCCCACCTCTGCCGGCCGCAGCCCGTGGGATCCGAAATTCATGCACGGCCGGATCGTCATCGGCTTGCTGGGCCAGGAGATCGAGCGACGGCACGGTGGCCCCGACTACATGCCGTCGCGACTGACGGTCGACATGTACCGGCTGCCGGACTTCTCAGCCGTCGAAGTGCAGACGCGGATCGTCCGCGACGGCAAGCGTATCAAGGTGATCGACGCGGAGTTCTTCTCGGGCGGCGTCAGCATGGCGCGGGCGACGTCACAGCTTCTGCTGCGCACGGAAAGTCCGCCCGGAAAAGTCTGGTCGCGGCCTGACTGGAACGCACCGCGCCCCGCCGATATTCCTGCCCCGACAGACAAGCGCGCCGGCATGAACGGCATGTGGGCGACGAAGCCGATCGAAGGCGCGATGGGCACGCTCGGGCCGCGCAAGATCTGGATGAGCGAGGTGCGCGAGATCACAGGCGGCGTCCCGCTGACACCCTTTTCGCGCGTGGCGATCTCGGCCGATTTCGCAAGCCCGTTCGCGAATGCCGGCGACCAGGGGCTCCGCTACATCAACAGCGACGTGACGGTCTATCTGCACCGCCTGCCGGTGACGGAATGGGTCGGCTACGAGGTGACGGATCACGGCGCAACCGACGGCGTGGCGATCGGCGAATGTCGCCTCTACGACGAGCACGGCCACATCGGCACCTCGAGCGTCACGGCACTGGCGCAGAAAATCTCGACCGCAGCCGTGCCGCCGCCCAAAACGCCGGCAATGTCGAAATAACGCCAATGCCCGGTTTCACCGGACCTAGAACTCGGCGACCGCCGCGATCAGCCGCGCAATATCCTGCGGCCGCGACAGGCGGTGATCGCCGTCCTGGATCAGCGTCAGCACGACGTCGTCGCTCGGCAGCTGCGAGGTGAGCGCGAACGCGTGCTGCCAGGGAA
Source organism: uncultured Alphaproteobacteria bacterium (assembly GCA_963757845.1). Classification (GTDB taxonomy): domain Bacteria; phylum Pseudomonadota; class Alphaproteobacteria; order Rhizobiales; family Xanthobacteraceae; genus P52-10. The sequence continues at coordinate 211,290 of CAVWTB010000067.1, forward strand.
CGTCAGGATCCTTCGCGCCCTGCAGGATGCGAACCGGACAGCCGACGTTGATCGAACTGCCGAGCACAAGGTGCTTGCGGCCGTCCTCGATCAAGGCGCGCGTGATGGGATAGGGATCGCCATATTCCGACGGGCGCAGCCATTGACCCTTGGTTTCGATGTCCTTGCGCGCGTCCGCCGAAAAGCCCTTCCACATCAGCTCTTCGGTGAAATCCGGCGCCGGCGCGATCAGCACGAGCCCTGCAAGCGCCGGCCCGCTCCGGCGCTTGGCGACCTCGCGGGCGAGCAGCAGGGCAAGCCAGCCGCCCATCGACGAGCCGACCACGATTTGCGGCCCCGTGCAGAAACGGTCGAACACCGCAAGGCTCTCTTCCAGCCATCGGCCGATCGTGCCGTCCACAAATGCGCCCCCGGACTCTCCGTGGCCCGAATAGTCGAATCGCACGCAGGCGCGGCCCTTCTCGGCCGCCCACGCATCGAGGGCCTGCGCCTTTGTGCCGCGCATGTCCGAATTGAAGCCGGACAGCCAGAACAGGCCGGGTCCGGAGCCGGATCGCGGACGAATCGCGATACGGCGCGGCGCGTCCGGCGGTCCGACCTCGGTGAAGACGACATCCGGCTCGACGTAAGTCATGGTCCCGTCACCTCGCCCCTGTTTGTGGCGCAGCCCGTCGGCTTGCGGAACCGGGGTTCTACCTTTATCTCACCGAAGCGCGAAGCCGCCAAAGTTAGCGCGTATTTGAGGGGTTTACTCGCAACTGATTTGCGCGCTTGCCGTTATTTGGCAAATCCTTCAAACTGCGTCCGTCGTCAACAATTTAGGAGATCACACCCATTCGTCGTCCTGCCAGAGCGCCAGCCCCCGTTCAGAAAGACGGGCCCCGCGTCAACGAGGAAATCCGCAACCTCGACGTTCAATTGATCGATCAGAACGGAGCGAACCTTGGAGTCGTGAAGACCCAGGCCGCGATCCAGATGGCCGCCGAGGCCGGTTTCGACCTCGTGGAAATTTCCCCGAACACCAATCCGCCGGTCTGCAAATTTCTCGACTACGGGAAGTTCAAATATTCCGCGCAGAAGAAGGCGGCCGAAGCGCGCAAGCGCCAGAAGATCGTCGAGATCAAGGAGATCAAACTCCGCCCGATGATCGACGACCACGACTATGACGTGAAGATGAAGGCGATGCAGCGCTTCTTCGAGGAAGGCGACAAGGTGAAGATCACCCTGCGCTATCGCGGACGCGAAATGGCGCACCAGGAGATCGGCACGCGCCTGCTCGATCGCGTCAAGGCCGACGTCGCAGCCCTCGCAAAGGTCGAGCAGGACGCTCGCTTCGAAGGCCGTCAGGTGGTGATGGTGCTGGCGCCGAAGTAGATCTTCGGCGGCCGGTTCCACCTCTTTCCAACATTCGACGTCGGGAATGCACGGCCTCACCGGCCGTCATGCCCGCGCGCGTCACGCTAGTGTCCCGAATCCGAAGTTCGCTATACTTCGCAGCACGCTCAGGAGCGAACTTCGGATTCGATAAGGACACTAGCAAATTTATGATTCTTAGTGTCGTTTATGGTTCAGAAATTCGCTCGATCGGACTCGCGGCGAGGATGGAGCGAATTTCTGAACCACGACACTAGCCGACATCCGGGTGCTGCCCTGCCGCGCGGTGGCTGACGACGATCTTGCGGCTGCTGCGGCCGGACGCCGCCGCATAGCCGAACAGGTCGATCAGCTTAGAACGCCACTGCTGGCGGCGCTCCTTCGGCGTGAGCATCGTGCGCCAGCGCGGCGAGGCAAGATCGAGCGGCTGATCGTAGGCTGCGATGCGCTCGTGCATCGATGAGGGGTGGCTGCCGCGAAACGGGGCCAGGAAACTGCGCGGAATCTTCTGGTAGTAGTCGGCGGGCTGCGCCTCGTCGGTCCAGAACTTGTTCTTCTCGTCCTGGAACTGCGCCGAGACCGACGGCGGGCGCACGTCGCAATAGTGAAACACGTCGAGCCCGGTGTCGACGACGCGAATGCGGTGACCGCGCTCCTTGTATTTCGGATGCACCATGAAGCCCGCCGCGTCGCCGCGCGACAGCACGAAGCGATGCGGTTTCACCACCCGGCAGGCAAGATCGTTGCGGAACGGGTGCACGTGGAGCACGGTGTCATAGTCGCCGAAGAAGCTGATCCGCTGCAGCAACATGCCTTCGACGCGGTCGTCCTCGCGATACTGCGCCATCAATTCGAGCAGCCGCAGGTGGTCGCGCTCGTGGATCGCCTCGTCGGCCTGCAGATAGATCGCCCATTCCCCGGTGCAATTGAGAAGCGCGACATTGGTCTGCTGCGCGAGCACGTAGCCGCCGCTGCGCACATTCGGATTCCATTGCGAATTGACGATGCGGATTTTCGGACTGCCGATGCTGCGGATCAGTCCCGCCGTGTCGTCCTCGCCCGCGCCCACCGTGATGACGAACTCATCGACGATCGGCAGGATCGAGCGGATGCTTTCGACGATCGGATACTGCAGCTTGACCGCGTTACGCGCGAAGGTGAAGCCGGAAACTTTCAAACGGGACCCCTGCAAGGACGCACTAGTGTCCCGAATTCGAAGTTCGCCCTACTTCGCGGCGCCTTCGGGCGCGAACTTCGGATTCGATAAGGACACTAGCAAACTTATGATTCTAGTGTCGTTTATGGTTCAGAAATTCGCTCGACGGACTCGCGGCGAAGATGGAGCGAATTTCTGAACTACGACACTAGAGGCGTCCTCTACAGCAATCTCCGGGCAAGCCCAATCGGGGCTTAGCCGCGCTACGCGGTCCAGTGGCCGCTGCAGGATGCGCCGGTCGCATTACCGCTCCAGCGGCCCGAGCCAGCGTTGCCGGTCAGCCGGCCGCTCGCCGAGCCGCGGCGGTCGCCGCCGCCCAGCGTCGCGTTGAGGCCGCCCTTGGCATTGACCGAGCCGAGCAGCGCGCCGTTGGCGCCATCGAGCCGGCCATCGACGATGCTCACCGGAAAACTCAAGGTGCGGTCGCACGAACCGGACTGGGTGACGATCGACACCGTCCAGTTGCCGTCGAACGGCATGGCGGCGCGCGCCTTGCCGGGCGCCAGCGCGGCCAATGCCGCCAGCCCGGCGGCTGCCGCGGTAAACCAGAAATGGTGATGGGTGCGAACGGGACGCGTGGCAACGGCTGATTTGGTCATGGGCAGCCCCTGTCTGAGAACGGCGGAAAGGCGTTCCACGATGAGGCGCGCCGGACGGCCGAAAAGTTCAAAGCTGCCGCACGGACGTTGCCATTTTGCTGTTTCCCTGTCATAAGGCCGACCTTCGCCGCCCGGCTGAATAAGGGCTGCCGTGGCGGCGGCCATGCCGACATCCTCGCATTTGCGAAATAGTCAGCAATTTCAACGCTCTAACGAGCATTTTCCGGCCGGACGCCCGTTCGCGGGTTTAGTCTGCATGCCGGCATTAGGAGAGCCAAATGCCCAAGTTGAAGACCAAGTCGGGCGCCAAAAAGCGCTTCAAAGTAACCGCCGCGCGGTAAGGTGAAATACGCCCAGCGCGGCAAACGCCACGGCATGATCAAGCGGACGCCGAAGCAGATTCGTCAGCTCCGCGGCACCAACGTGCTGTTCAAGACCGACGGCGACAACATCAAGAAGTATTTCTTGCCGAACGACTGATCGCGCGAGAACAGCGCCGTTCAAACGGCGCGTGTCGAACCTCAATTAGTATTCGATTTGAAGGAGATCAGTCATGGCTCGCGTCAAACGCGGTGTGACCTCACACGCCAAGCACAAGAAAGTCTTCAAGGCCGCCAAGGGTTACTACGGCCGCCGCAAGAACACGATCCGCATCGCCAAGCAGGCGGTGGAGAAGGCCGGCCAGTACGCTTTCCGCGACCGCAAGCGCAAGAAGCGGACCTTCCGCGCGCTCTGGATCCAGCGGCTGAACGCCGCCGTGCGTCCGTTCGGCCTCACCTACAGCCGATTTATCGACGGCCTTGCGAAGTCGGGCCTCGTGGTCGACCGCAAGGTGCTGTCGGATCTCGCCATCCACGAGCCCGCAGCGTTCCAGGCCATCGTCGAGAAGGCGAAGGCGGCTCTGCCGCAGGCAGCCTGACCGCTGACTGTCTCGCAGACGTCGCGGGACCTGATTACGAGACCTGCGTCGGCAGGAAGGCCGCGGCTTCGGCCGAACGGAGAGCTGTGAGGAAGCGGTCATTGCAACGGCCCGCCTCGCAGGCTTCCGGTCCGATATGCGGTCGCGGGTACGCCGCCAGGCCTGCGAGGGTCTGTCTTCTGACGCCGGTTCGTACCTTGAAATTTTGAGGATTTTTCGCGTGTCCGATCTTGGCAAACTCGAAACCGAAATCCTTGCAGCTGTCGCCGCAGCCCCGGACGAAGCCGCGCTCGAAGCCGTACGCGTCGCAGCGCTCGGCAAGAAGGGCTCGATCTCGGCGCTGCTGGCGACCCTCGGCAAGATGGCGCCCGACGAACGCAAGACCAAAGGCGCCGCGATCAACGCGGTGAAGGACAAGGTGACCGAGGCGCTCGCTTCGCGCCGCGAGTTGCTGAAATCGGCGGCGCTGGACGCACGGCTCAACTCGGAGACGGTCGACGTCACGCTGCCGGTCCGTGAAAGCGCAGCCGAGCAGGGCCGCATTCATCCGCTCAGCCAGGTGATGGACGAACTCACCGCGATCTTCGCCGACATGGGCTTCTCGATCGCCGAAGGTCCGGACATCGAGACCGACGACAACAACTTCACCAAGCTGAATTTCCCGGAAGGCCATCCGGCGCGCGACATGCACGACACGTTCTTCTTCAATCCGAAGGAGGACGGCTCACGGCTGCTGTTGCGCACGCATACGTCGCCCGTGCAGGTGCGCGCAATGCTGTCGCAACAGCCGCCGATCCGCATCATCGTGCCGGGCCGTACCTACCGCATCGATTCCGACGCGACGCACACGCCGCAGTTCCACCAGGTCGAGGGCCTCGTCATCGACAAGGGCTCGCACCTCGGTCACCTGAAATGGATCCTCGCGGAATTCTGCAAGGCGTTCTTCGAGGTCGACAACGTCAACATGCGTTTCCGTCCGTCATTCTTCCCCTTCACCGAGCCGTCGCTGGAGGTCGATATCCAGTGCCGCCGCGACAAGGGCGAGATCCGGTTCGGCGAAGGCGAGGACTGGCTGGAGGTTCTCGGCTGCGGCATGGTGCATCCGAACGTGCTGCGCAACTGCGGCATCGATCCCGACGTCTATCAAGGCTTCGCCTGGGGCATGGGCATCGACCGCATCGCCATGCTGAAATACGGCATCGCCGACTTGCGGCAGATGTTCGAAAGCGACGTGCGCTGGCTCAACCACTACGGCTTCAAGCCGCTCGAGGTTCCGACGCTGGCGGGAGGGCTGAGCACGTGAAGTTCACGCTCTCCTGGCTGAAGGATCATCTCGACACCGATGAGCCGCTGGAAAAGCTTAGCCAAAAGCTGACGATGATCGGGCTCGAGGTCGAGCACATCGACGACAAGGCGAAGGCGCTCTCGGCCTTCACCATCGCGCGGGTGATTTCCGCCGAGCAGCATCCGAATGCCGACCGGCTGCGCGTCTGCATGGTCGACACCGGCAACGGCGCGCCGGTGCAGGTCGTCTGCGGCGCGCCGAACGCGCGCACCGGCATGAAGAGCGTGTTCTCCCCGCCGGGCACGTTCATCCCGGGAAAGAACATCACGCTCGGCGTCGGCACCATCCGCGGCGTCGAAAGCCGCGGCATGCTGTGCTCGGCGGCAGAGCTCGAACTCTCCAACGATCACGACGGCATCATCGAGCTGCCCGAAGACGCGCCGGTCGGCGTGCAGTACACCGAGTGGGCGAAGCTCGGCGACCCGATGATCGAGATCAACCTGACGCCGAACCGAGCCGACTGCACGTCGGTGCACGGCATCGCCCGGGATCTTTCCGCCGCCGACATGGGCACGCTGAAGGATCCGGCGATCAAGCCGGTCAAGGGTGCGTTTCCATCGCCGGTGAAGGTGACGGTGGAAGACCCGACGCTGTGCCCCGGCTTTGCGCTGCGGCTGGTGCGCGGCGTCAAGAACGGTCCGTCGCCCGAATGGATGCAGAAGCGGCTGGCCGCGATCGGGCTCCGTCCGATCAACGCGCTGGTCGATATCACCAACTACATGACCTACGACCGCGGGCCGGCCGCTGCACGTGTTCGATGCGGCCAAGGTGAAGGGCGATCTCGTGGTCCGCCGCGCGAAGGCGGGCGAGACGCTTCTGGCGCTCGACGGCAAGATCTACACGCTCGACGAGACCATCTGCGTGATCGCCGATGCGAATGGCATGGAGTCGCTCGCCGGCATCATGGGTGGCGAAGCCTCCGGCTGCTCGGAGACGACCACCGACGTGCTGATCGAGTCCGCGCTCTGGAACGAGTTCAACATCGCCCACACCGGCCGCAAGCTCGGCATCAATTCGGACGCGCGCTACCGCTTCGAGCGCGGTGTCGATCCGGCGTTCATGGTGCCGGGTCTCGAGCTTGCAACGCAGCTGGTGATGGACCTGTGCGGCGGCACGCCGTCCGAAGCCGTCGTCGTCGGCAAGTCGCATGGCGACGACCGCATCATCGACTTTCCGCTCAATGAGGTGAAGCGGCTGGCCGGCATCGAGGTGCCGCTGGTCGAGATCCGCCGGATCCTCGGCCATCTCGGTTTCACCATCGCCGGCAATGGCGCGGTCATCAAGGTCGCCATTCCGTCCTGGCGCGCCGATGTGGAGGGCAAGGCCGACATCGTCGAAGAGATCGTGCGGATCGTCGGCGTCGATCGCGTGCCGCTTGCGCCGTTCGAGCGGGGCGATGCACCGCGCAAGCCCATCCTCACCCCGATCCAGTTGCGCACCCGCCGCGCCAAGCGCGCGCTGGCCGCACGCGGCATGGTCGAGGCGGTCACCTGGTCGTTCGTTACAAAAGCGCAGGCCGAGCTGTTCGGCGGCGGCCAGGCCGAGCTGGCGCTTGCCAACCCGATCGCATCGGATTTGTCGGACATGCGCCCGAGCCTGATCCCGGGCCTCGTGACGGCCAGCCAGCGCAACGCCGATCGCGGCTTCGTCGATTCCGCGCTGTTCGAGGTGGGGCAGATCTTCAAGGGCGACCGCCCGGAGGACCAGCTGATCGCGGCGAGCGGCGTGCGGCGCGGCCTCGCATCCACGGCAGGTCTTGGACGGCATTGGACCGGTTCGGCCCAGGCGACCGCGCTGGACGCCAAGGCCGATGCGATGGCCGTGCTGGCGGCAGCCGGTGCCAACGTGCAGGCCTTGCAGATCGCAGCCGGCGGAGCGCCGTGGCTGCATCCGGGCCGGTCGGGAACCATCCAGATGGGCCCGCAGAACGTCCTTGGGGTTTTCGGCGAGCTGCATCCGCGTACGCTGGAAGCACTTGGCGCCGAGGGGCCAATCGTGGCGTTCGAGGTGATCCTCGATCGCATTCCCGACGCCAAGGCGAAGCCGACGCGTGCAAAGCCGGTGCTCGAGCTCTCCGCCTTCCAGCCGGTGTCGCGCGACTTCGCCTTCATCGTCGACCGCAAGGTGAAAGCCGGCGATATCGTGCGCCTCGCGCAAGGCGTCGACCGCAAGCTGATTTCCGGCGTCACAGTGTTCGACGTGTACGAAGGCAAGGGCATCGATCCCGACAAGAAGTCGATCGCCATCGCCGTCACGCTGCAGCCGCGCGAGAAGACGCTGACCGATCAGGAGATCGACGCCGTCGCCGCAAAGATCGTCGCCGAGGTCACGAAGAAGACCGGCGGCACGCTGCGGGGATGAGCATGTCCAGCCTGCTGCCGTCGGACGTCAGCGGCTTTGCGCTGGCCGCGCTGATGGCTGTGGCGCTGATCGCGAGTGTTGCGCGCGGGTTTTCCGGCTTCGGCTCAGCCTTGATCTTCATGCCGCTCGCGAGCACGGTCGCTGCACCACGCATGGTGGCCGCGCTGTTGCTGATCATCGATCTGATCGCTGCCGCCCCCCTGGCACCGAACGCCTGGAAAGAGGCGGATCGCAAAGCGGTAGCGCTGATGGCGGTCGGCGCGCTGGTGACCGTGCCGGTCGGCACCTATGCGCTGACCCAGTTCGACCCGTTGACGACACGATGGATCATCGTCGCGTTCGTCACCGTCCTGCTGATGCTGCTGATCTCCGGCTGGCGCTACCACGGCAAAGGCCATCCGGCGCTGTCGATCGGCGTCGGCGGTCTGGCCGGCTTCTGCAGCGGCCTCGCGCAGACCGGCGGCCCGCCGGTGGTCGCCTACTGGCTCGGCCGGCCGATCCCGGGCGTGCTCGCGCGCGCCAACATCATCCTCTACTTCGCGTTCACCGATATCATTTCATTCGCCACCTACACGGCCGCCGGCATCTTGACCTGGGACGTCGTCAAGCTCGCGCTGCTCGTGGGACCGGTCTACGCGTTCGGACTTTTATTGGCGCCAGGCTATTTGGCGTCGCCAGCGAGACGCTGTTTCGCCGCGTCTGCTACGCGCTGATCGCACTTGCGGCGGTCGTCAGCCTGCCTGTGCTCGACCAGTGGCTGGGGAGATAGAGTTTTTTGGGGCATGATCTCATCCGAAAACCGGTCCCCACTTTTCGGGATCATGCCGCAAGCAGCAGATCGCAGTAGGCGTAGCCATCGCGCTCGACGCGGTCGCCGGTTACGACCGGCAGAGCGTGCGAAAACATCGGCCCGCCGGTGACGCAGGTGTGGAACTCGCCGTTCTCGCCGCAAGGATCGATCCCTTCGGGCAAGTCATCGAGCAGTTGCGCGTCGAACCTGCGCCCGGCAAACGACGCCGGCATCTTCTTCATGTCGACCGTGGCGATGAATGTTTCCAGTCCGCTTGCGATCATGTCGCGGGCGAGCTGCGGCGTCGGCCGCAGCCAGAGCGGGAACACCGGCGTGATGCCGGAGCCGCGCAATTTCTCCTCGCGGTACCTCTTGATGTCCTCGAGAAACAGATCGCCGAAGATGATGTGGGTGATGCCGTCAGCCTTCGCCCGCGCAACGGCCTCGCCCATCCGCGCTTCATAGATCTCGTTCGGGCAGGGGTAGGGAATCGGCACGATCGTCGGCGGCAGGCCCGCCGCGGCGACCTGCGCGCGCAGAATGTCCTCGCGCACGCCGTGGATCGACACCCGGCCGACATTCTCCGTCACCGTCGTCAGCGCGCCAACGACCTCCAATTCGCCCGCACGTCTCACTTCGTGCAGCGAAAACGCGCTGTCCTTGCCGCTCGACCAGGAGATCAGCGCCTTGGGCTTCGGTTCTGCGGTCATTGTTTCTTGCGTTTCGATTTGCTGGCCGGCTGCTGCGTGGGCTCCGGAGCCAAGGCGCCGATCCGCCGCAGTGCGGCCTCCGCAGCGCGCTCGCCGGACTCCCAGGCGCCACCGACCGTGCCCCATAGCGTTTCGTGCACCGCCTCGCCCGCAAAGAACAGGTTGCCGAGCGGCTCCATCAGGATCTTGCGCGACCCCTGCGCGCCGGGCGCCGCGGCTGATGTCGCGCCGAGCACGAACGGCGACGTGTTCCACTGCGTCACGGCTGAACGCTTGACCGTGCCTTTGACGTCGCTGCCGTAGAGCTTGCCGAGCCATTCGGTCGCGAACGCCACCATGGCGGCCTCACCCTTGGCGCTGAGATCGCGGCCGAAGCTGCCGGCCACATCGACGGTACAGAGCGAGGTGTTGCCGATGTTCGCCAACAGCAGCGCCGTCTGGTTGCTCTCGCTCTTCTCGACAACGAAATCGTCGCGCTGCAGTCCAAGCGGGTTGGACGGAAGCTCAAGCGCGATGTGATCGTAGCTGCCAAGCGAAAGCCGTGATGCGGCTTCCAGATGCCGCTTCGGCAGATCCGGCACGAACCTGATCTTTCCGGATGTCAGGACATTCGTCGACACCGTGTTGATGACGGCGCGCGTCAACACACGTCCCGTTGTCGTCTCGACCCCGAGATCGCGCACGCCCCAGACGATGCGCGTCACCGGCGATCCAATGACGACCGGAACCGTGTCGGCGAGCTTCGCCACCAGCGCGCCCAGACCCTGCCGGCAGAACGCGCCCGCATCGCGCGGCTCCATGCGCGACAGATCGAGTGCCGAGACCTCCTTCAAATCCTTGGACGCGGTCGCCGGTCCGAGCGTAAATTCCAGCGTCCTGGTCCAGTCTCCCAAATCCTTCGGCAGGGCATCCTGCGCTGCCACATCGGCTCTGCGATTGGGATCGCCGATGGCGCGGTTGGCGCGGACGAGCGATGCAAGAAATTCCTCGGTCTCACCGGCTCGCGCGTTGCGGCGTCCGATCCTGATCTTCTGCGCGTGCGGCGCAGCGTAGACATCCATCGCAACCGTTCGTGCGAGCCGCGCGACAGGATTGGCATTCTGCGAATAGAGCCAGCGCGCGCCGCGATCGAACGGCACGCCGAATGTTTCGGTGTCGGTCCAGCAGCGTCCGCCGATCCGGTTGGACGCCTCGACGATCACAACCCGGCAATTCGCCGCGAGCACCCGCCGCGCCGCGGCGATGCCTGCCGCCCCCGCACCGACCACGACAATGTCCGCATCCTTCGGCAGCGGCCCGCTCACCGCGCGCGCTACCCCCGGGAAAGCCATGGCCGCGGCCGACGCGGCCAGGAAATCGCGGCGCGAAAATCTCATGTCATGGTTTCCGGACGACTGCGAAGCAGGACACAAGGAGGCATTAAGGACGAGAACATCGCGCGAACTTGCCTCATCATACGCGTCGCGGCAACGTCTCATGGTGAACGTTTTGCTATTTTAGCCTGCCGTTGCATGAACTAAATTGAAAACGCTTGTGACGAAGATATAGGGGGACAAAGCGGCCAGAACGAGCCGCTGGGGGAACGATCATGGGCTTCATGCTCGACACGATCGGAAAGCTGATTGCCCGGTATCTTCAGCACGAAGCTATCGGGTTCGAACCATTTACGCCGAGCGACCCCGAGCATCTGCGCAACATCATGCAGGCGGGCGACGTGCTGCTGGTCGAGGGCAACAACCGCATTTCCGGCGTCATCAAATATCTCACGCAATCGACGTGGTCGCATGCCGCGCTGTTTGTCGGACCGATCGACGGCGCGTTCGAACCGAACGGCGAGCAGCATGTGATGATCGAGGCCAATATCGGCGAAGGCGTCGTCACCGCACCGCTGTCGAAATATTTCGCCTACCACACCCGCGTCTGCCGTCCGGTCGGACTGTCCTACGAAGACCGCGTGACGGTGTGCCGCTATGCCATCAATCGCGTCGGCTTCGGCTACGACACCAAGAACATCGTCGACCTGATGCGCTACCTCATTCCGATGCCGGTCCCGCAGAAGTGGCGGCGGCAGATGATCGCCATGGGCTCCGGCGATCCGACACGGATCATCTGCTCGGCGCTGATCGCGCAGGCCTTCGAGGCGGTACGCTATCCGATCCTGCCGAAGGTGACGCAGGCCGGCAGCCGCAAGGCGCGCCGCGCGATCCTGCACATCCGCAACTCGTCGCTGTACATGCCGCGCGACTTCGATATCTCGCCCTACTTCTCCGTGGTCAAGCCGACCATCGAGGAGGGATTCGACTACACCGCCCTGCACTGGGCCGACAAGCCGAAACCGCTCGAGGAGGTGGCGGGCACTTTTGACCCGTTTCCATTCCCGGTCGAAGCGCCGCCGCTGGTTCCTGAGACGCTTGACGAAACGGCGCAAGCGTATGGTCTTGAGGAAGTGACCGTCGTCGAAATCGTCTCCCCGGTCGAGCAGATGAAGACGCGGGCGATGCTGTCGCGGCGTGTCCGGCTCTACAGCCGCACGGCCGAATTCACCATTAGCCCTTGCGGCGGCCTTACCCCATCGCTACCTCTGCGCAGGTTTTGCTGGAGGGCCTCTCACCATGCTCGACGCTGCCGCAAAGGCGTTGTCGCAAATGCTGTCGCCGTCAATGCGCCGGATTCTCTGGCGCTCGATCGCGCTTGCGCTCGGATTGATCGCCGTCGTCGCGGTCGGCCTGCAACGGCTGTTGAGCTGGCTCACCACCTCCGGCGAGCAGTGGGCGGGCACCGTGCTGGGCCCAGCCTACAATACGCCGGTCGACATCCTGGCCTGGATCCTTTCGATCGCAGCCGCGGTCGGCATCGTCGTGGGTGCAGTCTTCCTCATGCCTGCGGTGACCGCGCTGGTCGCCTCGATCTTCGTCGACGAAGTCGCCGAGGAGGTTGAGCGCGCGCACTATCCGGCGGAGCGGCCGGGGGCTGCGCTGCCGTTATCACGTGCGCTGGTCGAGGGCGTGAAGACGGCGCTGCTCGCCGTGCTGCTCTACCTTGTGGCGCTGCCGTTCTTCTTCTTCGCAGGCATCGGCGTGGTCGTGTTCTTCATCGTCGCGGCCTACCTGCTCGGCCGCGAATATTTCCTGCTCGCGGCGATGCGCTTCCGCTCGATCGAGGAGGCGAAGGCGTTTCGCAAGGAGCACGCTTCGACCGTCTTCGCCGCCGGCTGCGTCGTCGCAGCGTTCGTGTCGATCCCGATCGTCAACCTCGCGACACCGTTGTTCGGCACGGCCTTCATGGTCCACATGCACAAGCGCCTGTCAGGGCCGCGTCCGGAACTGCTGGAGCCGGTGAAGACGCCACCGACGGCGGCGTAGAGTCTTGTCCGCGGAATCTCTGCCTCATCCTGAGGAGCGCTGCGAAGCTCGTAGAGCGAAGCAGGGCATTCTCGAAGGATGATTTGTTTGGCGCGGGCACCAGCGGCCACATGGTTCGAGACGCATCGCTTCGCGATGCTCCTCACCATGAGGGTCTGAGGGTGACGCATACGTCGGTCAGATCGGCACCGTCTTCTCCGGCCAGCGGCAGAGGTCGTTGATGAGACAGACCTCGCAGCGCGGTTTGCGGGCGACGCAGGTGTAGCGGCCGTGCAGGATCAGCCAGTGATGCGCATGCAGCATGAATTCCTTCGGAATCACGCTCTCGAGCGCCAGCTCGACCTCCAGCGGATCCTTCCCCGGCGCAAGGCCAGTGCGATTGCCGACCCGGAACACGTGCGTATCGACCGCCATGGTCGGTTCACCGAACGCCATGTTGAGCACGACGTTCGCCGTCTTGCGCCCCACGCCGGGCAGTGACTGCAGCGCCTCGCGCGAGTGCGGCACCTCACCGCCGAATTCGTCGATCAGTTTTTGCGAGAGCGCGATGACGTTCCTGGCCTTGTTGCGGTAGAGGCCGATGGTCTTGATGTATTCGCGCAAGCGCTCCTCGCCGAGCGCCAGCATCTTCTGCGGCGTGTCCGCAACCGGAAACAGGTTGCGTGTCGCCTTGTTGACGCCGGCGTCAGTGGCCTGCGCCGAGAGCGCGACGGCAACTACGAGCGTGTACGGGTTGAGGTGCTCGAGCTCTCCGCGGGGATCGGGATTGGCCTTCTGAAACCGCTCGAACGCTTCCCGGACCTCTTCCGGCGTCCAGGGCTTCAGAGACTTGGTCAGACTTGGATTTGGGTTTTGGCGTCTTCGGCCCGGCGACTTTCGCCTTCGCCGCCTTGCCGGATTTGGCGGCCACTTTCGTCGTCCTGACCGACAAATTTGCAGGGCGGACCTTCGCCTTGCGATCTGGAGAAATCGTCTTTTTGACCATGACCCGGTATAGTGAACGCCAATGACCGCAGGCAATTCATTTGACGCCGAGCCGACGCTGTTTTCCGCGTTGCTCACACCGCACCGGTCACTGAGCCGGAGCGGTTTTCTGTTGCTGATGGGGTTCATCGTTCTGATCAGCTTCATTGCCGGGCTGGTCTTCCTGTCGATGGGCGCGTGGCCTGTGTTCGGCTTCTTCGGGCTCGATGCGCTGGCGATCTACTGGGCCTTCAAAGTGAATTTTCATCGCGCCGCGGCGTACGAAGAAATTGCAGTGACGCCATCAGCCGTGCATGTGCGTCGGGTAACGCATCTCGGCGCCGTCTCCGAATGGACCTTCAACCCGCTCTGGGTGCGGCTCGATATCGAGGCCGACGAGGAATTTGGCGTGGAACGGCTTTCGCTGGTCTCCCGCGGGCGCAGCCTCGGCATCGCGAGCTTTCTCGGTCCGGACGAAAAACAGAGCTTTGCCAAAGCCTTAACGGCGGCGCTGAACAGCGCCAAACGTGGCATCGACTACAATCCCGTCACCTAAGGGCAAGTCGGAAATCGGGTGGTTCGCATGGCAGCCAAGCCTTACATCGATCCCATGATGATGAACCTCGCCATGACCAACCACCGCCCGGCCAAGCCGGGCCCCACCAGTGCAGCGATGCGCGACTACGACAGCGTGCGTCGCGCGATCGCCTTCATCTCGGAGAACTGGCGCAACCAGCCGGAGATCGAAGCGGTCGCCGACGCGGCGTCGGTCACGCCCGACGAGTTGCACCACCTGTTCCGCCGCTGGGCGGGACTGACACCAAAGGCGTTCATGCAGGCGCTGACGCTGGACCACGCCAAGGGCCTGCTGCGGGATTCCGCAAGCGTGCTCGATGCGGCGCTCGACAGCGGCCTCTCGGGCCCCGGCCGCCTGCACGACCTGTTCGTGACGCATGAGGCGATGTCGCCCGGCGAATGGAAGGCCGGTGGCGCCGGCATGACGCTGCGCTACGGCTTCCACCCCTCGCCGTTCGGCACGGCGGTCGTGATCGCCAGCGGACGCGGGCTTGCGGGCCTCGCCTTCGCCGACGCGGGCGACGAGCACTCTGCCTTCGCGGACCTGTGCCGGCGCTGGCCGAACGCGACCTATGTGGAGGACCATGCCGGCACCACGGGGCTCGCCCAGCGCATCTTCGATCCAGAGCTGTGGCGGCCGGAGCAGCCGCTCCGCGTCGTCCTCATCGGCACCGATTTCGAGGTGCGTGTGTGGGAAACCCTGTTGAAGATCCCGATGGGCCGCGCCGCGACCTATTCGGACATCGCAAGCTGCATCAACAGCCCGAAGGCCTCACGCGCCGTCGGCGCCGCGGTCGGAAAGAATCCGGTCTCGTTCGTGGTGCCGTGCCATCGCGTGCTCGGCAAGGGCGGTGCGCTGACCGGCTACCACTGGGGTGTCACGCGCAAGCAGGCCATGCTCGGCTGGGAAGCAGGCAAGGTTGCCGGGTCGGCCTGACCGCCGCCGACCCGTCCCTGCGGACATGTCCAAAATGTAACATGACGGTGTCCATCCGGATTTCTATCGTCGTCGAACCACGATGACCATCCGGATGGGGGCCCTCGATGTCGCCGCGATCGGTTCGCTTGTCAGTGCTCGCGCTTTGCATTTTTGCATCCGCGCTGATTTCCGGATTTTTCTACGCCTATTATTGTTCCGTGATGCCGGGATTGGCGGCGACCGATCCGGAATCCGCCATCAAGGCCATGCAGGGCATCAACGCCGTGGTGCGCAACGCCACCTTCGCGTTCTCTTTCTTCGGCACGCTCGTGCTCGGCGCGATCGCGACCGTGCTTCTGATCGGCGTCGGCGGCCGGCCGCTGGCGCTGGCGCTCGCCGGCACCGCGATCTACGGCCTCGGCGCGTTCATGGTGACGCTGCTCTACAGCGTGCCACTGAATGAGTGGCTGGCGACCGTCACGCCGACACCGCAGAATGCAGCAGAACTCTGGCGCGACTATTTCGAGCCGTGGGTCTTCTGGAACGCGCTGCGCACGCTGATGTCCGCGCTCGCGCTTGCCGCATTCACGGCAAGCTTCGTCGCCCTGTTCGTGCAGCCTTACATCGCTCTGCGAACCAACACGCGCATACGACCGCAGGCGGCCTGATGCGGGCTAAATTAAGCCGCCAGATCGAGCTTGGAGGCGACCGTCGCATCGGCGTTGAGGCGATAGATGATCGGCACGCCGGTTGCGATCTCGCGGGCGAGGATGCCCTCCGGCGACAACCGTTCCAGCACCATCACCAGCGCGCGCAGCGAGTTGCCGTGCGCGGCGACGATCGTGCGCTGGCCGCGCAGCACGCTGGGCAGGATCTCCTGCACATAGTACGGCAGCGTGCGCGCCAGCGTGTCCTTCAGGCTTTCGCCGCCGGGCGGTGCGATGTCATAGGAGCGGCGCCAGATGAGCACCTGCTCCTCGCCCCATTTCTTGCGCGCGTCGTCCTTGTTCAACCCTGACAGGTCGCCATAGTCGCGTTCGTTCAACGCCAGGTCCTGGTGGGTCGGCAGATTGGGCGCGCCCATCTCCTCCAGCACGAGGCTGAGGGTTCGCTGCGCGCGCTTCAGCGCCGAGGTGAAGGCCACGTCGAACGCAAGCCCCTGCGCCTTCAGCTTGCGGCCAGCCTCACGCGCCTCTTTCACGCCCTGCTCGGTGAGGTCGACATCGCGCCAGCCGGTGAAGAGATTTTTCAGGTTCCATTCGCTCTGGCCGTGACGCACCAGCACGAGAAGACGCTCGCTCATTCCCTAACTACTCCGATTGACCCGGGTGAAGCCCTACTGTCCGAGCATGATCCTTTCGGCAAGGTGGTGTCATGCTCTAGAAATCGCTCAGGCCGAGCACATCGGCCATGCTGTAGTAGCCTGGTTTCTGATTGCGCGCCCACAACGCGGCCTTCACCGCGCCGCTGGCGAACAGCGCACGATCGCCGGCCTTGTGGCTCAACTCGATCCGCTCGTCGGCACCGGCGAAAATCACGGTGTGGTCGCCAACGACGGTGCCGCCGCGCAGCGTGGCAAAGCCGATGTCGCCTGGCTGGCGCTCGCCCGTGTAACCGTCGCGCGAACGGACCGCGCGTTCGCCGAGATTGATGCCGCGTCCCTGCGCCGCCGCCTCACCGAGCAGCAGCGCGGTGCCGGACGGCGCGTCGATCTTCATCTTGTGGTGCATCTCCAGCACCTCGATGTCGAAATCCTCGTCCAGCGCTTTCGCCACGCGCTTGACCACGGCCGCGAGCACATTGACCCCCAGGCTCATGTTTCCGGACTTCACGACGATGGCGCGCGAGGTGACGCTGCGGATCACGGCCTCGTCGGAATCCGACAGGCCCGTCGTGCCGATCACGTGCACGAGCCCGCGCTGAGCGGCGATGGCGACATTGGCGATCGTTGCCGCAGGCACGGTGAAGTCGATGACGCCATCGGCGTTTTTCGACAGTTCCCAGAGGTCCGCCGAGAGCTGAACGCCGTTGGCCGGAAGTCCGGCCAGAACGCCGGCATCCTGGCCCAGGAGCGGCGACGCAGGCGCCTCCAGCGCGCCGGTCAGCACCGCGCCTTTGGTCTGGGAAATGGTCTTCATCAGCACGCGGCCCATTCGGCCGCCGGCACCGGCCACGATCAAGCGCATGTCGGACATGGGTTTTGCCCTCCGTAAGCCCTGCGGTATAGCTGCGCCCGCCGCACCCGGCAACTCGCCGGCTTCAAGGTCAAACGCCGGTCATCACCGGCAACCATGATCCGCCTCCTGGAGTTTCATCATGTTCCGCCGACTGGTAGCCCTCGCAATCGCGCTGATGGGCACGCCCGCCCTGGCCGCCGAAACGGTTGGCGGCGAGCGGGCGTTCTCGTTCGTCGCGCTGGGCGACATGCCCTACAAGCTTCCAGACGACATCGCGAAGTTCGACCGGCTGATCGCAGTCGTGAACAAGCTGAAGCCGGCATTCACCATCCATGTCGGTGATACCAAGGGCGGCTCAACGCCGTGCAGCGACACGGAATTCCAGAGAATTCTGGACCAGTTGCAGACCTTCGAAGGCGCTCTCGTCTATACGCCGGGCGACAACGAATGGACCGATTGCCACCGCCGCGACGCCGGCGGCTTCGACCCGCGCGAGCGGCTGGCAAAACTGCGCACGATGTTCTTTGCCCAACCCGCAAAGTCGCTCGGCAAGGTGCCGCTGGACATCGAGAGCCAGGCGCAGGCGATGCCGGCCTACGCGGCCTATGTCGAGAATGCGCGCTTTGCCAAAAACGACGTGCAGTTCATCAGCGTTCACGTCACAGGATCCAACAACGGCTTCGAGGCGCAAGACCCCGCCGCAGCGGCGGAATTCTTCGCGCGCGACAAGGCCAATGTCGCGTGGATCGACGACGGCTTCAAACGTGCACAACAGGCAAACGCGAAGGCCGTCGTCATTTTCATGCAGGCCGAGTTCGATCAGGCCCGCTTCCCGAACGGCTCGATGCCGCGCCAGTCAGGCTTTGCGGGTGTACTCGACGCGATCGAGCGAGGCGCACGTGCATTCGGCAAGCCGGTGCTCGTCGTCAACGGCGACGAGCACTTCATCGAGCTGAAGCCGATGCAGAACAACCGCGGCAGGCCGATCCCCAATGTGCTGAAGCTGATGGTCTATGGCGAGAACGATGTCCACGCCGTTCGCGTGATCGTCGATCCGGACTCGCCTGGCGTGTTCGGCTTCGTGCCGCTGATCGTGCCGGAGAATGTGAACAAGCCGGGTCCGTGAACAATCACGGTTGCGGGCCGTCGTAGCCTTCGATGATGACGATATCGGCCGTGGAATGCGGCGCGCGGATCGCCACCAGCTTCTGGTACTCGGGCGAATTGTAGCAGGCGAGCGCGGTCGCGTAGTCCTTGAACTCGATCACCACGTTGCGCCCGCGCGAGGTGCCTTCGCGCGCCTCGAATTGGCCGCCACGCACGAGGAAGCGGGCGCCATACTTATGGAAGACCTCGCCATTTCCCTCGATATAGGCCCTGTAGCCATCCATGTTGTGGATGTCGACACGCCCGAGCCAGTAGCCTTTCGCCATTGCTGTTCTCCGTCTGAAAGCGAGCAACGATCTGCGTGGGGGCGATCCCGCTCAGGGTTTGCGGTTTTTCTTGCCGACGAGCTCGCGGGCCGACGTGATGTCGGCGACGATCTGTTCGGCGACCGCGGCAGGGTCTGCGGCCTCCGTCACCGGCCGGCCGACCACGATGTGATCGGCGCCGCCGGCAATCGCAAGCGCCGGCGTCATGATCCGCTTCTGGTCGCCGACTGCGGCGCCCGCGGGGCGGATGCCCGGCGTGACGAGGCTCATGGCAGGCCCGACCAGCGAGCGGATGGTCTCGACCTCTTCCGGAGAGAGAACGATCCCCTGCATGCCGATATCCCTGGCCTGCGTCGCACGACGCGCGACGAGATCCTTCACGCTGGACGCATACCCCGCCTCGACCAGATCAGCATCGTTGTAGGACGTCATCACCGTGACGGCGAGCAGCTTCAGATTTGACCCTGCAACACCGGCCAAGGCCGCCTTCATGCTTTGCGGATAGGCGTGCACGGTGAGGAAGCTGGCGCCGAGCCTGGCGATCTGCCGCGCGGCACGTTCCACCGTATTCGGAATGTCGTGCAGCTTCAGGTCGATGAAGACCTTCTTGCCGTTTGCAACCAGTCGCTCGGCAAGCGGCAGGCCGCCGGCGTAAGTCAGCTCCATGCCGATCTTGTAGAACGTCACGCTGTCGCCGAGCCGCGCCACCATCTCTTCCGCATCAGTGACCGACGGCAGATCGAGCGCGACGATCAGGCGGTCGCGCGGGCTCACCTCTTCGCTCATTGCGTCCTCCGAGATCCGCCGAGCCTGGCTTGCTGCAATCATGCGCCCCTCGTCATCTGCTGTGCAACGTCGATCAGCTGGGTCACCATCGCCTGCAGCGCATCGCTGTCGGCTTTGTGTTTCAAGCGTTCCCCGTCGTCATAGGCCTGATCGGCGAACGAGAGCGCCAGCTGGTTCGGGATGACGGTGGCGCGGCAGCCGGACAGGATCAGCCGCAGCGCCGCGAGGCAGCGCGAGCCGCCGAGCCGGCCTTCGGACGCCGACGCCATGGCGAAGGCGCGCTCGCGGAAGACCTGGCCTTGCGTCCGCCCGCGATCCTCGACCCGTGTCACCCAGTCGATCGCGTTCTTCACCAGCGGCGGCAGCGAGGAATTGTACTCCGGCGTGACGAACACGATGCCATGATGCGAGCTCATCATGCGCTCGAGGTTGACCGCATGTCTCGGAACACCCGACTTCACCTCGAGATCGCCGTCGTAGATCGGCAGCGGATAGTCCGCGAGCGACAGCCGCGTGACGTCGACATTGGCGAGCGCGAATTCCTTGGCGACCACGGCGGCAAGCCGCGCGTTGAGCGAGCCGGTCCTGAGCGAGCCGGGGATGATCAGGATTTTGACGGTGGCCATGCTTCCGCAATATTGCGTCATACCGGCCGGATCAAGTCTCGCGAGGGGCGATCCGTCTGCAAATTCGCGGCTCAGCGTTGAGGACAGGCACCGGCGCGCCTTGGTCGGCTACGTGCCGTCAATGGCGGCACGACGCTGGAATTCGCGAAGGTCGATCGCCAGGCGACAAATGACAAAGGCGCGCCGACAAGCGCGCCTTTTGCGACAATCGAAATCCAAAAAGCGCTCAGCCGCCCTTGCGATAGACCCAGACCCGCGCCGGCGGAATATTCAGCCAGATCCGCTCCGACGCGCGCGTCGAGACGCCCGGCAGCGATTTCGGGATGGGCGGGGCAACGGAGTAGGTGAACTGGATGAAGGGTGCGCCCGGATCGGACAGCGCCAGCGCTTCGCGCAGCAGCTTGAGGCGCTGGCGCATGGGTTTGGTCACCAGCGGCAGGCCGGACACGACGGCGGATGCCGGCGTCTTCAACGCCTGCCAAAGCAACTCGCGCAGCGAATAGGCATCGCCTTGCACGACGGTCGCGGTCGGATAGCGATCGCGCAGCAGCGCACAGAAACCGGGATTGTATTCGACGAGAACGAGCTGCGCCGGATCGACGCCGCGCTCGATCAGCGCGTTGGTGATCGCGCCGGTCCCAGGGCCGAGCTCGATGATGGGTCCCGCTGCATCAGGATCGACAAACTGCGCCATAGTCCGCGCAAGCAGCTTGCTCGAGGGCATGACGGCCCCCATGTGCAGCGGCTTTTCAATCCAAGAGCGAAGAAAGCGAACCTCATCGTCGAGGCGCGGAGGCTTCTTTTTTTGGACGCGCAGAGATGACTGCAAAGGCATTTCGCTACCAAACGGGTGTCACGGACCCGTCATATGCGTATAGACCATCCGTAAAACCGTCAAGCAAATAAGTCAGTTAGCGGATGAGCGAGCGCCGAAGAAGTCCTTGACCTTGGTGAAAAAGCCCGCTGCTTCCGGCTGTGTTTCGCCGGATGACAGCTTCTCGAATTCGGCGAGCAGCTCTTTCTGCTTTTTCGTGAGATTTTGGGGCGTTTCGACCACGACCTGCACGTACATATCGCCGACCTGGCGCGACCGAAGCACCGGCATGCCCTTTGATGCAATGCGGAATCGGCGTCCGGATTGCGTCCCGCCCGGCACCTTCACCTTGGTCTTGACCCGTTCGATCGTCGGCACGTCGAATTCGCCGCCGAGCGCCGCCGTCACCATCGAGATCGGGACACGGCAATGCAGGTCCGCGCCGTCCCGCTGGAAGAAGTCATGCGGCGCAAGCGACAGGAAGATGTAGAGATCGCCCGGTGGCCCACCGCGCACGCCCGCCTCGCCCTCGCCGGCGAGACGAATGCGCGTGCCATCCTCGACGCCCGCCGGAATGTTTACCGACAGCGCGCGCTCGCGGGTCACACGGCCGGAGCCCGCGCACGACATGCACGGATCCTCGATCGTCTGGCCTCGGCCATGACAAGTCGGGCAGGTGCGCTCCACCTGGAAAAAGCCTTGCGCGTGACGGACGCGGCCAGCACCACCGCACATGGCGCAGTTCTTTGGCTTTGAGCCGGCCTTGGCGCCTGTCCCCGAACAAGCTTCGCAGGTCATCAGCGTCGGGATGTGCACCTGCGCGGCCTTGCCGGAGTACGCCTCCTCGAGCGTGATCTCCATGTTGTAGCGAAGATCGGCGCCGCGCTCGCGGCCGCCCGAGCGGCGTCCGCCGGCCATTCCGAAAATGCCTTCGAAGATGTCGCTGAAGGCCGAGCCGAAATCGTTGCCGAAGCCATGCGCGGCGCCGCCGCCCATGCCCTGCTCAAACGCCGCATGGCCGAAGCGATCGTAGGCCGCGCGCTTCTGCGGATCCTTCAGGATCTCGTAAGCTTCGTTGATTTCCTTGAAGCGGACTTCGCTGGTCGTGTCGCCCGGATTCTTGTCCGGGTGCCACTTCATCGCCAGCTTGCGGAAAGCGGACTTGAGGTTCGAACTCATCCGCCGAGCGCTCGACTTCCAGCGTCTCGTAATAGCAGCGCTTGGTGGACATCCGTCAAATCCGTCCGGTCCTCATCCCCATCCCAAGGAGCATTTCTTGAACGAATGCGTCTCCAAAGGATGCGGTGTTTCGCTTAAAGAAAAATGACCCCTCATCCTTTCAAGACGCGCCGTGCGCTCTTTGAGGATGAAGGGTCATCGTGGCCTCGCTTTAGGCAGACTTCTTGTTGTTCTTGTCGTCGTTGACCTCGGTGAACTCCGCGTCGACGACGTCGTCCTTCTTCTCGGCTCCGCCGGCGGCCGCGCCTGCGGCGTCCGCCTGCTGCTGCTTGTACATCGCTTCGCCAAGCTTCATCGAAACCTGCGCCAGCGTATTGGTCTTGGCCTTGATCGCTTCCGCGTCGTCGCCCTTCAGCGCTTCCTTCAGGTCGCTGACGGCATCCTCGATCGCGCGGCGATCGGTCTCGCCGACCTTCGAACCATGCTCGGCGAGCGCCTTCTCGGTCGAATGCACCAGCGCATCGGCGTGGTTCTTCGCCTCGACGGCCTCTTTCCGCTTCTTGTCCTCGGCCGCATTCGCTTCGGCGTCCTTGACCATCTTGTCGATGTCGGCCTCCGACAGGCCGCCCGACGCCTGGATGCGGATCTGCTGCTCCTTGCTCGTCGCCTTGTCCTTGGCGGACACGTTGACGATGCCGTTGGCGTCGATGTCGAACGTCACCTCGATCTGCGGCATGCCGCGCGGCGACGGCGGAATGCCCATCAAATCGAACTGGCCGAGGATCTTGTTGTCGGCCGCCATTTCGCGCTCGCCCTGGAAGACGCGAATGGTGACGGCGTTCTGGTTGTCTTCGGCCGTGGAGAACACCTGGCTCTTCTTGGTCGGGATCGTCGTGTTGCGCTCGATGATGCGGGTGAACACGCCGCCCAGCGTCTCGATGCCGAGCGACAGCGGCGTGACGTCCAGCAGCAGCACGTCCTTGACGTCTCCCTGCAGCACGCCCGCCTGGATGGCAGCACCGATCGCCACGACCTCGTCCGGGTTGACGCCCTTATGCGGCTCCTTGCCGAAGAACTGCTTCACCACTTCCTGGATCTTGGGCATGCGCGTCATGCCGCCGACCAGGACGACTTCGGTGATTTCGCCGGCCGACAGGCCCGCGTCCTTCAGCGCCTTGCGGCACGGCTCGATGGTCTTGTCGACGAGGTCCTGCACCAGCGCCTCGAACTTGGCGCGGGTCAGCTTCATCGTCAGGTGCTTCGGACCCGACTGATCGGCCGTGATGAACGGCAGGTTGATTTCGGTCTGCGTCGTCGACGACAGCTCGATCTTCGCCTTTTCAGCCGCTTCCTTCAGACGCTGCAACGCGAGCTTGTCGTTGCGCAGGTTGATGCCCTGCTCCTTCTGGAATTCATCCGCCAGATAGCCGACGAGGCGCATGTCGAAGTCTTCACCGCCGAGGAACGTGTCGCCGTTGGTCGACTTCACCTCGAACACGCCGTCGCCGATCTCGAGGATCGACACGTCGAACGTGCCGCCGCCGAGGTCGTACACCGCGATGGTGCCAGTCTTCGATTTGTCGAGGCCATAGGCGAGTGCGGCCGCGGTGGGCTCGTTGATGATGCGCAGGACTTCAAGGCCCGCGATCTTGCCCGCGTCCTTGGTGGCCTGGCGTTGCGCGTCGTTGAAGTAGGCGGGAACGGTGATGACGGCCTGATCGACCTTCTGGCCGAGATGGGCTTCAGCCGTCTCCTTCATCTTTTGCAGGATGAAAGCGGAGACCTGAGACGGCGAATAGGTCTTGCCCTCGGCTTCGACCCAGGCATCGCCGTTGCCGGCCTTGACGATCTTGTAGGGGACGAGCGCCTTGTCCTTCTCGACCATCGGGTCATCGTAGCGGCGGCCGATCAGGCGCTTCACTGCGAAGAAGGTTTTTTCCGGATTGGTGACCGCCTGACGCTTGGCAGGCTGGCCGACGAGGCGTTCGCCGTCGTCGGTAAAGGCGACGATCGATGGTGTCGTGCGCGCACCTTCGGAGTTCTCAATGACTTTAGGCGTTTTGCCATCCATTACGGCGACGCACGAATTCGTGGTGCCGAGATCGATACCGATGACCTTTCCCATGGTCTTATAACCCTTTCTCTGCGGCGAGCCAGCCGGGCCCATTTTGGCACCCGAGGAGGGTCTCTGGCGGGCCTTTGCCCACCGGACCCCTATCCGGCCCCCAAATACATCGCGCTCCAAGGCTTTGGAGCGTTGCCGGAGATATAAGAGAGAGAGGCAGGGCCGCAAGAGATTTGCTCACGAATTCCGCGACCGTACTTTCATGATTTTGCCAAGCCGGTTAAGGCTGAAGCAACCCATCCGCCCAACATCAAACGGCCCAAAAGCCGACCGAAGAAGGCCCCATGCGCATTGGACCCATCGCCCGGCGATCCCTTCTGGCTGCGCCGCTGGCGCTTCTCCTTGCAGGCATTTCAGGCGCGGCCTCCGCCGACGAGGTCGTCTATCCGCCCGGCTCGCGGATCGGCCTTGTGCCGCTGCACGGCATCGTTGCCCTGAAGAATGGCCTCGGCTTCGAAAATCCGGACAACAATCTGGTTGTCAGCTTCCGTGAACTGCCGATTTCGGAATATGAGGCCCTGGACGAGGCGGTGAAGGAAAAGAAGCCCCTGCCGCACGCCATGGGAGACGCGCAGAGCTTCGACACGGCGGCCGGCAAAGGCTACCTCAGCCGCGCCGGCGGCCCGAACAGCGGACCGAAAAACAACCGGATCGCGATCGTCGTCTCGGACGGAAAAGTTGCAGGCTACATCGCCGTTGACGTGCCGGAGGCCGCGACAAAGGACTATTCCGACCAGGCGATCCGGCAGATGCTGGCCTCGACGCGATTGCGCAGCGAGGTGCCCGCCGAAGAACAACTCGCCCTGCTACCGTTCAAGGTGGCCGACCTTTCGGGCTTCAAGAACGTGCGCACGCTGGTGCCCGGACAGGCCGTGATCCTGCTCGATGGCGACGAAGAGGCGGCGCTATCGGGTGCGCCCTACGTGTTGATCTCGATCGCGCGGGTTTCGGCGGATCAGCCGGACGGCCGCGAGCGACTCGCACGCCAGCTCGCGTCGACGATTCCGGGGATCCGCGAGGGACGTATCACCAGTGCGGAGCCGATGCGGATCGGAGGGGCCCCGGGCCACGAACTCCGCGTCGATGGGACCAGCATCAAGGACGACAAGCCGGTCTCCGTCGTGCAGTGGCTGCGCTTCGGCGGCGGCGCGACGCTGCGGATCATCGCGGCGTCCACGCGTGAGGAATGGCCGCAGACGTTCACGCGTTTCCGTGCCGTGCGCGACGGCATCGACCGCCGCTAATCAGAGCATGATCCGGAAAAAGCTGAGTCGGAATTGATCTGGGGGTGGATACCGGCTTTCCGAAAAGATCGTGCTCAATCGAGGATCAGGCTGAGTCCGAATTCGGAGCCTCCGGGGCCGGGGCCGGCTTCGCGCCGCCCTTCGACACGCCGACCAGCGCCGGGCGCAGGATACGCTCGCCGATCTTGTAGCCGGTCTGTGCCACCTGCACGACAGTCCCGGCGGGGACCGACGGATCGGGCACCTCGTACATCGCCTGCTGGAAGTTCGGATCGAATTGCTCGCCGGTCGGATCGAATTTCTTCACGCCGTTCTTTTCCAGCGTATTGAGCAGCGAGCGCTCGGTGAGCTCGACGCCTTCGATCAGCGCCTTCAGCCCGGGGTCGGCATTGGCCTTCGCCTCCGCTGGAACCGCATCGAGAGCGCGCTGCAGATTGTCGGCGATGTCCAGCACGTCGCGGGCAAAGGTGGTGATGCCATAGGTGCGCGCATCGGCGATCTCGCGCGTCGTACGTTTGCGCAGGTTCTCCATTTCGGCGAGCGTGCGCAGCGTTCGGTCTTTCGCCTCTGCAAGCTCCTTGGCGAGCGCCTCGGCCGAGCCCTCTTCCGGATCGTCAGGCATGATGTACGGCTTGGAGACCTTCGGCTCATTGTCCTGCGCCATTGTCTCCAACCCGTCTTTCTGGCCGTTGCTATCGGTCATTACTCAAACCCTTGTCGCCGCTGAAACTAGTGCCCGGTTTTCGAAGTTCGTCATACAGCTCGGCGAGTTCTGTACGAACTTCGAAAACCAAAGGGCACTAGCAAGTATTTGATACTAGTGCCGCTTTTCGATTTGAAATTCCTGAAAATGTGGTCGCCGCAGGGAGTGCAGGAATTTCAAATCGGCGGCACTGGTGTCAGCCGGCATATCGGGGCATTGGCCCCGAAAATCAAGGTTTTTGAGGGGTGCTAGCCGCCCAGCAGCCGGCTAACGATGCGCGCGGCGTAATCTACCGTCGGGATGACCCGCGCGTAGTTCAGCCGCGTCGGGCCGATGACACCGAGCACGCCGACGATGTGGCCCGCGCCGTCGCGATAGGGCGCCACGATGGTCGACGACCCGGACAGTGAGAACAGCTTGTTCTCCGAGCCGATGAAGATACGCACGCCTTCAGCGCGTTCGGCACGGCCGAGCAGGTCGATCACCCCGCGCTTGGCTTCAAGATCGTCGAACAGCAATCGCACGCGCTCGAGATCCTCCATCGCATGCAGGTCGTCGAGCAGGTTGGCGTGGCCGCGCACGATCAGCTGGCGATCGTCACCGTCGCCGCCTGACCAGCTGGCGATGCCTGCTGCGATCACCTTCTGCGTCAACTGATCGAGCTCATGGCGGCTTTGTGCCATCGCTTGCTCGAGTTCCGCGCGCGCCTCGGCGAGCGTGCGCCCCCTGATCCGCGCGTTGAGGAAGTTCGACGCCTCAGTCAGCGCCGACATCGGCACGCCCGGCGGCAGCGCCAGCACGCGGTTTTCGATCTGGCCATCTTCGCCCACCAGCACGACCAGCGCGCGCTCGGGCTCCAGGCGAACGAATTCGATATGTTTCAATCGCACGTTGGCTTTTGCGGTCAGCACGACCGCCGCCGCCCGCGTCAGCCCGGAGAGCCGCGTCATCGCTTCGCTCAACGCCGCTTCGACCGATTGCGCCCGGCCGACGGACGCAAGCTGGGTCTGGATCGACTGCCGTTCGGCTTCGGTCAGGTCGCCGACCTGCATCAGCGCGTCGACGAAGAAGCGCAGGCCCAGTTCGGTCGGCAGGCGGCCCGCGGACGTGTGTGGCGCATAGATCAGGCCGAGCTGCTCGAGATCGGACATCACGTTGCGCACCGAGGCCGGCGACAGCGGCACCGTGATCAGCCGGGAAATGTTGCGCGAGCCAACCGGCTCGCCGGTTGCGAGATAGTTCTCGACAATTTGCCGGAAAATATCGCGCGACCGCTCGTTCAGCAGGGCCAGCCCGGCATGTGGCGTGATCAGATGCGGATCGTTTCCGGCCAAATCGGCCTCCGGTTCGGGGGCAGAATTGTCCATCTTTGGGGTCAGTTTACAAGCAGATACGGCGCCTGCGCCGCTTGCGGGTTCCGAGCCCTTGCCGCAGCGAGAGGGCCCGCCTAAAAGCACCCCCGACAATCTCTCAATTCTCGGAGAACTTCCCATGCGGCCAAGCCGCCGTGCGCCGGACGAGTTGCGCGCCGTGACCCTCGAGCGCGGCGTCGTCAAATATGCCGAGGGCTCGTGCCTCGTGAAATTCGGCGACACCCATGTGCTGGTGACAGCGACCCTGGAGGAGCGGCTGCCGCCCTGGCTGAAGGGCCAGGGGCGTGGCTGGGTCACCGCGGAATACGGCATGCTGCCGCGCGCGACGCTGGAGCGGACGCGCCGCGAGGCCTCCGCCGGCAAGCAGAACGGTCGCACGGTGGAGATCCAGCGGCTGATCGGACGCGCCTTGCGAACCACGGTCGACCTGGTGGCGCTTGGCGAGCGGCAGATCACCGTGGACTGCGACGTGCTGCAGGCCGACGGCGGCACCCGTACCGCCTCGATCACCGGCGCCTGGGTGGCCCTGGCCGACTGCCTGAACTGGATGAAGGCTCGCAACATGGTGAAAGGCACGGTGCTGCGCGATCACGTGGCGGCGGTCTCCTGCGGCATCTACAACGGCACGCCGGTGCTGGACCTCGACTATGCCGAGGACTCGGAAGCCGAAACCGACGCGAATTTCGTGATGACCGGCGACGGCCGTATCATCGAGGTGCAGGGGACCGCCGAGCGGACCCCGTTCTCGCAAGAGGAGTTCCTGGCGCTGATGGCGCTGGCGAAAAAGGGCATCGGCCGGCTCTGCGATCTGCAGAAACTGGCGGTCGCGTGAGATTCAAAATCTGGTAGAAGCGACAAAATGTACCGCCGAATCGAAGGCCGGCTCGTGATCGCGACCCACAATCCGGGCAAGCTTAACGAGATGCGCGACCTGCTCGCGCCGTACGGCGTCGATGCGATCTCGGCCGGCGAGCTGGGTCTTGGCGAGCCGGAAGAAACCGGCACGACCTTTCAGGCCAATGCGCGGATCAAGGCCGAGGCTGCGGCGCAGGCGACAAAGCTTCCTGCGTTTGCCGATGACTCCGGCCTTGCCGTCGACGCTTTGGCCGGCCAGCCGGGAATTCATTCGGCGCGCTGGGCTGGGCCTGCGAAGGACTTCAACGGCGCGATGACGCGCGTTGAACGGCTGCTGCAGGAGCGTGGCGCCAGGGAACCGGCGCAACGCGGCGCGCACTTCGTCTCCGCGCTGTGCGTCGCCTGGCCGGATGGGCACGTGGAAGAGGTCGAGGCGCGCGTCGACGGCACGCTGGTCTGGCCGCCGCGCGGGACGGCAGGCTTCGGTTATGATCCGGTGTTCCTGCCGAACGGTCATGCGCGGACGTTCGGCGAGATGACGGCCGAGGAAAAACACGGACTGCCGCCGCGCGGCATGGGCCTGTCGCACCGCGCCCGCGCCTTCGTGAAGCTTGCGGAGAGATGTCTTGTCCGCGCCTGAGCCGAAAGCCTTCGGCGTCTACGTGCACTGGCCCTTCTGCCTGTCGAAATGCCCGTACTGCGATTTCAACAGCCACGTGCGTCACGCGGCGATCGACGAGGACAGGTTCGCCCGCGCCTTCGCGCGCGAGATCGCGACGACGGCGGAACGAACGCCGGGGCGCACCGTATCGTCGATTTTTCTCGGCGGCGGCACGCCATCGCTGATGCAGCCGAAGACCGTCGGCGCCGTTCTCGATGCGATCGGCAAGCACTGGAGCGTGGCGCGTGACGTCGAGGTGACGCTGGAGGCCAATCCCACCAGCGTCGAAGCCACGCGCTTTCACGGTTATCGCGCAGCCGGCGTCAATCGCGTGTCGCTCGGCGTGCAGGCGCTCGACGACACGTCCCTGAAAGCGCTCGGGCGCATGCACTCCGCGCGCGAGGCGCTTGATGCGGTGGCGATCGCCCGCAAGGCTTTCGATCGCTACTCGTTCGACCTGATCTATGCGCGGCCGGATCAAACCGTCGCGGCGTGGGAGGACGAGTTGCGGCTTGCGATCGCGGAGGCTGCCGAGCACCTCTCGCTCTACCAGCTCACGATCGAGCCCGAGACGCCGTTCGCGGGGCTTTATGCAGCCGGCAAGCTGATCATTCCTGACGAGGGCAATGCGCGGGCGCTCTACGACGCCACGCAGGAACTGTGTAGCGCCCACGGACTGCCGGCCTACGAAATCTCCAACCATGCACGCCCCGGCGCGGAATGCCGGCACAACCTGGTCTACTGGCGCGGCGACGAATATGCGGGCGTCGGCCCCGGCGCGCATGGCCGTATCGACATCGACGGCACGCGCCGCGCCACCGCGACGGAGAAGCGGCCGGAGGCCTGGCTGATGCGGGTCGAGCAGCTCGGCCATGGCGTCGTCACCGACGACGCGCTGACGAGCGAAGAGCGCGCCGACGAATATCTCCTGATGGGGCTGCGTTTGCGCGAAGGCATCGATCCACAGCGCTATCGCGCGCTTGCCGGGCGCACGCTCGATCAGGCTCGCATCGAGCTTTTGCGTGAGGAAGGCGCGATCGTCGTCGACGGCGACGGGCGCTTGCGCGTCACGCAGCAGGGGTTCCCGCTGCTCGATGCGGTGGTCGCCGATCTGGCGGCGTGAAGCGGGTTAGCTCTTTGATGGAGCATGATCTTTTCGGAAAACCGGTACCCACGATTAGTCCGGGGCAAGCTTTCGGATCATGCTACTTGATGCCGCTGCTGACGAATGTCTGCATCACCCGGCGCTGCAGGATGAAAAACAGGATCAGCACCGGCAGCGACGCGACGGTGACGCCGGCCATCAGCGGACCGTAGTTTTCGCCGCCGTCGCTCTCCAGGAAACGGCGGATACCCAGCTGGATTGTCCGCATCCGGTCGCTGTCGGTCACCAGCAGCGGCCAGAAATACTCGTTCCAGGTCTCGATCACGGCGACGATCACCAGCCCGGCGATCGCGGGGCCCAGATTCGGAATGACGATGCTCCAGAGCGCCTTGAACGGTCCGGCGCCATCGACCGCCGCCGCTTCCAAAAGCTCCTTCGGAAACGACAGGATGTGCTGCCGCAGCAGGAACACGCCGAACGGAAAGGCCAGGTTCGGGACGATCAATGCGGTCCAGGTGTCGAACCAGCCGAGCTCCGCAATCATCAGATAGATCGGGATCATGGTCAGCGTGTGCGGCACCATCAGCGCGCCGAGCACGCAAGCGAACAGCACGTCGCGGCCCCGAAACTCCCACCGCGCGAACGCGTAGGCGGCAAGGATCGCGATGATGATCTGGCCGGTGACGCGCAGCACCGTCGTGCCGAAACTGTTCCAGAGATAGATCGCAAACGAGCCCTCGAAGATGCGCGCGAAGTTTTCCAGCGTCGGCCGCACCGGCCACGGGCTGATCGAATAGATCTCATCCACCGGCTTGAACGCGGTACCGACCACCAGCAGCATCGGCAGCAGCGTGACGACGCACAGCAAGCCGAGCAACAGATGGCCGGCAATGCGGAGAGCCGGGCCGAACGCGACAACGGGCCTGTCTGCTTCCATCTGATCAATCCGTGTAATGGACCAGGCGGTCGGCGATGCGGAATTTCACGAACGCCACCAGGAACACCAGTGCGCAAAGAATAACCGTCGCCGCGGCGCCAAAGCCGACATTGAAGCCGACGAAGGTGTACTGGTACGTCATGTAGAACAGGTTGGTCGTGCTGTTGGCCGGGCCGCCCTTGGTCAGCACGTCGATCGGCGTGAACACCTGCTGCATCGTGAAGATGATCGTCGTGATCAGCACCAGCACGATCGACGGCCCGAGCATCGGCACGATCAGATCCCGCACGATCCGCGCGTCGGTTGCGCCGTCGATCCGCATCGCCTCGATCAGCGAACGATCGATCCGCGTCAGCCCCGCCAGATAGAGCAGCACATTGAAGCCAAAGCCCTTCCACGTCGCGATGCCGAGAATGGCCCAGAGCGCAGTGTCGGCATTGGTCAACAGGCCCGCCATGCGGAGACCAAACGTCTCGAGCCAGAGCGCGAGATAGCCGCCGAGCGGCGACAGCAGCCACACCCATGCGACGGAAGCGGCGACGAAAGAGATCAGTGTCGGCAGAAAGACGATGACCCGGTAGGCTTCACCGCGCTGTCCCAGCGACCAGATGAAGATCGCGACCGGGAGCGGCAGGATCACCTTGAGCGGTATCGCCGCCAGCAGGTAGAGCGCGGTGTTGGCGAGCGCCGCACCGAACAGGGAGGACGAGACGACGCCGCGGTAGTTGTCAAACCCGACGAACCGCGAAGGAACGTCGGGATTGAGGTTCCACGCCTGGAAGCTCAGCAGCAACGTCTGCAGCAGGGGCCAGAACGTGAAGGCGCCCAGCACGATCATGAACGGCGCCAGATAGAGATACGGGCGCGCCGACGTGCCCCACGCCGACGCGCGACCGCGCGCGAATTCAAGCCGCCGGTGGGGACGAGTGAGCGCAAGTTCCGCCATCGGATCGTCTCTTTGCCGGCGGTCTCAGTTGGTTTTTGCGAGCGCGGCATTTCCCTGCCGCACCGCGACGGGAACGAGCTCCGACGCAGAACCCTTGCCGGCCCAAAGGTCGTCGATCAGCTTCGAGACGATGCTCTGCGCCTCGAGCGCGCCCTTCTCGGCCCAGACATAGGTCGAGATCGTATCCGGCATCTGGGCAAGCACCGGCCTGACATGGGCGAATTCGTCGACATACTTCTTCATGTCGGCGTCGCGCAGCGGATCCTTCATGAGCGGCATGTAGCCGGACTCGCGCGACCAGTAATTGGCGATCTCGAGCCGCGACATGAAGGCGAGAAACTTCAGCGACGCTTCACGCCGTGGCCCCGCCGGCGCGTAGAGCATGAAGGTCGCGCCCGAATTCGGCACCTTCCGCGCACTGCGGCCGGGAAACAGCGGATAGTTCGCCACACCGAGTTCGAACTTTCCTTGCGACTGCTGCACCATCTGCCGCAGGCCGGCGCTCGAGGTGACGTACATCGCAAGCCGGCCGCCAAGGAAAGCGGCGGTCCATTGCGCATCGTTGGCGAGCGGCAGCACCTTGTGCTTGATCACCAGGTCCTGCCAGAGCTGAAGGCCGGCAATTCCTTCCGCGCTGTCGAACATCAGCTTGTCGCCCTCGGCGCTCAGATAGGTGCCGCCGGCGTTCGTGACCATCAGCATCGTCCCGTAGTCCTTGTTGCCGGCGGCGAGATGGGCGACGCCGGCGACGCCGGTCTTGTCCTGGATGGTCGTGGCGGCGCTGATGACCTCGTCCCACGTCTTCGGCGGCGCTTCGGGGTCGAGGCCGGCTTTGCGGAAGACGTCCTTGTTGTAATAGAGCATCGGCGTGCCGAACGCGTAGGGCATCGCGAAGACCTGGTCGCCGCGGCGGCCGACATCGAGAAATTGCGGAAGATAATTGTCGAGGAACGCGGCCTTGCCGGCGTCCTGATTGATCGGCACTGCGGCGGTGTTGCGCGACATGAAGTAGACGTTGCGGCCGGCGATGGTTGCAATGTCCACCGGTCGGCGCGCGGCCAGCGCGGCCTGCACATCCGACGTGATGGTTTGATCCGGCTTGAAGATATCGACGATCTTGATGTCGGCGTTCTCCGCCTCGAACCGCCGGAAGACCTGCTTCAGCGCGTCGTGCCTTTTGTCCGTCTGGTAGTGGTAGATCACGATCTCCGTTTGCTGGGCGCGCGACGCGCTCATGGGAAGACCGCGAGAGCGACGACGGCGAGAAGCAAATGGCGGATGCGCATGACCGAACCTCATGTCGAGCGAAGCAGCAACGTGATCCCCGATTGCAGTCCGCGCGGGGCTGCGCATCGAGCTCACTGGGGGCGAACCTCGATTCGGCTCATGACGGTTTCATCTCGCTCGTGGAGAGTCCGGTGGCACGCGCAGCGTTCTGCCGGAGCATTGCGCAGCGTGCTCACGACATGAGCTCCGGTTCCGGGCATACGCCGCATGCCGGCGGGCACCGGTTGATCACCACCGCACGAACAGATCGGCCACAGAAGGACGGCGTGCGAATACGGCGCAGCGTGTCGTTGCGGTCCTCGCCCGCAAGAAACATCCGCGGCCTCCGCGGCAAGTCTGCGGCACGCTCAAGATCTGCCTGAGCCATGCGCAGCGTGAGCACGGCATGAGCTCCGGTTCCCGGCATGCGACGGCGTAGCCAGTCTCAAGTGGATACTCAAGAGCTATGCCCGAGGAGGATGCCGGCAAAGCGTACGCTGGCGCTGCCGGCACTATTTCGCGGCAGCGCGGGTGGTCGCCACGACTTGGAGGTTAGACGCCAAAGCTGCGCGGGGCCGCAGCCGCGACCTGCGCGCCATTCGCGCCGACGCGCATGATGGCCAGCCCGCGGTCGTTGGTGCCGTCGGCCTTGAAGCGGAACAGGCCGTCGATGCCGGCAAAACCTGACGGGTTTTGCAGGACCTCCGGCACGAAGCGCTGCGCCCCTTGCGTCTTCGCAAGCGCTGCGACGAGCGCGACCGCGTCATAGGCGAGCGTCGCCGTGCGGACCGGTTCCTGGCCGAACTTTGCGCGATAGCGGCCCGCGAACGCACGATAGCCGGCCGGATCGGGCGCGGCGAACAGGCCGTCCTGCAGGGCCGGATTCGAGAACACCCGCGGATTGTCCCACAGCCCGGTGCCGAACAGCTGGACATTGCGCAGGTTCGCGCCGGCGCCGGCCAGCGATTCGGTCAGCGCGGCGAGCGCTTCGCCATCGTCGGCGAGCAGCAGCGCATCCGCCTGCGGCAAGGCCTGCGCGACATTGCGCGCCGAGGACTGCATCTGCGCACGGTCGGCGCCGTAGCGCTCGAATGCGACGGTGCGCACGCCGCGCCGCGCGCTGGCCTGCTTGAACGCACCTTCGACGACGTTGCCGTAGGCGTTGTCGGGCAGCATGGCCGCGAACGATCGTTTGCCGGTCGAGGCCGCATAGCTGACGATGCGGTCCACATCGGACTCGGGCAGGAAGCTCAAGAGATAGACGCCGCGTCCGGCGACGCTCGAATCGGTGGAAAACGCGATCATCGAGATGTTGCGCGTGCGTGCGGGCTGGGCTGCTCCGGGAACCGCGACGCCGAACAGCGGCCCGAGGACGATTTCCGCCCCTTCCTCGATCGCCTGCTGGGCGGCAGCCTGCGCGCCTTGCGGAGTGCTGCCGTCGTCCTTCACCAGCAGCTGGACGTTCGGATTCTGAAATTCGACGAGCGCGAGCTCGGCCGCGTTGCGCATCGACTGCGCTGCAACGCCG
The DNA here is from genome assembly GCA_963757845.1 of uncultured Alphaproteobacteria bacterium. Taxonomy (GTDB): domain Bacteria; phylum Pseudomonadota; class Alphaproteobacteria; order Rhizobiales; family Xanthobacteraceae; genus P52-10. The sequence continues at coordinate 246,182 of CAVWTB010000067.1, forward strand.
GCGTTGCCTGCGCCCGACAGCGGCAGCAGCAAGGCGACGCGGATCGAGCCGGATCCGACCGCAGTCGGTTCCTGCGGCGGCCCCGCGGGCGCCGGCGGAGCCTGGCCGGGCATAAGGTTGGAGAACGTCGATTGCATTCCCGCGCAGCCGACGGCCGGCGCCGCAAGGATCAGCCCCAGGGCCGCGCGACGTGTGGCCCCGCCAGGCTGGGGTGACAACTTCAACGGACCAACCATCGCGGCTCTTTCGCTCGACCAGGCACCTCGGCGCCGAGGGCGCCGGTCCTATTCGCGGTCATGCTCGAGCAAGACCCTCTGGATATCAATTCGGGCATATTGTCGTCCAATGATTAACCAAGCAAAAAGCATTGTGGCGGCGCAAGCCCATCGGCCGCGGCGTTAACAATTCATTCAGCAACGCGATGACGCGCATCGCAGCAGTCGCTAAGTTGGCGGAATGCAACCCAAGTCCGTACCCTCGAAGCCCGCCTCTTCGAGGTCCGCATCTGCAAAGCCGGTTCCCGCCCCCGCGGATGAACGCGCGCGTACGTACACTCTCGGACAAAACATTATCACCGTTTCCCGTCCTTCGCCGGGTCTTTATCTCGTCGCAACGCCGATCGGGAACCTTGGCGATATCACCTTGCGCGCGCTCGAAACCCTTGCTGGCGCCGACGTGATCGCCTGCGAGGACTCCCGAGTTACGCGCAAGCTGCTTGACCGGTTTCTGATTTCGACGCCACTGACGCCGTATCATGAGCACAATGCGCAGGCCGCCCGACCGAAGCTTCTTGAGCGGCTGGCGCAGGGCGCTTCGATCGCGCTCGTTTCCGACGCGGGCACGCCGCTGATTTCCGATCCCGGCTTCAAGCTGGTGCGCGAGGTCGCGGCCGCGGGTCACGCGATCACGCCGCTACCGGGACCTTCCGCCGTGCTCGCCGCGCTGACCGTTGCGGGCCTGCCGACCGACCGCTTTTATTTCGAAGGATTCCTGCCGCCGAAGGAGGGCGCGCGGCGCGCGCGCATCAAGGAGCTTGCAGGCATCGATGCAACGCTGGTCCTGTTCGAGGGCGGTTCGCGCATCGCCGATGCGTTGCGCGATCTTGCCGACGCCATGGCCGAGCGCAATGCTGCTGTCTGCCGCGAGCTGACAAAACTGCACGAAGATATTCGCCGCGCACCGCTGACAGCGCTTGCGTCAGAGGCTTCGCACCTGGAGACACGCGGCGAGTTCGTGATCGTCATCGCCCCCCCGCACGCAGACTCGCGACGCCTCAGCGCTGGCGACGTCGACGACATCCTCAAAGCCGCGTTGAAAACCCAGAGCGTGAAGGACGCGGTCGCGCACGCCGTCGAATTGTCCGGGCGACCAAGGCGCGAGGTGTATGCCCGCGCGCTGGAGCTGGCGAAGCGGGACTCGGCCGATGAAGAAGGCTGACGGTCCGCCGGCTGCAAAACCCGCGGCAGTGCGCGACGCGGCGCCCGAACGGATCGCGGCGTTTCGAACCGGCCTGTCGGCGGAAAGCCGCTGCGCGGCGTGGCTGATCGCCAAGGGCTATCGCATCATTGCGAGGCGCTTTCGCTCGCACGCCGGCGAGATCGACATCATCGCCCGGCGACGCGGCGTCACGGCCTTCATCGAGGTGAAGGCGCGGGCAACCCTCGACGAGGCGGCCTATGCGGTCACGCCCTATCAGCAGCAGCGGATCATCGCCGCAGCTTCCGCCTGGCTCGCGACGCATCCGAAATACAGCAACGACGAGTTGCGCTTCGACGCCATGCTGATCGCGCCGGGCCACCTGCCCCGCCACCTGATGGCGGCCTTCGACGCGACGCAATCGTGATCATTGCCGGTCTGCTCCGCAGCCGCCCCACTGGAAAGTTCGCGCCAGATCGCCCAGATTGCCGCCCCGATCCTGAAGCAAGAGCCTGGTAAGTCCGATGAGCCTGAAAGTCGCCGTCCAGATGGACCCGATCGCCCGCATCAACATCCGCGGCGATTCAACCTTTGCGATGCTTTTGGAAGCACAGAAGCGCGGACATGCCATCAGCTATTACACGCCGGACCGGCTGGCGCAGCGTGGGCGCGACATCTTCGCCTTCGTGCAGCCGCTGAGCGTTCGCGACACCGAAGGCGACCACTACACGCTGGGCGAAGGCAAGCGCGAGAACCTTGCCTCGTTCGACGTGGTCCTGCTGCGCCAGGACCCGCCGTTCGACATGGCCTACATCACCACCACGCACATGCTTGAGCGCATCCATCCGAAGACGCTGGTCGTCAACGACCCGGCGCAGGTGCGCAACGCGCCGGAGAAGGTGCTGGTGATGGAATTCTCCGACCTGATGCCGCCGACGCTGATCTCGCGCGATCTCGACGAGATCAAGGCGTTCCGCGCCGAGCACGGCGACGTGGTGATGAAGCCGCTCTACGGCCACGGCGGCAGTGCGGTGTTTCGCATCACCAGGGAGGACCTCAATTTCGGCTCGCTGTACGATTTGTTCTCGAACACGTTCAACGAGCCCTGGGTGATCCAGCGATTCCTTCCCGAGGTGAAGCACGGCGACAAGCGCATCATGCTGGTCGACGGCGAATTCGCCGGCGCCGTCAATCGAGTGCCCGCAGCCGACGACCTGCGCTCCAACATGGTGCGGGGCGGCGCCGCCCAGTCGACCGAGCTGACGCCGCGCGAACGGGAAATCTGCGAGCGGCTGGGCCCAACGCTGCGCCAGCGCGGCCTTATCCTGGTCGGCATCGACGTCATCGACGGCAACCTGACCGAGATCAACGTCACATGCCCGACCGGCATCCGCGCCATCGCACGGCTGGGCGGGCCCGACATCGCCGCAAAGGTGTGGGACAGCATCGAGGCCAAACGCCGCTGACGGCTGTCGATTAACGCTGCGGTTACTACAGACCGATACTGTATTTAACCGGCCGGCAGAAGCGGCCGTCATGGCCGTTTGGCCTGAAGAAGAATTCGACCAGGCCGACAAATGGCGATCGAGGTTTTCCAGGGCGGATCGATCCCCCGTGAGCTATCCAGCGGGGCGATGGAATTCCTGTGGGCGAAGTGGAAAGCGCTCAACGCCACCGGCGGCCTGTCGCTGCAGCGCCTGACGGAGGAATCCAGCCATCCGCTGCGCGCCAACTCGACCTACATGATTACGGCCGGCGACGATTTCGTCTTCATGTATATCGGAGAAGCCATCCAGGCGGCGGCCGGGACCAACCGCACCGGTCAATTGATCTCGAGATCGGACAATCCGATCGCGCGGGACTTGCTGGCCGTCTATCGCCAGGCCGCCAAGGCGCTGATGCCATCGTTCGTGCGCTTCAGTGGTGCGCGGAACGGCCGCAGGATCTGGCAAGGTCTTGTGCTGCCGATCAAGCTTGCGCCGGGCACTGTGCTGCTCGTCTGCTATTCGGAGATGATCAGCCATCAGTCGGAGGCCTGTGAGCACCTGTTCCAGACCTCGCGCGATGCGATGCTGATCGCCTCGCCGATCGCCAACGAGGCGGGCGACGTGGTCGATGGCTGGGTCGTCATGATGAACGACGCGGCGCGCGATTTCCTTGGCTTCCGCGACGGCATCGGCAACCTGCGCCTGAAGCACCTGCCGCTCGTCAAGGATCTGGAATTTCGCTTCAAGCTGCATCCGCCGGCGGCGCCCGGCAGTGCGACGACCATCTCGGACGGCGACGGCTATCAGGTCGAAATCATCCGCTTTGCCCACGTTTTCGCTTTGCGCCTGACCGGCGAGGCTGCCGCGCAATCGGACACGGCCCGTCGCCATGCGCCCGCGCTGGCTCCTTCCTGAGCGGCAGTGTCTTAACCGGCCGTCTGTTCTCTTAATGTTCTTGCTTCGGGAACCTGTTCACGGTATCGTTATGCCCGTGATGAGGGCAGGATGGTTCAGCGCGTCGCCACGGTTGCATTCGAAGGCATTGAGGCGCGTGCCGTCGACGTGCAGGTGCAGGTCGCGCCCGGTTTGCCCGCCTTCAATATCGTCGGCCTGCCGGACAAAGCCGTCTCGGAAGCCCGTGAACGGGTGCGCTCTGCGCTGATCACGTCCGGCCTGGCGCTGCCCGCGCGCCGCATCACGGTCAATCTCGCGCCGGCCGACCTGCCGAAGGAAGGCAGCCACTACGATCTTCCGATCGCGCTCGGCCTGATGGCCGCGATCGGCGCGATCCCGCCCGACGCCCTGAACGGTTTTACGGTGCTGGGCGAGCTAGGACTCGACGGTTCGATTGCGGCGGTGGCCGGCGTGCTGCCCGCGGCCATCGGCGCCAACGCCCGCGACGAGGGACTGATCTGCCCTGGCGCCTGCGGCTCGGAAGCGGCGTGGGCGAGCCCCGACATTCCGATCATCGCCGCCTCCTCGCTGATCCAGTTGGCCAACCACTTCAAGGGCACGCAGGTGCTGTCGCGGCCGAAGCCGGAAATCCGCGAGGTCGAACAGAGCTTGCTCGACCTGCGCGACATCAAGGGACAGGAAAGCGCCAAGCGCGCGCTGGAAATCGCCGCCGCCGGCGGTCATCACCTGCTGATGATCGGCAGTCCCGGCGCCGGCAAGTCGATGCTGGCCCAGCGGCTGCCGACGATCCTGCCGCCGCTGTCGCCGGCGGAGCTGCTGGAAATCTCCATGATCGCCTCGGTCGCAGGCGAGCTCGACGGCGGCGCGCTGACCAGCCGGCGGCCGTTCCGCAGCCCGCATCACTCGGCGAGCATGGCGGCGCTGACCGGCGGCGGCATGCGCGCAAAGCCCGGCGAGATATCGCTGGCGCACAACGGCGTGCTGTTTCTGGACGAGTTGCCGGAGTTCGACCCGCGTGTGATCGATGCGCTTGCGCCAGCCGCTCGAGAACGGCGAGATCGCGGTCTCGCGCGCCAATCACCGCGTCACCTATCCGGCCCGCTTCATGCTGGTGGCGGCGATGAACCCCTGCCGCTGCGGCCACGGCTACGATCCGGGCTACATTTGCAAGCGCGGCCGCAACGACCGCTGCATCGCCGACTACCAGGCGCGCATCTCGGGCCCCTTGATCGACCGCATCGATCTGCGCATCGAGGTCTCGGCGGTCACCGCCGCGGATCTGATCCTGCCGCCGCCGGCGGAAGGCTCGGCCGAGGTCGCAGCCCGCGTCGCCGCCGCGCGCGACATCCAGGTCCGCCGCTACACGGCGCTCGGCCTGCCGAAAGTGCGCACCAATTCGGAAGCGCCGTCCGCGATTCTCGAGGAGGTCGCCAAGCCCGACGCTGCCGGCCTGAAACTCCTGCGCGATGCCGCCGAAACCATGCGGCTCTCGGCCCGCGGCTATCATCGCGTCCTGCGCGTCGCGCGCACGCTCGCCGACCTCGACGGTGCCGAGCGCGTCGGTCGGCTGCATCTCGCCGAGGCGCTGTCCTATCGCGCGCTTGCCGAGGGCGGGCTGCAGGCGGCGTGACGTAAGGCGCGGTCTCACGCCACGTTCACTGAACGCGACGGAAACACCTCAAGTCATTTAGAGGGTGCGAACTGTAGCTCCCACTGTGCAGCAAGATCCTTGATCTGCTCGAACTTGAGAATATCCGGTTCGCCTTTTCGGACGATTGTTGCCCGCTTGCGTTCCTTGGGTAGCAGCAGCATCGCTCTCGCTACCGCGGAGCCCAATTTCATTGGGCCATGATTTATCAGTGTTACGAGTTCTTCGGGGTCCAAGGCCATTTGGTCATGCCTACGCCTACGGCTGGCCAACAAGCCAGCACACGCGCCCCCAGATGCCCGATGCCAGATAAGCGAACTTTGATTAAGGCTTGGTTGACCCCTTCGCTCCCCGGTTTGGATCTGCGTCTGATCCCGCCCGTCACCTGCTGCGTTTGGCAGCCTTTCGAAGAAGTGGCGAAGCCGAATGCCGCCGGGTTGAAACTTCTGCGCGATGCCGCCGAGACGATGCGGCTCCCCGCCCGCGGCTATCACCGTCCTGCGCGTCGCACGCACTCTCGCCGAGGCGCTGTCCTACCGTCCACTCGCCGAGGGCGGGCTGCAGGCGGCGTGATACGCACGACCCGAGCAGCTGCGCAGCGTCTCTTGCCGGAATGCCGTCAGGATATGACCGGACGCAATGCCGCGTTTATCAAACGGCAAAGCTATGCCGCTCGCCTGCTGCGTCGCATGCATTCATTGGCAATGTCATCCTGCACCAGCTTGCGCAGATCGAGAACCGTGCGGCGAATGTTGGTCTTCATCGTGCCGGTGGGCACGTTGTATTGCGCGGCAAGCTCGCTGCGGCTTGTTTCATCGACGTAGGCTTGCACGATGAGCTTCTGCTTGTCGGGTCTTAGTTTCCTCAAGGCCGACAACGCCAGTGCGCGCTGGCGCGAACGGTCGATTTCATCTGCCGGATCCGGATCGCTCGCAACCGCCGAAAGCGCCTCATCCTCACCGTCGACTGCTTCGATGCGGCGCTTCCGAAATTCATCTACCGCCGTGTTCCGGACGATGGCGGTCATCCAGGAAATCGGCGACGCGAATTCGGGATCGAACGAATCCGCGTGATGCCAGATTTTCAGATACGCATCCTGCAGGGCATCTTCAGCCCGCGTTCGGTCGCGCAAGATGTTCATCGCAACGCCAAACAACTTGCGGCTGGTGGCTGCGTAGAGCCGAGCGAAGGCCGACTTATCACCTTGCGCGACCGCGGCGACAGCAGCAACCAGCTCTTGCCGCTGGTGGACTCCGGCGTTGGACTTACTTGCCGGCATTACGGCCCCCGCTCTTCAGCTTCGCTGTGCCAATCGCTCAGCAAGCGCTATCGGCTATGTCGGGCTGTACAGGCAGAAGCCTGCAAAAGTTTCGGCCAACGGGGAAAAAAACGGCCGGATTTGTAAAAAGAGACGCCGCGGAACTGAAACTTTCTTCGATTGATCCGTACCTTCGAGGCTCGTATATCCGATCGGAGAAATCACCAGATCATTCTGGAATTCTGCGGATCGATCGAGATGAATGAGCAGCCCGGGACCGATCTTGAGGCGACGCTCGAGCAGGTTTCAGGCGGGGACAGAGTAGCCTTCCGCGCGCTGTATCGCGCGGCGGGTCCGAGATTGTTCAGTGTCTGCAGCCGGTTGATGCGGAACCGGGAAGCCGCCCAGGACGCGCTGCAGGAAGTCATGGTGCGCATTTGGGAAAAGTCGCCGCTGTTCGACCGGACCAAGGGCGATGCAATGGGTTGGATGGTGACTCTGGCGCGTAACGTCGTTTTCAACCGCCTGTCGGCCGAGCCGGTGGTCGTGCTGTCGCTCGACAGCGACGATATCGCAGCCGTGATGTCGGCTTTCTCGATCGAACGGGATCCGTCGGTTGTCCCCGACCTTCAACGCTGCCTTGGCAAGCTCAAGGAAGAGCATCGTCACGCCGTGATTTTGGCATATCACTACGGCCTGAGCTACGACGAACTCGCAGCGCGAGCCGGTGTACCTCTCGGAACGATGAAGACCTGGATTCACCGCGCCATCGGCCAGTTGCAGTCATGTCTCAGTCAGTGAAACCCAGCGGTTTGCTGTCGGCTGAATTTGCCCTCGGTCTGGTCCGGGGCGACGACCGACGCGCGTTCGCGGATCGTTTGGCATCCGATGCGACGCTGCGTGCCGAAGTCGAAGCCTGGCAGCGGGCGCTTTCGGAGCTGGACGCGCTCGAACCTGCGGAAGTTTCAGCACAGGACGCACCGCCACCCGGGATGTTCGAAAGCATCCTCGACCGCATCGACGCCGAGGGACTGCAACTGCCGGGCACGAAAACATCGCGCGCCGAGCAAGCGCGCTGGCGCGAGATCGCGCCGGGTGTTCAAGCGCGGGTTTTGTACGTCGATCGGGTGAACAACCGGCAATCGCTGCTTCTGAAGATGGAAGCCGGCGCGGCATACTACCCGCACAAGCACGATGCAGACGAAGAGGCGCTCGTCCTGGAAGGCGATTTGTGGTTCGGCGATCTGAAGCTCGGCGCGGGTGATTACCACCTTGCCTCAGCCGCCTCCCATCACCCCGTCGGCCGGACCGTCGCCGGCTGTCTCGTCCACGTCGTGACAAGCCTGTCGCACTAGACGCTTGATCGCTGTTCCGTAAGCGGCCAATCGACGAACCGGCGACTTGCCCGACCAATCGGGTTGCTACCGGCCGTATTTCGCCTAATTCGAGCCATGCCGGCCCCTGCGACAGGCCGGCTAAGCGATTTTATTCATTCTAATCAGCTACCCTTTCTGCCAAACTCGCGATAATCGACCGGTATCTGAACGGCAAACCGCCATCCGACATATGTCCGGGCCCTCACGATCAGACGATTTGCGAGCCGCAGAATATGCGCTCGGTCTGTTGCGCGGTGACGAGCGCCAAGCGCTCGAGGCCGAGCTCGCGGGTGACAACGAGCTGCGAAATCGCGTTGCCGACTGGCAGAACAAGCTACGGCTATTGGACAGCAATGAAGCGGACGAAGCGCCGCGCGAGCTCTTCGAGCGCATCCTGTCACGCATCGATGCCGATGGCCTGCAGCTCCCCGGAACGGTGACGAAGCGGTCGGCGTCTGCCGACTGGCTCCAATACTCACCGGGCATCACTTATCGCGTGTTGAAAGTCGATGCGGCGCTGAAGCGGCAATCGCTGCTGGTCAAAATGCAGCCGGGCGCGATCTACAAGTCGCATGCGCACGACATCGACGAAGAGTGTCTGGTGATCGAAGGCGACCTGCGCTACGGCGATCTTGTCCTCCGCGCCGGCGATTTTCACCTCGCAACACCGGACATGAGCCATCCCACCGGCCATACATCCTCGGGATGTCTTCTCCACGTGGTGGTCGGGCTCGATATCTAGACACGCGTAGCGCGCATACGATCGCAATAACCGTCTGGTAAGGACTTTCCTTTACACTTTGCGAACCATGAGTGCGGGCTGTTGTGAGTCCGTATGTGTTGCGTGGTGCGTAAAGATGTTGCGTTTAGCGATTATCTCGTCAGTCATTCCGCTCGCGCTTGCCGGCGGCGTCGCCCAGCACTGGACCTCCGTCTCGGCCCGGCAATGCTTTGCAACCGAGGTCTTGGCATCGGCCCCGCGTCGAATCGCATTCACCGATGATCCGACGCGGGCCACCGTCAAGGTGCAGCTCGTCGACGGTGCGGAGCTCGCCGATCTCGTGATCGCCGAGGACAACAGCGCGAACGAGGCGGAAAGCTGCGGCCTTCGCAGCATGGTGCGATCCATCACGATCAGTGCACGGCCTGTCGCCGGTGAGCCGGTCATCTATCTCTCGCGCGAGGCCGGCGCGGACTACCGGGTCTACATCAATTCAGCGCAGATCTCGGCCCAACAGGCCGCCGCGTTGATCGTACGGTGCGCGCGGCGGGCACATGCGGCTCGCGGCACACGGTTTTGACGACGAGCCGACAGGATCGATCGGTCGTTAAAGTTCTCTCAACCCTGTTCGCAGCGCAGAACGCGCGCGGTCCGGTCCTAAAACCACTTCGCAATGGCCGTGCGCAATGCTCGGCCGCGATCTCTGGACCTCATCTTCGGGACACGCGCAATGACGCCAGCCCTTCAAGTGCGATTGCTGTTGCGTCGCTTTGCCCGGACATATCCGCGCCTGAACTGGACCATTCGCGCCCTCTTCTACTTCTGGATCGCCTTCAGCGTCGCGTTCGGCTTCATCACGGGCGCGCGATCGCCCGACTACAACCCGCATGCATTTGCGGTCGGCATAAGCTTCCTGTTCGCGTTGGCCTGCACCGCGCTGGCCGTGCAGAACATGCGTTACCGCTGGCTGCGCCGGCAGGTACGCAAGATCAAGGCGCACAATGAGGCGCTGGCCGACCGGAACTGGGAGCTGCAGGAGGCCGAAGAGCGCGCGCGGCATCTGTTCGAGGCGCAGGGCGACTACGTGGTCCGCCGCGACAGCGACGGCAGGATCCTGTTCGTGAACGACGCATACTGCGAGCTTGCAGGCCGCGAGCGCGAACAGTTGCTGGGCACCAGTTTCCAGCCCGAGGCGATCGAACAGGGCGCCACGGCGACGCAAGGCGACGGCACCTGGATGTGCGACCAGCAGATCCAGAGCAGGCTCGGGCCGCGCTGGATCGCGTGGCGCGAGACCCTCGTCCGGATGGATGCGAACGCGCCGGCGGAATTGCAATGCGTCGGCCGCGACATCACCGACCGCGCCGAGGCCGAGCATGCGCAGGCGCAGGCCCGCGACCAGGCCGAAGCAGCGAACCGGGCGAAATCGCGGTTTCTCGCGATGGCCAGCCATGAGATCCGCACGCCATTGAACGGCATCATCGGCATGAGCGGCCTCCTGCTCGATTCGCAGCTGACGGCCGAGCAATCGACCTACGCCCGCGCGATCAAGACGTCCGGCGACGCGCTGCTCGGACTGATCGAGGAGATTCTCGATTTCTCCAAGATCGAGGCCGGCCGCATCGATCTCGAAAGCCGCCCCTTCGCGCTGCGCTCGCTGATCGAGGAAATCGTCGAGCTGCTCGCGCCGCGCGCGCAGGCAAAACAGCTCGAGATCGCCGCCTATGTCGATGATTCCTTGTCCGTCATGGTGAACGGCGACGCCGCGCGGCTGAGACAAGTGCTGTTGAACCTTGCCGGCAACGCCATCAAGTTCACCGAGACCGGCGGCGCCGCGCTGATCGTTCAGCCCGGCGGCTGGTCGGACGAGATCGACTTCATCATCCGCGACACCGGCATCGGCATCGCACCGGAGGCGCAGCAGCGCATCTTCGGCGAGTTCGAACAGGCCGACGATCGCACGGCGCGGAATTTCGGCGGCACCGGGCTCGGCTTGAGCATCAGCGAACGCATCATCCGCCGCATGGGCGGGCGGATCCTGCTGGAGAGCACGCCGGGCGCGGGCTCGACGTTCACCGTGTCGGTGCCGCTCACAGCGGTCGCGGGCGCAGCGCCGGCGTTCACGGCGCCCGATCTGCACGGCCGCGCCATCATGCTGGTCTCGGCACAGGCGATCGAAGCATCCTTGATCGCGCGCAGGCTCGGCGAGTGGGGCGCGCAGACCTGCGTGATGACCGACGTCGACGCAGCATTCGCGCTGCTGCCGGAAAGAATGTGGCACGGCGTGATCGTCGACCACGCGCTCGCGCCCTCTGACGTGCAGCGACTGGGCGAGGCCGCCCAAAGGCATGCAGGCCGCTGCATCGTCATGATCGCGCCCGCCGATCGCCATGAGCTGGAATCGTTGCGGCAGCAGGGCTACAGCGGCTACCTCGTCAAGCCGTTGCGTCCGGCGTCGCTGGCGGCGCGGCTGACAGTCGAGCCATCGGAGGCCTCGATCGTTCCCGACGAGATCGTGGCCTTCGAGCCGGCGCCGTCCGAAAAGCCGTCGGAGAGATCGTTGTCCGTGCTGGTCGCCGAAGACAACGAGATCAACGCCCTGCTGACGCGATCGTTGTTGGTCCGGCTTGGGCATCGCCCGGTGGTCGCCGCCAACGGCGCAATTGCGGTGGAATCCTGGATTGCGGCAGAGAGCGCCGGCACGCCGTACGACTTGATCCTGATGGACGTGCAGATGCCGGAGGTGGACGGCATCGAAGCGACCAGGCAAATCCGCAAGCACGAAGCCGGGCGCGGCGGCCGCCGCACGCCCGTGCTGGCGCTGACAGCGAATACGCTGCTCGAAGACCGGTATGCGGGCTTCGAGGCCGGCATGGACGGCTACCTGATCAAGCCGCTCGATCGCGAACGGCTCGCGGAAGCGCTGGCCGGCATCGCGCCTGCGCCGCATATCGCAGCCTGATCCTTTTCCGATTGAGCATGATCTTTTCGGAAAACCGGGACCCGCTTTTCCGGATCATGTTCTGGCGCTTTCCACATCATCCGGCGTGGAAATGCCTGTCACAATTCCGTAGAGAGAGCATGTTTATTGGCTCGGTTGCGAGGCGGGCCCAATTCGTAACGGGCGTGAGCCGCCGCAGGGGAATCAATGCAAAATCGCGATCTGGTCGGCGCACCGCTTCGGTTGATGGAGCGGTTCAAGCCATTTGCCGTCACCGAGCCCTCGAGGTGGCTCAAGCCCACCTGGCAAGTCGCAAGCAGCATCCTGCTGCCGCAGGCGCGCCCTGTGCCGACGCTCGGCCGCATCGGCTCGCTCGAGGTCCGGCTCGCCGGAACGCGCAAGGAGATCAGGCGCGCGCAAAAGCTGCGCTACAAGGTGTTCTATCGCGACGGCCATGCAATTGCGGACGCAGGGACAATGCTGGCGCGACGCGACAAGGATGCCTTCGACAAGATCTGCGACCATCTGCTGGTGATCGACCACGACGGGATACATCCGGTGAAGGCGCACCTGCGCCGCAAGCCGCCGGTCGTCGGCACTTACCGGCTGCTGCCGCAGGAGGCGGCCGAGCAGCACGGCGGCTTCTACACCGAGAGCGAATTCGACATCGCCGGCCTGGTCGAACGGCACCATAACTTGCGCTTTCTCGAGCTCGGCCGCTCCTGCGTGCTGCCGCGCTACCGCAACAAGCGCACGGTCGAACTCCTGTGGCACGGCGTGTGGAGCTACGTGCGGCAGAACAAGTTCGACGTGATGATCGGTTGCGCCAGCCTCGAAGGCACCGATCCCGATCGCCTGGCGCTGCCGCTGTCGTTCCTGCATCATTTTGCCCGCGCGCCGGACGACTGGCGCGCGACAGCGCAGCCGCACCGCCGCGTCGACATGAATCGCATGGCGAAGGATGCGATCGATCCGAAGAGCGCGTTGCGTGAACTGCCGCCGTTGATCAAAGGCTATCTGCGGCTCGGCGCGTTCATCGGCGACGGCGCGGTGATCGACCATCAGTTCGGCACCACCGACATCCTGATCATCCTGCCGGTGTCGGCCATCAGCAGCCGCTATATCGGGCATTTCGGCGCGGATGCGACAAGGCACGCGGCCTGACAGTCATTCCGGGGCGCGCTGCGGACGCGCGTAGCGTGGCCAGGGCGCGAGCCCGGAATCCATACGCTCGCAGCAGAGGTGAGACGATCAGCGCTCGTTTCACGCTGGCTGACTCACAGTTTCACAATCAGTACAGGGGATATGGATCCGGGCTCGCACCAGCCGGGCCGCGCTTTGTGCGAACGGCTATGCGCCACGGAATGAAGATGAAATTACAGCCTCCGCAGCGAGACCGCCTCGACCACGTGATCGGCGCGCTTTTTCAGGATCAGCGTCGCGCGCGGGCGGGTCGGCAGGATATTTTCGTGCAGGTTCGCAAGGTTGATCTGCTTCCAGATGCCCAACGCGGTTTCGGTCGCTTCCTCGTCCGACAAATTCGCGTAGCGGCGGAAGTAGGAGCGCGGATCGTGGAAGGCCGTGTCGCGCAGCGCGAGGAAGCGCTTGATGTACCACTTGCGCAGCACCGGCTCGTCGGCGTCGATGTAGACGGAGAAGTCGAAGAAGTCGGACACGTAGGGGATCGCCTTGCCGTCGCGCGGCAGCCGGCCGGCCTGCAGCACGTTCAATCCCTCGACGATCAGGATGTCCGGGCGATCGATCTCCACCCATTCGTTCGGCACGATGTCGTAGGTGATGTGCGAATAGATCGGCGCGCGCACCGGGCGGAGGCCCGCCTTGATGTCCCTCAGGAACGACAGCAGCGCCGATAGGTCGTAACTCTCCGGAAAGCCCTTCTTCTGCATCAGCCCTTCGCGCTCGAGCACCGCGGTCGGGTAGAGGAACCCGTCCGTGGTGATGAGGTCGACCTTCGGCTTCGGCGGCCAGCGCTTCAAAAGCGCCTGCAGCACGCGCGCGGTGGTCGATTTGCCGACCGCCGGCGACCCCGCAACGCCGATGATGTACGGCATCTTCGGCTCGTCGGAATGCAGAAACTTCTTCTGCGCAACGAACAATTCCTGCGTCGCCTCGACATAGAGCGACAACAGGCGCGACAGCGGCAGATAGATCTCCTCGACCTCGCGAATGTCGAGCCGGTCATGCAGCGAGCGCAGCGCGGCGACTTCACTTGCGGCAAGCGTCATCGGCGTGTCGTCGCGTTTCGCCGCCCACTCCTGCCGGGTGAAGGTGCGATACGGCGAAATATTCTGTTCGGCTCTCACATCCATGAGTCCGTCGCTTTCATTGGCGCGTGCGCGCTGCTTTTTCTTCGAGGCCCGACATCCCAGTTCTCTCCGCCAGCGCGGCCTCGACGTCGGCAAGTGAAAGCCCGCGCGATTTCAACAAAACCAGCAGATGATAGACAAGATCGGCGCTTTCGGACACCAGCGCGCCGTTGTCGCCTTCAACCGCCGCGATGACGGTCTCGACCGCCTCCTCGCCAAGCTTGCGCGCGCAATGGGCCGGGCCCTTGTCCAGCAGCTTGCGTGTATAGGACGCGTCGCCGCTCGCGGTCGCGCGGGCGTCGATCGTCGCGGCAAGGTCATGGACGGTAAAGCGTGTCATCGTTCCGCCTTTTATCATTCCGTCGCGATGCCGGGGAGCGCAAAGTCCCGACAAGATTAAAGAAATAGGGCCTGATCCCAATCCCGAAAAGTGGACGCCGATCCGTCAGGCCGGCTCTAGGGATCCAGCCGCATCGGCAGGCCGGCGCGCAGCATGTGTTCCTTGGCGGCGCGGACCGTGAATTCGCCGAAGTGGAAGATCGAGGCCGCGAGCACTGCGGTGGCGTGGCCGTCACGGATGCCCTCCACCAGGTGATCGAGGTTGCCGACACCGCCCGACGCGATGACCGGTACGGAAACACTGTCCGCGATGGCCCGCGTCAGCGGAATGTCGAACCCCTGCCGGGTGCCGTCACGATCCATCGAGGTCAGCAGGAGCTCGCCGGCGCCGAGCGAAACCACCTCCTGCGCATATTCGATCGCGTCGATGCCGGTCGCGTTGCGTCCGCCGTGGGTGAAGATTTCCCAGCGGTCCGAGCCGCCCCCGCGCTTCACGCGCTTGGCGTCGATGGCGACGACGACGCACTGATCGCCGAATTTCTCCGCCGCCTCCTTGACGAATTCGCGCCGGTTGACCGCCGCGGTGTTGATCGAGACCTTGTCGGCGCCGGAGCGCAGCAGCACGCGAATGTCGTCGACGGTCCGCACGCCGCCGCCGACCGTCACCGGCATGAAACAGGCTTCTGCCGTCCGCCGCACCACATCGAGCATGGTGCCGCGATTTTCGTGGCTTGCGGTGATGTCGAGGAAGGTCAGCTCGTCGGCGCCGGCCGCGTCATAGGCGATCGCGGCCTCCACCGGATCGCCGGCGTCGCGCAGGTCGACGAAGTTGACGCCCTTGACCACGCGGCCGTCCTTGACGTCGAGACAGGGGATGACACGAACCTTGAACATCGATTTTCGCCCTTAACCCCCGCGCTCGACCTTGTTGACCAGCACCAGCAAATACGAGCAGACGGCAACGACGATCGGAAAAGCCCCGAGGCCCAACAGCGTCGCCGAGAATTCAAAGGTCTCCCTGAACAACCAGGCGGCCGCCCAGCACAAGATCGCGTTGACGACGGCGAACACGAAGATCGGCGTCATCGCCTTTTCGAACGTGAGCGTCAGCCTGCCGAGCTTCGTCTGCTCCCGGCCGGCCATCACGACCCGCCTGCCCGGCGCCCTGCAGCCGAGCGCGACGCCTTGATCAAGGCGATGGCTTGCGCAGGGTCGAGGCGCCCGTCGTAGAGCGCGCGACCCGAGATCGCACCCGCAAGTTTTTTCGCACGCGGCTCCAACAGCGCGCGCACGTCCTCCAGCGAGGCCAGCCCGCCCGACGCGATCACGGGAATGGACATGCCGTCCGCGAGCGCGATCGTCGCGTCCAGATTGAGGCCCTTCAACAGCCCATCGCGGGCGATGTCGGTGAAGATGATCGCGGCAACGCCGGCATCCTCGAACCGTCTGGCGATCTCCAGCGCCGTGACCTGCGACGTCTCCGCCCAGCCATCGACGGCAACCTTGCCGTCGCGCGCGTCGAGCCCGACGGCGACGCGGCCGGGAAATTTCTTCGCGGCCTCCTTCACCAGCGCCGGATCGCGCACCGCAGCCGTGCCGATGATGACGCGGGTGATGCCCTTGTCGAGCCATCCCTCGACCGTCTTCATGTCGCGGATGCCGCCGCCGAGCTGCACCGGCATCGACACGACCTTCAGCATTGCCTCGACGGCCTGGGCGTTGACCGGCTTGCCGGCAAATGCGCCGTCGAGGTCGACCACGTGCAGGTATTCAAAACCCTGGTCCTGAAACGCACGCGCCTGCGCGGCCGGATTGGTGTTGAACACGGTCGCGCGCGCCATGTCGCCCTGCTCCAGCCGGACGCATTCGCCGTTCTTCAGATCGATGGCAGGAAACAGGATCACGGCTTCCACTTCAGAAAGTTTGCGATCAGCGCGAGGCCGAAACGCTGGCTCTTCTCCGGGTGAAACTGCGTACCGATCGCCGTGTCCCGGGCGACGACCGCGGTCACGGGACCACCATAGCTCGCGCGCGCCACCACGTCGGCCTCGTTGGCCGCCTTCAGGTGATAGGAGTGCACGAAGTAGGCGTGACGGCCCTTGTCGCCGAGCGGCAGCCTCTCCAGCACCGGATGCTCGCGCAGCGGCTCCAGCGTGTTCCAGCCCATGTGCGGGATTTTCAGGTTCTCGTCATTCGGCGTGATCTTCTCGACGTCGCCGGCGATCCAGCCGAGCCCCTCGGTGACCACATATTCGCGGCCGCGCTCGGCCATCAGCTGCATGCCGACGCAGATGCCGAAGAACGGCCGCGCCTTGTCGCGCACCACCTCGTTCAGCGCCTGCACCATGCCGTCGAGCCCATCGAGGCCCTTCTTGCAGTCGGCGAATGCGCCGACGCCCGGCAGCACGACGCGATCGGCCCGCCAGACCCGTTCCGGATCGCGCGTCACCAGGATGCTTTCCGGCTGCTCCATGCCACGCGCGGCGCGCTCGAACGCCTTCGCCGCCGAGTGCAGGTTGCCCGAGCCGTAATCGATGATCGCGACCGTCATCGCGACCCTCCCGGCTCTGGAAACAGGCCGATAATGCCCTGCGAGGGGGGCACGATGCCGCGCGGCTGATTGGGCGCCGTCGGAACGTTGTAAGACGGGGCCGGGCCCGTATCGCGGTGTTCGGTCCAGCGATCGAAGAACCGCCGCTCGGCGGCTTCCTCATCGTCGGCCACGACGAAATCGATCTGCCGCCACCTGCCGCGCGAGTAGCTCCAGCGCCGCAGGCTTGCGGCCTCAAGACCCATCAGCAGCGCCAGCAATAGAAACACCAGCGTCCGCGCATCCGCTCCGGCGCGCAGCAAACTCAACGTGACCGCTACCGCGAGACCGACAGCGAGATAGCCGAGCAGCACCAGCCACAGCCGATGCCAGGCCAGCCAGAACGGCCCGAGCACCATCGCCCAGAAATGAAATCCGTCGCGCACAAAGACGAACTTGTCGGTTTGCTCGCGCAGGTCCGGAGCGGCTGGGGCGTGAACTGTATAGACCGACATGGACTTGGGTCCTCAAAAGCGTACCGAGACCGAACGAGGTTCGGGTTTAGTGCTTATCTCTCTGCGCAACAATCAGTTGCCGAGCGAGCCTTTGGTCGAAGGGACTTCGCCGGCGGCCTTCGGGTCGATGGCGACCGCCGTCCGCAGCGCCCGCGCCAGACCCTTGAAGCACGACTCGGCGATATGGTGCCCGTTCTCGCCGTAGAGCGTCTCGACATGCAAGGTCATGCCGGCATTCATGGCGAACGCCTGGAACCACTCGCGCACCAGATCCGTGTCGAACTCGCCGATCTTGTCGCGTGCAAAGGCGACCTTGAACACCAGCACCGGCCGGCCGGAAATGTCGATCACCACGCGCGACAGCGTCTCGTCCATGGGCATATGGACGCTGGCGTAGCGGGTGATGCCCTTCATGTCGCCGAGCGCCTGCTTCACCGCCTGGCCGAGCGCGATGCCGACATCCTCGGTCGTGTGGTGATGGTCGACATGCAGGTCGCCGTTGGCCTTGACCTTGATGTCGATGCGCGAATGGCGCGCGAGCAGGTCGAGCATATGATCGAAGAAGCCGATACCGGTGGCGGCATCGGACACGCCGGTGCCGTCGAGGTTCACGCTGACCTCGATATCCGTTTCCTTCGTCTTGCGCTTGATCGTCGCCGTGCGCATGAAAAGTCCGCTGGTTGGCCGGAAAAGCGGGGGTCTTTTATCAGGCGAAATCGGCTTCCGCCACCGTGCACGCCCCGGTTTTGCGCCCATTTGCGGCTATGGTGACCGGACCGTCGCGCAGAGCTTGCGATTGAAACTATTGGCGCAGCGCCTAGATTGGCGACACGCAGAGGATATCTTCATGCAAGCACCGCAACCCACTGAGCTGATCTGGCACGGCACCACCATCCTGACGGTCCGCAAGGGCGGCAAGGTCGTGATTGGCGGCGACGGACAGGTCTCGATCGGCCAGACCGTCATCAAGGCCAACGCCAAGAAGGTGCGCAAGCTCGGCAAGGGCGACGTGATCGGCGGCTTTGCCGGCGCGACTGCGGACGCCTTCACGCTGTTTGAACGGCTGGAGAGCAAGCTCGAGCAGTATCCCGGACAATTGACCCGCGCCGCCGTGGAGCTGGCCAAGGACTGGCGCACCGACCGCTACCTGCGGCGGCTGGAGGCGATGATGATCGTCGCCGACAAGGACGTGTCGCTGGTGCTGACCGGCACCGGCGACGTGCTCGAGCCCGAGGGCGGCGTGATGGCGATCGGCTCGGGGGGCAACTATGCGCTGGCCGCGGCCCGCGCGCTTGCCGACAGCGAGAAGGATGCGGAGACGATCGTGCGCCGCGCGATGGATATCGCCGCCGATATCTGCGTCTACACCAACCGGAATTTGACGATCGAAACGTTGTCGGCGGCGTAGCGCAATGGCCGAGTCGACCGCGGTCAATGCCGGCAAGCCCACCCTCGCACTGAGCCCGGCGCAGACGGCGCTCGCGGTCGCCGTTCTGATCGCGCTGCAGGCCGTGCTGCTCTATCTCATGGGACGGTTGCCGATCTGCGCCTGCGGCACCGTGAAGTTGTGGCACGGCGTGGTGCAGAGCTCGGAGAATTCCCAGCACATCGCCGATTGGTACACCTTCTCGCACATCATCCACGGCTTCCTGTTCTACGCGGCGACCCGCCTTGTTATGCCGCGCGCGGCCTGGACCACGCGGCTGCTCGTTGCGATGGTAATCGAAGGCGGCTGGGAGCTGGTCGAGAACTCGAGCTTCATCATCGATCGCTACCGCGCAGAAACGGTGTCGCTCGACTACTATGGCGACAGCATCGTCAACTCGGTCGCCGACATGGGCTCCATGATCATCGGCTTCCTGCTCGCGCTGAAGTTGCCGGTCGCAGTGACCGTCGCGCTGGCGTTGATTTTCGAGATCGCCGTCGGCCTCCACATTCGCGACAATCTGCTCTTGAATATCATCATGCTGATCTATCCGAACGACGCCATCCGCCAGTGGCAGTCCGGACCGCCGATCATCTGAGCTGTGGCGCTCGGCCGCTTGCACAACCGAATGCCGGACAATACCTAGAGCCGCTATGACAGACTTTTCTCCCCGCGAAATCGTCTCCGAACTCGACCGCTTCATCGTTGGGCAGGGGGACGCCAAGCGCGCCGTCTCGATCGCATTGCGCAATCGCTGGCGGCGATTGCAGCTCGATGGGAACTTGCGCGAAGAGGTCTTGCCGAAGAACATCCTGATGATCGGCCCGACCGGCGTCGGCAAGACCGAGATTTCGCGCCGCCTGGCAAAGCTCGCGGGTGCGCCCTTCATCAAGGTGGAGGCGACGAAATTCACCGAGGTCGGCTATGTCGGCCGCGATGTCGAGCAGATCGTGCGCGATCTCGTGGAAGTCGCCATTGCGCAGACGCGCGAGCGCAAGCGCAAGGATGTGAAGGCGCGCGCCGAGGTTGCTGCCGAAGAACGCGTGCTCGATGCGCTGGTCGGCCAGAACTCCAGCGCCGCCACGCGCAATTCGTTCCGCCGCAAGCTGCGCAATGGCGAGCTGAACGACAAGGAGATCGAGGTCGAGGTGCAGGCCTCCGGCGGCATGCCGACATTCGAGATTCCCGGCATGCCCGGCGCGCAGATCGGCGCGATTTCCATCGGCGACATTTTCGGCAAGCTCGGCGGCGGCCGCACCAAGGCACGGCGCCTCACCGTTGCGGATTCGCACGAGCTGCTGGTTGCCGAAGAATCCGACAAGCTGCTCGACACCGATCAGCTGGTGCAGGAGGCGGTGCACGCGGTCGAGAACAACGGCATCGTATTCCTCGACGAGATCGACAAGATCTGCGCGCGCGACGGCCGCATCGGCGGCGACGTGTCGCGCGAGGGCGTGCAGCGCGACCTGCTGCCGCTGATCGAAGGCACGACCGTGACGACCAAGCACGGCACGGTGAAGACCGATCACATCCTCTTCATTGCCTCGGGCGCATTCCACATCGCAAAGCCGTCCGACCTGTTGCCCGAGCTGCAGGGCCGCTTGCCGATCCGCGTCGAATTGCAGGCGCTGACGCGGGATGATTTCCGGCGCATCCTGACCGAGCCCGAGGCTTCGCTGATCAAGCAGTATGTCGCGCTGATGCAGACCGAGGGCGTGAAGCTCGAGTTCGCCGACGACGCGATCGACGCGATCGCCGACGTGGCGGTGAGCGTGAACTCAACGGTGGAGAACATCGGCGCGCGGCGGCTGCAGACGGTGATGGAGCGGGTGCTGGACGAGATTTCGTTTGCCGCACCCGACAAGAACGGCGAGACGGTCCGGATCGACGCGGCCTACGTCAACAAGCACGTCGGCGATCTCGCCAAGAACACCGACCTGAGCCGGTTTATTCTTTAGATCAGGACGCATGTTGCGCCAGGTAGCTTCATGCGGCGGAGCAGGCGCACGTGAAACCTGCTGCCGGTAGCTTTCGCATAGCTGCAGGAGGGTCTCATCGGTACTCGCGAGCGTTTGACCGCTTTCGAGCCGACGCGAACGTGGACTGACTGGTGCCCATCCGGGCGGCCAATTCGGCTTGGGAGAGGCCAGCTCGCAAACGAGCCCGGAGCAACTCCGCAGCAATTTCGAACTCCGGCGCAAGTGCATCATACTCGGCCTTGCCTTGGGGTTGGCCAGCAAACGGGCTATTGAGCTTCTCGAACGGAATCTGTCATGTGATGTCCTTTGCGCGCCGCAATGCTGAGTTCAATTTCGGCACGCGGCGTTTCATCGAGATCTTTTCACGAACGCGCGCACCACGACGATCCTGCGGCCAATCGCCGTGACATAGAGCGCGCGTGCTATTCCGTCGCGGCCTGTCAGCCGCATATTCCCACAGCTTCCCTTCCAAGTGCTTCACATGCGGTTCGCTCAGACTTTCCAGTCCGACCGATCTAATGCGCTCGGCAAGCCGAAGAAACCGCGCCTGCATATCCGCCGGAAGAGCAGCAATTTCGGCAGCGACGGTTCCTGATCGTCGTCAGGCATTTCCACATGCGCAGCGGCACGTCGGCTTCATATCTTAATTTTGGAGATATATAAAAGTCGTAGCAGCACAGCGGTAAATGTCACCTCGCCCGCCGCAGCCGCACGTACAGAGCGCCCTCGCCGCCGTGGCCGATATGCGCCTCCTCGAAGCCGACGACAAGGCTGCGCAGGTCCGGCAATCCCAGCCACAACGGGACCTGGCGCCGCAAGCACGCCGCGTTCGCCTTCCAAGCACCGACGCCTTGCCTTTGCCGGTGATGATGAGGACGAATGTGG
Organism: uncultured Alphaproteobacteria bacterium; assembly: GCA_963757845.1. Classification (GTDB taxonomy): domain Bacteria; phylum Pseudomonadota; class Alphaproteobacteria; order Rhizobiales; family Xanthobacteraceae; genus P52-10. The sequence goes on from CAVWTB010000067.1 coordinate 267,945, forward strand.
CGCCGTCGCCATGAGCGCGGTGCAGGAACGCGATCAGCGTTCGATGCGCCCGCGCCTGCGTCATGCCGTGCAGATCAAGTCTTGCATCGATGGGGTGACGCCCTTTTGCGAGCCGCGATTTTTCCCGGCGTCCGAGCGGCGCTAGCGGCGGAGGTGATGTCTTTGTAGCCGGTGTGCGGGTCTGAGGCGCAGGCGACGGCCGGGATTGTCTGGCGGCCGGCCGGGGAACGTCCGCCGCCTCGTCCTCATCGTCGTCGATGATCACCGGCTTGCGCCGGCGCAGCGGCGTGGTGGATTTGGCGACTGCACGCCAAAGCGCCTTCTCTTCTTCGCTTAGCGCGCGCTTGCGGGAATGTGGCGGCAACACCTTCTTCATCTGTGGTAGCGGCGATACTTCTTGCGTCGCTGCGGCGGAACGTCAGGCCGCGCCTGCGGTAACGGAACGACTGCGGGTGCCGGCGCGGCGACGACCGCGGTCTTTTCCTTCGACGTGTCGGCTGCGCTCGGGGCTTTTGTGTCGCCTTTTGCCTCGGGGGCTTGGCGGGCCTCGGCTCCTTCGGTCGCATCCTTGACTGTTTCCTTGGGCGCCTGCTTGGCCGGCGGAAACAGCTTTGCGATTTTGGCCGACGGCCGCGCGTCCGGCAGAATCATGCGCTTGCCGGCGGCCACCGGATCGAGGCTCTTCGGCACCAGCATCACAAAGCGCGCACCGTGCTTGAGCCGGCCCGAGACGCGGCCCGCCTCGACACCTGCGCCAAAATAGATATCCGCGCGCGCCGGGCCGACGATCGCCGAGCCGGTGTCCTGCGACACCATCAGCCGCCGAAAGGGCGTTTGCGATCGTTCCGATTCGATCGGCAGGCTGGCTTCGATGAAGAACGGCGTGCCGTAGACATGCAGGATGCGATCGACCGCGATCGAACGGCCGGCCGTCAATGGAATGCCTTGCGCGCCGACGGCTTCGTCCTTGTCGGAAAGCTGCACCTCGCGAAAAAAGACATACGCCTTGTTCTGCCGCCGCAGCTCTTTTGCCGCCTCCGGATTGGCCGCCATGTAGTCGCGGATCCGCTGCATCGACATTTCTTCGCGCGGGACGATGTTGCGCTCGATCAGGATGCGGCCGACCGGCGTATAGGATTGGCCGTTGTGCGCATCGTAGTTCAGCCGAAGCGTCGATCCGTCTTCCAGCTTGATACGTGCCGATCCCTGGATCTGCATGAACAGCAGTTCGGTGAAATTCTTCACATAGCAGATCTCGAGCCCGCGCCCGCTCAGGATGCCGTCCTCGATTTCCGTGCGGTCGTAGTAAGGCACGAGCTTGCGGCGACCGATCTTGCGAAACACGTCGCCCTTGTTCGGCAGACTGGCGTTGGGCGAACGCACGCCGCGCACGAACAGGTTCGACGGCCTGCGCAGGACGGGCACCGGAAACTGCTCGCTGTAGGTGCGCGAGCCCTCAAGCACCGGCTCGTAGTAGCCGGTGACGAAGCCTTCGGCGTCGCCCAGTCGCGAGATACGTATCGGTGCAAAATGCCGCTCGAAGAATGCACGGGCTTGCGCGGAATCCTCGATCCTGGCGGCGCGCGCGGCGCGGCATGGCTCGTGCAGCGACATGCCGAGCGCCTTTGGTTCCTTCGGCGGTTCGCGCTGCGCAATGATCGGCCTGCAGCTGGCCAGGAAGGCGGCGAATGCGGACAATTGATCATCCTCGGCCCAGCCGGGAATGTCGGTCCACTTCAGCGGCTCGTACTGGCTATTGGTGATTTCGAGCGGCGTCGGCGCGCCGCCCCGCTTGGCGGAGGCCGGCGAGACGCACAACAGGGCGCACAGGATCAGTCCGACGGACGAGGCCTACCCACCGACGCAGCGAAGGCGGGCGCTTACTGCCCGCTGTCGGTGGAGACCAGCCGCCAGTTCGGATCGCGCGAGGCCATGTCGCGGGAGAACGTCCAGACATCGGTGACATCGGTGATCGATTCAGAGCTGCCGTCGACGATTGCCCCCGCCTTGTCGCGTGTCACCGAGATCATCTGCGAAACGAAACGCATGGTGAGGCTTGCGATGCGGCCGCGCATGTCGGCGCCGGCGATTTCGGCTTTATCGATGCCGACGAATTTGCGCTCGATCTTTTCGCCGCGCTGCTCGCGGTCACGGATCGCGCCATCGAAGCTATCGTAAACCTCCGGCGACAAAAGATCCTTCAGCGTGCGGCGGTCGCCCTGCGCGAACGCGATCACGATCATCTCGTAGGCGCTTTTGGCGCCGGCAACGAAATGCTTCGGATCGAAGGAGGAATCTTCGGCTGCGATCTGATCGAGGCCGTTCGCGAGAGCGGAACCGGGCTCCGCGGTGCCCTTCCATCGATCCGGCGTCGGTGCCGGATCGGTCGGCGCCAGCGGCGCCTGATCGATGATGGTGCCGGGAATCGGCACGACGTTTTCGTTGCGTCCGGGATCACCGCCGCGGCTCTGCACGACATCGCGCGCGGACCGCTCATAGGGCTGCCGCTCGCCGCCGGTACGTTGGCCGAGCACGCTGCGCAGGCGCAGGAAGATAAAGACGGCCAGCGCCAGAAAGATGATAGTGTAGATATCCACGTCGCGTGCACCTTCCAATCGCACCGTGCCGGCCCGCGCAGACAGTCGTCCGCCTCAGGCCATCCGCAGTACACCCATGTAAGCCTGAACTGGGACTGAGCCAACCCCGCTACCCGGCTATTGGTCCCTGTCTCCTGCGCAAATTGACGCGTATTGTCGGGCTCCGGGGACCGCTATTTCATCTCCATGAGCGGCATGAGCGCCAAATCTGCCGAATTGTAGACGATCTAGCGGCGCTGGCCAACCTTTTGGCCCGTGCGGCGGCGGCCCGTCCTTGTCGGCGACCAGAACCCTGTGTTAGCCACTCGCCGCAATTCGCAAGGGCGCGCGCCCGCAGGAGACGTATTCAAAATGACCGACGGCAATGGTTCGCCCCCGCAGGAAGCTCCGCCGCCCCAGTTGAACGTCCTGGTGCAGTACACCAAGGACCTGTCGTTCGAGAACCCGAACGCGCCGCGCTCGCTGGGTCCGCAGCAGCAGCAACCGGCGATCAACATCCAGATCAACGTCGCCGCCAATGCGGTGGCCGACAACGACTATGAGGTCACCCTCTCGATCGAAGGCAAGGCCGAGATCGGCGAGATGGTCCTGTTCAATTTCGAATTGGCCTATGCCGGCGTGTTCCGTATCCAGAACGTGCCCGCGGAAAATCTGCACCCGGTGGTCATGATCGAGTGCCCGCGGCTGTTGTTCCCGTTCGCACGCGAGATCATCGCGACTTCGGTCCGCGACGGCGGTTTCCCGCCGCTGCTGCTCGATCCCGTCGATTTCGTCGGGCTATACCGGCAGAATCTCGCGAATCAGACCGCGCAACAGCAGCAGAAACCGAGCTGAGGTCAGGCCTCGGCGAATTCGCTCCACATCGCCTTTTCGCCGAGCGTTGCGATAAACGCCTCATGCGCTGCAAGTTCCGCCGCCGTCAGCCGCGGCAGCAGCGGTTCCGTGCGCTGGCGCCGTGGCGCATCGGCGCTTGCACCGACATGGACCTGCACTTTTTCCGCCAGGATCAGCTGCGACTGCCGCGCGCCGATCAGGTCGATGTACACCTCGGCCAGCAGTTCTGCGTCCAGGAGCGCGCCATGCTTCGTACGGTGTGAATTGTTGATCGCATAGCGGGAGCACAGATCGTCGAGCCGGTTGGAGACGCCTGGATGCTTGCGGCGCGCGAGCAGCAGCGTGTCGACCAGCCGCTCGCGCGGGATCGCCGCCCGCGCAACCTTCTCGAGCTCCGCATTGATGAAACCGATGTCGAACGAGGCGTTGTGGATCACCAGCGGCGCGTCGCCGACGAAGCCAAGGAAATCATCGACGACAGAGGAAAACAGTGGCTTGTCGGCAAGGAACTCGGTCGACAGGCCATGTACCTCGAACGCTTCCCGCGGCACGTCGCGCTGCGGATTGATGTAGCGATGGAAGGTCTGGCCGGTCGGCATCCGGTTGAAGATCTCGACACAGCCGATCTCGACGAGCCGATCGCCGCGAAGCGGATCGAGCCCGGTCGTTTCCGTATCGAGAACTATTTCGCGCATGGTCCGCGGTTCAAACGCCTCTTGCGGCAATCGCAGTGTCGAATCACTGTCGCCGGACTGGCATCTTAACGACTTTAGCCAAGATGTCGCGAATCTGGGCGCGCACCGGTTCAAGCCCGGACGACGTATCCACGACAAAGTCGGCGCGCCTTCGCTTTTCTGCGTCGGGCGTTTGCCGCGCCAGGATCGCGTCGAGCTTTTCCTGCGTCATATTTTCGCGCGCGAGCACACGCGCACGCTGCATCTCCGCCGGCGCCGAGACGACGACCACGGCGTCGACCCGCTTCTCGCCGCCGGTCTCGAACAGCAGCGGCACATCAAGCACGACAACCGCCGCCCCTGACTTCTCCGCATCGGCCAGGAACTGCTGGCGGTGCGCGCCGAGCATCGGATGCACGATCTGCTCGAGCTTCTTCAGGGCTTCGGGATTGCCCAGCACCCTTGCCGAGAGCTTTTGGCGGTCCACCTTGCCGTCGGCGGTGGTGCCAGGAAATGCGGCTTCAACCACCGGCACCGCTTCTCCCGCATAGACCGCATGGACGGCGGCATCCGCGTCGTAAACCGGAACGCTCTGCTCGGCGAACAGCTGCATGGTCGTCGACTTGCCCATCCCGATCGACCCGGTCAGTCCGATGATCCTCATGCGTTTCTCTTCTTGCTCTTGTCAGTCCACGACCAGACCAATACCACGCAGCGCTGCCAGCAGCGGCAGCAGCGGCAGTCCGAGGATCGTGAAATGATCGCCCTCGATCCGCTCGAACAGGTGTACGCCGAGACTTTCCAGCTGATACGCCCCGACGCTGGTCGTCACCGCCTCGCCGGCCGTGTCGAGATATTTTTCGATTGCTGCGTCACTCAGCTTGCGCATGGTCATCCGCGCCACAGCGACATGCTCGAACAGAACCTTGTCGTCCTGCGCGATCGCAATGGCAGAATGCAGTTCGTGGGTCGCGCCCGCAAGCGCGCGCAGCTGTTCGGCCGCTTGCGCCCGCCCGGCCGGCTTGCTGAACAGCCTGTCCTTCAGCGCCAGGGTCTGATCGGCGCCGACCACCACGCGTGCTTTTTCGCGCGAGGCCACATGCAGCGCCTTCGAGCGCGCCAGCAACGCTCCGATTGCACCTGGATCCTTCAGCCCGGAGCCGGCTTGAATGGTGCGCTCGTCGATATCGGCCGGGATTGCCACGAACGGGATGCCCGCCCCTTGCAAAAGGGCCTGCCGGGATCGGCTCTGCGACGCGAGAATGAGCGGCGCGTTGCCGGCCCACAGGCTCACGGCGCGCTCCGCTGGCGCTGCCGATCCGACAGCAGCTTCATGATCGCCGCCGCCGTCTCTTCGATCGAGCGACGTGTGACATCGAGCTGCGCCCAGCCATGTCGCGCGCTCAGCTTTCGCGCAAACATGACCTCGTCGGTGACCGACTGCTTGTCGATGTAGGAATCGGCATCGGTCGTCGCGCCAAGGCCGAGAAGCCGGTTCTGCCGGACCTGGATCAGCCGCTCGGGCGTCGCGTGCAGGCTGACGATCAGGGGCTTGCTCAGCTTTTCCAGCTCCTTTGGCGGCGGAATAGCCGGCACCAGCGGAATGTTCGCGGTGCGGATGCCGCGATTGGCAAGATAGATCGACGTCGGCGTCTTCGACGTTCGCGACACGCCGACCAGCACGACATCGGCGTCTTCAAGGCCCTCGGTATGCTGGCCGTCATCATGCAGCATCGTGTAGTTCAGCGCATCGATCCGCTTGAAGTATTCCGCATTCAGCACATGCTGCGCGCCGACACGGTGCGACGTCTCCGCGCCGAGATAGGCCTGGAACAGCTGCAGCACCGGGCCGATGATCGAGAGGCTCGGAACATTGATCTCGGCGCACTTCCTTTGCAGCCGGTCCACGAGCTCATCGTCCAGCAACGTGAACAGCACGATGCCGGGCGATTCCTCGATCTCGATCAACACCCGGTCGAGCTGTTTCTGGCTGCGCACGAGCGGATAAACGTGCTCGATCGGCGTGACGTTTGCATATTGGGCGGCGACTGCGCGTGCGACGGTGATCAGCGTTTCACCGGTCGAGTCGGACACCATGTGCAAGTGAAAGTAGCTGCCGGACGACACGATCATGGAAACTTGCAATCCGCAGGACCCGACCGGTTCGGCATCTGTATGGATTGTGGATTGGTGTTGAGCAAACGAGCCAAATTCCCTCTTCCGAATTCCGGAACGGGATAACCGGCCAACTCACACACAGACTGCCTCTTGGGATAATCTTGGACCCTTACGGCCATGATAGTGAGGTTATGTGGACTTGTCTCTTGATATTCGGACCTCACGACGCACGGAGGGCTGATAAAGCCGATGTTATTTGGCGGCATGGCGCCTTGTTGAATATGGGTACAAGAGCTACGGGGTGTGGATGACCGCTGGATAAGTTGCGGGCTTCGAGTCGTGAGTCAAATCCACCGCCTAACAACTACTAACTAGAATCTAGAAATAGATAGTTTTAAGGAAGGGCCCCTTGAGGAAACCTTGGTGAACAGCTCTTTTCTGACAGTCCTGGATGGTCAGCGTTCGACCGTGCCTCCCGTCTGGATGATGCGGCAGGCCGGCCGCTACCTGCCGGAGTATCGTGAGCTGCGGGAGAATGCCGGCTCCTTCATGAAGCTTTGCTTCACGCCGGAACTTGCCGCCGAAATCACCTTGCAGCCCATTCGACGGTTTCAGTTCGATGCCGCGATCCTGTTCTCCGACATCCTGGTGATTCCGCACGCGCTCGGGCAGACCGTGAGGTTCGAAGCCGGTGAAGGTCCGCGTCTCGATCCGATCGCCGATGAAAAGGCGATCGATGCGCTGCCGAGGCTGGTCGATCAATCGATCCTTGCGCCGATCTACCAGACGGTGAAGCAGGTCAGACCGCAACTGGACAGCAAGACCGCCTTCATCGGATTTTGCGGCGCGCCCTGGACGGTGGCGACCTACATGATCGCGGGTCAAGGCACGAGCGATCAGGCGCCGGCGCGGATGTTTGCGTACGAACAGCCGAAGGCTTTTGCGAAGCTTGTCGACCGGCTTGTCGAGAATTCGGTGAGTTATCTCGAGCAGCAGTTCGAAGCGGGCGTCGATGCGGTGCAGCTGTTCGACACCTGGGCCGGCGTGTTGCCGCCCGAGGAATTCACGCGCTGGTGCATCGAGCCTGCGGCGAGGATCGTGAACGAACTGAGGCGAAAGGTACCGAACGCGCGCGTGATCGGATTTCCGCGCGGGGCCGGTCATCTGCTGGGAGACTATGTCGATCGCGTTCCGGTCAACGCTGTGAGCATCGACTGGATGGCGGATCGAAAGTTTGTTCGCGAGCGGGTGCAGAGCCGGGTCGCAGTGCAAGGAAATCTCGATCCGCTGGCGTTGCTTGCCGGTGGTGACGCGCTTGATCGCGCGATCGATGCGATCATGGCCGACTTCCAGGACGGTCGATTCATCTTCAACCTCGGGCACGGCATTCTGCCGCCGACGCCGATCGCGCATGTCGAACGGATGCTGAAACGCGTGCGGGGCAGCTAGGGCTCGAGCGATGTATCTGTGGGTGAAGGCATTTCACGTGATCGCGGTCATCTCCTGGATGGCCGGGATGCTCTATCTGCCGCGCCTGTTCGTCTATCACTGCGAGGCGGAGGTCGGCTCAAAGCAATCCGAGACCTTCAAGGTCATGGAGCGCCGCCTCTTAAGGATCATCATCAATCCGGCGATGATCATCGCCTGGGTGCTGGGACTTTGGCTGGTCTGGCTTGGCAGCTGGCATACGGCCGGCTGGATGCACGCCAAGTTCGCGCTGGTGATCGTCATGTCCGCCCTGCACGGTTTCTACGTGCGCCTCTGGCGGGAGCTGGACGCCGACAAGGCCCGCCGGAGCCAGAAATTCTATCGTATTATCAATGAGGTGCCGGCGGTACTCATGATCGGCATTGTGATTTTGGTGATCGTGAAGCCGTTTTAACCGAACATTAACCGCGCAGTGTGGGATTTCGGCGTCTTGCGTAAGTCGCACTGATTTAATATATTTTCCCTGTTCCCACCGAACGCAGGCGGATGTGACGCGGGCCCTTTTCCAGGGACCGGCGCTCGCATCAGGTTCAAGGCCCTATTCGGCTGATCACCTCAAAGACCTGATCTCGGAACTCCCAACGCTCGACGATCTGCATCCGGACCCTGCGACCCCCTCCCTCCTCTCTTCCCGCGCCGCATCGATCATCAGAAATCCCGGCGCCGAAAAAATCTCCACAGGACTACCCAATGCCCGAAATGAAACTTCAGGACCTCAAGGCCAAATCCCCCGCCGAACTTGTGACGTTTGCGGAAGAGTCAGGGGTCGAGAATGCATCGACGATGCGCAAGCAGGAGCTGATGTTCGCGATCCTGAAGCAGCTCGCCATTCAGGAGACCGACATCATCGGCGAAGGTGTCGTCGAGGTGCTGCCGGACGGCTTCGGCTTCCTTCGTTCGCCCGACGCGAACTACCTGCCCGGCCCGGATGACATCTACGTCTCGCCCTCGCAGATCCGCCGCTTCGGCCTGCGCACCGGCGACACCCTCGACGGCCAAATTCGTTCACCGAAGGAAGGCGAGCGCTACTTCGCGCTTCTCAAGGTCAACTCGCTCAATTTTGAAGACCCCGAGAAGTCGAAGCACAAGGTCAACTTCGACAACCTCACGCCCCTCTACCCCGACGAGCGGTTGCGGATGGAGCACGAAGATCCGACCAAGAAGGATCTCTCGGCGCGGGTCATCGATATCGTGGCGCCGATCGGCAAGGGCCAGCGCGCGCTGATCGTCTCCCCGCCGCGCACCGGTAAGACCGTGCTGCTGCAGAACATCGCGCACGCGATCACCGCCAATCATCCGGAATGCTATTTGATCGTGCTCCTGATCGACGAGCGGCCGGAGGAAGTCACCGACATGCAGCGTTCGGTGAAGGGCGAAGTCGTTTCCTCCACGTTCGATGAGCCGGCGACGCGCCACGTGGCCGTCGCGGAAATGGTGATCGAGAAGGCCAAGCGCCTGGTCGAGCACGGCCGCGACGTCGTCATCCTGCTCGAACTCGATCACGCGCCTGGGCCGCGCCTACAACACCGTCGTGCCGTCGTCAGGCAAGGTGTTGACCGGTGGTGTCGACGCCAACGCGCTGCAGCGGCCAAAACGCTTCTTCGGCGCCGCGCGCAATATCGAGGAAGGCGGATCGCTGACGATCATCGCCACGGCGTTGATCGATACCGGCAGCCGCATGGACGAAGTCATCTTCGAAGAGTTCAAGGGCACTGGTAACTCGGAACTGATTCTCGACCGCAAGGTGGCCGACAAGCGGACCTTCCCGGCGATCGACATCACCCGTTCCGGCACCCGCAAGGAAGAGTTGCTCACCGAGCAGCAGCAGCTGAAGAAGATGTATGTGCTGCGCCGTATCCTCAATCCGATGGGAACGATGGATGCGATCGACTTCCTGCTCGACAAGTTGCGCAACACCAAGACCAACGGCGAATTCTTCGAACTCGATGAACACCTGATGCGCTACTCCCAACTCGCGAGAGATTTGCGCTCTGCGCGTCTCGCGATCGGGATTTACGCGTTGCTGCTGGTTGGCGCGGCCGGTGCGCAGGAGCCGCTGAAGCTTTATGGCCTGACGATACCGGATCGGGTCGCAGGGCTGCCGCACGAAGCGCCGGTCGACTACGAGAAGACGAACCCGGGTCTTGGCACCTCGGTTCAGTTCATTCGCCCGGACTGGCGGATCGACGTCTACATTTACGACGCTGGACAAACATCCATCCCGGACGATCCGCGGTCAGCCCCGGTCAAGGGCCAGCTGAACGAGGCGCGGCGAGACATTCTCGAGATGCAGCAGCTCGGCGCCTACAGCAATGTCGAGGTCAAGGGCGACTACGCAATCGAGCGCCACGGAACGACGCGGTTTGTCTGCCTGGCGCTGAGCTATCGCCACAATCGGGCGAACTCGGATGTCGACAGCCACGCTTGCGTTTCCGCGTGGAACAACAGGTTCATCAAGATCCGCATGACGGCCAGGCGGAACGCTGCGACGGCGGCGGAAGCGCGGTCGTTCGTCGAGGCGTGGATCGATCTGCTATGGCCGTCGGCCTGAGGTGTGCGCGATGCGGCACGTGCAGCTGAGGCCGGCGACGCTGGACGACGCCTCTCTGCTGGCTGGAATTCATATGCGGGCGCGGGCTACGGCGATGCCGTGGCTGCCGGTTCTTCACTCCATGGAAGAAACAGAAGCATGGATGACCAATGTCGTCCTGCCGCGGCAGGACGTGTGGATTGCCGCGCGCGACGCCGCAACGCTTGGATTCATCGCGTTGACACCGGCCTGGATCGAGCAGCTCTACGTTGATCCCGTCGCGTGGCGGGGTGGCGTCGGCTCAGTGTTGCTGGAGCATGCAAAGCAGCGCCAGCCGGATGGATTTCGGCTCTGGACATTTCAGCGAAATGCAATGGCGCGGAGCTTCTATCGCAAGCACGGACTGATCGAAATCCGGATGACTGACGGCTACGATAACGAGGAGAAGGTGCCCGACGTGCTGTTAGGCTGGAAGCTCAGCAGCTGAACCAGCGCATCCGGTTCGGTGACCGGCAGGGAACAACTTTGGCCGCTGCAGACGAAAGCGGCGGCGTCCGAGACCGACGCAAGCCTGGCTTTGGCGGGGTGATTGTTCGCGAGAGCGGTGCCATCGCCGGCATGCAGGACAATCCGGTTTGCGTGCGGCAAGCGGCGCGCGACGTCGAGTAGAGCTTTAGCCTGCGCCCCCTGCCCGACGACCACGATCTCCGAGGCCGTCAACCGCATGTCGAGGGCATTCAGCAGCGAGAGATGACCAAAAAGGTTGTCGGCGCCGCGCGGCAGGATCGAGCCGAAGAGCGCATCGGCTTTTGCGCGAAAGCGATCGTCGCCGGTCAGCACGGCGAGCCGTACGAGGTTTTGCGCGATCAGGCCGTTGTGGTTCGGGATCGCGTCATCGACTGTCGAGTGCGGGCGGATGATCAAGCCCTCCGCATCGTCGGCGGTCAGGAAGTAGCCGCCATAGGCGAGCGAAGCGACGCCGTTCTTCGAACGGCTATGCTCGGCATCGGCGTGATGGGCCTCGAGCGCATCCTGCCAATGGACGGCCTGAGCAAGCCAGGCGCCCTCACCCGTCGCTTCGTGCAGGGCGATGCCGGCGCGGATCATTGCGGCGTAATCCGATGCGAGACCTGGAAACAGCAAGCCCCCTGCCCGCCACGAGTGTCCGAGACGCTCGGCCCGGGTCATGTTGGCCGTGACGAAGGTGAAGGCAGCTTTCGCGTCGTCGAGCCACGCCGGTTCATCGAAGGCATTCGCGGCGTTGGCCAGGGCTGCGATCATCAGGCCGTTCCAGTCGGCCAGAATCTTGTCGTCGAGGCCGGGCCTCACCCGCCTGCTGCGGGCTTGCAGCAGCTTTTCCCGCAACAGCGTGAGCCGGGCGGCCTCGTTCGGAGGATCGGTCAGGCCGTCGAGACGATTGGGGATGTTGTGCCCTTCGAAATTGCCGGCGGCGGAGATGTCATACATTGCAGCAAAGAAGGCTGCATCGTCGGCGCCGAGAACGTCTTGAATCTCGGCGAGCGACCAGACGTAGAACTTCCCCTCCTCGCCTTCGGAATCGGCGTCCATCGAGGATGCGAAGGCGCCGTCAGGAGTCTTCATCTCGCGCCGTAGCCAGCCCACGGTTTCGCGCGCGCGTTCGCGATACAGCGGATTTCGTGTCCGCGCATAGTCGAGTGCGAGCAGATCGAGGATCTGCGCGTTGTCGTAGAGCATCTTTTCGAAATGCGGCACCAGCCACTTGTCGTCGACCGAATAGCGCGCGTAGCCGCCGCCGAGATGGTCGTAGATGCCGCCCTGGCTCATCCGCATCAGCGCGAGCTGTGCCGTGTTGAAGAAGCGCTCGTCGCCGGCGCGAAGGCCTGCGCGCCAGATGAACTCCAGCATCGTGACTTGAGGAAATTTCGGCGCGCCGCGCAGGCCGCCGTTCACTGGATCGGTTGCGCGGGCAATCAATTCGGCGATGTTGTTGAGCTCGCTTGGACCGATGGAGACGCCGCTCTTTGCCTCGCCGCGTTGTTTCAGCCGCGCGACCAGCGCACGGCGGTTCTGCTCGACCCTCGCCGGATCCTCGCGAAACACACGGTTCACTTCGCGCAGCACGTCGACAAAGGCGGCACGACCATATTGCGCTTCCTTCGGAAAATAAGTCCCGCCCCAGAATGGTTCGCCTTGGGAATCGAGAAACATCGTCAGCGGCCAGCCGCCGGGCTCTCCGAGATGGTGCAGGGCGCTCATGTAGATCTGGTCGATGTCGGGCCGCTCCTCGCGGTCGACCTTTATGTTCACGAACAGCTCGTTCATGACGGCGGCGGTGGCGTCGTCCTCAAAACTTTCGTGCGCCATGACGTGACACCAGTGGCAGGCCGCGTAGCCGATCGACAGCAGGATCGGCTTGTTGCTGCGCTTGGCCTCGGCGAGCGCGTCCGGGCCCCAGGGCCACCAGTCCACCGGATTGGTTTTGTGCTGTTGCAGGTAGGGGCTGGTCTCGGAGCCGAGCCGGTTTGTGTGCGATGCAACATTGCTCATTGGGCACTCCGGCAGCGGGCCTCTGGCCTGACGCTATCGCACGGACTTGGTTCCACGCGTAGCAGTCGGTCAGTGGCCGAGTAGGGAAGGCGCCTCCCCGGAACGACTTGACTAGTTAGTTGCCTATGTCGTTAAATATTAACACCACAGGAAAGGAGCTTGCCATGGCGAACCCGTTCGGCCGTCCGGCCTTCACGTCCGCGCTTTTTTACAAGGATCCGATGGCGGCGCTTACCTGGCTCGAAAAAGCCTTTGGCTTTGAGCGGGTCATGGTGATCACCGACAAGGACGGCAATCTGGCTCATTCCGAAATGAGGTTCGGCGGCGGGCTGATCATGATTGGCAGCGAGTGGACCGACTACGTCGCGAGTCCGGCGTCCACGGGCGGCCGCAACACGCAGTCAATTCATGTCCATCTGGACGACGGCATCGATGCGCATTGCGAACGTGCAAAGGCAGCTGGCGCGGTGATCGTTCGCGAGCTCGAGAACCAGTTCTATGGCGACCGCACTTATTCGGCGCGCGATCCCGAAGGCCACGTCTGGAGCTTTGGCCAGAACCTGCAGAACGTCTCGCGCGAGGAGGCCGAGAAGGCGAGCGGGCTGAAGATCGAGGGCTGGCTTTGACGCAGGCGCTCGCCATCGATCGCACGCTGGCGGCGCTGGCCGAGCCTGCGCGCCGGCGCGTGGTCGATCTGTTGCGCGAGCGGCCGCATCGCGCCGGCGAGCTCGCGCGTGCCGCAGGGCTCAGCGCGCCGGCGATGAGCCGGCATCTGCGCGCGTTGCGCGCGACGGGACTGGTCGAGGAATCGCATCCGGAGTTCGACGCGCGGGTGCGGATCTATCGGCTGAGGCCCGAGCCGATGGCGCAGCTGAAGAACTGGCTGGATGAGACCGAGCAGCTTTGGACGCAGCAGCTCGCTGCGTTCAAAGCGCATGTGGAAGCGGGGAGCTAGGTGACCTCGCGCGTGATGGTCTCGTTGCGGGTGGCGGCTACGCCCGAGCGCGCGTTCGAGGTCTTCACACGCGACATCGGCGTGTGGTGGCAGCCGAACGACTTGTTTCGTTTTACGCCGCGGTCGCCGGGCATGATCTCGTTGGAAGCAGGCGAGGGCGGCCGCTTCACCGAAACGCTTTCCAACGGCAAGGTCTTTGAGATTGGCCGCGTGACGGCCTGGGAGCCCGGCAGCCGCCTCGCGTTGACCTGGCGGCAGGCGACATTTGCGCCGGACCAGATGACGACTGTCGAAGTGCTGTTCGAGCCGGTCGGCGAGGAGACTCGGATCACCGTCGTCCATTCGGGCTGGGATAGCGTTCCGCAAGAGCACGTGGCGCGCCATTCTTTTCCGGATGCGCTGTTCCTGCGCCGGCATGCGGAATGGTGGCAGCAGTTGCTGACCGGTTGCAGTGCCCGCTTGCGGCGCTGAATTTTCCGCTGACGCCGCTCGGCGAAGCCGCCATACTCGCCACGTGAGGCAAGTCGCTTGCGGGGTCGGCAATGGTCGCGGTGAGATACATCGTTCACAACGTGGACAGCGCAGTCGCCTTCTATCGCGACCATTTTGGCTTCAAGCTCGAGCAGCAGTTCGGCGCGGCGATGGCGATCATGGAGCACGAGGAGCTGCGCTTGTGGCTGGCGGGGCCGGGCGCCTCGGCGTCGCGGCCGATGCCGGACGGCCGCAAGCCTGAGCCCGGCGGCTGGAACCGGTTCGTGATCGAGCTCGATGATCTCGAGGGCAAGATCGCCGAGCTGCGGCAGGTAGGCGTGAAGTTTCGCAACGACATTGTCGTCGGTCCGGGCGGCAAACAGATCCTCTGCGAGGACCCATCGGGCAACGTGGTCGAACTCTTTCAGCCCGGCGGATGAGTTCTGCGATCGCGAATTGAAGGTCTGTGCGATGGTTCGTCGCTGATGGCTCGCGACACGATCTTTGCCTTGTCGAGCGGACGGCCGCCGGCGGCCATCGCGGTGGTGCGCATCTCCGGACCCGCCGCACGGCACCTCGCTGCAAAAGCTCGCCGGGCGTTTGCCTGCGCCGCGCGTTGCGACTTTCACCACGCTGCGCAACGCGGCTGGATCGGCCATCGATGATGCGGTGGTGCTGTTCTTTCCGCGACCGAACAGTGCGACTGGTGAGGACATCGCCGAACTGCAGGTGCACGGCAGCCGCGCCGTGCTTGCCGCGATCTTCGAGGAGCTCGGCAAGATCGACGGCCTGCGGGCGGCGGAGGCGGGCGAGTTTACGCGCCGGGCATTCGAGAGCGGCAAGCTCGATCTGACCGAGGCCGAGGGTCTCGATGATCTCATCCATGCCGACACCCAGGCGCAGCGGCGACAGGCGTTGCGGCAGTTCAAGGGGCTGCTCGGTGAGCGCGCGGAGGCATGGCGGCACCGCATCATTGAAGCGTCCGCGCTGGTCGAGGCGGGGATCGATTTTTCCGACGAAGGCGATGTCCCGGACGAACTGATCGCGCCGGCGCGCGAGAAGATCGAAGAGCTGCGCATCGAGATCGAAGCGACACTGGCGTCATCGGCGCGAGGCGAGCGATTGCGCGAAGGACTTGTGGTGGCGATCGCAGGTCCCCCCAATGCGGGAAAGTCGACGTTGCTGAACAGGCTGGCGCGGCGCGAAGCCGCGATCGTGTCGCCGCACGCAGGCACGACCCGCGACGTGATCGAGGTGCAGCTCGACCTCGATGGCTTTCCGGTCGTGCTGCTCGACACGGCCGGAATCCGCCAGACCAGCGATCCGGTGGAAGAGGAGGGTGTCCGGCGCGCGCGCGACCGGGCGGCGGGAGCGGACCTCGTCCTCTGGCTGACTGACTCAACGGCCGAGGCGGTGTTGCCGGAGGGCGAAACTGCCGCGGGTCCGGTCTGGCTGGTCGAGAACAAGGTCGACTTGCCTGGCGGCGGCTCGCCGCGCCCGGCGCCTGATTCCGTCGCTGCGACCTTTCGAATTTCCGCTGCGAAGGGGCAGGGGCTCGCCGAGTTGACGGGTGCGCTTGCCCGGTTCGCTGCGGAGTATTTTGCGTCAGGAGAGTCGGCGCTGGTGACGCGCGCACGTCAGAAGGCGTTGCTGGAAACAGCGGCGGCGGCGCTGCGCCGGGCAGGGCAGGTCGGCGCTGGCGCCGATGAGATCCTTGCCGAGGAACTGCGGATCGCGGCCCATGCGCTCGGGCGGTTGCTGGGCAGGGTCGACGTCGAGGATATCCTCGACAAGATCTTCAGGGACTTCTGCATCGGCAAATAGCGGCAGATAAGAATGGACGTTAATTCAGTTTTACCACTGTTTCACGTGAAACAGATCCGGCCAGGCGCCGGCCGAATCGCTTTGACCCTTTGCCGCGGCGCGACTAGAAGATCGCCAATCGCAGCCCATTTGGGTTCAGATGAACCAAGCATCGTTCGACGTCATTGTGATCGGTGGCGGCCACGCCGGCTGTGAAGCCGCGGCTGCGGCCGCGCGCATGGGCGCACGCACGGCGCTGCTGACCCATCAGTTTTCGACCGTCGGTGCGATGTCCTGCAACCCGGCCATCGGCGGGCTTGGCAAGGGCCACCTGGTCCGCGAGGTCGACGCGCTGGACGGTCTCATGGGCCGCGTCGCCGACCAGGCCGGCATCCAGTTTCGCCTTCTCAATCGCCGCAAGGGTCCGGCCGTCCGGGGGCCTCGCGCCCAGGCCGATCGCAAGCTCTATGCGGCGGCGATGCAGACAGCGCTACGTGAAACGGCGAACCTGACCATCATCGAGGGTGAGGCGGACGATCTGATCATCGCCGCCGGCCGGATCGAGGGTGTGGTTCTGGCGGATGGCCGAAGGCTCGCCGCCGGGGCCGTGGTCGTGACCACCGGCACGTTCCTGCGCGGACTGATCCATCTCGGTGAAAAGAACTGGCCGGCGGGCAGGGTCGGGGAGGCGCCGGCACTCGGCCTGTCGAAGACCTTTGAGCGGACGGGCTTTGCGCTCGGACGGTTGAAGACCGGCACGCCGCCGCGGCTCGACGGGACGACCATCGACTGGGGCGCGGTCGAAATGCAGCCGGGCGACGATCCGCCTGAGCCGTTTTCGGTGCTCACCACGAAGATCACCACGCCACAAATCCAGTGCGGCATCACCCGGACGATGCCGGCCACCCACGAGGTGATCCGCGCCAACGTGCATCGCTCGCCAATGTATTCCGGGCAGATCCAGAGCAGGGGGCCGCGCTACTGTCCGTCGATCGAGGACAAGATCGTGCGCTTCGGCGAGCGCGACGGTCACCAGATTTTCCTGGAGCCGGAGGGGCTGGACGACACGACGGTCTACCCGAACGGCATCTCGACCTCGCTGCCGGAGGAGGTCCAGCTGGCCATCCTCAAGACCATCCCTGGGCTTGAGAAGACCCGCATGGTCCGGCCGGGCTACGCCATCGAATACGACTATGTCGATCCACGTGAACTGACCCCGGCGCTGGAGACGAAGCGCCTGGGAGGCCTTTTCCTGGCCGGTCAGATCAACGGCACCACCGGATACGAGGAGGCGGCGGCCCAGGGGATCGTCGCAGGGATCAATGCCGCTCGCCGGGCGTCGGGCGGCGAGACCACGGTCTTCGACCGCGCTCACGGCTATCTCGGGGTCATGATCGATGACCTCGTTTCACGTGGCGTGGCGGAGCCCTATCGGATGTTCACCTCCCGGGCCGAATTCCGCCTGTCGCTCCGGGCCGACAATGCGGACCAGCGCCTGACCGGCCAGGGCATCGCGCTCGGCTGCGTCGGGGCGGACCGGTCGGCCTTCCACATCCGGAAGATGGCGGCGCTGGAGGCGGCGAAGGGACTCGCGCGCGAACTCTCGGTGACGCCGAACGCTGCTGCCCGCTATGGGCTCGCCCTCAATCGCGACGGACAGCGGCGGACGGCCTTCGAGCTGCTGGCCTACCCGGACGTTGCCCTCCCCGACCTCGCAAAGATCTGGCCGCAGCTTCTGGACATCGATCCGGTCATCGCCACGCATCTGGAGATCGAGGCGAAGTACGACGTCTATGTCTCGCGCCAGGCCGAAGACATCGAGGCGCTGCGCCGGGACGAAAGCCTGAAGCTTGGCGAGGCCATCGACTATGCCGCGGTGACCGGGCTCTCGAACGAAGCCCGGCAGCGGCTCGAGGCTGCGAGGCCGGCGACCATTGGCCAGGCGTCGCGGATGGACGGCATGACGCCGGCGGCGCTGACGCTGCTGATCGCGCACCTGCGCCGGAGGCCCCGGGCTCCAAGGCAAGCAGCCGGCTGAGACCGTGCAGGAGGGGGCGGCAGATCTCCATGGCGAAGGCGATTGCAGGACAAGCGTCGGTCCGGGGCGGGGAGGACGATCTCGCTGCTGACAAGCGGGCCGCCCTCAAGCTCTGTCCCGTTTCACGTGAAACGGAAGAGCGGCTCGATCGCTACGTCGCGCTGTTGCGGGAGTGGCAGCCCAAGACGAACCTCGTCGCGCCGTCCACGGTCCCATCGATCTGGATCCGGCACGTCGCGGACTCGCTTCAGCTCCTTGAGCTCGCGCCGTCGGGGAGGAGGTGGATCGATCTTGGAAGCGGTGGCGGCTTTCCCGGAATAGTCCTCGCCTGCGCCCTCGCCGACCAGCACGATGCTGCCGTCCATCTGGTCGAGCGCAATGCCAAGAAGGCCGCGTTCCTGCGCGAGGCATTGCGCGTCACCGGCGGGCGGGGAACGGTGCATCTCGCGGATATCGAGAATTTCGTGGATAGTAATCCGCCGGCTGCGGATTACATCACCGCAAGGGCCCTTGCGCCGCTTAATGTCTTGTTAGGACTTGCGGCCCCGCTGATCGCTCGAGGCGCCAAGGCATTGTTTTTAAAGGGCCAAGATGTAGAGGCGGAATTGACGGAATCTACAAAATATTGGACTGTGCAGGCGAAGCTTCATCCGAGCCGGACCAGTGCTGATGGCCGCATCGTCGAGATCGATCAGCTTTCCCCGAGAGGAGCGCCGCCTGCACAGCGGCGCGGTAAGCACCCATGACGGACGAAATACTCAAAGGACTTCAAGAGCTTAACGAGTCGCAGCCCGAACCGCGCCCGGTCCGGCCGCGCATCCTCGCGCTCGCCAACCAGAAGGGCGGCGTTGGCAAGACCACCACCGCCATCAACCTCGGCACGGCACTGGCCGCCACCGGCGAGCATGTGTTGATCGTCGATCTCGACCCGCAAGGTAACGCATCGACCGGGCTCGGCATCGATCGCAAGAATCGTGAGTGCTCGACCTACGACGTGCTGATCGGCGAGGCGCGCCTGCGCGAATCGATCCTGCCGACCGCGGTGCCGCGGCTGCATATCGCCTCTTCGACCATGGACCTGTCGGGCCTTGAGCTTGAGCTCGGCACCGAGCGCGATCGCGCGTTTCGTTTGCGAAATGCGCTCGCCGCTCTCAACGGCAGCGATCCCGCCGAGCAGGCCTACACCTATGTGCTGATCGATTGTCCGCCGTCGCTCAACCTCATCACGGTCAACGCGATGGCCGCGTCGGATGCGATCCTCGTCCCGCTGCAGTGCGAGTTCTTCGCGCTCGAAGGTCTGTCGCAGCTGCTGCAGACGGTCGAGCAGGTGCGCTCGACGCTCAATCCCAGCCTGACGATCCACGGCATCGTGCTGACCATGTTCGACTCGCGCAACAACCTGTCGAACCAGGTGGTCGCCGACGTGCGGCAGTTCATGGGCAAGAAGGTCTACGACACCATGATCCCGCGCAACGTGCGCATCTCCGAAGCGCCGTCCTACGGCAAACCGGTGCTGGTCTACGATCTGAAGTGCGTCGGCAGCGAAGCCTATCTCAAGCTTGCCACCGAAGTGATTCAGCGCGAGCGCTCGCTGCGCACGAGCTGAATCGAATTGGAATAGCGTACGGGAGTGCATGCTTTGAGTTCGAGGGAGGCTTCGTTGGCGGAGGAAGCGCGATCGCGACTGGGCAGGGGCCTTGCAAGTCTGATCGGTGACGTCGGCGGCGAGCAGGCGAAGGCGGAGCGCGGCAAGACCCAGCGGCGCGTGCCGATCGAGTTCCTGAAGCCAAATCCGCGCAACCCGCGCAAGAGCTTCGTCGAGGCCGAGCTCGAGGAGCTTGCCGAATCGATCCGTCAGCACGGCGTGATCCAGCCGATCGTCGCGCGTCCTGTTCGCAATGCGCCGGATCATTTCGAGATCATCGCCGGCGAGCGGCGCTGGCGCGCGGCGCAGCGCGCCGGCCTGCACGACGTGCCGATCGTGCCGGTCGAGGTCACCGACAACGACGCGCTGCAGATCATGATCGTCGAGAACATCCAGCGCGAAGACCTGAACGCGATGGAAGAGGCGCGGGGCTATCACCTGCTGGTCGACGAATTCCGTCATTCGACCGATGACGTCGCAAAGGTCGTCGGCAAGAGCCGCAGCCATATCGCGAACATGATGCGGCTGACCAAGCTGCCGAACGACGTGCAGGACCTGATCTCGTCGGGCAAGCTGTCCGCCGGCCACGCCCGCGCGCTGATCGGCGTCGGCGATCCGTCGCAGGCCGCGGCGCGTGTGATCGAGGAAGGCCTGAGCGTTCGCCAGACCGAGGCGCTCGCCCATGAAGCCGGCGTGCCGACGCGGAAAAGCAAGACAAGCGTGGGCAAGGCCAGGAAGGACGCCGACACGCTCGCGCTGGAAAAGCGCATGAGCGATGTCTTGGGGTTGAGCGTCAGCGTCGATCACAAGGATCCGGGCGGCACCGTTCACATCAAGTACCGCGATCTTGAGCAGCTCGACGACATCGTCCTGCGCCTGGAGTTGGGGCGGGGATAGGCGCCTTCGAGTTTGACACGTACGAGCGACTGTCGTGACCCGACAGCACCGTCATCGAGCCGCAAGAAGGTGGCGGGTTCACCGTGCTCGTTCCCGCGCTGCCCGAAGTCGTGACCGAGGAGAGCCGAGCAGGAGGCGCTGGCCAATGCTGAGGAGGCGATCCGGGCAATCCTTGAGTATCGTCAGGAGCAGGGACTGCGCCCCCGTCCGACGCGCATCCAACGATCCGCAGCGTAACCGTTGCGGCCTGAGCATGGCCGGCGGCAAGCTGCCGGTCATGAGCGGCAAGCGAGTATTCAGGCACTCACGAACGCTGGTTTCGCCGTCAATCGCATCGTCGGCAGCCATCACGTTCTCGTCTTTCCCGGCGACCCGACGAGAACTGTCACCGTTCCAGTGCACGGAGGGCGAGATTTGAAGCCGGGTACGCTGCGATCGATCATTGACAGGCCGGCCTGACCGTGGAAAGTTCGTTGCGTTTCTCTAGGCGATGCGCGCAGTGATACTAACCCCGCCGCCGGGCATTCACCGCTATCGACATCAGCGCGCGTTGCGCGATCGTCTCCGCAAGCTGCGACCGCCGCCGCACCTCGAGCGTCGCCTCGCCGATCTGCATGATGCTTTGCGACAGCCGCTCTGACGAGAGGTTCCGCAGCGCCAGCGCGATCAGATCCTTGCGCGAAAAATGCAGCCGCGGGAATGCGCGTTCGACGGCCATGTCCGCTCCCTGCCCTTCGTCGATCGCCAGGCGCGCCTTGTGCAGCTGCGATGCCTGCCGCTGGGCGGCGAACATGATCGAATTCGGATTGGTGCCGGCGGCGATCGCCTTGGCGAAAGCCGTTTCGAGCTCGGCGGGCTTTCCGGCGAAGGCGTTGTCGATGATCGGATCGAGCGCAAAGCTCGAGGCGTCGGTCACGACCGCGGCGATGTCGTCGAGAGAAATTTCGCCCCTGCCGTGCGCATAGAGCGCGAGCTTGCGGATCTCGTTGCGTGACGCGAGACGGTCGCCGCCGAGCAATTCGGTGAGCGCCGCGCGCGCGTCCGGATCGATGCGCAGGTTCGCAAGGCGCAGCTCGTGCTCGATCAACCGCTCGAGATCTCGCGTGGTGTCCGCATAGCAGGCGATGGCCGCGGCGGTCTTCGCCTTTTCGCACATCACGCGCAAAGGCGAGTCGCGGCGAAGCTCGCCCGCCTCGATGACGATGCGGCAATCCTTCGGTGGTTCCTTCAGCAGCACGTCGACGCCGCCTGCAAAATTGCGGCCCCCCGCGCGCACGCGGATGGCGCGGCGTCCGCCGAACAGCGGCACCGTCATCGCCTCGTCCACCAGGCGGGACGGTTCGGAGGCAAGATCGTCGCCTTCAAGCCGCACCAGAGAGAAGGGATCGTTGACGTCGTCGACCGCCGCGGCGATCAGCGCGTCGGCGCGCTCACGCACGAGGCCGACGTCGGCGCCGAACAACAGGATGATCGCGTGCGCGGGGTTCGGCTTCGCGAGGTAGGATTCGACTTCGCGATTGCTGATCGCGACCACGATGAGGACACCCGGCCGTTAGGTGCCGGCGACGAAGAACGAGGACAGCCGCTGGCTGATGTTATCGGCGATCTGTTTGGTGGCGCGGCTCTCGGCGTCGCGCAAGCCGCGGACGCGGGCGAAACGCTGCTCCTGTCCGGGAATGTCATAGGACACCCGGGCGAACGTGTTCGCGTACATCACGCGCTTGTCCGTCGCGATCTCCCGCAACTCGTAGCTGACGTCGATGCCGTAATTCTCAATATCGGGACGGGAGGTCGTCGGGTCGACGATGGCCGTGGTTTTTGTCGTCGACATGCGGACGACCAGCCTGTGGGTGGGCGGTGCAGGGCTGCCGCCGCCCGTGAAGTTGAAGAGGAGGCCGTTGCGCAGTTCGACCCCGAGCCGCGCATCCGCCGGCTGGGCGGTGGTGATATTGGTCACGTCGATGGCAGACAGCTTTTCCCGCAGTGCCGGCTCGCCGGTCACGGTGCGTTCGGCGTACATCGGCTGAAAGCAGCCGGCCGTCAGCGCGCCAAGCAGGAAAATTGCCGAGAGCCTTCCGGCGATGCGACCGCTAACCAACGACATTCACGATCCTCTGCGGCACCACGATGACCTTCTTCGGCGGCTTGCCGTCCAGCGCCCGTTTTACCGCATCGAGCGCCAAAGCGGCAGCCTCAATTTGCTGAACTGCGGCATCCCGGGCCACTGTGACATCTGCCCTTTTTCGGCCGTTGACCTGGACGGGCAGGGTAATGGTGTCCTCTACCAGCAAATCGGGCTCAATTTGAGGCCACGGAGCCCGTGAAACCAGGTCCGGGTCCTTGTGGCCCAGCGCCGCCCAGCATTCTTCCGCCAAATGGGGCATCATTGGCGAGATCAGCATGACCAGGATTTCGGCCGCTTCGCGCACGGCAAAGCGGTAGTCGGCGCCGACGTCACCCTTCGCGCCAGCGAGCGATGTGCCGAACGCGTTTGCGAATTCATAGATGTGCGCGACGCACACGTTGAAGCGCAGGCGCTCGATGTCGTCGGTCACGTGGCCGAGTGCGCGGTGCGCCGCCTTGCGCAGCGCCGCTGCGGCTTCGCCAAATTGCGCCGGCCGGGCCGCCCCGATGGGGGCCGCGATCCTGTTGGCGTCGCCGACCAGCCGCCAGACCCGCTGGACGAACCGCCAGGCGCCCTGCGCGCCTTCCTCGGTCCAGATCACGTCGCGCTCCGGCGGCGAATCCGACAGCATGAACCAGCGCGCGGTGTCGGCGCCGGCCGTGCCGGCGATCTCGTCGAGACCCACCGTGTTGCGCTTCGACTTCGACATCTTCTCGTTGGGACCGATATCGATCTCCTCGCCGGTCGCGATCAGGGACGCGCGGCGGCCATTGTCTCCTGTCTCAATCTTGACCTCGCCGGGCTCGGCATAGGTGCCGTCCCGCTTCCGATAGGTCTCGTGCACCACCATGCCCTGGGTGAACATGCCGGCGAACGGCTCCTCGATATTGCCGTGGCCCGTGGCCTTCATCGCGCGCATGAAGAAGCGCGAGTAGAGCAGGTGCAGCACGGCGTGCTCGACGCCGCCGATGTATTGATCGACCGGCAGCCAGCCGTCGACCGCCGAGCGATCGGTCGGAGCCGTCGTGATCCAGGGATCGGTGAAGCGGGCAAAGTACCAGGACGAATCGACGAACGTGTCCATCGTGTCGGTCTCGCGCCGGGCCTTGCCCCCGCACTGCGGACACGTCACGTGCTTCCAGGTCGGATGGTGGTCGAGCGCATTGCCGGGCTTGTCGAACGTCACGTCCTCCGGCAGCGCGACCGGGAGGTCCTTGTCCGGCACCGGCACGACGTCGCACTTCGGACAGTGGATGATCGGGATCGGGCAGCCCCAGTAGCGCTGGCGCGAGATGCCCCAATCGCGCAAGCGATAGTTGACCTGCCGTTCGCCGACCGGCGCATTGCCGCGCGTTTCGTTTTCGAGTCGCTTTGCGATCTCTTCCTTGGCGTCCTCGATCGTCATGCCGTCGAGGAAGCGCGAATTGATCATGCGCCCCTCGCCGTCGTAGGCGACGTCGGTGATCTTGAACGACTTCGGATCGGCGTCGGGCGGACACACCACCGGCGTGTTGCCGAGGCCGTACTTGTTGACGAAGTCGAGGTCGCGCTGGTCGTGTGCCGGACAGCCGAAGATCGCGCCGGTGCCATAGTCCATCAGGATGAAGTTCGCGACATAGACCGGCAGCTTCCAGTTCGCATCGAACGGATGGATCGCCTTGATGCCGGTGTCAAAACCCTGCTTCTCCAGCGTATCGATGATCTCCTGCGCGGTGCCGTGATGCTTGGTCTCGGCGATGAACTCGGCGAGCCTGGGGTTCTTTGCGGCAGCCGCCTGCGCCAGCGGGTGATCGGGCGCGATCGCCATGAACTTCGCGCCGAACAGCGTGTCATGCCGCGTCGTGAAGATCTTCAGTTCGGCCTCGCCGTTCGGCGCGGTCGCAGGATCCAGCGCAAAACGGATCAGCATGCCCTCGGAGCGGCCGATCCAGTTGCGCTGCATCAGCCGCACCTTGTCGGGCCAGCGATCCAGGGTGTCGATCGCGTCGAGCAGTTCCTGCGCGTACTTCGTGATCTTGAAGACCCACTGGTTCATCTCGCGCTGCTCGACCAGCGCGCCGGAGCGCCAGCCGCGACCGTCGACGACCTGCTCGTTGGCGAGCACGGTCATGTCGACCGGATCCCAGTTGAGCTTGCGCTTCTCGCGCTCGACCAGGCCCTGCCTTCATGAAGTCCAGGAACAGCCGCTGCTGATGCTTGTAATAAGACGGATCGCAGGTTGCGATCTCGCGGGTCCAATCGATCGACAGCCCCATCAGCTTGAGCTGCGATTTCATCGTCTCGATGTTGCCGTAGGTCCAGCCTTTGGGATGGACCTTGCGTTCCATGGCCGCGTTCTCGGCCGGCAGGCCGAACGCGTCCCAGCCCATCGGATGCAGCACGTTGAAACCGCGCGCGCGCTTGTAGCGCGCAACCACGTCGCCGATCGTGTAGTTGCGGACGTGACCGATATGCAGCTTGCCGGACGGGTAGGGGAACATCTCGAGCACGTAGTACTTCGGCCGCGGGTCGTCGTTCTTCGCGGCGAAGATCTGTTGCTCGTCCCAAATTTTCTGCCAGCGCGGCTCGGTGTCGCGGGCGTTGTAGCGTTCGGTCGTCATCGAATCGTCGGTTTTTCGGCAGGTCAAAAATCGGCGGCACTAGGCCACGGAATAGCCCGCAGGGTCAACGAATTATACGGTGAGAAGGGCTGTTGCAGGGCTGCCGCGCGTGCCTCAGCCGGCGAGCGCCATGACCTGGTCGACCGAGCGGATATCGCCGTGTTCGACCACCGTGTTCCGGCCGCGCCGTTTGGCCATGTAGAGCCCGGCAGTCCGCCGCCTCGATCAGGTCGAGCTGGTTTTGGCCGGGGGCAGGCGCCACCACGGCAACGCCGACGCTGACGGTGATGTAACCGAGCGGCGCCCCGCCGTGCGGCAGGTCGAGCGCGGCGATGCCGGCGCGGATCATTTCGCCCACCTCCGCCATGCGTGCAGCGTCCGCGCCCGGCAGCATCAGCGAGAATTCTTCGCCGCCATAGCGGGCGCCAAAACCCTTGACGTCGGTTGCGACCTTCATGAGCACCTCGCCGACCTTGGCCAGGCAAGCGTCGCCATCGAGATGCCCGTAGGTGTCGTTGTAGGCCTTGAAGTGATCGATATCGATCATCGCCAGCGCGAGCCTGCCGCGCTCATGCTCGGCCTTCACCCACTCGAAGTTCAGCCGGCTGTCGAACGCGCGGCGGTTGGCGAGGCCCGACAATGCATCGACCGACGCCTGCACGGAGAGCTGGCTGTTCAGGTTCAAAAGTTCACGCTCGCGCTCGGCGAGCCGCGTTGCCATGGCGTTGAAGGCCTGCGCCAGCGGCGCGAATGCCGGCGGCAGGCCGCTCTGCGCGCTGCGCGCGGAAAGATCGCCTGCGCCAAAGCGTGCCGCCACGTTGGTGAGCAGCCGGATCGGCCGGATGACCGCTCGCTCGCTGATGAACCATGCGCCGACCAGCACGAGCAGGCCGACCATGGCGAGCTGCAGATAGGCTGAACGAATATCGCGATCGATCGATGCGAGCATCGTGCGTTCGTCGATGCTGACGATCAGTCGCGCGTTCGTCTCGGGGATGCGCGAGGCGGCAAACATGCGGCCTTCGCGCGCGCTGCCGGACGAAGCGGAGCCGGCCGTCTCTTCGCTCGTTGAGAGCATGACCTGGTCGATCACCGTGCGCGTCGCGGACGAATCGTCGCGTGTGGGTTTCGAAGCGAGCACGGCGCCGCCGCCGTCGATCAGCGTGACGGTCATGCCGGCCGTTGCCGGCGTCTTGCCGACGAGTTCCTCGATCCAGGTCAGCGCGATCGAGGTGACGATGACCGCCTCGACATCGCGGTTGACGATCGAGGTCGGGAACGCCGCTACGACCGACGGATCGCCGTAGGCCTTGCTGTTCACGTAGTCGCTGAGCACAAACTGGCGCCGGGCGAGCGCATCGTGAAAGTAGGGGCGGTCGGTGAGGTCAACGCCGACGAGCACCGGCAGCGTCGAGCAGACGACGCGGCCGTCCTTGTCGACCACGGAAATGTTGCCGATGCCGCGCATGCTCACCTTGAAGCCGGAATTGAGCAGCGCGCACGGCCGGCCAAGCTGATGTGCGTGCACATAGATGGACGCCGCCGTCCGCAACATGCCTTCGACGGTCTTGACCATTTCGCGCTGCGCCTGCGCGCCGCGCCTGGCGACGCCGGCAAGCTCGGCCGATGCGGCCTTGATCTGGTTTGCGCGGGAACTTTCGAGGATCTGCACCCTGTCGACCAACAGCGGCACGACAAGAACAAGCGACACGAGCACGAGGCGCGCGCGCACGTCGAAAATCGCCTTGAGTTTTGGCAGATAGCGCCGGAAGGTGAAGCCAGACATCGAAAATCCCCGTACCCCGGGATGACGATAGTGCCGGCGTCTCAAGGAGGGTTTGGTGCATTCGGTAAAATTTGAATCGATCGGAACGGCTCCTCGGGCATCATGAGCGGCGCAGATTTAATCTCTGATTCACCATCGGGCTTGCTTCGGTCGAGCGCGAGATCGCGCGTGCCTGCAAGGACGCCGGACGCGAGCGCAGCTCCGTTCAGCTGATTGCGGTCTCGAAAACCTTTGATGCCCCGGCGATCGCACCGGTTTTGGCGTCGGGACAGCGCGTTTTCGGCGAAAATCGCGTGCAGGAGGCCAAGGGCAAATGGCCCGCGATCATGGCAGGCACGCCCGGCATCGAGCTGCATCTGATCGGGCCGCTGCAGTCCAACAAGGCAAAGGACGCGGTTGCATTGTTCGACGCCATCCACTCGGTGGATAGGCCGAGCATTTGCGAAGCGTTAGCCAAGGAAATCGAAAAGCAGGGGCGTTCGCCGACGCTGTTCGTTCAGATCAACACCGGCGAAGAGCCGCAGAAAGCGGGCATAGCGCCGTCCGAAGCGGACGCATTCATCGCGACATGCCGCAAGGATTTCGGTTTGACGATTTCAGGGTTGATGTGCATTCCGCCGGTCGAGGATGCGCCGGCGCCGCATTTCGCCCTTACGGCAAAGATCGCTGCGCGAAATGATCTAAAGCTCCTGTCGATGGGTATGAGCGCCGATTTCGCTGCGGCCATTCAAATGGGCGCGACCCATATTCGCGTGGGGTCGGCGATCTTCGGGCATCGCTCCCCACTAGCGTCATCAGCCGACGACAATCCGCGTTCGCCTTGAGAGCCGCGCCAGCAGCCGAAGCATCGACGCGTGCGTCATCGCGATGCAGCCGGCGGTCGGTGCGAAACCCGGCCGCGCGAGATGCAGAAACACCGCGCTGCCGCGGCCGGCGATGCGCGGGCGCGTGTTGTGATCGATCTCCACGATGAAGTCATAGAGGTGATCGGCGCGCGTCAGCCGATCGGCGCTGCTATCTGTGGCAAGACGGACCGGCCGATTGTAGCGGCGGCTCGACGGGTCCTCGCACCAGCCGTCGTGGTGCTGGATCGCCCGCACGGGCAACGTTGTCTTCGGCCGCGCATGGCGGTCCTTGCGCCACCACAGCCGCAGCGGGCGGAAGGTGCCGATCGGTGTACAGCCGTCACCTTCCCGCTTGTTTGCCTTCAACCCGCCACGTCCAAGGGCCACAGGTATCGTGTGGCCGGCGAAGGTGAGAACACCTTGCGTCGGCTCGCCCGCGCGCCGCCGGACGGCGATTGCCGCGGGCGCTGCTGCCATTGGTCGCTTGTAAGTCATTGGAATATTGCGCTTTCTCATCGCCATGCCGAAGTCGTGCTTGCGCTGCGCCCTTGGAATGCTTTATTTCGCGTTACGTCCGCCGTCCACCGGCGGTGCCGATTCTGCCCGCCAAACTGCTGTTTCGCTGCACTTTTTTTGGCAAACCGGTGTTTTCTCTCCTGTCTGCTCTAAGGATCATGACTGATGGCTACCGCCCGCAAGATTTTGATCGTGGATGACGACGACGACCTGCGCGACACGCTGGTCGAACAGCTCGCGCTGCACGAGGAGTTCGAGGCGTCGGCCGTCGATACTGGCGCCAAGGGCGCGCAGGCGGCCAAGACCAATTCGCCCGATCTGATGATCATCGACGTCGGCTTGCCGGATACCGACGGCCGCGAAGTGGTGCGCAGCTTGCGGAAGTCGGGCTTCAAGGCGCCGATCATCATGCTGACCGGCCATGACACGGATTCCGACACGATCCTCGGCCTCGAGTTCGGCGCAAACGATTATGTGACGAAGCCGTTTCGTTTCGCGGTGCTGCTGGCGCGGATTCGCGCGCAGCTGCGCCAGCACGAAGCAAGCGAGGACGCGGTGTTCTCGGTCGGGCCCTACAGCTTTCGTCCCGGTTCGAAAATGCTGATCGGCACCAACGCCAAGAAGGTGCGGCTGACGGAGAAGGAAACGGCGATCCTGCGTTTCCTCTATCGCGCCGGCCAGGCGCCGGTGTCGCGCGAGACGCTGCTGCAGGAAGTGTGGGGCTACAACTCAGGCGTCACCACGCACACGCTGGAGACGCACATCTATCGCCTGCGTCAGAAGATCGAGCTTGACGCAGCAAGCCCGGCGATCCTGGTGACGGAATCCGGCGGCTACAAGCTGGTGCCGTGATAGGATTTGCGGATCGATTCGTGCGAAGCATGATCCGGAAAAAAGCCTGCCCCCGCACTTGATCCGGGGGCGGGTTCCGGTTTTCCGAAGATCATGCTTGAGAAAAATCAAGTGCCGGCCTGTTCGTTTAGCCGCGGTTTCGAATGTCGATTGAGGATGACGTCAAGCTGCTCGCAACCGTGCCGACACTAAAACTGTTGGGCGTCGAAGTTCTGCGGGTGCTGGCGATCGGTTCGGAAACCCGGCGCGTGCGTCGTGATGAGACGCTGTTCCATGCGGGCGATACGGCGGATGCGGGCTTCGTGGTCCAGGCAGGCGCGATCCGCGTCTCCAGCGAGGATGCAGGCGGCTATCACGATATCGTCGCGGGTCCCGCCACGCTGATCGGCGAGCTCGCGCTGGTCGTGGAGATGCCGCGTCCGTCGACTGCCGTCGCCATCGCCGAATCCACCGTGCTGCGCATTTCGCGCAGCATGTTCCAGCGCGTGCTGGAAGGTCACCCCGATGCAGCGCGACGGCTGCGTGACGATCTCGCAGGCCGCACCAGCCAGGCGGCGAGCGACATGATGATCGCCAGCGGCAAATTGGTGCCGTGACGGCGTAGCCCGGATGACGCGAAGCGAAATCCGGAGCTGAATTGCGTAACAGCGCTCCCGCGATTGCAGCTTCGCTTCGTCGCAGACGGTACAGTCACACCTCCAGCGCCGCCGTCACCGGCACATGATCCGATGGCCGGTCCCAGCCGCGGGCGTAGCGCGCGATCGCGAAATCGCTGACGCGGTCGCCGAGCGCCTGAGAGACCCAGATGTGATCGAGCCTGCGGCCGCGATCCGACAGCGTCCAGTCGGCGGCGCGATAGCTCCACCAAGTATAGACTTTTTCGGGCTCCGGAATGCGCGCACGCGCGACATCGACCCAGTTGCCGCGCGCCTTTACGGCAAGCAGCTTCTCGCATTCGATGGGCGTATGCGACACGATATTGAGCAACTGCTTGTGCGACCACACGTCATGCTCGTGCGGCGCGACGTTGAGATCGCCGACCAGGACATGGCGATCGCCGTCGGCGGGATGAAGCGGTTCGCACGTCTTCATTTCGTCGAGAAAGGCGAGCTTGTGCTCGAATTTCGGATTCAGTGAAGGATCGGCAATATCGCCGCCGGACGGTACGTAGAAATTGTGAATCGTCAGCGGCGCCTCAAGGCCTATCTTGTCGCCCAGCGAGACCGAGATGTGCCGCGAGTCGATCTTGCCGCAGAAGGTCCGCATGTCGGTCTTGTCGAAAGGGTGCCGCGAGACGATCGCCACCCCATGGTAGCCCTTCTGCCCGTTCAGCGCGACGTGCTCATAGCCCAGACGCTTGAAGCGCTTCAGCGGAAACGCATCGTCCGGACATTTCGTCTCCTGCAGGCAGAGAACGTCCGGCCGGACCGATTTGATGAATTTCGCGACGAGATTGATGCGCAGACGGACGGAATTGATGTTCCACGTCGAGACGGTCAGGCGCATGCAATCGATCGAACGGCAATGAATACGACAAGACGATCAATTGACCGGGATCGCGCTGCGGTCAACCGCCGCCTCGCCCATCATCATACTTCTGGTATTCGATCCTGAACAAATCCGGATCGGGTTTCTTCTGGGTGTTGAGATTGTACACCGCAACGGTGGTGTCGTAGCCCTGCGGATCGGTGACGGTCCACTGCTTCAGCTGACTGTCCTTGGTGCCGATCATCAGCATCAGCCGGCTGGTGCCGATCAGCGCCTGCTTCTCCTCGATCGTCACCGTGATGAAGACGTCGTCGGAGGTCACGCTCACCACATTGGTGTCCTTCAGAAGGTCGATCCGGTCCGACAAGAGGTAGCGCAACGGCGTCTGCGACAGCGGATAGACGTCCTGCGTCCCAAGCTTGCGGTCGCGCACCACCATCGAGGTGCCGTCGGAAACGATGTCGACCGCCGTCGGCGGGTCGTAGGCGAAACGCACCTTCCCCGGTTTCTGCATGTAGAACTCGCCGGTGGTGCGGTTGCCGTTCGGCGCGACCTGCACGAAATTGCCGACCAGCGTCGAGAGGCCCGAAAGGTAGCTGGAGATCTTGGCCACCTGCGCCCGCTGGTTGGCGTCGAACACGCCGTTGTCGGTGACGGTGCGCAGGCGCGGGTCCGGCAGGATCGGCGTCGGCGGCGTATTGGCCGGAGGCGGCGGTGTGCCGGCCAGCGGCGTTCCGGTGATGTCGCCGATCTGCGGCTTTGCGGGACCGCCCCGTTCCTTCGGTGCCGGCCGCGGCAACGGAACGGTTTCGGCAAGCGCCGGCCCGCAAGCCATGCCCAGCGCGGCCGCAACCGTGACCGCGGCAAGCGATCGGCGCGGCTAGCTGCCGCGAGCGGCTAAGCTGACCCTGGTGGCGCATTCTCAATGTCGTGCCGTCCCGTTAATCAATTTGTCCCGCGCGGTCGTCGTTTGGTGCGATGATCGATTGACCGGGAATGCGCGCGCGGTCAACCGCCTCGCCCGTCATCATACTTGGTGAAATCGATCCTGAACAAATCGGGATCGAGCTTCTTCTGGGTATTGAGATTGTACACCGCGGTGGTGATGTCGTAGCCCTGCGGGTCCGTGATCGTCCACTGCTTGAGCTGATTGTCCTTGGTGCCGATCATCAGCGTCAGCCGCTGGGTGCCCATCACTCCCTTCTCTTCGATCGTCACAGAAACGAAGACATCGTCGGCGGCGATGCTCACCACATTTGTGTCCTTCAACAGGTCGATCCGGTCGGACAAGAGATACCGCAACGGCGTCTGCGACAGCGGATAGACATCCTGCGTCCCAAGCTTGCGCTCGCGCACCACCACCGATTTGCCGTCGGAGACGATGTCGACCGCCGTCGGCGGATCGTAGGCGAAGCGCACCTTGCCCGGCTTCTGCATATGGAACTCGCCGGTGGTGCGGTTGCCGTTCGGCGCGACCTGCACGAAATTTCCGATCAGCGTGAAGGCCCGAAAGGTAGCTCGAGACCTTGGCCACCTGCGCCCGCTGGTTGGCGTCGAACACGCCGTTGTCGGTCACAGTGCGCAGGCGCGGATCCGGCAGGATCGGCGTCGGCGGCGTATTGACGGGAGGCGGCGGTGTGCCGGCCAGCGGCGTTCCGGTGATGTCGCCGATCTGCGGCTTTGCGGGACCGCCCCGTTCCTTCGGTGCGGGCCGCGGCAACGGGACGGTTTCGGCAAGCGCCGGCCCGCAAGCCATGCTCAGCGCGGCCGCAACCGTGACCGCGGCAAGCGATCGGCGCGGCTGTTGCCGCGAGCGGCTAAGCTGACCCTGGTGGCGCATTCTCAATGTCGTGCCGTCCCGTTAATCATTTTGTCCAGCGCGGTCATCATTCGGAACCCGGCGCTAACCATGTGCTGTGGCGATTTCGCGACCCTGAGCCGATGATGGCAAGATCGTGATCGGCCTTGTCAGGGCCGCCGCTATTCCTCCGGCACCAGAATTTCGCGTTTGCCGGCATGGTTGGCCTGGCCGACGATCCCCTCGTCTTCCATGCGTTCCATCAGCGAGGCGGCGCGATTGTAGCCGATTTGCAGCCGCCGTTGGATATAGCTCGTCGAGGCTTTGCGGTCGCGTTTGACGATGGCGACGGCTTGCGTAAACAGGTCGGCCTCGCCGCCCCCGCCCATGCCGGTCGCATCGAACACCGCGCCGTCCTCCTCGGCTTCCTCTTCGGCGGTGACGGCCTCCAGGTATTCCGGCGTCCCCTGCGCCTTGAGGTGGCGCACGACCTTTTCGACCTCGTCGTCCGACACGAAGGGGCCGTGCACGCGGCTGATGCGGCCGCCGCCCGCCATGTAAAGCATGTCGCCCTGGCCGAGCAGCTGCTCGGCGCCCATCTCGCCGAGAATGGTGCGGCTGTCGATCTTCGAGGTGACCTGGAACGAGATGCGGGTCGGGAAATTCGCCTTGATCGTGCCGGTGATGACGTCGACCGAAGGACGCTGCGTTGCGAGAATGACGTGCAGGCCGGCGGCGCGCGCCATCTGCGCCAGCCGCTGCACCGTGCCTTCGATGTCCTTGCCCGCCACCATCATCAGGTCGGCCATTTCGTCGACGATGATGACGATGAAAGGCAGCGGCTCGAGATCGAGCTTCTCTTCCTCGTAGATGGCCTTGCCGGTTTCCTTGTCGAAGCCGGTATGGACGGTGCGGGTCAGCTCCTCGCCCTTGGCCTTGGCGTCGGCGAGCCGCGCGTTGTAGCCGTCGATGTTGCGAACGCCGAGCTTGGACATCCGCTTGTAGCGCTCTTCCATCTCGCGCACGGCCCACTTCAGCGCGACGATGGCCTTCTTCGGATCGGTGACGACCGGCGTCAAAAGGTGCGGGATGCCGTCGTAGACGGACAGTTCCAGCATCTTCGGGTCGACCATGATCAGCCGGCACTGGTCGGGCCGCAGGCGGTAGACCAGGCTGAGGATCATGGTGTTGATGGCGACGGATTTGCCGGATCCGGTGGTGCCGGCGATCAGCATGTGCGGCGTGCGGGCCAGATCGATGATGACCGGCTCGCCGCCGATGGTCTTGCCGAGGCAGAGCGGCAGCTTGGCGACGGACTCGATGTTCTCCTTCGCAGCCAGCAGCTCGCGCAGATAAACCTTTTCGCGATGCTCGTTCGGCAGCTCGATGCCGATGGCATTGCGGCCGGCGACGACGGCGACGCGGGCGGCCATCGCGCTCATCGAGCGCGCGATGTCGTCGGCCAGCCCGATCACCCGCGACGACTTGATGCCGGGCGCCGGCTCGAGCTCGTACAGCGTGACGACCGGGCCGGGGCGCGCATTGGTGATTTCGCCGCGCACGCCGAAATCCTGCAGCACGGCCTCGAGCGACTTGGAATTCTGCTGCAGCACGTCGTGGCTGAGCGTCTTGCGTTCGGACGCCTTCGGTGGTGCGGTCAGTACCGACATCGGCGGCAGCGTGAAGCTGCTGGAGGACTTCTTCGCAGGCGCGCGCGATGCGCGTTTGCGCGGGGCGGGCTCGTCCTCGTCTTCCTCCTCTTCGTCGTCTTCCTCTTCCTCCTCGTCGGCGCTTTCCGGCACGATCGAGGGGCCGGCCCCGCCAAGGTTCGGCTCGCGGCGGTCGAAGGGCACCGCGCGCGGCGCGGAGCGGCCCGAGACCAGCCACTGGTAGAGGTTCGAGAAGAAGCGGCCGACGCGCGCGCGCAGGCTGAGCACGGCGTGCGAGATCAAGCCGAGCGCCGTCATGAGGCGGGATCCACCTTCGGCCGGCTCGTCCTCCCCCGCTTCTTCCTCGACCTCTTCCTCGTAGTCGTCTTCAATCGCCTTCTCGCGCGAGCCGGCACCGCTGGCGATCGACGAAGGTCACGACGGTCGCGATGGCGAAAACGAGCCCGAGAACGAGGCGCGTGAGGAACCCGTCCGCGCCGATCAGCGAGGCCGGCAAGCGCAGCAACGCATCGCCGGTGACGCCGCCAAGCCCGCTCGGAAGCGGCCATGCGCCACTTCGCGGCAGGCAGCTGGCGAAGCCGGCGCACAGCACGGCGGCAAGAATCCAGAAGGCCACGCGCAGCGCTTCGCGGTCGAAGTGACGGTGCGTCAGCATCCGCCAGCCCCAGATCGAAACCGGCAGCAGCAGCATGATCGCGCCGAGGCCGAATGTCTGCATCAACAGGTCGGCGGTGATGGCGCCGGGATAGCCGAGCAGATTGCGGACTGGTTTTGACGTGGCGTGGCTGAGGCTCGGGTCCTGCACCGACCAGGTCGCGAGCGCCACCGCGGCGATGGCGGCGAGCGCGATCAGGCCGAGTCCCGCGAGCTCGCGCAGCCGCCGCGCGAGCATCTCGCGGATCGGTTCCGGCACCCGGCTCATCAAGGGAAGTGTGCGTTCTGTCGCCGCCACGCCTATCTTGCCCCTCTCAACCCCGTTCCATTAGCCCAAAACCGTCACCAAACGGTGCAGTGCCTCGGCCGTCGTCTCCGCGTCCTGGACGAGCGCAAGGCGGATGTAGCCCTTGCCGGGATTGCTGCCGTCGGGTTGCTGCCTGGCGAGGAAGCTGCCGGGAATGACGCGCACGCCGCCTTCCTTGTAAAGGCGCAGCGTGACGTCCTCTTCACTGCCGAGCGCGGAGATATCCAGCCAGACGCAAAATCCGCCGGCCGGCCGCTTGTAGCCGTAGCGGTTGCCGAGAATTTGGTCGGCCAGGTCGAATTTCAGCCGGTAAAGCCGCCGGTTTTCCTCGACATGGGCCTCATCGTTGTAGCAGGCGACGGCGACGTGCTGCAGCGGCACCGGCACCTGCGGTGCCGCGACGTTGCGCAGCTCGTGGAAGACCGTGAGGAACTTCTTGTCGCCGGCGGCGAAGCCGACGCGCATGCCCGGCAGGTTCGAGCGCTTCGAGAGCGACTGGAACGCGACGACGTTCTTGAAGTCCGGGCCTGCGGCTTCCAGCATGCTGCCGGGCGGGGTCACGGTGTAGATCTCCGAGTAGCACTCGTCGCTGAGAATCAGGAAGCCGAACCGGTCGGCGAGCGACTTCAGCTTGTCGAGGTAGCTGCGGCTGGCAACGGAGCCTTGCGGGTTCGCCGGCGAGGCGATGTAGAACGCGACCGTGCGCGCCAGCAGATCGTCGCTCAGCGCATCGAGGTCCGGGAGGAAGTCGTTCCCCAAACCGGTCGACAAGAGCACCGTCTCGCAACCGGCCGAGCGGGCGCCGGCGCCATACACCGGATAGAATGGGTTCGGCACCAGGATCGCCGGCTTGCCGCGGCGCGGGCCGACGTGACGCTCCGCGGCGATCGCGGCAAAGAACAGCCCCTCGCGGCTGCCGTTCAGCACCAGCACCTCGCTCTCCGGGTCCAGCGCGCGCGGCAGCTCGAAGCGCCGGCCGAGCCAGTCGGCCGCAGCCTTTCGGAACGGCTCGATCCCCTTGGCGATCGGGTAGCGGCCAAACTCGGCCGTGTGCTTTGCCAGCACCGACCCGACGAAATCGGGAACCGCGTGCTGCGGCTCGCCCAATGACAGGCTGATCAATGGTTTACCCGGCTCATGCCCGGCCAGAAGCTCGGCCAGCCGGGCAAACGGCGACCGCTCGACCTCCTTCGGACCGGAGGCGGTGGGCAGGGGCACGGGTTGGGTCACGGACATAAAGGCACGCCAGCGCTCGCCCGGCGCGACACGCGCCGGGGAGACGAAGTTACCATAGGTGCGGCGAGGTTAAGACCTGTTTAACCATCGACATTTCGCGGCATTTTGCTAGTATTACTCAAGCGCAAGTAGGTATTACCGCGAGACGAAAATGACGACCAAGGTCACGAGCAAGGGTCAGGTGACAATTCCAAAGCCTGTTCGCGAGCTCCTCGGGATTGGTCCCGGCAGCAGCGTCGATTTCAAGCGCGCGGCTGACGGCAGCATCGTCATCGAGAAGGCGAAGGGCGTACGACCCAAGAGCCGGTTCGCCGAGTTGCGCGGCATCGCGGGCCCCGGTCTGTCGACTGACGAGATCATGGCGCTGACGCGAGGCGAATGACTGCGTGACGCTGGTCGATTCGAATGTCCTGATCGACATCTTCGCCGACGATCCGAAATGGTTCGACTGGTCGCTTGCCCGGCTTGAGGAGGCAACCCTCAAGGGGCCGCTGCTGATCAACGATGTCGTCTACGCTGAGACTTCGATCCGCTTTCAACGCATCGAGCTCTTGAGCGCCGCCCTCGAAAGGGTCGGCGTTGCAGTCGCGACAATCCCCCGCGCGGCACTCTTCCTCGCGGGAAAGACCTTCATGCAATACCGCCGCGCCGGGGGCGTTCGCACAGGCGTCTTGCCGGATTTCTTCATCGGTGCCCATGCGGCGGTCGAAGGCTTGCCGCTGCTGACCCGCGATGCGCCGCGCTACCGCACCTATTTCCCCACTCTCACGTTGATCGCGCCCGACTGACTACGCGGCTATTGCCGGCGGCTTCTGAAGTGCCAAGCCTCAAAAAACTGAGGGGCCCCAGCTTGCGCTGGAGCCCCTCGACGGAAAGGGCATTGCCGGGTTTGTGCCCCAACCGTTGTCTCTCATCCCGCGGTGCCAGGGCGCCGCAGGAAACCGCCTCACATGTTGTAGGCGCGCTCGGTGTGCTCGGTGACGTCGAGGCCCTCGCGCTCCTGCTCAGCGGTGACGCGCAGGCCGACGATCACATCGACGATCTTGTACAGGATCGCCGAGATGACGCCCGACCACACCAGAGTGAAGCCGACAGCCTTGAACTGCGACATCATCTGGCCCGCGAAGTCATAGGCAGCCTTGCCGGTTTCGTAGTTCATCACGCCCGTGCCACCGAGGTCGGGATTGACCAGGATGCCGGTGCCGATCGCGCCGACGACGCCGCCGACGCAGTGGATGCCGAACACGTCCAGGGAGTCGTCATAGCCGACCGCGTTTTTGATCGCCGTGCAGAAGATCAGGCAGACGACGCCGACGACCAGGCCGAGCACGAGCGCACCCATGATGCCGGAGTAGCCTGCGGCCGGAGTGACGGCAACGAGGCCGGCGATGGCGCCCGACAGTGCGCCGAGCAGCGACGGGTGGCCCTTGACGATCCACTCCGCGAACATCCACGACAGCGCCGCCGCAGCGGTTGCGACGAAGCTGTTCGACATCGCAAGTGCCGCGCCGCCCGAGGCTTCGAGGTTCGAACCGGCATTGAAGCCGAACCAGCCGACCCACAGCAGCGAAGCGCCGATCATGCTCATGGTGAGCGAGTGCGGCGCCATCAGCTCCTTGCCGTAGCCGATGCGCTTGCCGATGAGCAGCGCGCCGACGAGACCGGCGATGCCGGCGTTGATGTGCACGACGGTGCCGCCGGCGAAGTCGATCGCGCCGATCTTGAACAGCCAGCCTGCGTCGGCATTGACCTCGTCGAGCTTGGCCTGGGCCGCCGTCTTGGCGGCTGCATCAGCCGCGGCTGCGACTGCCTTCGCCGCTTCGGAGATCGCGTCCGGGCCTGCCCAATACCACACCATGTGGGAGATCGGCAGGTAGACGCAGATGAGCCACAGCGGAACGAACAGCACGACGGCTGCAAACTTCATGCGCTCGGCGAAGGCGCCGACGATCAGCGCAGGCGTAATCGCGGCGAAGGTCATCTGGAAGCAGAAGTACACCAGCTCCGAGATGTTGGCGTCGATCGAGAAGGTTGCCGCCTTCGAATCGGTGGTCACGCCGGCCATGAAGGCCTTCGACAGTCCGCCGATGTAGTCCGAGCCGCCGGTGAAGGCGAGGCTGTAGCCGAAGAGCGCGTAGAGCACGACGACGATGCAGACGGTGTAGAACACCTGCATCAGCACCGAGAGCATGTTCTTGGAGCGGACCAGGCCGCCGTAGAACAGCGCGAGTCCCGGGATGGTCATCAACAGCACGAGCACCGTCGATGTCAGCATCCAGGCGTTGTCGCCCTTGTTGACAGTCGGCTCGGCGTAGGCCGCGGTCGCGGTCAACAGGCCGGCTGCGAGGGCAATCAATCCCGCGCTGGTGGGACGCTTAAACGTCATCTGTATAACTCCTGATTGGATGAGAATGCGCGAGATCAAAGGGCGGCCGCGTCGGCTTCGCCGGTACGGATGCGCACAGCGTGGTCGAGCCCGATCACGAAGATCTTGCCGTCGCCGATCTGGCCGGTCTTGGCCGCGTTGGTGATCGCCTCGATGGTCTTGTCGACCTGGTCGGATGCGACCGCGACCTCGAGCTTGATCTTCGGAAGGAAGCTCACCGCGTATTCAGCGCCGCGATAAATTTCCGTATGGCCCTTTTGCCGGCCGTAGCCTTTGACTTCCGTCACCGTCAGGCCATGCACGCCGATGGCGGTCAGGGCATCACGGACCTCTTCCAGCTTGAATGGCTTGATGATCGCCATAACTATTTTCATGGGTTTTTCCCCGCTTGCACCCAGGCCACCCGACCTGGGCTTCCCGACTGAGATGACCACGCGACGAACATCCCGCGGGC
Organism: uncultured Alphaproteobacteria bacterium; assembly: GCA_963757845.1. Classification (GTDB taxonomy): domain Bacteria; phylum Pseudomonadota; class Alphaproteobacteria; order Rhizobiales; family Xanthobacteraceae; genus P52-10. The sequence continues at coordinate 307,241 of CAVWTB010000067.1, forward strand.
ACAGCCGATCTGGGGGAATCAAATGGCGTGCCAGTTCGCCGCCATTCCCTAACGATCTATGAACGCACGCTTATTTGCTGGGCAGGGGGCTGCGACAAGTTGGCCATGTTTGCCTGCGCCCAAACACTAGTCACGTCTGCCTAATTCACGGGCAGGACAGGTTGCGAACAAATTCGTGCCTAGGGTCAAGGCACAAAAAGGGATCAGTTCGGTAGCAGGGTAGCTATAAAAGCCTACTGAAGCGCCTCGCCGTGCTGGGTGATGTCCAGCCCTTCCATTTCCTGCTGCGGGCTCGTGCGCAGCGGCGCGAACAAGTTGACCAGCTTGAGCAGCACGAACGTGGCGGCGCCGGACCAGGCCAGCGTGACCGCGACGCCATAGAGCTGAATGGTCAGCTGCTGCGGATTGCCTTCGATCCAGCCCGCGGTTCCGCCGATGGCGGCGGTCGCGAAAACGCCGGCGAGCATCGTGCCTGTCATTCCGCCGATGCCGTGCACGCCGAAGACGTCGAGCGAATCATCGTACTTCAAGCGATGTTTGAGGCTGGTGCAGGCCCAGAAACACAGCGCACCGGCGATCACGCCGATGACCATGCCGTGCCATGGCGCGACATAGCCCGAGGCCGGCGTGATCGTGCCGAGGCCGGCGATCGCGCCGGAGATCATGCCGAGCACCGACGGCTTGCGGCGGATCGCCCATTCGAGCGCGGCCCAGGTCAAGGCGCCGGCGCAGGCGGCAAGATGCGTCGCCGTGATCGCCATCACCGCGCGCGAATTGGCGCCCAGCGCCGAGCCGCCGTTGAATCCGAACCAGCCGACCCACAGCAGGCCGGTGCCGATGACGGCCAGCGACAGATCGTAAGGCGCGAGATTGTCCGAGCCGTAGCCCTGACGGCGGCCGAGCACGAGGGCCGCGACCAGGCCGCCGATGCCGGCACTCAAATGCACCACCGTGCCGCCGGCGAAATCGAGCAGTCCGGCGGCGCCGAGGAAGCCGCCGCCCCAGACCCAATGCGCGAGCGGGACGTACACGACGATGAACCAGCCCGCGGAAAACAACAGGTAGGCGGAGAAGCGCATGCGATCGGCGACGGATCCCGCGACCAGCGCCACGGTGATGATCGCGAACGTCATCTGGTAAAGCGCAAAAAGCGCTTCCGGAATGGTCTTCGCCGCGGGGTTCACGCTGTCCATCGTCATGCCGGCGAGGAAGGCGCGCTCGAGCGTGCCGATCCATGGACCGTCGCCGACAAACGCCAGCGAGTAGCCGAAGGCGATCCACAACACGGAGATCAAGGCCACAGCGGCGAGGCTTTGCGCCATGGTCGCAAGCACGTTCTTCTTGCGCACCATTCCGGCATAGAACAGCGCAAGTCCCGGGATCGTCATCATCAGCACCAGCGCCGTGGCAACGATCATCCAGGCCGTGTCGGCAGCGTCGATCTTGACGGCCTGCGCCGCTTGCTGCGCGAAGGCCGGTGTTGCGGATGCAATGCAAACGGCCGCGGCGCCAAGCGCCGCGCGGCATGAAAACGCCGTCATGTCAGTCCCCCCAAGCAAAATTCAGCGGCGGCGCCTTACAGCGCGTCGCTGTCCGTTTCTCCCGTGCGAATTCGCACCGCACTTTCGATGTTGGTGACAAAGACCTTGCCGTCGCCGATCTGGCCGGTGCGCGCGCGTGAGGTGATCGCCTCGATCACCTTGTCGGCCATGCCGGAGTCGATCGCGACCTCGATCCGCAATTTCGGCAGGAAGTTCACGACGTACTCGGCGCCGCGATAGATTTCGGTGTGGCCCTTCTGCCGTCCGTAGCCCTTGACCTCGGTGACGGTCATGCCGTGGACGCCGATTTCCGTCAGCGCCTGACGGACTTCGTCCAGCTTGAACGGCTTGATGATCGCTACAACCAATTTCATGACCACGCCCCTTTGATCGCCGAGAGCGGCGGACGCACCTTCCTGCCGAGGTTATCGGCAGAATGCGCAAGAGTTAAGCGTGGTGTCTGCCCTTTTGTTGGGCTATCCGCAAGTTTTCAGGTCAGTCAGGCGTTGCGGCGGGAGGTCGGCGGCTGTGTGCGCAGCCGGATGAGACCCTCTTGCGCCACAGTCGCCACATGCACGCCGTCGCGGGTGAAGATCAGGCCGCGCGCCAGCCCCCGGCCGCCGCTGGCGCTGGGGCTATCCTGGGAATAGAGCATCCAGTCGTCGGCCCGGAACGGACGGTGAAACCACATGGCGTGGTCGAGGCTCGCCGCCATGATGTTTTCCTGAAACAGCGCCTTGCCGTGCCGGGCGGCGATCAAATCGAGCAGCGCCATGTCGGACGCATAAGCCAGCACGCATTGATGGATCTTCGGGTCCTCAGGCAGCTCCGCGGTCGCCCGCACCCAGAAATTGATGCGGTCGGTCGGTGCCTTCGCGCCGAGATAGCGCTCGAACTCCACCGGGCGCATTTCCACGGGGCGGCGGCGGAACGGCCGGTCGCTCTCGAAAAACTGCTTCACGAATTCCGGGGCGTCCTTCAGCAGCGGATGGCCGGCCATTTTCTCGGGCGAAAAGGCCTCCGGCGGCGGAACGTCGGGCATGACTTCCTGGTGGTTGAAGCTGTCCTTCTCGGGCTTGGCGAATGACACGATCATCGAGAAGATCGCCTGCCCGTGCTGGATCGCCGTCACGCGCCGCGTGGTAAAACTCCGCCCGTCGCGCAAGCGGCCGACCTCGTAGATGATCGGCACGCTCGGATCGCCGGCAAGGATGAAGTAGGCGTGCAGCGAATGCGGCAGGCGCTCCTCCACGGTGCGGCACGCGGCGACCATCGCCTGGCCGATCACCTGACCCCCGAACACACGCGGCCATTTCGATTTCGGGCTGATCCCGCGAAACAGATTGACCTCGATCGGTTCGAGATCGAGCAGTTTGAGAAGGTCTATGCGCTCTTCCGACATCGCGGGCCCAAGGTTATCGCCCTATGTCGCGCAGCAACACGGCCGTGGCAAGGGTTGGCGAACCTGAAGTAAGGGCATAAATCATTAGAAACGAAGGCTATTCGTGCGAGGTTGGCCCGGGCTGATGTCACAAACGGCTGAACATAGGCGCATCGTCATCGGCGGCGGCGGTTTTGCAGGCCTCGCGCTGGCGCTCGCGCTCCGCAAAGGTCTGGGCGCGGCATTCGATATCGTGGTCGCCGACCCGGCGCTGGCTGCGCGGCCAAGCCGCGACCCGCGCGCGTCCGCGATCATCGCTGCGGGTAAAAATCTGTTCGAGGCGCTCGAAATCTGGAACGAGGTTGCGCCGAACGCGCAACCGATCCTCGACATGATCGTCACCGACAGCCGGCTGGAAGATGCCATGCGGCCGGTGTTCCTGACGTTTGCCGGCGACGTCGGCTCGCCGCCGCATGCTGAAACCAGCGAAGCTGCGGCACCCGCGCAGCCGTTCGCTCACATGGTCGAAAATCGCTTCCTGATCGATGCGCTGGTGACAGCCTGCGAGGCGCACGCCGTCGAGTTGCGCGCGTGCGCGGTGACAGGCTTCGAGAACCACCGTGACGCGATCTCCGTCGCGTTCGCCGACGGCGCATCCTGCGAGGCGAACCTGCTGGTCGCGGCCGACGGCGGCCGCTCCGCCTTGCGCGAGCGCGCCGGCATTCCGACCCATGGGTGGGAGTACGACCAGTCGGGCATCGTCGTCACGGTCGCGCACGAGCGCGATCACCATGGCCGCGCCGAAGAACATTTTCTTCCCGCGGGTCCGTTCGCGATCCTGCCCTTGACGGGCAAGCGCTCATCGCTGGTGTGGACCGAAACCCGCGGTGAGGCCGAGCGGATCGTGGCTCTGCCGGCGGATGAATTCCACCGCGAGCTCGAGCAGCGTTTCGGCCTGCATCTCGGCGAGCTGCGCACCGAGAGCACGCCGCGCGCATTTCCGCTCGGCTATTTCGTCGCGCGCTCGTTCATCGGTGACCGGCTCGCGCTGGTCGGCGACGCCGCGCATGTCATTCACCCGATCGCAGGCCAGGGGCTGAATCTCGGGTTGAAAGACATCGCAGCGCTCGCCGAAGTGCTGGTCGATGCGGTGCGGCTCGGTCTCGATCCGGGACAGGCCGACGTGCTGGAGCGCTATCAGCGCTGGCGCAGGTTCGACACCATGGCGATGGGCGTTGCGACCAACGGCCTCAACCTCTTGTTCTCGAACCGCTCGACGCTGCTGCGGACGGTGCGCGACATCGGCCTCGGCCTGGTCGACCGCGTGCCGCCGCTGAAAGATGCGCTGATCAGGCAGGCGGCGGGCTTGAGCGGCGAGGTGCCGCGCCTGCTGCGCGGGGAGATGCTGTAGCGCCCTCGCGCTCGCGGGGACGGCGCGCTGATGTTGCTTTCGGTCGCCGGTTTTGCCTATTGTCGATGTGGTTCGGTCGATGCACGAGCGATGGGGCATGCGCGGTTTCCTGTTGTCTCTCGCGGCGGCAGCGGTGTCAGCTTGGAGCTGCGCAGCCGTCGCTCAGAGCCCAGACACCTGTCCGCAGGCTTCCGCAATTGTTGCAGCTTGCCGATTATCTGCTTGTCGAGCCAAAACAGCCGTCACGGTTCTGGCGGGACAATGAGGGGAGTGACGCGGCGTTCCTGAAGCTGCGCTATGGCAACTTGAGTTCTGCTGAGACAAGCAGCCTGCTGAATGCGCTGGCTAGCTCGGCAGAAGCCGCCGGAACGAATTCAAGAACTCGGTCTCGCGCATGCCAGCACGGCAAACCGAGTAGCCGCGATCGCCACTCTTCCGAAAGTCGAATCGGTCGTTCCCGCGCTGAGGGAGTCGGTCCTGCGCGCGTTGATCGTCGTCGACGGTGGCGATTGGCTGTTCGCGGAGCTTGTTCGTGGCGCGGCGCCGCACCGAAGGATTTCGCCGGATCGTTTGTGTTCGCGAACATTGCACGGGCCGTGGCTGATATCGGCGACGACGCGCTCGCCACGCTTGCCAGACGCGCTGAGGCGGCAGGTTTGTGGCGTCTCGGTTACGAATTCTACGCGCTGAGGAACGACTTTTCCGATCTGGTGGCTTTCCTTAACCGGATGCCAGAGCAGAGCTTGGGCGGCGGCGCACAGACGCCCGGCGAGAAGCGAAAGAATCTGCTGGGGCAAGCGCTGTCCCAGGCAAGCTTCAGATCACCCGCACTCGAGATGACGAAGCAACCGGTCGAAGTCGCGGCGCTGCTCGGCGAGCGGCCGCATTTGGCAATGATGAGGCCTTTCGGCCCGTTGCTCGCCCGGGCGCCGGACACGGCTTTGCTCGTCAACGATCCTCAACCAGACCGGAGAAAAGCAAGTCGCGACCGAAGTAGCGAAAGGGTTGCTGGACGATATCGAAGTCCGGTCAACTCGATCCCGCGGCCGCTCCCGATTCGGTGATAGCAAGCATGGCAAGCCTGCTCAGCGTGGTTTTCGGCGCGAAGGAGGTCGAAGAAAACATTGAAGCAATCACGGGGACGGGAGCCTCGAAGGTCTATCGGAACGACGTCGCCGAATTCGTTCGTCGTGCGCTCGCGCGGCAAGCACTCATACCGTTCATTCTGGGTGAAACAAAAGTCGTACCCGCCCGTCCTGCTGCATTGAGTGCGAAGTTCGACTGGGATCGATGGTTGAAAATTGCCAACGATATCGTGGCCGGTCGGCCATTGGCGGACAAAGACCGGCTCATCGCCGCCGATCTGCAGGGGAACGCGGGCCAGGCGATCGAAGCGATCAAATTGTTGTCGCTGTGGGAGCCGCGCGAGGAGGCGAGATCCATCGCCTATGACGTGATGCGTCGTCTCGAGCGCCGCTGCGGCAACCTGTTGCGTCCGGCGGTGCCGCTGCAGGAAACCCTTTACCAATTCCCCTAATCCAGCTTCCGCGCCTCTTCCGGCAGCATGATCGGGATGCCGTCGCGGATCGGATAGGCAAGCTTCGACGAGCGTGAGATCAATTCCTGCCGCGCGCTGTCGAATTCCAGCGGGCCTTTCGTCAGCGGGCAGACGAGGAACTCCAGAAGCTTTGGATCGACCGTATCGGCTGACGACATCGCTTGATGCGCTCTCAAAGATTTGGCTGTGACGGTGGTGACATTTGCCGTTTGTGTCGTCAACGGCCGTGCGGTCATTCCGGGGCGCGCTTCACCCGCCGGAATGACGACGCTACTGCAGCGGTGGCTCGCCGGAGGTCTTCTTCTTGGCGAGTTCCATCTCGGTCACGGCGACCAGGATCTCGGCGCGCGCTTTCAGGTTCGGCGCCTCGAGCAGCGCCTGCTTTTCCGGCGCGCCGTAGGGCGACATCATCGCCAGCGCATTGACCAGCGCTTCGTTCGGCGCCCGTTCGATGCCGTCCCAATCGACCTTCAGGTTGTTGGCCTTCAGGAAATCCGAGAGCACGCGCAGGACCTCGCCGCGGTCGACCAGGTCCTCGCCCTTGCGGGCGGTGAAATCGTCGACGAAGGCAGAGTAATCGGCACGGCATTGCCGGTAGGGCGTCGACACGTCCAGCTCTTCCTTGACCCTGAAGCGCGATATTCCCGTCAGCTCGAGAACGTAGCGGCCGTCGCCGGTTTCGCCGAACTGGGTGATGCGGCCGACGCAGCCAATGTGAAAGAGCTTCGGCGCATCAAGATTGCCGGAATGCGACGCGTCCGGCTGGATCATGCCGATCAGGCGGTGGCCGGCGCGCAGCGCGTCGTCGACCATCGCCAGATAGCGCGGCTCAAAGATGTTGAGCGGCAACTGCCCGCGCGGCAGCAGCAGCGCGCCGGTCAGCGGAAATACGGGGATGACCTCGACGAGGTCGGCAGGCCCGCGGTAGGCGGCATTGATCGGCATTTGGATCACTCGCGTATATCAATGCACGTGACGTCGTCGTGTTTCCGTTCCGATATATGCATCCACGCCCTTGAGGCATCCCCGCGGGGAAAGACGTGGATGGCCGGGGCCATAGGCGAGCGAAGCGACGCCGTTCTTCGAACGGCTACGGGCGACCGAAGCGGCGCCGTTCTTCGAACGGCTATGCCCGGCCATGACGACGCATTAAATTCCGTAATCCTTTACGAGAACAGGATCGACGACAGGCGCTTGCGCCCCTCGACCGTCGCTTCGTCCGCGCCACCCCAGGCTTCGAAGAACTGCACGAGCTGTTTGCGCGCGCCGTCATCATTCCACTTGCGATCGCGCTTCACAATGTCGAGCAGATGGTTGGCCGCATTGAGGCGGTCGCCCTTGGCGTTCAGCGCCACGGCGAGGTCGAAACGCGCCTGATGATCCGCCGGGTCCGCTGCGATCTTCTGCTCCAGCTCGGTCACCGGACCCAGCGATTGCGCCTGCTCGGAGAGCTCGATCGCGGCCTGCACCGCCTTGACCGCGGCCTCGTTGCGCTTGGTTTCCGGAATCATGGCGAGCGTCTGCTTCGCCTGGTCGATCGCGCCGGTTTCGACGTAGCAGCGCGCAAGGCCTGCGAGCGCCGCGATATTGGTCGCGTCGTCCTGCAGGATCTCTGCATAGATCGAGGCGGCCGTCGAATGATCGCCCTCGGCGATCGCAGCTTCTGCTTCCTTCAGCAGGTCGCCGACGCTCGCCGGACCCGGCATGCCCTTGGTCAATTTGTCGATGAAGGCCGTGACCTGGCTCTCGGGAACGGCACCCATGAAGCCATCGGCCGGCCGGCCTCCGGCAAAGGCAATGACGGCCGGGATCGACTGGATGCCCATCTGCCCCGGAATTTGCGGATGCTCGTCGATGTTCATCTTGACGAGCTTCACCTTGCCCTTGGCGGCGCGGACCGCCTTTTCCAGGATCGGCGTCAGCTGCCGGCACGGACCGCACCAGGGTGCCCAGAAGTCGATCAGCACCGGCTGGCGCTTCGATTCCTCGATCACGTCCTTCACGAACGTTTGCGTGGTCGTGTCCTTGATCAGGTCGCCCGCGGGCGGCGGCGTGGCGCCATTGCCTTCAAGTATCGTCACGTCGTTCCTCGCGCGTTTCTTCTGAAAGGGGGGTCCATACCACGGCTTGCGCAATAAATGGCGGTTTTGGCGGGATTTTCAATGCGCCTCGGCCGACGCGGAAGCCTCGTCCGAGACCCGCAGGATGCGCGGCTCATGTCCTGTGGCCTTGATGAAGGTCACCAGGTCCCGTGCCGCGATCGTCGTGGTCATGGTGTTGATCAAAGGGTGAAAATTCAGCACCTCGTGGCCCATCATCGCGGCGTCCAGAACCACCGAAACCGCACCCGCCGTATCGTTGATGGCCGCAAATGGCGTGACCGACCCGGGCAGGACGCCCAAGTGTAGCATGAGCAGCTCGGCGGAGCCGAACGAGACACGTTTGCCGCCGATCCGGTGATGGACCGACTTCAATTCAATGCGGGCCCCTTCATCGGCGACGATCAGAAAAAGCGCGCCGCCCTTGTCCTTCAGGAACAGGTTCTTGGTGTGCCCGCCCGGAATCTGGCCGCGCAGGCTCTGTGAGTCCGCGACCGTGAACAGCGGCGGATGCGAAACTGTTGTGTGGCGGATGCCCAATCGGTCGAGAAAGGCGAACAAATCTTGCGGCGAGGCGGGCATGAACGGACTTATCTTGAGGGAACAGTGTCGGATCGGAGCGATACAGCCATTCCAGGGCCAGCGCACCCCTTGGCAGCCCTTAACGGAAATTAGCCTTCAGAATGAAGGCACTGCCGGCTCTTCGCAAATTGTTTGCATTGGGGAAAGGGTTTTGGCATACGAAGGCCATTGCGGGCGAAAGCCTCGCAAATCTCTCGGATGCGGGTGTAGCTCAGGGGTAGAGCACAACCTTGCCAAGGTTGGGGTCGAGGGTTCGAATCCCTTCGCCCGCTCCAGAGCGCTCAAAATCAATACACTATCATCCAGTTGGATCGCCGGCCGGCTAGTACATGCTTCGGCCGGGGAAGCAGCGGAAAGCCGAAGGGAGAGCGGGAAAGCTCTCGGCTTCCCAAGCGGCCCGCATTCGCCGAATGATCTAACTCAAAGCAGAACACCCTTCAGTACAGGCGTCAGGCCTCGTCGGTCTTTGACACTAAGCGATCGGTCCGTCGATCAAATAGGCCGGCGTCCGACTGTTAAACAGGAGCAGCCCTTGCGTCTCCGGCAATTGCCTCGGACGGAGTAAGACCGAACGACATGCGGAATGTTCGCGTGAGGTGAGCAGTGTCGGCAAAGCCGCCGTCCATAGCCGCCGTTCGCACGAGTTCGCCTGCCGCAATTTGCCGGGCAGCATGCTGGAGCCCCGCCCATTGCTTGAACCTCCGGAATGTCTGGCCGGTGGCCTCCTTGAACATCCGAAGCGCCTTGGTTCTCTCAACCTGCAAGCGACGAGCGAGTTCGAATTGAGTCATTCTCGACATCGGCTCGTTAATCAAATCGGTGATGACGGCGACAAGGTCCGGCGGGCACTGCGTTCCGCCTGTGACAAGCCGTCGTCGCAACTCGGTCTGAGCATCTGTCCCCTGGAAAACGGCGTCAGCTGCGAGGTCCGCGAGCCTGCCGACCAGGCGCTCAGCCAAATAGCCGCTTCCGGACCATATCAGTCCGTCAAGGTACATCGCATTGATTCCGCCGCTACAGACGACCCTGTGCTCAATGCCGGGCCGGATAAGCAAGATGTCGCCCGTCACGCGTTCGCCACGACCGATGACCGAGACCGGTCCCCTCCTGCCAGCAAGCACACAGGGCACCGGATTGCAGTGTGGCGCGAGACCTTCAACATCGACCGAAAACACCGATGTGGGAAACTGGATGGCAGTGCGCGACATCATACGTTCCGCACGTTTGTTCAACGCAAGTCCGGTTTCCACAGATATACCGACGTGCGGTGTGGAAGAAGGGAATTGCGATGGCCGACCTGAGCAAGAAGGAGATCGCTGAAAGGAACAAGGCGAATTATCTGAAAGCCAAAGCGGCTTTCAACGACAAAGACATGGCTGGTTGCATGAGCTTTTATGCTCCCGACCATCACGTCAGATCGCGCGACGTCGGTCCAGGTCGCGAGCACATCGAAGGCTTTCTGGCATCGATGCACGATAGCTGGGAAAACCTCAAGATCGTCGTTGAGCACGCCGTCGCAGAAGACGACTGGGTCGCCGGCCGATGCACAACGACCGCTATCCACTCAAAGACCGTGATGGGCGTCGCACCAACCAATCGCGAAGTTCAAGCGACATTCTGGGACATGCATCGGTTCAACGCGAGTGGTCAGATCGCGGAGACCTGGAATCTCATGGATAATCTTGCGATCATGCAGCAATTGGGACTTGTGCCATCCAGCAGATAGGACTTCCCGGAGATACTGTGCCGGGTTCAATGTAAATGCGGGGAATGCGCTGGACCGCATCTCCGTCTTCTCCTCTTCGATGGACCGGCGCTCTCGACACGTTACCCATGCGATCGATGCTGTGCTGACGCGCCCGCAAGCTCTTTTCTGCGGGCGCTTTTTTGGCATACGTTATGCACCTCCCAAGCCTCCGGCCGGCACGCGACCAAACCCAGCATCATAAGGACATGCCCCATGCAGAATTCCGAAAAAATCTGGCAGATCGTCGACGGCCATCGCCCTGAATTCGAAGGCCTGAGCGACCGGATCTGGGGCATGCCGGAGATCGCCTACACGGAATATCGCTCGGTTGCCGAACACACGGCCATGCTGAAGAGCCAGGGCTTTCGCGTCACCGAGAACGTCGCCGACATCCCGACCGCCGTCATGGGCGAGGCGGGGGAAGGCGGGCCTGTCATCGCCATCCTCGGCGAATACGACGCCCTGCCAGGCCTCAGTCAGGTTGCAAACATCGCCGAGCCGAAGCCCGTCGAGCCGAACGGCCATGGTCACGGCTGCGGGCATAATCTCCTCGGCTCGGCGGCCATGCTGGCCGCCACCGGCGTCAAGGACTGGCTTGCCGCGACCGGGCGTCCCGGCCGCGTGCGCTACTACGGCTGCCCGGCGGAGGAAGGCGGCGCGGCCAAGGCCTTCATGGTCCGCGCCGGCTGCTTCGACGATGTCGACATCGCCATCAGCTGGCACCCGGGTTCCATGACCCGCGTCGACGATGCACTGTCGCTCGCCAATACGCGCATGGACTTCTCCTTTACCGGGCGTGCGTCGCATGCGGCGGCCGCGCCGCATCTCGGCCGCAGCGCGCTCGACGCGGTGGAGCTGATGAATGTCGGCGTCAACTACATGCGCGAGCACATGCCGTCGGACGCGCGCATCCACTACGCGATGATCGATTCGGGCGGCATCGCGCCGAACGTCGTGCAGGCGACTGCCAAGGTGCGCTACGCGGTGCGCGCCCGCGACCTCCCTGGCATGATGGCGCTGAATGAGCGGGTGAAGAAGATCGCCGAGGGCGCGGCGCTGATGACCGAAACCAAGGTGTCGGTCGCCGTCGTCAGCGCCGTCTCCAACATGCTGGCGAACACGCCGCTGGAACAGGCCATGTACCAGAGCATGCTGCGGCTCGGCCCCGTGCCGTTTGACGCGAAGGATCGGGAGTATGCGGCGAAGATCCAGGCGACCCTGAGCGAGGAGGACATCAGCAGCGCCTATCGGCGCGTCGGCATGCCTGTGCGCGAGAATACGCCGCTGTGCGACTTCATTGTGCCGGTCGACGCCAGGGGCGAAGTGATGATCGGCTCGACCGACGTCGCGGATGTGAGCTGGGCGGTGCCGACGATCCAGGCCCGCGTCGCGACGCATGCGATCGGAACGCCCGGCCATTCCTGGCAGATCACCGCTCAGGGGAAGGCTCCCGCGGCCCACAAGGGCATGGTCCATGCCGCCAAGATCATGGCCGGGACGGCCATCGACGTCATGACCGACGAGACGCTGATGGCGCGCGCCAAGAAGGACCACCAGGAGCGCATCGGCAAGACGCCCTATGTCTGCCCGCTCCCGGCAGACGTGAAGCCGCTCCTTCAACCGCGGCCCAAAGCTGCGTGAACAAGGCCGCGTGAGCCGTTCGCGCGCCGCTTCACAGAAAGTATCCGTTGAGCAAGGCGGCGCCCTCCGGGCGCCGCTGATTTGTTTTCGGCGCAAGCCACGATAATCGCGCGGCCCGGCCGACCATCGCTCGGGCCGGTCTTGACAGCCGAACGAGATTCAACTGAAATGTCAGTGTGCCGCTAACAATCGGATGATCGCCGGTTGAAGCGCGCGCGATGCGGGCCGCGGCCGCGGAAGGAGAGAAGGATGGCTGATCTCCAAAACGCTTGTCTCAAGAAGACTTCTCTCCGGAAGATTTGTCTCCAGAAGATTTGGCGACGTGCGAGCTCAGTCGCTGGCGCCACCATCGCCCTGCAGATGCTGGTCGGCGCCACGATGCCCGTCCAAGCGCAAGACTACCCGACGAAGCTGATCAAGTTCATCGTTCCGAGTCCGCCCGGCGGCGGTACCGACACGCTGGCACGGCTCGTCGCGGCAAAGCTCAGCGAGACGCTGAAGTGGCAGATCGTCGCCGACAACCGGCCGGGCGCCGGTGGCAATGTGGGAATGGACGCCGCGGCGAAAGCTCCGCCGGACGGCTACACGATCGCCATGGGCGAATCGAGCAACCTCACCATCAACCCTTATCTTTACGCGACCATTCCGTTCGATGCAGCGAAGGACCTGGTGCCGGTGGTGCTGGTCGGAACGGTTCCTCTCGTGCTGGTCACCTCGCCGTCGAGCCAGTTCGAACTCGATCGCAGCCGTGGTTGCGGCGGCAAAAAGCAAGCCTCTCTTCTTCGCATCCGGCGGCAACGGCACCGTCGGCCATCTGACCGGCGAAATCTGGATGCGCCGCGCGGGCGTCACGTTGCAGCATGTTCCATATCGCGGCGGCGCGCAGGCGGTGGCTGACGTGATGGGCGGCCAGGTCGACCTGAACTTCGCATCGATCCCGGCGTCCGCGTCGCTCATCGAAGCTGGCAAGTTGCGCGCCTTGGCGGTCACGTCTCCCAGGCGTACGGCCGAATTGCCAACCGTGCCGACGTTCGACGAAGCGGGCTTTCAAGGCTTCACGGCCCAGGTGCTTTACGGCGTCGTCGCACCGGCCGGTACGCCGCCGGCAATCGTCGAACGGCTCAATGCCGAGATCAACCGCGTGCTTCAGGCACCGGACTTCAAGGCGAGCGCCGCCAAGAGCGGCGTGGAGATCCGCGGCGGCACGCCGGAGGAATTCGCTGCGCACTTGAAAGACGAACGAGACAAGTGGTCGCGCGCGGTCGCTGCTTCCGGCGCTCGGGTCGATTGATCGACGTCTACACCTTCAGTGAATGAATAAGATCCGGCCGCGTATCCGAAATGCGAGCCTTGGCGGCTGGACAAGCCGTCCGGCCTCTTGTTTGGTGACCTCAGGGAAACCCCTGAATGCCGCACCGCGCGGACGCGCGGATTTGCGGTAGTGCCAAGAAAGAGCCTTGGGAGGGCCGCAGCAAATGAAGGATTTCGCAGGCAAGATCGCCGTCATCACCGGCGGCGGCACGGGCATGGGGCGCGAACTGGCGCGGCAGCTGGTCGCCGAAGGCTGCAACGTCGCGATATGCGACGTCTCGGCCGAAAACATGGCCGAGACCAAGCGGCTCTGCGAAGTCGAGAAGCTGCCGCAGGGTCTGCGCATCACCACGCACATCGCCGACGTGTCGATCGAGGACCAGGTGCTGCGCTTTCGCGACGAGGTGGCCGAGCAGCAGGCGACCGACAAGATCCATCTTCTGTTCAACAACGCCGGCATCGGCGGCGGCGGCAGCCTGCTGACGAACCCGCGCGAGCAGTGGGACAAGACATTTGGTGTCTGCTGGTTCGGCGTCTACTACAACACCCGCGCGTTCCTGCCGATGCTGCAGAAGGCTTCCGAAGGCCACATCGTCAACACCTCCAGCGTCAACGGCTTCTGGGCGTCGATCGGCCCGGGGCTGCCGCACACCGCCTACAGCGCGGCGAAGTTCGCGGTGAAGGGATTTACCGAAGCGCTGATCGGCGATCTGCGCATGAACGCGCCGCACATCAAGTGCTCGGTGGTGATGCCGGGACACATCGGCACCTCGATCGTCTCCAACACGCGAAAAATCCAGACCGGCAGCGAGGCGGGCGATCTGAGCCCGGCGGAGATCGCAGCGGCGCGGCAGCGGCTTGCGGCCTACGGCACGGATGTTGCGACGATGTCCGACGACGACATCCAGAAGATGTCGGCCGAACGCGCGCGGCGCTTTCGCGAAGAGGCGCCGATGACGGCGGCGGCCGCGGCAAAGGTGATCCTCGACGGCGTCAAGGCGGAGCGCTGGCGCATTCTGGTCGGCGACGACGCACACGTGCTCGACCAGCGCGTGCGCAACAATCCGGAAGCCGCCTACGAGCTGGATTTCTTCAAGAGCATGGCCGAGGCGACCGGCTGGCGCCTTGGCGGCGATCAGCCCGCCACGGTAAGCAACATGCTCACGGTGCACCACCTCAACAACTCGCGCTCGCAGCGCGTGCTCTGGCTGCTCGAGGAGCTGGGTGTGCCGTACGAGATAAAACACTACCAGCGCGGACCGGACATGCTGGCGCCGAAGGAATTGCTTGCCGTGCATTCGCTCGGCAAGTCGCCGGTGATCACCGATGGCGGCCACACCATCGCCGAATCCGGCGCGATCATCGAATACATCGTCGAGACTTACGGCAACGGCCGGCTGATCCCGCCGCCGAAGACCGCCGAACGGCTGCGCTACACCTATTGGCTGCACTATGCCGAAGGCTCGGCGATGACGCCGCTGCTGCAGAAGCTGATCTTCTCGATGCTGCCGCGCCGCTCGCCGCCGCTGATGCGGCCGGTGATGAAGGTGGTGTCGAGGCAGCTGCTCGCAAACCTCGTCGATCCGCGTCTGAAGCAGCACATGGATTACTGGGAGCAGGAGCTTTCCAAGTACGAATGGTTCGCCGGCAACGAGTTCACCGCCGCCGACGTGCAGATGAGTTTTCCGCTGGAGGCTGCCGCCGCGCGCGGCGGTCTCGACGACGGCCGCCCGAAATGCATGGCGTTCCTCGAGAAGATCCACGCCCGCCCCGCCTATCACCGCGCGCTGGTGCGCGGCGGGCCGTATGCGGTGGGGAGGTAGCGGCGGCACACTCAAGCCGTCGGTCCCCGCCATAGCCGTTCGAAGAACGGCGTCGCTTCGCTCGCCTATGGGCGGGGACCCATACGCTCCAACTCAATGATGCGACGAACGCCAATGGCCTTAAGGCCATGAGCGCAACCTCCAACCAATGGCCTCAGGGACTATGGGTCCCCGCATGCGCGGGAGGTCGACGACGCGGAAGTTGAGGCGCGCCCGCGCTCCAGCTCTAATACCCCGCCGCAAACGCCCCGCGCGTCCGCGGATCCGGCGCGCCGGCAAAGCCTTCCGGCGGTGATGGCGATCGTGTTCGCGGAGTCTGTGGCAAGCGGCGTCAGCACGTTGTGGCCGCGTCCGCGCAAGCTCGTCGAGCGCATGCGGCGGGAAAGCCGTTCTCGACGCGTACTTCATCCGGCAGCCATTGATTGTGCAGGCGAGGGGCGGCGACGGCAGCCGCGGCGTTCATGCCGTGGTCGATGGTGTTGAGGATCACCTGCAGCACGCCGGTGATGATGCGGCTGCCGCCCGGCGTGCCGGTGACGAGGACCGGCTTGCCGTCCTTCAGCACGATGGTCGGCGACATCGACGACAGCGGCCGCTTGCCGGGGCCGGGAAGGTTGGCCTCGAACCCGACCAGGCCATAGGCGTTGGATGCGCCGACCGCCGCGGTGAAGTCGTCGAGCTCGTTGTTCAGGATCACCCCGGTGCCCTCGGCGACCATGCCGAGCCCGTAGGAGAAGTTCAGCGTGTAGGTGTTGCTGACCGCATTGCCGAAGCGATCGACGACGGAATAGTGCGTCGTGTTCTGGCCCTCGCGCTTCGGCGGCGAGAGGTCGGCGATGTCCGGCAGGCTGGTCGCTCGCTGCATGTCGATGCTGCCGCGCAACCGCGTCGCATACTCCTTCGATAGCAGCCGTTGCATCGGCATGTCGGCCATCGCGGGATCGCCGAGATGGCGTGCGCGATCCGCATAGGCGCGCTTCATCGCCTCGATCATCACATGCAGCGTGTCGGCGGAGTCGCGGGCCCATCTCCTTCAGCTTGATAGCCTTCGAGAATGTTCAGCATCTCGACCAGCACCACGCCGCCGGACGACGGCAGCGGCATCGAGACGATGTCGTAGCCGCGATAGGTGCCGCGCACCGGCGTACGGATCACCGGGCGGTAATCCTTCAGGTCATCCAGCGTCATGATGCCGCCGTCGGCGCGGATCGCGTCGACCAGCTTCTGCGCCGTCGCGCCTTCGTAAAATCCGGCGGGCCCCTTCGCAGCGATCGCCTCCAGCGTTGCGGCGAGATCGGCCTGCACCAGCGCGTCGTCCGCGCCGAGCGAGGCGCCGTCGCTCTTCAGGAAGATCTTTGCCGAAGCCGGCCAGCGCGCGAACATCTTTGCGTGCGCTCGGCAGCGAATCCGCCGTGTCGTCTTCGACCGGAATACCTTCGCGCGCAAGCTTGATGGCCGGCGCGATCAGCTCGGCAAGCGAAAACTTGCCGGAGCCGTATTTCTCGTGCGCGAGCGCGAGTCCGGCCACGGTCCCCGGCACGCCGGTGCCGAGCACGGAACTGCGCGATTTCGCCGGGTCCGGCTTGCCGTCCGCGCCCAGAAACATGTCGCGCGTCGCCGCGGCCGGCGCGGTCTCGCGGTAGTCGATGGTGATCGCTTCGTTGCGTTCGGCGCTATGGATCACCATGAAGCCGCCGCCGCCGATGTTGCCGGCGCGCGGGTAGGTGACAGCCATCGCAAAGCCGGTGGCGACAGCCGCGTCCACCGCATTGCCGCCGCGCGCGAGAATGTCGCGGCCGATTTCTGCGCTGCGCCGCTCCTGCGCGACCACCATGCCGTTGGTGGCGAGCACGGGGCGGAGTTGCTCGGTCGGCGCAGGTGTGTAGGCCGCCCTGCGGCCTTCCTGCGCGAAGGCGATCGTGGTCAGGCCACAAAAAAGCAGCATCACTGCGGTCAATGTGCCGCCTTGCGACAGTCGTTTTTTCATCACGGGTGTCTCCGAAAGCTGCGCCGATGCTACACCGGATTTGACAGATTGCGGTTGGGAATGCCGTGCGAACGCAACTGAAAGTGATGAGTTTGACGGCAGGCTGAGGGCACGCAGACGCACCCTCGTGCTAGTGCATGCCACGATGCGCTATGCTTTGGCGATGTTGGGCGAATCATGCGGGGGCCTGAAATGACCGCGACAACGAGCGCAGACGATGCCGTCGGCGCCGGCGCTCGATCGGGATATCCGCCGCGTTCGGCGGTCGTCAGCTGGCTGTTCTTCGACTGGGCCGCGCAACCCTATTTCACGCTGATCACGACCTTTGTGTTCGCGCCGTATTTCGCGACCTATGTCGCCGCGGACCCCGTGTCGGGACAGGCGATGTGGGGTTACGCGGCCGCAGCCGGCGGCCTCGTGATCGCGCTGCTGTCGCCGGTGTTCGGCGCGGTTGCCGATGCGGCCGGCCGGCGCAAGCCCTGGATCGCCGGCTTCGGCCTTCTGCTTGTCATCGGCACCATGCTGCTTTGGTTCGGCAAGCCGGGCGATCCGAGCATTATTCTGCCGCTGCTGATCGCCTACACCGTCGCGACGATCGGCGTGGAATTCGCCACCGTGTTCAACAACGCGATGATGCCGACGCTGGTGCCGCCGGAGCGGATGGGCCGCCTGTCGGGCACCGGCTGGGCGGTCGGCTACATCGGCGGCATCATGAGCCTGATCGTGGTGCTCGGCTTCCTCGCCGCCGATCCAAAGACCGGCCGCACCCTGTTCGGGCTTGCGCCGCTGTTCGGCCTCGATCCCGCGACCCATGAAGGCACGCGCATCGCCGGACCGCTGACGGCGCTCTGGTTTGTCGTGTTCGTGCTGCCGATGTTTCTGTTCACGCCGGATCAGGCGGCCAAGCGGCCGGCGCTGGCCGCCGTGCGCGCGGGGCTCATCGAGTTGCGGCAGTCGCTCGCGACGCTGCCGCAGGACAAGCTGCTGCTCACCTTCCTGATCGCCAACATGATCTACATGGACGGCCTGGTGTCGCTGTTTGCGTTCGGCGGCATCTATGCCGCGAGCACGTTCGGCTGGAATACGATTCAGATCGGCACGTTCGGATTGATGCTTGCGATTGCCGGAACGCTCGGCGCCTGGCTCGGCGGCAAGCTCGACGACCGGATCGGACCGAAGCGCGTGATCCTCGCAAGCCTGATCCTGCTGCTGCTCGCGTTGATCGCCATTCTCCTGATCGACCGCGACCAGATCCTGTTCGTGAAGGTGGCGCCGCCGGTGGCGGGAGGTCCGCTGTTCGGCGCTCCGGCCGAGCGCGCCTATCTGCTGCTCGGCGCGTTCATGGGCTTTGCCGCCGGACCGTTGCAGGCCGCCTCGCGCACGCTCCTGATCCGTCTCGCGCCTGCCGACCGCATCACCCAGCATTTCGGCCTGTTCGCGTTGACCGGAAAGGTCACCTCGTTCATCGGCCCGCTGCTGGTCGCCACCATCACGGCCGCGACCATGAATCAGAAGGCGGGCATGGTGGTGCTGATCGGGTTCTTTGTGGTCGGCCTGGCGCTGCTGTCGCGCGTGCGGGATTAGCCGCTGCGTCATTGCCGGGCGACCTCCGAACCCTCATGGTGAGGAGCGTCGCATAGCGACGCGTCTCGAACCACGAGGCCCGGACGCTTCGCCGGGTCGGATGCACGGGCCTTCATCCTTCGAGACGCGCTGTCTTCGAACGCAGGCTCCTCAGGATGAGGAGAAAGGCATTGCTCAATGCCTGAAATGGCGGACGCCGGTGAGCACCATGGCGATGTTGTGCGCGTTGGCCGCCTTGATCACCTCGTCGTCGCGCATCGAGCCGCCGGGCTGGATCACCGCAGTCGCGCCGGCCTCGATCGCGGCGAGCAGTCCGTCGGCGAACGGAAAGAACGCGTCGGAGGCGACCACCGAGCCGGTCGTCATCGGCGCCAGCAGCCTTGCCGTGCGCGCCACGTCCTCGGCCTTGTCGGCGGCGATGCGCGCGGCATCGACGCGGCTCATCTGGCCCGCGCCGATGCCGACGGTCGCAAGCTCCTTCGCATAGACGATGGTGTTGGACTTCACGTGCTTGGCGACGCGGAAGGCGAACTTCAGGTCGCGCAGCTCGTTGCGGCTCGGTGCGCGCGTCGTCACCGTCTTCAGGTTCATCTCGTCGACGACGGCGTTGTCGCGCGTCTGCACCAGCATGCCGCCGGCGACGGTCTTGAAGGTGAGGCCGGGCGCGCGCGGATCGGGCAGTCCGCCGGCGAGCAGCAGCCGGAGATTCTTCTTCGCGCCGATGATCGAGATCGCTTCCTCGCTCGCATCGGGCGCGATGATGACTTCCGTGAAGATCTCGGTGATGGCGCGCGCGGTGGCGGCGTCGAGCGGCCGGTTCATGGCGATGATGCCGCCGAACGCCGAGGTCGGATCGCAGGCCAGCGCCTTGCGATAGGCGGTGACGAGGTCGTCGGCTTCCGCGACGCCGCACGGATTGGCGTGCTTGACGATGACGCAGGCGGCGGTGCGCGCCGCGTCGAACTCGCCGATGCACTCATAGGCCGCATCGGTGTCGTTGATGTTGTTGTAGGAGAGCTGCTTGCCCTGCACCTGCCGCGCCGTGGCGACGCCGGGGCGCTTCTGCGGCGTGCGATAGAAGGCAGCAGTCTGGTGCGGGTTCTCGCCATAACGCAAGGCTTCCGCAAGCTTGCCGCCGAAGGCGCGGAAGTCCGGCGCCTCGGTCTTCAATTGATCGGCGAACCAGTTCGAGATCGCAGCGTCATAGGCTGCGGTCCGTGCATAGGCTTTTGCGGCAAGCTTGCGGCGCAGGTTCAGCGTCGTGCTGGCGTTGTGGGCGGCAAGCTCGGCAAGCAGTGCCGCATAGTCGTCCGGCTCGACGACCACGGCGACATCGTTGTGGTTCTTTGCGGCCGCGCGGATCATCGCCGGGCCGCCGATGTCGATGTTCTCGATGCAATCCTCTTCGCTTGCGCCCTTCTCGACGGTCGCCTCGAACGGATAGAGATTGACCACCAGGAGGTCGATCGGCGCGATGCCGTGCGCGTTCGCCGCCTTGTCGTGCTCGGCGTTGCCGCGGATCGCCAGCAAACCGCCATGCACCTTCGGATGCAGCGTCTTGACGCGGCCATCCATCATCTCCGGAAAGCCGGTCAGCTCGGAGACGTCGCGCACCTTCAACCCCGCATCGGCAATCGCCTTGGCTGTGCCGCCGGTCGAAACCAGCTCGATGCCGTGGCCGGCGAGCGCGCGGGCGAACTCGATCAGCCCGGATTTGTCGGAAACGGAAAGCAAGGCCCGCGTCACGCGGCGCAACTGGTCTGTCATGGCGAGATGATGTCCTGGCCGGAAAGGCCGCCGCCGGGTAGCATGAATTTTTCGGGTAAGGAACCGGCGGTTTTGCGGTCCGACGGCTTGGCCACAGAACTGTGACTTCGTCCCTCGACCTGCGATCGAGGCAGCCTGGCGGGAGAGGTAACGCGGTGGCTCGGCCCTACAGCGGCAGTTCCGGCTCCTTCTGGGCGGTGGCGGTGCGGCGGGCGGTGGTCGGCCCCGCCGCTCGAGCGCGCAAAACTCCACTGCACGCTTTGCGCCTGGCGCGCGTTCTGGCGGATCACGATCTGCGCGGTCCGCCGCGGTCCGTCGGGGCCGGCCAGGAACACGCTGTCCTCGAGGTCGACCTTGTCGTCGCGGGCCTCGAACGTCCACACGTCGCGGTTGGGCAGCACCAGCATCACGCCGCGCGCGTCGCTCAAGCGGCTCGCCTTCACGGAAGGGTGCAGATGGAAGCGGATGGCGTAGTCGCCGTCGCCGAGGCGTGACTGGGAGCCTTGTGCGAACTCGATGATGTCCTCGCCGGCGACGCGGTTGCCGTCGTTCGACAGCATGAGCGCGCGGCGATGGACGATGCCGAAGCGCTGCAGGTAGCCGTCATGGGACGCGGTGAGCACCATGCCGTGCGGCAGGGCCTCGCGATAAACCTCGACGTTGACGGGACCGGAGACGATCAGCGCGCCTTGCAGGATCCGCTTCATCGCCGACAGCGCCACGAACTCGCACGACGATGTCTCCGCGAAGGTCAGCCCGGAATGCGCGGCCGTCTCACGCGCGAACGCGCGCCAGTTGTCGCGGCCGGTCGCCGGCATGCCGCAGTTGATGACGATGCGGCTCGTGCCGGACGACATCTCGAAGGCGAGGCAGCCGGCATGCGCGTCCTGGCTGACGTTCGGCGGCGGGGACGCGCCGGTATCGACGATGACCGCGGTCGAAGTGGCGTCGAGCCGCTGAAATCCGGAATGCGGCATGCTTGCCATCGGCGTGCCGTGCGTGTCGTCATAGGCAAGCAGCGTCGCGATCAGGTCGTTCGGCGTCGTGCTCATGCCGTTGAACAGCGCGAAGTTGCCGTCGCCGTGCCGGAAGAAGCGCAGCATCGGCATCATCCGGTCGATCGCGTTCAGGAGCATCGGCGGCGGCGGGATGTTGCGCGCCGCAAATGTCTGCCGCAGCGGCAACAGGTCGAGCAGCAGCTCGATCAGCGCATGGGGGTTGCGCGAGATATGCCCGCCGTCGGGCAGGATCTGCCGCTGCAGCTCGTCCGACAGGCGGCGGGTGATGGTGCGGATATGGCGGCCGTGATTGTTGAGGCAAAGCGAAGCGTAGCAAAGCGCGATCAGCACCAACAGCCGCGGCACGCCGTCGGAAATGTTCAGCATGGTGTGGCGCAGATAGCGGATCTCGCGCGCGAGGCTGCGCAGGTAGCGGCGATAGAAGCGGCCGTCGGTGTCGCTCAGCAGCAGCGGCGCCTGCGACAGGAACGAGATCACGCGCCGCGCGAGCACGTCGGCGCGCCAGGCGGTCCGCGACGCCTGATGTTGCGACGACAGCCATTCGTCGACGAGCGAGCGCGCATTGGCGCGGGTGATGGCCGAGTCGGCGGCGCGCAGATGCCGCAGCCAGCCAAAGCCCAGCAGTGCGACCTCCCAGTCTTCCGACGGCGGATCGAGCGAGAACACCGAGCGGCCATGGCAGGTGACGATCTTGCCGGCGAAGACGAAACGGCCCGCATAGATCTCGGCGGCGCGCGTGGCGTCGGCGGTGCGCAGCTCCTGCGGCGAGATCAGAAGCTGATCGGTGCGGCCGGGCCAGACGCGCCACAACGCGAACGAGTTCCAGCTCGCCCGCGCCAGCACGTTCCTGGCGAAACGGGTAGCGACCAGACCCGAAACACGTCGGTGATAGGCGACTGATCGGCGCGCCATCGGCTTTGCGATACTTCCCCCGCGCATGTTTCAGCGCAATTTGGCCTTGAGCATGCAGCCCGTATAAACGGGATGCATTGAAGTTAATCGGTACTTTGTGAGCAGACCCCGCTTCCCCGAAGCGGTGGCCCTGGCCCCCTTATAACCAAGAGAGGCGTTTCGGCCAAACGGCCAAAGGTAAATATATTAATATCGTCAGACCTTTATCAGACGGGCGGCAAAAAACCCGTCCAGTCCCGCCATTCGCGGGTCAGCGTGCGGAAAATGGCTCGGCAGCGTACGCAGGTCGCCCGCAGCGGTAATCAATTCACCCCGTCCGGCGACCTCCGCCGGGGCAACCGGCGCCCGGCGGAGCGCTGATTCGCGGGCCAGGAGGCGCTCCACCGCAAGCTCGCCTTCCTCCGGCTCGAGCGAACATGTGCAGTAGACGAGAGTTCCCTGCGGCTTGAGCAGCCCGGCAGCCCGCTGCAGCATGCGATCCTGCAAACCGGTCACGGCGCTGATGTCCTGCTCCTGCTTCAGCCAGGCGATGTCGGGATGGCGGCGGATGGTGCCGGTGGCGGTGCACGGCGCATCGACCAGCACCGCGTCGAACGGTTCGTGACTGAAGTCGGCGGCATCGGCGACGACGATCTCGGCGGACAAGCTGAGCCGCACGAGATTCTCCTGCAGGCGTTTGACCCGGGCAGGCGAGCGATCGACCGCCGTGACGGCGGCGCCCGAATGCGCAAGCTGCGCCGTCTTGCCGCCGGGCGCCGCGCACAAGTCGGCGACCGACTTGCCGCGCAGGTCGCCGAACAGGTTCACGGGCAGCGCCGCGGCTGCGTCCTGCACCCACCACTTGCCCTCGTCGAATCCCGGCAGCATCCTCACCGCGCCATGCAGCGGCGTGCGGATGCTGCCCGTCGGCAGCACCTCGCCATGCAGCCGCTCCGCCCAGCTCGCCGCGTCCGATTTCACGGTGATGTCGAGCGAAGGGTCGTGACGGATTGCGGCGGCGATCTCGTGCGCCGACGTCTCGCCGTAATGCGCGATCCAGCGATTGAACAGCCATGGCGGAACATCGGCCGCCTGCTTTGCCGCTTCCTCGCCGAGCGCCTGGCCCTCGCGCGCGCAACGCCGCAGCACGGCGTTGACCAGGCCCACATACCGCGCCGCGCGCCGGTCGGCCTGCGCGAGACGCACGGACAGATCGACGGCGGCGTGATCGGGCACGTCCATCCAGAGAATCTGCGCAGCGCCGAGCAGCAGCGCGGTTTCCGTGCGCTGCGAATCGGCTGGAACTCCGCGATCGAGCAGGCGCGACAGCACGAAGCGCAACGTGCCGAGGCGGCGCAGCACCGTCGCGACCAGCCGGCGCATCAGCGCGCGGTCGCGATCGCTCAAGGTTTTCACCGCAGGATGCGCGGCCGCGCCATCGAGCTGGTCGTCCAGCGCGCGCCGGCGCACCAGAACGTTGTCGATGATGTCCGCAGCGATGCGGCGCGCGGCAAACCCCGGCGCTTCGGTCGGCGAGACGAACGAGGATGGCGGCATAAAAGTGCTTCGAATTTCAGAGGACGGATACGCGGCTGGTGTCCCGAATCGAAGTTCGCCCTACTTCGCGGCAACTCCGGAGCGAACTTCGGATTCGAAAGGACACTAGCATTCTTACTATTCCAGTGTGGTTTGGTTCAGAAGTTCGCTCCCGGACTCACAAGCTACGCAGGGCGAACTTCTGAACCACCACACTGGGAGGATTGATATCGGGCGAATAAGCCAAATATAAGAATCCTCATGACGCGCTGTTGAAGCGTGCAGGACGTATGCCGGAACACAGGACATGCGGAACACAAAAGAGTGTTCGGTGCGCAGCGTGTTGAATGGCGGTATGTTGCGTAACGGTCGACAAGGTGATCGCGATGAATGATGCCGAGCGCGAGCAGGCCGGAACGAGAGAGGCGCCCAAGGACGCAGCACCGCGCAAGCCCCTGACGCCGGCGGCGCAACGTGCGCTGGCAGAGGCGGCCGAAAGACGCGCGCAGGCTGCAAAGACCGCGACCGCAGACAAGCCGCGTGAACTGCAAGGACCGAAGGGGCCGGAGCCCACGCGCTACGGCGACTGGGAGCGCAAGGGTATCGCCTCGGATTTCTAGAGATGCTTCGCTCGGACGAGCGATTCGGGCGACCGAGGGCCAAGAGACCCTGGATCCTCTTTTTTCTGTCCGATGTTCGCATATTGTTCTTGCGCGACGGCCGAATTCGGCATTACACAGACTTATGTTCCTATATCGCGGAATAAATACGCCGCACGTCGGCCGCAACGGGCGCAGCCGTCTCGTGTCGGTGCTGCCCTGGGTGTTCGTGCTCGGCGCGGCGGCCGGGTCGTTGATCCCGCTGGGCGACTGGAATTCGCGCCTGGGGTTGCGTGGGAAAACCGCGGAGCAGCTGCAGCGCGAGCGCGACAGCGAGATGATCTGGCGGCGCGCCGGCAATCCCAACACCCGCCATGCGGTGGCCGTGCTGTACACGGTGGACGGCGACACGTTCGATGCGCGCGTCGCGCTGTGGCCCGGGTTCGAACCGAACACGCGGGTGCGGCTGCGCGGCATCGATGCGCCGGAGCGCCATGCCTCTTGCGAAGCAGAGTTGAGGAAAGCGGAGGCGTCGACCAGGGCGCTCCGCGCCATTCTCGCGGAAGGAGGCGTGGCGATCTACAACGTCGGTCCGGACAAGTACGGCCGCGTCGTCGCCGATGTGGCCACAGCGAAGACGCCGAATGTTTCGTCAGCGTTGATCGCCGCCGGCCACGCGCGCGCGTATCTCGGCGGCCGGCGCCAGAGCTGGTGCTCGTAGCGTCCGTTTCTTAAGCTCAGCGCGCCACCACGACCACCGGCGTGCCGACCGGCACGCGCTGGTAAAGATCGGTGATGTCGTGGTTGTACATGCGGATGCAGCCGGAGGAGACGAAGCCGCCGACCGAGTTCGGCGCGTTGGTGCCGTGGATCGCGTATTGGCCGCCGGCCAGCGTCAGCGCCGCGACGCCCATCGGGTTGCGCGGCGAGCCGCCGGGAATGACGGCGGTGGACATGCGTCGCTCGCGCGCCATATCCGCCGGCGGAGCCCAGGCTGGATAAAGAAATTTTCCGTCGACTTGCGAGACCCCGGCCCACTGCTTGCCGGCCTTGCCGACGCCGACCTTGTAGCGGACCGCGGCGCCGCCGCCGAGCACGAGGTAAAGGCGGCGCTCGCTGGTGTTCACGACGATCGTTCCGGGCTGGTAGCCGGCGGTGAACGCCACCATTTCGGGCGCGGCGAGGGCGGGCGCCTGGCCAAGAGCGACACCCGCAACAGCGACACAGGCAGCCAACAGACCGCGTGCAAGCATGTCGGTACTCCAACGCAACGCAACCAACGCGCCGAACGTTATGCTTTCGGCTTCGTAAATCGATAAATCACCGCGCTCACCAATTGGTTCACGCCCGCCGCATGCAGCGTCGCCGCGCGCGCAAACCGAAGACTAAGGTAAACGAAGGGGAAATAGCTCCGTCATTGCGAGGAGCGAAGCGACGAAGCAATCCAGCGCGCGCGCGAAGCGCGCCAAACAACAAGCGCGGCGTCGCCGCTGGTCGAGCGCATTTCCATGCGCGCCTCGCCGGCGCGCGCTGAAGCGCTGCGATCGCTCCGCTGCGCATGCGCAGAGGTGAAGAGTGGACGCGCCTCTCACGCCCCCTTGCGGTTCTGGCGGTTCTTCACCAGGTCGTCGACCACGGCCGGATCGGCCAGCGTCGAGGTGTCGCCGAGCGCGCCGTAGTCGTCCTCGGCGATCTTGCGCAGGATGCGGCGCATGATCTTGCCCGAGCGCGTCTTCGGCAGGCCGGGCGAGAACTGGATCAGGTCGGGCGAGGCGATCGGGCCGATGTCCTTGCGCACCCAGGCGACCAGCTCCTTGCGCAGCTCCTCGGTCGGCTGCACGCCGACCATCAGCGTCACATAGGCGTAGATGCCCTGGCCCTTGATGTCGTGCGGATAGCCGACCACGGCCGCCTCCGACACTTTCTCATGCGCGACCAGCGAGCTTTCGACTTCGGCCGTGCCCATGCGATGGCCGGAGACGTTGATCACGTCGTCGACGCGGCCGGTGATCCAGTAATAGCCGTCCTCGTCGCGGCGGCAGCCGTCGCCGGTGAAATATTTGCCCTTGTAGGTGGAGAAATAGGTCTGCTCGAAACGATCGTGATCGCCATAGACCGTGCGCATCTGTCCCGGCCATGAGCGCGCGATGCACAGGTTGCCGGTGCAGGCGCCCTCCAGCACCTTGCCATCCGCATCGACGATCTCGGGCACCACGCCGAAGAACGGATTCGTCGCCGAGCCCGGCTTCAGCTTCGTCGCACCGGCCAGCGGCGTGATGAGAATGCCGCCGGTCTCGGTCTGCCACCAGGTGTCGACGATCGGGCAGCGGTCGTCGCCGATCACGCGGTGATACCACTCCCACGCTTCCGGATTGATCGGCTCGCCGACCGAGCCCAGCAGCCGCAGGCTCGCGCGCGAGGTCTTCTTCACCGGGCCGTCGCCGGACTGCATCAGCGCGCGGATCGCGGTCGGCGCGGTGTAGAAGATGTTGACCTTGTGCTTGTCGATGACGTTCCAGAACCGCGAATTGTCCGGATAGTTCGGCACGCCCTCGAACATCAGCGTGGTCGCGCCGTTCGACAAGCGGGCCGTACACGATGTAGCTGTGGCCGGTGACCCAGCCGACGTCGGCGGTGCACCAGTAGATGTCGCCGTCGTGGTAGTCGAACACATATTGATGCGTCATCGACGTGTAGACGAGATAGCCGCCGGTGGTGTGCAGCACGCCCTTCGGCTTGCCGGTGGAGCCTGACGTATAGAGGATGAACAGCGGATCTTCCGCATTCATCGGCTCGCAGGGGCAGTCGGCCGGCACGGTCTTTGCCGCCTCGTCATAATAGATGTCGCGGCCGGCCTGCATCGGCGACCTTCGCGCCGGTGCGCCTGACCACGATCACCGACGTCACGCCGCCGGCCTTGTCGGCCGCCGCATCCGTGTTGGCCTTCAGCGGCACGGCCTTGCCGCCGCGCAGGCCTTCGTCGGCGGTGACGACGACAGTCGACTTGCAGTCCTCGATGCGGCCGGCGAGCGAATCCGGCGAGAAGCCGCCGAACACCACCGAGTGGATGGCGCCGATGCGCGCGCAGGCCAGCATCGCGTAGGCGGCTTCCGGGATCATCGGCATATAGATCGTGACGCGATCGCCCTTCTTGACGCCGCGCGACTTCAGCACGTTGGCGAACTTGCAGACTTCCGCGTGCAGTTCCTTGTAGGTGATCTTCTTGTCGTCCTTCGGGTCGTCGCCTTCCCAGATGATCGCCGTCTGGTCGGCGCGCTTGGCGAGATGCCGGTCGACGCAGTTGTAGGCGACGTTCAGCACGCCGTCCTCGAACCACTTGATGGAGATGTTGCCCGGCGCGAAGGAGACGTTCTCGACCTTGGTGAACGGCTTGATCCAGTCGACGCGCTTGGCCTGCTCGCCCCAAAAGCCGTTCGGGTCCTTGGTCGAGCGCGCGTACATGTCCTTGTACTTTGCGGCGTCGACATAGGCGCGTTTCGACCAGTCTGCCGGCACGTCATAGATCTTCTCGGACATTGTATTTCCTCCACGCGACGCGAGCCGGGACAACCCGGCAATACCTTCAGGGCTTTGAGCCATTATGCGATGCCGGGCCTTCGCCCGACAAGCAGGGCGGCGCACGACTTTTGTCGTGGCAGTGATTTGACTTTTGTCATGCCCGGTCCTGACGGATCGCGGGGGTACGGACCCTCAACTCGCGAACGCGCCGAGGATCGCCCCGAGAATCAGCATCACGCCGAGCCAGTGGCCGGCGTCGATGACGGTCAGCATGACTTTTCGCCCGCTGAATGCGTAGTTCACGGCAATCGGCAGGAGGATGAAGGCGAACCAGATGAAGCCGCCGGAGATGAGCCCGTTGCGCACGGTCAGAGGCCCCGTATGCGCCACATGCTTCATCAGGCCGTAGAGCACGTAGGCCATGATCAACTGGGCGACGAAGGCCAGGATGAAGGGCGCCTGCGCGGACAGCTTGCCGACCTTGGCCGCTTGCCTTGCCTTGAACTCCTCCATGGTCGAGCCCTGCGCCTCGACCCACGACTTGCCGAGGCTGCCGTAATACATCGCGCCGAACAGCCAGGCGCAGACGGTGGCGCCGAGCATGATGAAGAAGTTCATTGCGTTTGGAAGCATGGCCATCTCGTGCTCTCCCGCCGTTTCTCGAGCGCAGTGATTAAACCGTGTTCGCCGACCCAAGTCACCAGCGTCGTCATCCGCGCAACGTCGGGCACGGCGCGCTCGCCTCTGCCCCGCTTGCGGACGAGATGAGTTGACGTTACGAGGCTACGAGCTCCGTCCAACGCTATCGGCACGGCGTATGGGTCCCCGCTTTCGCGCGGATGACGTCGGAGCTTGCCGCACTGCGCCGAGGCTCACACCGCCAACGTCCACACCGCCGTGCGCTTGATCTCGTTGTCTTCCAGTTCGCGCGTCACCGGCACGCTGTATTCGGCGAGCTTCGTCAACTGCTCCTTCGGCAGGTAGCTGCGGCCGGGATCGCCGATCAGGACGGTTGCGCCGCGAGCGGCCTGCCGCGACACGAAGACAAGCGCGCGCTCCGCCGTCTCGCGCTCATAGAATATGTCGCCGGCGAGCACGACATCCCATTGCTCGAACGAGCGAAGGCTCAGCAGGTCGTCGCCCAGACACGTCAACGCAACCTCGTTCGTCTCCGCGTTCAGCTTCACCGCCGCGAGCGCGAAGGCTGTCGATGTCGGCCGCGGTGACTTCACGCGCGCCGGCCTTGCATCGCGGCGATGGCGACGAGGCCCGAGCCCGACGCAAGGTCCAGCACCCGCTTGCCGCGCACACAGTCGGCATGATCGAGCACATAGCGCGCCAGCGCCTGCCCGCCCGCCCAGGCAAACGCCCAGAATGGCGGCGGCAAGCCTTCCTCGTTGAGCTGCTCCTCGGTCTTCTGCCAGAGCGGCACCGCTTCATCGGCGAGATAGAGCGAGATCTCGGTCACGAGCGGCACCGGCCGCACGCGCGTGTTGGCGCGGATGAAGGTTTGCGGGTCGGGGATTTGGGTCGACACCAGTGCCAATCACAACTCTGCCTCATTGCTGAGGAGCGCGCAGCGACGAAGCAGGCCAGTCTCGAAGGCATGATGCAGATGGCCGCGACTTTCGGGCTTGCACGCTTCGCGACGCGCTGGATTCGCTTCGCTTCGCTCGCAATGACGAGCAAGTTAAACCCCGCCGAGCTTGCAGATGTACTTCCACTCGTCGGCCGTCACCGGCTGCACCGACAGCCGCGAGTATTTGATCAGCGCCATCTCCGACAGCTTCTTGTCGATCTTGATCTGCGCCAGCGTCACCGGTGTCTTCAGCGGCTCGACCGCCTTGAAATCCACCACCACGAAAGTCTCGGTCTTGTCGGTCGGATCGGGATAGTGCTCCTTCGCCACCTCGACGATGCCGACGATCTCCTTGCCGACGTTGGAATGATAGAAAAAGGCGCGATCGCCCTTCTCCATCTTGATCAGGTTGGCCTTGGCGGTGTGATTGCGGACGCCGGTCCAGGGCGTTCCCTTCGCGCCAGCCTTGACCTGCTGGTCCCACGACCATGAATCAGGCTCCGACTTCACCAACCAGTACGCCATGTCATGTCTCCGCCTTGAACGGCCGCGTCAGCAACATATCGATCGCGTCCTTCACGCTCAACTGGCCGCCGAGCACGGCGGCCACCGCTTCGGTGATCGGCATGTCGATGGTCTTTTGCTTCGCCATATCGAGCAGGACCTGCGCGGTGAAGATGCCTTCCACCAGCTTGCCGCCGCCGGCCACATCCGCGGACTTGCCCTCGCCGAGAGCGATGCCGAACGACAGGTTGCGCGATTGCGAGCGACGAGCAGGAGAGGATGAGATCGCCGAGCCCCGAAAGTCCCGTCAGCGTCTCCGGTCGCGCGCCAAACGCTTCGCCGAAGCGCGTCAGCTCGGCAAAGCCGCGCGTGGTCAGCGCCGCCTGCGCCGATGCGCCGAGCTTTCGGCCGATGACGATGCCGGCGGCGATCGCCAGCACGTTCTTGGCGGCGCCGCCGATCTCGACGCCGCGCACGTCGGTGGTGTGATAGGGGCGAAACGTCGGCGTGCCGAGCGCGATGCGCCAGCTGGCCTGCCAGCGGCCCGTCATAGGCTGCGATCGTCACCGCCGTCGGCAGGCCGCGGGCGATGTCCTGCGCAAAGCCCGGTCCCGACAGGATCGCCGGCATCGCGCGCGGCAACACCTCGGCGATGATCTCGGTCACGAATTTCTGCGTGCCGCGCTCGATGCCCTTTGCGCAGGCGATAACCGGCGCGCGCTCGGCAACATGCGGCGCAAGCGCCGTGGCCGCCGCGCGCAGCTCCTGGGTCGGCGCGGCCATCAGGATGGCGTCCGCCTCCGCCGCGCGGGCGATACTGGGCGTGAGCACGACATTGTCGTCGACCCGGATGCCGGGAAGTTTTGGATTGATGCGCGTCGCCGCAATGCGCTCGGCCGCAGCCGCATCGCGTGCGTAGAGGATGACCGGCCGATCGGGAGTCGCAATCGCGTTGGCGAGCGCCGTTCCCCAGGCGCCCGCGCCGATCACCGACACTGTATATGTCTTGCTCATCAGGCTTTCGCACCGAGACGGCCGCCGCCATAAACCGGCGCGCTCATTTGGTCGAGCGGCCAGCGCGGCCGCGGGCTGACGTCGGCCGCATCGCTCAATCCGAGCGCGAGCCGCTCCGCGCCGGCCCAGGCGATCATCGCGCCGTTGTCGGTGCAGAGTTCCGGCGGCGGCAGCATCAAGCCGGTCGCAGCATGGGCTGCGACCTGCTCGAGCCCGGCGCGGATCGCGCGATTGGCGGCAACGCCGCCGGCTGCGACCAGCGCCGTCGGCGCGCCGAACCGGTCGCGGAACAATGACAGTCCCGTGCGCAGCCGGTCGGCCGTCGAGTCCAGCACCGCGGCCTGGAAGCTGGCGCAAAGATCGTTCACGACCTGCTCGCTGAGAGGACGATTGCGTTCGGCTTCCTGCCGCACGGCGGTCTTCAATCCCGACAGCGAGAAGTTCGGTTCGCTCGCGTCCGAGCATCGGCCGGGGAAAGGCAAAGCGCGCCGCGTCGCCGTTTGCCGCCGCGCGTTCCACCTGCGGTCCGCCCGGGTAGGGCAGGCCGAGCAGCTTTGCGACCTTGTCGAACGCCTCGCCGATCGCGTCGTCGACGGTGGTGCCGAGCCGCACATAATTGCCGACGCCGAGCACGGCGACGATCTGCGTGTGCCCGCCCGAGGCGAGGAACAGGCAGTAGGGAAAGTCGAGCGGCGCGACAAGGCGCGGCGTCAGCGCATGCGCTTCGAGATGATTGACCGCGACAAGCGGCGTGCCATGCACCAGCGCGATCGCCTTCGCCGTCGTCAGCCCGACGATGACGCCGCCGATCAGGCCCGGGCCGGCCGCGGCCGCGACGCCGCCGAGCGCCGCATAGCCGATCCCGGCCTGCTTCATCGCCGTTTCGACGATGCCGTCGAGCAGGTCGACATGGGCGCGCGCGGCGATCTCCGGCACCACGCCGCCGATACGGCGCGTGGTCCTTGATCTGCGAGTGGACGACATTGGACAGAATGCGGCCGGAACCGTCCGTCGGACCGCTCGATCACGGCGGCGGCGGTCTCATCGCAGGTTGTCTCGATGCCCAGCACCAGCATTTGAAGAAAATTCCGCCGAAGTCGCCCTTGCCTTCGCCGAAAAACCGGCGTTTGCCTGTCTAAAGCGAAGCGCGAGGCCAGGATAGTCTCGCGTACAATGCGAGGTGTAAAAGTGCAATCGTCCAGCGAGCCCGTGTCCGCAGGATTGGCCGCGACCATCGGGACGCGCGGCAGCCCGCTGGCGCTGGCGCAGGCGCATGAGGTGCGCCGGCGGCTGGCCGCGGCACACGGTCTGCCTGAGGACCGTTTTGCGATCCAGGTGATCAAGACCTCGGGCGACGCGATCCAGGACCGGCCGCTTTACGAGGCCGGCGGCAAGGGGCTTTTCACCAAGGAGATCGAGCTGGCGCTGCTGGCGGGCGAGATCGATCTCGCCGTGCATTCGGCGAAGGACGTGCCGACGTTCCTGCCCGACGGCCTTTG
The DNA here is from genome assembly GCA_963757845.1 of uncultured Alphaproteobacteria bacterium. GTDB lineage: Bacteria > Pseudomonadota > Alphaproteobacteria > Rhizobiales > Xanthobacteraceae > P52-10. The sequence continues at coordinate 339,833 of CAVWTB010000067.1, forward strand.
GCTGTCGTCATGGCTGCCGCGCGAGGACCCGCGCGACGTGTTCATCAGCTTCAAGGCGAAGAGCCTCGCCGGAGCTGCCCGCCGGCGCCAGCGTCGGCTCGTCGTCGCCGCGCCGCCGGGCCTTGATCGCAAAGCTGCGGCCCGACCTGAAGCTCGTCAGCATCCGCGGCAATGTCGAGACGCGCCTGCGCAAGCTCGAAAGCGGCGAAGCCGATGCGACCATCCTCGCGCTTGCCGGGCTTGAAGCGGCTCGGCCTGCAGGACAAGGCGACGGCGATTTTCGATCCGCACGAGTTCCTCCCGGCGGCCGGGCAGGGCGCCATCGCCATCGAGACCCGGCGCGACGACGAGCGCGTCAATGCGCTGGTGGCGGCCATCGACGACAAGGACACGGAAGCCGCGGTCGCCGCCGAACGCGGCTTTCTTGCGCTGCTCGACGGCTCGTGCCGCACGCCGATCGCGGCCCATGCCGTCGTCGAAGGCGAACGCATCCGCTTTCGCGGCCTGATCGTGTCGCCGGACGGGCAGGAGGCCTACGAGGTCGACGCGCGAGGGATTGCGCAGCGAGGCCGCGCAGCTCGGCGCTGATGCCGCGCGCGAGGTGCGCGAGCGCGCCGGCGAAAAATTCTTCACGCGGTTTGCGGGGGCCTGAGCCGTGGCTGTGCTGGTCACGCGGCCCGCGCCCGACAACGAGGCGACGGCGGAGGCGCTCCGCAAGCGCGGCTTTGAGCCGATGCTGGCCCCGATGCTGGTGTTTCAGCCGCTGCCGTTCCAGATCAAGGACGGCCGCGATTTTCGCGGGCGTGATCCTGACCAGCACGAATGCGCTGCGCGCCATTGCGTCGCATCCCCTGTCGCACCTGCAAGGCCTGCCCGCCTTCGCGGTCGGCGCACGGACGGCGCAGGCGGCGCGCGAGGCCGGATTTCGCGACGTTCGCACGGCCGAAGGTGATGCGGCAGCGTTGCGCGATCTGATCGTGGCGAACGCGCCCGAGAAGCGCGGCGTCGCGCCGCTGCTCTATCTCTCCGCCACCGACATCAGCCGCGATCTCGGCGGCGAGCTCGGCCTGCGCGGCATCGATATCGTGGCGGTTGCCGGTCTATCGCATGGCGCGACTGGACGACTTCACCGATGCCGTGCGCGACGGCCTTCGCGCGTCAGACGCGATCGAAGCCGTGCTGCACTATTCGCGGCGCAGCGCGCTCGCCTTCATCAGCCGCCACGCGCCGCGCCGGCGTCGAAATCTCCGCGCTGGCGCTGCCGCAGATTTGCCTGTCGGAGACAGATCGCCGCGACGTTGCGCGATGCCGGCGCGGACCGGCCGATCGTGGCCAGGACGCCGAAGGAGACGGATTTGCTCGACGCGCTGGAACAGGCGTTGCGGCGACAGCGCTAGCCCAAATCGTCATTGCGAGCCGATGCTAAGCCGCACGCACGTGCTATCGCAGCTGCGCGCGCAGCGCGCCAACTAAGCTACGGCAGTCGCGGCAGACTCAGCGCTTTTTTGCGCGCCTGCCGGCGCGCGTCTGGATTGCTTCGCTTCGCTCGCAATGACGGAATCTGCTACACTCGCGCCTGGAAATCGGAACGGTACGAAGCATGACCAACGACCGCAAGGACGAAGCGCCCGCCGGCTCCGCCGAGGAGTGGCCGAAGCGGGCGGGGCCGACCATCGATCTCGATGCGTCGGATGTGTCCGGCGACACGCAAGCGTCCGGCGGAACCAACGCGGCGGGCACGTTCTTCCAGCGCGTGACGGGCGGCCTCTCGGGCGCAGGCTCGCGCGTGCTGCCGATCCTCGCTGCGCTCATCGGCGGCGCGGTCGCGGCACTGCTCGTGCTGGCCGCGTTCTGGGCCGGCGGGCTGATCGGCGAGCAGCAAGCCGCCCAGCCTGCGGTGTCGCCGGCGCAGTTCGACAACGTCGCGGCCAATGTCGGCGATCTCACCGCGCGCGTTGCGCGCGTCGAAGCCAGCGGCGGCGAAATCGCCGCCGCCCGCGCCGGCGCCTGATCCGACGCTCGCCGGCGCGCACCGAGGCGCTGGAGACGATCGCTCGCAGCCGTGCGCGAGGAGGTCGGCGAGTGAATGGCCAGTTGCGCACCGTCACCGTCGTCGTTGAACGAACTGAAAACCATGCCGCGCGACGGCGCGGTTGCAGCCAGCTCCCGACCTTGGTCCCTTGAACGAACGGCTGACGCAGCTCGAGGACGCAACGCGTACGCTCGCCGCGGATCGCAAGCCGCGAGCGCGCCGACGATATCAATGTGCGGCGCCTCGTGGCGGCGAACACGCTCGACGCGGCGGTCCGGCGCGGCGAGCCGTTTGCGGCGGCGCTTGCCGTGGCAAAACAGGTCGCGGCCGATCCGAGCGTCGCTCGCGCCGCTCGATGCCTTCGCGGCGCGCGGCATTCCGCCGGAGGCGACTTACCTGCGCGACATCGTCCCCGTGCTGCAGCGGCTCGCCGACGGCAATGCCGCCAAGGCGAAGCCGGCCGGCGCGGAGTCGCCCACCGGCGGCCGGCATCCTGCGATCGCCTGCAGTCGGGCGTCACAAAACTCGTGCGGATCGAGCGGGACACGGGACCCGCAACAGCCGCCGCGCCTGCCGCCGCAGCCAGCCCGGTTGCGGTGCGCCGCGAGGACCTGGCCGCGACCAGAAAGGATGTCGCCAACCTGCCGCAGGCGGCCGATCCGCAGATCCAGGCCTGGCTCAAGTCGGTGGATGCGCGCGAGGCGGCGCTTGCGGCCGTCGCAGAAATTCTCCGCCGAGGCGCTGGCGGCGTTCGGCAAATCCGGGCAATAAGGATTTAGCAACGCTGCCGGTTTGAAATACCTCGATGGTCCGGATCATTATCTTTCTGTTGCTGATCGGCGCGGCGGGCCTTGGCGCGGCCTGGATCGCCGATCAGAACGGCGACGTTTCGCTCGTCTGGAACGGCTGGCGGGTCAGCAGCACCGTTGCCCGTGGCCGTGCTGGGCTTTGGCCTGGCGGTCGCCGCGCGTGCTTGCTGCTCTGGAGCGTCACGACCGGACTGTTGCGCCTGCCGCGGCGGATGCGCATGGCGGCACGCGCGCGCAGCGAGGCGCGCGGGCGCGACGCGATCGCCAAGGGCTTGATCGCGATCGGCGCGGGTGACCAGGAGGCGGCACGCCGCCATGCCGGCGTCGCCGCAAGGCACGCAAAGCAGGATCCGCTGACGCTGATGCTTGCGGCGCAATCGGCGCAGATGGCGGGCGACCGCGACGGCGCGCACCGCGCCTTCTATGCCATGGCCGAACGTGAAGACACGCGCCTGCTCGGCTTGCGCGGCCTGTTCATCGAGGCGCAGCGCAACGACGATCCGCTGCAGGCGGTGGCGGCGGCGGAAGAGGCGCTGAAGGTGACGCCGCAGGCGGCCTGGGCGTCGCACGCGGTGCTGGGCTTTCGCTGCGCGCAGAGCGACTGGACCGGCGCGCTCGCCATCGTCGAGCGCAACTATTCGTCGGGCGCGATCGACAAGGCGCAATATCGCCGCCAGCGCGCGGTGCTGCTCACGGCGCGCGCGGTGGAGCTCGAGACCGGCGATCGCGATGCGTCGCGCGATGCCGTCCTGGAAGCGGTGAAGCTCGCGCCGACGCTGATCCCGGCCGCGACGCTCGCCGCAAAATTCCTCAGCGAAGGCCAGCAGACGCGCAAGGCGATGCAGATCATCGAGGCGGCGTGGAAGGCGCAGCCGCATCCGGATCTCGCCGACGGCTACGCGCATGTGCGGCTCGGCGACTCCGCGCTCGAGCGGTTGCGGCGGATCGAGCGGCTCGCCGACATGACGCCCGGCCATGTGGAAGGCGCGCTCGGCATCGCCCGCGTTGCTGCGGACGCGCGCGAGTATGCCCGGGCGCGAGCGGCGCTGGCCCCCTTGATCGATGCGCCGACGCAGCGCGTGGCGCTGCTGATGGCCGAGATCGAGCGCGGCGAACACGACGACGAGGGCGCCGCGCGCGCCTGGACTTTCCGCGCGGTCCATGCGGCGCACGATCCGGAGTGGACCGCCGACGGCTATGTGTCCGATCGCTGGCGGCCGGTGTCGCCGGTGACCGGACGGCTCGATGCGTTCCAGTGGATGGTGCCGGTCGCAGCGCTGCCGTCGTCCGCGCCGGCAACGGACGCCGCGCGCACAATTCCAATTCCGTCGAGGCCGCCGGCTGAGCCGGCGCCGCCCGTCATGAAGGAAATCGCGCCGCCGCCTCCGCCCGCGCCGCCCGTGGAAGCCGCACCGGCGAAGCAGGACAACGTCAAACCGGACGCGGAGAAGATAGAGAAGATCGAGAAAGTCGAGGACGCACCGCCTCCACCCCCGCCCGTCGCCGAGACGCCGGTTCCCGTCTTCCGCCCGCGCACGGGTCCGGATTTCCGCCCGCGCCCGTCGACGCCGATGATCCCGACCGTGATCCCGCTGGTCCGCGCGCCGGACGACCCCGGCGTTTCCGATGGAACGGAAGAAGACGAATTCTCCGACCGAACCGATCGCGCCACGGCCCAGGCCGGCGGCTTTCGCGGATTTTGGTCGCGTTTGGTGAGGTAATCCGCCGTCATGCGCGGGGCTCGACCCGCGCATCCATCAGAAAAATGCTTTGTTGAAGTGATGGATTGCCGGGTCAACCCGGCAATGACGCCTGAGAAGCCGAGACTTGGCTTGCAAAATCGGGGGTCGCCGGATATCAGGACGGCGTCCAAAGCCTGACAATTCGCCGCAATAGCTCAGCTGGTAGAGCACGTCATTCGTAATGACGGGGTCGGGGGTTCGAATCCCTCTTGCGGCACCACGCTTCGCCCTTCGCGAGCTACGCGTGGCCAGCCGGCACTGCACAATGAGCGAAGGAGCGAAGGCGTGCCGCGCCGAAGCCCGCAGGGCGAAGCGCGGGCAGCCCCCGTCGCGCGTCCGTTCCGGACACATGGGTAACAGATCGTACCTAAGACATGGGTGACAACCTCGTGCGGAACGGGTTGTCGATGCCGAGCTTTTGCTCCGAGAAAATCGGAGATGTTGATCCGCTTACGATGCAGGCAGAGGCGCACGCAAGCGGTGACGAGAACTTCGCGGTCGTGGAACCGATGGGTCACCTCGGGTAGGCTCGCTATCCAGTGGATGGCAATGAATCGGAGATAGCTGCAGTATGGCTCCTCCAATAATTGAAGGGCCCGTTTAGGAGGCGCCGAGGGCATGATCTGATGAGCCGTCCTGACGACAAATCCTTGATCGCGCTTGAGGACACCGACATCGAACGGTCAATCGATCCCGATGTCGTCGAGTTTGCGCTGGTCTTGTCGCGCACGATCAATTCCTTGCAGCAGCACCCTGATCAGATGAGGCAGGCGCTGTACGAACTCGCTCGTCATAAACTCAACGAAGAATTGAAGGGCAGGCACGGAAAGGAATTCCGCACCGCGCGCTCGACGCTGGAAACCGCTATCGAAAAGGTCGAATGGTTCCACTCAGTCCACGGCGGTGCCGGAGAGTCCCTTCACAAACTTTCATCGCAACTCCAGCACGGTGTACGAGGAGGTGCCCTCCAGAACCTTACTGTCGAAGCGCTTCCTGCGGCGCGCGTGCAATTCGATGTCCCTGCTGGTCCAAATTCGGCACTCAAGCGACCGGCATCAATGGCTCTCAGGTTTGTGGCGCTGCTGGGCGTCATCGCGACGGCAGCCATAGCCTTCCAGGCTTTTCGATCGTTCGGAACAAAGTCTGAGTTCCAGAAGGCTGAGGCCAGGATTGAAACTCCCGCCGCTGCCAATACAACACAGCATCAACAACTAACGCCGGTATTGGATCAGAGCACGCGGAAGCCAGAGCGCTTGTTGCCTACGCATTTCGGGGCTTTTGCGGTTGCTGAAGGAAAGCTCGTCGAGATGCGGCTGCTGAGAGGCACCATACCCGACCCGCGTGTGGCAATTTCGTCTGCGATCAAGGACGATAGCGAGACAGTCCTGCCGGACGGTAGATTGAAGTTTATTGTTTACCGCCGCGACCTGCCGGGATCCATGCCGGCGCGGGCTGAAGTCCGAGTGATCGCAAGGGTCAAACAGTATCTGGCCAACTCTGCGAAAAGCGAACCGACCGCGGCGCAAAGCGACCACTGGGTCATTCGCAATATCTCATTTCCTTATCGTATCGCTCCCATCCAGGGAGCGCCTGACATGTACGAAGTTGAAAGTGAAGCATCGGATTTCAAGTTGGCACCCGGTCGTTACGCGCTGGTCTGGAAGGGAATTGGCTACGATTTCGTCGTCGACGGTGACGCGGGCTCCAAACATTGTCTGGAACAGACCACGGCTGTAAACGGCGTTTTTTATTCAGAGTGCCGCTAGACGCGCGTGGAATCCCGCACCAGCTGATGAAATCACGTAACTTGTCGTGCGCTGCAGGCTTCGCGAGGCGAGATGGCGCCGATCTGGGCAACCTGAATACAGCTAGTGGAGTGTTTCTTGCTGGCGCCTGCGCGATGAAATCAACGCGTGTCCAGTGCGTTGAAGCTGTGTCAGTCGACACTTCAGACACAGGTCGTCTTCCGACGGGGTCGTTAGCTCAAAACATTCTTTGCAGACCATGGTGATTGGGAATTCAAGCCGGCTACGCATGACGCAACTCCCCAAAACGCGGGGTACTCTATCACGTCGCAAAAATCTTGGGCGCTGAGTGTTTGGTCAGCCTTGTTGTCGCAACGCCTGAACCAGGACGGGACTGGCTCACGCAACAGCCTTGTGCCCCGCGATCCTCCCCTGAGCAAACACGACCTCGTTGCCGTCAGGATCCTCAATGATAGCGACCTTGATGCTGTCCAAGTCGACCAGTTTCTTGATGTCGTACCTTGCGGCGCGAAGATCTTTCAGCCGTTTGCCAAAGTCGTCCTCCACCAGCGTTACGGACGAACTCCCTGCCAAACTCTTGCTCTGGAAAAGTTGTATCCAACCGCCGGTCGAAAACTCCCATTCAAAGAGTTCTTCCATCGGGTTGGTGTCGGGCTCACGGCCGAAGAGCCTCTGATACCAGTCTTTTGATACTCTGAGGTCAGTTACAGCAACTCCAGCCGCCGCATTCCTTACGGTCATTGGAACCTCCAAGAGCTTGGAAACGCCAGTACCCGCAGTTGGTTGATGCTACGCTGATTCGGTTTGGCGAGGATGAGCGAAATCAGTCGGCAATTAGTCTCGGAGCCGAGGACGCTACGCGTGGTGCAGCCACGCAACAGCCGAAAAGAAGCGTGCCCGGCGAAGCCCGACTTGCCGCGCCATAGCGCGAAGCGCGAAGGCGGGAGGGCGAAGCGGGGCAGCCAACGTCGCCCTTACCCGGATGCCACCGTCACAGAACGTACCGGAGACATGGGTAACACCTCGCCCCGCTCCGGCGCTGCCACCTCCGCCATCACTCCACCAGCGTCGACCGGATCTTGATCTCGCGGGTCAGGGTCTTGTGCACCGGGCACTTCTCCGCGATCTCGAACAGTCTTGCGCGCTCAGTGTCGGAGATGTTGCCTTCGATCGTGACCTCCTTGGTGATCTCGCCGACATCGCCGCTTGTCGTCTCGCAGTCCCGGCAATCCTCGGCATGGATGCGCCGGTGCGCCAGCCGCACGCTGAACCTGTCCGCGGCGATGCCCTTGCGATCCGCATACAGGCGCATCGTCATCGACGAGCAGGCGCCCAGCGCCGCGAGCAGCAGGTCGTAGGGTCCGGGTCCGGCGTCGTCGCCGCCGGCGCTGACGGGCTCGCCGGCGAAGAACCGGTGATTGCCGGCCCGCACAACCTGCGCCAGCGGTCCGGTTTTCGCCTCGCTCACCTCGACGATGCCCGCAAGGCTTGCGGCCGAAGGCTGCGTGCCGGCGGGAAGGTAGCGCGACGACCACGCCGCGATCATGTCGGCCACATAGAGTGCGTCCGCGCGCTTGCGCAGGAGGTGATCGGCGGTGTCGAGCGAGAGAAAGCTCTTCGAATGCCGCGCGGCGGTGAAGATCGCGGTGGCGTTGTCGATGCCGACGACCTCGTCGCGCGGCGCGTGACACACCAGCAGCGCCTTGTTCATGCGTCCGACGCCGTCGAGGAAGCGCTGGCTTGCGACGTCGTCGAGGAACTGTTTGGAAATGACGAACGGCCGTCCGGCCAGCGTGACCGTGGCCGCGCCCTTCGCCTCGATCTCGTCGAGGCTGCCCTTGAAGTTGTGCAGCACGTGCGACGCCGCCGACGGCGCGCCGATCGTGACGACGGCGACAGCTTCCGCAATCTGCGGCGCGGCCGCCAGCACGGCGGCGCCGCCAAGGCTGTGCCCGATCAGCAGCGCCGGCGCGGTCAACACCTCGCGCATGTGGTTTGCGGCGCTGATCAGGTCCTGCACGTTGGAGGAAAAGTTGGTGTTGGCGAATTCACCCTCGCTGCTGCCGAGACCAGTGAAGTCGAAACGCAGCACGGCGATCCCCCGCGCCGTCAAGCCCTCGGCGATGCGGGTCGCGGCGAAGATGTCCTTGCTGCAGGTGAAGCAGTGCGCAAACAGCGCCAGCGCACGCGGCTCCGCCGGTGTATCGAGCCGGGCCGCCAGCTTGTGGCCGGTTGAGCCTGAGAATTCGATCTTTTTTGTCGTAACCATGTCGCGGGCCCCATTGTTCGAGGGTGGCTTCGCGCAGCATGGACGCAAGCAGCGGCCCAAGGCAATTCACGGAAAAAGGCAATTCACGGAAGCGAGCTTGCAGGGAGGTGTCGGCGGAGAGGCCGGTGACAGCAACTCGCAAGCCGTCGACGGTTCATGGGGCGGGTGTGAAAGCGATCGGCGCTCCGACTGCTATTTGTTGTCTTTGTCAACAAATAGCCCCTCGCGGAGTTGCGGGCCGACTGCGTCATGCGATAGCCTCTTCGGAACAATATCACGGGGAGGATCGCATGCCAGGCTCGCAACTCGCTCGATGGGCTGTACGCACGAAGGCGGCTCTTGTCGCGGGGCCCTGATCATTTCGACGTGTGGAGCGTCCGCACAAGAGCTCGTTTACGGCTCGTGGGTGCCGGCGAGCGACTTTCTCAACAGCAACGCGCTGCCGCTTGCCTTCAAACAGATCGAGGAGGAGACGAAGGGCGCGATCAAGTGGAAGCTCATCCCCGGCGGCCAGATCGCCGACGGCAAGGGCACCTTCAATGCCGTCAAGGACGGGCTCATGCAGGGCGGCCTCGCCATCGCCGTCTATGTGCCGAACGTCGTGCCCTCGAACGCCATGCTTTATTCGACCGTCGTGCCGGGTGATGACGTCGTCGCCGCGACAGGCGCCGGTACGGAGGTGATGTTCCTCGATTGCCCCTCGTGCCTCGAGGAATACAGGAAGATCAACGCCATTCCGCTGAGCCCGTATTCGGGCGCGGCGTCCGTTTTCATGTGCACGAAGCCCGTGAAGACCGTCGAGGATCTGAAGGGCAAGCGCGTTCGGGCAACCGGGGCGGCGGTGGAGCTGGTCAATCTCGCCGGCGGCGTGCCGGTCGGCGCGACGCTGACCGAGGCTGTCAGTCTTCTGCAGCGCGGCGGCATCGACTGCATCTACGGCGTGCCCGAATGGTTGAAGACCTTCGCCTTCGGCGACTTTGCGAAGCACGTGGTCGACTATCCGCTCGGCGTGCTCTCGCCGGTGGTCGCATTCATGATCAATCGCGATACCTTCAACAAGCTGACGCCGGAGCAGAAGACCGCGCACCTGCGCGCGGCGGCACGCATCACCGCCGTTCACTCCATCGGCAACTTCATCGTCAAGAACGACAAGTCGTACAAGGAAGCGATCGCGACCAAGGGCGTGCAGAAAATCGCGGTCGGCAAGGACTTCGACGAGCTGATGGCCAGATACAAGGCCGGCGAGCGGGCGCGCAATGTCAAGGTCGCCAAGGACTTCGGCGTCGCCGATCCGGATGCGATCCTGGATGCCTATGCCAGGGCGATCGAGAAGTGGAGCAAGCTGTCGAAGGACATCGGCCGCGATCCCGACAAGTTCACCGAGGCGCTCTGGCGCGAGGTCTATTCCAAGCTCGACCCCTCGAAGCTGTGACGGCAGCCGCCACGCCCTGCACATGCTTTGGGGGAGTACAACATGCGCCGAGTGATGCGGCGGCTCGAGCAACTGGCGGACGTTTTCCTGTGGCTCTCGGTCGCGGCCGGCATCGCCATGATGCTGCACGTCGTCGCTGATTTCACCGGGCGCTTCTACTTCAACCGGCCGCTCGCCGGGACGACCGAGATCGTCAGCGGCTGGTACATGGTCGCAGTCGCCTTTATGCCCTGGGCCTGGATCGCCAGGCACGATCAGCACATCGTTGCGGGCATGTTCCAGCAGCTCGGCTCCAGGCGCGTGGAGCACTGGCTCGAGATCGCCTGCAAGATCGTCACAGCCGTGTTCATCGCGCTGTTCGTCTGGCAGACGACGCGCGAAGCGATCGCCCAGACCCGCGCCGGCGAGGTCTTGCAGGCGGCCAACATGTATGTGCCGATCTGGCCAAGCCGCTGGCTGCTGCCTGCATCCGGCGCGCTGATGGTCGCCTATCTTGCCCTGCGCATCGTCCACGACATCGCGCAGGGACCACAGGACAAGGATGCGCATCCGGTGGAGATCGCGTGATGGGTTCACTCACGCTCTCGCTCGGCTCCCTTACACTCATTCTCGTTCTGATCGCGCTCCGCCTGCCGATCGGCGTGGCCATGGGCGTCGTGGCGATCGGGGGCTTCTGGTACCTGCGCAATGCCGACGTCGCCCTGCGTATCCTCGGCGACACGCCGTTCTCGTTCGCTGCGAGCTGGGACCTGTCGTCAATCCCGATGTTCCTGCTGATGGGTGCGATTGCCGGCAATGCCGGCATCGGCAACGGCCTGTTTCGCGCGGCGCAGGCGTGGTTCGGCCGGCTGCCTGGCGGCCTTGCCATCGCGGCGAACTGGGCCTGCGCCGGCTTCGGCGCCGCCTCCGGCTCCAGCGTCGCGGCAGCGGCGACCATCGCGCGCCTCGCTGTGCCGGAAATGCTCAAGAAGGGCTACGACAAGGGCCTTGCGACCGGCGTCGTCGCCTCCGGCGGCACGCTTGATGCGCTGATCCCGCCGAGCATCTCGTTCGTCATCTACGGCATCTTTGCCGAGGTCTCGATCGTCAAGCTGCTGATGGCCGGCATCATCCCGGGCATCCTGACGGCGATCGTCTATTCGCTGATGATCATCCTGCGCTGCTGGTGGAACCCGTCGCTCGCCCCGCCCACGGCGTACGGCGACAGGACGGCGCTCTGGCGCGAACGCTGGGCGTCGCTCCTCGAGATCTGGCCGATCGTCGTGCTGATCGGCGGCGTCATCGGTGGCCTCTACATGGGTGTGGTTTCGCCGACGGAGGGCGGTGCGGCAGGCGCCTTCCTCGCGACGCTGATCGGCGTCGTGCAGCGGCGATTGACGTGGCAGGGTTTCATCGATGCGTTCAAGGACGCCATGTCGACGACCGCGCAGCTGTTCTTCGTCGGCATGGGCGCGGTGCTCTACACGAAGTTCCTCGCGCTTTCGGGGACGGGCCCGATGCTGACGCAACTGGTCGGCAGCTGGGCGCTCGATCCGCTGCTGCTCGTGATCGCGGCGTCGGTCGTCTACATCGTGCTCGGCACGTTCCTCGATCCGCTCGGCATGATTCTGCTGACCGTTCCCGTGTTCGTGCCCATGTTCAAGGCGCTGGGACTCGATCTCGTCTGGCTCGGCGTGCTCGTGGTGAAGTACATCGGCATCAGCCTGCTGACGCCGCCGGTCGGCTTCAACATCTATGTGGTCGCGAACGCGAGCGGCAACACGATCCCGCTCAGGACGATCTATCGTGGCTGCTACTGGTTCCTCGCCTGCGAGGCCGTCATCATGACGTTGCTGATCGCGTTTCCGGAGATATCACTGTGGCTGCCACGCCAGATGGACTGAGCGCCACCACCGGCGAGGCGTTCGACTACATCATCGTCGGCGCCGGCTCCGCCGGCTGCCTGCTGGCGAACCGGCTCACCGCCGACCTCAAGACCCGCGTGCTGCTGCTCGAAGCAGGCGGCGACGACGACTGGATCTGGTATCACATCCCCGTCGGCTATCTCTACACCAACAACAACCCGCGCTCCGACTGGTGTTTCAGGACGGCGCCTGAACCCGCACTCGGCGGCCGCTCGTTGCCGTATCCGCGCGGCAAGGTGATCGGAGGCTCGTCGGCCATCAACGCCATGATCTACATGCGTGGACAGGCGGCCGACTACGACCACTGGCGCCAACTCGGCCTCGAGGGGTGGGGCTGGGACGACGTGCTGCCGTTGTTCAAGACGCACGAGGATTTCTTTGGCGGCGCCGATGACGTCCATGGCGCAGGCGGCGAGCTGCGTGTCGATCCCCCGCGCGTTGCCTGGCCCGTTCTCGATGTCGTGAAGCAGGCGGCGATCGAAGCAGGCATCAAGCCGGTGGACGATTTCAATCGCGGCGACAACGAAGGCGTCGGCCCATTGCACGTCAACCAGCGGCGCGGCGTTCGCTTCCAGTCGGCCAAGGCGTTCCTGCGCCCTGCGATGGGCAGGCCCAACCTGCGCGTCGAGACGGGCGCGCTGGTCGAGCGCATCGTCCTGCGCGATCGCCGCGCCGTCGGCGTCACGTACCGGCGCAACGGTGTCACGCGCGCGGCCGCGGTGCATCGTGACGTGATCCTTGCAGCCGGCGCCATTGGTTCGCCCCACATCCTGATGCTGTCGGGCATCGGACCGGCCGCGCATGTGCAGGCGCATGGCATCTCCGTCACGCATGATCTGCCTGGAGTCGGCGAGAACCTGCACGACCATTTGCAGATCCCCATCCGCTATCGCCTCAAGGGCGTGACGACACTCAACGAGTGGTTCCACTCGCCGGTGAGGCGGGCGCTCATGGGCCTCGACTACGCGCTGCGCCGACGCGGGCCTTTGACGATGGCGCCGTCACAACTCGGCATCTTCACGCGATCGTCGGCGGATGCGGAGCGCGCCGACATCGGCTACAACGTGATCCCTTACACGCGCGCCAACACCGCGACACTGACGCTCGACCGCGAGCCGGGCGTGACACTGACCGTCTACGACTGCCGTCCGACGAGCCGCGGCGACATCCGCTTGACCTCGCCGGATCCTGCGGCGGCGCCGGCGATCCGCCCGAACTATCTCGCGACCGACCGCGACCGGCGCGTTGCCGCCGATGCCATGCGCACGACGCGCCGTCTCATGCGCCAGCCGTCGATTCAACGCTACGCCCCGCTGGAATTCTCGCCCGGCGATACGGGAGACGACGGCGACGAGGCTCTGCTCGCGCAGGCCGCTCGCGTCGCAAACACGATCTTTCATCCCGTCGGCAGTTGCCGCATGGGGCTTGCGAGCGACGTCACGGCCGTCGTCGATGCGCGGCTGCGGGTGCACGGGCTTGACGGCCTCGTCGTCGCCGACGCCTCCGTGATGCCGGCGATCACGTCGGGCAACACCAACGCTCCGACCATGATGATCGCCGAGAAGGCCGCGGCACTGCTTCGAGGGGCGAGACCATCTGGCGCGGCGTGTTGAACGCGCGGTCGCGCTGTCGCGAAGCCTTGACGCGTTGGCCGCGGGATCAACGCGGATCAGCAAGAACGGGATCTGCCGCTGTCCGCGTCGCGGCAGCGTCGCCGTGCGATGCGCGGTCTGCCTCTGCGCGGAGCCACTTCGACGAAGATATCGTTGAAGGCCGGCTGGCCGCCGGGTGACCAGGCCGAAGGGCTGAGCAGATTGGCCACCGCGCCATCGAGCACGCCCCACCACTTGCCCGGCAGCGAGACCACGCCGGCGATGACGGCATCCGTGATGCGAAGCGTCGCCGGGATTGCGCCTTGAGCGTTCGATATCCGCACGGCCTCTCCGTCCCGCAGACCGCGCGCTGCGGCGTCGGCGGGTGTCATGTCGAGCGTTGGCCGGCCCTCGGCGCGACGCTGACGCGGCTGGTTGGCGAAGCTGGAGTTGAGGAAGAAGTGCGCCTTGGGAGTCATCAAGCGCAGCATCCCCTTCGCGGGTGGCTCGGCTGGCAGCGCGACGCCGCCCCGCGGAGCAAGACGAAGCCCGGCGCCTTCGAGTGACGCTGTGATCTGCGGGGTCTTGACCCATCCGGCTTGCTTCAGGGTTGCGAGATCGAGGCCCGTCGGCAATGCGGAGGCCGCAATCTCTTCGTCGCTCTCGCGCATGGCCGGGTGATCGAGCCCCAGTCGTTGCGCCAGCAGCCGCGTGATCTCACCGTGCGATTTTGTTTCGCCAAGCGGTTCGACCGCCGGCAGGTTCACGCTGATGTACTGGTGCCCCCAGGCGCCCAGCACGTCAAAATGCTCGAGCTGGGTCGTCGAGGGCAGCACGACATCGGCAAAGCGCGCGGTGTCGGTCAGGAAATGCTCGATCACGACAGTGAAGAGGTCTTCGCGCGCGAGACCCCGCCGCACGCGCCCGGCATCCGGCTGCACCACCGCCGGGTTCGTGCCCCAGATCATCAGGCCATGGACGGGCGGGTCCAGCGATGGGTCGGTAAGTGTCTCACCCAGCCGCGCCATGTCCAGGAAGCGCGGCGATCGATCCCGCCGGGATCAGGTCGGCACGCTCGGCGCGCAGGGCATCGAGGTCCGGCGAGGTCTTGATGAGCACGCCGCCGCCGCTGTGACGCCAGTGTCCGCCCAGCACGGCAAGCGAATGCAGCGCGCGAACGAAGGCCTCTCCGTGTGCGCTCTGCTGCGGGCCGACGCCTGCGCGGATGAGGGCGGGTCGCGCAGAGGCGAACTCACGTGCCAGGCGCACCACGGTCTCAGCGGCGATCCCGCACACCTCGGCCACGCGATCCGGCACCCAGGGAGCGACCGCTTCTGCGAGGGCATCAAGGTCGGCACAAGCCGCACGCGCGAAGTCGAGGTCGGCAAGTCCCTCCTCGAGCATCACGCGGGCCATGCCGGCTGCGAGCGCGGTGTCGGTGCCGGGGCGGAGCGCCACATGCTCGTCGCATTGCCGGGCCGTCCGCGTGCGGATCGGGTCGAGGCAAACGACCCGCGCGCCATGGCGCCGTCGCGCCTCCTGGATGAAATGCCAGTGATGATGGCAGGTCGACAGAATGTTGATTCCCCAAAGGAGGATCAGGCGGCTGTCCACCGTGGCCTCGGGATCGAAGCCCAGCGGCAGGCCGTCTTTCACGCCTTCGTTGGCCGCAACATTGCAGATGCCGCCACTGACCCGGCTCGCGCCGAGCGCGTGGAACAGCCGCATCGGGCTGCGACATTGCACGACGCCCATCGAGCCGAGATAGCGGTGCGGCAACAGCGCCTCGGGTCCGTGCGCGGCCGCTATGGCGGAGAAGCGGTCTGCGACAAGATCGAGCGCCGCATCCCACGAGATGCGCTCGAATTGACCGGAGCCTTTCGGGCCGACCCTGCGCAGCGGATGCAGCAGCCGGTCGGGTGCATACGTCCGCGCAGGATAGTCGTTGACCTTGGCGCAGAGCACGCCGCGGGTGAAGGGATGGTCCTTGGCGCCGCGCACAGCCGTGACGCGCCCGTCGTCCACCTCCGCGACCCAGGCGCACGTGTCCTGGCAGTCCAGCGGACAGCAACCCTTGACGAAGTGGCTCTCACCCATGGCTCGACCTCGATCCGTGGCGCTGGAAAAACGGTATCACTCCGAACAGGGTGACGCCATCCTGGACGCCGTTGCATGGAGCAAGCGCCAGCGGTGCGCTCGCTCTCACCCATCCGAAAATCCAAACGGCACGCTGAGCCGCCGGTAATCATCCGGCAGCAGCTCGCGGCCGATCGGCAGCGCCGAGCGCGCGGCGCATTTGGGGCGGTGGCAGACGCGGCAGGCGACGCCGATCGGGTGTTGCGGCCTCCGCGCCCGCGCCGTTGCCTTCGCGCGTGTAGATCAGGCGGCCGGCGTGCTCGGCGGCGCAGCCGATGGCGATGGCGCGTTCCACGCGCGTGGCGCCGAAGGCGCCGCCGCCGGCGGTCACCGTGCGCGCGATGGAGAAGAAGCGCTGGCCGTCCGGCAGTTCCAGCCACTGCGTGACGATCTGGCGCGGCGTGTTGAACACGCGATGCACCGACCACAGCGGACAGGCGCCGCCGTGCCGCGCGAACGGAAAGCCCGCGCCGTCCAGCAGTTTTGAGACGTTGCCCGCCGGATCGACGCGGATCAGGAAGAACGGGACCTTCTCCTGTCCCGGCCGCTGCAGCGTCGTGATGCGGTGCGCGGTCTGCTCGAAGCTCGTGCCGAACTGGCGCGCCAGCGCTTCGAGATCATAGTGACGCGCGTCGGTGGCCCGCGCGAAAGCCGAGTAGGGCATGATGAGCGCGGCGGCCGCGTAACCGCCAAGCGCCCGGCGTGCGAGCAGCTCGCCGCTCTTGCTGGCGAAGTGACCGTCTTCGAGCGCGGCGCCGATCTCGTTTTCCATCTCGAGATAGGCGAGTTGCTGCGCGAGCTGGAAGTTGACACTCGCCGTATCGAGCGAGTCGTCGAGCAGCAGTTGCCGGCGATGCCGGTCGAGCCGCCGCACCGCGCCCAGCATGACGTCGGGCGGCAGATAGCGAACCGTGAGGTTGTGACGAACCTTCAAACGTTCGATGAATTCGCTCTGGCCGCTGGCGACTTGCGTGATGCGCTCGGCGGCCTCATCGAGGGTCGCAAAATTGTTGCGGCGCGCGGCGAGGAAGCGTCTGACCTCGGCGACCGGATCATTGGTGTCGACGCTATGCGCGGCAAACCCGTGCGCGTCGTCGGCGCCGTTTTGCGCGCCGCGATCGGCAAGCGCGAGCTGCTCTTCGCGATAGGCGGTGTAGAGACGCAGGAAAGCTTCCGTCACGCTCGGATAGCTCGTCGCAACGTCGCTGATCTCGAGCGACGGCATGTCGAGGTCCGCGAACATCGGGTCCTTCAGCACCGCCTGCAGCCGCGCGATGTGATCCGCGCCGCCGTCGCCGGCGAGGTCGGCGATGTCGATCTTGTAGGTCCGCGCCAGCCGCAACAGCATGTCCGCCGTCACCGGCCGCTGGTTGCGTTCGAGCAGCGCCACATAGGAGGGGGAAATATCGAGGTCGGCCGCCATGTCGACCTGGGTCAGCCCCTGGTCGCGCCGCAGCCGCCGCAACCGCGGCCCCATGAAGACAGAACGGGCGTTCGACATCGGCTAGCGCCTTCAAAAGCCTGAAAATTCGCTACCGTTGTAAGGATATTACAACATTACAAGGATCGCTTGTAAAGTATGACAAGTTATCTCCGAAACCCCTGCCGCGGCGGAACGGAACATGCCAGTAGACGTACCAAGCACGTAGACGCTTCCAATCGCAGCCACGAAGGGATCAGCACATGGAATATCAAGGATTGGCTCCGTATCAGAGCCAGGTCGACGCGGCCGCGCGGCTCATCCAGGCCAAGGGTACCCCTTGGGATGGCATCGGTGCCGAGGGCGTCGCCCGCATGCGCCTGCAGAACCGCTTCAAGACCGGCCTCGATATCGCCCGCTACACCGCCGCGCTCATGCGCAAGGACATGGCGGAGTATGACAAGGATTCGTCCAAGTACACCCAGTCGCTCGGCTGCTGGCACGGCTTCGTCGCGCAGCAGAAGCTGATCTCGATCAAGAAGCATTTCGGCACGACCGACCGCCGCTACATGTACCTGTCCGGCTGGATGATCGCAGCACTGCGCTCCGAGTTCGGCCCGCTGCCGGACCAGTCGATGCACGAGAAGACCTCCGTGCCGGCGCTGATCGAAGAGCTCTACACCTTCCTGAAGCAGGCCGACGCGCGCGAGCTCGGCGACACGTTCCGCCAGATCGACGCGGCCCGCGCGGCCGGCGACAAGGCGAAGGAAAAGGAGTTGATCGCCAAGGTCGACAACTTCCAGACCCACGTCGTGCCGATCATCGCCGACATCGACGCCGGCTTCGGCAACGCGGAGGCGACCTACCTGCTCGCCAAGAAGATGATCGAAGCGGGCGCCTGCGCGCTGCAGATCGAGAACCAGGTCTCGGACGAGAAGCAGTGCGGCCACCAGGACGGCAAGGTCACCGTGCCGCATGACGTGTTCCTCGCGAAAGTGCGCGCGGTTCGCTACGCGTTCCTCGAGCTCGGCGTGGAAGACGGCATCATCGTCACCCGCACCAACTCGCTCGGCGCGGGCCTCACGCAGCAGATCGCCGTGAGCCACAAGCCGGGCGACATCGGCGACCAGTACAACAGCTTCCTCGACTGCGAGGAGATCACCGCCGACAACGCCAAGAACGGCGACGTCATCATCAACCGCAACGGCAAGCTGATGCGTCCGAAGCGGCTGCCGAGCAACCTGTATCAGTTCCGCGCCGGCACCGGCGAGGACCGCTGCGTGCTCGACTGCATCACCTCGCTGCAGAACGGCGCCGACCTGTTGTGGATCGAGACCGAGAAGCCGCACGTCGATCAGATCGCCGGCATGGTCGACCGCATCCGCAAGGTCATTCCGAACGCGAAGCTCGCCTACAACAACTCGCCGTCGTTCAACTGGACGCTGAACTTCCGCTGGCAGGTGTTCGACGCGTGGAAGACGGCCGGCAAGGACGTGTCCAAGTACAATCGCGCCGACCTGATGAAGGTCGAGTACGACGACACGCCGCTGGCGAAGGAAGCCGACGAGCGCATCCGCACCTTCCAGGCGGATGCGGCGAAGCGCGCCGGCATCTTCCACCACCTGATCACGCTGCCGACGTACCACACGACGGCGCTGTCGACCGACAACCTCGCCAGCGAGTACTTCGGCGACAAGGGCATGCTCGGCTACGTCAAGAACGTGCAGCGCGAGGAGATCCGCCAGGGCATCGCCTGCGTGAAGCACCAGAACATGGCCGGCTCCGACGTCGGCGACGACCACAAGGAATACTTTGCGGGCGAAGCCGCTCTGAAAGCCGGCGGCTCGCACAACACGATGAACCAGTTCGGCTGATCATCGGCTGCAGATCGGGGAAACAACCAAGGTGCAATTGCAACGGGCGGGATTTTCCCGCCCGTTGTTTTTTCTTGGCGGGTAGCGCTGTCATCCGCAGCTCTTCTCCTCATCCTGAGGAGCTACGCGTAGCTCGAAGAGCGAAGCGTGGCGTCTCGAAGGATGCAGGCCCCAGAGCTGAACTCGACGAAGCGCCGGGGCCTCGTGGTTCGAGACGCATCGCTGCGCGATGCTCCTCACCATGAGGGTCGGAGGTGGTGTCACCCACCCCCCGCGCCTTGAAACAGCTTCCCGTATCGCGCGACGTCGTCGCGGATGGTCGCGTCGAACTTTTCCGGGGTCGAGCTCACGAGATTCACGCCCTGCGGCGCGAAGCGGGTGGCCATGTCGGGCTCGGCGAGGCTTTCGGCGATGTCGCGGCTGGCCTTGGCGACGATGTCCTTCGGTGTCGTCGACGGCGCCAGCACGCCGAACCAGGCGTCGTAGACGAAATCGGGAAGGCCTGCTTCCGCAAACGTCGGAACATCCGGCAGTTGCGGCATGCGCTTGCTGCCGGTCACGGCGAGCGCGCGCATCTTGCCGGACTGGATCAGGTCGCCGCCGACATTGAAGAAGGTAAAACCCATCGCCGCATCGGCGCGGATGATGCTCGTTTGCGCTTCGGGCATGCCTTTATAGGGCACATGCACCAGGTTGAGCCCCGCGGTCTGCCGCAGCGCTTCGGCGGCGATGTTGGTGGCGCTGCCGAGGCCGGCCGATGAGTAGTTCAGCGCACCCGGCCGCGCCTTCGCCGCGCTGATCAGCTCGGCAAGCGGTTTTGGTCTGCGCATCCGGCGGCACGATCAGGATCGACGGCATCGACGCCACCGTCGAGACGGCCGAGAAATCGCCGACCGGATCGAACGTCAGGTTGCGATTGATGGCGCTGATGATGGTGTGGCCGTTCGAGGTCAGCATCAGCGTCAGTCCGTCGCCCGGGCTCTTGGCGACCCCCGCGGTTCCCGCGACGCCGGGCCGGTTCTCGACGATCACCTGCTGCTTCCATCGGGTGCTGAGCTTGTCGGCGAGCGCGCGCGCAAGGATGTCGGTCATGCTGCCGGCGGAGAACGGGACCACGATCCGCACCATCTGGTTCGGATAGGTTTGCGCCCCCTGCGCGAAAACAGACGTCGCGCCAAATGGCGCAGGCCGCAGCGATCAGGAACAACCGGCGAAGCATCATGGCGTCTCTCCCTTGCTCTGTGCGGCGCGCGCTTTGCGGCGCGTCGTTTCAAGATTTCAGTGCGAGCTAGTCCTCCGGGCGCAGGATCAGGCGATCGCGCGACGATCCGAGCACGGCGACGTAGGCGTCCTTCGCGCGCGCCAGCGGAAAAATGGCGTCCGGCAAAATCGGAAACGGTTTGAGCTGGCCGTCCTCGAAGCCGCTCTTGAGCTCGCGCAGCAGCTCGCCGGTTTCGATTGACGACAGGGCCAGCGTGTCGATGCCGACATAGGTGTGCCGGCCGCGATAGAAGGCGAAGATGTCGAACGAGACGATCCTGTCGACCGCGGCGATGAAAATCTGCCGGCCTTGCTTTGCGAGCGACGCCGTGCCGGCGGCGTAATAAGGATCGCCGACCGTGTTGAAGACGATGTCGGCGCCGCGCCCGCCGGTCAGCTCGTGCACTTTCGACGCAACGTCGTCAGAGGAGGAGTCGATCACCTCGACCGCGCCTTGCGCGTGGCCCACATAGGGCTCGGCCTTGCGCACGACGCCGATCACGCGCGCGCCGCGCCAGCTCGCGATCTGCGCCGCCGCCTGTCCGACCTTGCCGTTCAGGCCGAGCACGAGAACCACGTCGCCTGTCGTGCGGCATGGCCTGCGCGGCGAAAGCCTTCGAGCGCGGTGACGAACGGCACGCCGATGCCGGCCGCCTCGTCGAGCGTGAGCGAAGCCGGCTTTTCCACCAGCGCGTCGGCTTCGACGACCAGATGCGAGGCGTGCGTGCCGTCGCACCGGATGCCGAGATCGCCCGACGAGCCGAACACCTCCTTGCCGAGGACGTGCGCGGGCCCGTCGATGACGAGCCAGCGAAATCGCGGCCGGGCGTGCGCGGAAACACCGCATACGGCATCAGCCCGATCGCGGCCTTGACGTCGGACGGGTTCACCGCCGCGGCCTTGATCTCGACCAGCGCGTCGTCCGCGCGCGTTCGCCGAAGGAGCTGGTTGACGATGCGCGGCGCGATCGAGGCCGCGTCAGCCGCCTTGGCATCGAGGCGAAGGCACGTCGCTCCGACGGCGATTGAGGGCAGGGTGGCTGCTGCGATCGTCATGCGCGTTCGTGCTTGTTCGAAACTCACTTGATCGGCGGCGCCGGCAGCTTGGCCTCGCCCGGCTGCATCACAAACGTGTAGTCGAGCGCGGTACCAGTCGCCTTCGACATCGGCCGCCGGCGGCGCGCCGTCGCCCTTGCGATACTTGCCGATCAGTTCGCGCGTCACGCCGAACACGACGTCGCCTTGCAGGTTCTCGTCGTCATCGACGAACACCTGGGTGATCAGCGTCTTGTATCCCGGCTTGAAGCCCAGAAAATGCAGGTGCGCGGGCCGATACTCATGCCGTCGTTGGACGCGGAGCATCTCGCCGACCGGCCCATGGGTGGGCACCGGATAGCCGGCCGGCTTCACCGAGCGGAACGCGAAGCGGCCGTCGGCGTCGGTGACGAACTTGCCGCGCAGGTTCATGTCGGCCTGCGCGTCATCCTGGTTCTCATAGAGTCCGACAGGCGATGCCTGCCAGACGTCGATCTCGACGCCGGCGATCGGCGTGCCTTTCGGATCGGTGACGCGGCAGGATGCGAACAACGCCGCGCCCGGCGTCGGGCTGCGGACGATCGAGCCGCCGTTCTCGGTGCGCGGCGAGTTCATGCGCCAGAACGGACCGAGCAGCGCGGCCGCGGTTTCGGTTGCGCCGCCCTGGCCGTTGTTCATCAGACAGACCAGCGTGGAGAGGCCGATCGCGTCGGAGAACAGCACGCCCTCATTGTGCGCGTCGTGGCTCGCCTGGCCGATGCGGTTGAGGAAGTCGATGCCGAGGTGAAGCTCGTCCTCGGTCAGCCGCACCTCGCGCGCGAACGCATGCATGTGCCGGACGAAGGCGGCCGCCACCTGCTGGTGCCGGATGTTTTCCGCGCCCGACATCGCCTCGACCACGATGTCGGTCAGGCCGCCCTGGTCCTCGATCACATAGGAGCGGCCGCCGGTCCGTGCCGGTCGGCGAAAGCCGGTTTTGCGGTCATGGGCATCTCTCCCGCTGAAGGTCGTGCGATCGATTGCATTCGCGATAACTCGGTTATGCGATCGATTGCATAGAGTCAAACTGTCAAATCAGTCAAACCATAATGCCAAATCGCCTGGCCCGTGCTTTGACGAGACCCGGCTCCGCTGACCTGACCCATGGCAAACCCGCCCCTCGCACCTTCCGCCGCCAGCCGCCCCGCGACCCTGCAATCGGTCGCGGACGCAGCCGGCGTGCACCGCTCGACCGCCGCGCGCGCGCTCGACCCGGCGCAGAGCCACCGCATTTCGCCCGAAGTCGTGACGCGGGTGCGCGAAGAGGCGGTGCTGCAGGGCTATCGGCGCAACGCGACGGCCGCGTCGCTGCGGACCGGGCGCTCGCGCCTGATCGGCGCCGTGCTGCCGGATCTCGCCAATCCGGTGTTCGCGCCGATCCTCAGCGGCGTCAGCGCGGCGCTCGCGGCCGATGGCTATTCACTGCTGGTCGCCGACGGCGGCGGCTCCGAGGCGGATCGTCTTCAGATCGTCGAGCAACTGATCGCGCGCGGTGTCGATGGCCTCGTGCTGGCGACGGCGCGCCGTGTCGATGCGGTGGTCTCGCTCTGTCTGGAGCGAAAGGTCCCGACCGTGCTCGTCAACCGCGCCGAAGATCGCGCGCGCGTCTCATCGGTCGTGACCGACGACCTCGGCGGCATGCGGCTCGCCGTCGAACATCTGGTTGCGCTTGGCCATCGCCGGATCGGTCACCTGGCTGGCCCGGAGGATCTGTCGACCGGAATCCTGCGCCGGCGGGGCTTCGCGACGGCAATGACCTCCGCAGGTCTCGATGCAACGCGCATCGTCACCGCGAAAGCCTACAGCCGCGAAGCGGGCGAGGTGGCCGCCGCCGACCTGCTCGATCGCTTTCCCGACATCACCGCCATCGCCGCCAGCAACGATCTGCTCGCGCTCGGCGCCTATCTCGTGCTGAAGGCTCGCGGAAAATCCTGTCCCGCCGACGTGTCGATCGTCGGGCACAACGACATGCCGCTGATGGATATGGTCGAGCCGCCGCTGACCACCATCCGCATCGGCCACATCGCCATGGGCGCCGAAGCCGCGCGGATGCTGCTGACGCAGATCGCGGGTCCCGTCGCGGCGCCGGCCACGAAGACCACTTCAGCCGAACTCGTGACGCGCGCGTCGACCAGGAACGTCGCCTGAAACGTCGGTCCTCCGCGGCGCGGGCCCGTCTGCTACCACTCTCGATGGTCCGCCACCGTACATTTGCTCGCGGACGTTGAATTATCGCGGCTCAACTCGTTCCACGAGCCGGCACAGTTAATATCTCCTGAACGTTTTCCAGACACAATGCAGGTATGCCGATTTGCGGTATCACGATCCGGGGGAACTCCATGCGAATGCCGTCGTCTTTTGCCTTTCCACTTGCGTTTGTTGCGTTTTCCGCCGTCAGCCTGCCCGCCTTCGCGGAAGACGGCGTGTTTGCCGACAAGATCGTATTCGGTCAGGCGACTGCGCTTGAGGGACCGGCGTCCGCGCTCGGTCTCGGCATGAAGCAAGGGCTCGAGGCGGCGTTCGCCGAGGTCAACAAGGCCGGCGGCATCAAGGGCCGCAAGCTTGAACTGAAGAGCGTCGACGACGGCTACGAGCCGACCAAGTCGATCGAGGCGGTGAAGAAGCTGCTCGCCGACGACAAGGTGTTCGCGATCGCCGGCGCTGTCGGCACGCCGACCTCCGCGGCAACGCAGCCGATCGCCAACAACGCCGGCGTGCCGTTCATCGGCGCCTTCACCGGCGCGGAATTCCTGCGCGAGCCGCACAAGCCGCTGGTGATGAACATCCGCGCCAGCTACTTCCAGGAAACCGAAGCGATGGTCGAGCGCCTGACCAAGGATCTCGGCGCGACCAAGATCGCGATCATGTATCAGGACGACGCGTTCGGGCAGGCGGGTCTCGCCGGCGTCAAGCGCGCGCTCGACAAGCGGCAGATGCAGTTGGCCGGCGAGGGCACGTTCGAGCGCAACACCGTCGCCGTGAAGGGCGCATTGCTTGCGATCAAGAAAGTCGATCCCGACGCGGTCATCATGATCAGCCCCTACAAGCCGGCCGCCGAGTTCATCAAGCTCGCCAAGCAGGTCAAGCTCAACGCGACCTTCGTCAACATCTCGTTCGTCGGCTCCGACGCACTCGCCAAGGAGCTCGGCAATGAAGGCGCGGGCGTGGTCGTGACCCAGGTGGTGCCGTTCCCGCTTGCCGCGAACATCCCGGTCGTCGCCCGCTACCAGGCGGCGCTGAAGGCAACGGCTGCCGGCGCGCAGCCGGGCTTCATCTCGCTCGAAGGCTATCTCGTCGGCCGCGCCATCGCCGCGGCGCTCGAGAAGGTCGATGGCGAGCCGACCCGCGCGGGTCTGATGCAGGCGATCGTGAAAGCCGGCGCCTTCGATCTCGGCGGCTTCAAGCTTGCCTACAGCGCCACCAGCAATCGCGGCTCGGACGAGGTGTTCCTCACCGTGATTCAGTCCGACGGCTCGTTCAAGGCGGTCGACCGGCTGCAGAAGCCCGGCACCTGATCGCTCTGCGTACATCAACTCGCTCCGCCCGTCGGCGATCGCACGGGCGGAGCTCGCAAACAGCGTACCGGGGGTTTGCCGATGAAGGCCGTATTTGCGTCGTGGGCTCGTCTCGGATTGCGGGGCCGCCTGTTCCTTGCGTTCGGCGTCGTGGCCGGTTTGACCGTGCTGGCAAGCGGCAACGCGATCCTCTCCTACGACCGGATCGGCAATGCGCTCTCGGTCGTCACCGAGCGGAGCATGCCCGACCTCGCCCGCACCACGAAAGTCGTCAAGGCGGCGGCCGAGGTGACCGCGGCCGCGCCGAACCTGCTCGCGGCCATGGACCAGGCGGGTCGCGACGAGGCGACCAAAGCGCTTGCCGTCGCGCGCGCGGATCTGACTGCCGCCATTGCCGCGCTCAATGCCGACGACGCCGCCAGGCTCGGCAGCACGGGCAATCGCATCCTGGAGAATCTCGGCCGGCTTGCCGATGCGGTGAAGGACCGGCAGACGGTCGCCGCGAACCGCACCCGGCAGGTGGCCGGGCTCCGCGGCGCGCATCAGAAACTTGCCGAAAAACTTTCGCCGATGGCCGATGATGCCGGCTTCTCGCTCACGCTCGGACTGTCGAGCGCGGCCGACAAGGAGCAGGACCTCGGCGTCATCCGCAAGACCCTGTCTGCGCTGGCGGACCAGGAGCTTGCGCAGTTGCAGGCGGTGCTCGAGTTGCGGGCCGAGGCCAATCTGATGCTCGGCATCCTTGTCGAGGCGGCCGACTTGCCCTCGCTGGACTTGATGCCGCCGGTGCGGGACCGTTTTTCGGCGACCGCCGGCCGGATCGACAAGGCGGTCAAGATCCTGAAAGACGCAGACATCGCCAAACTGTTCGACACGTTCGTGGCCTTCGGCAGAAGCGACGGCAACGTCTTCGACCTTCGCCGCAAGGAGCTGGAAGCAGCCGGCGCCGCGGCGAAAGTCGTCGCCGAGAACGGGATGCTGGCAAAAAACTTCGACGCGCAGCTTGCCGATCTCGAACGTCGCAGCGAGGCCGCCGCCGCGTCCGCCGTGAACAGTTCCGGAGCGGCGATCTCGCAAGGCAGGGTGTTCCTGATCTCGATCGCGCTGGCCAGCCTCGGCATCGCCTTCCTGATCGGCTGGCTCTACGTCGGGCGCGGCGTGGTCCGCCGCCTGACCGGATTGCAGACGGCCATGAAGTCGATCGCCGCGGGCAACATCGACACCGATGTCGCGACCCGAGGTTCCGATGAAATCGCCGAAATGGCCGACGCGGTGCGGTTCTTCAAGCAGAACATGATCGAGTCGAACCGGCTGCGCAGCGAGCGGGCCGAGGCGGAACAGCGCGTCCTTGTCGAACGCAAGGCGGAAATGGGCAGGATTGCCGACGAATTCGAATCGACCGTCGGCCGCATCGTCCAGACCATGTCGTCATCGGCAACCGAGCTGGAAGTCTCCGCCACGACGCTGACGAAAACCGCGGAAATGACCGAACGGCTGTCCGGCGTCGTCGGGAAGGTTTCGGACGATTCCTCGGGCAAGGTGCGTTCGGCCGCGGCGGCGACCGAGGAGATGAGCGCCTCGATTGCCGAAATCAGCCGGCAGGTCGATGAGTCCAACAGGATCGCCGGCGAGGCGGTCGCGCAGGCGCGGACCACCGACGCGCGCATCAGCGAGCTGTCGAAGGCGGCGGTGCGGATCGGCGACGTGGTCAGCCTGATCGCGACGATCGCCGAGCAGACAAATCTTCTGGCGCTCAACGCGACCATCGAGGCGGCGCGGGCCGGTGAATCCGGACGCGGCTTCGCCGTGGTCGCGCAGGAGGTGAAGGCGCTCGCCTCGCAGACCGCGAAGGCGACCAGCGACATCAGTGCACAGATCTCCGGCATGCAGCTTGCGACCGAGGAATTGGTTGCCGCGATCAGCGCGATCGGCGGAACCATCGCGAAGATCTCCGACATCGCCGCGACGATTGCCGGCGCCGTCGGCCAGCAGGGCGCGGCGGCGCAGGAAATCGCGCAGAACATTCAGGAGACCGCCAGAGGCGCCAGCGAGGTTGCGACCAACATCGTCGAGGTCAACAGCGGCGCGCGGGAAACCGGCCAGGCCTCGGCGCAGGTGCTCAACTCCGCCCGCATGCTGGCCGGCGAGAGCGGCCACCTGAAGCAGGAAATGTCGCGGTTCGTCGCCATGGTCCGGGCGATGTAGCTGCGCGATCCGTTTCGATCCCTTCTGTAATCCGAGCCGTAAGGTCAGGCCTTTCTCTGCCGGGACCGCGATGTCTGGTTTTGAGGTAGAAGCAGCTACGCCAGGAACGCGTGCCGAGGTCTCGTTTTGACCTAGAGCCGGACATTCAGACCAGCTGACGAATAACCGAAGTTGCAGTGAAGTCCCCGCGACGCCCGAACGGCGGCGGGATTCGCGGCGTGCCGCCTGATGTCAGGTGCGCTCACGTGTATGGATCAGTGCCACGATGCACCGATGAATTGGCGTGTCGATGCCGACACCGTGCCCCATCTTCAAGATGGCGAGGTTCGGGTGTTCCATGACGTTCCATCATTCGGACAGACTGCTTCAGTGCTCCAGGTCACATCCCTGTCGTCGGCAGCCGGACTAGTTTGCGTGCCGGAAGACAACTTGGAAGCCGCCGTCGATGACCGCGAGCGGCGCAAAGCTGACGGACTCCGGAAAACGCTTACGGCGAGGTTGGCGGCGCATGCGACGGGTGCAAACAGATGCTGCGTGATGAACTGCGGTTTGGTGGAGACAACCGGGGAAACCGTCCGGTCGAACGAAGCTTTGAAGCGTCCGGCCGTCGTATTCAAACGGCACCACACAAGTTCGAAATTGTTGGCTTCTCAGGCAGCTGCCTTTTGCGCACCATCAAAGAGTTGGCCACGCGACCTCTGCTCATCTCGCGTGGTGTCTTGTGCGCAGCCCTGCTCTGGGCGGGAATGGTCTCGGGAACGGCAGCCTTGGGCCAGACCCGAGTGATACCGCCGCCGACCGGGACATGGCCGACCGGTACGATCGGGCCGCTCGGGCTGGCGACGACGTTGCCCAGTTCTATCTCGGTACGCTCTATGCAGCAGGCGTCGGACGGACCAAGTCCGACACCGAGGCCTTTGAATGGATCCAGCGCGCTGCGCAAACGGGAAATGCCCAGGCAATGCTGGTGGCCGGCGGACTGACGGCGCTCGGCAAGGGCACGCCGAAGGATTACGTCAGCAGCTACAAGTGGGCCTTCCTTGTCGCGGAAGGCTCGCAAATGACGGACATGAAGAACGGTGCGCGCCAGCTGATCAGCATGCTCGAGCCGCGCATGACTGCCGATCAGATTCAGCGTGCAAAGACGCAAGCCTATCAGTTCCGTGCGACGGGCAGTGGCGGCACGACGGCGGCGCCGGCTGCGGCCCCGGCCCAGATCTCGCCCACGGCTGTGGCCCCGACCCCGCCCGCACCTTCGGTTCAGTCCCCGACGCCTCCCGCGTCGACTGCCGCGGTGGAGCCGCAGCAAGCACCAAAGTCATCGACGGCGCCGCGTCCACAGCCAGGCGCAAGCGCGTCAGGCGCGAACGCTCGCGCACTCTCCCGCCGCTCTTGAGGCCAGGAAGCGACTGAACAAAGAGAACGTCGACAGGCTGATGAAGAACGTGCCTCCACAATATCGCAAGCGTTACGGTCTCTAGATCACGGGAACGGTTTGTCATGGCTTCCAGCAAGTGGGTTCGGCGTACAGTACTGAGGGGCGGAGGGCTGGCCGTCGTCGGCGCCCTGGCCTACGGGGCTTACAGCTTTCCGCAGGTCCTCCCCAAGTCCGTCGCGAACCTCATCAGGCCGATCTCGGTGACCACGGCACTGGTACAGGTCGCGCCCGTCTCGGAAGCCATCTACGGCACCGGGACTGTCGAACCCGAACGCTGGGCGAAGGTCGTTCCGCTGCAGCGCCGGCGTCTGGTCGAGATATGCCGCTGCGAAGGGCAATCCGTGCAGGCCGGCCAGATCCTCGCCAGGCAGGACGACGCCGAAGAGCGCAACCTGCTTCAGGAGCTGGAGATCAATCACGAGCAGCTCGATCGCAATCTGCGCCGCGCACAAACCGACAAAAACAAGGGCGATATCACCAAGGCCGAGCTCGAGCAGCAGGAGACGGCGTTCGATCAGTCGAAGTCTCGCATCGCCGCCCAGCGCGCAAGGATCGATACCCTCGTGCTGAGGGCGCCGATGGACGGCCTCGTGCTGCGGCGCGATGGTGAAGTCGGCGAGATTGTCGGGCCGACCGAGGTGCCGTTCTGGGTCGGTCAGCCGACGCCGCTGCATGTCGTCGCCGAGATCAATGAGGAGGAGATCATCAAGGTCTCGGTGGGGCAAAAGGCATTTCTGCGGTCCGAGGCTTTCGAGGGGCAGGCATTGCGCGCGGACGTTTCCCAGATCACGCCGAAGGGCGACCCGGCGCGGAAGACGTTCCGCGTCTATCTGCGGCTGCCGCAGCAAACGCCGCTGCGTATCGGGATGACGGTCGAAGCCAACATCATCTTCCGCGAGAAGCAGGCGGCCATTGTCGTGCCGACCGAGTCGGTCGTCGCCAATGCCGTGCAGGAGATCGGCAGCGATGGCAGGATCCGCCGCGTGCCGGTCAAGATTGGCGTCAAGGGATCGAGGTCGGTTGAAGTCTCCGGTGACCTTTCGAGCGGGGCCGTCATCCTGTCGCCCGGACGACCCGACCTGACGGAGAGGACGAAGGTCGCCTCCAGCAATAAGCCGGACCGGACTGCCGTCGCCTCGACGCGAAGCGGCGAGTCCGGCGGAAACGATGCACCGCCCGACCGCGCCATGCATCCTGCCGGTGCACAGGCCCGCGAGGTCCAACCGCCGGGCGAGCCGGATGATTACAGCACCAGCGCATTGCGATCCGCGATGTCGGCGCATATCGAATCCGTGGTGCTGGACGCGCGCCGCAATGTCCGAAAGTACTGAACACGCTAGTTGCAAACTTCGGAAACGGAGCACTGGCCGCGCCGGCTTCGGCGCGCTGCCGAGTACGAAAGCACCGCCGCGATGAATTTGCTGTTCGGAATCGCATGGACCCACGTCCGCACCCGGGTTCGCCAGACCCTGGTCGGGACGTTCGGCGTCTCGATCGGCGTCGGATTCACGATCATGATGGCCGGATTGATGCAGGGTTCGCAGACCGATTTTCTGCAGCAGCTCGTCGATGCAATGCCGCACATCACCGTGACGGATGACACGCGCACAATGGCCAGCCAGCCCGCCGAGCGGGTTTATGGGGTGGTTGGCATGTCGAATGCGCCCAACGTCAATCGTCGCGCCGGCATCAAAACTCCCGACGCCGTCGTTGCCTCCCTCGAGTCATGGTTGCCCGGCGCGGTGGCGGCTTCGGTCAAGGTCAATGCCATCGTCAGCCAGGGGCCGGCGAAGATGGGTGTGACCCTCACCGGCATCGATCCCCGCACCGAAGCGCGCGTGTCGAAGCTCGCGACACAGATGCGTGAAGGTCAGCTCAGTGACCTTTCGCGGGCGACGAACTCGATCATCATCGGCCTGTCGCTGGCGCAGAAGCTCGGGGTCGGGGTCGGCAACACGGTGCTCTTAGGGGCGGGTGAGGCGGTTCAGATTCCGGTTACGGTGGTGGGTATCTTCCGCTCAGGCCTGAAGCAGATCGATGAAGGCCAGATCTATTCGTCGGTCCGCGTCGCGCAGATCATTGTCGGTCAAACCGGCCTGATCAACCAGCTGCGGCTGCGCCTGCATGATCCGTTGCAGGCGCAAAAGGTGGCGGCCCAGGTGGAGGCGCAGATCGGTTACAAGGCGGTCTCGTGGCAGGAGGCCAACTCCGACCTGATCGGCACCTTCGCGGTGCGCGACTTCATCATGATGACGGTGATGGCGGCAATGCTGCTGGTCTCGTCGTTCGCGACCTACAACATCATCTCCACGATCACCTATGAGAAGCGGCATGACATCGCGATCATGAAGTCGCTGGGAATGCGTGAATACAAAGTTCGCCGCATATTCGTCATCGAGGCGGCGATGATCGGCACCGTCGGGATCGTGTTCGGCTGGGTCCTTGGCTACGCCATGTGTGTCAGCCTGCAGCAGGTCACGGTGTTCAATCCGATCAGCGGCGCGACCCGTCCGATTGCGATCTACTATTCGGTGATGCAGTACGTCGTCGCGGGCGGCATCTCGCTGCTTTGCGCCGCCGGCGCGGCATTCTTTCCGGCGCGCAAGGCGACGCGCGTCCATCCCGTCGAGATCATCCGAGGAGCGTCATGACCGAGTTCCCCCTGCAGGCGGTTAGACTGGTCAAGCGCATCGAGGGAACGATCACCCATACGCTCGTCAACGGCATCGATCTGAAGGTCAGGAAGGGCGAGTTCCTGGCGATCACCGGGCCGTCCGGCTCCGGAAAGTCGTCACTGCTTTATCTGCTTGGCCTGCTCGATGCGCCGACCGAGGGCGAAGTCATTATCTGCGGCCAGGAAACCTCGACGCTTTCCGAAAATGAGCGGGCGGACGTGCGGCTGATGAAGTGCGGCTTCGTCTTCCAGTTTCATTTCCTGCTGCCTGAATTCACGGCGCTCGAGAATGTCATGCTGCCGATGCGCACGGCAGATATTCTGCCGGCGAAGGAGATGGAAGAGCGCGCAAGCATGCTGCTTGGCATGCTTGGCCTGGAGACGCAGATTCACAAGCGTCCCAATCAGCTGTCCGGCGGACAACGACAGCGCGTTGCGCTGGCCCGCGCGCTCGCCAACAAGCCGGAAATCATCGTTGCCGACGAGCCGACCGGCAATCTCGACGTGGCGTCGACGGAGCAGGTGTTCGGTATCTTGCGGGACATCGCGGACAATGGCCAGACCGTGGTCGTCGTCACCCACGACGCCGCGCTGGCCGCGCGCGCCGACCGGCGAATCCATATCGTCGACGGCAAGATCGCCGAGACGACATTCGGCGGCAGTTCAGGTCACGCCGCTGACGGACACGGCGGCGAAAGTGCCGGCCATTCGGACAGTGTTCCGGTCCCCGAAAAGGCCGAAGCGGCCGAGGAGGCGGGGAGCTGATCCGCCCACGCCCGGTGGCTCACGCCGCGCCCTGAAGGACTTTCCGCCGCGGGTCGCGTTGCTGCTGGTTTCGGAAATAGAAAGTTATGAAGTCATTGGCCGGGAGGGGGCGCGAGAACAGCCAGCCCTGTGCGAACTCGACGTCGTGATCGAGCAGGTAGTCCAGCTGGCCTTCGGTCTCCACGCCCTCGGCGACGATCTGGAGATTGAGCGTCCTCGCCATGTCGATGATGTGCGAGATCACCGAGCTGGTGGCCGTTTTCAAGCCGATGGTATCGACGAACGCCTTGTCGATCTTCAGCACATTCAACGGCAATCCTTGAAGATACTTCAAGCTCGAATAACCGGTGCCGAAGTCGTCGATGGCGACCGCATGGCCGAGTTGACGCGCGAGCGTGATCGTGGCCTTCGCGGAGTCGATATCCATGAAGCCGCGTTCGGTGGCCTCCAGCCAGACTTGCCGGGTCTGAATCCCCGTGTGCTCCAGCGCGGCGCTGATCACCGGCAGGATTCTGCCCGTCTTGATGTCGGCAGCGCACAGATTGATCGCGACGTGCATCGATCGCTCGGCAACCAGATACGCGCCAAGGTCTGAAACGACGGCGGCAATGACCTGGTCGGTGATCGGCATGATCAGCCCGGTCTCCTCCGCCAGCGGGATGAACTGGTCCGGGCTCACGAGCGACCCGTCAGGCCGGCGCCAGCGGACCAGGGCCTCGCAGCCCACGCATCGCCCGCTCTTCAACGCCATGATGGGCTGGTAATGGACCACGAACTCGCGCTGCTGGATCGCGATGGCCAATTCGCCTTCCGGCGACAGCCGTCGCCGCGACAGAACGATCACAACCCCGACGATGAACATCGAGACAAATGCGCCGATCGGCAGCATCAGGAATTGTTCGCGGCGAAGGTGTGCCAGCATCTCCTCGCGAGGCTCGATGGCAATGGCCATCCAGCCGTCGCCATGAGCAACTGCAAACAGACTGCTGCCGGTCATGCCGTTCCGGTGCCGCGCCATGATCGACTTCAGAAGATCCGCATCCGGAGCGTTCAATTCGCCGATCAATTTCCCCGTTTCGCTTGCGAGGGCAAGCTGGATGCCGGGATCAACGATGACGTCGACGAACCGCAAGGGATCGACCAGTGCGTTGTAATCTCCGTAGTGCAGCGCCATCGCCGGCTTGCCGCCGGTGACGAGCGGTTTCATGCGGACGGTGACCTCGATCCCGCCGTCGATCGTATAGTCTCCGGGAACGTATTCGATGCGGGCTGTCGGTCTTGCCCCAGGATGTGCAGGCCAGATTGCCATTCTCGAAGTAGCCGATCTCCTGGATCGAAGCGGTGTTGAAACTCAGGCGCCGCATTTCGGCGATATGCCCGGTGGAGCACGGCTGTTCGGTCGATTGGGAGATCGTGACAAGCGCGCCGCGAATCTCGGCGAGCGAATTGTTGGCCCGCGTGATGACACTTCGCGCGAAATCGGACAGACGCTTCTGTTCGGCGTGGAGAGCCAGCGACCAGGACACATAGAGCGCGCCCGCAATCGGCAGCGCGGCGCCGAGAACGCCCAGCATGACCGCGACGGCAATAACCCTGGTCCGCCTCACGCCGACCTCTTGTTTTGCGGTTGTCCGTCAGGGGATCATACAATGCCGGCGCGCAAACGACGTTAAATGCACGCGCGGAGGTTCATCGGTCGGTTTCAGGATTCGTTAAGGATGCTGCGCCGGCTGCGATGGGAAGGTGGTTAGTTCGCGCTTACGCAGAGCGGTGGCCACTGCTGCCGCACGTCGCGGCGCAGTTCGAGCACGGCACGAAGTCATCGATCAGCGACTTGATCGTCTGCACGCAGCGGCCGCACCTCGCGGCACATCCGAGCGAGGCGTAGACGCGGCTCATGCGCGGTCGCGCCGGCGCGTTTGCCAGTGCGATCTTCACATCGGCGTCACTGAAGGCGTTGCAGGAACAGACAATCATCGGTTGCCTCACCGCGAATGGGCATCGTCGCTCGAAGGGACTGCGAATGGGGTCCGCTCGGGTGGGAGGGACCCCACCGCAGCCCCCTTGCTCCGGAGACGATGTCCAAAGCACGGCCAGCTTGGCCGAAGTGGCCGCTGAACGCTTTACGATCGGGGACAGGCGATTTTACATTTCGGGACGCGAGGGGCTTGCCTTGCATTTCGGCCGGCCACGACCGGCGATCGGGTCACACAACGCGCGTCTGATCGGCGGGGCGGTTCAGCCTGGTCGCCCGCCACTCCGTGACGCTGCAACCGAAGCGGTTGCGGAACCAGCGCGAAAACGCACTGAGCGCGGAGAAGCCCAACAGTTCGGCGACCGTCACGAGCGGCCGCTCGCGGTTCTCGATGTGGCGGCTCACGAGCTCGGCCCGCACCGAATCCATGATGGATGAGAACGTCTCGCCCTCGCGCGCAAGCCGGCGATGGATTGTCCGGCGGTCGACGCCGAGGCGATCCGCCACGTGATCGGCCGTGCACAGGCCCGACGGCAGCATGACGTTGATGCATTCGCGCACGGTCGCGGTCATGGTGGTGTCGCGCCGCGCCGCCAGCATGTCGAGATATTGCTGAACCTGACGGACGATCGCCTGGTCCGCGACCGGCATCGCCAGATCGGTATCCTTCGACAGGCAGACGATGCCGTTGAAATCCTCGCCGAAGCGGACGTCGGTGCCGAAGAAGCGGCGATGCATGTCCTTCTTCGCCGGCGCCGCGTGGGTGAAGCAGACGGCCTGCGGTTTCCACTTTTCGCGAAAAAGCTGCTGCAGGCTGCGATGCAGCGATCCGATGCCGAGTTCGATCGCCTGACGGATCGGCACCGGCCGCTCCACGTCGATGCCGAGCTCGAGGGTCACGAATTCGTCCTGCTCGCGAATTTTCAGCAGCAACGATTCACTGTGCAGGAACATGTAGCCGGACGAGCACGTCCAGCGCCTTGCGGATGGTCGGCTGTTCGCGAACGAGCAGCGCGAGCGCGCCGAGGTTCGACAAGGTCCGCTGCTGCGCGAGGCGCAGGCCGAAATCGGCATTGTCCGGATCGCACCGCCGATTCCTCCAGCAGCCGTCCGACCCGTGCCGCCGAGACTTTCACCTCGGGATCGGTGAGGCTGGCGGCTGGAAGACGGAACTCCGCAATCATCCGGTACGGATCGAGGCCCGCGGCGCGGGCGACCTCGACGTAATCATTCAGGACGGCGCTGCGGATCAAAAGCGGCATGCTGCGTCCGGAGGTTCCGGCGCCAAGGGCGCGCCAATGTCCCCAAATGATAAGCCGCGTGTCCCAATGGGTCAAACGCCTGTCGGTGCGTGGGGCTAGGTTCGGTCCGTCGCAGCAAGAGAGCGCCCTTCGCGCCTGCAGCGACAAGAACTTCAACATGCTCGAGGAAACGCGATGACAAAAGCCGCTCAGCGAGCCGGCATGGCTTCGGCCAGCGCAACGCCGGCAATCCGGACATCGACACTGAAGGTCGAGCCGCTCACCTGCGCGATCGGCGCGGAGATCAGCGACGTGGATCTCGGCGCGGCGTCGCGCGATCCGGCGCTGATGCAGGAGATCAGGTCGCTGCTGCTCAGCCACAAGGTGCTGTTCTTCCGCGATCAGGACATCACTCGTGCCGAGCACGTGGCGTTCGCGCGCCACTTCGGCGAGCTGGAAGATCATCCGGTCGCCGGCAGCGATCCGGAGCATCCCGGCCTCGTGCGCATCTACAAGTCGCCCGATGCGCCGAACGATCGCTACGAGAACGCCTGGCACACCGACGCGACCTGGCGCGACAAGCCGCCGTTCGGCTGCGTGCTGCGCTGCGTCGAATGTCCTCCCGTCGGCGGCGACACCATGTGGGTCAACATGGCGCTCGCCTACGAGAAGCTGCCCGACCACATCAAGTGGCAAATCGCGACGCTGCGCGCCCGCCACAGCATCGAGGCGACGTTCGGCGCGGCGATGCCGATCGAGAAGCGGCTGGCGCTGAAGGCGCAGTTTCCGGATGCCGAGCACCCGGTGGTGCGCACGCATCCGGAGACGGGCGAGAAGATTCTGTTCGTCAACGCATTCGCCACGCACTTCACCAATTTCCATACCGCCGACGAACGTGCGCTACGGACAGGACTACGCGCCGGGCGCAGCCCAGCTGCTGCAGTACCTGATCAGCCAGGCGCAGATCCCCGAATATCAGGTGCGCTGGCGCTGGAAGCCGAACAGCATCGCCTTCTGGGACAACCGCGCGACCCAGCACTACGCCGTGATGGATTACCCGCCGTGCCATCGAAAGATGGAACGCGCCGGCATCAAGGGCGACGCGACGTTCTGAAATTCCAACCACCACGACATCTCGATCCAACCAGCAGAAGGAAAAGGTCATGAACTTCCTCGACGGCGCATACTTCCCTGAAAACCAGGACAAGCTCGTCATCACCGCAGCTCCCTACGGCCCGGAGTGGCTGCCATCGGACTTCCCCGAGGACATCGCGGTGACGATGGACGAGCAGGTGCAGAAGGCGGTCGATTGCTACAACGCCGGCGCCACCGTGCTGCACGTGCATGTGCGCGAAGCCGACGGCAAGGGCTCCAAGCGCCTCTCCAAGTTCAACGAACTGCTGGCGCGCCTGCGCGTAGCAGTGCCTGACATGGTGCTGCAGGTCGGCGGCTCGATCTCGTTCGCGCCGGAGAGCGAAGGCGATGCCGCCAAGTGGCTGTCCGACGACACCCGCCACATGCTGGCGGAGCTGACGCCCGTGCCGGACCAGGTGACGGTCACCGTCAACACCGCGCAGATGAACATCTTCGAGCAGATGGAGCCCGCCGATATCGCCGGCACGTCGCTCGCCGAGCCCGCGCTCTACAACGCGTTCCGCGAGATGATCGTGCCGGCCGGTCCCACCTGGGCGGAAGAGCACATCAAGCGCCTGTCGGCGAAGGGCATCCAGAGCGCCTTCCAGTTCTACAACATCAACAGCTTCGAGACGGTCGAGCGCATGATCCGCCGCGGCGTCTACAAGGGGCCGCTGGTGATGAACTGGGTGGCGATCGGCGGCGGCATGGATGCGCCGAACATCTACAACCTCGCCAACTTCCTGCGCGCGACGCCGGACGGCGCCATGCTGACGCTCGAAAGCTCGATGCGCAACGTGCTGCCGATCAACACGATGGCGATCGCCATGGGGCTGCATGTCCGCTGCGGCATCGAGGACAACCTGTGGACCCAGGACCACAAGAGCAAGATGAGCACGGTGAAGCAGATCGAGCAGCTCGTGCGCATCTCGCGCGAGCTCGGCCGCGAGGTCGCCACCGGCAAGGAAGCGAAGAAGATCTGCAAGATCGGCGTGTTCTACGACAGCATCGAAGAGACGCTGGCGAAGAACGGGTTCGCACCGAACCGCAATGCGCCGACCGTTCTGCAGCAGGCGGCCGAGTAACGATGCTCACGCGCGAGGCCACGGTTCTGATCGTGCCGGGCTTGCGGGATCACGTCCCCGAGCATTGGCAGACGCTGCTGGCCTCGCGGCTGCCGCGCGTTCGCTGCGTGGCGCCGATGGGCCGCGACAATCTCGATTGCGCGGCCCGCGTCGAAGCCATCGAGCGGCAGGCTGCGTCGATCGACGGTCCGATCATTCTGGTGGCGCACTCGGGCGGCGTCATTCCGACGGTGCGATGGGCGCAGCAGACCAGGCGCAACGTCAAGGGTGCGTTGCTGGCGACGCCGCCCGACTTCGAGCGGCCGTTGCCCGATGGATATCCCTCGCTGGAAGCGCTGCGGAAGGGCGGCTGGCTTCTCGCCCCGCGCGGGCCGCTCGCCTTTTCAAGCATCGTCGCCGCGAGCCGCAACGATCCGCTCGCGAGCTTCGAGCAGGTCGCGGCGATGGCGCGTCAATGGGGCAGCAAGCTCGTCGATCTCGGCGAGGTCGGCCACCTCAACCCGGCGTCGGGTTACGGCGACTGGCCTGCGGCCGACTCGCTCATCGCCGAGCTCGAAGCCGAGACCGAGTACTGCTGGCTGAAAGCGCGCCAGTTTTCTTGAGACCCAAGGAGTTTTGCACATGGCGAGAGCCGTCCGTCTGGATCGCATCGGCGGTCCCGAGGTACTTCGCATCGAACAGGTCGACGTCGGCGATCCGGGGCCCGGCGAGGCGCGCGTTCGCCACAGCTACGTCGCCGTGAACTTCATTGATATCTACTTCCGCACCGGACGTTATCCGTTGCCGCTGCCGAACGGGCTCGGCTCCGACGCCGTCGGCGTTGTCGAGGCGGTCGGCCCAGGCGTGACCGACATCAAGGTCGGCGATCGTGTCGGCTACCTGCTCGGGCCGCAGGGCGCGTATTCCGACGTGCGCGTGATGCCTGCCGACGTTCTGATTCCGATTCCCACTCTGGGATCACCGATAGCACGGCGTCGGCGCTGATGATGAAGGGCATGACGGCGCAATATCTGTTCCGGCAGGTCTACCCGCTGAACGGCGGCGAGACGATTCTCTACCACGCCGCAGCCGGCGGTGTCGGCCTGATCGCCTGCCAATGGGCTCGCGCGCTCGGCGTGACGATGATCGGCACGGTCAGCACCGACGAGAAAGCCGAGATCGCCCGGGCGAACGGCTGCGCGCACGTCATCGTGACCTCCCGCGAGGACATCGCCACGCGCGTGCGCGAGATCACCGACGGCAAGGGCGTTCCGGTCGTCTACGACTCGGTCGGCAAGGACACGCTGATGGCGTCGCTCGACAGCCTGCAGCCGCGCGGCTCGCTCGTCAGCAACGGCACATCGTCGGGCCCCGTCGTCATCGACAGCCAGTTGCTCGCGATGAAGGGTTCGCTGTGGGTGACGCGGCCGGCGATGATCCATTACGCGGCGCCGCGCGCCAACATGCTGAAAATGGCGTGGGAACTGTTCGAGCTGGTCGTCGCCGGCAAGATCGTCGCCGAGCCGCGACAGGTGTTTTCGCTCGACGCCGCGAGCGACGCGCATCGTGCGCTGGAGTCGCGCAAGACCACCGGCGCGACCGTTCTCGTTCCTTGAAAGTCAACAACGTCAGATCTGAGGTGAGGGTACGCCATGCATACGCACGTCGATGGTGCAGCTGAGGCTGGAAGCAACGGATATCTGTTTGGTCGCGGTCAGGCCTGGTTCGCCTACACCATGACCGTGGCGCTGATGATCGTCGACTACGTCGACCGGCAGGTCATCGTGTCGATGTTCCCGTATCTGAAGGCGGAATGGGGCCTGTCGGACCAGGAACTCGGCCTCCTGGTGTCGGTCGTCTCCATCACGGTGGCGGTCTTCGGCCTTCCGGTGGCCTGGATCGCCGATCGCTTCAGCCGCGTCAAAAGCATCGTCGCGATGGCGGTGCTCTGGAGCCTCGCATGCATCGCCTGCATGTTCTCGCAAAACTATGCGCAGCTGCTCGCCGCGCGCGCCCTCGTCGGCCTCGGCGAGGCGGGTTACGGCTCCGTGGGTGCGGCGATGGTCGCGACCCATTTTCCGCAGCGGCTGCGCAGCGGCCTGCTGGGCGGCTTCTTCGCCTCGGCTTCGGTCGGTTCGGTGCTGGGCGTCATTCTCGGCGGCGTGATCGCCGCGCGCTGGGGTTGGCAGGCGGCATTCGGGATCGTCGGTATTCCCGGCCTCGTGCTGGCGCTGATGTATCTTTTCGTTCGCGACTACAAGACCGTGAGTGTTTCGGGCCGCAACCCCGCATCCTTCGGAGCGGGCTTGGTCGGACGCGGCGCGCTGTTCAAGTCGATCTTCCGTTCGAGGACGGCGCGCTGGGTCTGCATCGGCGCGGCTGCGCAGCTGATCGCGCTCTCGGCGCTCTGGTCGTGGCTGCCGAGCTATCTGAACCGCATCTACGGCATCGCGCCCGACAAGGCCGGCATCCAGGCTGCCCTCGTCGTTCTCGCCGGCGCCCTCGGCAGCGTCGTTCTCGGCGCGATCGTCGACCGGGTCGGCGCGCGGGGCGCGGGCCGCAGGTTCGTTGCCATCGCCGTCATGAGCCTGATGACGATGCTTGTCCTCACCTTTGCCTTCGGCGCGAAGCAGTTCGGCATCTCGCTGTCGCAGAGCGGTCAGTTCGCCCTCATCCTGCTCGGCGGGTTCCTTGCCACCTGCACCGTCGGCCCCGCCGCGGCGATCGTGATCGACGTGATTCATCCGGGCGTCCGCTCGACCGGCGCATCGATCCTGTCGCTGTTCCAGAACCTGTTCGGACTCGCGCTCGGTCCCGTCATCGCGGGGACGTTGTCCGACCGGGTCGGGCTCGAACTCGCGCTTACGCTCACGCCGCTTGCGTGCATCATCGCCGCGTTCGCATTCGTCCGCGCGCGCAACGACTACACGGCCGACAAGGTGCGAGCCGTCGACGTCGCCGATCTGGCGCCGGCCCTCAGGGCGGCTTGAGGTCGGGGATGAAGGTATCGATGCCGGTCTTGGCCGAGCGAAGTTCGGGCGGCCTCACTGCCGCCTGGAAACTTTCGCCGGGGATCGTCGCCAGCTGCACCCTCGCGGCTGCCGCGGCCTTGCTGTCGGAGCGCTACGGCGCGCCGGTGATGCTGATGGCGCTGCTGCTCGGGATGGCGATGAACTTTCTCTCGCGCGAGGGGGCCTGTGTTGCCGGCATCGACTTCACCGCGCGCACCGTGCTTCGTGCCGGCGTGGCGCTGCTTGGCCTGCGTATCACGTTGGCCGAGGTCGCCGCGCTCGGCTGGCAGCCGCTCGTTCTCGTGCTGCTGTCGATCGCATCGACGATTGCAGTCTCGATCCTGGTGGCGCGGTTGCTGGGCTTCCGGGCGGGTTTTGGATTGCTGAGCGGCGGCGCCACCGCGATCTGCGGAGCTTCCGCCGCGCTGGCCATCGCCGCCGCGCTGCCTGCTCATCCGCTCAAGGAGCGGGCGACGCTGTTCACGGTGCTCGGCGTTTCGGCGCTGTCCACCCTGGCAATGATCGCCTATCCGCTGCTGGCGGATGCGCTCGGTCTCGACGCCAGGCTCGCAGGCATTTTCCTCGGCGCCACCATCCACGATGTCGCGCAGGTGGTCGGCGCCGGCTACAGCATGTCCGAAGAAACCGGTGACGTCGCAACGTTCGTGAAGCTGCTGCGCGTTGCGATGCTGCTGCCGGTCATTGCGCTCACGGCGCTGTGCTACCGGAATGCTGCGGCTGCCGGCACGGCGCGTCCACCGCTGCTGCCGGGATTTGCGGTCGCGTTTGCCGTGCTGGTCGTTCTGAACAGCGTTGGTGTCGTTCCCCGTTCGGTTGCGACGTTCGGCTCCGACGTATCGCGCTGGTGCCTGATTGCGGCCGTCGCCGCGCTTGGCGCCAAAACGCGCCTGCGTGAACTGGCAAGCGTCGGCATCAAGCCGGTGCTGTTGATGATCGGCGAAACGGTGTTTCTGGCGGCGCTGGCGTTGTTCTTGCTGCAGTGGCGATTCTGAGTGCGATCTCGCGCCGACTGGGCGACCGCTTCCGCCGTGCGGAACCGTTGACCGAAATAGCGACGGACAGATTTTCCGCCTTTCTTCCGGCCGACTTGGATCGGCAATAAAGATGAATGCTTGAATTCGCTTGCAGTCACTGCACTGCTCGACGAAAGTCCGGCGCTCCGCCTGCGGTCCCAGAGCAATTTTCATTCAAAGGCATTGATGTCCGTGCCGTCGTTAGATTTCCCTGCCGACCCGTCCAAACCGACCCGCCGCGAACTTCTCCTCGGTAGCGGAGCCGTCGCACTCCTCGCCACAACGCCCCGTACAGCCATCGCCCAATCCTCCGACCCCATCAAGATCGTCATCGCCTTTCCGC
This sequence comes from uncultured Alphaproteobacteria bacterium, assembly GCA_963757845.1. GTDB lineage: Bacteria > Pseudomonadota > Alphaproteobacteria > Rhizobiales > Xanthobacteraceae > P52-10. The sequence goes on from CAVWTB010000067.1 coordinate 381,541, forward strand.
CGGGCGGCACATCCACTGCGTCGACACAGCCGTTGCTCGAGCCGCTCGGTGCAAAACTCGGTGCGCCGGTGGTGCAGGTCTACAAGCCCGGCGCGGGCGGCGATGTCGCGGCGCTCGAGGTGATCAATGCGGTGCCGGACGGGAAGACGCTGTTCTTCGGCCACGCGGGGCCGATGGCGATCAATCCGCACATCACCGTGCTGCGCGCGTTCGAGCCGCTGATCGCGCTCGCGCCGATCGCGCAGGTGGTGCAGTTTCCGATCGTCGTCTGCGCGCACACGAAGCTTGGCGTCACCGACATCAAGTCGCTGGTCGCACTCGGCAAGACGCGCGAGCTGGTGGTCGGCTCGTCCGGCAACGGCTCGGTGCAGCATCTCGCCGGCGAGGCCTTCAAGCGCACGTACGGCCTGCAGACGCTGCATCTTCCGTTCGCCGGCGGTGGGCCGGTGCAGGACGCGCTCACAAAAGGTGCGCTCGATGTGCTGTGCGAAACCGGCTCGAACGTCGTCAGGCACATCCGCGAAGGCCGCCTCGTGGCGGTTGCGGTGATGTCGAAGCAGCGGCTCGCGACGCTGCCCGACGTGCCGACCTTCGCTGAGCTCGGCGAGCCCGCGCTCGACGTGTCGGCGTGGTTCGGATTGCTGGCGCCGGCCGCGACGCCGCAAGCCGTGCAGGACAGGCTCGCTGCCGCGGTGCTCGCCGTTCTCGACGAGCCGAAGGTCAGCCAGGCGCTGCTCGACATCGGCGGCCTGCCGTCGCCGCTCGGACCGGCCGCGTTCAAGGAGCTGATCACGGCCGAGCATTCGCGCTGGGGCAAGTTCATCAAGGAAGCGGGTCTGAAGCCGACCGGCACCGACGCCGGCGGAAGCATCGGCACGCCGCGGTAGCTTGCAGGTGCGCCGTCGCGGCAAATGGGCGCAGAGCTTTGCTGGAATAATGTCAGCGACGGCAATTCAAGTCTGCGCAACCCGACGGCGGCCGATTTCCTACATCTAAAGTTTAAGGCCGCGTCCGGTTTCCGTTCCGCGGCGCGGGAAGCGGAACGCATGCCGTGTCCATTTCGCGCTCGCGAAGGTTAACGATGCGCCTTGCAAAACCTCTGTCTGCCAGCGTGCCGTGCACTTCCTGCTTGCCAAACTCTTTTTCCAGCCGTTGACTCGTCGTCAAGACAAGCCCGCGCCGAACAGCGGGCGATCTTTCAACCGGGAGGTCATTATGACGAAGCGTAACGATACGAAGACGACCCGCCGTCGTTTCCTGACGGCGGCGGCCGCCGGCGGCGCGGTAATTGCGATGCCGCAAGTCAGTCGGGCTCAGACTGCGACCTTCAAGATGCAGGGGTCGTGGGGCAAGGCCGACGTCTTCAATGAAATGGCGGAAGACTACGTGAAGCGCGTCAACGACATGGCGGGCGGCCGGCTGCGCATCGACTATCTGGTCGGCGGCTCGGTGGTGCATCCGTTCCAGGTTTTCGACGGCGTGCATGGCGGCCAGATCGACGCTGCGCACACGGTGCCGGTCTACTGGTACGGCAAGCACAAGGCGGCCTCGCTGTTCGGCACGGGTCCTGTGTTCGGCTTCAACGCCAATGAGGGCCTGGGCTGGATTCACAACGGCGGCGGCAAGGAGCTTTTCGAAGAACTCCAGACCCAGATCATGAAGGTCAACATCAAGAGCTTCTTCGTGATGCCGATGCCGACCCAGCCGCTCGGCTGGTTCAAGAAGCCGATCACCAGCGATGCCGACCTGAAGGGGCTCAAGTACCGCACGGTGGGACTCGCCGCCGACCTGTTCCAGGCGATGGGCGCCTCCGTCGCCCAGCTTCCCGGCGGTGAAATCGTGCCGGCCATGGAGCGCGGCGTGATCGACGGCTTCGAGTTCAACAACCCGACCTCGGACCGGCGCTTCGGCGCGCAGGACGTCGCCAAGCACTACATGATGGGCAGCCACCATCAGGCGACCGAATACTTCGAGATCATGTTCAACCGGACCAAGTTCAACGCGCTGCCGGCCGAACAGAAGGCGATCTTGCAGTATGCGGCCGAAGCAGTGTCCTCAGCCAACGAGTGGAAGGCCATGGACTACTACTCGAAGGACCTGCAGGAGTTGATCTCGAAGGACAAGGTCAACGTGCTGCGGACGCCGAAGTCGGTGTTCGATGCGCAGATCAAGGCCTGGGATGGCCTGATCACCCAGCTCGGCTCGGATCCGTTCATGAAGAAGGTGATGGACTCGCAGAAGGCCTGGGTGCGGCGCGTGGTCTACTACAACATGTACAACGCAACCGATTACCGCGGCGCCTTCGAGCACCACTTCCCGGGTGTGATCAAGATCTGAGCGGCTTCGCGGCGAACAGCCGGCGGTGTATAAGTGACGGGCGGCGCAATCGCTGCGCCGCCCGAACTATAAAAAAGGGGTGGGGACATCCAATGCGCGCACGCCTGCGAGTGCAGCTCGCATGACAAAGTTTCTATTCTTCATCGATGAGCTCAACACATGGGTCGGCAAGGCGTTCGCCTGGCTGATCCTGGTCCTCACCCTCGGCGTCTCCTACGAGGTGTTCGTGCGCTACGTGCTGCGGGCGCCGACCACCTGGGCGTTCGACATCAGCTACATCACCTACGGCGCGATGTTCCTGATGGCCGGCGCCTACACGCTGTCGCGCAATGGCCATGTGCGCGCCGACGTGGTGTACCGGCTCTGGAAGCCGCGCACCCAGGCGAGCATGGATCTCGTCCTCTACATCCTGTTCTTCCTGCCGGCGATCCTGGCGCTGATGTATTCGGGCTGGAACTACGCGAAGATGTCGGTGCAATTCCGCGAGGTCAGCATCTTCAGCCCCGCCGGCGTGCCGGTGTTTCCGCTGAAGGCGCTGATCCCGGTCACCGGCCTCCTGCTGTTCCTGCAGGGGATCGCCGAAATCATCCGCTGCGTGCTGTGCATCCGCACCGGCTATGGCCGCAGCGCCTGCATGACGTGGAGGAGACCGAGAGCGTCGTCATCCGCGAAAAACAGCATGCAACAGCCGCAGGCGGCGCGCAGCCAGACGACAAGGGAGCGCGCGCATGACCGATCCGCAACTCGGCTTGCTGATGCTGTTCCTGTTTATCTTCATCATCATGCTCGGTTTTCCGATCGCCTTCACGCTGATGGCGATGGGCGTCTCTTTCGGCTTCTACGCCTACTACACCGCCGGCCAGGATTTTTTTGAGAACCGCGTCTTCACACTGCTGGTGCAGAAGACCTTCGAGGTTACGTCCAGCGACGTGCTCGTTGCGGTGCCGTTGTTTCTCTTTATGGGATACCTGGTCGAACGCGCCAACATCCTCGACCGCCTGTTCTATTCGCTGCAGCTGTCGATGAAGAACGTGCCAGGTGCGCTTGCGGTCGCAACGCTGATCACCTGCGCGATGTTCGCGACCGCCACCGGCATCGTCGGCGCGGTCGTCACGCTGATGGGCCTGCTGGCTTTGCCGGCCATGCTGCGCGCCGGCTACGACACGAAACTTTCGGCCGGCGTGGTCTGCGCCGGCGGCTGCCTCGGCATCCTCATTCCGCCGAGTATTCTTTTGATCGTCTATGCCGCGACAGCCGGCGTTTCCGCGGTCAAGCTCTACGCGGCGGCGTTCATTCCGGGGTTCCTGCTGGCCGGCCTCTACGTCGTCTACGCGATCGCGCGCGCAGTCATCAATCCCAAGCTTGCCCCAAAACTCCCGCCGGAACAGTACGACGTGCCGTATTCGACGGTGCTTTGGGCGCTCGCCACCTCGTTCCTGCCGCTCGCGCTACTGATCGTGTCCGTGCTGGGCGCGATCCTGTTCGGCCTCGCAACGCCATCGGAGGCGGCGGCCGCCGGCGCGCTCATGAGCATCGTGCTCGCCGCAGCGTACCGTTCGCTCAACTTCGAGATGATGAAGGAGTCGGTCTACCTGACCGTGCGGGCCACCGCGATGGTCTGCTACCTGTTCATCGGCTCGTGGACGTTCTCGGCCGTGTTCGCGCTGCTGGGCGGGCAAACCGTCGTCGAGCAGTTCTTCACGGCGATGAACCTGACGCCGCTCCAGTTCCTGATCCTGACGCAGGTGATCATCTTCCTGCTGGGCTGGCCGCTGGAGTGGACCGAGATCATCATCATCTTCGTGCCGATCTTCCTGCCGCTGCTCCCGACCTACGGCGTCGACCCGATCTTCTTCGGCATCCTGGTCGCGCTGAACACGCAGACCGCCTTCAACACGCCGCCGGTGGCGATGGCCGCGTTCTACCTGAAGGGCGTCGCACCGCCTGAGGTGAAGCTCACCGACATCTTCTCCGGCGCGCTGCCCTTCGTGGGTATGGTGTTCCTCACCATGGCGCTGGTCTACATCTTCCCGGGACTTGCATTATGGCTGCCGGGTTACCTCTATGGGGTACGGTGAGTTCGGTAAGCCTGTGGAGTGCAGATGAGTCTTGTGGCGCTCAGCCTTACTGACGCAGCAGCCGGCATTCGTGAAGGCCGAATGAGTTCGGCCGAGCTCGTCAGCGATTGCCTCAAGCGCATCGACGAGGTCGACGGCGACATCGAGGCGTGGGCGTTTCTCGACCGCGACCACGCGATGCGTCAGGCCGAAGCCTGCGACGACCATCGCAAGCTGGGCAACGCCCCAGGCCCGCTGCACGGCGTGCCGGTGGGCATCAAGGATATTTTCGACACCGGCGACATGCCGACCGAGTTCGGATCGGCGTTGTGGGCGGGACGTACGCCGCGGCGGGACGCTGCTGCGGTGGCCCGCCTGCGCGCGGCAGGCGCCGTGATCCTCGGCAAGACGGTGACGACCGAATACGCTTACTTTAACCCGGCAAGACCCGCAATCCGCACAACCGCGACCATACGCCTGGCGGCTCGTCCTCGGGCTCGGCTGCGGCGGTGGCGGCGCTGATGGTGCCGGGCAGTATCGGTTCGCAGACCAATGGCTCGGTCATCCGTCCTGCCGCGTTCTGCGGCGTGGTCGGCTTCAAGCCGACGCATGGCCTGATCCCGCGCACGGGCGCGCTGCTGCTGTCGCGCGCGCTGGACCATGTCGGCGTGTTCGCGCGTTCGGTCGATGATGCGGCGCTGCTCGCCGAGGTGCTCGCCGGATTCGACGAGGAGGATCCCGATACGCGCGCGATCGCGCGTCCGCCGTTCGTCGATGTGGCGAAAAGCGAGCCGCCGCTGCCGCCGCGCTTCGCCTTTGTCCGTACGCCCGCCTGGAAGCATGCGGAAGAGGTGACCGGCGAGGCGTTCGCGGAACTGGTGGAGGCGCTGGGCGAGCAGGTCTCCGAGGTCGACATCGGCGAGAGTTTCGAGCGCGTCTTCGACATGCACCGCACGGTCATGGAAGTGGAGATGGCGCACAACCTGCATCGCGACTTCGAGCAGGGCGGCGAAGCCTTAAGCAAGGTGCTGCGCGCGTTGATCGAACGCGGACGGAACGCGCGAGCCGTCGACTACACACGAGCGCTCGCGGGCAGCGCATCGCTCAACCAGGCGCTCGACAGCGTGTTCGATGAATACGATGCGATCCTCACGCCGTCGGCGCCGGGGCCGGCGCCGCGCGGGCTCGACTCGACCGGCAACCCCGCGTTCTGCACCTTGTGGACCTATCTCGGCACGCCGGCGGTGACGCTGCCGCTTTTGACGGCCGAGAACGGTTTGCCGATCGGCGTGCAGCTGGTCGGCCGCCGCGGCAACGACGCGCGGCTCTTGCGCACCGCCAACTGGCTGGTCAAAACTCTGGGACGTGGCAAGCGCGGCGGCAAGGCGGCGACGTCCGGCGCGCACGGTGCGCCAACGAGGAGAGGACGATGACGAATTTCATCACCGGCATCATCGGCATCGCCGGCGTGCTCGCTTTCCTCGGCCTTCTGCTCTGGTGGATCAAGGCCGTGCCGTTGATCATCATCTGCGTGATCGTGATGGCGCTCCTGATCTACGACTTCTATCGGTCGCTGCGGTCGGCCAACGGCAACGGCGCGCGTTAGGGCTCGGATCGCCGCCCTAGGGCCCGTCATTCCGGGGCGCGTCGTGGACGCGCATAGCGCGCGAGGCGTGCTTCTTCTCCCCTCCCACCCGCTCGCGAAGCGAGTGGCGGGGAGGGGTCGGGGGTGGGGGGCCTGCGGCAGATGTCACAGGAAAAATCGTGCGTTATGAGGGAGAATCTTGAGCGTGTTCGCTGCTGGTGCTCCTCACGGTCGCCGCGCAAGCTGGCCCCCCGACCCCCGACCCCTCCTACCGCCACCCGGCTTGCGCTTCGCGCTGTCCGCCGGGCGGGAGGGAGCCGCGGACGATACGTGTCGCTCGACACCTTGGCGAAGGACGGATTGCGGGTGCGCGCGTCTGTCGGGGCGAGTTCATTCCGGCGGCGCAAGCGGATGGAGGAGCTGCGAACGGCGGCGCAGGCGAGGGTGGCGCGGCTGCGGGCCGAGCTTGAGGAAGATCCCGGATCGGGTGACAAGGGGCGACGGACGGCGCAAGAGCGGGATGCGCGCGAGCGCGAGGTGCGGATGGAGCCGGCGAAAGAGCGGATGCGGGAGCTGGAGGCCGAGCGAGCACGCCGGGAGAAGACGAACAAGAAGGAAGTGGCCAAGCAGAAGGAGCCGCGGGCCTCGATGAGCGATGCTGAGGCGCGGGTGATGAAGAAGGCCGACGGCGGCTTCCGTCCGGACTACAACATGCAAATCATTGCGGAGCCGACGACCCAGCTGATCGTCGCGGTCGACGTCGACACCAGCGGATCGGATCGCGGCTTGGCGCGCCCGGCGCTCGAGGCCTTAGCGGCCCGCGGCTACAAGCCTTGCCCTCTCGGGCGAAGGAAGGCAAGAGAAGAGACCGGCGAACCCCAGGCCAGACAAGAATGAGGGGCGATGATGCGTGATTGTAGCCCGGATGAGCGAAGCGAAATCGCGGGGGTTCTTGTCACGGAGCCAGCTCCGGATGACGCTTCGCTCATCCGGGCTGCGAACTCAACCCTCACCCTGAGGAGTTCTGCGCAGCAGGGCGTCTCGAAGGGCGAGGCCCGTGAGCTAGCTAGCCGCAATGTTCGGGCCACATCCTTCGAGACGCGCCGCTGCTCGGCGCTCCTCAGGATGAGGATCGAGGCAGCAATCTGCGCAATCGTCGCTTCACATTCGCAGGAGCCGCCTCGACATCGCCGCGATGGCGCGTATGCTTGAGCCATGAGCGGACACGATCCACGACCACGACCATTCGGAACTGTCGGAGACCGAGCTGCGCGTGCGCGCGCTCGAGACGCTGCTGACGGAGAAGGGCTATGTCGATCCCGCAGCCCTCGACGTCCTGATCGAGACCTACGAGAAGAAGGTCGGCCCGCGCAACGGCGCGCGCGTCGTCGCAAAAGCCTGGGTCGATCCCGACTACCGCAAGCGGCTGCTCGCGGATGCGACGCCGGCGATCGCCGAATTGAGCTACGCCGGCCGCCAGGGCGAGCACATCGTCGCGCTCGAGAATACGCCGAACACGCACCACATGGTCGTGTGCACGCTGTGCTCCTGCTACCCATGGCCGGTGCTCGGCCTGCCGCCGGTCTGGTACAAGTCGGCGCCGTATCGTTCGCGCGCGGTGTCCGATCCGCGCGGCGTGCTGCGGGATTTCGGCGTCGAGCTTGCCCCCGACACGGACATCCGCATCTGGGATTCGACCGCGGAAATCCGCTACCTCGTGCTGCCGATGCGGCCCGCGGGCACCGAAGGCTGGAGCGAAGAAAAACTCGCCGACCTCGTCACGCGCGACAGCATGATCGGCACTGGTTTGCCGAAGCAGCCGGGCTGAGGTGAGGTGATGCGACCAACCGATGCGCTCCGGATGTCCCGGCACAAGGCCGGGCATGACGGAGCAAGGGAGCAAGGTTAATGGACGGCGCGCAGGACATGGGCGGCGTGAAAGGTTTTGGCCCGGTCGAGCCCGAGCCGGATGAACCCGTGTTTCATGCCGAGTGGGAGCGGCGGGCGTTCGCGCTGACGCTGGCGATGGGGCGTCCGGGCGGCTGGAACATCGACATGTCGCGCTTTGCGCGCGAGAACCGTCCGCACGACGATTACCTGAGCAAGAGCTATTACCAGATTTGGCTCGCCGGCCTCGAACGGCTGATGATCGAGCGCGATCTGGTGTCGGCGGACGAGATCGCGCAAGGCCATTCGATGAAGGCGCCGAAGCCGGTCGAGAAGGTGCTGACGAGCGCCGACGTGGGGAAGATGCTGCATCGTGGCGGTCCGACCGAGCGCGATCCGGTGGCTCCTGCGCGCTTTGCGATCGGCGACAAGGTGCGCATGCAAAACATCAACCCGCCGACGCACACGCGGCTGCCGCGCTACGTGCGCGGCCGCGTCGGCACCATCGAGCTGCTGCACGGTTCGCATGTGTTTCCCGATACGAACTCGCTCGCACAGGGCGAGAACCCGCAGTGGCTCTACACCGTGTGCTTCACCGGCACGGAGCTGTGGGGCGCAGAGGCCGATCCGACCACGAAGGTGTCGGTGGACGCGTGGGAATCGTACCTGGAGCCAGTTTGATGCCGCTCGATCCACGCGCCGCCATGCACGCCGCGATCGCGGTGCCCGGTGTGCCGCGCGATGTCGACGGCCCGGTGTTCCGCGAGCCGTGGGAGGCGCAGGCTTTCGCAATGGCGCTCGCGCTGCACGAGAAAGGCCTGTTCACTTGGAAGGAGTGGGCCGCAGCACTCGCCGACGAGATCAAGCGGGCGCAGGCCGCCGGCGATCCCGACACCGGTGAAACCTATTACCGGCACTGGCTCGCAACGCTGGAGAATCTCGTCGCTGCCAAGACGCCCGTCACGCGCGAAACTCTGCATCGCTATCGCGACGCCTGGGACCACGCCGCCGACCGCACCCCGCACGGCACGCCGATCGAGCTCAGGCCTGAGGATTTCCGCTGACTCTCTATAACCTCTCTCCGCTAGCGGGGAGAGGTCGGCATAGGCGGCCTAACGGCCGCCGTTCTTAAGCAAGAATCGCCGATGCTTCGCATCGGCTGTGGGCAATCCGGGTGAGGGGGTACAGGTTTATCGCCGCCGCACGATCGGCCGCGAGAACTCATCAGCCCCCTCACCCCGACCCTCTCCCCGCAAGGGGCGAGGGCGCGTTATGCACGCCGCGCGGTGGTCATCGCGCTGGCCATATGCTGCCCTGCCCGCGGGGAGAGGGAGCGCGGACTCAGTCTCAATCGCATAGGCCTGCCGCAACAAAGCTCTATCCATCGCCCCGCCGCCCGGTATCATCCGACAAAATCCGCCCGACGAAGGCGGGTCGCAATTTGAAGGGCAAGGAGCGCGCGCCATGAAGTTCACCTGGTTCAACCTGATGCCGTGGCCGTATCTGCCGGACGATTTCCGGGAGAAGAACCGCTCGGTGTGGGTGGATATCGATCAGGCGCTGTTCGACCCGGAGAAGAGCCACGAGGTCTACAACACCTACATGGACCTGCTCGAATATGCGGGGACCGTCGGCTTCGACGGCATCGGCGTCAACGAGCATCACCAGAACGGCTACGGCATCATGCCGTCGCCGAACATCATTTCCGCAGCGCTCGCGCGCCGCACCAAGGATGCCGCGCTGGTCGTGCTCGGCAACTCGATCGCGCTCTACAATCCGCCGGTGCGCGTCGCCGAAGAGTTCGCGATGCTCGATTGCATCTCCGGCGGCCGGCTGGTCGCGGGCTTCCCGGTCGGCACGTCGATGGACACGAACTACTGCTACGGCCAGATCCCGTCGCTGACGCGCGAAAAGTATCAGGAAGCGCACGACCTGATCATCAAGGCGTGGACGACACGCGAGCCGTTCGCCTTCAACGGCCGCTACACAAAACTGCGCTACGTCAATCTCTGGCCGCGGCCGATCCAGCAGCCGCATCCGCCGGTGCACATTCCGGGCGGCGGCTCGGTCGAGACCTACGACTTCTGCATCGACAACACCTACTCGTACTCCTACCTGTCGTTCTCCGGCTACATCCGCGCGCAGGCGCTGATGAAGGGGTATTGGGACCGCGTTGCCGAACGCAACACGCCGGACACGTCGCCGTATCGCGCAGGGTTCGCGCAGACGATCTGCGTCGCCGAGAGCGACGAGGAGGCCGAGCGGCTCTATGCGGAGCACGTGCTCTACTTCTATAACCGCTGCCTGCACGTCTATGCCGGATTTGCCGACGCGCCGGGCTATCGCACCATCAAGACGATCCAGACCGGCGCACTGTCGCAATACGCGCCGCCGCGCGGGGGCTATTCGAAACTCACCTGGAAGGATCTGATCGACGGCGGCCATGTGATCGCCGGGTCGCCCGAAACGGTGCGCCAGCGCATGGAGGACCTGATCAAGTCGCTGCACGTCGGCAACATCTTCTGCCTGATGCATGTCGGAAACATGCCGAAGGAGAAGTGCATGTATTCGACGAAACTGTTCGCCGAAAAAGTGCTGCCGAAACTGCGCAACATGTTCCCGGAGTTTGCCGCTGACGACCGCTTCTGGTGCAAGCCGATGAACCAGCGGGTTTCAGCCGGACGGCTGCCGTCCGATCGCGATGCGGCGGAAGCCATTTCGCGCGTGCTGGCGTAAGGCGGGAGTTAAGATCATGGAATTGAAGACGATCAAGACGCACCGCGCGCCGGTTCGCTACTACGAGGGCGGCAAGGGCCAGCCGCTGGTGTTCCTGCACGGCGCCGGCGGGATTGCCGCCGACGACGCGTTCCTCGCAAAACTCGCCGAGAGTTTTCACGTCCATGCGCCGCTCATCCCGGGCTATGGCGACAGCGAGGAGTGCCACGAGATCCGCGACATGCTGGATTTCACGCTGCACAGCTGGGACGTCGTCGATGCACTCGGATTGAAGGATCCGATCCTCGTCGGCCATTCGATGGGCGGCATGATCGCAGCCGAGATGGCGGCGGTGTGTCCGAACGAGGTGTCGCGGCTGGCCCTGATCGCGCCGGCGGGTCTCTGGCTCGACGATCATCCGGTGGCGGACATCTTCACGAAACTTCCCTACGAGATGCCGGCGCTGCTGTTCCACGATGCGGAGGCAGGCAAGGCGCGGCTGACCACCGGGCTTGCGATGGACGATCCGAAATTCCTGCAGAACTTTCTGGTGACGAATGCGCGCCAGCTCGGCATGGCGGGGCGGCTGCTGTTTCCCGTCCCTGAACGCGGATTGTCCGAACGGCTGTACCGCGTGAAGGCGAAGACGATCCTCGTGTGGGGCGACAGCGACAAGGTGGTGTCGCCGGTCTATGCGCACGAGTTCAAGCGGCTGATCAAGGGCGCGCAACTCGTGTCGATCCCCGAAGCCGGCCACATGGTGCTGCAGGAAAAGCCGCGCGAGACGGTGGCGGCGATTCAGCGGCTGGTGTGACGAGCCCCGGGCTGCGCGTGAAAAATCAATTCCGTTCCGCAACCCAGGTGCCGGAGCAGACGCCGCCGCCGCCGCTCCAGGTGCCGGAGCCTGAGGTGCTGGAGAGCTTGCCCGAACCGTTCGCCTTGCGGAGGCCGTCGCCGACGATCACGCGCAGTCCGCCGGACTGACCCACCTGGCCCGAGACGTTCACCACCGGGTTGCCCGAGACGATCTTGCCGTCGCGAACCTCGATCGGCAGCGAGCCGCTCTTGCAGGTGCCCGACTGGGTGGCGATCTGCACCGTCCACGACCCGTCGAACGGAGCCGCCGCTGCGGCCGGCGTGCCGATGATCCAAACCGCGGAAAGAAGAGCCAGAACCGACGCCTGAACCGTTTTCGTTGCCTGAGCCATGGGAAGCCCCTCAATTCATCTGATGGGCTCAGTGTCTCACGGGCCGGGTTCCATGACAGTGAGTGTGGTCACACAGACACGTCAGCGTTTTCAATGAGTTGCGCGATCGTTGTGTGATGTCGCCCGGCGCCGGGTTCCGACGTGCGCAGGCCATTGGCATAGAAAAAAGCCCCGCCGAAGCGGGGCTAGTTGGGGGACGAACTGAACTCGAAACGCGTTACTCAACTCGGGTCCAGGTTTCGCCGCCGCAGAACATCCCGCCGAAGGCGCACCCTTGGACTTTGAGCTTGTCGCTGCCGCGCAGCGCGATGGTGGAGTCGTAGATGCTGCCGGAACGGGTGTCCTTGATGCGGCCGGCCCACTTGTCGCCACGGGGCTTCATGTTGATCAGGACCTTGGCGCCGTTGGCGCCGGTCTTGGCGTCGACGGAGTAGCCGCAGAGATTGCCGTCGCAATCCTCGATGCGCACCTTGCCTTCCTTCTTCTCCGACATCCAAACGCCGAGCGGCGAGGTGGCGGTCTGCACCCCAGCCGGGGCCGCGGTGGGAGCAGCTGCGACCTGAACCGGAGCCGGCGCGGGGGCCGGCTGCAGGGAAGCTTCCGGCGCAGTCAGGGACGGCGCGGAAACGGCAGGCGCGGAGGTGGAAGCGGCCTCAGGAGCGGTCAAAGCCGTTATTCTCGACGATGTCTGCGGCGCCGCGGTCGGTGCGGGCGCGGCAACCTGCGGCGCGGGCGCCGGAGCCGGTGCCGCGGCAGGCGCGGTCGCGGTGGTGGCCGGTGCAGGGGTCGAAGCGGTGTCTTCCTTGTCCTTGAACTTGTCGCTCAGGCCAGGGGCAGTGACATTGATGCAGGAAAGCGAGGAACAGCCGCGCGGAATGTTGATGCGCACCTGCTGACCCTCGACATTGAACGAGAAGCCGCCGGCATGGGCGGATGCGCTGGCCATCAGCATCGCGGCAATGAGAACGAGCTTCCTCATGGGAGCCTCCAGAAAAGCTTTGGGTTGAGCACCGATGGGGCGGACCGTACCGGCTTCGTGTTCCCCTTGATGTGATGCACGTCACGCATGGCTTGCACCGCACCCGCCCGAATTGTTGGTTGCAGCGGTAAGCGAAATCCGGTTCGTTCCGCTCGCGACTTCGTGAACGCCCCTCGCGCCGTTCTTGCGGGTGTCGCGATTCCTCTTCATAAGGGGCGCGACATTTTGGCCCGAAAACTCAAAGGGCAAGGCGGCCTGCAAAGCAGGTGGGCCGCATTTTTAGGGCTTCCGGTACGTACGTTGGATGTTGGACAAGCTTCGCCAGATCGTCGCTGACCTCGCTTCAGGCGGGTCCGAGCACACAAAATTCGACGACAACGACTACCGGCTCGCGGCAGCGGCGCTGCTGGTGCACCTCATTTCCATCGACGGCGAGGCATCGGAGAGCGAGACGATCAAGCTGCGTTCCCTGCTCAAGAGCCGGTTCGAGCTGGATGACGCGTCCGTCGACGAACTGATCGAGACGGCGACGCGCGTCGAGGGCGAATCGGTCGACATCTACCGCTTCACCAGCCGCATCATGCGCGCGGTGGACGAGAAGGGCCGGGCGCGGATCGTCGAGATGATGTGGGAACTGGTCTATGCGGACGACCGCATCAGCGAGTTCGAGGAAAGCGTCATCTGGCGGTCGGCCGACCTGCTCGGCATCTCGTCGAACGAGCGCATCGCACTCAAGAACAGGGTCGCCGGCAGCAGGAATGCGCCGAACGCCGCGGACTGAGGCGCCATGGTGGAACGCGTCGCATTGATCACCGGTGCGTCGGCCGGCATCGGCTGTGAGCTGGCGAAGCTTTTCGCGCGCCACGGTCACCGCGTCGCTCTGGTTGCGCGAAGGCTCGATCGGCTCCAGGTGCTGGCGAGCGATATCGTCGCGCGCGGGCGGACAAAGAGCCGCTGGTCATTGCCTGCGACCTGCAGCGCCCGGATTCCGGCGACATCATCTCCGACCGCGCTCGCTGTCTGCCGGCGTCGAGGTCGAGTATCTCGTCAACAATGCCGGCTTCGGCTTGATGGGCGAGTGGGCCGCGCTCGACCGCGCCGAGCAGGTCGCGATGGTGGACGTCAACGTCCGCGCGTTGACCGATCTCTCGCTCCGGTTCGTCGATCAGCTTGCGCGCCATCGCGGCGGCATCCTCAATGTCGCCTCGCTGGCCGGCTTCATGCCGGGCCCGCGCATGGCGGTGTACTATGCGACCAAGGCCTATGTGCTGTCGTTCAGCGAGGCGTTGTTCTGCGAGCTGGCGCCGCGCGGCGTGCGCGTCACCACGCTCTGCCCGGGACCCGTGCCGACGGAATTCCAGGAGCGGGCGGGGATCGTGCCGGGCCTCGATTCGCGGGTGCTGAACCTGCCCGCCGCCAAAGTCGCGCTCGCCGGCTATCGTGGACTGATGGCCGGCAAACGCCTCGTGCTGCCCGGGGTCGGCATGAAGGTGATTCCCTTCATGCTGCGTTTCGTGCCGCGGGGCTTGCTGGTCTCGCTGGTCGGGCGCGTGCAAAGCAGCCGTTGAAGGCTGAACTGAACCGAACAATAGTCGCATTCCATCGTCGCCGCCGCGGCAGGCTCAACGAACAAGAACAACATGATGAGCGACAACCTGCGCGGCATCCTCGCGGTCCTCACCACGCTGCATCGCGAGCGCGCGAGCTTGAAGCGGCCGCAGTGCCGGCCGCGGCGGAGTAGGCTCCGCCGCCGCTCCTCAGTGCATCAGACCACGTCGAACTTCACGCCCTGCGCCAACGGCAACGTCCGGCCGTAATTGACCGTGTTGGTGGCGCGGCGCATGTAGGCCTTCCAGGCATCGGAACCGGACTCGCGTCCGCCGCCGGTCTCCTTCTCGCCGCCGAAGGCACCGCCGATCTCCGCGCCCGACGGGCCGATGTTGACGTTGGCGATGCCGCAGTCGGAGCCGCGCGCGGACATGAAGGCTTCCGCCTCGCGCAGATCGTTGGTGAAGATCGACGACGACAGGCCTTGCGGAACGGCGTTGTGCAGATCGAGCGCCGCGTCGAAGTCGCGATACTTGATGACATAGAGGATCGGCGCGAACGTCTCGCGCAGCACCGGGCCCGTGTGGTCTGCAATCTCGACCAGCGCCGGGCGGACATAGTAGGCGTTGTCGAACTTGCCGACGTCGACGCGTTGGCCGCCCGTGAGCCTTGCGCCGAGCGCCGTCACGTCCTCGAGCGTCCGCTGCATGGCGTCGTAGGCGGCACGATCGATCAAGGGGCCGACGAGCGTACCGGACTTGAGCGGATTGCCGACCGACACGCTCTCATACGCCCGCTTCAAGCGCGGCACGAACGCGTCGTAGATGCTCTCGTGCACGAACAGGCGGCGCAACGTGGTGCAGCGCTGGCCGGCGGTGCCCATGGCGGCGAAGGCGATGCCGCGAAGCGTCAGGTCCAGATCGGCCGTCGGCGCTACGATCGCCGCATTGTTGCCGCCGAGCTCGAGAATGGCGCGCGCAAAACGTTGCGCGAGCCGCGGTCCGACGGTGCGGCCCATGGCGGTCGAACCGGTCGCCGAGACCAGCGGCACCTTCGGGTGATCGACCAGCGCCTCGCCGATCGCGCGCCCGCCGAGCAAAACGGCGGACAGACCGTCAGGCGCCGCACCGCCCTCGCGCTGGAAGCGCTGCACCGCGCGCGCGAACAGCGCCTCGGTCGCGAGCGCCGTGAGCGGCGTCTTCTCGGACGGCTTCCAGACGATGCTGTTGCCGCAGACGAGCGCCAGCGCGGCGTTCCAGGACCACACGGCCACGGGGAAATTGAAGGCCGAGATGATGCCGGTGACGCCGAGCGGATGCCAGCTCTCCATCATCCGGTGCTCGCCGCGTTCGGTGGCGATGGTCAGGCCGTAAAGCTGCCGCGACAGGCCGACGGCGAAGTCGCAGATGTCGATCATCTCCTGGACTTCGCCCAGCCCCTCCGACGCGATCTTGCCGACTTCGATGGACACCAGCCGGCCCAGCGCCGGCTTGGCCGCGCGCAGCTCCTCGCCGAGAAGGCGGACGAGTTCGCCGCGCTTCGGCGCCGGCACCAGACGCCACGCAAGGAACGCGGCATGGGCGCGCTCGATGGCCGCCGCCGCTTCCGTTGCACTGTGCTCCCGGACATTGGCGATGACTTCGCCGGTGATGGGCGAACGGACGGCCAGCGCGCCGCCGGTGATGCGCTCCCGTGCGACGCCGAGGTCGCTGAGGATGGCTGTCGTCTCGGCCGTGACAGAGTCGTTCGGGAATGTTTGCACGCGGGTCGTTGCTGTCACGGCGGCCTCCTTGCGATGGTGAAAAATCGATGCAGAGAGGGAGGAGAGTTCGGCCCGTCTTCGCCCTTCGGGCTACGCCGGGCACCACGCTTCGCTCTTCGGCTCCGCATGGCTGCGCCACGCGTAGCCGAAGGCGAAGCGTGGTGGAGCCGAGGGGGATCGAACCCCTGACCTCCTCATTGCGAACGAGGCGCTCTCCCAGCTGAGCTACGGCCCCTCCGAAGGCCGGCCAGAGGTCTGACCGGAGGCGGAAAGAGCCGCCATTTACGTTTCAAGACGAGATCAAGTCAAGAACGCTTGCACCAATCAATTGATAAGCATTTCCGGCCTGCTGTGGCCGGCTTCCCTTGTTCCGCCGGGGCCAAATCGATATTTTGCAGCGGCATTTCGCAACCCTTCCGCCGGAAAGCGAGCAGATCAGCCCATGCGAGCCATTCTCGACATCATTCTCATCGCGCTGAACCTGTATATCTGGCTGCTGATCGCGGCCGCGATCCTGTCCTGGCTGATCGCCTTCAATGTGGTGAACACCCGCAACCAGTTCGTCAACGGCGTCGCCGAATTCCTCTATCGGATCACCGAGCCCGCGCTGCGGCCGATACGCCAGTTTCTGCCGAGCCTGGGCGGCCTCGATATCTCGCCGATCATCCTGATCCTGCTCATCATGCTGATCGAGCGGATCATCGTCTATTACATCTATCCGAACGTATTCTGAGGGATGGACGCCTGGCGGTATGCCGCGCATGGCGTCAGCATCGCCTTGCGCGTGACGCCGCGGGGCGGGCAGGACCGGATCGACGGGCTCGAGACGCTGGCAAACGGCCGCTGCGTCGTGAAGGTGCGGGTGCGGGCCATTGCCGAGGGCGGCGAGGCCAACCGCGCGGTGACCGAGTTGCTGGCCAGGGAGCTCGGCGTGCGCAAGAGCGACGTGCGCCTGCAGTCGGGCGTCACGTCGCGGCTGAAACAGATTGCCGTCGATGGCGACCCGAAGCGGCTTGGAGAACGGCTGCGACATCTGGTAACTGCGGCCGCAAGCGAGAGTTAAGGACCAGCCCATGCCGGCAAAGATCATCGACGGAAAAGTCATCGCTGCGGCGCTGCGCGAGGATTGCGCCAACGAAGCCGCGCGGCTGATCCGCGATCATGGCGTGACGCCGGGATTGGCCGTGGTGCTGGTCGGCAGCGATCCGGCGAGCGAAGTCTATGTGCGCAGCAAGGGCAAGCAGACGCGCGCCGCCGGCATGGCGTCGTTCGAGCACGTGCTGCCGGCCGACGTCTCGGAAGCCGACCTGCTTGCGGTGATCGGCAAGCTCAATCGCGATCCGGCCGTGCACGGCATCCTGGTGCAATTGCCGCTGCCGAAATCGCTCGATCCGCAGAAGGTCGTCGCTGCCATCGATCCGGCCAAGGACGTCGACGGCCTGCATCCGATCAATGCCGGACGGCTCGCAACCGGCTTGCCGGCGCTGACGCCCTGCACGCCGCTCGGCTGCATCATCCTGACCAAGAGCGTGCACGCCTCGCTGCAGGGCATGGATGCGATCGTGATCGGTCGCTCCAACCTCGTCGGCCGGCCGCTGGTGCAGCTGCTGCTGAACGAGAATGCGACGGTGACGATCGCGCATTCGCGCACGCGCGATCTCGCAAGGATCTGCCGCAACGCCGATTTGATCTACGCCGCCGTCGGCCAGAAAGAGATGGTGCGCGGCGACTGGATCAAGCCGGGCGCGACCGTCATCGACGTCGGCATCACCCGCGTGCCGGGGCCGAACGGCAAGGACCGCCTGATCGGCGACGTCGCCTACGAGGAGGCGCTGCAGGTCGCCGGCGCGATCACGCCGGTGCCTGGCGGCGTCGGGCAGATGACCGTCGCATGCCTGCTGGTGAACACGCTGCGCGCGGCGTGCGCGATCCACGGCCTGCCGGCGCCGAAGGTGTGAGCGCTGCACTCCGCGTTTGCGCGCCGTGACGCCCCGGAATGACGGGTCACTTCCCGTTCTTCGCCCGCTCGATGCCTTCGAGGATCAGGCGGTGCGCATCCTCGGTTCCGCCCCAGCGGAGCACCTTCACCCACTTGTTCTTCTCGAGATCCTTGTAGTGCTCGAAGAAGTGCTGGATCTGCTGCAGCGTGATCTCGGGCAGGTCGTTGTAGCTCTTCACGTTGGCGTAGCGCTGCGTCAGCTTCAGCGACGGCACCGCGATGATCTTTTCGTCGCCGCCGGCCTCGTCCTCCATGAACAGCACGCCGACCGGGCGCACGCTCATCACCGCGCCCGGCACGATGGCGCGGGTGTTCGCCACCAGCACGTCGCAAGGATCGCCGTCGTCCGACAGGGTATGCGGAATGAAGCCGTAGTTTCCGGGATAGCGCATCGCCGTATAGAGGAAACGGTCGACCACCAGCGTGCCCGCGGCCTTGTCCATCTCGTACTTGATCGGCTCGCCGCCGACCGGCACCTCGATGATGACATTGACCTCGTGTGGCGGATTGGTCCCGAGCGAGATCGCATCGATACGCATGAGAAATCTCCGGATTGCTGGCTTGCTTGGCGGCCGGCTTACGATGTCGGGACCGACCCGGCCAGCCCGACAAATGGGCAGGGCCTAAAGGCGCAACGCCCGGCGATAACCCAAAGGCAAGCGAAACGACGCCGTTCTTCGAACGGCCATAGACGAGCTGAACGACGCGTTCTTCGAACGGCTACCGGCATTACGCATCGATTATTGCTGAAATTTGGACCTCAGTGCGTCCAGGAGAACGCGACCTTGTCGAGGTTCTTGCCGCCGAATCGCTCGGACGAGCGGGCCACCATGCGGCCGCCGAGGTTGCGGTAAAATTCTACCGCCGGCTCGTTGTCCGACAGGGCCCAGATCACCATGCTCTTCAGCCCGCTCTGGGCGAGATCGCGCCGGGCGGCCGAGAACAGGCGGCGGCCGAAGCCGAGGCCCTGGAATTCCGGCTTCAGGTAGAGCTCGTAGATCTCGCCGTCGAAATGCAGGCTGCGGGCGCGGTTGCGGCCATAGTTGGCGTAGCCGGCGATCTGCTCGCCGAACACCAGCACGCTGACGCGGCTGCCTTTGCGGATCGCCGAGTCCCACCACTGCGGGCCGCGCCGGTTGATGAGCTTGTCGAGCTCGGCGCCCGGGATGATTCCCTGATAGGCTGCGCGCCATGCCTGATCATGTGTCGACGCGATGGCTGCAGCGTCTGACGCCTTGGCTTGCCGGACTTCGATCAGGATCGTGCTCATGCGCGCATCAAAGCAAGACGGACGCGCGGCTTCAAGAGCTTTACTTAATAATCGGTTAATATGTGGATTTTCTGCATCACTACCGGCGCGGGAAAGCCCGCAGCTGTGCCGAAAGCGGACAATCGCCAACCGCCGAGGGCCGAATGACCACCGCCTGCGGCGTTCTGTCGTTCGAATTGCGCATCCGATGCGCACGAATGCAGCCAGCGACGGGCGATCTGCCGCCGGCGCACTTGCACCGTGCCACCTTGCCGCTCAACTTTGGCGAAAATCAAAGTTGGGAGGACCGCCATGAAAATGACCGCCGCCTTGCTGTTCGAGCAGGGCCTGCCGCATCCGTTCACGGTGTCGAAGCCGCTGCGAATCGAGCAGGTCGACTTGCAAGGCCCCGGTCCCGGCGAAGTCCTGATCGAGGTGGCCGCCGCCGGCCTCTGTCATTCCGATCTGTCCACCATCGAGGGCGTCCGTCCGCGCAAGCTGCCGACGGTGGTCGGCCACGAAGGCGCAGGCATCGTGCGCGAGGTCGGCGCCGGCGTGAAGGAGGTGAAGGTCGGCGACCATGTCGTCACCTCGTTCGTCTCGAGCTGCGGCTCCTGCCGCTATTGTTCCGACGCGCGGCCCAATCTCTGCACGGTCTCCACCGCCTCGCGCGCGGCGGGCACATTGCAATCGGGCGCGCGGCGCCTGTTCTGTGACGACGGGTCCGACCTGCATCACTACTCCGGCCTGTCGGTCTATGCGCAGTATTCGGTCGTGCACGAAAGCTCGGTGGTGGGGATCGACAAGCGCGCGCCGCTCAACGTCGCCTCGCTGTTCGGCTGCGCGGTGATGACCGGCGTCGGCGCGGTGGTGAACACGGCGCAGGTCGCGCCCGGCCGCAGCTCGGCCGTGGTCGGCCTCGGCGGCGTCGGGCTGAACTCGCTGCTGGCGCTGGTCGCCTCCGGCGCCTGGCCGATCATCGCTGCCGACGTGCTGCCGTCGAAACTCGAGCTCGCAAAGTCGCTGGGCGCCACCCACACGGTGCTCGCCAACGACAAGAACGCGGTGACGCAGGTGCGCGATCTCACGCGCGGCGGCGTCGATTTCGCCTTCGAGATGGCGGGCTCCATGCCGGCGATGGATTTCGCCTACGCGATCACCGCGCGCGGCGGCACCACCGTGAGCGCCGGTCTGCCGCGGCCGGAGGCTGCGATCGCCTATCCGCATGCGGCGATGGTCACCGACGAGCGCACCATCAAGGGCAGCTACATGGGAAGCTGCATCGCCCGCCGGGACATCCCGCGCTTCCTCGATCTCTACATGGCGGGCAAGCTGCCGGTCGACAAGCTGCACGCGGGCGACCTGACGTTCGAAGGCCTCAACGAAGGCTTCGACAAGCTCGCCGACGGCAGCGTGGTGCGGCAGACGCTGCGGCCGAATTAGACGGTCCGATACGGTTCCATCCGTCAGCCTGGTTTGCCGGCATTGCCGTCCAACGACGGCAGTGCCTTGCTCGTGCAGTGCACAATCGTGCAAGTCATCGTATGACCGGATCACTCCTTCGTCGCAGCTTTCGTTTTCCGCTTGAAAGACGACCAGTTCGTGCGCTTAACTTGCGACGCCGGACATAAACAAGAACCACGGCCACCGAGGAAACTGCCAAGCAATCAAAATCGCGCATCAACAAACCAACGTCGACGCTGGGAGGAATTTCTATGACTCGCAAGCACATGACTCGTCGCCAATTCATGGCCACGACTGCCGCATCGACGGTTGTTCTAGCTGCGCCGCATGTTTCGCACGCGCAAGCCGGCGGCAAGCTCTCGATCGGTTTCTGGGATCACTGGGTTCCCGGCGCGAATGACGCCACAACAGCGCTCGTCAAGGAATGGGCCGAGAAGGAGAAGGTCGAGGTCACGATCGACTTCATCACCTCCCAGGGCGACAAGCTCCTCCTGACCACCGCGGCCGAAGAGCAGGCCAAATCCGGTCACGACATCCTGGCAATGGCGACGTGGCAGCCGCACGAGCGCGCGCGGAACCTCGAGCCGGTCGACGACATCGTGGCGCCGCTGATTGCCAAGTACGGCGCCGTCAACAAGACGGTCGAATATCTCGGCAAGGCGAATGGCAAGTGGCTGGCGGTGCCCGCGACCATCGGCAGCCAGATGAAGGGCCCAGCGTCGCGACTCGACCTGATGAAGCAGCACGCCGGCATCGACATCAAGGCGATGTATCCGGTCGGCGGACCGCCGAAGGCCGATGACTGGAACCTCGATAACTTCCTGAAAGCCGCGGAGGCCTGCAACAAGGCCGGCTTCCCGTTCGGCATCGGCCTCGGCACCACCAGCAACTCGGTCGACACCGCCGGCGCACTGTTCAACTCGTTCGGCGCCGCGCTCGTCGATGCAAGCGGCAAGATCACGGTGAAGTCGGACCCTGTGCGCAAGGCGCTCGACTACTGTGCCCGCCTCGCAAAGTTCTATCCGGCCGACGCGCCGGCCTGGGACGATGCGTCCAACAACAAATGGCTGGTGTCGGGTCGGGGCGCGATGATCATGAATCCGCCGAGTGCCTGGGCGGTGGCCGTGCGTGACGCGCCGCAGATCGCCGAGCAGGTGTGGCACCATGGCATGCCCGCAGGGCCGGCCGGCCGTTACGGGCCGTTCCTGCCATTCTTCTGGGGCATCTGGAGCTTCTCGAAGAACAAGCCGGCGGCCAAGAGCCTGCTGACGCATCTGTCGCAGGAATCGTCGGCGCAAAAGATGGTCGAGGCCTCGAAGGGCTACGACATTCCGGCGTTCGAGAAGCTCATTACCTTCAAAGTCTGGTCCGAGGTCGGGCCGCCGCCCGGCACGCTGTATCACTATCCCAACCCGCACAATCATCAGATCCTGTCGATCGCGGCTGCGCCCGCACCGCCAAAGATCGCCGTGCAGATCTATACCCAGGCCGTCCAGACCAAGATGATCGTCAAGCACATGCAGGGCGAGGCGATGGAGAAGACGCTGGCTTGGGCCGAGTCGGAGTGCGAAGGCTTCATGCGAGGGTGATGTGTGCAGCTGGCCCTCCGGCGCGTCAGCCGGAGGGCCCAAGCGCCCTTGCTCAGGCGCCTTCGTTCCAGACGCCGCATCAGAGTTCAAAAGAAAATCCGATGGTCGATGTTGCCGCGCCGAGTTCCGCGATCAGGACGAAGAGCCAGTCAAGACGTAGCCTGCGCGGCTGGCTCGGCCGCAAATCGACCATCGCATTCTTCATGGCGTTGCCGCTGATCCTTCTGATCGCGCTGCTCGTCATCTACCCCGCTGCCTATGCAGTCCATCTCGCGACGCTGAACAAGTCGATGGAGCGGTTCGTCGGCTTCGGGAACTTCACGTTCCTGTTCAAGCGCGAAACGTTCTGGATGGTGGTCTGGCAGATCTTGCGTGTTCGCGATCACAGCCGTGCTGTTCAAGGCGCTGATCGGCTTCATCGTCGCCCATTTCGTCCACAACATTCCCGCCAAGGGTCAGCGCAAATGGCGCGGCATGCTGCTGGTGCCCTGGGTGATTCCACCGGCGATGAGCTGCCTCGCCTGGCTGTGGCTGTTCGATCCGTCGTATTCCGCCTTCAACTGGCTGTTCGCGAAATTCGGCGTGGGTCCTATTCCATGGACGGGCGACGCGGACTGGGCGCGATTCTCGGTGATCCTGGTCAACATCTGGATCGGCGCGCCGTTCTTCATGATCATGTATCTCGCTGCGCTGAAGTCGGTGCCGGAGCAGCTGTACGAGGCTGCCGAGATCGACGGCGCCAACTGGTGGCAGCGCATCTGGTACATAACGCTGCCGATGATGCGCAACATCATCGCCATCACGGCGCTGTTCTCGCTGATCGTCACCTTCGCCAACTTCGATATCGTGCGGGTGCTCACCGCCGGCGGCCCGATCGACAAGACCCATGTGTTTGCCACCTGGGCGTTCCGCGTCGGCATTCAGGGCGGCGACATTCCACTCGGCGCCAGCGTCTCGTTGTTCATGGTGCCGATCCTGGCGGTCGCCGCGGTGTTCATCCTCCGCGATATCACCAAGCGCGGGAACGAAGCGTAATGGCTGCCACCGACATCGCCAATCCTGCACGCTGCATCGCGGCCGCTCCCGCGCTACGGCAGCATGAAGCGCGACCGCACCTGGGCGCTGCGCTGGTCGTACTTCTTCCTGGTGCTGTTCGCGATCTTCTTCCTGTTGCCGCCGGTCTACATGGTGATCACGTCACTGAAGACCAGCGCCGAAATTTCGGCGGCTACGAATCCCTGGTGGGTCTACAATCCGACGCTGTCGAACTATGCGGAGCTGCTCGGCTCGCGCGATTACCAGATCTTCTTCCGCAACTCGGCGATCGTCTCGATCGTCGTCGTGACGATCACCATGCTGATCGCAATTCCCGCTGCGTTCGCGCTGGCGCGGATGCGGTTCTGGGGTTCGGCCACGCTCGCGACCGGCGTGTTCCTGACTTACCTCGTTCCGGAGACC
The DNA here is from genome assembly GCA_963757845.1 of uncultured Alphaproteobacteria bacterium. Lineage (GTDB taxonomy): Bacteria > Pseudomonadota > Alphaproteobacteria > Rhizobiales > Xanthobacteraceae > P52-10. The sequence continues at coordinate 405,378 of CAVWTB010000067.1, forward strand.
CTGCTGTTCATCCCGCTGTTCAAGATGATGGCGGTGTTCAACGACCTGACCGGGATCCAGCTGATCAATCGCTGGTGGGTGCTGCTGATCCTCTATCCGACGCTGACGGTGCCGTTCTGCACCTGGATCATGATCGGCTATTTCGCGTCGATTCCGAAGGAGCTGGACGAGGCGGCGATCATCGACGGCGCGAGCTGGATCCAGACGCTGACCATGATCTTCATTCCGGTCGCGCTGCCCGGCATCATCGCGGCGACCATCTTCGCCTTCACCGTCTCCTGGGCGCAGTTCCTTTATCCGCTGGCGTTCACCACCTCGACCAGCGAGCTGGTGCTGCCGGTCGGCATCATCACCTCGCTGATCAAGGGCGACGTGTTCAACTGGGGGCAGATCATGACCGGCGCGCTGCTTGGCGCTGCGCCGCCGCTCATCATCTACGCGTTCCTGATGGACTACTACATCGCGGGCCTGACCGCCGGCGCGACCAAGGGTTAAGCGCATGATCCCGAAAAGTGTGAAGCGGTTTTCGGACAAGATCATGCGCAAACAAAAGCTGAACAAGAGGCATCATGGCCGACGTATCGCTGCGCAGGGTTGTCAAACGCTACGACGAGGTGGAGGCGGTGCGCGGCATCGACCTCGAGATCAAGGATCACGAGTTCGTCGTGCTCGTCGGCCCGTCCGGCTGCGGCAAGTCGACCACGCTGCGCATGATCGCCGGCCTCGAGGACATCACCGACGGCGAGATCGCCATCGACGACCACGTCGTCAACGACGTGCCGCCGAAGGATCGCGACATCGCCATGGTGTTCCAGAACTATGCGCTCTATCCGCACATGACCGTGGCGGACAACATGTCGTTCGGCCTGCGGCTGAAGCATTTCCCGAAGCCGGAAATCAAGGCGCGCGTCACCGAGGCGGCGCGCATTCTCGACATCACGGAATTGCTCGACCGCAAGCCGAAGGCGCTCTCGGGCGGCCAGCGCCAGCGCGTCGCCATGGGCCGCGCCATCGTGCGCAATCCAAAAGTGTTCCTGTTCGACGAGCCGCTTGTCCAATCTCGACGCAAAACTGCGCGTGCAGATGCGGATCGAGATCAAGCGCGTGCACCAGAAGGTGCGCACCACCACCGTCTACGTCACCCACGACCAGGTCGAGGCGATGACGCTGGCCGACAGGGTGGTGGTGATGAACCACGGCGTGATCGAGCAGGTCGGCTCGCCGAACGACCTCTATCACGCGCCGAAGACGCGCTTCGTCGCGGGCTTCATCGGCTCGCCGGCCATGAACTTCATTCCGGCGCGGCTCGAGCCCGCGGGCGACGGCGTGCAGGTCAGCTTCGGCAACGGCCTCGCGCTGCCGCTGCCGCCCGATCGCGCCGCGCGCTATCGCCCGCTCGTCGGCAAGGAGAAGCTCTCGCTCGGCCTTCGCCCCGAGCACGTCACCGAGATGCGCCCGCATCTGGCACCCGGCATCGTGCCGTTCTCCGCCCAGGTCGACGTCAGCGAGCCGATGGGCATGGAGACGATCGTCTACTTCAAGATCAACGGCAGCGAGGTCTGCGGCCGCGTCAACCCGAAAGCCGGCGCCCGCGACGGCGCCCCGATGCAGTTCGCCGCCGACCTCAACAACATGCACATCATCGACGAGACGTCGGGGCTGGTGGTGTGAGTTGCTGGCGCTCGAGCTAAAAGCGCGCGTCCGTTGCTGCATCCGCGTCATTGCGAGCGAAGCGCAAGACACCGATCCCACGCCGAGGCGCCCGCGCAGCGTGCGCAAGAGCGAAGCGCGTGCGACTCGCGCGCGAGCCGCTAGACGCTTCTTGGATATTGCGCGCGCTTCGCGGTTCGAGACGCCTGGCTTCGCTCCGCTACGCTGCGCTCCTCACCATGAGGGCAGAGGCGGTTCGCGAGCGCGACCACGTGAAGTTCATTATTCAATTGTCAAACAGCCCGACGATGCTTCGGCCTCGTAGCCCGGATGAAGCGAAGCGCAATCCGGGGGCTGAGTTCGCGATCCGAATCCCGGATTACGCTTCGCTCATCCGGGCTACAGTCAGACACGCGTCATCGCCCCGTGTGTTGTCCGGCTCCAGGGCCCGCCGGTCGTCCTTGTTCCTTTTTCCCCGAAGGGGCGTGCGGAACGACAGGGCGTTTCACCGCGCCCGCGGCGCCATGTGCCGGAGCACATGGCTCCGTGTGCTCGAAAAGCACACGGCAAAACACAGCCACGGAAGCAGCTCTACGCCTGCGTTCCGCACGCGAATGGATTTTGCGGCTTGCTGCATCGCTCCCAGGGGTTGTCACTTGCGCCGACGCGCCCCCGGATCGTGCGAGCTGTCGCCCGGACATGCACTTGGACCGTCCGCCCGTCTTGCCGGCGTCTGTCCCTGTAAGCCGCCGTCCAGGATCAGCGATCCTGAAAGCGTCTTCAAGGGTCCGGCATCGTAGCGGCCACCGCATCCCGCTCCGCGTTTCGAAGACGATCGCCACGCGCCCCTTATCGGGACGGGATGGCTGACAAATATTCCTGACGGCGAAGCAAAGTCAATCGCCTCAGGAACAAAGTCCAAGGTATTTGTTTTCTGAAAATCAGAAAACGCATGTCCGCAGGATTGAAGCGTCGTGGGTTAAGTCAAATCCGGCTATCATGCCCGCCATAGCTCGTATCGAAGTAACGGCGTCGCTTCGCTCGCCTATGGCGGAAGCAATCCAGCTCGCGCGAAGCGCGCAAACAAAGGCGCGGAAGTCGCAGCGATGACTCCGCGCTTTTCGTTTGGCGCGCCTTGCGCGCGCGCTGGATTGCTTCGCTCGCTACGCTCCTCGCAGATGACGGCGTCCTTCGCGGTCCGCCGTCACTTCCCCCGCCGCCCTGATCCCGCTCTCCAGCGCGCCGTGGCAGGTGGAGAAGAAGTTCGGCGAGGTGGCCTCTCCTGCAAAGAAGATGCGGCCGTCGACCGGCGTCGCGAGTTTTGCGCGCTCGCCGGCGTGGCCGGGCAGGGCGTAGGAGTAGGAGCCGGTCGCGAACGGGTCGAGCTCCCAGGCGGTTGACGCGAGCGGACGCAGCTTCTTGCGATAGTCCGAGCCGAGCAGGGCGACGATCTCGTCGATGGCGACCGCGGCGAGTGCGCCGTCACCGGTGTTCTCCAATTCGCGCGCAAAGCGGCCGCCGAAGTAACCCTCGATGCCCGGAAAGCCTTGCGGGCGCAGGTGATAGCTGCCGGTGCCGACTTTCGTGGTCGAGCCGCGCAGATGTCCGTCCTTCGGCAGCGCGTCGCCGTCGTCATCGAGCGCCAGCATCACCTTGTCGGCGAGGCCCAGCGGCAGGTGGCGCGCGGCTTCGACCTTCTCCGGCAGCTCGGGGAGAAAGCGCACCGTCTCGTTTGCGATCAGGTTGGTCGGCACGGTGACGATCACTTTTGACGCGGTGATCGTGCCGCGTGACGTCTCGATGCGGATGCGCGGCGACGAATGATCGATCAGCGTCACCTTCGCGTCGAACGCCACCGGGCAGGGCGCGCCGTAGGCCGCGACCAGCGCGCCGTAGCCGCGCTTCGATCGCCAGTTCACCTCGGTGTCCTCGTAGGCATTCATGTCGAGGATCGACACGCGATCGAGCTCGACGCCGTTGATGTAGGTGGAGAGGCAGTGGAGCATCGGATTCCAGCGATTGCCGGGAAGCAGGAATTCACTCGCCGGCCGGTCGATGCCGCGCTCGGCTGCGGCCTCGGCCCGATCGTAAAACTTGTCCATCTCCTTCAGGAACGCCACGCGCTCGTCCTGCGGAAAGCCGAGGTTGAAGGTCTGCTGGCTCCAGTGCGGACGGCCGCGGTCGATCTCGAAGCCGAGCTCTTCGGCGATGGCGTACGAACTTGTTCTTGTCGGCCGAATGCAGCCAGCCGCAGCCGACGTCAAAGATGATGTTGTTCTCGAGTTGCCGCGTGAATGCGCGCCCGCCGAGCCGGTCGCGCGCCTCCAGCATGAGCACGCTGAGGCCTTTGCCCTCCAACGCTCGCGCGGCACCAATGCCGGCCGCACCGGCGCCGATGATGGCGACGTCGATCTCGGAGGGGAGGGGCATGCGGGGCCTTGTAATGCAGTCATGCCCGGGCTCGTCCCGGGCATCCACGTCTTCCTGTTATCTAAGACGTGGATGGCCGGGACAAGCCCGGCCATGACAGCATAGGGGCTATTCGCCGCCCGGGGACGGCCCCGAGAATTAACTCGCCAGCGCTTCCCTGGTCTTTTCGGCGCGCTTGCGGTCGTTGGGGTCGAGCAGCTTCTTGCGCAGCCGGATCGACTTCGGCGTCACCTCGACCAGTTCGTCGTCCTCGATATAGGCCAGCGCCTTCTCCAGCGTCATCCTGATCGGCGGCGTCAGGCGCACCGCTTCGTCCTTCGAGGTGGTGCGGATGTTGGTGAGCTGCTTGCCCTTCAACACGTTGATCTCGAGGTCGTTGTCGCGGGTGTGCTCGCCGACGATCATGCCGCGATACACCTTCCAGCCCGGCTCGATCATCATCGGCCCGCGGTCTTCCAGCTTCCACATGGCGTAGGCCACGGCCTCGCCCTGCTCGTTGGAGATCAGCACGCCGTTGCGGCGGCCGGGAATGTCGCCCTTGTACGGCGCATAGCCGTGGAACAGGCGGTTCATCACCGCGGTGCCGCGCGTGTCGGTCAGGAGCTCGCCCTGATAGCCGATCAGGCCGCGGGTCGGCGCGTAGAACACCAGCCGCAGGCGATGGCCGCCGGACGGCCGCATCTCGATCATCTCCGCCTTGCGCTCGCTCATCTTCTGCACGACGACGCCGGAGTGCTCCTCGTCGACGTCGATGACGACCTCTTCGACCGGCTCCAGCCAGCCGCCGGAGGCCTCGTCCTTCTGCAGCACCACGCGCGGACGCGACACCGAAAGCTCGAAGCCTTCGCGGCGCATGGTCTCGATCAGGATCGCCAGCTGCAATTCGCCGCGGCCCGAAACTTCCATCGAATCCTTGTCGTCGGCTTCCGTCACGCGCAGCGCAACGTTGCCTTCTGCCTCGCGCACGAGACGGTCGCGGATCATCCGGCTCGTCACCTTGTCGCCCTCGGTGCCGGCGAGCGGCGAGTTGTTGACGATGAACGACATCGACACGGTCGGCGGATCAATCGGCTGCGCGACCAGCGGCGTCTCGACGACGAGATCGCAGAAGGTGTCGGCAACAGTGCCGTTGCTGAGGCCGGCGATGGCGACGATGTCGCCGGCATCGGCCTCTTCGATCGGCGTGCGCTCGATGCCGCGGAAAGCGAGAATTTTCGAGATGCGTCCCTGTTCGATCACCTTGCCGGTGCGGTCCAGCGCCTTGATGCTCTGGTTCGGCTTGATCGTGCCGGAGGTGATGCGGCCGGTGATGAGACGGCCGAGATAAGGGTTCGCCTCGAGGATCGTGCCGATCATCCGGAACGGACCTTCCTCGACCGTCGGCGGCGCGACATGCTTCAGGATCAAATCGAACAGCGGCTGCATGCCGGCTTCCTTCGGACCTTCCGGGCTTTCGGCCATCCAGCCCTGCTTGGCCGAGCCGTAGAGAATCGGAAAATCGAGCTGCTCGTCGGTCGCATCGAGCGCTGCGAACAGGTCGAACACCTCGTTGATCACTTCGGTCGGCCGCGCGTCGGGACGGTCCACCTTGTTGATGACGACGATCGGCTTCAGCCCGACCTTCAGCGCCTTCGAGACGACGAACTTCGTCTGCGGCAGCGGGCCTTCGGCCGCGTCCACCAGCACCAGCGCGCCGTCCACCATGTTGAGGATGCGCTCGACCTCGCCGCCGAAGTCGGCGTGGCCTGGCGTATCGACGATGTTGATGCGCGTGTCCTTCCACTGCACGGAGGCAGCCTTGGCGAGGATGGTGATGCCGCGCTCGCGCTCCAGATCGTTGGAGTCCATGGCCCGCTCGACCTGGCGCTGGTTGTCCCGGTAAACGCCGGACTGCTGCAGCAGACGATCGACGAGGGTGGTCTTGCCATGGTCGACGTGAGCGATGATGGCGACGTTGCGCAAATTCATTGGTCTACCGATTGAGGTTGCTTGCCGGCCCAAACAAAGCGCGGTGCCCGGCCTTTTGGGCCGGGCACTCGTTCACTGCAACGGGGTCCGCGTTGCGGCGCAATATAGTCAGGAATCGCCAAAAAACAACGACTTCCGGAAGCTGAATCAGCTCATTTTGGGGTCAAGGGTTACCGACCAGAGGGCATTATCGGCCCGGTCGCGGATGGTCACCGTGAACTGGCCGCTGGCCCCGTCGATCTTCACGTGGCCGAAAAACTGCATTCCGGCGGACGGTGGCAGGTTCTGGCGGCCTTCGCCTGGGGCTTTGACGAATTTCAGCTCGGGTCCGAACGTGTTGTCGAGCTTGCCCGGGCCGAAAGTTCCCGCGTGCAGCGGGCCGGAGACGAACTCCCAGAACGGGTCGAAATCCTGGAACTGGGCCTTGTTCGGATCGTAGTAGTGGGCGGCGGCATAATGCACGTCCGCCGTCACCCACACGGTGTTGCGGATGCCGGCGCTCTTGATGAAGCGCAGCAGGTCGGCGATCTCGAGTTCACGGCCAAGCGCAGGCCCATCGCCTTGCGCGATCGCCTCCGAGCCCCGGTCGTTGACCGCGTCGTCCCTGACGATGATGCTGATCGGCATGTCGTTGGCGATCACCTTCCAGGTCGCGCGCGAGGCGAGCAGCGAGCGCTTCAGCCAGGCGAGTTGCTCCGGCCCCAGAAAATAGCTGTCCGGACCGTAGGTGGTCTGGTTGTTGTCGTTGTTCGGTCCGCGGTAGCTGCGGTCATCGAGCATGAAGATGTCGAGGTGCGGGCCATAGGCGATCGTGCGGTAGATGCGGCCCGGCTCTGATGCGCTGGTGCGGATCGGGAACATCTCATGAAACGCCTGGCCCGCGCGGGCGGCCAACAGCGGCACATTGCGTTCCTTGTAGGCGGCTGAAAGCTGCTTCGAGGCCGACCAGTTGTTGGTCACCTCGTGATCGTCCCACTGCACGTACACCGGCACCTCCGCGTTGAACGCGCGAAGGTGCTCGTCGAGCAGATTGTATTTGTAGTTGCCGCGGAACTCGTCGAGCGTTTCGGCAACCTTGTCCTTCTCCGGGATCGTGACGTTCTTCCAGATCTTGCCGTCCGGCAGCGTCACCTCGGGCTTGAGCGGGCCGTCCGCATAGATCGTGTCGCCGGAATGGATGAAGATGTCCGGGTTATGCTTGCGCATGGTCGCGAACGTGGTCATGCCGCCGTCATCCGGGTTGATGCCCCAGCCTTGGCCTGCGACGTCGCCGCCCCAGACGAAGCTGACGTCGCGCCGGTCGGCGGGCGCGGTGCGGAAGCGGCCGACGACCGGCTCACTCTCGACATTGATCTGCGCGAGATCGCGGAATTTCACGCGGTAGAAGATCGTCTGCCCCGCGGGGAGATTTTCGATCAGCCGCTTGGCGCAGAAATCGCTGTCCGGCAGAGCCGAAATCGGCGGCAAGGCGACAGCATTGCGGAACGACTCGGTCGTGGAGACTTCGACCAGCATCTGCGCCGGCTTGTCGGTGCGCGCCCAGATCATGCCGCTGTCGGCGGACACATCGCCGGACTGCACGCCATGCGTCACCATCGGCCGATCGCCCGCGTGGCTGATGAACGGCGCGAACACGCCGCCGCTCGCGAACGCGGCGCCGCCGAGTGTCGAGGTTTGCAGGAAACGCCGTCGTGAAATCAGGAGCTTGCGCGCTGTCATCGTCCCCTCCGCGTTTGTGGTGCGTGCGGTCATCGGACGATCGATTTAGAATGGTTCTGTAACTGGAGCGTGACTAGCGGAAAGCGCTGCCGTGGCGACTCAAATCGCTGTCTGCGTGTCGGCTTGATCGGCACCAGCGGCGCCGGTTCGGTGGCGAGGAACAGGCGGCGATCGGCGACCGCGTTGTGGAACTGCTCCAGCGCGATCTGGAAGGCGGTCAGCGTGCCGGCTTCGATCGCGCCATGCTCGTAGCAGTCGAGCGTGTCGCGCAGGATCTCGTCGGCCTCTGCCTGCATGTCGTCGAGCTCTTCGTGACTCGCCGCCTTGCGTGCCTGCGACAGCATGTCCAGCAGCCGCTCGCGCATCGATGTGTTGTTGGTGCGCTCGTCCTTCTTCAGGTAGCTCGCCGCCCACGCGCCGGCGGAGCCCAACAGCGACATGCCGAGGATGACCCACCAGATCAGATCGCTCCAGCGATCCATGAAGGTCTTCTCTTCGCCGTCGACATAGGCTTCAGCGCCCGGATGCACGGGGATCGCCGCATCCTTGTCGGTGTCGGGGACCTCGATGCGCGTGGCCGCCGGATTTTCGGCGATCAGCGCCTGGCGCAACGAGAACAACTGGCGCGTGAAGGCCGTGACTGTCGTGTCCGACAGCGACTTGCGCGCGACGATGTGAGTGCCGAAGCCGAGCGTCTTGACGCTCTCCTCCGGCCGCGCCGGGGCGCCACCGAACGCGCCGGCAGCGATCTCGGTGGCGTCGTAGACCGGGAATCTGCTTTCGATCGAGTCGGCGAGATCGATCGGCAGGAAGGTCGGCGCGCCGCCGTCGCGCACCGTCGCTGCGATCGCATCGATGGTGATCTGGCTGTTGACCGGGCCGACCGCCATGAAGGCGTCGGCCTTGTTGCCGCGGATCGCCTCGTTCACTTCAGCGGGCGCGAACTGGACGATCTCGACCTTGTCGGCCGGCACGCCATACTGCTGCAGGATCAGCCGCAGCAGGTTCACGTTCGACTGGCTGCGGCCGATCACCCCGACCTTGCGGCCGGCGAGATCGGTGATCTTCTCGATCTTCTCGGATTTGGCGCCCTTCGCCGCCGCACCCTTCCGGCCCTTGGCGCCTTTGGCCTCGGGCGGGGTCGGCACCCAGATGGCAACGACATTCTTGCGCAGCGTGGCGACGGCCTGCGCATCCTTCGGCAGCTTCAGGTCGCCGCGGATCACCGCGAGGTCGGCCTGATGGGATTCCATCGTCACAGCGCTCTGCACCGAACCTTCGGTCGGCACGACGCGGAGCCGGATCGAGCTGCGGTCGCGGCCCGCCGCTTGCGGATCGAACACGCGTGCGATCGACTGGATCATCTTGAAGTCGTCGCTGTTGGCCGGGCCGACGGCGATGCGCAGCGTTACGGGGCGGTTGTAGTAGTAGAAGCCTGCGCCGATCGCCGTGACGACGGCAATTGCGGCCGCGATCAGCGAGACGATCGTCATGAACTTCGGCCCACGCCGACGCGGCACCCCGTTCGACGTGGTTGCGCCGGGAGCTTCCAGGGTCGGCCGGGAAAAGAGCTGTTGCAGGTTCAGGGGCATCGTCCTGTCAGTTGCGGTCGACCGGAATTATAGCAACTTTTCCGGGCCGATCGCCGTTCCGAAGCGTGCACGTGGTTAGCGCGAATGAGGTGCTCCGGGGGCACTGTCATTGATTCGAATGGCCCTGTCTTCGCAAGCAAGGTGCGGGGTATGGTAATTCTAAGGCGCGAAGGAGAGGCCGATGGTTCAAAAGCTGACGGGCGAGGCCCGCAAACAGGCGCTGGCGAAGCTCTCGGGCTGGGCCGAGGTGGCCGGTCGCGACGCCATCGCAAAGACCTTTGTTTTCAAGGATTTCAACGAGGCGTTCGGCTTCATGAGCCGGGTCGCGCTGGTGGCTGAAAAGCACGACCACCACCCGGAGTGGCGCAACGTCTACAAGACGGTCGAGGTGGTGCTGTCGACCCACGATGCCGGCGGCCTGACAGCGAAGGACATCGCGCTCGCCGAGGCCATGGACAGCTTCGCCGGGGGTTGATCGCATCCTTGCAATCGCCGGGCGCGGTCACCAAATTTTGACCATGTCGGAGCGCGTCAAGCCGCTCCGATGTGACGTGGGACGCAAAGCAGGATGACGACGGACCGCACAGGCGATTTCAAAGCGGACGATTTCGAGCCGGCGCGAAAACTCGCGCAGGATGGCGAGAGCGTGCGCAAACGCTTCAAGGCGAAATTCAAGCGGTTTGCCGCGCGGCTGCCGTTCGCCGAGGATCTGCTCGCCGCCTACTACTGCGCGTTCGACCGCGACACGCCGCGGCATGTGCAGCTCTCGCTGCTCGGCGCGCTGGCATACTTCGTCCTGCCGCTCGACTTCATGCCGGACCTCCTGCCGGTGCTCGGCTTCACCGACGATGCGGCCGTGCTGGTGACCGCGCTGCGCCTGGTCGCGACCAACATCCGCCCCGACCACCGCGAAGCCGCGCGCCAGGCGCTGTCGCGCGGCGTGGATGACGATCTCGATCTGCAGGCGAGCGCGGGGTAGGGTTTCACGGTTTTCTCCCGCCGTGCATGGCCGGGCTTGACCCGGCCATCCACGTCTTTCTGTGCTACACAATGCCGCCAAGACGTGGATCAGCCGGGACGTGAAGCCCGGTGATGACGACTTGAGAAGGTCTCTCGACTGCTCTAAGATTTCTCCCGCGGGAGAAACCTCACATGACCTGGTCGACATGGGCGCTGTTTGCGATCACCGAGGGCGCGCTTTGCTTCGTGCCGGGGCCGGCGGTGCTGCTCGTCGTCGCACAGGGGCTTGCGCAAGGCGGCCGGGCGTCGATCTGGGCCAATCTCGGCATCCTCACCGGCAACACGATCTATTTTGCTTTGTCCGCCGCAGGCCTCGGCGCCGTGCTGCTCGCCTCCTACGACGTGTTCTTCGCGATCAAGTGGATCGGCGCGGCTTATCTTGTCTGGCTCGGCGTCACCGCGTTCTTCGGCAAGTCGTCGACGCTGTCGGTCGATCCTGCGCGCGAACGGCCGCGGCCGTTGCGCATGTGGATCAACGGCGTCGTGCTGCAGCTCGCGAACCCGAAGGCGATCCTGTTTTTCACGGCGCTCCTGCCGCAGTTCATCGATCCCGCCGAGCCCCTGCTCATGCAGTTTGTCATCCTCGCCGTCACCAGCGTGGCGCTCGAGTTCTTCGTGCTGCTTGGGTTACGGCATGCTCGCGGGCAGGGCGGCCGTCGCAGCGCAACGTCCGGAGCTGACGCGCTGGATCAACCGCGTGTCAGGGTCGCTGCTTGTTGCCGCCGGCGTTGGGATGGCGGCGTTGCGGAGGGGGTAGCCCCGGCGTCATTGCGAGGAGCGAATCGCGTACGAAGCAATCCAGCGCGCGCGAAGCGCGCCAGACAAAAAAGCGCAGCATCAGCGTCGGACTTCAGCTATTTTTTGCGCGCCTGCCGGCGCGGGCTGGATTGCTTCGTCGCTTCGCTCCTCGCAATGACGCTTAGAGCACAGCCCGCTAATGCATCGCTTTCTGACGATCCTTCTGCGGCTGCGGAGCAGCCGGCCGATCGAGCAGCGGGTTGTCGCAGACGAAGGCGGCGCGCTTGGCTGCGCGATGATAATCTTCGTCGGTGATGACGTCGCTGTCCCGCAGTTCGGACAGCACCTGCATCTGTTCGTCGAGCGTCAGCAGCGGATCGGGGTTCGCCAGCGCGCGTTGTGACGCGATCCGGCGTTCCTCGATCGCGGTTAGTAATGCGTCATAGCGCCGGTCGCGCAGCAGGCGAACGCCCGGATAAGGCTCGGCATAGCGCAGCCGCGTCATGATCGGCACGACCGCGGCACACACGGCCATCGCCAGCAAGGCTGGTCCGAAATCGGAAAGCGCCCGGCGCAAGCCAATGTTGCCAACATAATAGCCTTCGGGATGGCCCTGCGCGACGCTGCTCATCCACACAAAGATCGGGATCGCGCACCATGCGAAGATCAGACCGGTGAGCTGGTATCGATGATCGGTGTCGTAGAAGGCCGAAGGCTCCTTCAGATCGCGATAGGACACGCTGCTGCTGTTGGTCGGGCCAAGCAGCAGCCTGTTGCCGTAGGTGAGACGGTCGGCCAGCAGTTCGACGTCGATTGCGGCACCGAAGCGGCGTTGCCGGAACGATACCGACGCTGTATCGCCCTGCGAGGGCGCTCGCGCGATCTCAAGGCCTTCGGGCAGCACCAGCTTTTGACGCGCAACGGCGTCCCGCGCCGTGAGGACATCGTTTTCAACGAGCCAGCGCAGACGCCGCAGATAGGTGCGTAGGCTGATCGCAGCGTCCGGTTCGGCCAGGCCGCTGAGCGCAGCGGCGCGCCGAGTCTCGATTTCCTCGATGATGGTGTCGTGCTTGCGGTCATCGAGCACCAGGATATTCAGTTCGGCAGTGGGGATCCCCGTGAAGGCGACCTGACGCATCCTCCGTGTCAGCAGGAGCACCGCCAGACCCAGCATGGTCGCGCCTGCATAGAGGAGGAGGATCAGCGGCTGCGATCCGCCGCGCAGGACCGCCACCATTGCAAGCGCGGTCATGACGAATGCCAGCCAGGACAATTCGCGATCGGCCTCGATGGTCGTGAAATAAGCGGAGCGCCCGGCGATGGTGTCCCAGGCCAGCCGCTTGTGGAGCGCCGAATCCTTCTTGCTCGCGAAGCTGTAATCGAGATGCTTGCCCGCGAATATGAAGAGCGTTTTCAACCAGCGGCGACGCTGCCCAAAGGCGGGCGCCTGGTCGAGCGTCTGGGCCGGGTCCGACAACATACCCTCACGATGCTATTCGATGCGATGGAGGGCATTTTAGCTGCCGGGTAGTGGTATCAGGTTAGCGACCGCGAGGTTTTGCACGGCAGGGTAGAGAAATCGTAAAGATCGTCGCAGGGAGTGTGCGGGTTTCCAGGCCAGGCTTGCCGGCAAGGCGCGCCGGCCCCTGCAGATCGCAGCCGATGTCGGAATGCAGCGCCTGCCCAATCTCGGCGTCAGTCCTCGCGAAAGCGGGGACCCATACGCCGTGACAATAGCTTTGCTACGATGCGCTTATTGTCTTCGGACGCAAACTCGCGTTGCGTCCGACAATTTGGACCGGGCTTATGGGTCCCCGCTTTCGCGAGGACGACAGCAAGGGGTGGGACGACAAACGTCACGGATGCAAAATCACCTTCCCCATCGCCTGGCGGCTTGAAAGCACCTTCAGCGCTTCGGCCGTCTTTGCCAGCGGGAAGGTGGCGTGCACGTGCGAGGAGATTTTGCCCTCGGCCGCCCACTGAATGATCTTGCTGAAATTGGCGTTGCTCTGTTCCGGGAACTTCTTGTCGAAGGCGCCCCAGAACACGCCGCGGATGTCGCAGCTCTTGAGCAGGGCGAGGTTGAGCGGAATGCGCGGAATGGGTCCCGACGCAAAGCCGATCACCAGGAGCCGGCCTTCCCAGCCGAGCGCGCGCAGCGCCGGTTCGGTGAAATCGCCGCCGACCGGATCGAACACGATGTCGATGCCTTTCGCGCCGCCGATCTTCTTCAGGCCGTCCTTCAGATCGTCCTTCGCATAGTTGAAGAGAACGTCGGCGCCGTATTTCTTGCAGAACGCGAGCTTCTCGTCCGACGAGGCGCAGGCGACGACGCGCAGGCCCAACAGCTTGCCGATCTCGATCGCCGCAAGCCCGGTGCCGCCGGCCGCGCCCAGCACCACCATCGTCTCGCCGGGTTTCGGATTGGCGCGATCCTGCAGCGCGTGCAGCGCGGTGGCATAGATGATGATCAAGCCGGCGGCGCGATCGAAGTCGAGGCCGTCCGGGATCTTCATGGTCGCGGCTGCGGGAGCCGCAACCTTCTCGCGGGCGCCGTTGTGGCCAACCGAGGAGATCACGCGGTCGCCGACCTTGAAGTCGGTTACGCCCGGACCCACGCTCTCGACCACGCCGGAGATTTCCGCCGCCGGCGAAAACGGGAATGGCGGCTTGGTTTGATACTTGCCCTGGATCATCAGGATGTCGAAGAAGTTCAGCGCCGCGGCCTTGATCGCGATCACCACTTCGCCGGGGCCTGCGACGGGATCGGGCAGGTCGCCGAGGACGAGGTCTTCAGGTTCGCACCATTGCGAGCAGATGATCGCTTTCATAGGTCACCGTCGAGAAGAGGGATGTGGCCGCCTTTCATGGCGGATTTGGCCTGAGGGGACAATCCCGTTCTGGAAAACCCCCTCGCAGCGACATGGCGACTCAGGCTAACTGCCTTCACAATTTCGCCTTTCCCGTCTATTCCAGTTCGCCTTCGGGATTCTTATCCGGTCATGCCGGACATCCCTGAACGACGAGGATCCACGATGCCGGTGCAAGGAAAAGCTGTCCGTCTGGCGGCGTACACGGTCGCAGCGCTCTGCTGCGCCTGGTCCGTGCAGGCGCATGCGCAGGCGGCCAAGGGCGCCAAAGGCGCTCCGCCGGCCAAGCAGGAGGCTGCTGCGGCAACCGGCAGCGCCGAGCCGGCGCTGGTCGGCCAGTTCGGAACCTGGGGCGCCTATGTCGCCGCACCGGGTGGCAAGAAGGTCTGCTTCGCGCTCGCAAAGCCGTCGTCGATGAAGACCAATCCGCCGAATCGTCCGCGCGACCCGGCCTACGCGTTCATTTCGTCGCGGCCGGGCGAACGGGTGAGCAACGAAGTCTCGATCATGATCGGCTACCCGCTGAAGCCGGGTTCGGAAGGCACCCTCGAGGTCGCCGGCAACCGCTATGCCATGTACACGCAGGGCGATGGCCTCTGGATCAAGAACGCGGCCGAGGAAGACAAGATGGTGGACGCTTTGCGCAAAGGGTCCGACGTCACCGTCAAGGGCGTGTCCTCGAAGGGGACCGAGACGACCGACACCTATTCGTTGAAGGGCCTGGCGCAGGCGCTGGATCGCCTCGCGCAGGACTGCAAGCGTTAACCGGTTCCGCTCGCGCGGAAACCTGCATTGATTCCGGCGCGCGGAAAGCGCCATGTCAGGGGCGCATGGACGGGCGCTTGAGTGGCGTCCGGATCGCGGCCGAAAGGCGCGCGGGATTTTCGTCAATGACCGATCTGGCGGCAGGGCCGCAAGCATCAACGGGCGCGAGGGCGCGCGGCGTTCTCGTCGAGAAAACGCCGCTGGAAAGCTATGTGCCGCCGGCAAAGCCTTCGCTGGTCGGCCTGTCGCGCGCCGAGCTTGGCGAGCAGATCGGCCAGGCCGGCGTGCCGGACAGCCAGCGCAAGATGCGGGTGCAGCAGCTCTGGCACTGGATGTATGTGCGCGGCGCGCGAACGTTCGACGAGATGAGCAACGTCTCGAAGGCGCTGCGCATCGAGCTCGACAAGCATTTCACCGTCGACCGGCCGGAGGTCGTCGCCGAGCAGATTTCCGAGGACGGCACGCGCAAATGGCTGCTGCGGCTGCCGAGCGGGCACGCGGCGGAGCGGCCGCACGAGGTCGAGTGCGTCTACATTCCGGAGACCGATCGCGGCACGCTGTGCGTCTCCTCGCAGGTCGGCTGCACGCTGAACTGCTCGTTCTGCCATACCGGCACGCAGCGGCTGGTGCGCAACCTCACCGCCGGCGAGATCGCGGGCCAGGTGATGATCGCGCGCGATCGTCTGAACGACTGGATCGATCGCGAGACGCCGAACGGCAATCGCCTCGTCACCAACATCGTCATGATGGGGATGGGCGAGCCGCTGTACAATTTCGATGCGGTGCGCGACGCGCTCGCCATCGTCTCCGACAACGAAGGCATCGCCATCTCGCGGCGGCGGATCACGCTGTCGACCTCGGGCGTGGTGCCGAACATCGTGCGCGCAGGCGAGGAGATCGGCTCGATGCTGGCGATCTCGCTGCACGCGGTGCGCGATGACCTGCGCAACGAGCTGGTGCCGCTCAACCGCAAATATCCGATCGCCGAATTGCTGGAGGCGTGCCGCAACTATCCCGGCGTGTCGAATGCACGGCGCATCACCTTCGAGTACGTGATGCTGAAGGGCGTCAACGACTCGCTCGACGATGCGAAACGTCTCGTCAAGCTGCTGAAGGGCATTCCCGCCAAGATCAACCTCATCCCGTTCAATCCGTGGCCCGGCTCGTTCTACGAGTGCTCGGATTGGGATCAGATCGAAAAATTCTCCGAATACATCTTCAACGCCGGCTACTCGTCGCCGGTGCGCACGCCGCGCGGCCGCGACATCCTCGCCGCCTGCGGCCAGCTCAAGTCGGAAACCGAAAAGCTATCCGCGCGCGAACGCCAGGCGCTCCGCGCCATGGCGATGACGGATTAATGATGACGTCATTGCGAGGACGCAGCGACGAAGCAATCCAGCGCGCGCGAAGCGCGCCAAACGAAGAAGTCGCGGCATCCGCAGCGAGTCCACGCGCATTTCTGAGCGCGCCTACCGACGCGCGGCTGGATTGCTTCGCTTCGCTCGCAATGACGTGCGGAATGCAATGTCCCTCCTCTGGCGGCTGATCGTCATCTTCCTCGCCTTCCTCGTCGCAAGCTTTGCCGCGGGCGTCGTCGTGGTGGTCGCGGTGATGTATCCCGAAATCAGCAGCCTCGAGCTCGGGCCGATGGATCGCGATATGCTCGCGGTGATGGCCGGTTTCGGCTTCGTCTTCGTCAGCGGATTTGCGCTCTTGCCGGCGATCATCATGGCGCTGGTGACGGAAGCCTTCACGATCCGCAGCATCGTCTTCTATGCCCTGGGCGGCGCGCTGTTCGGCCTCGGCGTCTATCTCGCCTTCACGCCGTTCGACCCGTCGGCGATGAATTTCGTCGGCGTCGACCGCCGCGAGCTCGAGGTGATGACGGGCGCGGGGATCGTCGCGGGGCTGGTCTACTGGGCGATCGCCGGGCGGCGCGCGGGCGCGTGGCGGGGTAATCACTCGGCGTCGTCCTCGCGAAAGCGGGGACCCATACGCCGTGTCGCCAATGAAGCGGGAAGCGCCGGTTGCCTTTCAGTCGGCTACCGCTGAGCTCAACAATTGAGTCGGTGGCTATGGGTCCCCGCTTTTCGCGAGGACGACACCGAGGATTTGGTTGCTTCCGCGCCCAAGCCAACGCCTGCTCGAGGCGCTCGTTGCCCCAAAAGATCTCGCCGTCCGCGGTCGAAAACGTCGACCGCCTCTAACCCCGAAAAACCCGGCGAATTCGTGACTGTCTGCACTCTTTTCAGCGCTGGCGAGGTCGGCTAGACCGGCTGCCATGAATCGCGCAGGACTTCTCATCGCGCTGGCGCTCTCGCTTGCCTTCGTCGTTCTGTACCTGATCTTCCCGGAACTCGACCTGCGGATCGCCGGCGCATTCTACGATGCCGTCACACGGACGTTTCCGCTGCGCTCGCACATCGTCGCGATGATCGCACGCGAGGCGGCGATGATCATCGCCTGGGCGATCTGCGCGCCGGCGATCGTCGCGCTGCTGGTCAAGCTGGTGCGGCCCGACCGGCCGATGCTGCTGCGCGGACGCACGGTGGCGTATTTCGTGATCACCATGACGCTGACGGCCGGCATCGTCACCAACCTCACCTTCAAGACCTATTGGGGCCGGCCGCGGCCCGTCTCCGTCGTCGAGTTCAACGGTCAGTGGCAGTTCAAGCCGTGGTGGCAGCCGGGTGGCGAATGCCCGCGCAACTGCTCGTTCTTCTCCGGCGAGGCTGCGACCGCGTTCTGGACCTACGCGCCGGCCTCGCTCGCGCCGCCGGCATGGCGGGCGCTCGCCTACACCGGCGCGACGCTGTTCGGTCTTGCGACGGGCGGCTTGCGCGTGACGTTCGGCGGGCATTTCGTCAGCGACGTGATCGCGGCAGGCCTCGTCACGTTCCTGTTGATCTGGCTGGTGCACGGCCTGATCTACCGCTGGCCGTCGACGCGGACGACCGACGAACGCATCGACGCCTGGCTGACCTGGGTTGCGTGGCCTGGATATTCGTGGAGGCAACGGTTGCTGGGACGCAAGACCGAGGCGCCGCCGAGCAGCGCGGCCAACGTGCGCGCCGAGCAGGGCTCGTCGTAAGAGGTTAGTGGCGATGCGCGCTCTGCCCTCGATCAGCATGCACTCTTCACCTCTCCCCGCAATGCGGGGAGAGGTCGGATTGCGAAGCAATCCGGGTGAGGGGCAGGGCACGGCGTTCGCGATCATCTTCGGAATCCGCCGACTCTTATGCCATCGCGCCGCTGTGCCGTTTCGAGAGGCCAGTACCCCCTCACCCCAACCCTCTCCCCGCAAGCGGGGAGAGGGAGCGCTGATCAGCCATGACAGTCGCGACGAAGCGATCGACAGGGAACGTTCGCGCCGAGCCTCGCCCTCACGGCTGCGTTGCTCGGCGCGCTCACGATCATTCGCACCATCGGCCTGCATTATTCCGTCGTCGACCTGTTCTTCGACGAGTCGCAATACTGGTCATGGTCGCGCGAGCTTGCCTTCGGCTATTTCTCAAAACCGCCGCTGCTGGCGTGGATCATCGCAGCATCGAGCGCGGTGTGCGGCGACGGCGAAGCGTGTGTGCGCGCGGCGAGCCCGATCCTTTACTTCGCAACCTCCCTGGTGATCTACGCCATCGCCGAAGAGCTTTACGATGCGCGCGTCGGCGTTCTGGTCGGCTCTTGTCTTCGCGCTGCTGCCGGGCGTGGTCTTCTCCACCCGCATCATCTCCACCGACGTGCCGCTGCTGTTCTGCTGGGCGCTGGCGCTGCTCGCGTTCGTGAAGCTGTTGCGCGGTCCGGACCGGCGCTGGGCCTGGGTGCTTGGCGGCGCGATCGGCTTTGGCCTGCTGGCGAAATACGCGATGGCGTACTTTCTCGCCGGCATGGCGATCGCCGCACTGTTCGATCGCGCCTCGCGCGACGTCGTGATGCGCCGGCAAACATGGCTGGCGCTGGTCCTTGCGCTGGTGATCCTGTCGCCGAACATCCTCTGGAACGTGCTGAACGGTTTCGTCACGCTCAAGCACACCGGCGACAACATCCAGGGTTCCGGCTTCAAGCTGTCGCCGCTCGGCGCGCTGGAATTCATCGCGACGCAATTCGGTGTCGCCGGACCGCTGCTGTTCGGCGGCTTCCTCGTGGCACTCGCGCGCTGGCGCTCGAGCGCGATCACGCGCGAAGACCGGCTGATGCTGGCGTTCGCGATCCCGCCGCTCGCCGCGGTGACCGCGCTGGGTTTCCTGCGCAACGTCAACGCCAACTGGGCGGCGGCGGCATTCGTCTCCACGACCATCATCGTCGTCGCGATGTGGATGCGGGAAGGGCGGACGCAGGATTCTTGGCGCGACGCTTGCGATCGGCCTGATCGCGCAAGCGGTGCTGCTCGTGGGCGACGTGGTCGCCTATCAGGCCGGCATCGCATCGCTCGGCGAGAAAGGCGACTTCTATCGCCGCACGCTCGGCTGGCGCGGCCTCGGCGAAGCCGTCGAACAGAGAGCGCGCGAGGCAAATGCGAAAACGGTCGCCGCCGAAGGCCGGCATGAGCTCGCCTCGCTGGTCTATTATCTCCGCAATGCGCCGCAGCCCGTGCGGTCGTGGCCGGCGAGCGAAAATCCGGACAATCAGTTCGACATGAGCCGCCCGCTGGATGGCGCGGCGGCCGAACCGATCCTGTTCGTCACCGGCTGCCCGTTCGAGGCGCGGCTCGCACGCGTGTTTCCGCAGGTGAAGCCGATGGGCGATTTGGTCGTCCGCAGCGGACCGACCTCGCAGCGGGTCTACAAGACGTTCCTGTTGGGCGGGCTGGGTGTCTACAGCGGTCCGATCACCCCACTTGCTCCCTGCCGGGCCGATTAGGCGGCGCCCAACCCCATCGCCCAAGGCCGAAAGGCGCAGCTGCGGTGGGCCCGATGCCGCTTGCGCGGCAGGGCTTTGTGCCTATAGTCCCGAATTACCGACAGCTGCTTGGACCAAACACTCAAGGTTTTCATGAGCAAGGACGGCGTAAAGAAGGTGGTGCTGGCCTATTCGGGCGGGCTCGATACCTCGATCATCCTGAAATGGCTGCAGACCACCTACGGCTGCGAGGTGGTGACGTTCACCGCCGATCTCGGCCAGGGCGAAGAGCTCGAGCCCGCGCGCAAGAAGGCGCTGATGCTCGGCATCAAGCCGGAAAACATTTTTATCGAAGACCTGCGCGAAGAGTTCGTGCGCGACTACGTGTTTCCGATGTTCCGCGCCAATGCGGTCTACGAGGGGCAGTACCTGCTCGGCACGTCGATCGCCCGCCCGCTGATCGCCAAGAAGCAGATCGAGATCGCGGAGAAGGTCGGCGCCGACGCGGTGTCGCATGGCGCGACCGGCAAGGGCAACGACCAGGTGCGCTTCGAGCTCGCCTACTACGCGCTGAAGCCCGACATCAAGATCATCGCGCCGTGGCGCGAGTGGGACTTCAAGAGCCGCGAGTCGATGATCGAATATGCCGAGAAGCATCAGATTCCGATCGCCAAGGACAAGCGCGGCGAGGCGCCGTTTTCGATCGATGCGAACCTGCTGCACTGCTCGTCCGAAGGCAAGGTGCTGGAAGACCCGGCGCAGGAAGTGCCGGACTATGTCTACTCGCGCACCATCGATCCGGAGAAGGCGCCCGACAAGGCGACTTACATCACCGTCGACTTCGAGCGCGGCGATGCCGTCGCCATCGACGGCAAGACGCTGTCGCCGGCGGCGCTTTTGACGAAACTCAACGAGCTCGGCCGCGCCAACGGCATCGGCCGGCTCGACCTGGTCGAGAACCGTTTCGTCGGCATGAAGTCGCGCGGCATGTACGAGACGCCGGGCGGCACGATCCTGTTGCAGGCGCACCGCGGCATCGAGCAGATCACGCTCGATCGCGGCGTGGGGCACCTGAAGGACGAGTTGATGCCGCGCTATGCGGAACTGATCTACAACGGCTTCTGGTTCGCGCCCGAGCGCGAGATGCTGCAGGCGGCGATCGACTACAGCCAGCAGCTGGTCTCGGGCCGGGTGACGCTGAAGCTCTACAAGGGCAATGTCATCCTCGTCGGCCGCGAAAGCCCGAACTCGCTGTACGACCAGGATCTCGTCACCTTCGAGGAAGGCAAGGTCGCCTACGACCACCGCGACGCGGCCGGCTTCATCAAGCTCAACGCGCTGCGCCTGCGCACGCTGGGCCAGCGGAAGAAGAAGTTGACGCAATAACGCGCAGCGTCTCTTAACCCTCCCTCCCACGAGCGAAGCGAGTGGCGGGGAGGGTGGACCTGCGTAGCCCGAAGGGCGAAGCAGGGCCGGGTGGGGGGCGCCCCACGACGGGCCTCAGCCAGATCGCGGCTGCTGAAATTCGTTGAAATGCCGATCCCCCCACCCATAGCCGATGCGAAGCATCGGCGTTCTTCCTGTTAAGAACGGCGGCCGAAGGCCGCCTATGCCCCTCCCCGCCATTCGCTTCGCTCGCGGGAGGGAGGCGGAGAAGAGGGCCTCACGTCACCCGCATCGCCTCGAGCAGCGACTTGAACGCCCGCGAATACTCCATACCCGCCTTCTTGATATCGCTCGCTTCCCGCGCACGCGACCGCCGCTTCCGTCATCGCCCCGAGCAACAGCCGCGCCAGCGGCTCCACCGGCTGGCGCGCGAGCAGGCCGCGCTCCATGGCGGCTTCCAGCGCCCGCGGGATCTTGCCGCCGAAATGCTTTGCGTCGATCTCGCGCCAGCGTTCCCAGCCGAGCACGGCGGGACCGTCGCGCAGGATGATCCGGCCGGTGGCCCCCTTCGAGCAGGCTGCAAGATAATGCTGCGTGCCGGCCGCCATGGCGACGAGCACGTCCTTCTCCGCGATCGCGACAGCTTGTCGATCTCGGCGACGAGGTCGTGCGAGACCTGTTCGAACACCGCTTCGAACACGTCTTCCTTGGTCTTGAAGTGATGATAGACCGCGCCCTTGGCGACGCGCGCGGCTGCCGCGATGTCGTCCATCGTCGTCGCCTGAAAGCCGTCGTCGCCGAACAGTTTTCGCGCAGCTTTCAGGATTGCCGCCTGTGTCGCCGCCCGCCGGTCTGCCTGTGTCGCCATGGAACCTGCTTAGCGAATTTTCGCCGGCGCGCCAATTGACTTCCGACCATCGGTCGGTAATTATCGACCGTCAGTCGGTAAGTTGGAGAGCGCCATGCCAAGCCGGGCCACGATCGAAGCTTTCGCCAAAACCGTGGAGTCGAACGACCACGTCGGTGCGATCGAGCGGTTCTATGCGGCGGATGCGCAGACGCGCGAGAATATGGCGCTCGCCCACCGTCGGCAAGGAGGCGCTGATCGCCAAGGAGAAGAGAGCGCTCGCATCAGCCAGGTCGGTGACGACCACGCGGCTCAGCCCGATCCTGATGGAGGGCGATACGGTGGTCTTCCACTGGCGGTTCGAGTTCACACGGGAAGACGGCTCGGTGCGGACGATCGAAGAGCTGGCGCTGCAGACCTGGCGCGGCGAGGAATTGATCGAGGAGCGGTTTTTCTACGATCCGCGGCAGCTGGCGCCTGCGCAACCGCAGGGGACGTCAACAGCGGCGGCGTGAGCTGCCGAGCATCGACAAATTCTCGGCGTCGGCCTCGCGAAAGCGGGGACCCATAATCCCTGTATCAATTATCGTCCAATGACGCAGTGCGCTGGCAGCGCCACGAGCGTTTGTCGCAACGCTGGCGTCACAGCGTATGGGTCCCCGCTTTCAGGCTGTGTGAAAAGTCACTGAGTTAGGGTAGTTGTGCCTCGATATTTTGATTCGAGGTGACTGGTGGCGCACGTTGGCGGACAGTCGCGGTATCAATCGACGCTTTTCCCGGAAGTTCTGGACGATTTGGTTGGTGTTGACGATCCAGTTCGTGTGATCGATGCGTTTGTTGACCGCCTGGATCTGGCTGAGCTGGGTTTTTCCAAGGTTGTGGCGGAAGAGATGGGCCGTCCGCCTTATGCACCGGGCGACCTCTTGAAGCTCTATGTTTATGGGTACCTGCACCGGGTCCGCTCCAGCCGTCGGCTTGAAGCCGAGACGCATCGCAACATCCAGGTGATGTGGCTGATCAACCGCCTGACGCCTTCGTTCAAGACCATTGCGGATTTCCGCAAGGACCACACGAAGGGAATGTCGGGGTGTGCCGGGCATTTATCCGGTTCTGCCGGGAGCAATCGCTGTTCGGGGGCGAGTTGCTGGCGATCGACGGGACGAAGATAGCGGCGGTGGCGAGCCGCAAGCGGGTGGTGACGCCGAAGCGGATCGAGAAGATGAACGCTGCGATCGATCGCAAGATTGCGGATTATCTGGGATCGATGGATGAGGCTGATCGAGAGGAGCCGGGAGCGGCCGCTGCACAAGTCGATGTGGCGGCAGCGATTGAGGCTCTTGAGGCACAAAAGCTGCAACTGCAGCGGCAGGCGGAAGAGCTGTCGGAGCGCGGGCTTAAGCAGTTGGTGGTGACCGAGCGGGAGGCGAAACTGATGCGGACGCCGCATGGCCATGCGGTTTGCTATAATGCGCAGACCGCGGTCGATGCCGAGCACAAGCTGATCGTCGCGTTCGAATTGACCAATGAGGGCAACGACTATCGGCAGCTGCATCCGATGGCGATGCTGGCCAAGGATGCCGTCGGCGCCGATGAGGTGACGGTGGTCGCCGACACCGGCTACTCGAACGGCGAGCATGCGGCGCAGTGCGAACAGGACGGCATCACCGCCATCGTGCCGCGTGCCGAAACGGTCAACGCGAATGGAACCCAGTACTTCAGCCGCGACCGCTTCAGCTACGATCGCGACAGCGACAGCTGGCGTTGTCCGGCGGGCGCCACGCTGAAGCTGTTCAAGACGTCCCATACCCAGAAGAAGAAAGAGTACACGAGCACAGCGTGCGGCAGCTGCCCGCTGAAGGGGCAATGTACCGGGGCGGCGCGGCGGGTCATCGTGCGCGATTTTTACGAGGATGAGCGGGAGGCCATGCACCAGCGGGCGATCACCGATCCCCAATGGATGAAGCATCGGCGGGAAATCGTCGAACACCCCTACGGGACGATGAAATGGCTGATGGCCGGCCCCCGCTTTCTGGTCCGCGGATTGAAAAAAGCGAAAGCCGAGCTGGCCCTGGGCGTTCTGAGCTACAATCTCAAGCGGGTGATCAACCTTCTCGGAGTACCCGCCCTGTTGCTGGCGCTCAGGCCCGCCCCAGCCTGAGAGCGAATGGCCAATCCTCGCAATCACTGCCGTGCCAACAGTCGATTGATCTTCGACTTCTCGCACAGCCTGTTTCGCGAGGACGACGGCAATCAGGGATGCAGGGGCGAGAGCAAACTCAGTATCCGTATCCGCTCTTCGGGTAGCCCGGCAGGTCGAACGGATCGTTCAGAATCTGGCGAGTCCAGGGGAAGCCGGTCAACTGGTCGATCGTGGTCTGGGTGTAGGCCGGTGGGATCGCATAGTCCGTGTACTTGCGGTCGCCCGGCTGCACTTCGGTGCCGAGGTCGAGCCAGCTGCGCTTGGTGACGTAAAGGCGCGTGCGGCCTTGCTGGACAACGACGTTCGGCGAGCGCTGATTGCGGCTCAGCACGCTGCTTCGCGGATCCTGGGCGCCGGCGAAATCCGCGCTCAAGCCGACGGTCAGCAATGTCGCAAGGCCCAGCCCGGTGGTCAGGAGTTCTCAAATTCATCACGTCCTCTCAAGGCATTAGCCTTATTCGTCTGGCACCTTACAGGCCGGCATCCCGGCCCCACAAGGCTATTTGGGCCACACCTCGAAACATAATAGCTTGATCGGCATCAAGGTTTCGTCAAAGGCGCGCCAAATCCGGACTGTCAGAGCCGGCCGCGCAGAACCGGTTCGTGGGTGGCCGTCACCCAGTCCGATGACGTCGGCGCGGCATGGCTGCATCCGGCGCGCCGCAACTCGGCCCGGGCGAACAGCTCGGCCACCTTCGGGTCGTTGCCGGCCGACAGCATCGTCAACCGGTCGAGCGCGCAGCCGATCGCCTGCCGCTGGGCTTGGGCGCTTCCGCCCTGGCAGGACCAGCCGCTGATCTGCATCCGTGGCGTATCGAAGGTGTGGGCGAAGCCCATGCAGGGCTGCGGTTTGCCGCTGGCATGGCTCACAAAGCCGACCAGCGCGACGGGCCCGAATTTGGTCTCGATCACGCCCGCGGCCTGGATTGCATCGGTACGGCCCTGCGCCACGCGTGCTGCGATCTCCGAAGCGGCAGGGCCGAACGCAACGAGTTCCGTGCCCGGCCGGTAGAGCTCGATCTGCGACAGCGGCGCCTCGCTTGCAGCGGCCGACCAGCGCAGGATGTCCTTGCGGCCGCCGCCTTGCGCGTGCCGGAAGACCTCATAACTCTCTGACTGACTTGAAAAATCGGCGACCGGCGCGGCAAAAGCAGGTTGCGGGCGGACGGCGGCGGCCCAGGCGTCGCGGTTGCGCAACGGAACGGCCATCTCGACGGTGTCGATCGGCGGACCTGAAAACAGATCGGCGGCGATCAGCGCCAGTGCTCCGACACCACACAGATATGCCATCAGCCGCACGGAGATCGCGTGGAATTCCTCGGCGAAGTTGGTGAGGGCCGGATGCATCCGGAAAAGCGCAGGCATGGTAGTTTCGTAACCGTCTGCGCTCATAAGAACTTATGGATACCGGCAGCGTTGTCTCAACCCCGGTTCTCGCATAGAAGCACGCACGCTTTGGTTAGCCGCTCACGCGGGGCCGCCGCTTTTTTGTCCGGAGAGTGAACGATGGGTTACAAGGTCGCAGTGGTTGGAGCGACCGGCAATGTCGGCCGGGAGATGCTCGACATTCTCGCCGAACGCCGGTTTCCGGCAGACGAGGTCGTGGCAATCGCCTCGCGGCGCAGTCATGGCACGGAAGTGTCCTTCGGCGACAAGACCCTCAAGGTCAAAGCGATCGACAACTACGATTTCTCCGACATCGACATCTGCCTGATGTCGGCGGGCGGTGCCGCGTCCAAGGAATGGTCGCCGAAGATCGCGGCCAAGGGCGCCGTGGTGATCGACAATTCGTCAGCCTGGCGGATGGATCCGGACGTGCCGCTGATCGTGCCGGAAGTGAATGCCGACGCTGTCGCAGGCTTCACCAAGAAGAACATCATCGCCAACCCGAACTGCTCGACCGCGCAGCTCGTCGTCGCGCTGAAGCCGCTGCATGACGCGGCGAAGATCAAGCGCGTCGTGGTCTCGACCTATCAATCGGTGTCCGGCGCCGGCAAGGAAGGCATGGACGAGCTGTTTGCGCAAACCAAGGCCGTCTACACCACCGGCGAGATCGAGGTGAAGAAGTTTCCGCGCCGCATCGCCTTCAACCTGATCCCCCATATCGATGTGTTCATGGAGGACGGGTACACGAAGGAAGAGTGGAAGATGATGATGGAGACGAAGAAGATCCTCGATCCCGCGATCAGGCTCACCGCCACCTGCGTGCGCGTGCCGGTGTTCATTGGCCACTCCGAAGCGGTGAACATCGAGTTCGAAAATCCGATCTCGGCGGACGAGGCGCGCGACATCCTGCGCCAGGCGCCCGGCTGTCTCGTCATCGACAAGCATGAGGACGGCGGCTACGTCACGCCTTATGAAGCCGCCGGCGAGGACGCGACCTACATCAGCCGCATCCGCGAGGACGCGACGGTGGAGAACGGCCTGGTCCTGTGGTGCGTGTCGGACAACCTGCGCAAGGGCGCAGCGCTGAACGCGATCCAGATCGCCGAGTGCCTGAACAACCGCAAGCTTCTGCAGCCGAAGAAGAAGGCGGCGTAACTCACTCAGCCGTCATTGCGAGGCGATCGCCGTTCTTCGAACGGCTATGGCTCGCAATGACGGAGGTGCGTTACCGCTCCTCCGTCACCTTCCTGAACTCGCCGCTCGCCTCGTCGAGCACCGCCAGCGAGCCCTGCGCGACGCCGAAATACGCGCCGTGCAGCGACAGCGAGCCGCGTTCGGCCAGAATGCTGATGCAGGGGAACGTCATCAGATTGTCGAGGCTGCGGCGGACCGCGGCCTTCTCCAGCCGCGTGATGAACTCCTGCTCCGCCTCGCCCGGAACGCGCGGCGTCGCCTCCATCGTCGGCGTGAGTAGCGACATCCATTTGCCGATGAAGTCGCCGGGCGACAGCGGCGCGGAATCCTGCACCAGCGCCTTCACGCCGCCGCACTGCGCGTGCCCCAGCACGACGATGTGTCTTACGCGCAAAACCTGCACGCCGAATTCGAGCGCCGCCGAGACGCCGTGCGCCGCACCGTCGGGCGCGTAGGGCGGAACGAGATTGGCGACGTTGCGGACGACGAACAGTTCGCCCGGCTCCGCGTCAAAAATCACCTCCGGCGACACCCGCGAGTCGCAGCAGCCGA
This sequence comes from uncultured Alphaproteobacteria bacterium, assembly GCA_963757845.1. GTDB lineage: Bacteria > Pseudomonadota > Alphaproteobacteria > Rhizobiales > Xanthobacteraceae > P52-10. Next base: position 432,531 of record CAVWTB010000067.1, read on the forward strand.
TCACCATCACTTGCGGCGATTGCCCCCGTTCCGACAATTCGCGATAGCGCGACTGCTCGGTCGGCAGGCGCTGGGTCGCGAACGTCCGGTAGCCGGAGATCAGGCGTTCCGGGAATGAAGGTGAATTCGTTCATGATGACACGCGACAACCTCATCGTCATGCCCGGCCAAAGAGTCTGCTTCGCGCAGACTACGATACTTGACGTGCCGGGCATCCACGTCTTCATATATCGTCTAAAGACGTGGATGGCCGGGTCAAGCCCGGCCATGACAATCATCGGGGAACCGTCGATGACTGATCCGCCCGCGCCGCAGCCTTCTGTTCATGCCGGGCTCGAACGCCCGTGCGCTGGAGAAGGCGAAAACACTGCCGGCGGACGGCATCATCCTCGACCTGGAAGATTCCGTCGCCCCCGACGCAAAGGCGACCGCGCGCGATCAGGTCGCAGCCGCCGTCGCCACGCGCGGGTTCGGCCGGCGCGAGGTGATCGTGCGCGTCAACGGCCGCGATACACCGTGGTGGCTCGAGGACCTCGGCATGGCGGCGAAGGCGAAGCCGGACGGCGTTCTGGTTCCGAAGGTTCAAAGCACCGCCGACCTCAACGCGATCGCCGACCGCTTCGGCGACATCGGCGCCGACCACGCGATCCGCGTCTGGATCATGATCGAGACGCCGCTTGGCGTTCTGCGCGTACAGGAACTCTGCGCCGCAGCGCGCGATGCGGAGATGCGGCTGGCGGGACTGGTGATCGGGCCGAACGATATCGCGCGCGAGACGCGCATGCGCGTGACGCCGGGCCGGGCGCCGATGGTGCCGGCGCTGATGCAATGCGTGTTCGCGGCGCGCGCCTACGGGCTCGACATCCTCGACGGCGTCTACAACAATTTCAGCGACACTGAAGGTTTCGCCCGCGAATGCGCGCAGGCGCGCGAAATGGGATTCGACGGCAAGACGCTGATCCATCCGAGCCAGATCGAGCCGTGCAATGCGGCCTTCACGCCCGCAGCCGAAGATGTCGCGGTCTCGCGCGAAATTCTGGCCGAGTTCGCAAAGCCTGAAAACAATGGCCGCGGCGCGATCCAGATTCGCGGCCAGATGGTGGAGCGGCTGCACATGGAGATGGCAAAGCGCACGGTGGAGATCGCAGATGCGATCGAGGCGATGAAGTTGGGCTAGTGTCCCGAATCCGAAGTTCGCTATACTTCGCAGCACGCTCGGGAGCGAACTTCGGATTCGATAAGGACACTAGCAAACCTATGACTCTAGTGTCGTTTATGGTTCAGAAATTCGCTCGATGGACTCGCGGCGAGGATGGAGCGAATTTCTGAACCACGACACTAACGGGGAAGAAATCTCGCGCGCTGGTGTTGGACAGGGCAGGGCAGCGCCACCTTCGCAAAGACCAACACGGAGCTCCGACATGAAACTCAGCGCGTCACTGCTTGCCCTGTTCCTGCTTCCTTCCGCAGCGCTCGCCGATGCCGCTGCGCTGGCGCCGACCGGCACGCTGCGTGCGGTCTATCTCGCCAACAACCCGGCGCAGGCGGTTCGCGATGGCGCGAGCGGGGAAATCCGCGGCGCATCGGCTGATCTCGCGCGCGAGCTGGGCAAGAGGCTCAACGTCCCCGTCGCGATAACGCCGTCGGCCAGTCCGCAGACCGTGATCGACACGGTGGCGAAAGGCGAGGCCGATATCGGCTTCGTCGCCTACGCGCCCTCGCGCACCGGCACGGTCGAGTTCTCGCAGACGTATATGCTGGTGCGGCAGAGTTTTCTGGTGCCTGAAGCGTCGGCCCTGAAGTCCGTCAATGACATTGATAAGTCGGGCTTGCGCATCTCCGGCGGCAAGGGCGATTCGGTGACGCTGTTCCTCGCGCGCACCCTGAAGGCTGCCACGCTGGTCGAGACCGACAACACGCCCGCCGACACCAAGCGCAAGTTCGACGCCGGCGAGATCGATGCCTTCGCCGCGAACCGTCAGCGGCTGACCAACATGATGAAGGACATGCCGGGCTACCGGATTTTGCCCGACAACGTTTTTGACGTGCCGCAAACCATTATCGTTGCGAAGGGCAACGCCAGGGGGCTTGCGACGGTCAACGGTCTGATCGACGACGTGCGGCAGTCTGGTTTTCTCAAAGACGCGCTGGAGAAGAGCGGCATCCCCGGCATCGACGTTGCGCCCGCCGGCTACGGTTACGGACGCGCCGAATAGGATATGATCCGGAAAGCGGAAACGGCTTTCGGATCAGGTCATGCCAAAACTCGAGTTCTACTTCGCGCCCGGGACGAGCTCGATGGCGCCGCACATCGCGCTGCATGAGATCGGCGTCCCGTTCGAAGCACGGCCGCTCTCATTTGCGACCAACGAGCAGCGCGAAGCGGCCTATCGCGCGATCAATCCGGAAGGAAAGGTGCCGGCGCTGCTGATCGACGGCCGGCCGCTGACGGAAGTCGCGGCGATCCTGTTCTATCTCGCCAGGACGTTTCCCGACGCGGCGCTCCTGCCGAAGGACATCGAGGCCGAGGCGCAGGTGATCTCATGGATGTCGTTCATCGCCGCGACCGTGCATCCGGCGCGGCGGCAGGGCCTCGACCATGCGAAGGGCATCTACAAGCTCGCCGACGCGCGGCTTGGCGCAGGCGAATGGGCGGTCGGCAGCTACTCGATCGCCGACATCCATCTGTTCCGCCTGTACTGGCGCTTCTTCAACTCGCTGAAGCCCGAGCCGGGCACGTTTCCGAACCTCGACGCCCACTACGCGCGCATGATGGCGCGGCCGGCGGTGAAGAAGACGATCGAGATCGAGGCGGCGATTGGGTATCACTTGCCGGGGTAGCTCGACACCAAACCCTCATCCTGAGGAGCCCGCGAAGCTCGAAGAGCGTAGCGACGCGTCTCGAAGGATGCAGGCCCGTGTACGGCCACATGGTTCGAGACGCCCTGCTTCGCAGGGCTCCTCACCATGAGGGTCTGAGATCGTGCTTCGCGGCGTCTCGCTAGCCGCGGCTCACAGCCACGGCATCAGCTCTTTCGCCTTGCTCTCGTAGGTGTCGATGGAGGTCTTCTTCTCCATCGTCAGGCCGATGTCGTCGAGGCCGTTGAGCAGGCAGTGCTTGCGGTGCGCGTCGATGTCGAACTTCACCGTGCCGCCGTCCGGGCCGCGGATCTCCTGCTTCTCCAGGTCGATCGTCAGCGTGGCGTTGGAGCCGCGGTCGGCGTCGTCGAACAGCTTGTCGAGGTCTTCCTGCGAGACGCGGATCGGCAGAATGCCGTTCTTGAAGCAGTTGTTGTAGAAGATGTCGCCGAACGAGGTGGAGATCACGCAGCGGATGCCGAAGTCGAGCAGCGCCCACGGCGCATGCTCGCGGCTCGAGCCGCAGCCGAAATTGTCGCCGGCGACGAGGACCTTCGAGTTGCGATAGGCCGGCTTGTTCAGGATGAAGTCCGGATTCTCGCTGCCGTCGTCCTTGTAGCGCTGCTCCGAGAACAGGCCCTTGCCAAGGCCGGTCCGCTTGATCGTCTTCAGGTACTGCTTGGGGATGATCATGTCGGTGTCGACATTGATGATCTTCAAGGGTGCTGCGACGCCGTCCAGTACGGTGAACTTGTCCATCTCGCGGTTCCGGTTTGGTTGCGGCCGATTGTTTATCCCGGCCGGGGCCGACGGGAAAGCCCGGACACCTGCGTCCTACGCAACGCTGGCCTCGATCCGCTCCATATCGTCGTCGGACAGTCCGAAATGGTGGCCGATTTCATGGATCAGCACATGGCGGACGATATGGCCGATGGTCTCGTCGTGCTCCGCCCAGTAGTCCAGGATCGGCCGGCGGTAGAGCCAGACCATGTTCGGCATCGGATTCGGGTCGCTGTGGCTCTGAAACGGCAGCCCGACCCCCTGAAACAGGCCCAGCAGGTCGAATTCGCTCTCGATGCCCATCTGGTCCAGCACCTCGTCGGTGGCGAAATCGTCGACGCGGATCACCAGCCCTTCGCACAGCTTGCGAAACGTCTGCGGCAGCCGCTCGAACTCGGCGTGCGCCATCACTTCCATCTCTTCGAGCGTCGGCGCCTTCATGCCGGACCAGGCGGGATCGATTGCAGCTGTCATCTGTGTTGTTTATGGGAATGGAGCCGGGTGGCCAAGAGGGCGCAAGGCGGTTGACCTTGGGCACGCGATGCGGGAGCGTGTCCTATAGCGTGCTTGTGCTTTGGGGGAAGAGCGATGAGCAAGCTGCGACTGGCGATTTTGGCGGGCTGCGCGCTGGCGGCGATCGGACTTGCCGCAAATTCTCCGGCCGAAGCGCAGGGCGCGAACGGGCGCGCCGGCCAGAACGCGAAAGCCGCGTCATCCATCGAAGCGAGCGCCCAGTCGCGCCGCCGCCGCGCACCGACGCAGCTCTACATCACGCGCGAGCGCGCCTACCTGCCGCCGAACGCCGTGCGTGCGTGCGACGCCTGGTACGAGCAGGAATTCCGCCCGAGCGGCACCGTCATCGTGCCGCGCATGCGCTGCCGCTGGGTGGCGGGCTAGAGTCCTTTCGACGCGACGCGCGTCGATCACATCCCCGAACGCTTCGCTTTCGCGCGCATTCATCATTGGGGCGCGATCATTCATGACGCGTTCACCTCATCGTCGCTAACGTCGATAGTGGGGCGACACGTAGTCCGTCGTGATCGGACTTTTGATCCGTCGAGGATCCATGAGGGGTTCACAGATGAAGAGACTGTTCGGCTTCCTCGCCGTGGCGGGGCTGATGACGTTTGCGGCGCCGGTTGTCCCTGCGCAGGCGGTGCCGCTGATGAATTCCGGGTACTGCGGCGCAGACAAAAATCTTGTCCGATGATCTGGCCATCCAGGTCCATCGCCGCGGCGGCGGCGGCTTCCGTGGCTTCCATGGCGGCGGACGGCATTTCGGCCGCGCGCATTTCGGCGGGCACCGGCACCACTTCCACTCGGCCATCACTTCGGGCACCGCCATCACTTCGGGCACCACCGGCCGTTCATCGTCCGCCGGCATGTCTGGCGTCCGTATCCGTATTACGCCGAGCCGCGGCTGTACTGCCGCCGCGTCTGGACCGACTTCGGCCCGCGCCGCATTTGCCGCCACCGGCCCTGGTGGGCCTGACGCCGACTGCGACTTGCTCCGGCGGCGCGGCTTTAAGGGCTGCGCCGCAATGCAAAATGGGCCCGGGGACCGCCCAGGCCGACCTTGGGTCGTCTTGCCGGTTCCCGGATTGAGGCCTATCTCTTTGAGGGAACCCGTTGCCTTTAGCGCGGTTTTTGCCGCAGGCCCGGGGTCTCAGTTTGAGGGAGCGGCGGACTATGAGGCTATCGATCAAGATCATCGTCGGTACGGCCATCGTCGCGGCCTCGGTTGCGGCGGCGACGTTCAGCGCAAGTGCGCCTGCCGCGGCATCCGAATCCGTTCGGACGACGCCGGAGGCGGCAGCAGACCTTTCGGCGCGCAAGAAAACCGCAAAGCCGCGGAGCGCCACGTCACTGCGCGTGTCGAAGCTATCGCGCCGCGCGGCCGATCCGCCGAACCCGGACCGTCCGTACTACCATCCCGTTCCGCACTTCTACCCGTTCGCGCAGAACCGCGGCTACTTCTGACGGGTGTCGGTGCGGGCGGCTCGCTATCTGTCAACGTAACTGTGTGAGAGGGAGCAGTCATGTACACACTCGGCAAGGTTACTTTCGGCGCCGTCGCCATCGCCGCCGCGCTGGCCTTCGGCGGCCTCGCATCGACGCCCGCGACAGCGGCGTCTGCGAACGGCAAGGCGACATCAAGCAACGCCGCTGCGAGCGACACGGAGTTCAGCTCGCACTGGCGCTACCGGCGTTACCGCTATGCGCGCCCGTACGCGTACCGCTACGGCTACTATCGCCCGCGGCCCTACTACTACCGGCCGTATGCCTACGGGTCGCCCTATTACTATCGGCCGGCCTACTATCGGCCCTACTACAACCCGGGGCCGGTCTTCAGCATCGGCTTCGGCTTCGGCCCGCGCTACTGGTAAGCGCAAGCGGCGTGAGGATGTGAAAACGGGCGCGCTCCAGCTGGGGCGCGCCCGTTTGTTTTTCTGTAGCCCGGATGAGCGAAGAGCGGCATCCGGCGCTCGCCATGCGCAGAGTCAGCCCGGATTGCGCCATAGCCGATGCGAAGCATCGGCGTTCTTAGCGTCGGCGGCCGGATGCGCCGCGCTATGTCATCCGGGCTACGGCGCTACGCGCCATCGTCACCCCGCCAGCGCCTGCATTTCCTTCAACACCGCCGCGCCCATCTGCTGCGTGTTCACGACGGTCGTCCCTTCCGACTTGATGTCGTTGGTGCGCAAACCCTTCGCCAGCACGGCGGCGATCGCCTGATCGACCATGTCGGCGAGCTTGCCCTGATCGAGCGAGTAGCGCAGCGCCATGCCGAACGAAGCGATCATCGCGATCGGGTTGGCGGCGCCGGTGCCGGCGATGTCGGGCGCGGAGCCGTGCACCGGCTCGTACAGCGACTTGCTCTTCTTGGTCTTCGGGTCGATGTCGCCGAGCGAAGCGGACGGCAGCATGCCGAGCGAGCCGGTGAGCATGGCGGCGACGTCCGACAGCATGTCGCCGAACAGGTTGTCGGTGACGATCACGTCGAACTGCTTCGGCCAGCGCACGAGCTGCATGCCGCCGGCGTCGGCGAGCACGTGCTCCAGCGTCACGTCCTTGTATTCGCGCTGGTGCACCTGCGTGACCACCTCGTTCCAGAGCACGCCGGTCTTCATGACGTTGCGCTTCTCCATCGAGGTCAGCTTGTTGCGGCGCTTGCGCGCGAGGTCGAAGCCGACGCGGGCGATGCGCTCGATCTCGTAGGTGTCGTAAATCTGCGTGTCGATCGCGCGCTTCTGGTTGTTGCCGAGATCGGTGATGGTCTTCGGCTCGCCGAAATAGACGCCGCCGGTCAGTTCGCGCACGATCATGATGTCGAGGCCTTCGACCACCTCGCGCTTCAGGCTCGAGGACTCCGCCAGCGCCGGGTAGCACACGGCGGGCCGCAGGTTGGCGAACAGGCCGAGATCCTTGCGCAGCCGCAACAGGCCGGCTTCGGGGCGCACCTCGTAGGGGATCTTGTCCCACTTCGGCCCGCCGACCGAGCCGAAGATCACCGAGTCCGCCGCTTTCGCCAGCGCCATGGTCTCCTCGGTGATGCTGACCTTGTGCGCGTCGTAGGCGGAACCACCGACGAGCCCTTCCTCGTACTCGAACTTCGCCGCCCCGCTCTGGTTGAGCCAGGCGATGATGTTCTTCACCTCCGCCATCACCTCGGGGCCGATGCCGTCGCCGGGCAGAAGCAGCAGTTTGTGGGTCGCCATGATCGAATGCCTTGTTTTTGCGGGTGTCCGGCGCGCCGGGCAGGGAAGTCGCGCGGATTGCTAAAGCGGCCGGGCGGCCTTGGCAAGATGGGGCCGCGCAGGGCTGATTTCAGCCCGGCAGCGCCTTCCGCATCAGCCAGGTCGAACCGTCGTTGATGCGCTCCTCGAACGTGATCGTCTCATAGCCCAGCCGCTCATAGAACGGCCGGGCCGTGATCGAGGCGGACAGTTGCAGGGACGTGCACCCAAGGCCCGTGGCATGCTGCTCGATATGACGAACAAGACGCTGGCCGAGGCCGCCGCGCTGGACGCGCGGCTCGATGAACAGGGAATAGAGCTTGCTGCGCGGCAGGCTGAAGCTGACGGTGCCGATGATGCCGCTGTCATTGACCGCGGCGAACACGTCGCGCGCGGCCATGCGCTCCAGCACCTTGTCCGGCTCGAAGTTCGCGCACATCGCTTCGATGATCGCGGGCGCATAGTCGGCTGAATTGGACGCGCGAATGGCGCGCTGCACCAGCGCGCCCAGCGCCGGGGCGTCCGCCGGAGTCAGCTATTCGGATCTGCATTGCGTTCGCCGGCGAGGTTGCAGGGATTTTCAGATTGCTCAGGGCGTAATGATAGCACGATAAAGCGCGTGAGGTAGTTAAGGAGTGGGGGTGCAGAGCACGCAGATCTGAAAGGGGCGATCAAAGGCGAGATCGAGGTAGTGGAAATTGCTGCCGATAAGAGATGGAAGGGAGTGAAGTGGGAGGAAGGATGGAGGATTATAAGCGAAAGAGGTTAGCAGAGGCTAATGAACTTAATTGAAGAGCGCTTGCGCAAGAGCGTCGTTTGATCGGTAGGTAAGCGTGAGGTAAGGTGGCAGGAGACGCTTGTAGGAAGAGCGGATAAGAACAAATAAGAGAAGAAGATAAGGAGGGATTTTTTTCAGCTAAAAGATAAGGTCCGTCAGTTTGGCGGTCATCCAAGTCGATCATGCGTCATTCTCAACCCGGAAGACCCGGGTGCCTCAATTGAATATACACTCGTCGAGGTGAACCGAGGCATGAATTGACCGCATCTCAGTCGCAAGCCTGCCAAGAAATGGGCCTTCAGTTAGGAGAGACTGGATTGAATGCCTTCATAGGTCGGTTTGCTTCAGGCGATGAGTCGGATTTCTTCGACAATTTCTGCGTGCCACTGCTGTTGCCGCTGCGCGTCGGGCCATCTGGAAATCAACCGCTCATCCAAAGTAGCGGCTTGTCCAGCGTGGTCGCTGCAGAAAGTGCGCCAGACCTCGAGACCTAAATGAGAGAGAACAATGATGGCGACGATCAACAGTGACAATGAGAGAACATTGGCTGACACGATTTAAGCTCTGACTTTCGCTAGCGCGGCTCTCGCCTCGCTAGGATTGAGCCTTAGAGAAGGTAGAGCGTCTCTAGAAGGTGATAGCGCGGGATAAATAACGTTAAAATAGAGGTTACAAGTAAGATCGTAGTATCGATTAGTACGATGACGACGATCTGTGATGTCGATAGCTGTATTGCTTAAAATATCTGAAAACTATAAATTTTAGTATATAATCTCTTGTGGTATAGCTTAATTGTGTAAATTAGTAAAGATGTAAGGATAACTGTATGTTGCCGAATTTATCCCGTCGTTCGTCGCAAGCGCACGCCGCGCGGCTGATCCTCATACTGGCGCTGGCGCCGGCCGTGGGGGTCGGGCTTTGCCGCTTTGCCTATTCGCTGCTGCTGCCCGACATGCGCGAGAGTCTCGCCTGGTCCTATGCGACCGCAGGCTTCATGAACACGGCCAATGCTGCCGGCTACCTGTCCGGAGCGCTGGCTGCGAGCCCGATCGCGCGGCGGATCGGTTTGTACCGCGCGGTTCTGATCGGCACCGCGGTGTGCGTAGCGACGCTGGTGTTCTCGATGTCGGCCAACGTCGTGGTGCTGAGCACGGTGCGATTCCTGTCGGGTTTTGCCGGCGCGGTTGCGTTTGTCGCGGCGTCCGCGCTTGCCACCAACATTGCGCAGGCGCATCCGCAGCGGCTCGGCTTCCTGATGGGGCTTGCTCTACACCGGCCCCGGCATCGGCATCTTCATCTCCGGCCTCACCGCGCCGTTTCTCCTGCAATGGCTCGGTCCGGGATCGTGGTGGATCGTCTGGGGCGTGCTGGCGGCGATCGCGTTTGCGTTGAACATGGTGCTGCCGCTGGCGCGCGCGGCGCCGGACAGCAGTTCGGGAAAGGCCGTCGCGGCACATGCGCCGATCTCGCCGATGCTGGTCTATCTGATCGGCTATTTCCTCTATGGCGCGGGCTCGATCGCCTACATGACCTTCATGATCGCGTTCGTGCGCGATGCCGGCGGCGGCGCGCTGCTGCAGAGCGCGTTCTGGACCATCATTGCGCTCGGCGCGTTCGTCTCGCCCTGGCTGTGGGGCGGCGTGATCAACCGCGGCCGCGGCGGCGGCGCGACCGCAATCGTTACCGCCGTGACGGGTTTCGGCGCGCTGATCCCGTTTTTCGCCAACTCAACCGTTACCCTGGCGCTCTCGGCCGCCGTGTTCGGCTCGGGGTTCTTCGCCGTCACCTCGTCGACCACCGCGTTCGTGCGCTTCAACTATCCGCCGGACGCCTGGCCGAAGGCGATCGGCATTCTCACCATGGCGTTCGGCATCGGCTCGATGCTGGGACCGATCGTCACCGGCGCGGTGTCGGATGCGACGTGGAAGCCTGAGCTCGATGCTGGCGATCTCGGCGGGGCTGCTGGGGCTGGGGGCGGTCGTGGCGGCGTGTCAGAGGCCGTTGGCGTTGCGGCAGAGAGCTAGCGCCGCTTCATCGCGAGCGAGCGTGAATGCGCCGCGCCCTTCAGGCGCGCGCATGAAGAGCGCCGGCGTAGACTGCGAAGCTGGCGCTGAGGAGTCGCGCCACGGCACGACTGAGTGCTTCGGGCGCCCGTCGACCGAGACTGCCGATTGCTTCGCATGCTCTCTCGCCACGAGGTGAGCGGGCGCATTGCGTGCCTGCTCTACAGCCCGCTGTAATCGTTGTACCCCTGGTTCTCCCAGTAGCCGCCCTTGTAGTCGTTGGTGACTTCCAGCGAGACCACGTATTTCGGGTTCTTGAAGCCGAGCCGCGTCGGGATGCGCACCTTCATCGGATAGCCGTAGGCTTTTGGCAGGATTTCCCCGTCGAACTTGAAGGTCATCTGCGTCTGCGGATGCAACGCGGTCTGCATGTCGATCGAGGTGGTGTAGCCCTCGGCGCAGCGGAACCAGACGTATTTTGCGCGCGTGTCGGCGCCGACGCGCTTCAGGAATTCGCTCAGGCGGGCGCCGGTCCAGCTGCCGATCGCGCTCCAGCCTTCCACGCAGATGTGGCGGGTGATCTGCGTCTCCTGCGGCAGCGCGTAGAGGTCCTCGAGCTTCCAGGCCTTCTGGTTCTCCACCAGCCCGGCGACTTCAAGCTCCCAGTCCTTCGCCTCGATCTCCGGCGCGTCGTCGAGCGTGTAGTAGGCGTTGAACGGGAACGGGCGCTTGACGGCGCTTGCAGGGTAGGTCGGCGCCAGCGCGTTCGGATTGAAGATCGCAGCCTGGACCTTGTCGTTGAACTTCGACATCTGCGTCAGCAGGTTCTCGGCCGAGTAGCTGTCGGATACCTCGCAGCCGGTGAGCAGCGTCAGCGCGCCGAGGCTCGCGCCGCCGGAGAGGAAGCGGCGGCGTGACACCTCCGGCATCAGTTTGACCGCGTCCTTCACCAGCAGCGTCTTGTCGACGCCGATGATCTGTTTGCGAAAGAGGCTCTTCATGGCTTTGGTCCTTGAATGTCCGACTCAGCGGCCGGTCAGCATGGCGCGCAGGCTCTTCGGCACCAGCAGCGCCATCACCACATGCACGATCAGGAACAGCACGATCGCGGCCATGGCGAAGAAGTGCACGTAGCGCGCGACGTCGTAGCCGCCGAACAGCGCGGTGAGATACTGGAATTGCACCGGCTTCCAGATCGCAAGCCCCGAGAGCACGATCAGCACGCCGACGAGGAGGATGCCCGCGTAGAGCAGCTTCTGCACCGAATTATATTTCGAAAGGTCGTCGTGGGCGAGCTTGCCGGTCAGCGCCGCTTTCGTGTCGGCGATGACGCCCGACGGGGTGATCGGGATCAGCTTGCGGCGGAAGCGGCCGGTGGCGAAGCCGAGGATGACGTAGACCAGGCCGTTGATGGCCAGCAGCCACATCGCGGCAAAATGCCAGAGCAATGCGCCGGCGAGCCAGCCGCCGATCGTGATGGTTTTGGGGAACAGGAAATCGAACAGCGGCGAAGCGTTGTAGATCTGCCAGCCGGACATGATCATGATCACCATCGCCACCGCGTTGGTCCAGTGACTGACGCGCACCCAGACCGGGTGAATGGTCTTGCTCGCCGCCTTGTCGGTGGCGGTGCTGTGCTCGTGCTCGCTCGCTGCAAGGGTCGACATGATCGTTGTCCGTGTTCGGCGTTGTCCGCCGGATTGGCCTGGCTATGTGTTGATACGTAGCCGAATTTACACTTGTTACGGGCGGCCGGACACAGCGACCTGACGTCACGGATCAGTCATCCGTGACGGCCCACGCCGCGTACGCGCCCGTTCCTTCGAAAGAATGCGAGCCGGGTTGCCCCAACTCGCACCTCTTGGGCCGTCTGGATTGGGGCAAACCAGATCAGCTCGGGAGCAGAACCGAATTGACGACGTGGATGACGCCGTTCGACTGCAGGACGTCACTGATCGTCACCGAGGAGGCGCCGCCCTTGGCGTCGGTGATGGTCAGCCTGCCGGCCGACGGCGACGTGACGGTGATCTCGCCGCCCGCAACCGTCTTGAACTTGGCCTGGCCGCCGCCGTCCTTGACCGCCTTCATCAGGTTCGCAGCCGTCAGGCGGCCGGGAACCACGTGATAGGTCAGCACGGTGGTCAGCGTGCCCTTGTTCTCGGGCTTGAGCAGCGTGTCGACCGTGCCGGCCGGCAGCTTGGCGAACGCCGCGTTCACCGGCGCGAACACCGTGAAGGGGCCTGGGCTCTGCAGCGTGTCGACGAGGCCGGCGGCCTTCACCGCTGCGACCAGCGTGGTGTGGTCCTTCGAGTTCACCGCGTTCTGGACGATGTTCTTCGACGGAAACATCGGCGCGCCGCCGACCGTCACCGTCTTCTCGCCCTTCATGCTGGGCGAATGCCGGCACCATCGCCGAGGTTGCAAACAGCGCGCCGACGATGGCCGCTGCCAGATAAGTTGTACGCTTCGACATGTGTCGTCTCCCGATGATCCTTAGAGGGACCGGCAGCAGGCGCCGGTCTGTTTCGCAACGGCGCTGTCAGTGCGCTGCACGGACCGCGTCGTTGCCCGTTGGAGCTACGCTGCGTGTGAGGAGCGGTTTCAGAGATCGTTTTGCGCGCGCACACGAAGCCGTGAAGTTGCTATCGGACGCGATTGCAGATGCGCAAAGTCCCGCTGCGCAAACGCAGCGGGACTTCCTGGTCAAACTTGATTCAACCTGCTTGTGACGCCGCCTGCGATCAGCTCGGCAGCAGCACGGTGTCGATCACATGGATCACGCCGTTCGACTGCAGCACGTCGCCGATGGTGACGGTCGAGGTGCCGCCCTTGGCGTCGGTGATCGTCAGCTTGCCGGCCGACGGCGACTTGACGGTGATCTCGCCGCCCGCAACGGTCTTGAACTTGGCTTCGCCGTTGCCGTCCTTGACCGCCTTCATCAGGTTCACAGCCGTGAGCCGGCCCGGAACCACGTGATAGGTCAGCACGGTGGTCAGCGTGCCCTTGTTCTCGGGCTTGAGCAGCGTGTCGACCGTGCCGGCCGGCAGCTTGGCGAACGCCGCATTCACCGGCGCGAACACCGTGAACGGACCGGCGCTGGCGAGCGTATCGACGAGGCCGGCGGCCTTCACCGCGGCGACCAGCGTGGTGTGGTCCTTGGAGTTCACCGCATTCTCGACGATGTTCTTCGACGGGAACATCGGTGCGCCACCGACCATCACGGTCTTCTCGCCGCTCATCTTGTCCTGTGCGACCACAGGGGCGATGACGGCGGTGGTGAAGAACAGCGCGCCGAACACGGCGGCCGGCAGCAACAGGCCATTACGTTTTGACATTGATCGTCTCCCGAAGGGTTGGATAGCGCCGGCGGCTATCCGCCGGCTGTTTGGTCACGACAGCGCTCATGCTCCCAGCCCGATGCGCGATCGATGGCGGAGCTACGGGCTCTGGAGGCCGCGGTTTCGGCCGATAATTTCTTGTGAAGACGTGAAACTTTCGCGCGCGTCTTACGTGCGCTAAGCTGTCTTCGGGATCATGCCCGGCGCGAAATCTCGCGGATGTCGTCGTTCTCGATGATCCTCAAGGACGATCCGTGCTTCGCGACATACAGCATCGCCTTTGCCAGCTCGACGGTGCTGATGATGTGCGACGGCAGGAAGCGGTAGAAGAACGGCGTCAGCGGCGCGAGCCATCGCTCGAGCCGCCGCTTCGGCGGGGCCGTGATCGGGTGAATGTATCCCGGGCGGAAATGCCAGGCTTTTGGCTGGCCCAGCCGCGTCAAGGCATTTTCGGTCTTGCCCTTGATGCGCGCGAACAGGATCGAGCTTTTCTCGGCGGAATCCGCGCCGCGCCCGCTCAGGAAACAGAAGCGGAAACCCTCGCCGAGGCCCTGCATCGCTTGCGCGGCTGCGAGCGCATAGTCGTGGGTGATCTTCTCGTAGTCCTCCTTGCTGACTTCGGTTTGCGAAATGCCGAGACACCACAGGCACGCGTCATAGCCTGCGAGCTGCGGCATGACTGCGGAGTAGTCGAGGAAATCGTCGAGCACCGCGATGCGCAGCTTTGGATCGGTGACATCGAGCGGCCGCCGCGCGAGGACGAGTACTTCGGTCACATCCTGGTCGGCGAGCGCCTGCCGCAGCACCTCGGAGCCCGCCGTTCCGGTCGCGCCGGTGATGATGACCTTCATTGCACAATCCTCTTGGAGCCGGTTCCGGGGTGATAGCCCGCCTTTGAAAGTATGTACCGCGCAGCGGCCTCCATAAATCGCCTGCCGTCCTTGATCTCAAGGTGAAGAATGGGCGACAAAATCGTGACAGTCCGCAAGGCGCGCCCCGCGCGTCCAAGTCATTCGACATACTCAAGAAAATCGGCCAGACCCCTGCCATGAACGCCAATCTGTTCTCCCGCCTGTTCGACGATCTGAAGGACCCGAACAAACTCGCCATCGAGACCGCCGACGGCGGGCGGGTTTCCTATGGCGATCTCGTCGCGCAATCGGGGCGGATGGCGAATTATCTGGTCTCGCGCGGGGTCAAGACCGGCGACCGGGTTGCCGTGCAGGCGGAAAAATCGGTGCCGGCGCTGGTGCTTTACCTCGCCGCGGTCCGCGCCGGCGCGGTCTACCTGCCGCTGAACACCGCCTACACGCTGAACGAGCTCGACTACTTCATCACCGATGCCGAGCCGTCGCTGATCGTCTGCGATCCGTCAAAGGCGGAAGGCATTTCCGCCATCGCAGCCAAGGTGAATGCCAAGGTCGACACGCTCGATCCGGCCGGCAAGGGTTCGTTGACCGACGGCGCCGCGAAACAGAACTCCGAATTCGCAACGGTCGAGCGGGGCAACGACGATCTCGCCGCGATCCTCTACACGTCCGGCACCACCGGCCGTTCCAAGGGCGCGATGCTCACGCACGACAATCTGGCGTCGAACTCGTGGATGCTGGTCGACTACTGGCGCTTCACCGACAAGGACGTGCTGATCCACGCGCTGCCGATCTACCACACCCACGGCCTGTTCGTGGCGAGCAACGTCACGTTGTTCGCGCGCGCCACGATGATCTTCCTCGACAGGTTCGACGCGGCGCAGGTGCTGAGCCTGATGCCCCGCGCCACCGCGCTGATGGGCGTGCCGACATTCTATGTGCGGCTCCTGCAGCAGCCGGGCCTGACGCAGGAGGCGACGAAGCACATGCGCGTGTTCATCTCAGGCTCCGCGCCGCTGCTCGCCGACACGCATCGCGAATGGTCGGCGCGCACGGGACACGGCATCCTCGAGCGCTACGGCATGACCGAGACCAACATGAACACATCGAACCCGTATGACGGCGATCGCGTGCCCGGCGCGGTCGGCTTCCCGCTGCCCGGCGTCTCGGTGCGCGTCACCGATCCGGATACGGCCAGGGATCTCGGCCGCGAGGCCATCGGCATGATCGAGGTGAAGGGCCCGAACGTGTTCAAGGGCTATTGGCGCATGCCGGAGAAGACGAAGTCCGAATTCCGCGACGACGGCTTCTTCATCACCGGCGACCTCGGCAAGATCGACGAGCGCGGCTACGTGCACATTCTCGGCCGCGGCAAGGATCTGGTCATCTCCGGCGGCTTCAACGTCTATCCGAAGGAAGTCGAGAGCGAGATCGATGCGCTGCCCGGCGTGATCGAAAGCGCCGTCATCGGCGTGCCGCATACCGACTTTGGCGAGGGCGTCACGGCGGTGGTGGTGAAGGACAAGAAGGCGCCGCTCGACGAGCAGGCGGTGATGAAGGCGCTGGACGGGCGGCTCGCGAAATTCAAGATGCCGAAGAAGGTGATCTTCGTCGACGACCTGCCGCGCAACACCATGGGCAAGGTGCAGAAGAACGTTTTGCGCGACACTTACGCGAAGCTTTACGCCGGGAAGTGACGCGGACGTTAGTCAGCGTCATTGCGAGGAGCGTAGCGACGAAGCAATCCAGCTGCGCGCGAAGCGCGCCAAATAAAAGCGCAAACGTCAGCGACGAGTTCAGCGCATTTTTCGGTCACGCGCGCTGGATCTGCTCGCGCATGCGCCGCTATGCGCTTGCTCATGCGCTTCGCTGCGCAACTGACGGTTATCGATCCGTCACGCCCACCAGGCTCACCAGAAACCGCACGCTCACGCTGAGCAGAAACAACCCGAACGCAATCTCGAGCTGGCGCTTCGTCAGCCGATGCGCAAGCCGGGCGCCCAGCGGGGCGACGAGCGTGCTGGTCGGCACCACCAGAAGCGTGCCGATCAGCGAGACGTAGCCGAGCGCATACGGAAACTGCAGCGCGGCGACGGCCGGAAATTCCGCCAGCGCGCGGCCAGCCGGCATAGATGTAGCCGAGAGTCGCGGGGACGGCGATCAGCGCGCCAAGCCCCGATGACGTGGCGATCGCCTGGTGGATCGACCTGCCGTGAAAGGTCATGAACAGGTTGGCGATCTGGCCGCCGCCGACGCCCATCAGCGCCGACAGCGAGCCGATGATCATGCCGTAGAGGCTCATCAACGCGCGGCCCGGCAATTCATCGGCAAACCGCCATCCGTCCGGATGAAACAGCAGCCGCAGCGCCGAGAAGCCGGCGATGACGACGAACACCACCTTGAACAGCTGCTCGGGTGCGTGGCGGGCAATGGCGCTGGCGAGGATGACGCCTGCGACGATCGGCAACGCCCAGCGCTTCAGGACGTCGAGATCGGCGGCGCCGCGCGCGTTGTGCGAGCGGAACGACGCGATCGAAGTCGGGATGATGATCGCAAGCGAGGTGCCGACACAAAGCGGCATGCGCACCTCGTCGGGCACGCCGGCGATGCGAAACACCTCGTAGAGAACCGGAATGACGATCGCGCCGCCGCCGACGCCGAACAGACCCGCGAACAGGCCCATCACGACGCCCGCTGCGACGAGCGTGAGCGCGAGCCAGATCAGTTCGGAGACGGGGAGGGAGGCCATCGAAGGATGGGGCTTTCGGAACGGAATTCTGCGGCACGCACCGTCCGCGCAGGGCGGGCCGTGCCCGTTTGGCAACCCTCTGTCAACGCTACCTTTAGGTCTCCCGAAATTGCAGGTCCGACACTCCTTAGACGGGTTCAAATCACCGTTGCGCGGATTGCTTCGAATTCGTAAGAGATGCTTGCCGTTTCGAGGGTAAAAGCCCGCTTTGACACGGCTTTGGCGCGTCCGGCGGCCAGAAACCGCCCCTTCCAGCCGGGACACGGCCAGACGGAAACATGGCCAGACGGAAACATGGCACAGCAGATCGAACGTCCGCTTTCACCCTTCATGACCTACCGCTGGACGCTGACGATGGTCATGTCCATCGTTCATCGCATCACCGGCCTGGCGCTCTATTTCGGAACCCTGCTGCTGGTGTGGTGGCTGCTGGCGACCGCTTCGGGCCCGCAGGCCTATGCGACCTTCCAGGGCTTCATCGGCAGCTGGTTCGGACGGCTGATTCTGTTCGGCTACACCTGGGCGCTGATCCATCACCTGCTCGGCGGGGTGCGCCATCTGATCTGGGATCTCGGCTACGGCTTCGGCCCGAATGAGCGCGAATGGCTGACGCGCGCGGCGGTGATCGGCGCGATCGCGCTGACGATCGTCCTGTGGATCATCGCCTACGCCGTGGGAGGCCTGCGATGAGCTCCTCGAAATCCATACGCACGCCGCTCGGCCGCGTGCGCGGGCTCGGCTCGGCGCGCGCCGGCACCGGCGACTTCTGGCGCCAGCGCCTGACGGCGGTCGCCCTGGTGCTGCTGCTCGTGCCGGCGATCATCATCGTCATGATGATGCTGGGCCGCAATCATGCGGCGGCGACGCAGATCCTCGGCTCGACGTCGGTCGCGATCGTCCTGATCCTCTTCACCATCGCCAGCGTCTGGCACATGAAGATCGGCATGCAGGTGGTGATCGAGGACTACGTGCACGACGAGCGGCTGAAGCTCGGTTTCGATCATCGCCAACAACTTCTTTTCGATAGCGGTGGCGCTGGCTGCGATCTACGCCATCCTGAAGCTTTCCTTCGGAGTCTGACGCATGGCGGCTCAAGGCAAAGGCGCGCCACACGGGAACGGCGGCGCATACACACTCGAAGACCACACCTACGACGTGGTGGTTGTCGGCGCGGGCGGCGCGGGTTTGCGCGCCACTGTCGGCTGCAGCGAGGCGGGGCTGCGCACCGCCTGCATCACCAAGGTCTTCCCGACGCGCTCGCACACGGTTGCGGCGCAGGGCGGCATTTCGGCCGCGCTCGGCAACATGCACGAGGACAACTGGCGCTGGCACATGTACGACACCGTCAAGGGGTCGGACTGGCTCGGCGACCAGGACGCCATCGAGTACATGGTGAAGAATGCGCCGGAGGCCGTCTACGAGCTCGAGCACTGGGGCGTGCCGTTCTCGCGCACCGAGGACGGCAGGATCTATCAGCGGTCGTTCGGCGGCATGACGATGGATTACGGCAAGGCGCAGGCGCAGCGCACGTGCGCTGCGGCGGACCGCACCGGCCACGCGATGCTGCACACGATGTACGGCCAGGCGCTGCGGCATTCGGCCGAGTTCTTCATCGAGTTCTTCGCCATCGACCTGATCATGGATCAGGAGGGCGCCTGCCGTGGCGTGATCGCGCTGAAGCTCGACGACGGCACGCTGCATCGTTTCCGCGCGCAGACGGTGATTCTGGCGACCGGCGGCTACGGCCGCGCCTATGCATCCTGCACCTCGGCGCACACCTGCACCGGCGACGGCAATGCGATGGCGCTGCGTGCCGGCCTGCCGCTGCAGGACATGGAGTTCATCCAGTTCCATCCGACCGGCATCTACGGCTCGGGCTGCCTCGTCACCGAGGGCGCGCGCGGCGAGGGCGGCTATCTCGTCAACAACGAAGGCGAGCGCTTCATGGAGCGCTATGCGCCGTCGGCGAAGGATCTCGCCTCGCGCGACGTCGTCTCGCGCGCGATGACGATCGAAATTCGCGAAGGCCGCGGCGTCGGCAAGAACAAGGACCACATCTTCCTGCACCTCGATCATCTCGATCCGGCGGTGCTGCACGAGCGGCTGCCGGGCATCTCCGAGTCGGCGAAGATCTTTGCCGGCGTCGACGTGACGCGCGAGCCGATCCCGATCGTGCCGACGGTGCACTACAACATGGGCGGCATCCCGACCAACTTCCATGCCGAGGTGGTCACCCGCAAGAACGGCGACGACAACTTCGTCGTGCCGGGCCTGATGGCGGTGGGCGAGGCGGCCTGCGTCTCGGTGCACGGCGCCAATCGTCTCGGCTCCAACTCGCTGATCGACCTGGTCGTGTTCGGCCGCGCCGCCGCGCTTCGCTGCGCGGAAAAGCTCGAGGCCAACGGCAAGCAGCCGGAGCTGCCGTCAGGCGCGTCCGACCTCGCGCTGAGCCGGCTCGACAAGTACCGCCACGCTTCGGGCGGCACGCCGACCGCAAAGCTGCGCGCGGCGATGCAGAAGGTGATGCAGACCAACTGCGCCGTGTTCCGCACCGGCGAGGTGCTCACCGAAGGCGTCAAGCTGATCAACGAGGTCTATTCGGGCGTCGGCGATCTTGCGACCACCGACCGCTCGCTGATCTGGAATTCCGACCTGATCGAGACGCTGGAGTTCGACAACCTGATCGGCCAGGCGGTGGTGACGATGAACTCGGCCTCGAACCGCACCGAAAGCCGCGGCGCGCATGCGCGCGAGGATTACACCGATCGCGACGACGACGAAGTGGATGAAGCACACGCTGGCGTGGTTCGAGGACACCGGCAAGGTGACGATCGATTACCGTCCGGTGCACAACTACACCATGACCAACGAAATCCAGTACATCGCGCCGAAGGCGCGCGTGTACTGAGGGGACTGAGGACGAAGATGGTCGAATTCACGCTGCCGAAGAACTCCAGGGTCACCGAAGGCAAGGTGTGGCCGAAGCCGCAGGGCGCGACCGAGACGCGCGAGTTTCGCGTCTATCGCTGGAATCCCGACGACGGCAAGAACCCGCGGGTCGACACCTATCACGTCAACCTGAACGACTGCGGGCCGATGATTCTGGACGGCCTGATCTGGATCAAGAACAACATCGATCCGACGCTGACCTTCCGCCGCTCGTGCCGCGAGGGCGTCTGCGGCTCCTGCGCCATGAACATCGACGGCCAGAACACGCTCGCCTGCACGCGGGCGATGGACGAGGTGGACGCGGGGCCGATCAAGGTCAATCCGCTGCCGCATCAGCCGGTGGTGAAGGACCTGGTGCCGGACCTGACGAATTTCTACGCGCAGTACGCCTCGATCGAGCCGTGGCTGAAGACCACCTCGCCGACGCCGCAGAAGGAATGGAAGCAGAGCCACGACGACCGGCAGAAGCTCGACGGGCTTTACGAGTGCATCCTGTGCGCCTGCTGCTCGACCTCGTGCCCGAGCTACTGGTGGAACAGCGAGCGCTTCCTCGGTCCCGCCGCGCTGCTGCAGGCAAGCCGCTGGGTCAACGATTCGCGCGACGAAGCGACCGGCGAACGCCTCGACAATCTCGAGGATCCGTTCCGCCTCTATCGCTGCCACACCATCCTGAACTGCGCGAAGGCCTGCCCGAAGGGCCTCAACCCCTCGAAGGCGATCGCCGACCTCAAGCTGAAGATGGTCGAGCGGCAGGTTTAGGCGACGCCGCGCCACAGCAATACAGCCGTCATGCCCGCGCTTGTCGCGGGCATCCACGTCTTGATGGCCTATCGCGTGACTAAGACGTGGATGGCCGGGTCAAGCCCGGCCATGACGTCGAATGTGGGGCTACGCCTCTCGTCTCAACCAATCACACCCAGCTTCTTCAGCGTCGCATCGACCCAGCTGCGGTCGCTCTTGCCTTCGCGGATGGCGACGATCTGCTTGTTCTCCGCGTCGTTCTTCGCCTTCGCCGCCTTGTAGACCTCTTCGGCCTGCGCGAACGGTACGCACAAGAGCCCGTCGCCGTCGCCGACAATGAGATCGCCCGGCTCGATCACCATGCCGTCGATGGCGATCGGAACGTTGATCTCGCCCGGACCATCCTTGTACGGACCGCGATGGGTGATGCCGGCCGCGAACACCGGGTAAGTGCCGGCGTGGATCGCGTCGTAGTCGCGGATCGAGCCGTTCAGCACCAGGCCGGCGATGCCGCGCTTCTGTGCATGCGCGACCATCATCTCGCCGATCAACGCGTTGGTCAGGTCGCCGCCGCCGTCCACCACGATCACGTCGCCGGCGTCGGCAAGGTCGAGCGCCTTGTGGATCATCAGGTTGTCGCCCGGCCGGGTCTTCACGGTGAACGCAGGGCCCGCCAGCACGCCGCCCGCGTGCATCGGCCGCAAGCCGCGCGCCGCCCGCCGTCATGCGCGACATGGAATCACTGATGTTCGCAACCGGCAGGCTGCGGAATTTCGCGACGGTGGCCGCATCGACCTTGCGCGTGCGTGTGGCGATCTGAAATCCGATCATCGGCGGCTTGCTCCCTCTGCGCCAAGTTTGTCGGCGCAAGAGGGCAAGCAAAAGCGGCGAATGTCAATGTTCTGGGAAGCGCGCGCCCATGGCGTCGGCGATCACCTCCATGTCGTGATCGCTGATCGAAAACAGGCCGTAGCGGAACTTCTGGCCCCAGTTGCGGATGCCGGCGGAGAACTCCAGCTTGTCCAGCAGCGGCTGGATCGGCGCAGGGTGCGCCTTTAGCCACGCTACGTCGCGACGGAAAGGCTGAAAGCCGCGCGATAGCCGTTCGAAGAACGGCGTCGCTTCGCGCGCCTATGTCGAATTGATACGGCTCGCTCGCTGTCACCACGCCGATCGCCGTGAACGATTGCAGCTTGTCCTTGCCGCCGAAATGGCCGGTCGGTGAGTAGTAGACCACGCGGCTGTCCGGCGCCACGCGCCTGAGCGGCGCGGACTTGCCGTGACACACCTGCATGAAACCCTGCGCCCGGCCGAGGCTGACATGCTCGGCCGAGGCCACTGCGATCCAGTTCGCGTGCGCGGTCATGTCCGCCTCACACATTCAGAATGGTTGCTGCGTGCAGAAACCGCCCGTCCGGATCGATCAGCACCAGGAGATGCCACAGGTCGATCGGCACCGGCTGCTGCTGCGCCACGCGCAAACCGAGCTTGAGCCACTCGCCATAGGGCTTGTTGAGCTGGTGCTTGCTGGCGACGGCGAAGGCCAGTGCGCTCCAGATGTAGAGCAGGATCAAGTTCAACTTCGTCATATCGATCTCCCCAATCTTGGAGACCAACATAAACCTCGATGCTGACAGGAAGTGGCAGTAGGTCTGAGGGAACTGACAGAAAGTGGCAGCAGCAAGCTCGCGCCGGTCGAAGTTCCTGTTGCTTGCGATGCTCGATGATTGTCGCACGCAGAAGCCGCGGCCGTGGCCGCGATCATGCCGACGTTATCGGCCGGACAGAATCTCTGCCCCCGGCTGCGTGCCTTCCGACTCGCGCCACTCTTTCAGCAGCGCGTGGCGGCGGCGCGGGTAGCGCTCTTCGGCGACGTTCAGCGCGACGATGCGGTCGACGCGAAAGTGGCGGATGTCGCGGCGCAGCTCGCACCACGCGGCGACGACGCGCACGCGATCGAAATAGGCCAGCGCAAACGGCCAGATCGTCCGATTGGTGTCGCGGCCCTTGTCGTCGCGATAGTCGATCGCGACCTTCCGCTCGGCGCGGATGGCCCGCCGGATCGTCGGCAATTCGTTTTCGCCCATCGAAATCATCTGGCCCGGCGCAACGATCAGTGCGCGAATTGTCGGCGTCGTCGCGCAGATCCGACGGCAGCACCGCAAGAATCTTTGCGAGCGCGTTGCGCGCGGCTGCTCCGAGCTGCGCATCGGAGCGTTTTGCGACCCAGCGCGAGCCGAGCACCAGCGCCTCGATCTCCTCTTCCGAAAACATCAGCGGCGGCAGCATGAAGCCGGGCTTCAGCACGTAGCCGAGGCCGGCTTCGCCGTCGATCGCCGCGCCCTGGCCCTGCAGGGTGGCGATGTCGCGATAGAGCGTGCGGACGCTGACGCCGAGCTCGTCGGCGAGCGTCTGCCCGGCCACCGGCTGGCGGTAGCGGCGAAGGACTTGCAGCAGTTCGAGCAGGCGTTCGGCGCGCGACACGGATCACCTTGAGTTGCCTGAGCTTAGCATGAATGCTGTCAGAATCTGTCAGCAGAAATGGTCAAATTCGGCTGCTTCATGCCGCCGCCAGAATTCCCGTCTACAGTCCGCTCGATTAGACCCGAGAATCCGGAGATTTTTCATGATCGATCACATCGGCTTCCCCGTTTCCGACTACGCCCGCGCCAAGGATTTCTATCTGAAGGCGCTGGCGCCGCTCGGCTACACCCTGATCATGGAGGTGCAGCAGCACGAGCACGACGCTCCGGCCGCGGGCTTCGGCAGGGACGGCAAGGCGGATTTCTGGATCGGCGGCGAGGGCGGGCTCGCCAAGGCGGTGCACATGGCGATCCTCGCCGAACGACCGCGCCGCCGTCGATGCGTTCCATGCGGCAGCGATTGCCGCCGGCGCCAGGGACAACGGCGCGCCCGGCATCCGCGCGCACTATCATCCGGATTATTACGGCGCGTTCGTGCTGGATCCCGGACGGCCACAACATCGAGGCGGTGTGTCACAAGCCGGGGTGACGGTCGTCATTGCGAGCTGAAGCGTCAAGCAATCCAGTGCGCGCGAAGCGTCGCAAACAAAAAAGCGCAGCATTCGCAGCGAACTCACGCTCTTCATCTGCGCGCCTGCCGGCGCGCTTGCTGGATCGCTTCGCGCTACGCTCCTCGCAATGACGCCCTGCGGGCGTCACTTGAACGCCGGCAGCACGAAGATCGCGATGTTGACCAGAAGTCCCACGGTATACGCGAGCGAGCGCGCCGAGGCTGCGTCGTTGATGTAGAGCACGGCGTGCACGCCACGCGCGCACGATGTAGAGCGCGGCCAGGATGTTCACCGTCGAGATCGATGCGCCGAGCGTCGTCGCGGTGATCACCGCCACCGCAAAGAACGGAAAGTTCTCATAGGCATTCTCGTGCGCGGCATAGGCGCGCCGCTTCGCGTCCGGCATCGAGGCCACCGCGTCGCGCGGATGATGGTTGTCGCGCGAGCCGGCCTTTGCGTAAGCGGCGAGCGCGATCGGCATCAGCGCGGCGATCAGCACGCACCAGTAGGCGAGCGGCATGTCAATCCTCCCTCTGTCATAAGGCAGATGTGAGGCTGTAAGATTCTGTTGTTGCTCGCAATCGGTGCGGGTTCCGCATCGCATTGTCAACGCGGTGCGCGCGTCCGCCCACATCTGTGTGTTGCAATTGTGCGAAGGCGAGGCCGATGAATGGCCGCTGAACGGCGCGACAGTGGCCGGCAAATTTATCTCGCGCGTCGCCTTATTCCGGCCCTCAACACTGCCGTTGATAGGAATTCATGCGCGATGCCTGTATGGAACCAAAGCGCATCGAAACGATTTGATACAGGTTGCCCTGGGGCTCAAGGATCTCAATGACCAGAATTCGCTTCTGCTGTTGGCCACGACAGCGATCTCCACCCTTGCGTTGACACACGGATTTGCCACGCGCCGAGAGCGATCGCATCGTCATCGCGCAGGCGCCCGCCGGCGGATGACGCCAAGGCACCGCCCGGACAGAAGAAGCAGGAGCCGAAGCAGCCGCCGGCTGCAGCGCCGCCAGCGCAGCAGCCCGCCGCCGCCACCACCGGCAGCCGCGCCACCTCCGCGACCTGCAGCACCGCCGCCTCCGCCCGCAGCAGCGCCTCCGCCGCCGCGCCCGGCTGCACCGCCGCCTCCGCCTGCAGCGGCGCCGCCGCCGCCTCCGCGACCGACACCGCCGCCTCCTCCGGCTGCTGCGCCGCCACCTCCGCCGCGTCCGGCAGCGCCGCCGCCTCCGCCTGCGGCCGCTCCGCCGCAGCAGCAGAAGTCCGCGCCCACGCCGCCGCCATCGGCTGCCCCGCCGCCAGCGCAGAAATCCGCGCCAACGCCGCCACCGCCGCCGGCTGCAGCGCCACCGCCTGCACCCACGCAGCAACAGAAGGCTGCGCCACCTCCGCCGCCACCGGCAGCAGCGCCGCCTGCCGCCCAGCAACAGAAGGCTGCGCCGCCGGCAGCAGCGCCGCAGCAGCAACAGCTGCAGAAGTCGCCTCCGCCACCGGCTGCAAAATCCGATTCGCCGCCGCCTCCACCGGCTGCAGCGACACCGCCCGCGCCCGCAACGACGCCGCCATCAGCGACGGCGCCCGCAACGACGCCACCATCGGCGACCGCACCGGCAACTCCCGCAGCGCCTGCGCCGGGCGCGGCGCCGGCACAGACGGCCGTCCGGCTCCGGGCGCCGACCGGCCACAGGCGGCACCCGCGGCGCCGGCTGCCGCGCCGCCTGCCGCAGGCACGGCTGCGCCCGCGCCATCAGCCGCCGCGCCCGATGCGGCCAGGCGGCCGCCGCCGCCGCCGACTGTCGCCGCGCCGTTGCCACCGCCTCCGGCCGCCGCAACTGTCACACCGATCCAGAGGGGCGCTGCGGTCCCGCGCCATGCTCGAGAACTTCCGCTCCGAGCGTCGCGAGACGCAGGAAGGCGGACGCACGATCATCCGCGAGCCGG
This sequence comes from uncultured Alphaproteobacteria bacterium, assembly GCA_963757845.1. Classification (GTDB taxonomy): domain Bacteria; phylum Pseudomonadota; class Alphaproteobacteria; order Rhizobiales; family Xanthobacteraceae; genus P52-10. The sequence continues at coordinate 458,315 of CAVWTB010000067.1, forward strand.
GCCGCATCATCATTCGCGATCCGAGCGGACAGTCGTTCATTCGTCACAACGAGGTCGACCGCTTCCGCTACGGCGCGCGCGACGTGCAGGTGCGTCAGCAGGGCGCCGAGACCCGCACGATCGTCATCCGTCCTGACGGCACGCAGATCATCACGGTGACCGACCGCGACGGCCGGCTGCTTCGCCGCATCCGCCGCGACGACCGCGGCCGCGAGATCATCATCATCGACAACTCGTTCCGGCCGCCGCCGCCGCGGCCGGGCGTCGTCGTCGGGATCGGCGGCTTCTTTGTCGACCTGCCGCCGCCGGTGGTCCGCATTCCGCGCGAGCGCTACATCGTCGAGGCGGAATACGCCGACCCGCGGCTGATCTACGAAACGCTGGTCGCGCCGCCGGTCGATCGCATCGATCGTCGCTACTCGCTCGACGAGATCCGCTACAGCCCCGGCGTGCGCGATCGCATGCCGCGCATCGACCTCGACACGATCACGTTCGAGACTCGGATCGTGGGAGATCACGCCGGATCAGGCGCAGAAGCTCGCCGCGATCGCGCAGGGCATCAACCAGGCGGTCGCAGCGCAACCCGCGCGAGGTGTACCTGATCGAGGGGCACACCGACGCGGTCGGCTCCGACGTCGACAACCTGTCGCTGTCGGACCGGCGCGCCGAAGCGGTGGCGCAGGTTCTCACCGAGCAATTCCAGGTGCCGGCGGAGAACCTGACCTCGCAAGGCTATGGCGAGCAGTATCTGAAGGTGCCGACGGATGGGCCCGAGCGCGTCAACCGCCGTGTCACCATGCGCCGCATCACGCCGCTGCTGACCGGCCAGAACCAGACGGTCGGCCCCGCCGCCGCCGGGCATTCCGCCGCCGCGGCGCTAGTTAAGCCGTCATTCCGGGCGCGTCATGCCGGCTTAGCCGACCGATACGCGAACCCGGAATCTCGATGTTATACGCGACGCAACCCTGGATTCGGTCGCATTCCTGCCGCGTGGCGGCAGAGATTCGTGCATGACGCATCATGCTTCAGCCGGTGCATCTGCCCGGCGACGGCGCGGATCTTGCGCGGGCCGGCCATCCAGATCGAAAGCGATCGACACGCAGCAGATGCACGACGCCGATCCAGAACGCGAGCGCGTAGCTGCCGGTCTGGTCGTGGATCACGCCGGTGATCCACGGACCCGCGGCGCCGCCCGCGAGCCCGGCGAGCGTCAGCGTGCCGTAGATGCTGCCGAAATGCTTGCCCTCGAAGATCTCGATCGCGACGCGCGCCGATGATCGACGTCACGCCGTAGCCGAGAAATCCCTGCGCGAACACCATCAGATAGAGCAGCGCCATCGACGGCGTGTGCTGAAGCGCGATCAGCGCGAGAAAGCAGATCGCGAAGCCGAGCGCTGCCGACGGTCCAGATCCATTCGCGGCCGATCCGGTCGGACAGATGGCCGAGCCAGATCTGGCCCGGAATGCCGACGAGGCTGACGAAGCCGAGCGCCCACGCGGCCGCGCTCGGCTGAGAAGCCGATCTCGACGAGATATTTCGTCTGATGGATCTGCACGGCATACCAGCCGTAGAGGCCGGTGAAGAAGCCAGCGCCAGCCACCAGAAGCGCTGCGTGCGCAAGCGCGCGCGCCAGCGTCCAGTCGACCGCGGCCCAGGCGGGATCGACGACATTGGACGCGCGTTCGGCGTTTGCCGCGGGCGCGGCGTCGCCGTCGGGCTGGAGCCCGATGTCCTGCGGCCGCTTGCGCAGCAACAGATTGATCGGCGCGAGCACAATGAGAATCAACAGGCCCAGCGTCCAGCAGGCGGTGCGCCAGCCGGCCTGCTCGATCAGCATCTGCGTCCACGGCAACAGCGTGATCGAGCCGATGCCGACGCCGGCAAAGGCGATGCCGACCGCAAGCCCGCGCTTGCGCACGAACCAGTTCGGCAGGAACAGCGACTGGCCGGAATAGCCGAGACAGACGCTGCCGGCGCCGACCAGCACGCCGATCGTCATGTAAAGATGCCACGGCTCGCTGGTCAGCGGCGCAAGCAGGAAGCCTGCCGCCATCATCACCACGCCCAATTCCATCACGGTGCGCGGACCGGTGCGGTCCATCAAGCGGCCGATCAGCGGGCTGAAGATCGCCGACATCACGAAGCCGAACGAGAAGGCGCCGGCGGTCACGCCGCGCTGCCAGCCGAACTCGTCGATGATCGGCGAGAACAGCAGCGAGAACAACGTGCGCGCATTCACGCCGATCCCCATCGTCACGAAGGTGACGGCGACGACGATCCAGCCGTAGAAGAAGGGGAGGCGCATGGGGTGGCTTTCTTGACGTCATTGCGAGCGATAGCGCGGCAATCCAGCCCGCGCCGGCAGGCGCGCAGATGAACTCCGAAGTCGCCGCGTCTGCTGCGCGTTTAGTTTGCCGCTTCGCTCGCGCTGGATTGCTTCGTCGCTTCGCTCCTCGCAATGACGTGGGAGGTTATTGACGCGATCGTTCTGTATATTCCACTACCGCAGCTTGCCGCGCGCCGCGACCGGCAGCGTGCCGACGATCTCCTCGCCGCGCACCATCACCACCTCGTCGACCATGTTGACGACGACGCAAACGTGATTGGGCACGATGCGCACCACGTCGCCGACGTTCGGCCGCGTGTTGCTGCGCGCAAGGTCGAGGAAGCCGTGCTCCTCGGCGAAGCGGGCGATCTTCGCTTCCGGATGCTCGAGGATCAGGCCGTAGCCGTCGAGCCCGCCGCCGGGATCGGACGTCAGCGTCTTCGAGCCCGCATCGAGAATGCCGCGGTCGGCAGCTGCGCGGCTCACCACGGTCGAATAGATGTGCAGCGCGCAGTCGTCGAGGGTGGCGACGCCGGCGGCAATCTGCATGCGATCGTTGTAGATATAGGTGCCCGGCCGGTGCTCGGTCGCGCCTTTGAGCTTGCCGAGATTCTTCAGGTTCGGCGAGCCGCCGGTCGACACCATCGTCGGCTCGAGCCCGGCCTCGCGCACGCCCTTCAGCGCCTCATCGTAGAACGACTGCGCCTCGGCCCAGCCGTTCTCGGTCGGATACATCATGAAGCCCGCGAAGGAGAGGCCCTTCGACGCGGCGATCTGCCTGGCAAGCGCAATGGCTTCGGCGGGCGTCTCGACGCCGGCGCGCTTGCGCCCGGTGTCGCATTCGACCGCGACCGACAACGGCCGCTCGGCTTGCGCGGCCGCCTGCGGCAGTCCGGCGACGACGGTCGCGTTGTCGGCGACGACGGTGATGTTGATGCGCCGCATCAGCGCGCCGAGCCGCGCCATCTTCTCCTCGCCGAGCAGGTTGTAGCTGATCAGGATGTCGTCGAGCCCGCCGTCGGCCATCACCTCGGCTTCGCCGAGCTTCTGGCAGGTGATGCCCTTTGCGCCGGCGTCGCGCTGCAGCGCCGCGAGCAGCGGGCTCTTGTGCGTCTTGATGTGCGGGCGATTGGCGACGCCCGGCGGCGTCGCACTGCGCCTGCACGCGGGCGATGTTGCGCTCGACGCGGTCCATGTCGATGACGACGGCCGGCGTGCCGTATTCGCGTGCGATCTTCTGGGCAAGAGATGTCGTCATGGGCGTTCGTCGAGTGAGGAGCCGATCGGCGGCTGGCTTGGCGGTGTCGGTCGCGCATTCGCTTGCTCGCATGTGTTTGTTCCGCTGGACGGAACTTTTCGTTGGGATAGCATCATGTCTGTGCAGAAGTGAACATACAAGCTGCTCCGGCGTTTGCTAGGGAAAGCAACGAGGAGCGATCTTGGGCAGAATGGTATTTGCGGAATCGACAGCCGGCGGCGATCGGCCGCAGAATAATTTGTTGCGCGCGCTGCGACCCGGCGACTACGCCCTGATCGCGGTCGGCGCTGGAAGTGACGGATTATCGGGCGCGGCATCTGCTCTACAATCCGGGCGATCACGTCGGCACGGTCTATTTTCCGTGCGGGCCGAGCCTCGTTTCCTATCTGGTGACGAACGAGGACGGCCGCGATGTCGAGACCATTCTCGTCGGCCGCGAAGGTGCGGTCGGCGGCATCGTCAGCCGCGGCAACTGCCGGCCTATACGCGCATGATCGTGCAGTTCGGCGGGACCTTCGCGCATCTTCGCCTCGATCTGCTCGAAGCGGCGAAGAGCAAATCGCCGTCGCTGAGCGGAATGTTCGCCCGCTATGCCGATTGCATGCTGGCGCAGATGGTGCAGGCGGCGGCGTGCAACGCGACCCACGCGATCGAGCAGCGGACCGCGAAGTGGATCGTCTCGGCGATGGAGCGCACCGGCGACGCGGTCGTGCCGCTGACGCAGGAGCAGCTCGCGGCCATGCTCGGCGTCGGCCGCTCCTATGCGAGCCGCGTGATCCAGTCGTTCCGGCGCGAGGGCATGCTGGAAACGCGGCGCGGCTCGCTGCTGGTGACGAACAAGGACGCGCTCGCCGCAAAGGCGTGCCTTTGCAACGAGCAGGTCAAGGGGCATTTCGAGACGGTGCTGAGCGGGGTCTATCCGACGGAGGAGAACGCGCGAAGCGCTTGTAGGGGTCCGCGTAGATCAAAGGCCGGTGAAACCCTGCGGCGACGGGATCGCTGCGGCCTTCCTTCTCGCGCAGATACACGAGGCCGCAGACCGCGAGGCGGCTTTCGTCGGTTTCGCCGGCGGAAAACATCTTCTCCAAATATCTTCGACGCTCTCGCGCGCTTCCTCCGCCTTGGCCGTATCGAACATCAAGGCGTAGGTTTCGAGCACGCGCCGCGTGGCGATTTCGATCGCATTCGTCATCACAACTCCCCTGACAGTTCTCGAACGTCAACGCGCAAGGGAACCGAAGGTTCCACGCGAGATGCGTCGATTTGCGCGGAATGTCAGACAATTTGCGAGCCTGGTGCGGGTGCGCGCTACTCTTCCGGCTCGGTGGTGAACATCAGCGGATAGCCCTTGGCGCGGCCGAGGTCGGTCGCGCGGGTCGCCTTGGTCTCGGCCACGTCGCGGGTGTAGACCGCAACCACGCAGACACCGCGCCGGTGCGCGGTGATCATCACCTTGTAGGCCTCGTCCTCGGTCATGCGGAATTCGCCCTTCAGCACCATGACGACGAACTCGCGCGGCGTGTAGTCGTCGTTGACGAGAATGACCTTGTGCAGCCGCGGCCGCTCGACCTTGGTCTTGACCTTCGTGCGCGGCGTGGTGACGGTCTGGGGCATCGGACGGGCTC